>NZ_JAUMTZ010000018.1 GCF_030530945.1 Kocuria sp. | reverse complement strand
CGGGCGGTGCCGGCGATGATCTTCGCGGCGGCGTCGATGTCGTTGGCGTTGAGGTCTTCCTTCTTGGTCTCGGCGATCTCACGGACCTGGTCCATGGTGATCTTGCCCACCTTGTTGGTGTGGGGCACGCCGGAGCCCTTGGGGACGCCCGCGGCCTTCTTGATCAGCTGCGCGGCCGGCGGGGTCTTGGTGACGAACGTGAAGGAGCGGTCCTCGTAGACGGTGATCTCCACCGGGACGATGTTGCCGCGCTGGGATTCCGTGGCCGCGTTGTAGGCCTTGCAGAACTCCATGATGTTCACGCCGTGCTGACCCAGCGCGGGACCCACGGGGGGCGCCGGGTTGGCGGCGCCCGCCTGGATCTGCAGCTTGATCAGGCCGGAGACCTTCTTCTTCTTGGGAGCCATGTGATGGTCCTTCTTCTTAGCTGTGCGTACCGCCGCACAGGAGCGTACGACGGCGGGTGGTCGCCGTGGCGCGGCGACCGGACGGAAAGTCCCCGGACCAAAGCACGTCCGGGGAGATCCGAAGTCTGCGGGGGACTAGATCTTGGTGACCTGGTCGAAGCCGAGGGTCACGGGGGTCTCGCGCTCGAAGATGGACACGAGGACCACCAGCTGCTGGGACTCCACCTTGATCTCGGAGATCGTGGCGGGGAGGGTCTCGAAGGGGCCCTCCTTCACGATCACGGACTCGCCCACCTCGAAGTCCACGGTGACCTGCGGGGCCGCGCCCTGACCGCCGGCACCCGTGCCGGAGGTCTCGCCCAGGCCCTTGGCCTTCTCGGGGGTCTCGAACGTGGGGGCGAGCATGTCGAACACCTCGTCCAGGCGCAGCGGGGCGGGGTTATAGGCGTCCTGGCCCACGAACCCGGTGACACCCGGGGTGTGGCGCACGGCGCCCCAGGAGGCGTCGGTGAGGTTCATGCGCACCAGGACGTAGCCGGGGATCCGCACGCGGCGCACGGTCTTACGCTGCGAGTTCTTGATCTCCACGACCTCTTCCATGGGCACCTCGATCTGGAAGATGTCCTCTTCCATGTTGAGGGACTGGATGCGGGTCTCGAGGTTGGTCTTCACGCGGTTCTCGTAGCCGGCGTAGGTGTGGATGACGAACCAGTCGCCCTCCTGGCGGCGCAGCGAGGCCTTGAACTCGGCCACGGGGTCCACGTCCTCCTCGGCCGCCTCCTCGCTGACCTGCACCTCGACCAGCGGCACGGGAACGGCCTCGCCGCTGCCCTCCGCGGTCTGCAGGTCTGCCTCCTGCACGGCCTGCTCGTCCGTGACGTCCTGCTCCGTCTCGACGATCTCCACGGCCTGACCCGCGTCCGTCACGTCCTCCGCCGAGCCGTCGCGAGCGTCGTCGCCACGGGGGGTGTCGAGCGGCGCGGACTGGGCGTCGTCGTTGTCGAGCTCGTGATCGGTCACTGGGAGTTCCTGCTTTCTGTGGGCGCCTGAACGGAGGTGGGGGTGGTTACTGGGGCTGGTCGCCGTTGCCGAACAGCCAAATGGCCAGCTGACCGAACCCCAGGTCCAGCAGGGAAATCAGGACCATCATGAACGCCACGAACACCAGGACGACCAGGACGTAGTTGACGAGTTCCCGCCGGGACGGGGTGACGACCTTCTTGAGCTCGCCCACCACCTGGCGGATGAACAGCCAGATGCGTCCGAGGATTCCCCGCCTGCGATCGGTCTCGGCGGGCTGACCCGGGGTCTGACCTGCGACGGTGTGCGACATCGGCTCTCCCCTGCGTGAATGAACTTCTCGGCGGTGGTGTGCGTGCCGTGGTGGGTCGTGAAGCAGGGCAGACAGGACTCGAACCTGCAACCTGCGGTTTTGGAGACCGCTGCGCTACCAATTGCGCCACTGCCCTTCGGTTCCTGCGCGCAGAACGCTGACGGGAACACGGTGCCTGAGCCTACCACCGGCTCGGCGCACCGGACCGGTTGCCGCGTCCCGGGGACGTGGGCGGCCACGGTGAAGGCACCAACAGGACATGGTACGCGAACGGCGCGGGTCCGTGCAAAGCCTGCGCCCCGCGCCCTAAGCTGGAGTCCCATCCGCCCGGGCCGCACGGCGCGGGCGCTGCCCAGCCAGCCCAGGAGAGATGATCACATGTCACCAGCGCAGCAGCGCATCTCGCACCGGATCGCGGCGATCGCGGAGTCCGCGACGCTCGCGGTGGACGCGAAGGCCAAGGCCCTGAAGGCGGAGGGCCGGCCCGTGATCGGCTTCGGCGCGGGCGAGCCGGACTTCGCCACGCCCGACTACATCGTGGCCGCCGCGGCGGAGGCGCTGAAGGACCCCGCGAACTTCCGCTACTCCCCCGCCGCGGGCAGGCCGGCGCTGCGGGCGGCCATCGCGCGCGCCACCGAGCGGGACAGCGGCTGGGCCGTGGCGGACTCCCAGGTGCTGGTGACCAACGGCGGCAAGCAGGCGGTCTACCAGGCCTTCCAGACGGTCGTGGACGACGGCGACGACGTCCTGCTCCCCGCCCCGTACTGGACCACCTACCCCGAGGCCATCCGCCTGGCCGGGGGCAACCCCGTGGAGGTGTTCGCGGGCGCCGAGAACGACTACAAGGTGACCCCCGAGCAGCTCGAGGCCGCCTGCACCCCCGCCACCAAGGCGCTGCTCTTCTGCTCCCCCTCCAACCCCACGGGTTCCGTGTACACGGCGGAGGAGACCCGCGCCATCGGCGAGTGGGCCGCGGCCAGGGGCATCTTCGTGATCAGCGACGAGATCTACCAGCACCTCACCTACGACGGCGTGGAGTTCGTGTCCATGGCGCAGGCCGTCCCCGCGCTGCACGAGAACCTCATCCTGCTCAACGGCGTGGCCAAGACCTACGCGATGACCGGCTGGCGCGTGGGCTGGCTGGTGGGGCCGCAGGACGTGGTCAAGGCTGCGACGAACCTGCAGTCCCACCTGTCCTCCAACGTGAACAACGTGGCTCAGGCCGCCGCCCTGGCCGCCCTGGAGGGCCCCATGGACCAGGTGGCGGCCATGCGCGAGGCCTTCGACCGGCGTCGTCGCACCATCGTGGCCGGGCTCAACGCGATCGACGGCGTGAACTGCCCCGTGCCCACCGGCGCGTTCTACGCCTACCCGGACGTCACCGGGCTGCTGGGACGCGAGTTCGACGGCGTCACGCCGCAGACCTCCGCCGAGCTCGCGGAGCTGATCCTGGAGAAGGCGGAGGTGGCCGTGGTGCCCGGGGAGGCCTTCGGCCCGTCCGGCTACCTGCGCCTGTCCTACGCCCTGGGCGACGACGACCTCGCCGAGGGCATCACCCGACTGCAGAATTTCCTGGGAGGAAAGAACTGAGCATGAGCACCACCGATGCACTGAAGACCGTGACCGCTCACCTGCCGTCGCCCGTGGCCGTTCCCAGCGCCGCGCTGGTGACCGCGGGGCTGATCGGCGGCTACGGCCTCGCGCGCGCCACCGGCGTCCGCGCCCTGGGCGGGGTGGCCCTCGCCGCGTGCGGGGTGGCCGCCGGACGCACCTGGCTCGCCTCCGCCGGGCCCGCAACCACGGCGGGGCTGAGCACCCTGTACGTGGCCGGCTTCGGGCTGTCCCACCCGCTGGCCAAGAAGCTCGGCGCCTGGCCGTCCGTGCTCACGGTCACCGCGGTCAACGCCGCGGCCTCCTGGGCCCTGGTGGACCAGTACAACTTCCGGCGCGACGCCGCCTGAGCCCCGCTCCGGCGCTCCGCACCCCGCGCTGCGCCGCACCCCGGCCGTGGGGGCCCGCCCGCGGGGGGGGGGCCCGCGGGGGGGACCCCCCCCCCGGGGCCCCGGGCGGGGGGGGGGGCCCGCCGCGGCCGGGGTGTACCAGTACACCTGCGGGCGCGCCGCCGCCGGACCCCCGCTCCGGCGCCCCGCACCCCGCGCTGCGCCCCCCCCCGGCCGTGGGCCCCACCGGGAGGTGGGGCCCACGGCTGTCTTCACCCCCGCGAGGTGACCCGGGGCGTGGTGCCGCCCGAGCGGCGTCGTGCCCGGAGTCCCAGCAGCAGGTCCACCGCGAGGAAGCCCAGCAGCGACAGCCCCAGCAGCGGGACGAACAGCCCCACCGCGAGCGCCCCCAGTCCCAGGACGGCCCACGCCCACGCCGGGGTGGCGCGCAGGGCGCCGCGCGGAGGCAGCGGACCGAACTGCACGTTCGAGGCGCGCGTGGGGCGGCGGCGCCACCACATGGCGTAGCCGCTCACCACCAGCACCACGATGGCCGCGGCGAGCGCGAGGAGCACGAGCTGGTTGGGCAGCCCGAGCAGCAGCCCCATGTGCGCGGCGATGGCCCACTGGGTGAGCTTCGCGGGCAGGCCCCACTCGGAGAACCGCACGTGGTCGGTGACCTGCAGCCGGTGCGGGTCCACGGCCACGCTGTCCACCTGGGTGGGCCAGGAGCGCTCGTTCTCCGAGACCGTCCACGCGGCCCCGTCCGAGGCGGCCGGCTTGATCTCCACGACCCGCGAGTCCAGCCCCGCGTCCCGCGCGGTGGCCAGCACCGCGTCGAAGGACCCGGCCCCGGCGGCCATGGCGTGGTGGTCGTGGTGGTGGTGCTCGGCGTGCTCGTCACCGGCGGCCGTCCCGGAGCCGCCGCCGAGGTCCGTGGAGACCTTGGGAGTGGTCCAGTCCAGCGCGGTGCGCAGCTGGGACACGTTCTCGCCCGCGTGCGCGGACCACGTCAGGCCCGAGGCCGCCAGGAACAGGAACCCCACGGCGAGCCACACGCCGGTGGCGGTGTGCCACGAGCGCGTGCGCCGGTAGGCGTTGGCCTCCCCCGGGCGGGGCACGAGGCTCACCCGGGCGCGCCGGCCCCGGGCCACGCGACGCCGGTGGAGCACCACGAGCGTCACGCCGCTCAGGGCCAGGACCCACAGCCAGGACGCGGCCAGCTCGCTGTAGAGCCGCCCGGGCTCGCCGAGCAGGAGGTCCCGGTGCAGGCGGTCGATCGTGGTGCGCAGCGGCAGGGCACCGCTCGTGCCGTACACGGTCAGCTCGCCCGTGATGCGCCCGGTACCCGGATCGACGAACACCGCGCGGGACTCCCCGGGGTCCAGGGAGGGGTCCGCGAACATCACGCGCGTGGTCCCGCCCTCGGCCGCGGGGCGGACGGCGACCGGGGCTTCGCCGGTGCCGGTCGCCCCGCGCGCGGCGGCCACCTGCTGGTCCAGGCTCAGCGGCTGGGCGGCCGTGGTGCCGGTGAGGGCGTCCGCGTAGACCGCCCGCTCCAGCTGGGGGGTGAACACGTACAGGGCCCCCGTGACGGCGGCGACCACCAGGAAGGGGCCCACGAAGAGCCCCACGTAGAAGTGGAGTCTGCGCAGCAGCGGCAGCAGCCACGCGGACGGGGATTGCGGGCCCGTGCGGGCGCGCTCGGACGACGGTGCATCCAGTGCTGTGGACATGGTGAAGTACCTCTCGACGGAAGACAGGCCGACGGCACCCCGGCAGCGCCGGGGTGTGGTCGGTGGTGGACTGCTCAGACCGAGAGGAGAGGGGGCCCGCGCCGCGAGATGACGCGCACGGGTGACCACGCGAGGGGTGGCAGGAGGTAGGCCAGCGGGACCGGACGCGGCCCGTGGCACGGCACGAGGACCGGGCGCAGCAGCTCCACGGCCGTGAAGAGGAACCGTGCGGCGGCTTCCAGGAAGCGCCACCAGCCGTCCTCGGCGTGGCGCAGCAGCACGAAGGTCACGGCGGCGGCCAGGAGGTGGGCCCAGATCATCGGGCCGTGGCCCGTCACGGCGGCGTCGGACAGGGCGGCGCCGTGGCCGGCCACCGCGTGCAGCGCGGAGGGGTCGTGGTGCGCGTGGGCGAGCGCCGCCACATCCGCGGGCGAGGCGGCGGGGGACGTCGAGTGCCCGCCGCCCGAGAAGACCAGGTGGAACGGCACCTGGCTCAGCAGCACCGCGCACCCGGTGCGCAACGCCCCCATGCGCCGGCCCGCGAGCAGCACGCAGACCATTCCGGCCAGGGAGAACGCCACCGCAAGTAGCAGCACGCCGGGCGGTTCCGGGTCCACCGCGCAGTGGGACGTGGCCGCGCAGAGGATGCTGGTGCCGGCGGCCGCCCAGCCACGGAAGAACCGGGCTGGGCGACTCACGGGCGCGCTGCGCTGCATCGGGGCCTCGTCGGGTGGTGCGGGGTGTGCGGGTGAGAACTCAGTCGTCCACGGCGTCCCGGCCGCGGCGCACGATCAGCGGGTCGGGGTCGTACACCACGGAGGTGTCCTTGTCCTCGTAGTCGAACTGGTTCAGGAAGAAGCGCATGGCGTTGAGGCGGGCGCGTTTCTTGTCGTTGGACTTGATGGTGATCCACGGGGCGTGGTCCGTGTCCGTGCGGCGGAAGGTCTCCTCCTTGGCCACGGTGTAGTCCTCCCACCGGTCCAGGGACGCCAGGTCCATGGGCGAGAGCTTCCAGCGCCGCACCGGGTCGATCTGGCGGATCGCGAAGCGCGTGCGCTGCTCGTGCTGGGTCACGGAGAACCAGAACTTGGTGAGGTGGATCCCGGAGTCCACGAGCATCTTCTCGAACACGGGGGCCTGCTGCATGAAGGACTCGTACTGCTCGTCCGTGCAGAAGCCCATGACCCGCTCCACGTTGCCGCGGTTGTACCACGAGCGGTCGAAGAGCACGATCTCCCCGCTGGTGGGCAGGTGCTGGATGTAGCGCTGGAAGTACCACTGCCCCAGCTCGCGGTCCGAGGGCTTGTTCAGCGCCACCACCCGCGCGGCACGGGGGTTCAGGTGCTCGGTGAAACGCTTGATGGTCCCGCCCTTGCCGGCGGCGTCCCGGCCCTCGAAGACGATCACGTGCTTGAGGTCGTTGTCCTGGCCCCAGTACTGGAACTTCAGCAGCTCGATCTGCAGCTGGTACTTCTCCAGCTCGTAGTCCTCGCGGGACATGCGCTCGTCGTACGGGTAGCCCTCGCGCCAGGTCTCCACGGCGCTTCCCCCCGGGTCGATCAGGTCCGGGTCCGGCGACTGCCCGTCCCGCACCGTGTACCCCTGGTCCACGAGCTTGTCGATGAACTCCCGCAGGTTCTCACGGGCCGGTTCTTGCTGGGCGGTCATGGTGTCCTCCTGGTGGCCTGGTGTCGCGAACAGCGGGTTCGTTTGTCCCGCCCCGATCCTAGTTGCCGCGCCGGTGCCCGTGGCACGGAAGCCGCCCGACGACGTCGCCCGTGTCCGTCCCTGCCCCGCCCCCGGTCCGCCCGGGGCCACCGCCACGGCACGGGTCACGACCGCGCGGTGGAGCCGGGGTGCGCACCCCGGGCGTCACTAGAATGGAGGTGCCAAGTAGCACGCGAATCTCTAGAGGAGCACTGAAGCACATGCGAATCGGGCTTATGACCAGCGGCGGGGACTGCCCCGGACTCAACGCGGTGATCCGCGGTGCGGTGCTGCACGGCATCAAATCCTTCGGCCACGAGTTCGTGGGCTTCAAGGACGGCTGGCGGGGCGTGGTGGAGGGGGACGTCGTCGAGCTGCCGCGCCAGAGCGTGCGAGGCCTGGCGCGCCAGGGCGGCACCATCCTGGGAACCTCCCGCACCAACCCGTTCGACGGCCCCCTGGGCGGACCGGAGAACATCGCGAAGGTCCTCGACTCCCACGGGATCGACGCCGTGATCGCGATCGGCGGCGAGGGCACCCTGGCCGGCGCCAAGCGCCTCGCGGACGCGGGGCTGCCCATGGTGGGCGTGCCGAAGACCATCGACAACGACCTGCAGGCCACCGACTACACCTTTGGCTTCGACACCGCGGTCTCGATCGCCACGGACGCCATGGACCGGCTGCGCACCACGGGCGAGTCCCACCACCGCTGCATGGTGGCAGAGGTCATGGGCCGCCACGTGGGGTGGATCGCCCTGCACTCCGGGATGGCCGCCGGCGCCCACGCCATCCTGATCCCCGAGTTCCGGGAGTCCATGGAGCAGGTCTCCGAGTGGGTCAAGGAGGTCCACGACCGCGGGCGCTCACCCCTGGTGGTGGTGGCGGAGGGCTTCATCCCGGACAACCGGGAGGAGGCCATCGCGGGCAAGGGTGTGGAGGCCTCGGGGCGTCCCCGTCTGGGGGGCATCGGGGAGTTCGTCACCCAGGAGCTCGAGCGGATCACGGGCATCGAGACCCGCAACACCATCCTGGGGCACATCCAGCGTGGCGGCGCCCCCACGGGCTTCGACCGGGTGCTGGCCACCCGCCTGGGCATCGCCGCGGTGAGCATGGTCAACGAGCAGGAGTGGGGCAAGATGTGCGCCCTGCGGGGCACGGATGTGGTGCGGGTCGACTTCTCCGCGGCCCTGGACGGCCTGAAGGCCGTTCCGCGGGAGCGCTACGACGAGGCCAAGGAGCTCTTCGGCCGCTGATCCGGGTGCGGGCTCCCGTCCCTGGCCACCGCACGGCGGAGGGTCAGGGGCGGGAGCCCCCGCCACGGGGACCGCGCATGAGGCCCTGGGCGCGCCCGACCACGGACCCCGCGTCCGGGGGGACCACCGGCGTCTGGGAGGCGGTCCACTGCTCGGCGGGGGCCACGTCCCCGGGGGTGTGGCCCTCCCCCTGGGCCTGCTCCACGGTGCCGCGCACCGTGAGCACGGCCTGGGGGTCCACCGATCGCTTGAGCACGGCCAGGGCGATGGGCCCCGCCTCGTGGTGCAGCTGCGCGGCGGTCACGCGGCCCACCGTCCTGCCAGCCAGCTCCACCGTGGCTCCGGCCTCGGGCAGGGTGTGCTGCGAGCCGTCCAGGTCCAGGAACGTGAACCTGCGCGGGGGGTGCCCCAGGTTGTGCACACGGGCCACGGTCTCCTGGCCCTTGTAGCAGCCCTTGGACAGGTGCACGGCGGTGCGCATCCAGTCCAGCTCGTGGGGAATGGTCTTCTCGTCCGTGTCGGCTCCCCACCGGGGGCGCCACGCCTCGATCCGCAGGGCCTCCGCGGCCCAGGAGCCGGCGAGGGAGACGCCGTGCTCCTCCAGCGCGGTCACCGCGGGGTCGAGCGCGTCGAGTGCCACGAGGTGCTCGAACCACGGCCGCTGCGCTCCGGGGTGGTCCTGGACCGTGGCGTAGGCGTGCCCGCCGGCGTCCACCTCCGGCCAGGGGTCGCGCCACACGAGCACGGGTTCCGGTGGTGCGGGCTCCCCGGCGAGCGCGTCCGTCAGTTCCGCGGTGAGGTCCCGGGTGGCGGCGAGCAGGGCCCACCGGTCACTGAGGTCCTGAACCTCGACCCGCAGGGCGAAGCGCATGGACTCCAGCCACGAGGTGAGCCCGGGTGCCTCGGTGCGCTCGGTCAGGAGCCACGTGGTGGTGCCGTCGTCCAGCACGTGCGGTGCGTACTCCACACGCCCCTGGACGCTCAGGAAGAGGGTCTCGGCGCTCTGGCCGGGCCGCAGGCCCGTGAGCACCTGGGAGGACAGGGTGGTGAGCCAGCTCAGGCGGTCGGGTCCGCTCACGGTCACGACGCCGCGCTGGGACTGGTCCACGACGGCCCGTCCGCGCGCCAGGGCCCGCTGCTCCCGGACCGGGTCGCCGTAGTGGGCGGCCACGCCCATGTCCTGCCCGCCCGCGCCCACGGCGCCGTGGCGCCGCAGCAGGACGGAGGCGTACGAGCCGTCCGTCACAGCTGGGGTTCCACCCTGGTGAGCTCGGCAGAGGCGTGGGTGGCCAGCTCGTGGCCCTCCGCGGCCATGTCCCAGGCCCACATGAGGTGGTTGTTGACCAGGCCGTAGAGGCGGGTGCCGGACTGGTACTCCTTGGCGCCCTGGGCCCTGATCACGGCGTCCGTGCGCAGGTCCACACGGGGGCCCTTGATCTGGCCGAGGTACAGCTCCGCCACACCGCCGGGCTGGGCGATGGTCACGGAGATGTCGAAGCCGCCGTCCGCGTTGCGCAGCCGCTCCACGTCCTCGGCGGAGGTGAACACGGGCAGCGGGTCCGGGGGCAGCATGCCGGGGCCGATGTCCCCGGCCTCACGGGGACGGGCGAGCTCCCAGAAACCCTGCTCGTAGGTGGCCTCGCGCTGCGGCTCGCCCTCGTCGTCGAGGAGCGTGGTGCGCGCGCGGTAGACCACGAACGGGAGGCCGGTCTGCTCGAACGTGACTCGCTGCCGGAAGGCACGCTGCTCGGCGTCGCCGTACCCCATGAAACCGTTGCCCTCCCACGTGCCCAGGAGCCACGCGAAGGGGACGAGCTCGGGGGTGAGGTCTGTGGGGATCTCGATGGGCACGAGCTACATCTGCCCCTTGAACAGGCTGAACACGACCTTCGCGGAGATGCCGAGGATCGCGAGAGTGGCGAGACCCAGGAGAACCAGGTAGAAGATTTCGAGTGCAAGCATGGCCTCACGCTACCACGGCGGCCAGCACCTGACCGGCGAAGACGGCGACCATTCCGAGCAGCGCCACGGGGGTCACCCCGAGGGTGACCATGCCCCGCCGCTTGAGGTTCGCGGGGGCCGCGGAGATCACGCGGGCACCCGCCACCGCGAGGATCACGGTGAGGGGGGCACCCACGCCCGCCACGGTGAGCCAGCCGCTCAGACCCTGGTCGTGGGCCACCCGCGAGAAGGCGATCCACCCCGAGGAGGCGACGGCCGCGAGCACGCCGGTGACGGAGGCCAGGGCCGACTCCAGCCGGTGCCGAGCGCCCTCCCCGCGGACGAGCTCCGCCACGCACACCGCCATGAACGAGACCCCGATGACCGCGGGCAGCCACACCAGCCGCTGGGACGGCACGAGCTGGACGAGGAGGCACGCGAGGGTCCCGGCCACCGCGATCAGCACGTTGTGGCGGCGGCGGGCGTGGATCCCTGCGGCCGCGGGCCAGCCCACCCCGATCATCACGGCCATGGCCACGGAGACCACCAGCGGTGCCCAGGAGCCGATCACGCCCGCGGCGAGCGCCAGGACCAGCGCCACCAGGGCTGCCAGAACGATGCGCGCGTACCTCATGGCGGGGGTCCCTTCGGGCCGGGGTGTGGACGGGAGGCCGGTGTCCTCCCGGGACTCAGCGTAACGGGCCGCCGCCCGCACGCCGCCCACACCGGGCCGGACGGTTCGGGCGCACCTATACTGGCCCGGACATCAGCCGTGCCCATGCGGGTCCGGCCCCACGCGTCCGAGCGGATCCCACCGTGTCCCACATCGCCCTGCTCAGCCGCGGCGCCCGTGCCGCGGAGACCGTCCTGCCGGCGCTGCAGCTGCTGGCGCACCACGTGGTGGCCCACCCGTTCGAGGACACCTCCGCCCTGGCCGGTCCTGGCCGTCCGGACCTGGTCCTGGTGGACGGCACGGCGGACCTCGTGGCCGCGCGCAACGCCGCCCAGAGCCTGTCCGCCGCGCAGCGGCCGGTCCCGGTGCTGCTGGTGGTGACCGAGGGCGGCATGGCGGCCGTGGCGCCGTCGTGGCGGGTGGCGGACGTGGTGCTGGACACCGCGGGACCCGCGGAGGTGGAGGCGCGGGTGCGGCTCGCGAGCGCCGCGGGTGCCCCCGGGCCCGCGGAGGACGACGACGTGATCCGGGCGGGGGCCGTGAGCATCCACGAGGACTCGTACACGGTGAAGCTCGCCGGGCGCCCCCTGAACCTCACGTTCAAGGAGTTCGAGCTGCTGAAGTTCCTGGCGCAGCACGTGGGCAGGGTGTTCACCCGCCACCAGCTGCTGTCCGAGGTGTGGGGCTACGACTACTACGGTGGCACCCGCACCGTGGACGTCCACATCCGCCGGCTGCGCGCGAAACTCGGCGCGGACCACGAGCACCTCATCACCACGGTGCGTAACGTGGGGTACAGCTTCACCACGGGCAGGGAGAGCTCCCCCTGAGCCCGTGACCCGTTCCATCCGCCGCAGCACCGAGGAGGCACCCCGTGTCCGTCACCGTGACCCCGTACGACAGCATCCCCTTTCCTGAAGACCTCGTGGCGCTCGCCGGGCGCAGCCGCGAGGCGGACGGTGAGCCGCCGTTCTCCGACCAGACCCTCGTGGACATCCGCTCGGGGCGCGCGGGCGTCACGTGCGTGGTGGCCACCGAGGACGACGCCGTGGTGGGCGCCGCAGTGGTGGTTCCGCAACCGGACGCGGCCTCCACCTTCACCGTGGAGCTCACCGTGGACCCGGAGCACCGCAACCAGGGTGTGGCCACCGCCATCGCGGGGCAGCTGCGCGCCGCCGTGGACGGCACCGTGGAGGCCTGGGCGCACGGCAACCAGCCCGCCGCGCAGCGGCTCGCGGAGCTGTACACCCTCTCCCCGGTGCGCGACCTGCTGCAGCTCAGGCGCACAGTGGCGGGAGCCCAGGACATCCCGCTGGAGGTCTCCCTGCCCGAGGGTGTGCAGATCCGCCCGTTCGAGGTGGGCCGGGACGAGCAGTCCTGGCTGCGCGTGAACGCCCGCGCCTTCGCGGAGCACCCCGAGCAGGGGCACCTGGGCCTGGCAGACCTGCAGGAGCGCGAGAACGAGCCGTGGTTCGACCCGAGCGGCTTCCTGCTGGCCGTGTCCGCGCAGGACCCGGACGACGTCGTCGGCTTCCACTGGACCAAGGTGCACCCCGGCGCGGGACGGGACGGGGACCTGGGCGAGGTGTACGCCGTGGGCGTGGACCCGCAGCACCAGGGCGGCGGGCTCGGACGCGCGCTCACCGCGGCCGGGATCAACCACCTCGCGCAGCGGGGGCTGCAGGAGGTCATGCTCTACGTGGACGCGGAGAACACCGCCGCCGTGGCGCTCTACGACTCGTTGGGCTTCGAGCGCTGGCACGTGGACGTCATGTACCGCGGCTGAGCACCACTACCATCGACACGGATCCCCGCCGCGTCCACGGGCGGGGCACGAGCACGTGAGCACGGAGAGCAGACCATGGCGAAGAACACCGCACTGAGCAAGTACGACATCCTCGCCGCGGGATGCCTCTGCTGGCGCGTGGTGGAGGGCGAGCTCCAGGTGCTGGTCATCCACCGCCCCCGCTACGACGACTGGTCCTGGCCCAAGGGCAAGCAGGACGACGGCGAGACCCTCCCTGAGACCGCCGTGCGCGAGCTGCGCGAGGAGACGGGGCTGCGCGTCACGCTGGGGGTGCACCTGGGCGACTCCGAGTACAAGGTCCGGGGCCACGACAAGCTCGTGCGCTACTGGGCCGCGGAGGTGGCCCCGGGCACCCGCGCGGTCCCCGAGGACGACGAGGTGGACCGGATGGAGTGGGTCACCCCCGAGCGGGCCCGCACCATGCTCACCAACGCGGACGACCGTCCCCCGCTGGACGTGCTCACCGACCTCCACGCCCGGGCGAGCCTAGCCACCCGCCCCGTGATCGTGATCCGCCACGCGAAGGCCAAGCCCCGCTCGTCCTGGCAGCGCGCCGAGGGCGACCGTCCCCTCGCGGCCACGGGCAAGCGCCAGGCCCTCGCCGTCACCCGGCTGCTCGCGGCGTGGCACCCGGAGCGCGTGGTGACCTCCCCGTGGCTGCGCTGCATGTCCACCGTGGTGCCCTACGCCCAGAAGCACGGCGTGAAGGTCAAGGAGCGCCCGCAGCTGACCGAGGCCACCCACAAGCGCCACCCCAAGCGCGCGGCCCAGGTCACCGAGCAGCTCTTCGACACCGAGCGCCCCGTGGTGCTGTGCACGCACCGGCCGGTGCTTCCCACGGTGCTGAAGGTCCTCGCCAGGCACATGCCCGCCGGCATGGCCGGGGAGCTCCCGGACACGGACCCCTACCTGAGCCCCGGACAGATGATCGTGCTCCACATGCCGCGGGGTTCCCAGCGCTCCCGCGCCGTGGGCTTCGAGATCATCTCCCCCTTCGACGACTGAGCCCACCACCGCGCCGACGACGCCGCCCGCGCTCCCCGCCGCCGAGGCGAACCAGCGCGCAGGGCCGGCCCACGCGCTGTCTGCGCCGCGGTGACCCGGTGCCCGCGCGACACCTCGAAAGGAAGCCCATGCCCACCATCCCCACCCCGTACGAGGACCTCCTGCGGGACGTCCTGGAGAACGGGACGCCGAAGACCGACCGCACCGGGACCGGGACCCTGTCCGTGTTCGGCCGCCAGATCCGCTACGACCTCTCGGACGGCTCCTTCCCGCTGCTGACCACCAAGCGGGTGCACTTCAGGTCCGTGGCGCTGGAGCTGCTCTGGTTCCTCTCCGGCTCCTCGAACGTGCGCTGGCTGCAGGAGCGCGGCGTGAGCATCTGGGACGAGTGGGCGGACCCGGACGGCGAGCTGGGCCCGGTCTACGGCGTGCAGTGGCGCAGCTGGCCCGCGGGCCACGGGGAGAGCATCGACCAGATCGCGCGCGTGGTGGAGTCCATCCGCACCACCCCGGACTCCCGCCGGCACGTGGTCACCGCCTGGAACCCCGCGGAGGTGGACCGGATGGCGCTGCCGCCGTGCCACGCCCTGTTCCAGTTCTACGTGCAGCCGCGCGAGGACGGACCGGACGCCCTGAGCTGCCAGCTCTACCAGCGCTCCGCGGACCTGTTCCTGGGGGTGCCGTTCAACATCGCGTCCTACGCCCTGCTCACCGTGATGGTGGCCCAGCAGTGCGACCTGGTGCCCGGCGAGTTCGTGTGGACGGGAGGGGACTGCCACATCTACACGAACCACCTGGAGCAGGTGCGCACGCAGCTGGCCCGCGAGCCGTACCCCTACCCCACGCTGCGCCTCACGCGCCGCCCCGCCAGCATCTTCGACTACGAGTACGAGGACTTCGCCGTGGACGACTACCGCCACCACCCCGGCATCAAGGCTCCGGTGGCGGTGTGAGCGCGGTCGACGTGGTGGTGGGCGCCATCTGGGCCCAGACGCCGGACGGTGTGATCGGGGTGGACGGCGGGCTGCCCTGGCACCTCTCCGAGGACCTGAAGTTCTTCGCCCGCACCACGATCGGGCACCCCGTGGTCATGGGGCGGCGCACCTGGGACTCGTTCCCGGAGCGGGTGCGGCCGCTGCCCGGGCGGCAGAACATCGTGATCACCTCCCGCCCTGAGTCCGTGCCCGCGGACGGGGAGCGGGTGTGGGCCGTGGGGTCCTACGCCGAGGCCGTGGCGGTGGCGCTCGACGTGCTCGCCGCCGAGCCCGCGGCGGGGCCGGAGACCGAGCCCCGCGAGATCTGGGTGCTCGGCGGGCCGGGCGTGTGGCGCGAGGCCGCGGCCCACACTCCCCTGCCGCTCACCCGGGTCCTGGTCACCACCGTGGACCTGGACGTCACCGGCGACACCTACGCCCCCGCGCTCGACGACGCCTGGTCCCGCCGCGAGGTCGCGGACTGGACCGTGGCGGGCAACGGCACGCGGTACCGGATCGACGACCACACACTGGACCCGGGGACGGGGCAGGCCCCCGGCCCACGGGTGGTCCGGAGCGGGGACGGCACCCGGTACGAGCTGTGGCTCGAAGGACAGCAGCTCGGCTTCCTGAGCGGGGAGGTCCTCGCGGACGGCACCGTGGACCTGCAGCACACCGTGGTCTTCCCCGCCTTCGGCGGCAGGGGACACGCCCGCACCCTGGTGTCCCGAGTGCTCGACGGGTACCGCGAGCGCGGCGTGAAGGTGCGCGCCTCGTGCAGCTACGTGCGGGACTTCGTGGACCGGTTCCCCGCCTACCGGAACCTGCTGGCCACCACTCCGGACCCGCGGACCCGGGGCTGAGTCGGCCCGGGTCCGTGGCGGGCCGCTCGGTAGAGTGGGGGCATGACTTCACACCCCGCAGCCGTAGGTTTCATCGGTTGGCGCGGCATGGTGGGTTCCATACTCATGGACCGCATGCGCGCCGAGAACGACTTCGCCGGACTGGACCCGGTCTTCTTCTCCACGTCCAACGCCGGGGGCGCGGCCCCCGTGGTCGACGGCCTCGGGGACACCGGCACGCTGCAGGACGCGCACGACCTGGAGACGCTCGCCCAGCTGCCCGTCCTGGTGACCACGCAGGGCGGGGACTACACGAAGGCCGTGCACGGGGCCCTGCGGCAGCGCGGCTGGGACGGCATCTGGATCGACGCCGCCTCCACGCTGCGCATGCGGGACGACGCCGTGATCGTGCTGGACCCGGTGAACCGGGACGTGATCGACGCCGCCCTGGAGCGCGGGGTGAAGGACTTCGTGGGCGGCAACTGCACCGTCTCCTGCATGCTCATGGGTCTGGGCGGGCTGTTCCGCAACGACCTCGTGGAGTGGGCCACCTCCATGACCTACCAGGCGGCCTCCGGCGGCGGCGCGCGCCACATGCGGGAGGTGCTTCGGCAGTTCGGGGACCTCCACGCGGGCGTGGCGGACGAGCTGGCGGACCCGGCCTCCGCAATCCTGGAGATCGACCGCACCGTGCTCGCCGCGCAGCGCTCCGGCGAGCTGGACACCGAGCAGTTCGGGGTGCCCCTGGCGGGTTCGCTCATCCCCTGGATCGACGCGGACCTGGGCAGCGGGCAGTCCCGCGAGGAGTGGAAGGCACAGGCCGAGACCAACAAGATCCTGGGCCGTTCCACGGACTCCGTGGTGCCCGTGGACGGGCTGTGCGTGCGGATCGCCGCCATGCGCTCCCACTCCCAGGCGCTCACCCTCAAGTTGCGGGAGGAGATCCCCGTGGCGGAGATCGAGCGGATCCTGGACGCGGACAACGAGTGGGCCACCGTGGTGCCCAACACCAAGGAGGACTCCGTGCGGGACCTCACCCCCGTGGCGGCCTCCGGGTCCCTGCAGATCCCCGTGGGACGCATCCGGCCGCTGTCCATGGGGCCGCAGTACGTCTCCGCGTTCACCGTGGGGGACCAGCTGCTGTGGGGTGCCGCCGAACCCGTGCGGCGCATGCTGAAGATCGCCCTCGGGACGCTCTGAGCCGAGGTCGCGGGACGCCCGGTCCACCGCCGCACGCGGCACCTGCCGCCCGACGGTGGGCCGGCGGGGCACGGTACCTGGGCTGCGACCGGGCATGGAGTGCCAGGTGTCCAACCTGCCACGGTGTCTGGTCTGCAACGGTGCCTGGAGTGCGGGCGCACGGCTCCTAGCTGTACTGACCGGGGACGTTGATCGATGGGGGCCATTCAATCCGTGAGGATCAGGGACAGGCCGCGATCCAGGGCTTGTCCGATCCCCTCTCGCGCTTCTGGCGGCGCGTTGAGGTGGTCAATGGTCAGTCCGTTGACTAGGGCGGTCACGATCGGGGCAGCGGTCTGGGGGGTCAGCCCTTCACGTAGCCGGCCGTCCCTTTGCGCCCGCTCCAGCACCACTTCGATGTCGCGATGGAACTCGCTCATCACTCCCCAATAGAGCCCTGCCAGCCAGTCGCGGGTCGACGCGGCGGCGCCGTAGCTGACCCACACTGCTGCGTCTTCGCGGCAGACACCCTCCAGCGGCAGGAGTTCGCGCAGGGACCGGGCCATCGATCGGCGATAGCTGCCTTGGGCCGTGTCGGCCGCATTGATACGTTCGCGCTGCCGTTGGATCGACCGCACCAAGGCCGCGACGAGCAGGTCCTGACGCGTCTTGTAGTGGTACTGGACGGTGCCGGCCGACTGTCCGGACTCCTGGGCCACGGTCCGCACGCTGACGACGTCGAAGCCCTGCTGCGCGATGACGCGGATCGCGGCGTCGGCGATACGCACCTGGGCGGGGGTGAGCGCCTGCTTCATGGGTGATGTCGACATGTGCCCTCCTGTTCCGGGCCAGGCTATACTGACCGCGACTCATACGATCGTAAGAGAGTGGGCTGTGGTGATTGAACTGCTGGCATTGGTAGGTCTCGCCCTGCTGGACAGCACGAGCCTGGGGACCCTGATCATCCCCCTCGTTCTCGTGATCGCACGACGCCGGGTGGATGTGGCCCCCCTGGCCGTCTACCTGGGTACTGTGGTGGCCATCTACTACGCGCTGGGTGCGGCCCTGATGGCGGGCTATGACGTTCTCATCGGGCCACTGTCCCGGGCATGGTCCAGCGATGCAGGTATCTGGGTCCGGCTGGCAATCGGCGTGGTCCTGATCCTCGTGGGCGTGCTGTCGCCGACGCCTGCCCCGAGGCAGGGCCCCGTCCCTCAGCCCCGGTCGCTGTCGCTTGCCGCGATGGTCGCGCTCGGGGCGGGGGCCGCCCTCACGGAAGCCGCGACGATGCTCCCCTACCTCGCAGCGAACGGGATCATCACCGGGATGCCCATCGGCTGGCCCGTCCGGCTGCTCGTCCTCGCGGGGTACTGCCTCGTCATGATCATGCCCGCCATCGTCCTCATTGGGCTCGCTGCCACATTCGGCAACCGGGTATGGCCTCGCCTCGAGCGGCTCGTCCCTCGGCTGGAACGTGAGGCCAAGGTGAGCCTGCTGTGGGCGGCGGCGCTCGTCGGCATCTTCCTCATCAGGGGAGCCTGGTTCGCCCTGGCGAGCCGCAGCTGACGATCTGCGGCATTGACCGGCGATCGCGGCTGTGGGGCTCTCATGCGCGTCGCCACAGTCGGTTCGTAGCTGTACCTTCCAGCCCATCAACACAGATCGCCTGGCGATCGAGGAGAGATGCCCAATGCCACACCCAGACGCCGTCCTGGCTCCCCGCTACCGCCTCAAGGTCGCCCGCCTCGTTGTCGATGACGGATGGCCGATCAGTGAGGTCGCTGCCCGGTTCCAGGTGTCCTGGCCGACGGTGAAGCGTTAGGTCGACCGCTACCTGTCCGGCGAGTCGATGCAGGACCGCTCGTCACGCCCGAGGTCGTCGCCGAACAAGAACCCCGAAGGCCGTGACCAAGCGCTGTGTGAGCCTACGAATGCGGTTGCGCGAAGGCGCCCAGTTCAACTTGCAGCCCGGCTCGGCATCGCCCCGTCCACGCTCCACCGCGTCCTCACGGTCGCGCGCCTGAACCGGCTGTCCTATGTCGACCGGGCAACCGCTGAGCCGATCCGCCGGTACGAGCACCCCCACCCCGGGTCCCTTGTGCACGTAGACGTGAAGAAGCTCGGGAACATCCCCGACGGCGGCGGGTGGCGCTATGTCGGACGGCTCCAGGGAGAGCAGAACCGGGCTGCCACGCCGGGTAAGCCGGAGAGCAAGTGGCGCCACCCCAGGCTCGGGTATGCATTCGTGCACACCATCATCGACGACCACTCCCGCGTCGCGTACAGCGAGGTCCACGACGATAAGACAGCCATCACCGCCGTGGCTGTCTTGCACCGCGCTATCGAGTGGTTCGCCGAACGCGGCGTCACCGTCAAACGGGTGCTGTCGGACAACGGGGGCGCCTACCGCTCACACTTGTGGCGTGACACCTGCGATGTCCTGTCAATCACGTCGAAGAGGACACGCCCGTACCGGCCCCAGGCCAACGGCAAGGTCGAGCGCTTCCGCCGCACAATGGCAGACGAGTGGGCGTACGCCCGCTGCTACACCAGCGAGCAAGAAAGACGCGACGCCCTGGCCGGCTAACTACACCAGTACAACCACCACCGGCCCCACCGCCTGCGGCAACCAGCCACCCTTCTCACGATTGATCAACGTGTCCGGTCAGTACACCTGGCACTGGCGCCACGGCGGTCGGGCTCCCGGCCGGTGTCAGGGCTTTAGGCCGTGGTCCCGGGGGCCGGGGCGCGCATGTGCCGGGGTCCCTGCACCAGGCGGTGGGGCCTGTCCCGGGCCCTGCGGTGACGCCGCTCGGCCACCAGGTTGGACCACCACCGCCACACGCGCAGCGCCGCACGCTTGATGCGCAGGTTCAACCGGTGCGCCCACTCGAACTCGGTGCTCCACACGCCGAGCCCCAGGAAGATGAACAGCCACCCGGGCCCCGGGGTCACGAGCATCACCAGACCCGCCAGGCCCAGGACCGCGCCGAGCACGATCACGATCCCCTTGTGCAGGACCCGCAGCACGGGGTGCCTCTCGGAGACGGCGCGCAGGCGCAGCACCGCCCGGTGGACACGGCCACCCTGCTCCCCGCGCTCGATCTCCTCGTGCAGCTCGGAGCTCACCCCTACAAACCCCCGGTCACAGGCTCAGCCCCAGCAGCACGGGCTCGGGCTCCAGCGTGACCCCGAAGACCTCCTGGACGCCGCGGCGCACCGTGCGGGCCACCGCGGCCACGTCCTCCCCCGTGGCCGAGCCCCGGTTCGTCATGGCGAGCGTGTGCTTGGTGGACAGGGACGCCCGGCCGGCCGCGACGGCGTCGCCCTCCAGCCCCAGCAGCTCGTTGCTGGTGCCGGGCAGACCGAAGCCCTTGCCGAAGCCGGCGTGGTCGATGAGCCAGGCCGCCGAGAACTTCACGGCGCCGGGCACGGTGTTCCCCCGGGCGTCCAGCACCGGGTAGCGGGGGGCATCCGCCGGGATCCGGTCCGTGAGCTCGCCCTCGGGGACCACGGGGTTCGTGAAGAAGGAGCCGGTGCTGTAGGTGTCCCGGTCCTGGGGGTCCAGCACCATGCCCTTGCCCGCCCGCAGCCGCAGCACGGTGTCCCGCACGGTGGCCAGCGGGGCGCGCTGCCCGGCGTCGACGCCCAGGGCCGTGGCCAGCTGGGCGTAGCGGATGGGAATGGACTCCGCGCGGGGCTCCAGGCGGAACGTCACGGACAGCACCACGTACCGCGGGGAGCCGTGGGTGATGCTGCGCTTGAGCAGGGAGTCCCGGTAGGAGAACTCCAGCTCCTCCCAGGAGAAGACCCGCTGGCGCTCCTCGGTGCGGTCCCACACCCTCACGTCCGTGATGGTCTGGGAGACCTCCGCCCCGTACGCGCCCACGTTCTGCACGGGCGTGGCGCCGGTGGTGCCAGGGATCCCGGAGAGGGTCTCCAGACCGGAGAGGCCGCGCTCCACCGTCTCCCGCACGAGGTCGTCCCACGGGTGTCCCGCGGCCACCGCCACGAGCACCTGGCCGTCCGCGACCTCGGACACGCTCAGGCCGCGGGTGGCCACGTGGACCACGGTGGCCTCCACCGGCTGCTCCGAGGCGAGCACGTTGGAGCCGCCGCCCAGGACCAGCACCCGCTCCCCCGCCCGGTCCGCGGCGGAGACCGCGGCCACGACGTCCGCGTCGGTGGCGGCCGCCACGTAGCGCGCGGCGGGACCGCCCACGGCGGTGGTGGTGAGCTCGGACAGGCGGGGAGCGTTCATGGTGGACGAGTCTACTGGGGGAACCGCACCACGGCCTGGGCCTTGACCAGCACCTTCAGCTGCGCCGCGGACGCGCGGTCGGCGTCCGCCTCCGCGAGATCCGGTGCCGTGACCGTGAGGTCCACCCGCGCGGTGCGGGCCTCGGGGTCCACGGCCCCCACGACGCCCGTTACCGTCAGCTCGGTGCTGGGTTCCACAGCGGCGTCGAAGGCGTTGGGAACCACCACGGGCTTGGTGAACCGCGTCTGGTAGTCCACCACCGCACCGGGGTCCCCGGCCCACTCGGTCACCAGGGCCACCGCGGCGCCCATGGTGAACATGCCGTGGGCGATCACGTTCGGCAGCCCCACCGAGCGGGCGAACTCCTCGTTCCAGTGGATGGGGTTGAAGTCCCCGGACGCCCCCGCGTAGCGCACGAGGTCCGCGCGGGACACCTCCACCCGGCGCTCGCCGACCGGTGTGCCCTTCTCCAGGCTCTCGAAGTCCACGCTCACTGGTCCTCTCCTCGCACGAGCAGCGACGACACGGTGGTCGCCACCTTCTCACCGTCCACCGTGGTGACCTCCACCCGGGAGGTCACCATGGCACCCGAGCCCAGGGGCCGCACGGCGTCCACCGTGACGGCGGCCGTCAGCTCGTCCCCCGCCACCACCGGGCGGTGGTGGGTGAAACGCTGCTCGGTGTGGACCACGCGGGAGAAGTCGATGCCCGCCGCGGGGTCGGCGACCAGGGCGGCGTCGGCGCGCTGGGAGACGACGATCGCGAACGTGGGCGGTGCCACGAGGTCCGCGTGGCCGGCGGCCCGGGCGGCGGCGACGTCGTGGTGGGCGGGATCCGTGGCCTTGACGGCCGCGGCGAACTCGCGGATCTTCTCGCGACCCACCCGGTACGGGGTGATGGGCGGGTAGGTCGTGCCCACCACGGCCTGGGAAACGGACATGCTCTCCTCGATTCCTCACGGGGGTTTCCGCGGCCAGCCTAGCCGGTGCCGCCTCCGCGGGTGTCCGCCGTTGCGCCGCCCGCCGGGTCCCGGCCCTGCCACGCGGCCCACAGCCGGGCGTAGCGCCCGCCGCGGGCCACCAGCTCCTCGTGGGGCCCGCACTCGAGCACCTCGCCGCCCTCCAGCACCACCACACGGTCGCAGCGCTGGGCCTGGGAGAGCCGGTGGGCCACCACGAGGGCGGCACGCCCACGGATCGCGGCGAACGCGGTCTCCTCGAGGGTTCGCGCGTCCACGCTGCCCGCCTCCGCCGTGGCCTCGTCCAGCACCACGAGCTCCGGTTCGGCCAGCGCCATCCGCACGAGCGCCAGCTGCTGTGCGGCCGCGGGCTCCAGCCGGATCCCACCCGCACCCAGGACGGTGTCCAGGCTGCCTCCGCAGTCCTGAAGCAGCGTGTCCGCGCCGAGCTCCCGCAGAACGGCGACGAGCCGCTCGTCGTCCGCACCGGGGTCCGCGAGCAGAAGGTTCTCGCGCAGGGACGCGGAGAACACGTGGGTCTCCTGCGTCACCGTGGCGATCCGCCCGTCCGGGACCGCGGCGAGCCGACGCCCGGCCGTGGGCTGGAGCAGCCCGGCGACCACGCCGCCCAGGGTCGTCTTCCCCGACCCCGTGGCCCCCACGAGCGCCACGTGCTCCCCGGGTTGGAGCACGAGGTCCACGGCCCTGAGCACCTCGGGCCCGTCCCCGTAGCGCAGACCCACGCCCTGCAGCTGCACCGGCGGCGACGACGCCGAGTCCCGACCGGGCCCTCGTAGCGGCGCGGGGCCCCGGTGGCCCTCGGGCGACGGCGTGCGATCCAGCGGGGGCGCTCCACCCGCCCGGGAGCCTGCGGGGACGCAGGGGCGGGGTTGCCCACCCCGGGTGACTCGGCCCTCGAGCACCACGCCCACCACGCGGCCCATGGCGGAGGCGGCACTCTGCAGGTCGTCCGAGACGAAGAGCAGCTCGGAGACGGGATCCACGATCCGCAGGAACAGCAGGATCCCGGCGGTGAGCGCACCGGCGGTCGTGTCCTCGGTGGCGGCGATCCACAGGCTCACGCACAGCACCGCCGCGAGCCCCGCGCCCTCGGCAGTGGTCACGCGGGAGAGCAGGATGTTCTGCACGACCCGCGCGCGCATGGCCCACCGCACGTGCACCCAGGAGGCGTCCCGGACCCGGTGCAGCTGGCGCTGCTCCAGGTGGTACGCCCGCACGGTGCGCTCGGCACGGAAGGTGTCCAGCACGTGGCGGCCACGTTCGGCGAGGGCACGCCGCTCCGCCGCGTAGGTGCGGGGGCCGGTGCCCAGGTACCAGCGCATGGTGAGCGCCGTGAGCGGGAGGACGACCACCACGGCCAGCAGGTAGCGGGGGTCCAGTGCGCCGAGGGTCAGGGCCACGGTCACGAGGGTGAGCACCAGGGAGACCAGACGGGGCAGCACCGTGGCAGCGTTCTCGGAGAGCTCTGTGACGTCCGCGGTGGCGCGCGAGAGCACGTCCCCGCCGCCCGCCGCATCCACGCGCTGGCGCGGCATGCCCAGCACGGAGTCCACGAACTCCTCGCGCAGCAGAGCCACCGCGGGTTCCACCAGGCGGGCGGTCTGCCACCGGGCCAGCCACTGGACGCAGCCCACGAGCACCGCTGAGAGGACGAGGCCCGCCACGGCGCCCACCAGGCGGGTGGTGTCCCCGGCCACGGTGGCGTCCACGGCACGGCCCACGATCAGCGGCACCGCCAGGACGAGCAGCGCGTCCACCGCGAAGAGCACCACCACCGCGCCCAGCCGACAGCCACGGCCGCGGGCGAGCCGGCGGGTCTCGTGCAGGATCTGGCGCCCGGTGGCCACGGGCAGCAGGACGCGGTCCTGGTTCACGGCATGTGCTCCCAGCTCTCGCGCGCCACGGCGTGGAACACGGGGGACGTGGTGATCACGATCGTGGTGCGCCCGCCCCTGTGGGCCACGACCCCCGTGGCAATGCGGTGCTCGGTCACGGCGTCCACGGACGTGGTGGGCTCCTCCAGCACGAGGACCCGCGGCTCGTGGGCGAGCGCCCGCGCCAGGGCCACGCGCTGCCGCTGGCCGCCGGACAGGGCGGAGCCGCCCTCACCGGTGTCCGTGCCGTATCCCCGGGCGAGCTCGTCCGGCTCCAGACTCGCGGCGCGCAGGGCGGCGCGGGCCCGGTCCACAGCCCGTTCGTCGCTGTCCGCGAGCGCCACGTTCTCCAGGACGGTCCCGGCCATGATCTCCGGGGCACGGGGGGCCACGAGCGTGGTGCGGGACGAGAGCTCCCCCAGAACCGCGCGCAGCTGCACGGAGCCCGCGTCCGATGTGCGCACGGCGAGCATCCCGTGGGCGCCGCGGGGGTCTCGTACGGCGGCGAGCACCCGCCGCACGGCGTCGTGCTCCGCGACGGACACCGCGCCGGCGGCGGGGCGGACGACGGCGGGGGCCTCCGTCTCGCGCGCGAGGTCGAGCAGGCGCCCGGCCGCGCCCCGGCCCGTGGCCCAGAAGCTCACGAGGGCGTCCGTGACGGTGCCGAGCGGGCCGATGACGTTCACGCTCAACCCGGCCACGGTGGTCAGCGCGCCCACCGTGATCCCACCAGTGAGCGTGAGCCACGCGGCGGCGCCCACCAGCAGCGCGACGAACAGTGCGCTCACGCCCTGCACCACGCCGTCGAACACGGATTCGGTGGCCCGGGCGGCGAGGGTGACGCGCAGGGTGCGGTGGCTGTCCTGCGCGTAGCGCCGCGCGGCAACGCGCTGGGCACGCAGTCCCTGGACGGTGCCCAGGCCCTGCAGCAGGTCCGAGGCCGTGGCCGCCACGTGGCCCAGCGCATCGAGCTCCTGCTGGGTGCGCCGCTCCAGTGCCGCGCCCATGCGGTGGAGCAGCGCGAGCACCAGGGGCGCCCCCACGAACACCACGAGGGCGAGCCGCACGTCCAGCCGCCACAGGATCACGGTGGTGCTGGCCAGGGCCAGGATCTCCCCCGGGGGGTAGATCAGCACGAACAGCACACGGGCGGCCCGGGAGACGTCAGAGGTCACGCGGGAGAGAATCTCCCCGGGTAGGCGCGTGTGCTCTCCGCCCCGCAGCAGCCGCCCGGTCAGGTCCAGACCGAGGCGGTACTGGACGCGCTGCATCGCGTACCATCCCAGCCGCGTACCGAAGCGTTCGCCCACGATCTGAACGCCGTACACCACCGCGAGGACCAGCAGGAGCACGGCAAGAACTCCCGTGACGCTCTGCCACGCGGCGCCCCCGAGCACGGGCGCGAGCACACGGTCCACCGCTCGGCCCACGACCACCGGGATCAGGGTTCCCGCGAAGGCGCCGAGCGCCACCAGCAGCGAGCCGGGCAGCGCCAGCGGAAGGCCCGCCCGGACGATCCCGCGCAGCAGCTGGGACGGCGTCCGTGCGCCGTCCAGCGGCGAGCCCGTGGCGGGCGGCGGGGGCCCGGAGGCACTGAGCGGACCGCCCACGCCTGCCGCGGGCTCCGCGTCCACCGCTGAGGAGCCCGCCCGGATACGCCGGTTCACGGGGACGCGGTCGTGTGCTCGGCGAGCCGCGTCTCGTAGAGCTGTCCGCTCCAGCCCACGTTCTCCCGCGCCACCACCTCGTGGCCGCTCTCATGCAGCAGCTCGCGGAACTGTCCGTCCGTGCGGACGCCACCCCCGGTGAGGGCGAAGTCGAGCAGATTGTGCTCGAGGTCGTGCTCCTCCACGCCCACCGGGTCCAGCACCTCGTCCATGACGAACAGGCCCCGGGAGGGACGCAGCGCACCCAGCAGGGCTCTGGCCTGCGGGTCCGGCCACTGGCCGAGCTCCATGGCCAGGATGGCGACGTCGTACTCCCCGCCCCCTGCCCCGCCGACGGCTGCATCCCCCTCCACACCGGGCAGCGGCGCGTGCTCGATCCGGGGGTTCTCCCCGTGTCGCCGGCGCACCGAGGCCAGCTGCTCGGGGCGCCCCAGGATGCTCACGCGCAGGTCCGGGTTCTCCCGCACGAAGAGCTCCGCGAGCGCACCCGCGGCGGGGCCGGCCACGGCCAGACGGCGCGCCGAGGCCAGTGGCAGCATGCCGGCGAGCGTGGCCCCGTAGAAGTCCGCGAACTCCTCGGCGTCCGAGCTGCGCGCGTCCACAAGGTCGGGGCGGGAGGCCAGCTCCTCGGACGACCGGGCACGGGCGGAACGGGCATGCGCACCGCCGCGGACCGCGGCGATCAGGGACAGCCCTGCCGTGATCTCCCGCCACGCCTCGTACCCGTTCAGGTCCAGGACGTCGTGGACGTAGTCGTCCTGCAGCTCCCGGCCCAGCTCCGTGAGCTCGTACCGCACGGGGGCCTGCTCCGCACGCAGGACGTCCTGGGTCACCAGGTACGGCAGCAGCCGCTCCAGTCCGGCCACGGGAACACCCACGGCGCCGGCCAGGGCCGCGGCCGTGAGGGGCTCATCGGCCAGGGCGTCCGGGATGCCCAGGGTCACGGCCGTGCGCACGGCGAAGGCGGGCAGGATTCCCGCGAGGGACTCGAGACGCTCGTGAAGGTCTTCTCCGGCCTCGTCCCGGGGCAGCTCCGGATCTTCCGCAGACGCCTCCGCGGGCTTGCACTTCCAGTACCCGGTGACATCCAGCTGCTCGCGCCCGAGTCCCTTCTCGTTGCGCAGCCAGCGGCGGATGGGGGTGAGCGTGGTGGCCTCGCCCGCGACCCACGCGAAGGCCTTGCCGGGCCACCACTCGGTGCCCGTGATCGCGTCGAGCAGCAGCGTGGTGGTTCCGGGCTCCGCGCCCTCGCGGCTGAGCCAGGTCAGCTCCACGCCCTCCGGGACCGTGAGGTCCTGGCGGTGGGAGTCCTCGGCCACCTCGACGAACACCTTCCCGCGCTCCCCCTCCGGCCACTCCTCCAGCCACCGCCCGATGGCGGGCAGCGCGGTCTCGTCCCCCGCCACCAGGGTCCAGTCCGCCCCCAGAGGGTGGGAGCTGGAGGACTTGGGACCCGCAATGGGGATCCGTTGGCCCGCGGTGGCCCGCCGCGCCCACGTGGTGGCCATGCCCACGCCGTGCACCACGAAGTCCACGTCCAGCTCGCCGGCCAGCGGATCCCAGCGGCGCACCGTGTAGGTGCGGGGCACCAGCCGTTCGTCCCGCGGCCAGATGACGGTGCCGTCCGCCTGCTCGGGCCTCAGGGGCTCGGCCAGGGAGGGGTGCGTGAGGAAGAGCTTGAACTCGTCGTCGAAGCCGTCCGAGCGGAACGCGTGGACGGGCATCCCGTTGGGCGCGGTGTGGGCCCCCAGCCCCTCACCGCCCAGCGTGACCCGGCGCATTCCGGGGGTCACGTCCTGGACGCGCAGCACCTCCAGCTCACGCACCGTGATGGGGTAGATCTCCGTTCGCCGCATGCTCTGTGCCATGCTCACTCCTCTCCGCCGCGCACCCGC
Organism: Kocuria sp.; assembly: GCF_030530945.1. GTDB lineage: Bacteria > Actinomycetota > Actinomycetes > Actinomycetales > Micrococcaceae > Kocuria. The sequence goes on along the minus strand of NZ_JAUMTZ010000018.1, from coordinate 6,910 downwards.
TGGTGCCCGGCGACGTCGTTGTCGGGCCGTTGGTCGCTTGTGGCCTCGTCGGGCGGGAGCGGGAAGACGGCCGGTGTGCCCGCCACCGGGTCCGGGAGCACGGCGCAGCGCATGCCGAAGACCTCCTCGACCAGCTCCGCGGTGAGCACCTCGCGGGGGTGGCCGGTGGCCACCACCCGACCCTCCTTCATGACCACCAGGTTGTCCGCGTAGCGGGCGGCCTGGTTGAGGTCGTGCAGCACGGCCACAAGCGTGCGACCCCGCCGGTGCAGAGCGCGAAAGAGCTCCAGCAGCTCGTACTGGTGGCTGATGTCCAGGAAAGTGGTGGGCTCGTCCAGCAGCAGGATGTCGGTGCGCTGCGCGAGCAGCATGGCCACCCACACCCGCTGCCGTTGCCCGCCCGAGAGCTCGTCCACGAGCCGCCCGGACAGCTCGGACGTGCGGGTCTGCTCCATGGCCTCCACCACGGCCTGCCGGTCCTCGGTGCTCCACTGCCGGAAGATGCCCTGGTGCGGGAAGCGGCCGCGGGCCACGAGGTCCGCCACGCGGATGCCCTCGGGCGCCAAGGAGGTCTGTGGCAGCAGACCCATGCGGCGGGCGATCTCCTTGGAGCCGTAGGAGCGGATGTTCCTCCCGTCCAGCAGCACCGCACCGGACCCCGGCGCGAGGACGCGCGCCACCGCCCGCAGCAGCGTGGATTTCCCGCACGCGTTGGGGCCGATGATGGCCGTGAACGAGTTCTCGGGCACGCTCACGCTGAGGTTCTCGCTGATCACCCGGCGGTCGTAGCCGATGGTCGCACCCTCGACCGCCACCGGTGTGGCCGTGGAGGGTGTCACGTGTGTCGTCGTCACGCTCGTCCCGCCTTTCTCGTCTCTCGGATCAGCAGCACCACGAAGTAGGCACCGCCCACGCACACGGTCACCAGCCCCACGGGCACGGGCCGGCCGTGTGTGGCGCACAGCACGGACAGGCCCTGCGCCAGGGTGAGCAGCAGTGCACCCATTGCCGCGGCGGAGCCCAGTCCCACCCCCGCCGATCCCGTGGCCCGGCGTGCCAGCTGCGGAGCCGCGAGCGCCACGAAACCGATGGGGCCGGCGGCAGCCGTGACCACGGCCGTGGTGGCCACCCCCACCACCATCAGCGCGAGCCTGCGGGGGGTGACGGACACGCCGTGGGAGACGGCGGCGTCGTCGCCCAGCTCCAGCTGCCGCAGGGACGGCGCGAGCGCGGTGGCGCACACGGCGATCACCAGGGCGAGCACCATGGCCGGCACCATGCTCGCCCAGCTCGTGCGGGAGAGCGTGCCCGCGGACCAGAACCCCACGGCCATCGCGTCGTCCAGGTCCGCGCGGGACATCAGGTAGGAGTTCACGGAGCCCAGCAGGGACGCGATGCCGATGCCCACGATGATGAGCCGGAACCCCTGCATGCCCCGGCGGTATGCGAGCGCGTAGACCAGGGCCGCGACCACCAGGCCTCCCGCCACGGATGCCACCGCGATGCTCCAGTAGTCGGACGTGCCCACCACGAGCATCAGGACCAGCACGGCCGAGTAGGACCCGGCGTCGAAGCCGATGATGTCCGGGGAGCCCAGGGGGTTGCGCGTGAGGGACTGGAAGATGGCCCCGCCCAGACCCAGGAGTCCCCCGAACACGAGGGCCGCGAGAGCCGTGGGGAGGCGCCACTCCAGCACGATCACGCGGTTGAAGGGCTCGCCCGCCCCCACGAGGGCCTGGAGGACCTCACCGGGGGTGAGGGTGAAGTCGCCGGTGGTCATGAGCATGACCACCGTGCACAGGGCCACCAGGAGCAGGGCCGCGGTCACGACCACCACGCGCAGACTGAGCCGCAGGCCAGTGGTCGGTCCCGCGAGCTCGAGAGTGGGTGTCCCGAAGTCGATGCCCGGTGCGTTGCTCACAGTCCGCTCGCCCGCTTCCTACGCACGAGTGCGATCAGGACCGGCGCGCCCACCACCGCCGTGACGAGACCCGCCTCGATCTCACTGGGCGGAGTGAGGACACGGCCCAGGACGTCCGCGAGCAGCACGAGGACGGGGCCCGCCAGGAGGCAGTACCCCAGCACCCAGCGCTGGTCCGGTCCGGTGAACCAGCGCACCACGTGCGGGACCATGAGACCCACAAAGGCGATGCCGCCCGTGAGCGCGGTGCCGCCACCGGCCAGGAGGGTGACGGCGACCAGGCCGAGCACCCGGGTGCGTGCCACGTTCGATCCCAGCGCGGTGGCGAACTCGTCGCCGAGGGCCAGGGCGTTCAGCGAGGGCGCGATCACGAGCACGAGGACCAGCGCCACCAGCAGGTACGGCACCAGCAGGGCGACACCCGAGAAGTCCACCACGGCCACGGTGCCGAGACCCCAGCTGCGCAGGGCGCGGAACGTCTCCGGGTCCAGCAGCTCCACGGCCGCCCCGACCCCGCCGAACAGGGCACCGAGGGCCACACCCGCGAGCACGAGGGTCACGGGTGAGGCCTGCCCCCTGCCTCCCCCTCCCACCAGGTACACGCACACCGTGGCCAGCAGTGCGCCGCCGAACGCGAGCCACATGACGCTGTGGCCCCCGGTGGCCCCGAACAGGCCCACGCCCAGAGTCACCGCCAGGCCCGACCCGGCGTTGACCCCCAGGATCCCCGGGTCCGCCAGCGGGTTGCGCGTGAGGGCCTGGATGAGGCCGCCCGCCAGCGCGAACGCGACCCCGCTGACCACCGCGAGCACCGTTCGCGGCACGCGCAGCGTCCACACGATGAGCGAGGTCTCCGAGCCGTCCCGGTGCAGCAGGGCGTCCACCGTCTCCGGCAGCGACCGCATGTTGCTGCCCACCAGCAGGCTCAGCGTGGCGGCCCCGACGAGGGCCGCGAGCAGCAGCAGGAGACCCCAGACCCTGCGGGAGCGGAAGACATCCGGCGCGGCGGTGCCCGCTTTGGCGGACGCGGCTGCCGTGGTGGTGCCGGTGAGCATGGACACGGCCGTCACTTCTGGACAGCCTCGGAGAGGTAGGGAGCCAGCTCCTGGGCGGCCCACTGCTCGGCGAGAGGACCGGACTCGCTCAGTGCCCACGCGAAGTTGCCGTCGTGCGTGCTGCCGTTGACCGTGTAGGAGTCGACGCCGTTCTGGTACACGACGGTCCGGCCGTCCTGGACCACGGGAAGGTTCTTGAACAGCTGCAGGTCCGTGATCGTGCGCAGAGTGGACTTCTCGCCCGCCTGACGCGCCGAGTTGTCCGCCAGGAGCATCACGTCCGCGTCCAGCAGGGGCAGCTGCTCGTTGCTGACCTTCTGGTCGTCCGCGAACTTCTCCCCGTTCGGGTTCTTCTCGAACCCCATGTCAAAGAAGATGCGCTCCGAGTTGCTGCCGGCGGCGTTGTTGAAGTTCAACCCGTTCTCGGTGTCGTAGTAGACCCCGTACGTCACGGTTCTGCCCGTGAACTCGGGATGTGCCGCGCGCAGGGACGCCAGCTGCTCGTCGTGCTCCGTGATCTTCCGCTCCGCGGCGGAACGCAGGTCCAATGCCTCGCCCACGCGCAGCATCCGGTCCCTCCAGGTCTCTCCCTGGTCCTCCCTGCCACCGGAGCCTCCCACGGAGACCACCGGGGCGATGGACTTCAGGCGGTCGTACTGGGCCTTGTCCGTGTTGAACGTCGCCACGATCACGTCAGGGCGTGAGGCCGCCACTGCCTCGTAGGGCGGCTCGCCCCAGGGGACTTCCTGGAGGGTCTCCACCTTCTGGGGAAAGGCGTTCTTCATCCACACCATGTCGTAGACGTCGTCCGGCGCGAACACCGGGATCGTGCCCAGCATGGAGAGGTACTCGGAGTCGTAGTCCGCGGTGAGCACGGCCACCCGCTCCGGGCGCTTCTCCAGCGTGGTCTCGCCCCAGGGGGACCCCAGCGTCAGCGGGTACTGCGTGGTCCCCTCCGCCTGCGGCAGCAACGAGGACGCCGACTCCGACGCCGAGGAGTCCGCCGTCCCGGAGCCGCTGTCCGAGGACCCGCACCCTCCGAGCACGAGGGCCAGGGTGATGCCCGAAGCGACCGCTGGCACGAGCCGACGCCGGAACGAGGTGTTCTGCATGACAGCACAACCTTTCTTGTGGTGCGGGCCGGGGTCCGGAAGACGCCCCGCGGGAGAACAGCAGGCGCGGCGCCACTGCCGCGGGCAGCCTGCCTCGAACACCTCTGCCGTGGTCACGGGCCGGCTGACATTGCGGGGGCACTACTTCTGGAGGGCCTCGGAGAGGTAGGGAGCGAGCTGCTCCGCGGCCCAGGCCTGGGCGAGCGGGCCGCTGTGGGCCATGGCGAAGGCCACGTTCCCCTCGTGGGTCTTGCCGTCCACCGTGTAGCTGTCCTTGTGGTTGCTCAGGTACACCACCCGGCCGTTCTTGACCACCGGCAGGTTCTTGAAGAGCTGCAGGTCCGTGACGGTGTTCAGCGAGGACGAGCTCTCGCCGCTCTGGGACACGGAGTTGTCCGACATGAGCATCACGTCCGCGTCCAGCAGCCCCAGCTGCTCGTTGCTGACCGTGGGGTCCTGCACGAACTTCTCCGAGTTCGGGTTCTTCGCGAAGCCCATGGCGGAGAACACCTGCTCGGAGGTGTCCCCGGTGGAGTTCATGAACGACACGTCCTCGGTGCCGTAGTAGACGGGGTAGCTGATGGTCTTGCCCTCGAACTCGGGGTGGTCCTCCCGAACCGCGGCGAGACGCTGGTCGTAGTTCTGGATCTCACGCTCTGCCGCCGACTTCAAGTCCAGGGCCTCACCCACCCGGGTCAGCCGGTCCTGCCACGTCTCGTCCGGGTCCTCCGTCCCGTCCTTGCCGCCCACGGAGACCACCGGGGCGATCTTCCTCAGGCGGTCGTACTGCTCCTTGTCCGCGAACGCGGTGGCCACGATGACATCCGGCCTGCTCGCGGCAATGGCCTCGTAGGGGGGTTCGTCCCCCGATGCCTTCTTGAGGTTCTCCACCTTCTGCGGGAACGCGTTGTTCATCCACACGTTGCTCATGACGTCCTCGGGGGCGAACACGGGAGTGGCCTTGAGCATCGAGAGGTACTCCGGATCGAAGTCCGAGGTGACCACCGCGATGCGCTCCGGACGCTTGTCCAGCGTGGTCTCACCCCACGGGGACGTCAGCACCAGCGGATACTGCGTCGCCCCCTCCGCCTGCGGCAGCAACGACGACGCCTGCGAGGCACTGGAGCCCTCGGCCCCGCCCGCGGAGTCCGACCCCGGAGCGCCACAGCCTCCCAGGACGAGTGCGAGGGCCAGCGCCGAGGCGGCGCCGGGGACGAACCGGCGTGAGACGGACGAGATCTGCATGACGGCAATGCCTTCCTGTGGCACGAGCGGCTTGGACGGGTCGGCACGCGATCCCCAGGCCGAACGGCCTACGCATGCGCCCACAGTTCGAAAAGGTTAGCCTTACCTAATTGCAGGCACCCTCCAGAAAGCGACATCAGGTGACCGAAAACCGACAGAACGCCACGGGTGACACTCCCCCGGAAACGATGGCGTCCCCGGGGGAGGAGAGCGCGGAAGGGTGGGGCGGCCGTCCCGCCCTGGGGGTTCCCACCATCACGGTTCCCGCACGGCTCCACGGAGACTGCCACCTGCTGCTGTGGCAGCTCCACGGCCGGACGGACGTGCACCTCGCCTCTGGTCCGAGGGTCCTGCCCGGCGGCCACGCCTGCTGGATCCCGGCGGGCGTCCAGCACCGGCTGCACGTGGCCGCGGACTCCGTGGTGTTTCCGCTGTTCCTGCGCCTCGAGCTGGGGGCCTCCGGGCTGCCCCCCGGGGCGGTCCTGCGCATCCCACGCGCGCAGACGCTGCTGCTCATGGCGCTGCTGCAGCAGCAGTACGGTGATGCGCTCTCCGCCACGGTGGATCTGGAGGCCCGGGTGGCCGCACTCGTCGCCGGGCTCGAGCCCGCAGCGCGCCCACCCGCTCCCCGCTCCGCCGAGGCGCAGACCGTGGCCGCGGCCTTCCTGGAGGACCTCTCCGACACCCGAAGCATCGCGGAGGTCGTCGCGGCCAACTACTCGGTGCACCGCACCGTGCAGCGGCAGTTCCTGGCCGAGACGGGCATGACGCCGCACCAGTGGCGCACGCGGCTGCGCCTCGCGGAGGCACTGGACCTGCTGCGGATGGGGGCCTCAGTGACCGACACGGCCCGTCGGTGCGGCTACACCAGTGCGTCCGCGTTCCGCAGGGCCTTCACCTCCCGTTACGGCGCCCCACCCGGCAGATACGCGAAGACGGGAACGGAAAAGGCGCCGCTCCCCGGAGGGAACGGCGCCTGAACGGTAGCGGTGGACGGGCTCGATCCGTCGACCTCACGATTATGAGTCGTGCGCTCTAACCAGCTGAGCTACACCGCCACATCATGGATGAAACCCGCGGTTCACAAGGTTCCGCAGGTTGTCATCATGAGAGCCCCGACCGGGAATCGATCCCGGGACCTCCATCTTACCAAGATGGCGCTCTACCACTGAGCTATCGGGGCAACGCGGAATACTCTAACAGCATTGCCGCGCCCTGCACAAAACGGCTCCGCGCTCCGGAACCCCGGGACGGGCCGGGAAATCCGGGCGCGGGCGGCGTCGTCGTCCTGCGGCGGCGGATGCTGTGAAGTGGAGCAAATGCACCCCGCGGCCCCGAAATCTGCACTTGCGGAGCAAACGCAGCATGTCCCGACAGCGAGGCCACCCCACCACCAGCCCCGGAACCGCAAGCGGCCCCCATCCCCGTGGTGGGGTGGGGGCCGCTCAGCGGGGAGTCCGGTCAGCGCCCGGAGTGGCCGCCGTTGAACTTGTCGTAGCTCTTCCTGCGGGGGCGGTCCTGGTAGGAGGACCCGCCACCTCGGGGCCGTCCGCCACCACGGTCATCTCGGTAGCCAC
>NZ_JAUMTZ010000004.1:122161-263080 GCF_030530945.1 Kocuria sp. | reverse complement strand
CGCCGCGCCCCCCGCGGCCGGGGGGCGGCCGCCCCCCGGCGCGGGGCGGGGCGGTCGGGGGGCCCGCGCCCGCCGTCGTCCGTGGAACGGGGTCCGTGCATCCGAGCCGGGAGCGCCGCGGGGCACGACGCCGCGCGGTGTGCTCAGGCGGCGCGGTCCGCCCGATCGTCGTGCCGGGCGCTCGCGGGCCGGACTGTGCGCCGGTCGGCGTGCGAGGCCGTGGCAGACGCGGCTGCAGTTGCGGCGGCGGGTTGCTCACGCGCGGGAACCGGGGTGGTCCGCCGGGTGGCGGGGGCCGCAACGGTGGTGCCGGCCTGGTGCCACGAGAAGCCGTAGGCGAGTGCCGGGACCACCGTGTTCGCCACGGACGCGCCGGCCATGGTTCCCACGAACGCCACGGGCAGGGCCGCGAGGACGTCCAGGGGGTAGTGGGCCCCGGAGTACACGCGGGCGGCGGCCACCACCGCCACGGCCAGGGTGCCCCAGAGGAGGAGCGCACGGCGGCTGCGGGGCCGCCGGGAGACCAGTGCGAGGCCGAGCACGATCGCCACCACGGCACCGGCGTGGGAGGAGGGGAAGGACATGGACCCCGTGACCGCGCCCAGGGAGTCACCGCTCACGACGGGGCGGGGTCGGCCCACCGCGAGCTTCACCAGGCCGACGGCCGCCCACCCGCTCAGTGCGGTGATGCCGAAGCCCGTGGCGTCGAGCGGACGGCGCCTGAGCACGGCCAGCCACCCGATGACGGCCGCGATGATCAGTACCACCCCGCCGTTGGACAGCGCGAGCGCCGCCACGGTGGCGATGGCGTCCAGGAGGACGTTGCGATGCTGGGAGAGCCCCTCGAGCAACGCGGTCTCCCCGTCGGTGATCCGCGGTGAGAGCACCAGCAGACGACCAGCTGTCGCGGTCAGCAGCATCACGACCAGGGGAACGGCCACGCGATGGCGCAACTGCGGCAGGTGCCACGGGGACCCGCCCGGCGAGGGGGAAGAATACTGCGCCGGAGTGGTCATGGGTCAATGGTGACACGAGACACCGAGTGAAACCTGACACGGGCGCGCTGTGGGCCGTGTGGCGCGGACCCGCCGGTGTTCCACGTGAAACACTCACGCAAAAAACAAACAAATAGATTTTTATCACTGAATATTTATATGTATTCGCATTGTCTAGACACGGCTGACCGATGTGTCGAACGGTGGAGTCGCGCGCACGGTCCCTCTGGGCGGAGGGGTTGCGGTGGTCGAACGGTGACTACACTCAGGCCTCAGAAAATCTTCGAGAACGGAAGATGACGATGACGTCCTCTCCACGGTCGAGGCCCCACCGCACTGGCCCCGTCCCCGCCCGGGTTGCACCCGACCGCGCCGCCCCACCCGTCTCTGCATCCGTCCCCGCACCCAGCCCGGTGGGGCGCCCCGCCCATGACGTGGCCACGGCACCGCCCGCCTCCCCCGGCTCCCAGGCCGGGCTCCGGGTGGCCAACCGCCGCCGCGTCCTGGACGCCGTGCGCTCCACGGGAGCCGTGACCCAGGCGAGCATCGCACGGGAGACGGCCCTGGCGCCGTCGACCGTCTCCTCGATCGTCAAGGAGCTCACCGCGTGCGACCTCCTGGTCGCCGCCCCGGAGCACGGGGGGCGGCGCGGGCAGCGCATCCGCTTCAGCCCGGGCGCCGGGCACCTGCTGGGGGTGGACGTGGGTCACCGGCACGTGGAGGTGGCCGTGGCGGACCTCAACCTGGATCTTCCCGCCCGCCGACGCATCGACCTGCCGGGTGAGCACGGCGCCGAGGACGTCCTGCGCACCGTCCGGGAGACCGCGCGCGAGCTGCTGGAGGGGCTGGGCATCGACCCCGGCCGCGTGCTGCACGCCGGACTCACGCTGCCCGCACCCGTGCCCACCGGAGGGCGAAGTCCCCGGACACGCAGCATCCTGCCGGGCTGGGCCGGGACGGACGTGGCGGCCGGCGCGGCCGCGGCACTGGGCTGCCCGGTGGTCGTGGAGAACGACGCCAACGCCGGGGCCGTGGCCGAGCACGCCCTCGGTGCCGGGCGCGGCGTGCGCGACATGGCCTACCTCAAGGTCTCCCACGGCGTGGGCGCCGGACTGGTCCTCGGGGACAGCCTGTACCGGGGTGCCCACGGCTGCGCCGGTGAGATCGGGCACTTCACGCTGGACGAGGGTGCCGGGCTGTGCCGGTGCGGCAACCGGGGCTGCCTCGAGACCTTCGTGTCCGCCTCGGCGGTGCTGGACGTGGTGGCCACCTCCGGCCAGCCCCTTCCCGGGGTCTCCCAGGTGGTCGACGCCGCCCTGGCCGGCGATCCGGGCTGCCGCCGGGTGGTCGCGGACACCGGAGGGCTGCTGGGGGGCGCGGTGGCCCAGCTGTGCAACCTGCTGGACCCGGAGCTCGTGGTGGTGGGCGGTGATCTCGCCCGAGCGGGTGACATGCTGCTGGACCCGCTGCTGGCCGTGGTGCGGCGCCGCACACCGGAGGGCGGCACCCGCGTGCGCGCGGTCCCCTCTCTGCTCGGGGCGGACGCCCACCTGCTGGGCGCCCTCGTGCTGGCGCGAAGCCGAACACCGCTGCCGGTGTGAGGTGGCATCCGGTGACACGACGGCCTGAGTTGTCTTCGACTCGTGGACATTGCCCGGGTCGGGTCCTATCCTTGGGACACTGTCCTTCCCGGCAGCCGCTCCACCTGTTCCGACAGGCACCGCACACCGCCCCGGCGGGTGCAGAGAACCGCGACCAGATCTCCGACCGCGGCGCGTTCCCGGGCGGGGACTCGTGAGCATCGGACTTCAGGACAGCAAGGGAGCTGCGGGATGAGTCATCCGGCACAGGCACACGCACCGGAACGTCATCAGACGAACACCGGTGCGGTCGTGCGCATCACCACCGTGGCCGCGTTCGGCGGCCTCCTCTTCGGGTACGACTCCGCCGTGATCAACGGCGCGGTCTCCTCCATCCAGTCGACCTTCGACGTGGGACCCGGCCCGCTGGGCTTCGCAGTCGCCGCCGCCCTCCTGGGTGCCGCGGTGGGCGCGTTCTTCGGGTCGCGGATCGCAGACCGCGCCGGGCGCATCCCCGTCATGAAGGTCGCCGCGGTCCTGTTCCTGCTCTCCGCGATCGGCTGCGCGCTCACCCAGAGCATCGAGTGGCTCGTCTTCTGGCGCGTCGTGGGTGGCATCGGCGTGGGGGTGGCGTCCGTGATCGCCCCCGCCTACATCGCCGAGGTCTCCCCGGCCCACCTGCGCGGGCGGCTCGGCTCCCTGCAGCAGATGGGGATCGTACTGGGCATCTTCCTCTCCCTGCTCGTGGACGCCCTGCTGGCCAACTGGGCCGGGGGCGCCTCGCAGGAGCTGTGGCTGGGCCTCGCGGCGTGGCGCTGGATGTTCCTCATCATGGCCGTCCCCGCGGTGCTCTACGGCATCGGGGCCTTCATGATCCCCGAGTCCCCGCGCTTCCTGGTCTCGGCGGGCCGCGAGGACGAGGCCCAGGAGGTGCTCTCCCGGATCCACGGTGACGACGCCGTCCAGGCCCGCGTGGAGAAGATCCGCACCACCGTCAACAACGAGCGCAAGCCCCGCTTCTCGGACCTGCGCGGCTCCATGGCCGGCCTCAAGCCCGTCCTGTGGGTGGGCATCGGCCTGGCCGCGCTGCAGCAGTTCGTGGGCATCAACGTGATCTTCTACTACTCGAACGTGCTGTGGGAGTCCGTGGGCTTCAAGGAGTCCGACTCCTTCGCCATCTCCGTGGCCACCTCCGTGGTGAACGTGGTGGTGACCATCGTGGCCATCTTCCTGGTGGACCGCGTGGGACGCCGCCCGCTGCTGCTCGTGGGATCCGCGGGCATGGCCGTGACCCTGGGCGTCATGGCCATCGTGTTCGCCACCGCCAGCAAGGTCATGGTGGACGGTCAGCTCACCCCGGACCTCGGCCCCGTGGCGGGCCCCGTGGCGCTGATCGCCGCCAACCTGTTCGTGGTCTTCTTCGGCGTCTCCTGGGGCCCGCTCATGTGGGTCCTGCTGGGCGAGATGTTCCCCAACCACATCCGCGGTGCTGCGCTGGCCGTGGCCGGTGCGGTGCAGTGGATCGCCAACTGGGCCGTCACGGTCACCTTCCCGTCCCTCTCCAACTACTCGCTGGGACTGACGTACGGGATCTACGCGTTCTTCGCCCTGGTCTCGCTGGTCTTCACCGTCAAGATGGTGCGTGAGACCACCAACGTGGAGCTCGAGGACATGCACGACTAGTCCCCACGCTCCTCCCCACGACGCCCCGGCCCGCGCTCCCAGCGCCCCGGGGCGTCGTCGTGCCCGGGCCCCGCGGTCCGGTGTCGCGGGGCTGTGTCGCGGGAGGGTGTCAGCGCAGGGGGTGCTCGGCCTGGTCCCGGTGCATCCGGCCCGCGACGACCGCCAGCACCCCCAGGGCAGGGGTCAGCAAGGCAACTCCCCAGAAGATGGCGACCGGGGGGAGCACCTGGGAGACCGGACCCGCCACGGCCATGGAGACGGGCATCAGCAGCAGGGACACGAAGAAGTCCAGGGAGGAGATGCGGCCCAGCATGTGCCCCGGGACCCGGCGCTGCAGCAGCGTGCCCCAAATGACCTGGCCCGCACCGCCGGTGGCGCCGAACACGCACAGTGCGAGCGCCATGACCCACCAGGAGTGGGTCATGCCCACCAGACCGAACGGCAGGGTGCCGAAGCCCCAGAGCCAGACCATGGTGGTCAGGTACTTCCTGGGCAGCTGGAAGGACGCCATGATGCCGGACCCCACGGCCGTGGCGATCCCGTACAGCCCGAGCATGGCGCCGTAGCCCGCCACGGTCCCACCCAGCCGGTCCACCACGAGGAACGGGACGAGCACCTCGAGCGGCCCGGTGAACAGGAAGATGGCGCTCATGGCCCACAGCAGGGTCCACAGCAGCCACGGTGTCCGCAGGCAGTAGCAAAACCCCTCGACGATGTCACGCAGGATGCTCGACCCCGCACCGGACCCCTCGGGTGCCGGGGACGGCGGCCCGGGAACCGGTGACCCAGGGTCCGGTGCACCGTTGACCGGGACCGCACCAGCCTCCCGCCCCGGGAGCCGCAGGCGCAGCATGAACGTCAGGGCCACGGCGTGGCACACGGCGATGGCCAGCACGGATGCCCCGGGCAGTGCCAGACCGGCGAGCAGCCCTCCCACGGCGGGTCCGGCGGCGAGCTGCAGCAGCGGGCGGGCGGTGCCCTCCACGCCGTTGGCCGCCAGCAGCTGGCCGGGCGGCAAGATGCGGGGCAGCGCCGCCGAGTAGGCCGGGTAGAAGAACCCCACAGCCCCGGAGAACACGAAGGCGGCGGCGCCCAGGTGCCACAGGGCCAGGGATCCGGTCCAGATCAGGACGGACACCGTCAGGGCGGTGACCAGGTTGGCCGCCTCCACGCAGCGCAGGATGAGACCCAGCCGGAACCTGTCCGCGGCCGCGCCGCCCAGCAGCACGAAGATCACCATGCCCACCGCACCGGCCGCCGTGACCAGGGAGAGGTCCACCGCGGAACCACCCAGTGCCATCACGCGGGCCACGAGGGCCACCGCCCACAGACCGGACCCGAACACGCTGGCGGCCATGGCGGTCGCGAGCACCGTGTAGGCGGGGGACGAGAACGGTGCGAGGGCGCGGGGAAGTCTCACCGTCACAGGCTACCGGGGTCGCCTGTCACACCCCCGGTGCGATTCCCGCAACACCCGGAAGGTCGTACCGTGGGGACCGCCGGGGTCATCGACCCACCCGCCCGTCACGAAGGAGCACCCGCGTGCGCGCCTCACACGTCCCTTCCACCGGAACCGTACAGATCCAGCAGTGGCCGGACCCCCACCCCACCCGGGACGGTGAGTTCGTGGTGCGGATCGTGGCGGCGTCGGTCTGCGGATCGGACCTGCACTCGGTGTTCCACGGCACCCTCCACCCGGACGCCCCGAACCTGCCCGGCTACCCGGGGCACGAGGGCGTGGGGGTCGTGGTGGAGACCCGTTCCGACCTGTTCCCCGTGGGCACGGCCGTGCTGTGCCTGGCACCCGGTCAGCTCGGGGGAACGTTCGCGGAGCTCATGCTCCTGGACGAGGACCACGCCGTGTCGCTGCCGCAGGAGGTGGACCCCGAGGACCTCACGGAGATGCGCCGCTACCTCATGGCCCAGCAGATGGGCACGTGCCTCTACGCGATGAACCTCTACTGGCCCACGGAGGTGCCCGCCCGCCACGCCGGCACGTGCGTGGTCATGGGCGCGGGATCCGCCGGGTTGTTCTTCCTCCAGGACGCCCTGCGGCGGGGCTTCCAGCAGGTGGTCGTCTCCGACCGGGAGGAGTCGCGGCTGCGGATCGCCCGGGACCTGGGGGCGCGCACGGTGCGGGTGCCGGACGAGAGCCTGCCCGACGTCGTCGCCGAGCTCACGGACGGTGCCGGGGCGGACCTCGTGGTCGAGGCCGTCGGCTCGGACGCCCTGCGCGCGGAGGCCGTGGAGATCGTGGCGCACCGCGGCGTCGTGGGGTGGTTCGGGCTGTACGAGAGCTTCGAGCCGGCACCCGTGCCCGTCTACGAGGTGTTCCGCAAGTGCGTGCGCCTGCAGGGCTCCGTGGCCGCCCAGTCCGAACCCGGTCTCGTGAGCTTCCGCGAGGCGGTGCGCCGGATCCGGGACGGCGAGGTGGCGGTGGACTACTGCCTGGGTCCCGTGCACCCGCTGGAGGAGACGCTCCAGGTGATGCGCCTCGCCGAGCGCGGCGGGGGCGGAGCCGTGAAGTTCACCATCGTCCCCTAGCGGCGCCCGCCGGCGGTGTCCTCCGTGCCCTTGTCCCGCATGCTCACGAGGATCTGGATGCCCACGGGGATCAGTGACAGCAGCACGATCAGGATCGCGATCAGGTCCACGTGGTCGCGGATCAGGGGGACGCCGCCCAGCAGGGACCCGGCGACCACCATCACGGTCACCCACAGGAAACCGCCCAGCACGTTCCAGCCCACGAACTCGCGGTAGGGGTGGCGTGCGGCGCCGGCCACGAGCGGGACGTAGGTGCGCACGATGGGCACGAAGCGCGCCAGCACGATCGAGCGGCCGCCGTACTTGCGGAAGAACTCCTCGGTCTGCGCGAGGTACTTGGTCTTGAGGAACCGGGCGTCGTCCCGGAAGAAGCGGCGCCCGAACCTGTGGCCCAGCCAGTACCCCACCTGGTCACCCGCGACCGCCGCGACGAACGGCACCAGGACCATCAGCCACAGGGGGACGTGGAGCGCCTGGTGGAGCAGTCCGCCGGTGAAGAGCAGGGAGTCACCCGGCAGGAACGGGAACAGCAGTCCCGACTCGATGAACACGATCACGCTCATGCCCGCGAGCGCCCACGGGCCCAGCTGCTCGAGCAGCTGCTCGGGATTGCTGAGGGGCGGCAGCTGCGGCACCAGGAGCCCGGCCGTGTGGATCACATCGAACGTCATGGTGCCCCAGTATGCCCTGCCCGTCACGGCAGGCACGCATCGTCGCCTGCACATTCCCCGGCGTACGACGCCGTCCGCCCGGCTCCCGGCCGCAGGCGCTCCTGGGTGCGCCCCAGGCCCGCGGTGGCCTGCCACCTGGGCATCTCCCGGCAACTCGCTGTCCGCCGCACGGGGAGCACCAGGGACGGAACGGGGGTCCCTATGCTGTCCCAGTACGGTGTCGTCCCGTGCGCGAGCGGACCAACGGGCCCCGCAACGGGCAACCGCCACGGACGTCTACGGAAAACGAGCGGTCTGCAGTGGATTTCTTCGAGCTGACGAGCTGGCCCCTGTTCATCACCGTCACGGTGGCGGCGGTGCTCCTCCTGGCCTACACGGTGCTGGCCCTCCCCCGGAAGCGCAGGCCGGGGGTGGGCAAGTACCTGGTGCAGCTCGTGTGCGTGGTGCTCGTGGTGGTGCTCGCGCTCGCGGGCATCTTCCTGAAGATGAACATGGACAACCAGTGGTACTCGAGCTGGGGTGACCTCTTCTCCGACGGCGGGGGCCCGGTCACCACGGCGAGCGCGGGCGCCGCCCCGGCCGCGGTGACGGCGCTGCGGGAGCTGCCCCACCGGGCGTTCTCCTCCCAGCAGACCCGCCCGGTGGAGAACGCGTCCTTCGGATCGCAGCTGGATCCAGGCAACACCTCCGGCCAGTGGGTGAGCTTCACGATCGCCGGGGAGCGCTCGGGAATCACGCAGGAGGCCACCGCGTGGTTGCCGCCCTCCTACATGGCCCACCCCGAGCGGAGCTACCCCGTGATCACGGCGTTCACCGGCTTCCCCGGGGACGTGAGGACGTACACGAAGGCCATGGACATCGCCCACCACATCCGCGCCGCGGTCTCGGACGGCAGCATGCGGGAGTCCATCGTGGTGATCCCCGACGTCTACCCCGGCAACAACGACACCGAATGCGTGGACAGCACCCACGGGCGGTGGGAGACGTACGTGAGCCAGGACGTGGTCTCGTGGATCCGCGACAACCTCCGCGTCTCCACGGACCGCAGGGCGTGGTCCACCCTGGGCTACAGCGCCGGCGGGTGGTGCTCGTCCATGTTCACCGTGCGCCACCCCGAGATCTGGGCCACCAGCGTGAACCTCGCGGGATACTTCCGGCCCATGTACACGCCGGGCCAGCAGTGGAAGACCGCGGACCCCCGGGCATACGACCTCGCGGGGATCGTGCGCCGGGAGAAGCCGGACGTGCACATCTGGTTCTTCTCCGGCGGGGAGGACAGCATCTCCGTCAAGGCCGTGAAGGCGTTCGCGCCCGCGGTTTCGGCCCCCACGAGCCTGGTGTCGAACGTGTCACAGAGTGGAGGGCACCGGGTGGCGCTGTGGGAGGCGCAGCTCTCACCCGCTCTGCAGTGGCTGGGGCGCACCTCCCCCGCCTTCGCGGCCGCGCCCTCCCAGAGCTGAGGGAAACGTGAATCTCACGGAATATTTCGGCACCGTTCTGGCCACCGCAGCGGCGGGTTTCGACCCGGCGCCCATGGTCATCATGGCGGCTGCGCTGGGAACCGGGATCCGACGGCGCCACACCGTGGGCGCGTCCCTGCTGCTGCTGGGCGGGACCGCCGCGTGGGGCGTGGCGCTCACCCTCCTGGTGGGACCGGGGCTGCAGGGCGTGGACTGGTGGGGTCTTGTCCGCCACGGTGCAGTGGCCGCCTGGATCGAGACCGGCCTCGCCGTGGTGGTCGGCGGATATGCCATCTGGCGGGTGGTCGCACGCCGCCGGGCGCGCGAGAACCCGGCCCCGGAGAAGCCGGGGGCCACGAACCCCTGGGCCCTGTATGCCACGGCGCTCGTGTTCATCGGCATCGTGGTCTTCGACCTTCCGTTCGACGTCCACGTGGCGGTCGCGGCCGCCCAGCCATCCGCCGTGGTGGTGGCCGGATGGGTGATCTGGGCGCTGGTGAGCCAGCTGCCCCTGACCCTGCTGGTGCTCCTCACGCTGCTCGGACGCCAGGAGCGGTTCTCCCGCCTCATGCAGCGCGCATGGAAGAGGGTGTCCCCGTGGGTGAACTCCCTGGTCACCCTCTTGCTCGGAGCCGCCTCGCTGCTCATGCTGCTGGACGCCGGCCGTTTCCTGCTGGCGGGTCACTTCCTGATCGGATGAGACCGCGCGGCACATCCGCCGACGACGCCAGCCCCCTGCCGGGGCCCCTCGCCCCGGGTCTGCGCAGCCGTGGCCTCGGTGTCCGCGGACCCGCCTCAGCCGTGCGTGTCCGCCGACGTCCTCACCGGTGCCCGCAGGGCGTCGTGGGTGCGCACTCCGACACCTAGACGGCGGTCTGGGACGAGGTGACGGGATGCCCGGAGGCCAGGCGGCGGCGTCGGTCGGCCTTCTGACGCTGAACGCCCAGGAAGGCCAGGAGTGCGCCGGCCACGGCGAGCACGCAGGCCACGACAGCCGGGGAACGGTAGCCGAACCCGGCGGAGATCACGGCGCCGCCCAGGAGGGCACCGAGCGAGTTGGCCACGTTGAACGCCGCGTGGTTCAGGGACGCACCCATGAGTTCGGCGGGGCCGGCGGCCGTGATGAGCCAGCTCTGGATGCTGGGCATGATGTACGAGTTGACCAGGGACATCAGGAACCCGGCCACGAAGATTCCCACCGGGGACCCCCCGAGAGCGCCCATCAGCAGCAGGGCGACGGCCAGTGCCGGGAAGCCCACGGCCATGGTGCGCCGGGCGCTGCGGTCCGCACTGACACCCCCGATGACGTTGCCGATGGTCATGCCCACGCCCACCACGGCCAGCAGCCAGGGGATGGCGCCGGCGGGAAGACCCGCGAGCTCGCGTCCCATCTGGGAGAGGTAGGTGTAGATGGCGAAGAACCCGCCGAAACCCACGGCCGCGACCGCCATGACGATCCACACCTGGGGTCGGGAGAACGCGCGCAGCT
This sequence comes from Kocuria sp., assembly GCF_030530945.1. Taxonomy (GTDB): domain Bacteria; phylum Actinomycetota; class Actinomycetes; order Actinomycetales; family Micrococcaceae; genus Kocuria. The sequence continues at coordinate 252,658 of NZ_JAUMTZ010000004.1, read as the reverse complement.
CGCCGCGGCGGCTCGCCCCGAGCATGGGCTCCTGGCGGGGAACGGTGAGCCACAGACCCACCACCGTGACGGCGAAGATCACCGCCACCGCACCGTAGGCCATCCGCCACCCGTAGCTCTGGCCGATGGCCGTCATCACGGGCACGCCCACCACGTTCGCCACCGTGAGACCGGAGAGAGCCAGCGCCACGCCCTTGGCCTGGTTGCCGGGCCCCATCACGGTGGCCGCCACCAGGGAGGCCAGCCCGAAGTAGGCACCGTGGGGAAGACCGGCGAGGAAGCGCACCACCAGCAGGGACCCGAAGGTCGGCACGAGTGCCGAGGCCAGGTTCCCGGCCAGCAGGATCGAGGCCATCACCAGGAGCATCACGGTCCGGGAGGACTTCGCCGCCAGGAAGGAGATCAGGGGGGCGCCCACCACCACGCCCACGGCGTACGCGCTCACGAGCCACCCCGCGCGCGCGATCCCCGTCTCGGGCGAGGCCCCGAAGATGTCGGGCATGAGGTTCTGGGCGATCTGGGGCAGCAGCCCCATGGAGGCGAATTCCGTGCAGCCGATCCCGAAGCCACCCAGGGCGAGGGCGAACAGCGCGAGTCGACGGCGGGCGGGAGTCAGGTGGGTCATGACCGCGCGGCCTTTCGGGGATCGGGGACGGGAGCGCTCGGAGGGAGAGCGCGCCGAGCGGAGCGGGGGCTGGACGGAGACGATTGAGCAGCAGCCAGGCCCGCGCCGATCGCGCGGGATGCATCCACTCCGGGGCACGAATGGGTGCAACACCGCTTTTTCCTGAATTATTCGCTTCGTCCCTCGCCTGTGGGTGAGATCACCGCGAGGGGTTCTCCCCACCCGGTGCACGAAAGTTGTCCACAGGTGTGGAGAAAAGTGTGAATATCTCGACCAACATGTGCGCTTCTGGGGCCCTGCGGCGCCGGATCCCGTATCCACAGCCGTGTTCACAGCTGTGGAATTACACGTCTGTAAGTTGTTAACAGGTGTGGACAAGCCCTGTGGATAGTTCCGCGTGGATTGCCGCTAGCTGTGCTTTCGCAGCCCTGGCAGCATCAGCAGTCCCACCACCGCCCCGGTCACGAGCCCTCCCAGGTGGGCCTGCCAGGCCACGCCCCCCACCAGGAAGCCGAAGGCCAGGTTGATGGCGATCAGCACCGCGATGGGTGTGATGTCCTGCCGGAAGTGGCGCACGAACACGAACATGGCGCCGAAGAGGCCGAAGATGCCACCCGAGGCACCGATGACCAGTACCCACGGGTTGCCCAGCAGCAGGACGCCCACCGATCCGCCCAGCGCGGACAGCAGGAACAGTGCCGCGAAGCGCCACGCCCCCAGCAGGGGTTCGAGCATCCGCCCGAAGAGGTACAGCGTGTACATGTTGAGCAGCAGGTGCACGGGTGACGGCATGGCGTGGACGAAGGCGCTCGTGAGCAGCCGCCACGGCTGCACCTGGGTGAGGGCTGGCGCGTACCCCAGGATGGTCGAGAGGTCGTAGGGCGTGAACAGCCGGGTCAGCCACTGCAGGCCCCACACGAGCATGCAGAGCCCGATGATGACCCACGTGACGGGCCACCCGGTGCGACGCCGTGGCCGGTGGGGGCCCTGGAGCCCGGGACCCGCCCCGGTCCACTGTCCGGTGGGAACGGGTTCTCCCGTTCGTGGACTGGCGCCCGGAGTGCGCGAGGTCGTCTCCGCGGGACCCGTCCCCTCCCTGCCGGGGAGGTACTGCCCGTAGCGGGGCGCCGGAACGGGCCCGGCGTGGGAGTTCCCCGACCACGGGAGGTCGTGCCGGTCCTGCTCGTCGTGGGGTTCAGTGCTCATGTCTTCTCCGGCATGTGGTGTGGTCCGGGGGATTATTCTCCCGGAGATGGGAGAAGCCCACCCGGAGACCGGGTGGGCTTCGTGCCGTGGTGCGTGGTGGCTCAGAGGGCTTCCACGTCGATGGAGGTGATCACGCAGTCCTCCACGGGGCGGTCCTGGCCGCCGGTGCGCACGTTGTTGAGCTCGTCCACGACCTTCTTGGAGGCGTCGTCCGCGACCTCGCCGAAGATGGTGTGCTTGCCCTGCAGCCACGTGGTGGGAGCGGTGGTGATGAAGAACTGGGAGCCGTTGGTGCCCCGGCCGTTGCGGGTGCCGGCGTTCGCCATGGCGAGCATGTAGGGGGCGTTGAAGTTCAGCTCGGGGTGGATCTCGTCGTCGAAGTTGTAGCCCGGGCCGCCGATGCCCTGACCCAGCGGATCGCCGCCCTGGATCATGAAGTCCTTGATGATGCGGTGGAAGACCACGTCCTTGTAGAGGGGTCCGTCCTGCTTCTCACCGGTGCGGGGGTCGGCCCACTCCTGGGTCCCGTCCGAGAGGCCCACGAAGTTCTTCACGGTCTTGGGGGCGTGGTTGCCGAAGAGCTCCACCACGATGTCGCCGTGGTTGGTGTGGATGGTGGCCTTGTGCGTCGCGATAGCAGAAGTCATGGTTGTCATTCTGGCACGGGCCTCCCGAGGGCGTCAGTGGGGGCCGAACTCGTTCAGCGCACAGTGAAAAGCACCCCGGCTCCCGTAACACCCAGGAGCCAGGCGAACCGCAGAACGTATGCTGGCAGTGGAGATTTACGTGATCACCACCGTAGGAGGGAGACATCATGAGCTTGTTCAAGAGCAAGACCCAGAAGCAGGCCAAGGCGGCCAACAAGGCTGCCGAGTCCAAGGTCGTCAGCGCCGGGGAGTGGCTGTCCGAGGAGATCGGGGAGCTCGGCGAGAAGCTGCAGCACGGTGTCCAGGCCGGCGCCTCGGCACTGGCAAGCGGCGTGGAGGCCACCGGCCCGTACGTCCAGGACGGTCTGGGCCGCGCCCAGGACCTCGGTGAGGACGTCAAGAAGCGGAGCGAGAAGGCCAAGGCCGCGAGCGCAGCCGCCGCAGCCCCCCTCGCAGCCAAGGCCGCCAAGAAGACCGCCAAGGGTCGCGCCGCGGCCCAGGACAAGTACTCGGGCGCCGTGGCCGCGCTGGCCGGCAAGGTTGCAGACGCCGACACCTCCGACCAGTTCGACGCCCTCGTGGCCAAGCTGACCGGTGACAAGAAGACCGTCAAGCGCATCCAGAAGGCCGCCAAGAACTCGGCCAAGGAGTACGCGAAGCAGCAGAAGAAGGCCCAGGGCGGCCACAAGGGCCTGCTGGTCCTCGGCCTGCTCGTGGCCGGTGGTGTGGCCGGTGTCGCCGCGTGGCGCGCCTCCCGCCCGGTCCAGGACCCCTGGAAGACCCCCGCCACCGCCTCGCCGCGCGTGTCCGCCTCGCCGGTCAACACCAACTCCACCGTGGCCGCCGGCACCGGTGTGAAGGTGGACGACGTCAAGGACCCCGCCTCCTCCGTGCGCAAGGAGGGCACCGCCTCCCAGGCGGCCCACCGCGCCACGGACGGCGTGAAGTCGGTGGCCGAGGACGCCAAGCAGACCGTCAACGAGGTCAAGGAGCAGATCAAGGGCTCCAACAAGACCGATGACACCAAGCTCGGCTCCGCGGACAACAACTCCAAGCACAACCCGGGTGGTCCCAAGCACTGAGACCCCGTCCCTCGCCCTCACGGGCGGGTCTGACGAGCACCACGACGCCGCGCTCCTCCTTGCGAGGGGCGCGGCGTCGTCGTTCTCCGCGTGGGCAGAACCGCGCCACAACACGGTGAGAGGAAGATGATCGTCCGGGAGGGGCGGGGAGGCGACGGCGCCTGGAGGGTCGGGGGGGGTGGCGCCGGCACTCAGGACAGGACGCCGGCGATCGTGTCCCAGGTCTGGTAGACGCCCAGCACGATGAACAGCACGGCGCAGACCACGAGCACCACGTTGGTGAACGCCCCGTTGCGCCACTTCTTGGGGGTGCGCGAGGTGTTGAGCAGGCCCAGCAGGGTCACGGCGAGGAACGGCATGAACAGCGCCCCCAGCACCCCGTAGAGCAGGATCAGGAACACGGGCTTGTCCAGGAGCAGCAGGAGCATGGGCGGGAAGGTCAGCCACAGCAGGTAGAACTTGAAGTACTTGCCGCCGTTCCTGGTGTCCGGGTGGCCGCTGGGCTTGTGCCGCACGTTGCCCCAGTAGTCGGCGAACATCAGGGAGACCCCGGACCACACGCCCACCACGGAGGAGAACGAGGCGGCCCAGAAGCCCACCAGGAACGTGACACCGATGACGTCCCCGAAGCGTTCCCGCAGCACCTGGTCCAGGTCCAGCAGACCCTTGTCGCTGGCGCTCACGGCGTAGCCTGCCGAATACAGGACCTCGGCGCCCACCACCAGCATGGCGAGGACGAAGATGCCGGTGACCGTGTAGGCCACGGCGTTGTCCAGCTGCATGACCCGCATCCAGCGCGGCTGGTGCCAGCCCTTCTCCCGCAGCCAGTACCCGTACGCCGCCAGGGTGATGGTGCCGCCCACGCCGCCGGCGAGGGCGAGCGTGTAGACGACTCCCCCGTGGGGGATCACGGGGATCAGCCCGGTGAGCATCCGGGGGATGTCCGGCAGGGTGATCACGGCCAGGCCCACCATCACCAGGAACATGATCCCCACCATGGCGGCAGGACCGGGAACAGTGCGGCCAGGGGCAGTGCCGAGGAGGACATGGCCGTGGCCCCGTACACGAAGCCCCAGATCATGATGTACGGACCGAAGTACCAGGAGGTCCAGCGCTCCAGGGAGCGCCAGCCCTCGAAGATGGTGCGCCCACTCGCCAGGGAGTACCGCCCCGCCGCGCTTTGTCACGCCCGGCGGCAGGACGTGAAAAACCTCCGGGCCCTGCGACAGCAGGAACCCGGAGGTCACGGTGTGGAGCCTAGGAGATTCGAACTCCTGACATCTGCCTTGCAAAGGCAGCGCTCTACCAACTGAGCTAAGGCCCCGTATTCGGTTGTGGCGTCCGTCTCTGGGAAGGTACGCCGTGACCGTGGACTCAGTCCACGGAATCCACTGCGGAGTGCCACGCTTCGCGCTGGGACTCGGCCTGGCGCCAGGACTTGAAAGCTGCGACGGACAGGCCGGCCACGGCGATCACTGCTGCGATGCGGGACTTCACGTGGGGCCTCCGAACGAGTGTTCACTCGCGGTGGGAATTCGATGGGTGGGCGTACCAGGAATTGAACCTGGGACCTCTTCGTTATCAGCGAAGCGCTCTAACCGTCTGAGCTATACGCCCTCAGCGAGTGCCAGCACGATGATGCTCTGGCTGGCCACGCCAAGACTTTACCGGAGTTCCGGCCCCCACGCCAAATTGCGGGGTGCCGGGATCAGTCGTCGGTGAGGGTGACCCCGATGCCGCCGATCAGCGACGCCGCGATGTTGTACAGCAGGGCCGCGAGCACGGACAGCACGGACAGCAGGATCACGTTGACCACGGAGATCACCGTGGAGAACAGCGCCACGTTGCCGAGCGAGAGAATCTTCTTGATGTCTGCTTCCCCCGCGCTGCCGCCGAGCATGGACAGCAGCTCGTTGATGCCCTCGAACATGCCGGTCAGGTTCAGCACGAGCCACAGCACGATGGAGGCCACCACCGTGATGATGCCCAGTGCCACCGAGAGCAGGAACGCCAGCTTTAGCACCGACCACGTGTCCACCTTGGAGACCACCAGCCGGGCGCGGCGCACCTTGGCCCGGGGTGCGGGGCGCACGAGCCCCTTGCCGGAGGACTTGCCGCCGCTCTTGACCGGAGACTTTCCGGACGTCGACTTCTGGGGGGAAGAAGTCTTCGCGGGTTGACCCGCTTTCGAGGCCGAGCTCGCGCTCATGCGTCACCTCCGTTGTCGTGGGATTCCAACGCTACTGCATCGTCCTGTGCTGCGGACGCAGGAGCGCTCCGCCCGGAGTCGTCCCCGTCCCGCTCGACGCCGCCGTCCGGGCCCTCGGTCCCGGCGGCGTCCTCCTCGGCCACTTCTTTCTCGATCTCGCGCTCCGCGTTGCGGGCGACCCCCACGATGCTGTCGTTCGCGCCGGGCTTGGCGAAGATCACGCCCATGGTGTCGCGGCCGCGGGCGGGAACCTCGCTGACGTTGGAGCGGACCACCTTCCCGCTCTCCATGACCACGAGCACCTCGTCGTTCTCGCCCACGATGAGCCCGCCCACGAGGCCGCCGCGGACCTCCGCGAGCTTCGCGACCTTGATGCCGAGACCGCCGCGGCCCTGCACCCGGTACTCCTGGACCGAGGTGCGCTTGGCGTAGCCGCCCTCGGTGACCACGAACACGTAGGAGTCGTCGGTGACCACGTTGGCGGAGAGCAGCTCGTCCCCGGAACGGAACTTCATGCCCGTGACACCCGAGGTCGCGCGGCCCATGGGGCGCAGGGCGTCGTCGTCCGCCGTGAACCGCAGGGACTGGCCGTGGCGGGAGATCAGCATGATGTCGTCGTCCGTGTCCACCAGCATGGCGGAGACGAGCTCGTCGTCCTCCCGCAGGTTGATGGCGATGACCCCGGCGGAACGGTTCGTGTCGTAGTCCGTGAGCCGGGACTTCTTGATCAGTCCGCTGCGGGTGGCGAGCACCAGGTACGGGGCGTCCTGGTAGGAGTGCAGCTCCATGACCTGGGCGATCCGCTCGTCCGGCTGGAACTCCATGAGGTTCGCCACGTGCTGGCCCTTGGCGTCACGCCCGGCCTCCACGAACTCGTACGCCTTGACCCGGTAGACCCGGCCCAGCGTGGTGAAGAACAGGATCCAGTTGTGCGTGCTGGTCACGAAGAAGTGCTCCACCACGTCGTTCCCGCGCAGCTGGGCACCCTTGATGCCGCGACCGCCGCGGTGCTGGGCGCGGTACTCGTCCGCGCGGGTGCGCTTGACGTAGCCGTCGCGGGTGATGGTGACCACCACCTGCTCCTGGGGGATGAGGTCCTCCATGGAGACATCCCCGTCGAAGCCGTAGAGCACCTCGGTGCGACGGTCGTCGCCGTAGTGCTCCACGATGCCCGTGAGCTCCTCCGAGATGATCTCCCGCTGCCGGGTCTCGGAGGCGATGATGGCCTCGTACTCGGCGATCAGCCGCTGCAGCTCCGCGTTGCGGTCCTGGATCTTCTGCCGCTCCAGCGCGGCCAGGCGGCGCAGCTGCATGTTGAGGATCGCCTGGGCCTGCGCCTCGTCGATCTCCAGCAGCTCCATGAGCCCGGTGCGCGCCTCCTCCACGGTGGGCGAGCGGCGGATCAGGGCGATGACCTCGTCCAGCGCGTCCAGGGCCTTGAGCAGACCCATCAGGATGTGCGCCTCATCCTGCGCCTGCTTCAGGCGGTAGCGGGTGCGCCGGACGATGACTTCCATCTGGTGCGTGACCCAGTGGTGCACGAACGCGTCCAGGGACAGGGTGCGGGGCACGCCGTCCACGAGAGCGAGCATGTTCGCGGAGAAGTTCTCCTGCAGCTGCGTGTGCTTGTAGAGGTTGTTCAGCACCACCTTGGGCACCGCGTCCCGCTTGAGCACGATCACCAGGCGCTGGCCCGTGCGGCCCGAGGTCTCGTCCCGCATGTCCGCGATGCCCTGGACCTTGCCGTCCTTGACCAGGTCCGCGATCTTGACGGCCAGGTTGTCCGGGTTCACCTGGTACGGCAGCTCCGTGACCACCAGGCACGTGCGGTTGTGGATCTCCTCCACGCTGACCACCGCGCGCTGCGTGATGGAGCCGCGGCCCGTGCGGTAGGCCTGCTCGATGCCCTTGTGGCCCAGGATCTGCGCGCCGGACGGGAAGTCCGGGCCCTTGACCCGCTTGATGAGCTCCTCCAGCAGGGTCTCGCGGTCCGCGTCCGGGTGCTGCAGGTACCACTGCACGCCGTCCGCGACCTCGCGGAGGTTGTGCGGCGGGATGTTGGTGGCCATGCCCACGGCGATGCCGGCGGAGCCGTTCACCAGCAGGTTGGGGAACCGGGCCGGCAGCACGGTGGGCTCCTGCTGCTTGCCGTCGTAGTTGTCCTGGAAGTCCACGGTGTCCTCGTGGATGTCCCGGACCATCTCCATGGCCAGCGGCGCCATCTTGGTCTCGGTGTACCGGGGGGCGGCCGCACCGTCGTTGCCCGGGGAGCCGAAGTTGCCCTGCCCCAGCGCCAGCGGGTAGCGCATGGTCCAGTCCTGGATCAGGCGCACGAGCGCGTCGTAGATGGCGGAGTCACCGTGCGGGTGGTAGTTGCCCATCACGTCGCCCACCACGCGGGCGCACTTGTTGAACGAGCGGTCCGGGCGGTAGCCGCCGTCGTACATCGTGTAGAGCACACGGCGGTGCACGGGCTTGAGGCCGTCGCGGACGTCGGGCAGGGCACGCCCCACGATCACCGCCATGGCGTAGTCCAGGTAGGAGCGCTGCATCTCCGTCTGCAGGTCGATCTGCTCCACCCGGTCCCCGGTGGACGTGGTGTCCTGGATCACCGTCCCCTCGAGGGCCTCGGGGGTGGCCTCCGGGTCCACGGGGATGCTGCCGTCCTGCGTCTCGTCACTCATGCGTTGCTGTCCGTTCCTTCCGAGCTCTCACGATCCACTGTTCATGCCGGTGGGGGAATATCCGGCGGGTGACATGCCTAGATGTCGAGGAACCGAATGTCCTTGGCGTTCTGCTGGATGAACTCGCGGCGGGACTCCACGTCCTCGCCCATGAGCACCGAGAAGACCTGGTCCGCCGCCGCCGCGTCGTCCATGGTCACCTGCAGCAGGGTGCGGTGCTCGGGATCCATGGTGGTGTCCCACAGCTCGGTGTAGTCCATCTCGCCGAGACCCTTGTAGCGCTGGATGCCGTTGTCCTTGGGCAGGCGGCGGTTCTCCGCGAGGCCCCTCGCCAGGGCGGCATCCCGCTCCGCGTCCGAGAAGACGTAGTCGTGCGGGGCGTTGGACCACTTGATGCGGTACAGGGGCGGCTGGGCCAGGTACACGTAGCCGTGCTCGATCAGCGGCCGCATGAAGCGGAACAGCAGTGTGAGCAGCAGCGTGGTGATGTGCTGGCCGTCCACGTCGGCGTCGGCCATGAGCACGATCTTGTGGTACCGGGCCTTCTCGATGTCGAAGTCGTCCCCGATCCCGGCGCCGAAGGCCGTGATCATGGACTGCACCTCGGCGTTGGACAGGGCTCGGTCCAGCCGCGCGCGCTCCACGTTGAGGATCTTCCCGCGCAGCGGCAGGATCGCCTGGTGCGCGGGGTCCCGCCCCTGCACCGCGGAGCCGCCGGCGGAGTCCCCCTCCACGATATAGATCTCGGAGAGCGTGGGGTCCTTGGAGGAGCAGTCCTTGAGCTTGCCGGGCATCCCGCCGGACTCCAGCAAGCCCTTGCGGCGCGTGGTTTCCCGCGCCTTGCGGGCAGCCAGGCGCGCCTGCGAGGCGTAGATCGCCTTGCGGATGATGTCCTTGGCGGGGCTGGGGTTGCGCTCCAGCCATGCGCCGAACAGGTCGAACATCTCCCGCTGCACGAAGGTCTTGGCCTCGGAGTTGCCCAGCTTGGTCTTCGTCTGGCCCTCGAACTGCGGCTCCGCGAGCTTGATGGAGATCACGGCGGTGAGCCCCTCACGGACGTCCTCGCCCGTGAGGTTGTCGTCCTTGTCCCGCAGCAGCTTGTTCTCCCGTGCATAGCGGTTGATCAGCGTGGTCAGCGCGGTGCGGAAGCCCTCCTCGTGGGTGCCGCCCTCGTGGGTGTTGATGGTGTTGGCGTAGGTGTGCACGGACTCGTTGAAAGCCGTGGTCCACTGCATGGCCAGTTCCAGGGACATCTTCTTGTCCGGGTCGTCCACCTCGAGGGAGATGACGTCCTCGTGGATGAGCTCCGCCTTCTTGGAGGCGTTCAGGAACGTCACGTAGTCCAGCAGACCGTCCTGGTAGCAGTAGACCACCTGACGGGCGCCGGAAGGTGCCGCCGCGGCGTCGTCCGCGCCCGCGGTCCCACCGTCCTGGCCCTCGAGAGGACCGGCGGGGTCCGCGGGAGCGTCCCCCGCGATCTCCTCGCCCGTCTCGTCCGAGGCGCGCTCGTCCGTGAGCGTGATCCGCAGCCCCTTGTTCAGGAACGCCATCTGCTGGAAGCGGGCCCGCAGGGTCTCGAAGTCGAAGTCGACGGTCTCGAAGATCTCGGGGTCCGGGTAGAACGTCTGGGTGGTGCCCGTCTCGGACGTCTCCTCGCCGCGCACCAGCTCCCCCTGGGGGTGGCCCCCGTGGGCGAAGCCCATCCGCCAGACGTGGCCCTGGCGGCGGACCTCGGTGTCCACCCGGGAGGACAGGGCGTTGACCACGGAGATGCCCACGCCGTGCAGACCGCCGGAGACCGCGTAGCCGCCGCCGCCGAACTTGCCGCCGGCGTGCAGGATGGTCATGACCACCTCCACGGTGGGCCTGCCCTCCGTGGGGTGCATGTCCACGGGAATGCCGCGGCCGTTGTCGGAGACCCGCACGCCGCCGTCCGCCTGGAGGGTCACCTCGATGTGGTCGCAGTAGCCGGCGAGCGCCTCGTCCACGGAGTTGTCCACGACCTCGTAGACCAGGTGGTGCAGACCCCGGGGGCCCGTGGAGCCGATGTACATCCCCGGGCGCTTCCTGACCGCCTCGAGACCTTCCAGGACGGTGATGTCGCTCGCGCCGTACTCGTGCTGTAGGGGATCCTCTGTAGCCACGGGGTCTCCGGTCCTCCTGCGTAATCGATGGCGATCGTCGCCCCGCCCACATGAATGCAGCCGATGAGACGGCTCGCGGCTCATCGGCTGGCGGGACGAGAAGATCTGTGGCTTCCCATTCTAACGGATGTTGGTGCAGATGGGGCGCTCTGCGGCCCGCAGACGCCCCCGGACCCCATCACGCGGGGTGAGGCCATTTCCGGGGTGCGAACCGGCTCACGGGATTCTGGCGGGTTTTGAGGTTGTACTCACCCGTAGGTGTCCCGGGGTCCCCTCCCCTGCACGGTCCACCTGCCGCGCCGCCAGCTGGGCCCCACGGGCCCGTGGATCTCCAGCCGGGTGACGATCCCCTCCCCCAGCCGGTCCGCGATGCTGCGCAGGATCTGCGACTGGATGAGCCGCAGCTGCGTGGCGTACGCCGTGGAGTCGCAGCGCACCTGCACCACGGTGTCCGCGAAGTGCTCGGGCCACGAGTGCGCGGCGTTGCGCTCCCCCACCAGCGACGGCCAGTCCGCGAGCACGCTGCTCACGTTCACGGGCGTCTTCCACCCGCGGTGGGTCATCAGGGTGTCCACCACCGACCCCAGCGGCCTGGGGTCCCGCTGCGAGTGGCCGGGGCCCGTGAATCCGCCCATCTGCCGCGGGTCGGCGTCGAGGCGCTCCCTCGCGCGCAACGCCGGGGACCCAGTGCCCTCCTCCATCGCCGTGCCGAACGCGCGCATGTTCTTCGAGGCGGCCGCCGCGGACAGCGGCTTGTCCCCGCGGTCCTGGGCGGCCTTGCGCGCGCGCTGCAGGGCCACGGCCGCGGCGTCCACCACGTCCCTGTGGGGAGCCTCGCTCACGGTGCACCGCCCCCGGTGCCGGGCTGCGCGGCGTCGTCCTCGGATTCCGCGGTGGGCGACGCCGCCGCCGTCCTGACGTGCGCCGCCCCCGGTTCCACGTCCACCACCGTGTGCGAGTGCTCGAGCAGGGCCGCTGGCAGGTCCTCGTCCACGGCCGCCGTGACCAGGACCTGCTCGGCCTGCTGCACCAGGTCGGCGAGCCGGCGCCGACGTCGCGCGTCCAGCTCGGCGAAGACGTCGTCCAGGATGAGCACCGGGGCGGAGCCAGGACCGGGGTCGTCCGCGAGGTGGACGTACCACGACCCCAGGCGCAGGGCGAGCGCCGTGGACCAGGTCTCGCCGTGGGAGGCGTAGCCCTTGGCCGGGGTCTCGCCCAGCCGGATCACGAGGTCGTCCCGATGCGGACCCACCAGGGTGAGCCCTCGCTCGAGCTCCTGACGCTCCGTGCGCTCGAAGGCCTCCAGCATGAGGTCGCGAAGATCCGCCACCGAGAAGTGGCAGAGTGCTTCCTGATCCGCACCCGGGGCCACTGATGAGCTCTCGTAGCGGAGGCCGACGTGCTTGGGCCCGTCCGTGAGCTGCTGGTAGGCGCGGTCCACCTCGGGCTCGAGAGCCTTGAGCAGCTGGAGTCGGGCGCCCATCACGGCCGCGCCCGCCCGGGCGAGCTGCTCGTTCCACACCGCCAGGGTGGCACGGTCCGAGTCGGAGAACCGCCGCGAGCGCCGCGCCGACTTCAGCAGGGCGTTGCGTTGCCTCAGGGCGCGGTCGTAGTCGGATCGCGCCGCGGAGAGCACGGGCCGCATGGCCGTGGCGAGGTCGTCCAGGAAGCGTCGGCGGTGGGAGGGGTCCCCCTTGACCAGGGTGAGGTCCTCGGGGGAGAACAGCACGGTGTGCAGAGTGCCCAGGGCCTCTCGGGCACGCACCGGTGCCGCCCTGTTGATCTGGACCCGGTTCGCGCGGGCGGCGTTGAGCTCGTACTCCAGGACCGTGCGCTGGCCCCCGCGGTTCACCCGCACCCGGATCACCGCCCGCTCCGAGCCCGTGGCGATCAGCGGGGCGTTGCCCGAGACCCGGTGGGAGTCCAGTGCCGCCGCCCAGTCGAGCGCCTCCACGATGTTCGTCTTGCCCACGCCGTTGGGACCCACGAACACCGTGAGTCCCGGGGACAGCGGGAGGTCCAGAGCCGGGTAGGTCCGGAAGTCCAGCAGCGAGAGGTGGTCTACGAACACACGATCACTGGTTGGGCAGGCGGACCGGCATGAGCAGGTACTTGTAGTCCACGTCGTCGTCGCCTCCGGGCTCCTTCTGGGCGGAGAGGACGGCCGGCTTGGGGGGTGCCGTGAAGGAGAACCGGACGTAGTCGGAGTCGAAGGCGTGCAGGCCCTCGGAGAGGTACGTGGGGTTGAAGGCCACGGTGATGTCGTCCCCGTTGAGCTGGGCGTCCAGGACCTCGGAGGCCTGGGCGTCCTCGCCCGTTCCCGCGTCCAGGGCCACCTGGCCCTCGCTGAACGCCAGACGCACCGGGGTGTTGCGCTCCGCCACCAGGGACACGCGGCGCACGGCCTCCACGAGCTCCGAGGTGCGCACCACCGCGGTGATGGGGGTGTGCTCGGGGAACAGGGACCGGATCTTGGGGTACTCGCCGTCGATCAGCAGGCTGGTGGTCCGTCTGCCACCGGACTCGAACCCCACGAGCTCCGTGTTGGGGGCGAGTGCCATGTTCACGTCCCCGGAGGAGCCCAGCGTCTTGGCGATGTCGTTCAGGGTCTTGGCCTTGATGAGCGCCGCCGTGGAGATGGTCGGATCCGTGGGTCGCCAGGTGAGCTCGCGCATGGCCAGCCGGTACCGGTCGGTGGCCAGCAGGGTCATCTTCTCGCCCTCGATCTCCATCCGGATGCCGGTGAGGATCGGGAGGGTGTCGTCCTTCGAGGCCGCGATGTTGACCTGGGCTACCGCGTGCGCGAACTCGTCACCGGCCACCACACCCGAGAGCTCGGGCAGTCCGGGCAGCTGCGGGTAGTCCTGCACGGGCATGGCCGCGAGGTTGAACTTCGACGAGCGGCACGTGAGCGTGACCTTTCCGCCCTCAGCCTCCAGCTGCACCGGGGCGGAGGGCAGTGATCGGCAGATGTCCGCCAGCAGGCGGCCGGAGACCAGGGTGGTGCCCTCCTCGACGACGTCTGCCGTGATGGTCAGGCGCGCGGAGATCTCGTAGTCGAAGCTCGCGATGGACAGTGCGCCATCCTCCGCCTTGATCAGCAGCCCGGAGAGCACGGGCACGGGAGGGCGCGGTGACAGGGAACGGGCAGTCCAGGTGACTGCTTCAGCCAGGACGTCGCGCTCGACCGAGAACTTCACGGAGGTGCCCCTCTTCTGGTGGTGGACGGAAGTGTCGTGTGTGCATCGTATCCGGCCACTCCGTCCCGCCCCGAACATCCAGGACCGGGTGTGCAGCGCGAGCTGCCGGGCCGCTCCTCGGATTCGTGTAATTACAGAAGTTCCCGGAGTCCGGAACCAGCGTGCGCGGGAGGATTTTTGTTATTCGGTGGATCTTTTCTTAAAGGGTAGAAGTGTTAACAACCCCTGTGGATCCTGTGGAAAACTGCCCGCTCCCCAGTGCTTCCAGGGGTTCAGGGTGTTGACCTGGTGTGGAGGAAACGGTCTCCGGCTGTGTGCGCGGAGTGCGCAACTCCCGCGTGATTCCGGGGCTTCCACAGCTCTGCCCACCGTTGCCCCCGGGTTCTCCACCGCAGGTGTCTCGTTGTCCACAGATTTTTCCACATGCGTGCTTTTCCGGCCGTCCACACGGTGCCCACAGGCGCCGCCCATGTTGTGGATCACGGCCCCGCATCCCCCGGATCTCGCGGGTGGTGACTGTGGACGAATCACAGGAAAAAGGGCCCCGGACGGTCGGTCCGGGGCCCTGGGGCAGTGGGAGGACAGGGGGGTTCAGCCCTCCCGGGACTGCTGCTTGATCCTGTTGGTCAGCTCGGTGACCTGGTCGAAGATCTGTCGGCGCTCGGCCATCAGCGTTCGGATCTTGCGGTCCGCGTGCATGACTGTGGTGTGGTCCCGCCCACCCAGCTCTTGGCCGATCTTGGGCAGGGACATGTCCGTGAGCTCCCGCAGCAGGTACATGGCGATCTGCCGAGCCGTCACCAGGGTGCGGGTGCGGGACTTGGACTTCAGCTCGTCCAGCGTGATGTTGAAGAACGCCGCGGTCTGACCCAGGATCGACGCCGCCGTGATCTCCTGCCCGCCGTCGTCCGTGATGAGGTCCTTGAGCACCAGCTCCGCCAGCGGCAGGTCCACCGGCTGCTTGTTCAGGGACGCGAACGCGGTGACGCGGATCAGCGCGCCCTCGAGCTCGCGGATGTTGGTGGAGATGTGGGAGGCGATGTACTCCATGACGTCGTCCGGGGCGTCCATTCCCTCACTGATCGCCTTCTTGCGCAGGATCGCGATGCGCGTCTCCAGCTCCGGCGGCTGCACGTCCGTGATGAGGCCCCACTCGAACCGGGAGCGCATTCGCTCCGCGAAACCGGTGAGCTGCTTGGGGGGCATGTCGGAGGTGATCACGATCTGCTTCTCGTGGTTGTGCAGCGCGTTGAAGGTGTGGAAGAACTCCTCCTGCGTGTGCTCCTTGCCGGCCAGGAACTGGATGTCGTCGATCAGGAGCAGGTCCACGTTGCGGTAGATGCCCTTGAAGGACGAGCCTTCGTCGTCCCGGATGGAGTTGATGAAGTCGTTGGTGAACTCCTCCGAGTTCACGTAGCGCACCCGCAGCTTGGGGTAGAGACGCTTGGCGTAGTGGCCGATCGCGTGCAGCAGGTGGGTCTTGCCCAGCCCCGAGTCCCCATAGATGAACAACGGGTTATATGCCTTTGCCGGGGTTTCCGCCACGGCGAAGGCGGCCGCGTGCGCGAATCGGTTGGACTGGCCGATCACGAACGAGTCGAAGACGTACTTCGGGTTCAGGCGTGCGGAGCTGTCCCACTCGGAGTCCGCGGGGCTCGTGTCGGAGCCGCTGCCGGTGGTGAGCACCTCGCGCTGCTGGGGTGCGGGCGGGGCGGCGTCCGGGTGGCGCCTCGGGGGAAGGTCCCCGAGGTCCGCGGACGCCCCGGGGTGGGAGGGGGACGACCCGTCGTCGAACGGGGTGCCGGCGGGGCGTGCCTGGTCCTCGGCGCCGGTCCGCCGCCCGGCGGAGCCGGGGAAGGACCCGGGCGAGCGCTCAGCCTCGATGTCCGTCAGGGACGGGAGGGAGGTGTCGGTGGAACGGGAGTCGGTGGTGGGGCGGGGGGTGGCGGGCTGCACCTCGAGCTCCGGGTCCACCACGAACGCAACCAGCGTGTCCGCGCCGAACACGCGGCTCACACTCTCCTCCAGGACCTCCGAGATCGGCTTGTGCTGCAGGTAGCCACGGGTGACCTCGCTGGGAACGGCCATCAGGAGTGTGGTCCCCATGAGACCCCGGGGCTCGCACAGGGCGATGTTGCCCCGGGAGCGGCCGTTGACCCGGGGGTCCCCGTTCATGATGTGGAGGCACTCTGCCCACTGCTCCAGCAAATCCTGGTTCTCCTGCGGCATGAGCAACTCCTGACGTGACGGACCGGGACCGCCCAGTTTTCCACAGAGTTGTACACACCGGTGGATAAACTTCGTGGGGGCGGCCGGGAGACTCAGCGTAGAACATGTGTCCGGGCACTTCATAGCCCGGATTCGCGGCGCAGAGGAACTACACCACTGTAGTTCCCGCCTGGGGATAACGTGCCTCCGCGCGGGGCTCCGACGGCGTTTTCCACACCCCTGGGGGTTGCGGTGTGCACATCTGTGGAGGGCTCGGACACGGCTCCGGAATTTGACCCCCCGGACGCCTTTGACTACTGTGAATCAGTCTTGTGCGTGTAGGATCGCGATTTCTGCGTGTCCGCATGCCCCCAGAAACCTACCGCGTGCGCCCTCTGCGACGGATCGCAGCTGGCACACCGTAGTCCAACCTCATGGAGTGACTAATGCCCAAGCGGACTTTCCAGCCGAACAACCGCCGCCGCGCCCGCAAGCACGGCTTCCGTGCCCGCATGCGCACCCGCGCCGGCCGCGCCATCATCGGCGCCCGCCGCAGCAAGGGCCGCGCCAGCCTGTCGGCCTGAGCCCTTCCCCACCCTCGCGAGGTTCGCATCGTGCTGCCCACCAGGCATCGGATGCGGACCTCTGCGCTGTTTTCAGCAACCGTACGTTCCGGCGCCCGCAACGGCCGCCGGAACGTCGTCGTATCCGTTCGCGACGGCACCGGGGAGCCCACGCGCGTGGGATTCGTGGTGTCCAAGGCGGTGGGTAACGCCGTGACGCGCAACAGGGTCAAGCGGCGGCTCAGGGAGCTCAGCGCCGAGACGGTCCGCGATCGTCCCCACGGAACGGATCTCGTGGTTCGCGCCCTGCCGCCCTCCGCCGAGGCGTCCTGGCAGGACCTCGCCCGGGACTACCGCGCGGCGGTCGACGCCGCGGTGCGCCGTCTCCGGTGACGACCACCGCACCGAGGGTCCCCCATGCCGTAACGTTCTTCGCAGGAACCCGGGAAGGAGACGCGGACGTGACACCGGCAGTGTCCCCCGAGCAGCTCCTGGCCCGTGCGCCCCACGAGTACCACGTGGCCGGCGGCTTCTGGCGGGCCGTCCTGCATGCGCCGCAGAACCTGTGCATTGCCGTGCTCAAGCTCTACCGCGCGATCGTCTCCCCTCTCTACGGGGACGTGTGCCGCTACTTCCCCTCGTGCTCCGCGTATGCGCTGGAGGCCGTCACAGTGCACGGTGCGGTGCGAGGGCTGGGCCTGACCGTGAGTCGGCTGCTGCGGTGCCACCCGTGGGCCGCGGGCGGGATCGACAGGGTCCCAGGGGGAGGGCGGCAGTTCCCCTCGCTGGCCGCGACCCCCAAGATCGTTCTGCTCAACCACCCGAATCTCGCGCGTGAGCACATGCGCGACTGCCCGGACCGCCACCGCGCGTCTCAAGGAGCCAACGCTCGATGAACTTCTTCGACATCATCCTCTTGCCTTTCAAATGGATCGTGTCCGCGGTCCTGTGGGCCTTCCACGCGCTGTTCACACTGGTGGGTCTGGATCCGGCCTCGGGCTTCACCTGGGTGCTGTGCATCGTGGGTCTGACCCTGGTGATGCGCACGCTGACCATTCCCCTGTTCCTGAAGCAGATCAAGTCCATGCGCGGCATGCAGGAGCTGCAGCCGGAGATGGCCAAGCTGCAGGCCAAGTACAAGGGCAAGAAGGACCAGCTCTCCCGCCAGGCCATGGCGGAGGAGCAGATGGCCCTCTACAAGGAGCACGGCTCCAACCCGTTCGCGGCGTGCCTGCCCATCATCGTGCAGATGCCCATCTTCTTCGCCCTGTTCCAGGTGCTGCGCTCGGTGCCGCAGGCGGCCCAGAACAACGAGGCGATCCACCTGCTGACGCCCGAGATGGTGCAGCAGTTCGACCGGTCCACGATCTTCGGCGCCCCCCTGTTCTCCACCCTGATGCAGCCGGGCAACGGCAACCACGCGGCCACCATCATCCTGGCGGTCGTGATGATCGTGGCCATGAGCGCCACGCAGTTCATCACCCAGCGGCAGCTGACGGCGCGCAACATGAGCGACTCCGCGAAAGAGTCCCCCATGTACCGCCAGCAGCAGATGATGCTGTACCTGTTCCCCCTCATCTTCGCGATCGGCGGCATCAACTTCCCCCTGGGCGTCCTCGTCTACTGGACCATCTCCAACCTGTGGTCCATGGGCCAGCAGTGGTGGGTCATCCGCAACAACCCCACCAAGGGCTCCCAGGCGGAGCGTGAGCTCAACGAGCGCCGTGCGGCCAAGGGCCTGCCCCCGGTGGGCATGTCCAAGAAGGAGCACGAGGAGAAGCTCGAGGAGCAGCGGGAGCGTGCCGCCGCCGGCCAGCGCACCCAGCCGGTGTCCAAGAAGCGGCAGAGGCAGCAGTCCAAGAAGAACAACGGCTGAGAGGGCACACCCCATGAAGGACACGGACACCCCGCAGGACCCCGCCGCACAGGACACCCCGGCAGCCACCGAGGACTCCGAACTCTCGCAGCTCGAGGAGGAGGGGGAGGTCGCGGCCGACTACATCGAGGAGCTGCTCGACACCGCTGACATCGACGGCGACATCGAGATCGAGGTACGTGACGGGCGCACCTACGTCTCGGTCCTCGCCGAGGACGGGGACGACGCCGATCTGCGCACCCTCGTGGGCGAGCACGGGGAGACCCTCGAGGCCCTGCAGGAGCTCGTGCGCCTGGCCGTGCTCAGCGCCACCGACCGCCGCAGCCGCCTCATCCTGGACGTTGCCGGCCACCGTGACGTGCGTGCTGGTGAGCTTCGCACCATGGCGGACGAGGCCGTCTCCAGGGCCACGGAGGAGGGTGGGCGGGTCCACCTGCCGCCCCTTTCCCCCTATGAACGCAAGATCGTCCACGACGCCGTCGCCGAGGCCGGGCTGCTCTCGGTGTCCGAGGGTGAGGGCGCGGCCCGCCACATCGTGGTCTCGGTCGGCGAATGACCGGGAACACTCGCATGCCGGACCCTCGGGACGAGGGCCGTCCCGGTGTCGGTGTGTCGGACGGGACGGCCGCGCGTTCTGCCCCGGGTCCTCAGCCGGCCCCGGAACTCGGGGACCTGGAGGCGTCAGCCGAGCAGATCTTTGGTGACCGGCTGCCCCTGGCGCAGCGCTACACGGAGCACCTGGCGTCTTCCGGGATTGTCCGGGGTCTTATCGGCCCGCGTGAGGCACCGCGGCTGTGGGAGCGCCACGTGCTCAACTGCGCGGTGGTCCAGGAGCTGATCGCACCCGACGCTCGCGTGGTGGACGTGGGATCCGGGGCTGGACTGCCCGGGCTGTGCCTGGCCATCGCCCGGCCGGACCTGACAATCACCCTGGTGGAACCGCTCGAACGCCGCGTGGTGTGGTTGGAGGAGGTCATTGCGGATCTCGGACTGGAGAACGTTCGTGTGCTTCGCGCCCGTGCCGAGCAGGCCCGGAAGGACGTGGGGCCCGTGGACGTGGTGACCGCCCGCGCAGTCGCCGCCCTGGTGGGTCTCGTGGACATCACGCTTCCCCTGCTCAGGGGCACCGGTGAGCTCCTGGCGCTCAAGGGCCGCAGCGCAGAGACAGAGCTGCAGAAGGCGTCCAAGAAGTTCTCCCGCTTCGGTGTGAGGTCCTCCGAGGTCCTGACCGTGGGCGGGGATCTGCTGGATGAGCCCACCACCGTGGTCCGCCTGTCCCTGTGACCTGGGCCGTTGCCCGGCGGGCCCACCCGGGGTGTCGATAAGCTGTGCGGTGGAACGCACCGGCCACGGAAGGGACGTCGATGAGCACCCCGGAGCACTCTGAGAGAGCAGTCACCCGCGGACATGACTTCGGGTTGCCGCCTGATCCCGCCTCACAGTCGGAAAAAGTTGTTCCTGACCGTGGCAAGCATGTTTCACGTGAAACAGAAGGCCATGTTGGCCTTGCAGCACAAGACGCGGTGGCGGATACCGCCCTGGGGAGGAAACTCGTGGAAGAGAACACACGCCGCGCGAAGCTGAAAAACGTGCATCTCGAGCACCCTGCTGCCACGCGGTACATCACCATCAGCAACCAGAAGGGTGGCGTGGGCAAGACCAGCACGTCGGTCAATCTGGCCGTGGCCCTCGCCCAGCAGGGCCAGCACGTGCTGGTCGTGGACAACGACCCGCAGGGCAATGCCTCGACCGCTCTGGGAATCCCGCACGGGGCGGACGCCGACTCCGTCTACGACATTCTCATCGACGAGGTGCCCGTGGCCGACGTGGTCACCAAGTCTCCCGAGATGGAGAACCTCTGGGTGCTTCCGGCCACCATCGACCTGGCGGGGGCTGAGATCGAACTGGTCTCGGTGGTCGCCCGCGAGCAGCGGCTGCAGCGTGCGCTGGCCGAGTACGCCAAGGCCCGGGAAGAACAGGGGCTCCCGCGGCTGGACTACGTGTTCATCGACTGCCCGCCGAGTCTGGGGCTGCTGACCATCAACGCTTTTGTGGCCGCCACCGAGGTGCTGATCCCCATCCAGTGCGAGTACTACGCACTGGAGGGCCTCAGCCAGCTCCTGAACAACATCAAGATGATCCAAAAGCACCTGAACCCGGACCTCAAGGTCTCCTCCATCCTGCTCACCATGTACGACGGGCGAACGAACCTGGCCTCCCAGGTGGCGGACGAGGTGCGGCAGCACTTCCCCGAGGAAGTCATGGAGACCATGATCCCGCGCTCCGTCCGCATCTCGGAGGCCCCGAGCTACCAGCAGAGCGTCATCACGTACGACCCCAGCTCCACCGGAGCGCTCTCCTATCTGGAGGCGGCCGCCGAGCTGGCGAGTCGGGATCCGCGAGCCTGACTCGGCAGAGTCAGTCCCTTGCGGATTTGGCCCCGATGTTTCACGTGAAACATCGGGGCTTCTTCATGGGGGGCTTCTTTCGCACCACTCCGAGTAATCACAGGTGTCGCCGCTGCGAGCCACGAGATGCACAGCCCCATGCGGAGCCACCGCCCCGGCTACGATGGTGACGAACATCAGCGCGTGAAAGGACTCTCCTGTGGTGGAACGACGTCGCGGTCTGGGACGGGGTCTCGGGGCCCTCATCCCCAGTGGAACACCCGTGGAAGAAGAGGCGGGTGCCAAGGCGAACAGGACTGCGGAAGAAGATTCGACCGCGGAGCGTCGCACCCGTCCAGAGCGCGGAAGCGCTAAAAACTCGGGTGACCGCACTGGCGCGGCTTCCACGTCCAGTCGAGGGCGGGGTACCCGGCGTCAGAGCGCGGAAGCCGAGACGCCCCCCGCGCCGTCTGCATCCTCCACCGGGGCGGGAGCAACAGGTTCGATCGAGCCAGTGTCGGCGGCTGGCGCCGAAAGCGGGAGTGATGGAGGGTCGGATCGCCAGAGCGGCGATGTTTCACGTGAAACATCGCCCGCTGGCCGGAGTTCTTCCGCCCGCTCGGGTCAAGGGACGCGGCGGCGCCGGGACATGGGGCAGGCACTTCGCAGCACCACCTCAGTGAGCCGGCCTGTGGACATGTTCTTTCTTCCGTCGGAGGCCGAACCGGAGATTGAGGAGTCAGAGAGTGACTCACCGGGCACCGCAAGCGAAGCGCAGGAGACCCTTCCCATCAAGACAGGACGGGCCACACCGAAGCGCGAGTCAGCTGATGGCCCCGATGTTTCACGTGAAACATCGGCCCCCGCACCCGCCACGACGGCTGGGGCCGGGGGAGCAGTATCATCCGGGGCTGCGACAAGGAGTTCGCCTGTTCAGCGCGACAGCGCGCAGGAATCGCAGAACGCGAAAGCGGAGCAGGCGCATGAGCCCGTGAAGTCCACAACGGGGGCAGCCACGAAAGCGTCCCCCACCAGCTCGGAAGATGGTTCCGGCGCCCTTTCCAGCGCGGCGTCGGGGCAGCCTGGAGGGCGAGACGCGGGGGAGCCAGCGGCTCGCGAGAACACCCCCGAGGGAAATGCCGCTCTGCAAGCAGTCCCTGGAGCGGTCTTTGCGGAGCTCCCGGTCTCCGACATCCACCCGAACCGGAAGCAGCCACGCCAGGTCTTCGACGAGGACGAACTGGCCGAGCTGGCGTTTTCCGTGCGTGAGCTCGGGGTCCTGCAGCCCATCGTGGTGCGGCCGAGCCATGACGGCGGCGAGCAGTCGTACGAGCTGGTGATGGGGGAGCGTCGCTGGCGTGCCGTTCAGGAGGCAGGAATGAGCACCATCCCTGCCATCATCAGAGACACCGCGGACAACGACCTCCTCCGGGATGCCCTGCTTGAGAACCTGCACCGCGCCCAGCTGAACCCTCTCGAGGAGGCGGCCGCCTACCAGCAGCTGATGGAGGAGTTCGGCGCCACGCAGGAGCAGCTCTCGGAGCGCATCGGCCGGTCCAGGCCGCAGATCTCCAACACCTTGCGCCTGCTGCGTCTGCCCGCCCTGGTGCAGCGCCGGGTGGCGGCGGGCGTCCTCAGCTCCGGCCACGCGCGGGCCCTGCTCGGTCTGAGCGACCCGGTGGAGATGGAGCGGCTGGCTCAGAGGATCGTTGCTGAGGGTCTCTCGGTGCGGGCCACGGAGGAAGCGGTCGCTCTGTCTGGCGGATCCGCCAAAACTCCCAGCAGGCGGAAGGCTCCTGCCACGCGGCACGACGACCGGCTGGGGTACATCGCCGACGCCTTCTCGGACAAGCTCGACACCAGCGTGAAGATTCAGCTGGGAGCGCGGAAGGGAAAGATGACCATCGAGTTCGCCTCGGTGGAGGACCTGAACCGCATCATCGACGTCCTGGACCCGAAACTCGAGCCGGAGTCCTGAGGCAACGCACCGGCTGACCAGTGCGTCGGTGAACGTGCCTAGTCGGGCCGGGTAAGCGCCAAGGGCCGCGATGTTTCACGTGAAACATCGCGGCCCTTCGTCTTTCGGGGAGGAGGCCCCGCCACTCCTGATCCCATGAGTAGCGAGGAGGGCTCCCAGTGCTCATGGGTTCCGGCGGTAGTAGCTCTGGATGTCCTTGAGACTCATGGTGCCCGTGGCCGTGGACTCCGGGGATCGCGTCAGGACACGCTGCAGACCGCACAGAAGGGATTCCGCCAGTCGGGCCCGGTAGGTGTCGTCGCGGAGGTTCGCGGCCTCGTCCTGGTGGGAGAGGTAGCCGAGTGCCACCCACGCGGCAGCCGTTCCCCCGGAGCGCAGAGCGTGCCACTGGCGGCCGTGCGCTCCCAGGTCCTGGGCCCCCGTCCGGGCCACCAGCTCTCGGAGAATCATGGTGGAGGCCAGTTCGCCGATGGGGGCGTGGGGCTGCCCGGAGGCGGGGTCTCCCCAGAAGAACGTGGCAACTCCCTGGGCCTGGGGGGAGCGGTTCCAGTCGCACTGGAGGTACAGCACGAGGGCCGCCGGATGCTCGGCCAGAGCCTCCCCGGTGCTGCCCGCCACGGTCACCGAGGCCGAGGGGGTCTCTGCGGATGTCGTGACGGGGTCCACGAGCAGGGGGGCAGCGCCCACGGTCCGCAGCAGGTCACAGGTGCGCAGTGCAACGTCCCGCGTGATCTCGTCCTGGTCACGGTTGAAGAACTCAGGAGCGCCCTCTGGGTCCTCCTGCGTGATCGCCCCCGAAGGAACCAGGATCACCTCGCGGTCACGCAGGGCCTCGCTGAGGCTCTCGAGGCGACGGTGGTCGCGCAGCGAAAAGGCCTTGGACGAGGTGATCTTCTTGCTCACCCGGGCCAGGCCGGTGAGGGTGTCCAGTGCCACCACACCGTCCGCGGGAAGCCCCAGACTGCTCTGCAGCTCCCGCACGGCGTACTCCGTCTGACGGGTGAACGTGCCGTCCAGGTGGCCGTAGTAGAAACCCAACAGGGACAGGTTGGTCTGCAGCTCCGCCACGTCCTCGCCGTGCAGGGGATGCTCCTCCCGGAAGGAGAGGGGCCGGTCACCCAGACTGTACTGGGCGTCGTTGAGCGCCGACTCCGTCTCGGGGCCCACCACGCCGTCCACGATGAGGCCCTTGTGCTGCTGGAAACCCCGCACCGCGCGGTCCACGGGCCCGTCGAAGACGGAGGGGTCGGACACCGCATCCACTGCGATAGCGGTGTCCGTGGCGCCAGCGCGCAGCAGGCGCTCTCTGAGGCCCACCACCCGCCGGTCGGTCATGCCGTGGCGGAGAGCAGCTCCGTGAGGGGGGTGCGGCACGTGGTTCTCCTCTGGGTAGTGTTCCCGTCCCGGCGGACGGCGGTCTGACATGCATCGTCTCAGAGAAAACCCGGGCCCGTGTCACCGGAGGTGCGACGGGCCCGGGTCGTGGGTGTCACGCGGAGGGGGTGAGGTACTCCCCGAACTCCTTCTCGAGCGCGGACTTGGGCTTCGCGCCGATGGAGGTCTTGGCCACGTCCCCGTTGGCGAAGAGGTACACGGCCGGGATGGAGGTGATCCCGTACTGCGAGGCGATGGCGGGGTTGTCGTCCACGTTCACCTTCACCACGTCCACCTGGTCGGCGTACTCGGCCGCGAGGGCGTCGAGAACGGGTCCGAGCTGGCGGCAGGGACCGCACCACTCGGCCCAGAAGTCCACGATGGTGGGCTTGGAGTTCTCGAGGACCTCGGTGCGGAAGGTGGCGTCGGTGACGTCCTTGGCTGAGCTCATGGTCAGTTCCTTTCGATGGCTGCCACCCGGAGGGCTCCGGAGCGGCACGGGGTGGGTGGTGCGATTGGTTCTGGAATCAGCTGTCCAGGGCCGCGAGGTAGTGCTCCACGTCCACCGCGGCGACGCAGCCGGATGCGGCGGCGGTGATGGCCTGGCGGTAGGTGGGGTCCACCACGTCACCCGCGGCGAACACCCCGGGCAGGGACGTGGTGGAGGAGCGGCCGTCCACGGAGATCGTGCTGTCCACGGTGAGCTCCAGCTGGTCCCGGACCAGGTCCACACGCGGGTCGGAGCCGATGGCCACGAACACACCGGCCACGGGCAGCTGCGCGGTCTCGCCGGTGACGGTGTCCTGGAGGTCGAGCGCCTCCACCTTGTCCTCGCCGCGGATCCCGGTCACCCGGGTGTTCCAGAGGATCTCGATCTTGGGGTCGTCGAACGCACGCTGCTTCATGATGTCCGAGGCCCGGAACTGGTCGCGCCGGTGGATGAGGGTGACCTTGTCGGCGAACTTGGTGAGGAAGGTGGCCTCCTCGATCGCGGAGTCTCCACCGCCCACCACGGCCACCTCGCGGCCCTTGAAGAAGAACCCGTCGCACGTGGCGCACCACGAGACGCCGTGGCCGGACAGCCGCTCCTCGTCCGGAAGCCCGAGCTTGCGGTACGCGGAGCCCGTGGAGATGACCACGGCACGGGCGCGGAGCACGGTGCCGTCCTCCACGGTCACGGTCTTGACCTCCCCGTCCAGCTCCACCGACACCACGTCCTCGTACCGGATGTCCGCTCCGAAGCGCTCGGCCTGCTGCTGCATGTTCGCCATGAGCTCGGGGCCCATGATGCCGTCGATGAACCCGGGGTAGTTCTCCACCTCGGTGGTGTTCATCAGCTCGCCGCCGGCGGTCACGGAGCCCGCCAGGACCACGGGCTTGAGGTTCGCGCGGGCGGTGTAGATGGCCGCGGTGTATCCCGCGGGACCGGAACCCACGATGACGACGTCGTGGACGGCGTCGTCGCCCGCGGGGGCCGCGTCCGCGGGGGCGGACTGCGGGGTGACGTTGAGGTTGACGGCGCTCGAGAAGATGCCGGGCTGAGTGGTCACGGGTAGGAAGCCTTTCCACGGTTCACCGCGTGTGCGGAGGTCGACTACACCCCAGAACGTGGGGAGTGCCCGGAGATATTCCGGCCGCCCGGGGCAGTACCGCCGCGCGGGGTGGGGTGGTGCGTGCGGCGCCGGGCGGAGGCCGTGGGGCAGGTCCCGCGGCGCGGAGAAAGCGCCCCGGGGGCCTCTCAGCGCACCGAGATCTCGCTGATCCGCAGCCCGTACGGGTAGCCGCCGATGGGGTTGGTGAGCCGCGGCAGCTCGGTCCACACCACCAGGACGTAGCCGTGCGGGGTGGTGCGGGCGGCGTCGGAGAGCGGGACGGTGACCTCCGGGCCGGTGAAGGATCCCGAGCCCACCTGCTCCGCGCCGTCCAGGGAGGGCTGGTCCGCGACGTACACGGTGAACTGCCCGCCGCTGCCGTCCGCCTGCTGCACGGTGAGCTCCTGCGCGGCGGCGGGTTCCTTCAGCTGCACGGCCAGGCCCACCGAGTCGGTGAGGTTGCCGAACGTGGCGTTCGAGAAGCCGTAGCTGAGCCAGTACGTGGCGGGGTTGCCGTCCGTGGCCTGGTTCAGCGTGGCGTCCGTGTCCGCCATGAATGCGGGGTTGGGAGTGACCCGGCTCACCGCCGCGACCTCGGGCGAGGCACTGGGGGTCGGCCGCGACGACGTCGCCGCGGAACCTTCCGGCGCGGCCGGTGCGGCGTTCTGCTGCGGCGGTGCCTGCCGGGAGAACTGGGAGGAGAGCGATCCCAGACCGCGGAACCCCAGCACGATGGCCGCCACGAGCAGCAGGGTGAGCAGTGCCAGGAGCAGCCACCGCACGGGAGACCGGTGCTCGTCCCGGGTGGCACCCACGGCGGTGGCACCCGCGGGGCTGGGGTCCGCGGGCACGGGGGTGCTCTTCCGGGCGGGCGAGTCCGCGGCAGCGGCGGTGTTTCCCCGCGCGGGGGTGCCGGTTCCAGGGCGCGGTGACGCGGCGTCGTCGTCGAGCTGGTCGCCAGGGCGGCGGTCGTGCGGGGAGGAGGGGTCCGCACCGGTGGAGCCCGCGGACCGCGGGTCGTCCAGGTGGCCCGGCTTGCCCTCGGTGCGCTCGTAGCTCTCGTAGCGGTTGTCGCCGTCGTAGGTGGGGTCGATGGCCCCTGCGGCCACCGTGGCCCCGGCGGAGCCGTTGCGCGAGGCGGCGCGGTCGAAGAGGGTGGAGCGCACGGACCCGGGGGCGATCCTGCGGGCCATCCCGAGCCGGTTGCGCACGGACGGGGCGGCGGGGGCGTCGTCGTAGTCCTCGTCGGAGTCGTCCCACCGGGTGACGGCCGGGACGTCGCGGGCGGGGTCCTCGTGGGACACGCGCTGCTGCGGCTGCGTGGGGTCCGGCTCCTGGTAGATGTACGAGGAGGAGGACGTGGGGCGGGAGTCGCCGAAGATGTCGTCCGAGAGGGAGTAGTCGTCCGAGTCCTCGTCGGGGCGCAGCAGGGTGTCCAGGAGATCCGTGGCCGGGGCGTAGGAGGTGACCAGGTAGGTGGTGTCCTCGGTCTGACCCATGTCCAGGACCTGGAAGCCGCTGTGCCCCGCGCCCCCGGCCAGCGAGCGTGCGTTGTCCACCACCGTGGACTCGTGGGCCACGGCGGGCACGAGGATCGAGACGCGGCGGCGCAGGATCTGGTCCTCGCCCTGCAGCACGTGGTCACCCTCGGCGGTGCTGCGCAGCGACGCGCTGACCTTGTAGCGGCCCCCCAGGATGGTTCCGAGCGCGATGGGCTGGGACACGGTGGCTCCCTCTGCTTCGGGCGCCGCGACGGTCGCACGGGCGCGAGAACGGACTTTCGGGCAGTCTACCGACGGATCCTCGCGCGAAGCGGGGCCAGCAGCCCGGTGAACTCCTGGACCCGGAACAGCTTCAGCGCCACCGCGTAGACGAGCGCCATGGCGATCCCACCCACGGCGGTGCTCAGCAGGGCGGAGAGCTGCCCGTGCCACGGGAACCCGTCCGTGTTGTACCCGCCCAGCAGCCAGAGCACGACCGCCCCCGCCGCCGCGGAGACCAGGGAGGCCGCCAGGATGCGGGCGTGGGAGGCCACGATGCGGGACAGGCCGTAGTCGCCGATCCGCCGCTTCAGCGCGTAGTGGTAGACCACGGTGGCCAGGATGTTCTGCACCGCGTAGCACGCGGCGATGGCGAAGACCATGTGCTCCGGAGGGAAGACCCGGGCGATCACCACGGCACCCACCACCGTGAACGCGGACACCGCGAGCTGCACGAAGAACGGTGTCCGCGCGTCCTCGCGGGCGTAGAACGCACGGCCCAGCATGAACGCGGTGGACATGAACGGCGCCCCGATGGCGATGACCGTGATGACCTGCCCGATTACCGCGCCGGCGGCGGGCACGCCACCCGAGAACAGCATGCCCAGCGGACCGGCGTACACGATCAGCGCGACCATGCAGAAGACCGTGGCCACTCCCGTGACCCGCAGGCTGGAGGACAGGGAGGACACCAGGGACTCTTTGTCACCCTCGGTGGCGGCCGCGGCCATCCGGTTGAACAGCACCGTGGCAATGGACAGCCCGATCACTCCGTGGGGGAGGGCGTAGAGCATGGTGGCCTGGTCCAGCACCGCGGTGCCGGCCATGGGGGGCGGACCGCCGGGGCCGGGGGCGAGTTCGGGCCGGGCGCCCGTGGGGATGGCCGCGGTGCGGTACAGGGCCATGAACGCCAGGTTGGCGATCACCCCGGTGGCCAGCGTCCACCCACCCAGGCGCCCCGCCGTGGAGAGCCCGATGCCGCGCCAGCCGAAGCGGGGACGGATGTGCAGACCCAGCCGGGCCAGCGGCCAGAAGAGGACGAAGGCCTGCGCAGCCACACCAGCGGTGGCCATCCCCACGAGCCAGAAGGTCTGGGCGGTGCTCCAGTTCTCCAGGGAGTGGGGGTGGGTGCGGAACGGGCCGAACTGCTGGACGAACACCAGCAGGGAGGCGATCGCGATCACGTTGTTCAGCACGGGTGCCCACATGTAGGCACCGAACGCCCCCTTGGCGTTGAGCACCTGGCCCACCACCGTGTACAGGCCGTAGAAGAAGATCTGGGGGAAGGTGATCAGCGCGAACGTGGTGCCCATGGCCAGCTGGGCCTCGGACCAGCCGGGACCCATGAGACGCATGATGGGGCCCACGCACAGCAGCACCGCGCCGGTGATCACGAGCAGCGCGATGACCGCGAGCGTGAGCAGCCGGGAGATGTAGTCCGCGCCCTCGTCCTCCGCCTTGGAGGCCTTGATGATCTGGGGGACCAGCACGGCGTTGAACACACCGCCGGCGATCAGCACGTAGATCAGGTTCGGCAGCGTGTTGGCCAGCTGGAAGACGTCCGCCATGGTCGCGGCCGAGCCGATGGCCACGGTGATGAGGAAGGTCTTGACGAACCCCAGGATCCGGGACACCAGGGTTCCCGAGGCCATGATGGCGCTCGAACGCGCCCCGGAACTTGCCATGGGACAGTGCCTCCTGCACGAAGGGGGGAACCGCCTGCGGCGCAGAACGGCGGTCGGGACACCTTACAACTGGTGGATGATGTACTCCCGGGCGATGTCGGCGATGCGCCGCTCGTTCGGGAAGGAGAGCTTCCGGCCCAGGTCGTGGATGCCGGACCAGGCCACGTCCACGGCCTCGTGGTCAGGGTCGTTCTCGGTGGTCAGGTGACCCCCGGTGGCCTCGAGCAGGAAGTGGTGGACGGTCTTGTGCACGCGGTGCCCGGAGACGGTGAACCAGTAGTCGATGCTGCCCAGCGGGGAGAGCACGCGACCCATGATCCCGGTCTCCTCCTCGATCTCCCGCACGGCGGCCTGCTGGTTGGTCTCGTCCCCCTCGGGGTGGCCCTTGGGCAGGCACCACTCGAGCCGCCCTCCGCGGTTGATGCGCGCGATGATCGCCACCGGGTGCGTGGGATCGGAGAGGTTCACCACGATCCCCCCGGCCGAGACCTCTTCCACCGTGGGCAGCGCGGAGACCGGTTGGTTCGGTCGCCTCTTGGGCGCGCTGGGTACGGGGAAAGCCATGGCACCTACCTTAGCCACATTCCCCCGCCTCACCCCGAAGCGGGTGGCGGGCCCGGGGCGTCCCCTCCCCGTACCGTTCGTGGTGCCGCCGCACCCGCACGCCGGGGCTCGCCCCGCGGGCCCTCCCGGTCGACCGGGCCGTCCCTCTGCGGAGGGCGACGCCGCCGCCCCGCCACCGCGCCGAGCGCCCCGGGCGGGTCGCGCCGGTGGTGCGACAATGGTTGCCATCATGACGCAGCTGCTGGACACCTCCTCCCTCCACCCCGTCTCCCTCGAACTGGGGCGGCTCTTCGCGCGCGCCGGGCACGAGCTCTCCCTGGTGGGGGGACCCGTCCGGGACCTCGTGCTGGGCAGGGACGCCCTGGACCTGGACTTCACCACGGACGCGAGCCCCGACCAGACGCTGGCGCTCGTCCGGGACTGGGCGGACGCCCACTGGGAGATCGGCCGGGACTTCGGGACCATCGGGATGCGCAAGGCGGGGATGCAGCTGGAGGTCACCACCTACCGCGCCGAGGCGTACGACCCCGGGTCCCGCAAGCCCTCGGTGGCGTTCGGCGAGGACCTCGTGGAGGATCTTCGCCGCCGCGACTTCACGGTCAACGCCATGGCCCTGCGGCTGCCGGACATGGAGCTCGTGGATCCCTTCGGAGGCATCAGAGACCTGCACGCGGGAGTTCTGCGGACCCCCGGAACACCGGAGGACTCCTTCACGGACGACCCCCTGCGCATGATGCGCGCCGCCCGGTTCACGTCCCAGCTGGGGCTGACCGTGGCAGATCCCGTGCGGGCCGCGATGTCCGAGATGGCACCGCGGATCGAGATCGTCTCCGCCGAGCGGGTGCGGGAGGAACTGGTCAAGCTCGTCTGCGGGGCACATCCCCGGCGCGGCATCGAGCTCATGGTGGACACCGGGCTCGCGCAGATCGTGCTGCCGGAGGTGCCGGCCCTGCAGCTGGAGACGGACGAGGCGCACCACCACAAGGACGTCTACCAGCACTCCCTCACGGTCATGGAGCAGGCGGCCGAGAAGGAGACCGGCCCGGACGGTCCCGTGCCGGCCCCGGACTTCGCCCTGCGGTTCGCGGCCCTGATGCACGACGTGGGCAAGCCCGCCACCCGGCGCTTCGAACCCTCCGGCGCTGTGAGCTTCCGGCACCACGAGGTGGTGGGCGCCAAGCTCACCCGCAAGCGGATGAAGGCGCTGCGCTTCGACAACGACACCACCAAGCGCGTCACCCGTCTCGTGGAGCTGCACATGCGCTTCTACGGATACGGGGACGCGGACTGGACCGACTCAGCGGTGCGCCGGTACGTGCGGGACGCGGGGGAGGAGCTCGAGCGGCTGCACCGGCTCACCCGCTCGGACGTGACCACGCGCAACAGGCGCAAGGCGTCCCGCCTGGCCGGCCACTACGACGAGCTCGAGCGGCGCATCACCCAGCTGGCGGAACAGGAGCAGCTGGAGGCGGTGCGCCCGGAGCTGGACGGCCAGCAGATCATGGCGATCCTGGGCATCGGTCCCGGACCGAGCGTGGGGCGCGCCTACAAGTTCCTGCTCGAGATGCGCCTGGACGAGGGCGCGGTGGGGGAGGACGTGGCGCGCGAGCGGCTCCTGCGCTGGGCCCGGGAGAAGGGGATCGTGGACTCCTGAGGACCCGCACCGTCACCCCCGCACACATATGAACGCGTGAGCATCTGCTTCACGGGGCAGGGCGCGGCCCGTGCGTTGCGGTGTGACGCGGCGTTCGGGCAGACCCGTGGAACACTGGTGCCCACCCGTCACCGCATCCCAGGAGTCCCCGCATGAGCCTTGAAGGTGCGCGCAACAGGTCCGGAGGCAGCGCCGGACTGGTCCTGCTGGGCCTCGGCCTCTACACGGTCATGATGGCCTACCTGATCCGCATCCCGTGCCGGGTGCCGGACTGGCACGTGGCGGACCAGGTCCCGCAGCTGTGCTCCACCGTGATCGGCGCGGGGGACCTCGCGGTGCGCTCCTCGGACGTGGCGGGCGGATTCTTCACGGGTGGGCCAACCGGGGACCAGCCCGTGCTCGTGGGCATGATCACCACCATCATCGGGTGGTTCGCCTCCAACCTCTCCGCGCTCGTGGGACTGGACGTGGACAGGGGCTTCTACCTGGACCTCTCCCTGGTCCTGCTGGCCCTCGTGTGGCTGGCGGTCGTGGCCGTGGTCTCCTCCCTCAGCGGCAACCGCCGCACGGACGCCCTGGTGATGGCGCTGTCCCCCGTGATCGTGCTCGTGGGGTTCCAGTCCTGGGACCTGTGGGCCGTGCTGTTCATGATGCTGGCCCTGCTCGGCTACGTCCGCGGCAACCCGGCGGTGGCCGGGATCATGGTGGGCTTCGGCGCCTCCGTGGCCTTCTTCCCGGTGGTGGTCCTGCTGGCCGTGCTGATCATGGCCGCGCGGCACCGGTTCATGAAGGACATCGGCTCCGCGCTGCTCTGGGCGGTGGTCTCCTGGGCGGTGATCAACGGCACCTACATGGTCACCGCGTGGGACCGCTGGACGGCCCAGTTCCAGGACGTAGTGCACTCCGACACCGACCAGCCCTCCCTGTGGAACGTGTGGTCCGCCACCGTGGAGCCCCGGACGGGGATCTCGCTGGACACCGGGGGTGGCGCGCAGTTCGTGCTGCTGAGCATGGTCCTGGCCCTGGTGTTCGTCCTGCTGGTGGCGCTGCTCAGCAAGCGGGAGCCCTCCGCGGTGCAGGTGACCTTCCTGCTGCTCGCCCTCTACATCCTGCTGGCCAAGGAGTACTCGCTGACCTACGTGGTGTGGCTCGTGCCCCTGGTCATCCTGTGCCGCCGCAACTGGGTGGAGTTCGCGCTGTGGCAGGTGGTGGAGATGTTCTACTGGGCCACCGTGGTGCTCCCCGCCTCCGCGTGGCCCACCCTGCCGTGGGTGCAGGAGTTCGGGTGGAGCGCCCAGGACCTGCTCGCTGTGGTTCGCTACCTCTTCCTGGTCTACCTGGTGGTGGCGGTGGTGGTGGACGTCTTCCGGGGGCGCAAGGCCGCCGCCCTGGGCGCCTCCGCGGTGCAGTGACGGTGGTGCGCTGAATGACGTCACCCCGTTTCGAGGCGCCGCGGAACGTGGAGCCGCCCTCGTGGCGGAGCCTGCGCCGGCCCATGGTGCTCGTGGTGGTGCTCATGGTCCTCGGGGTCACCGCGTGGTCCTCAGCCGCGAACTACGTCCTCGTCTCCCGGGACCCCGAGCACCCCGTGGACACCTACCTGAGCCAGCTGGAGCGCGGCAGCGCCCGGCAGGTCGTCGCCCCTCTGCTCGTGGCGGGCGGCGCCGGCCTCGCCCAGCTGCCCGGCAACGCGATGTACCGGGCCGCGGCCGGCCGACCGAGCCACCACGAGATCGTGGGCACACACGTCACGGGGGATGTCGCCCGGGTGGCCGCGGACGTCCGCATGAACGACGGCGCCACCGTGCGGCGCGAGTACACGGTCCACCGGGTCGCGGCGTGGGGTCCGTTCAACGACTCGTGGCAGCTGCGGGAGCGCGACAACCGGAGCCTGTCCGTCCACCTCCCCGCCACGGTGGACGCCCTGTCCGTCAACGGCGCCACGGTGCACCCGGCGGCCGCCGACCTGGTGCCCGCCGACACCTCCGACCCCGCCTCCCCGGCCCGCACGTGGCGTCTGGAGGCGCTGCCAGGGGACTACGACGTCGCCCTGCCGCGGGACTCCTACCTCCTGGCCGAAAAACATGCCCCTGCGGTGATAGACATGGCGGACCCCCGGCCGGCCAAGACGGAGGTGAGCTACGAGGCCTCCCCGCGGATGTGGGAGGAGGTCGAGCGGATGGTGCAGCAGGCCGTGGGCCGGTGCGCCAGCGTGGTGCGCTTCGACGCGTCCCAGTGCCCGCTGCCCCCGGAGCTGGAGCGGGCGGCGTCGTCGGCGGGGGGTGGGGGAGCGCAGTCGTCCGTCGCCTCGGCTGCGGTGGCCCAGGGGTTCTCGGGAGTGCGGTGGAAGCTGGACTCCCGCCCGGCCCTGCTGCTGGAGCCGGACGCGCGGGACCCGCTCACGTTCCACGCCGCGCAGTGGCGCCCCGCCACCGCGACCGTGACCTGGCCGAGGGACGGGCGGCAGGTGGAGGCCACCGTGAGGTTCGAGATCCAGGTGAACGCCACGACCACCGGGGAGACGATGGACACCCAGGTGCAGTTGCGCTCAGCGCAGAGCCAGCGGGAGGACGCCCCCCGCCGCTCGTAGAATCGGGGGCAGCAGGCTGCGCTACGGCAGCCGGGGAGGGAAGAGGGTCCGAGATGGCCGAGGAACCGGAGTACTACCGCGCCCAGCCGCTGCCGCCCCGCGACGGCGCGTCCCAGGGGTACCAGCACCAGAGCTACCAGCAGAGGGCGCCGTTCGGTGCCGCTGGCAGTGGTGCCCAGTGGGATCGGCCCCGTCGCCCGGAGGCACCCATGATGGTGAACGTGGTGGGCGGGAGGTCCGCGCTGCTCGCCTACGTGCTGTGGTTCTTCCTGGGGCAGCTGGGCGTGCACAAGTTCTACCTGGCGCAGCCGTTCCAGGGTCTGCTCTACCTGATTCTGGGCGGTCTGGGCTGGGCCACGGTGGGGATCTTCATCGGGTGGTTCTTCCTCATCCCGCTGTGGCTGCTGCTGGTGGTGGATCTGTTCGTGATCCCCCTGCGCGTGGCCGTTCTCAACGCCCGCCTGGCGTACCGCACGGGTGGCTACTGAGTCCCCGCTGTAGTAATGTGGGAAAGTCTGTGTGCCGTGCGTCGTACTGTGCCGGCACCGACATACGCACAGAACCTCCTGCTGCGGAGGGACCGCAGCCGCTTAGCCCGAAGGAGGTGGGTTCTTTACATGCGTGAATACGAACTGATGGTCATCCTCAACCCCGAGGTGGAGGAGCGCGCCGTTGAGCCGACCCTCAAGAAGTTCCTCGAGGTCGTCACCAAGGACAACGGCACCGTCGACAAGCTCGACATCTGGGGCCGCCGTCGTCTCGCCTACGAGATCCAGAAGAAGTCCGAGGGGATCTACGCCGTGGTGAACTTCACCGCGGAGCCGCAGACCGCCAAGGAACTGGACCGTGTCCTGAGCCTGAACGAGGCCGTGATGCGCACCAAGATCATCCGCCCGGAAGAGCAGAAGATCCACGGCAAGTGAGGTGAGCGTGCGGTCCACCCGGACTGCACAGGGCACGCTCACGGCCATCCCTGCGGTGGCCCCGTGAGATGCTTTCCCACCCACTGAGTCTCGTATCCAGCGTCCACACACCCGGAGGTTCACATGGCTGGCGACACCGTCATCACAGTGATCGGAAATCTCACCGCTGACCCCGAACTGCGCTTCACGCCGTCCGGGGCCGCAGTGGCCAACTTCACCGTTGCGTCCACGCCGCGTGCTTTCGACCGGCAGAGCAACGAGTGGAAGGACCAGGAAACCCTCTTCATGCGCTGCTCCGTGTGGCGCGAGGCCGCCGAGAACGTCGCCGAGTCCCTCACCAAGGGCACCCGCGTGATCGTCCAGGGCCGCCTCAAGGCACGCTCGTACGAGACCAAGGAAGGCGAACGCCGCACCAGCACCGAACTGGAAGTGGACGAGATCGGTCCCTCCATGAAGTACGCGACCGCCAAGATCAACCGGAACTCGCGCGGTGGGGGCAACTCCTACGGCGGGAACCAGGGCTTCGGCGGCGGTCAGGGCGGCGGCTACAACCAGGGCGGCGGCCAGGGAGGCTTCAACGACTCCCAGGGCGGCGGCAACGGTTTCTCCCAGGGTGGCAACCAGGGCGGCGGGTTCAACGGGAACCAGAGCAGCCGTGGTGGCCAGCAGCGTCAGCAGAGCGGCGACCCCTGGGGCCAGTCCTCCGGTGGCAACTACGACTGGGGCGCCGACTCCGAGGACGAGCCTCCCTTCTAGACCCGACCAATCCACCCCATCCCGCAGGCACGCCTGCGGGCTCCGCACCAGAAAAGGAGCACCACGATGGCCAAGGCTGAACTCCGCAAGCCGAAACCAAAGCAGAACCCGCTCAAGGCGGCCGACATCACCGAGATCGACTACAAGGATGTCGCCCTTCTGCGCAAGTTCATCTCCGATCGCGGCAAGATCCGCGCTCGCCGCGTGACCGGCGTGTCCGTCCAGGAGCAGCGCAAGATCGCCCAGGCGATCAAGAACGCTCGCGAAGTGGCACTGCTGCCCTACTCCGGCGCCGGCCGCTGATCAGAGAGGACTGAGAATCCATGGCAAAGATCATCTTGACCCAGGAAGTCTCCGGGCTCGGCTCCGCCGGCGACGTGGTGGACGTGAAGAACGGCTACGCCCGTAACTTCCTGTTCCCTCGCGGTTTCGCCACCCCGTGGAGCCGCGGCGCCGAGCGCCAGATCGAATCCATCAAGCAGGCTCGTGCCGCCCGTGAGCTGTCCTCCCTCGAGGACGCCCAGGCGCTCGCCGCCAAGCTGACCTCCACCACCCTGACCGTTCCGGTCAAGTCCGGTGCCGAGGGTCGGCTGTTCGGCACGGTCCGCGCCGGTGACATCGCCTCCGCGGTGGAGAACGCCGGTCTGGGTTCCATCGACAAGCGTCGCGTGGACCTGACCCAGCGCATCAAGACCACCGGCCTGTACCAGGCCGTGGTCCACCTGCACGAGGACGTGAACGCGAACGTCGAGTTCGAGGTCGTCCCCGCCTGATCCCCGCGTCCGCCACGTACCCCCGGGTCGTGGCACGCCTCCCGGGCCCGTTCACCGCGGACTGGGGAGGCACGGACCGCGGATCGTGGGACGATTCGCGAGAACCCCGTGGAACATCCGTTCCACGGGGTTCTTCCATGTCCTGCTCCGTTCAGCGTGCCGACAGGCCCCCGTGGGAGGATGCACGCCATGATCACGAGTGAGAAGCGGGCCGGCACCGGCCGGGTGCTGTTCTGGGTGGGCGCGGCGAGTGTGGTGCTCACTGTGATGTTCTTCCTGGGCGGCTTCGCCCTGGGCAACTCCTTCGGTGCGCAGGCCGCCATGACGGTGCTGCTGACCGGGCTCATCCTCAGCGTGATTGCCTCCCTGACCTCGGCCGTCATCGCGGTGGCCGGCATCGTGGCCTTCCCGTTCCTGCGGGGGAGGTTCATCGGGCTCCTCGTGCTGGCACTGCTGTGCTCCCCCCTGCTGTGGCTCCTGTGCCTCGTGCTCCTCAGCTGAGTTCTCCACCGGACGGGGCCGTTTTCCACAGACGTCTCCACATGCTGTGCACACCGTCGCGCGGCGTGTTCCACACCTTCTCCACAAAGTTCTCCACAGGCAGTGGACAGCCGCTTCCGTGAGCCGTCCGGCCGGGGACGACGCCGCCCGGGCCGGTTCTCCTGCGGCCTCCGTGTCGCCCCTGGTCACGGACCCTGTGGCGGAAGATCCGCGGGGTGGGGTGCGGTGGGGAGGCGGGGCGCCGTCGTCGTCCGGTGCGGCGGCTGGGAGCAGGGGCGGAACAGTGCCGTTATGCGGGTCGGCGGGGGGTGGGAGAATGAACGGGTCCGCCGGGTACGGCGGGTGCTCCCACCGTGACGAAAGTGAGTAAGGGTGTCCGAATACACGTCCGGGCCGCGCGAGGACTACGGCCGCACCATGCCGCACGACAACCAGGCCGAGCAGTCGGTACTGGGCGGGATGATGCTCTCCAAGGACGCCATCGCGGACGTGGTGGAAGTGCTGCGGGGCGTGGACTTCTACAAGCCGGCGCACGAGAACATCTACGACGCCGTGGTCTCCCTGTACGGGCGCGGCGAGCCGGCGGACGCGATCACCGTGGGGGACGAGCTCACCAAGAACGGTGAGATCGAGCGGATCGGCGGAGTGGCGTACCTGCACTCGCTCATCGCATCGGTGCCCACCGCGGCGAACGCGGGCTTCTACGCGGAGATCGTGCGGGAGCGCGCGGTGCTGCGGCGGCTCGTGGAGGCCGGCACCAAGATCGTGCAGCTGGGCTACGCGCACGACGGCGAAGTGGACGACATCGTCAACGAGGCCCAGGGCGAGATCTACCAGGTGGCCGAGCGGCGCACGGCGGAGGACTACGTCCCGCTGAAGGACGTCATGGAAGCCACCGTGGACGAGATCGAGGCCGCGGGGAGCCGCTCCGGCATGCAGGGCGTGCCCACCGGGTTCCACGAGCTGGACGACCTCACCCACGGGTTCCAGGGCGGGCAGATGATCGTGATCGCGGCCCGACCCGCCATGGGCAAGTCCACGCTCGCGCTGGACGTGGCGCGCTCGGCGTCCATCAAGCACGGCATGGCCTCCGTGATCTTCTCCCTGGAGATGAGCCGCAACGAGATCGCCATGCGCCTGCTCTCAGCGGAGGGCACCCTGAACATGCAGGACCTGCGCGCCGGCACCCTGCAGGACGACCAGTGGGCCAAGATCGCGCAGATCATGGGCAAGATGAACGAGGCGCCGCTGTTCATCGACGACTCACCCAACATGTCCCTCATGGAGATCCGCGCCAAGTGCCGGCGGCTCAAGCAGAAGCACGACCTCAAACTGGTGATCCTGGACTACCTCCAGCTCATGAGCTCCGGCAAGAAGGTGGAGTCCCGCCAGCAGGAGGTCTCCGAGTTCTCCCGTGCCCTCAAGCTGCTCGCCAAGGAGCTGGACGTGCCCGTGGTGGCCCTGTCCCAGCTGAACCGTGGCTCCGAGCAGCGCCAGGACAAGAAGCCGCAGGTGAGCGACCTCCGCGAATCGGGCTCGATCGAGCAGGACGCGGACATGGTCATCCTCCTGCACCGTGAGGACGTCTACGACAAGGAGTCCCCGCGCGCGGGTGAGGCGGACGTGATTGTGGCGAAGCACCGCAATGGCCCCACCAAGACGATCGTGGTGGCGTTCCAGGGGCACTACTCACGGTTCGCGAACATGGCGCTCGAGGGTTTTTAGGCCTGGAGGGCATCCACCGGAAATCCCGGATCAGACCCGATAAACCTTGCCGGTCTCATTCCAGGTCCACAATTCCATATCTAAAGAATATACAAAATCTACAAGATCTTGCTCCGGGATGTGCGGAACCACGACGGCGCATTGAACCTCTGGGCCGTCAATGAAGCGTCGATAGTCTAAAAGTTGACCCACGGCCATGCGAATGTTCTGACGAGATGGGGAACTTTTGACCTCGAAAAGTATTCGTTCATCTGGGTCCCAAACGTCGGTGTAGAGGGTGTTGCGTGACCCCGGTGGCCGGATAGCCAACCGAAACTCGACCTGGAGGGCCTCTCTGAGGCGGTCCTCAATTTGCCGTTCCTTACGTTCCACGGACATGGCGGACGTCTCATTGCGATGGACAATAACTGCCTTCGTCTGCTCCGCGGGTACCTCGAGGGCAACGGGAGCGTCGGCAGGTCGAGGAACCCGATGGTTTTCGAAGTCAGGATCAGGTATAACCAACGTATCGTAGCGTTCAAGCGTAAATACTATGACTGAGCGCATCTTTCCATCTGAACCAACTGAGCGCTCTAACCGCCACCCCCGTGTTGAGTCGGTACGAAATCTCCCAACATATCGGTGTAATTTCTGTTGTGTCTTGCCGGCGGTACCTTCCGTGAGGAAAAGATGGATCTCCGCGCCAGTCGTTTCAGAGTTGGCAATAGCCTTGTTTCCCGCTGAAAACTTCTGGTCCCCTGAGGCGCCACGGCCCGTATAGTCAAATATTTGTTGATCTTCGGTGACCCACCCGTCATAGTTATAGCCGTGGTTTTTAACGACGGATGGATCTGAAAACAGAAATATCAACCGCCCCCCGCTAGGGGTGAGGATACCGCCCTGGATACCCCCGCCGTAATCATCATTAATCTGTTGCCGTGTGACTATTGATCCGGGGGGCAGGTCAAACGTTTTTTTCTTGCCGTTCATGCGGCGATTATATATATAAACCTTATTTACATGTACACGTCGACACGCCAGCGCGATTTTGCGGCCGTAGGGCCCGGGCCGGTGTGGCCAACCTCCCACCCAGGGCTCCCGCCTCACCTCGCCCGTCACGGGTCCACACCACTACGCTCGTCCAGTGCTCACCACCGAACAGGCTGCTTACAAGCTCGCTTTCCAGATCGCGGATGCCCTGATCCGCAGCGGCGCGGGGTCCGCGAACACCACCAAGTCCCTGCTGTCCATCTTCCGCAAGACCGACCTGCGGGACGTGACCGTGAGCGTCGCCCTGGGGCAGGTGACCATCAGCCACCAGGACGCGCCGGACAAGGCTCCCAGCACCCGGGTGTTCGAGAGCCAGCCCGGCACCCTGGACATCCAGCTGCGCACGGCCGCGGGGGAGGTGCTGGAGCCGTTCGTGATGGGTGAGCTCAGCGCGGACGAGGCCATCGAGCAGATGGACCGTGTGCTGTCCGAGTCGCGGGACATCGGGCACGGGCTGGTTCTGACCGGTTTCACGATGTTCGGCGTGGGGTTCGCGCTGATCCTCGGGGGCAGCTGGGGCACGACCGTCAGCGCGGGTGCGGTGTCCGCCGTGGTCTACGGTGTCTACGCCCTGGTCCAGCGCGTGAAGGCGCCGGAGATCTTCAGCCTGGCGGCCGGGGGCATCACCGCGGTGCTGGGCGCCACCGTGTGCGGGGCGATCTTCTCCATCACCCAGACCGCGGTGTGCATCGTGGCCGCGCTCGCCGCGTGGCTCGCGGGCATCGCCGCGTACGGGGCGGTGCACGACGTCATCACCGGCTGGTACGTCTCCGCGTCCGGCCGGATCCTTGAGGCCGTCACCAGCACGGCCGGTCTGGTGGCCGGGGTCACCATCGGCATCCACATGATGCGGCCGCTCGTGGGGGATTCGATGGACTACGTGGAGACGCTGGCGATGGACGACTCCCGCTGGGCGCTCACCGTTCTGGGGGCGGTCGTCGTCTCCGCGGGCTTCGCGCTCGCCTCGGGTGGGCGAGGGTGGAAGCTCGCGTCCCTGGGGCTTTTCGGTGGGCTGGTCCAGCTGGGGGTTCTGGGTCTCGGCGCCGTGGGGGTCAGCTCCTTCGGGGCCATCCTGCTCTGCTCGGTTGTCGCCGGTGTCCTCAGCGTCTCCCTGGTGCGCACCCTGGACCTCGCGTCCAATGCAACCCTGATGATCGTCCTGCTGCCCCTGTTCCCGGGCATGCTGGTCTACCAGGGGGTGCTGGGTGTGCTCTTCGGGCTGCCCGAGGCCGGGGACTCCCTGCTCGAGGCGGCCATCACGGCGTTCTGCCTCTGCATGGGCGGCATGCTGGGCCAGTACCTGGCCTCGGAGATCCTCTGGGCCGGGCGCCGCAGGCAGTTCGCCCTGAAGCACCCGGGCCAGAAGTTCCGCCGGGAGATGACGGACGAGGAGAACTTCAGCGACATCATGGTGCCGATCTTCTCCAAGCCCTTCACCAGCTGAGCCCTACCTGCCCATGGCCTCCGCAACGCGTTCCACGAGGCCCCGCACGTTGGCGAGGGTCCGCTCCGCGCGCTCGTCCGCGCTCATGGTCTCCTCCATCTGCCGCACGCCGTTCGGCTTCTTGCGCCCCAGCGTGTAGTCGCTGCACGCAAGGTCCGAGCACACGTAGGTCCCCACTGTGCTGTACCGGTCCTTTGCGGACTTCGAGCGCTGGACCGACACCAGTGACACCCCGCTGGCGGGATGCAGTGTCAGACAGATCTGGCACATCCGCGCGCCGCCGGTGGCCTTCTGCGCGCTCTTCTCCAGGACCAGGCCGCGCAGCCCCTCCTCGGTCTCCACCACCACGCAGCCGGCGCGCGGGGACTTGGGGTCGTACCAGCCCAGGAAGATCTGCGACTCCCAGTCGGTGTGGAGGACGTCCTGGGGAATGTTGATGCGCTGCGCGGCGCCCTTGGAGCAGTTGATGAAGCTCTTGCGGATCTCGGATTCTGTATGCGAATGCATAGTTCTGTGCTTTCGTTCTCGTGGTGGTTAGCCCCTGCGCGCACGACGGCGCTCGCGGCCTGCGCGGCGTGCACATGCCTGGGCGCGCGGCCGGGAGGTGCGGCACCGGCGTCGTCGGAGGAGCACGAGGGCGCGGCGACGGCGGGCCGGCGGGTGCGCGGATCGCGGCGGGCGCGGGGCAGGGGTTTGGGGCGTGACGAAGTGCGCGGCCCGGTCACTTGGGACGTGACGGCCGCGCGGGTCAGCGCTGTCTGGTGCCGGCGTGGGAGCCGGCTGCCTCCTTGCGCACGTGTGCCTCATTCCTCCGCTGGCGCGGACCGTGGGAACGTACCGCTCAAGTCTAGCCGGAGGGCAGGGTGGGGGGAGATGGCGGTTCGAGCGCAGGGGGGGGCGGACAGCGCCGCCGACTCGGCCGGTGCCTGTCACCTGTGGCTTCCCGGTCGCCGCGGGCGTGCCCTGATAAATTACACGCAGACGCACAGAGATTTCCTGCTCTGAAGGAGACCCATGGAACCCGCGCCGATCAATCGACGGACCCTGGCCAAGGGGGCTGTGTGGAGCGTTCCGGTGGTGGCGATGGCCAGTGCCGCTCCGGCCGTGGCGGCGTCCGCGGCTCCGGAGCTGCGGCCCAGCGGTCGTTTCTCCTACAACCAGGGGTGGGGTTCCACGCAGACGGACAATTCCACCGCCTACAAGGTCTTCTCCACGGCCTCGGGAGGCACTACCCCGGCGTCGGGCTTCTGCATTCTCAACACCAACACCTCCATGAGCATCTCCAACGCCGCGGTCACGTACTACTTCCCGCTGAGCAACCTGACCTTCAGCACCGAGGGCGGGCCGGGCGCAAACGGGTGGAGCCTGATGACTCGTGACACCACGAAGAGCACCAAGAGCTACAACGGGGTGACCTACTACCCCTACACCAGCCGGTACACGGCCGCCGTCACCGCGCGGACGAGCACCACCTGCTTTCCGGTCTACGGGTTCCAGAGCAGTTCCACCAGCACCCGTGCCTCGTACATCTACGTGGACCACTCCGTCGTGGTGGACGGTCAAACACTGACGGCGAACTTCGGGCCCCTCCAGTTCAATACCTGAACTCCGAGCGCAGGGAGCGGAGCCTCGTGCTTCGCGGTCCTCGACCGGCGGACTGCTTCCCCGCCTCTACCCTTGAGGCATGACCTCCACGCGCTCTACCTCCGAACCCCTGGCCGTCCTGCAGGAGGTCTTCGGCTACGAGGCCTTCCGCGGGGAGCAGGCCGAGATCATCGACCAGGTGGTCAACGGCGGGGATGCCGTGGTGCTCATGCCCACGGGCGGCGGGAAGTCCCTGTGCTACCAGATCCCCTCGCTCGTGCGGGAGGGCACCGGTGTGGTGGTGTCCCCGCTGATCGCCCTGATGGCGGACCAGGTGGCCGCGCTGGAGGCCGTGGGCATCCGGGCCGCCTACCTCAACTCCACGCTGGAGCCCCACGAGGCGCAGGCGGTGGAGCGCCAGCTGCGGGCCGGTGAGATCGACCTGCTCTACATGGCGCCCGAGCGTCTGGTCCTGCCCCGGACCGTCGAGCTGCTGCAGCGCTCGCGGATCGCCCTGTTCGCCATCGACGAGGCGCACTGCGTGGCCCAGTGGGGTCACGACTTCCGCCCGGACTACATGGGCCTCTCCGTGCTCGCGGACGCCTTCCCGGGTGTGCCCCGGATCGCGCTGACGGCCACGGCCACCCGTGAGACCCACCGGGAGATCACGGAGCGGCTGCGCCTGGAGGACGCGCGGCACTTCGTCTCCAACTTCGACCGGCCCAACATCCAGTACCGGATCGAGCCCAAGGACCGCGCCAAGGACCAGCTGCTGCGGCTCATCCGCTCGGAGCACCCCGGGGAGGCCGGCATCGTCTACTGCCTCTCCCGCAAGAGCGTGGAGTCCACCGCCGCGTGGCTCTCCGACCGCGGGGTCACCGCCCTGCCGTACCACGCGGGGCTCGACGCCGCGGTGCGCCAGGACACGCAGGTGCGGTTCTTGCGGGAGGAGGGAATCGTCGTCGTCGCCACGATCGCGTTCGGCATGGGCATCGACAAGCCGGACGTGCGCTTCGTGGCCCACCTGGACCTGCCCAAGAGCATCGAGGGCTACTACCAGGAGACCGGCCGCGCGGGACGCGACGGTATGCCCGCCACGGCATGGATGGCCTACGGCCTGGGGGACGTGGTGAACCAGCGGCGGCTGATCGACCAGGGTGAGGGGAGCGACCCCCACAAGCGCAACGCCCGGTCCCACCTGGACGCCATGCTGGCGCTGTGCGAGACCACCTCGTGCCGCCGGGTGCAGCTGCTGGGCTACTTCGGGCAGGACTCGGAAGCATGCGGGAACTGCGATACTTGCCTGAACCCGCCCAAGGTGTGGGATGCCACCGTGCCCGCCCAGAAGCTGCTGTCCACGCTGATCCGCCTGCACCGCGAGCGGGGGGAGCAGTTCGGCTCCGGCAAGGTATTCGACGTCCTACTGGGGCGCACCAACGAGCGCACCGAGGCATCGCGCCACCAGGAGCTGAGCGTGTGGGGGATTGGGCAGGTCCTCTCGGAGCGGGAGTGGCGCTCGGTGCTGCGCCAGCTGTTGGCCCGCCGCGTCGTGGAGGCGGTGGGGGACTTCGGCGTGCTGGTCCCGGGACCCGAGTCCGCCCCGGTGCTGCGCGGCGATACGGCCGTGGAACTCGCCGTGGACCGCGCACCGGCTTCCCGCGGGACCGGTCGCGTCCGCTCTTCCGGCGGTGGCTCCCGCGCGGCGGACACCCTGGAGGCCGCGGACCGGGAGCTCTTCGACGCCCTGCGCGAGTGGCGGACCTCCGTGGCCAAGGAGAAGCAGATCCCCCCGTACATGGTGTTCTCGGACGCCACCCTCGTGGGGATCATCGAGGCGGCACCCGAGTCCAGGGCGCAGCTCAGCGGCGTGAGCGGGGTGGGCGCGAAGAAGCTCGAGGAGTACGGAGACGCCGTGCTGGAGGTGCTCAGCTCCGGGGGTCGGTGACGGGCCCCGAGCCCCGCCCTGTTCTAGCGGTGGCCGCCTCCGAGGACCGGGAGGATGTCGGGGTGCTGCGCTACGTGGGGCAGGTACTTCAGCTGCAGGGGATGGAAGACGTCGGAACCCACGTCGATCCACCGCAGGGGATAGCCGGGGGTGTCCCCCCACACGCCACCCGGGTGCTGTGCGAGCTCCTCCTGGAAGTAGTCCAGCCGCCGGTCCAGTTCCTGCATCCACTCGTAGCCGAAGGGTGTGCGGCCCCGCATGATGAACCCGCCAAACC
The DNA here is from genome assembly GCF_030530945.1 of Kocuria sp. GTDB lineage: Bacteria > Actinomycetota > Actinomycetes > Actinomycetales > Micrococcaceae > Kocuria. The sequence continues at coordinate 207,673 of NZ_JAUMTZ010000004.1, read as the reverse complement.
CTACGAGCGAGCCGTAGTGGCGGTGGATGTCCCGCCCGAGCCGCGTGTAGTCGTCGCCTCCGCAGGAACGGGACGACCGTTCGGGATAGCCCAGAAGCCATGTGTCGGGATGATGCTGCAGCGCGTCGAACGCGCCGGTCCACGGGCGTGTGGGGATCTTGATGTCCGCGTAGCCACCGCCGTGGTGCGTCATGAAGTATGCACGGAGGTAGTCGGAACGGTGCACCAGGGACAGGTGCTCGTAGGCGGGGTGCAGTGGGTGGCCCGGAACGAGCCACCGGTCGAGGGTCTCGGGAGTCACGAGGACCACCTCGAGGCCCTTGTGCACCGCGCGCATGCTGTGCAGACACCGTGCTCGGGCGTCGCTCATCGGATTCGCACCGGTCCAGAAGCAGAAGATCCGGCGCGGCACGTCCACGGAGATCGTGTCGGGCGCAGGTGCCTGCCGGTGCAGGAAGTACATGCGGGGATAGCTGCCGTAGCGGTCCCGGTGGGCCTCGGGGTCGAAGCGGTAGGGGAGTGCCCGGTCGTACGCCCTGAACCCGGTGTCCACCGCCCGTCGCAGTCCTCGGCCGATCAGACGTCTCGTGAGGAAGGCCTGGTGCTTGGCCTGCCGCAGCGGTTGGAGAGCATCCATGTGGGGTCCTTCGAGCGGGTGTGGGGGAGGGGGTGCGGTGCTGGAGGTGCTCAGCCCCGCGGGCCGGTGACCGAGTCGACGCGCTCCAGGATGGCCTCTGCCACCGCGGCGACCTCGAGCTCGGGGAGCCAGTGATCGGCGTCGAGCTCCACGAAGCGGTAGGGCGCGTGGACGTACACCTCGGTCTCCTCAGCGGCGGCCCGGCCCAGGGCCAGGTCCCGGTTGCCCCACACGAAGGTGGTGGGAACCGTGATGATGCCCTGCCCAGAGGCTGTAGCGGAGACGCCGTCCCGGCGCAGCATGGCCCGGTACCAGTTGACGGGGCCGCTCAGGTCCGCGGCGGTGGCGAAGCGGCGGTCGTAGCGGGAGCACGCCTGCTCCCCGAGCCCGGCCCGGCGCAGGAGACTGCCGATCCGCCCGGCCAGGAGGCGTTCGGGAAGACCCGGGATCTGGAACGCCCCGATGTACCAGGACTTCCGCAGCTGGCCCGCGGTCCGCATCGCGTGGCCCAGTGCGGAGGGGTGCGGCGTGGAGAGCACGGTGAGGGACTCGACCCGTTCCGGCGCCCGCAGGGCGATGTCCCACGCGAGCACTCCGCCCCAGTCGTGGCCCACCAGGTGGAACCGCTGCGCACCGGCGGCGTCGGCCAGGGCCAGGGCGTCCGCGCACAGCTCCTCACGACGGTAGTCGGCAACCTTCTGGGGCCGGGCATCCCGGGAGTAGCCGCGCTGGTCCGGGGCCAGGGTCCGCAGCCCGCGGGCGTTCAGGGCGGCAGCGACGTCGTCCCAGCAGTGGGCGTCCTGGGGGAAGCCGTGCAGGAGAAGGACCACGGGTCCGTCCTCCGGTCCCTGGTCGAGAACGTCGAAGCGGAGTCCCTGGCGGGTGAATTCGGTGAGGCGGGTCATGGGCCCAGCCTAGAAGAAGCCGGTGGTGGACCCGAGGACCGCCAGCACCACTTCCAGCGCCACGAGTTCTGCACCGTCATGCTCCCCGCCGACGGACGACGCCGCCCGCCGCCCACCCGGCCCCCGCCCCGGAGCGCGCGGGGGTGCCCTGGGCGCGGAGGCGGGAGGGCGGCGTCGTGCGCTACTCGCCCGCGGGGTAGTGCCTGGGCCAGCTGTGGCCCAGGGTGGCTTCGACGCTCTCGTTGAAGCGGCGTGCGAGGCGGGCCAGGGCCGTGACGTCCTCCCGGGGCCAGTCCTGCGTGAAGCGCTCGTAGGACTCGCGGCGTGAACGGAACTCCTCCTGCAGCCGCTTCACCCCTTCCGCAGTGGGCTGGTGCTTGCGGGCCACCCCGCCCTCGGGGTCCTTGATGCGTTCGATCAGACCGCTCTTCATGGCGGCGGCCACCTGCCGGTGGACGGTGGAGATGTCCAGACCGAAGGACTGTGCGAGCTCCGCCACGCTCATGGGGCCTCCCGCCTGGAGGCGCGCGAGCAGCACGGTGGAGCTGCGGTCCAGCGCCTCGGTGCGGGACTGCGGCGGGGTGCCCTGCAGCGCGTACCGGGAGAGCAGCATGTGCTCGTAGACCAGCTCGTTGACGGAATCCTCACTCTGCACGGCTCCATCCTTTCATTCCTGCCTGGCCGCGGCCGGGGATCGAGCTGACGGCGTGGAAATTGTACCCTGCAAATTGCATGGTACAATTTTGCACTATACAAATCTTGCGAGCAGGAGGCGCCCGTGTCGGTGGACACCGAGAACCACGTACCCACAGGTCAGATACCGGTGACGGTGGAACGCAGGACCCCCGGTCCGGCGCACTCCGCCGGCCCGGAGCGGCTGCTCACCCCCACCTTTGCGCTCGCGTGGGTGGTCAACTTCCTGCAGTACCTGACCTTCTACATGCTGGTCACCACCATGGCGCTGTACGCGGTGAAGAGCTTCGCGGCGTCGGACGCGGTGGGGGGCTTCGCGTCCAGCGCGTTCGTGGTGGGCGCCACCGTGGCGCGGCTGTTCTCCGGCTACCTGGTGGACGCGCTCGGGCGGCGGCGCATGCTGCTGATCTCCCTGGCGGTCGTGGCCGTGGCGTGTGCGCTGTACCTGCCCGCGGGCTCGCTGCCCGTGCTGATCGTGGTGCGCCTGCTGCACGGCTTCGGCTACGCCTTCGCGAGCACCGCGCTCATGACCATCGCCCAGTCCGTGATCCCCGACTCCCGCCGCGGCGAGGGCACCGGGTACTTCGCGCTGGGCACCACACTGGCCACCGCAATTGGTCCCGCTCTGGGGCTCTTCCTGGTGGGCTCGCTCGACTACGCCTGGCTGTTCTGGACCACGCTCGTCACCGCCGCCCTGGGCCTGGTGCTGGGTGTCTTCCTGCGCGAACCCCTGGCCCAGCGCGAGACGCAGGCGCAGGCGGAGCGCGCCAGGTTCTCCTTCCGGGACATCGCGCACCCGGCCGTGGTGCCGATCGGCTGCTTCATGCTCCTGGTGGGCATCTGCTACGCCGGCGTGATCACCTACCTCAACGCCTACGCGGAGAACCGCGGCGTCACCACCGGTGCGGGCCTGTTCTTCGTGGCGTACGCCGTGGCCATGCTGATCATGCGCCTGGTGCTGGGCAAGATGCAGGACCAGCGCGGTGACAACGTGGTGGTCTACCTGGGCCTCATCTGCTTCGCCGTGGCCCTGGGCATCCTGGCCGTGGCCTCACAGGACTGGCAGGTGATCGTGGCCGGCGCCATGACCGGCCTGGGCTACGGCACGCTCATGCCCGCCGCGCAGGCCATCGCCGTGAGCGCGGTGCCCGCCCACAAGCTCGGCACCGGCATCTCCACCCTGCTGCTGCTCACGGACGTGGGCATCGGTCTGGGCCCCGTGGTCCTCGGCCTGCTCCTTTCCGCCGCCGGCTTCGGCGCCATGTACACCGTGCTGGCCGTGGTGGTGGTTCTCGCGGCAGTGCTGTACCACGGCGTCCACGGGCGGCACCCGCACGCCAAGCGGGGGCGGCTGGCGGTGGACTGAGGTCCGGTTCTTCTCGGGCGTCCCCTTTGGGGGCGATTCCGGGTTTCCCTCCGGGGGATGACGACGGCGCGCGGCTTCGGCTGCGCGCCGTCGCTCCCTTTCGGCGTAGCTGGCTTCTTAAGCGACCGGGAGAGGGAAAAGAACCAGGGCGCGCTCGACCAGGTGCTGTGTCCGTTCCTGGATGTCGTGCGGGCCCCATGACTCCTTGTGCGCAAGATCTCGGTTCAGGGGGATACCGTTGCGGTAACCGATGTAGTTGCCGTTGCTGTCCTGATGATCGCGTTTGTCGAGAAAGCCCTTGTTCCCCAGGTTGCTGTTGTACCCGCTGAACGTCAGATTCCCCAGTTTGTGGGCGTACTCCTGTTGTGTCTGAGCGGCCGCTTCTTCCCCGCCGAGCATTTCGACCCATGCCGGGGGTAGGTGTTCGCCCTGGGGCAAGATGTGTTCGATGGTCCAGACGTAGCGGCCAGATTGGCGCTCCCACAGGTCCCTGCGGTTCTCGGTGGTCATTCCCTGCTCCGAGAGGGACGTGAGGACGAAGCGAGCGGCATCGACATTCTCTGTGTAGAGGTCCTGCTCGAGCCGCCACCGGAAGGTCTCGTCATCCGAGGAGTTCCGTCGCAGGGCGTCCGCGATGATGCGCAGGATTTCCGGGCCCTCTGCCTCCCTGGAATCCCTGATAATCCCCATGAACATACGCGAGAGCATGTACGTGGCCGGGTAACCGGTGACATTGCGCCGCGCGAAGAAGCTCACGAGCATGTTCGTCACGGTGATGAGGTCCGTTTCGCTGAGGTGCTTGTCCTCCTGGTGGGTTTCCAGCCACAGCAGCAACATGAAGGAGGGCGCCGCCTGGACCCTGTTGAGGGTGCCATACGCCGCATCCAGCTGGGTGGGATCCTCACGCTCCGTGGTGCACGCAATGCGTCCGAAGATCGCGCTCGCCGACACCAGTCGATGAATTTGTTCGGTGAGATTGCCCTTGAAGAGCGTCTCGTAGATGCGGATCAGGTTTTTCTTGGTCGCCACGCTCGCGTTCTGGACCGAGGGGAGTTCGGTGAGAAACGCGTTGTAGTAGTGCCGAAGGAACCGTTCGTGGGTGGTGTAGGAATCACCGAGGTTGCGAAGCATCCCATCCCACAGCGCGAAGGCATCCTCAACGCTCATGGCACCCCGAACATCCGAGAGAGCCAGGAACTGATTCTTGATGAGATCCACCGGGGACAGTGGGAGTCCTCGGTTGTTGAGGGACTCGAACAGCGTGAAGGCGTCCGACGCTGAGGAGACCTCGATCTTCACGACGAGGGCCTCATTGGCCGCTTCCATGACGCGCAGTGCGGCCCCCACAGCTGTCATGGGAGGCACGCCCGGCTCACCGGATTCCTCGGTGAGTTCCATAATGGCGTCCCGGAAGTACGAGAAGCACTTGGCGATCAGGCGGCGTCGGTCCATTCGGGTGTCGGGAGCATCCACCTTTACTCCGGCTTCACGCAGCATGCCGAGGTAGTCAAAGCGGTTGTTGCCCTGGGTTTGCAGCAACAGTCGCGGCGACTTGACGGAGGAGATCACCAACTGCCGGCCAACATCGCGGAAAAGGTCTTCCTGATCTTCATCGAGATCCTCCTGATGGTCCGCCAACACGCTGTAGCACGCCGTGAGCAGGATCGAGAGGGTGGTCAGTCGCTGCTGCCCGTCAATCAGCTCCAGACGGGGGTTCATGCTGTCCGTGGAGTTGTTGAGGGAGATGATGGTCCCCAGGAAGTGCTGACCTTCTGCCTCGACGAGGTCCTGGAAGAGGTTCTCCCACTGATCTCGCTTCCAGGAATACTCCCGCTGGTAGGGCGGAATCACGTACGTGAGCTTGCTCGGCGCCTCCAACAGCGTCCGAACCGGGTACTGCGTCGCAGACTGAATCATGGGGCTCACGGTACAAGTGACGGCCGACACGCTCAGCGGTCGTCCGGAGGGGGGATCGGGACCCGTCCGGGCGCCCCGTGGTTACCCCGCGACCGGCGGATGTGGCGGCGCGCACCCATGATGCGTTTGCATTTGTAGACTGCCAGGTAACTGTTCCCCACACGGAGTCGTCGATGACTGATCAAGCGCTAGACATTGCCCCCGGTGCCATCGTGGAGGTGCGGGATGAGCAGTGGCTAGTCTCAGCCGTGGAGCAGACTGCGGACGGGGAGCTACTCACCGTGCGCGGGGTGAGCGAGTTGGTGGAGGGGACCACCGCTCAGTTTTACCGGAGCATCGACGCCGTCCGCACGCAGGATCCCTCCCAGACCCGGGTGGTGGCGGACACCAGCTCTCACTACGCGAAGTCGAGGTTGTGGCTGGAGTCCACGCTGCGCAAGACCTCATTGCCCATCTCCGAACAGCGACCCGCCCTGACGTCCCATGCGCTCGCGGACGCGCTGACCTATCAGCGTCAAGCGGTGGAGAAGGCTCTGGAACCGGGGCGGTTGCGCACTCGGTTGCTTATCGCGGATGCCGTGGGTCTGGGAAAAACGTTGGAGATCGGCATGATCTTGGCCGAGTTGATTCGCCGGGGCCGCGGCCGGCGGATCTTGATTGTCACGCCCCGCCATGTGTTGGAGCAGATGCAGCACGAGCTGTGGTCGCGCTTTGCCATCCCGTTCGTCCGCCTGGATTCGGAGGGCGTGCAGAAGGTCAAGCAGAAGCTCCCGGCCACCCGGAACCCATTCACGTTCTTCGAGAAGGTCATCATCTCGATTGACACCCTCAAGCAGGACCGTTTCATCCACGATCTGCGCAAGCACCACTGGGACGCCGTGGTGATTGATGAATCCCATAACGTCACCAACCAGGCCACTCAGAACAACCAGCTGGCCAATATCTTGGCGCCCAACACGGATGCCTTGATTCTGGCCTCGGCTACCCCGCACAACGGCAACAGCTCCTCGTTCGCGCAGCTGCTCACGCTGCTGGAACCCACGAGCGTGAGCGCCCGGGGGGATATCAGCAAGGCCGCGGTGAGTAACCTCATGATCCGCCGCCACCGCTATTCGGAGGCCGTGAAGAACGAGGTGGGTGATCGCTGGGCTGAGCGCAAAGAGCCACAGAACCTCGTGGTGGAGCCCAGCCCCGAGGAGTTCGCGGTGGGGGAGGAGCTGTCTGCCACGTGGACGCACCCCCGGGGAAGTGCCCCGGTCACGGGCAAGGGGTCACGGCTGTTTCCGTGGACCCTGGCCAAGGCGTTCCTGTCCTCCCCGGTAGCTTTGCAGGCCACGATCGATGCGCGCCTGTGTTCGATCGAGGACAACGCCGCTGCCGGCGCGGAGCAGGAGGCGCTGCTGCGATTGCGGGGCCTCAATGCGGCGTGTTTGCCCGCGGACGGTTCCACACCCCGCTCCGGTAAGTACCGCGAACTCGTGGCGCAGCTGAAGCGCAAGAACGTGGGTCCGCGATCTGCCGAACGCGCCGTGGTTTTTGCGGAACGAGTCCCCACGCTGGAGTGGCTCCGGGAGCACCTGACCCGGGATTTGAAGCTCAAACCGAACCAGGTGCGTGTGCTGCACGGCGGCCTCACGGATGTGGAGCAGCAGGAACTCGTGGAGTCCTTCAAACAGGCCTCCAGCCCCATTCGTGTGCTGGTCACTGGTGATGTGGCCTCGGAGGGCGTGAACCTCCATCTGCAGTGCCACGAACTGATCCACTACGACATCCCGTGGTCCCTGATCCGTATTGAGCAGCGCAATGGACGTATTGACCGGTATGGCCAGCTGCACTCGCCGCAGATCACCACGCTGCTCTTGGACTTGGAAGGTGCGGGTGAGTTCTCCGGCGACATTCACGTGCTTACCCGCTTGATGGAGCGTGAGCGAGAGGCCCACGAAAAGCTCGGGGACGCGGGGTCGCTCATGGGCGCGTACTCGGGTGACGCCGAAGAAAAGGCCATCACCGAGGTGCTGCGCGGCGCCAAGGAGTTCGACGCCGTGGTTCCCGCCCCGGAACAGGCGGCCGGACAGGATGAGGGCTTCTGGATCGACCTCATGATGAACTCGGGCACGGACGAGGACACGTCCGAGGCGGACAACGAGACGCAGGACGCCGCTCAAAGCTCCGGCCTGTTTGCCTCGGACGTGGATTATCTCCGGGAGGGGCTCGCGGAGCTGTACGCCGAACCAGACCGGGCCCGGGACCATGGCGGGGTGGGGCTCACCATTGAGCGCAACAACGCGGGCCATCTGCAAGCTCTCGCGTTCGAGCCGAGCCCGGACCTGCGCCAACGCCTGCTGGCCCTGCCGCAGTCCTACTTGGAGGAGCGCGGGGTGTTGGATCGCATCCGGCTGACCCCGGACAAGCCTACGGCGGAGGAGCGGCTGAACGCCGCGCGCAATGACGCTAAGGGCACATCGTGGCCGGACACCCACTACCTCGCCCCGCTGCACCCGGTCCTGGACTGGGCCGCGGACCGCTCCCTGGCTCATCTGGGCAGGGACGAGATTTTCGCGGTGCAGGGCGCGGCTCAGCAGCCCACCTTGGTGATGCAGGGAATCGTGACCAACCGCCGCGGCCAGAACATCGCGGTCTCGTATATGAGGGTGCAGTTCATGGGGAATTACCCGATGGTGCAGCCCAGCGCTTCTCCCGCCGAGCTCTTCGCGGACCTGGGCCTCACCCCAGACATGGTGGGTGTGCCGGTGCAGGAGCCCGAGCAGTACGAGCCCCTGATCCCGCTTGCGGTCACCGCCGCCCGTGACTTCATGGAGCAGGGGGTGTCCGTGGCTGCCCATGACCAGGCGAAGGAACGCGTGGATACGTGGATGGATCGTATGGAGGCGTGGGAGAGCGCCGCGGAGGGCGTCTCCGCGCAAACCCAGTTGTTCAAACACACCCGTTCGGCGGTGGAGGGTGAGCGCCGACTGGCTCAGGAGATGCTGCCGGACCGCACGTACGTGCGCCCGTTGCTGGTGGTTGTGCCCAAGGGAGGGAAGTGATCATGCCGTCCAGCGATGCCCTGGTGGTAGTCAATGATTGGATCAGTGAGTTCTACTTCACGGCGGAGGAGAACTCCCGCACGTTCCTCGCGGAGACAAAAAAGCTCATCAAGGAGTGGAAGCAGGAGGGGGAGGACAACGAGTCCTTACGCAGCCCTCTGGAGCGCTTCACCTCCTCACGCCAGCGGGTGCTGTCCGAGTTGATTGCTCTGCATTCGGCGGCCGCGGAGTTGCCCGAGAGCGCCAGTGCGCAGCAACGGCGGGATGCGCTGGGACGCGCCTCAGCGGCGTCGGCAGCCATGCTGCGGGACGTTCTGGATTACGACGCCGCTCCCCACCGCGGTGGCGGTGCCGTGCGATGGTACTCGGCCATGGGCACCACCGAGCCGAGCGTGGTGGTGGTGGACGCGCTCGCCGCGGAGACCCCCGAGGAGCTGCTGTCCAAGCAGCACGGCCTGCTCACCGAGGACGTCACGCTGGACGAGGAGTCCGGGGATCCCGTCTCCAGTGTGAGCGAGCTGTTATCCGCGCTGGTGTCCGAGGATCAGCCGCCGCGGTACATGCTGGTGATGGCTGGGCGCACCGTGGTGCTCACCAGCGAGGACGGGTGGCCGCAGGGCCGTTACCTCGCGGTGGATGTTCAAACGATTGCGGAGCGCGGTGACACCAAATCCGGCGGCGAGATCCAGCGCATGCTCGCGTGTCTGTCCGCTGCCTCCGTGACCCCGGACGCGAACGGCATCATCCGGTGGGATGAGCGCCGCGAGGAGTCCGTGCGCAATGCCGTGGGTGTCTCCAAGGACCTGCGGGAGGGCGTGCGCGAGTCCATTGAGATCATCGCCAATGAGGTGGTGTCACGGCGCAAGGAACAGGGGCTGGCGCCGCTGCGGGATGACCAGGCACAGGTGCTTGCCGTGGAGTCCCTGCGCTATCTCTACCGGATCCTGTTCCTGCTGTACGCGGAGGCCAGTCCGGAATTGGGTGTGGTGCCCACGGGTGATCCCGAGTACGAGGCCGGCTACTCCATTGATCGGTTGCGCGAGCTTACTCTCAAGCAGCTCACGTCCCGCTCCGAGCAGGGTACGCACTTCTATGCCTCGCTCAAGGTGTTGTTCGACCTCGTGGAGAGTGGCCATAGCCCCCAGGAGGCGCCGGAGAACGACGCCGCCGCGCACGCCGCGCGCGAAGGCCTCACCTTCGAGGCGCTGCGTTCGGATCTGTTCCGGCCGTCCCGTACCCGTCTGATTGACGAGGTGCAGCTGGGCAATAAGGCCCTGCAGCGGGTGTTGCAGAACCTGCTGCTCACCAAGGAGCGCCGCGGTAAGGACCGCGGCTTCATCAGCTACGTGGCCCTGGGCATCAACCAGCTGGGCGCGGTGTACGAGTCCCTGATGAGCTATACGGGCTCGTTTGCCAGTGAGACCCTGGTGGAAGTGGCCAAGCGCGGCAACCCGGCGGATGGCTCGTGGGTGGTGCCCGAGGATCGCGTGGACGAAGAGCTGCGCGAGCACGTGGTCATGACGGAGGACGATCTGGGCCGGGAGTTTCCCCGCACCTATCACTTCGGGGAGTTCGTGTTCCGGCTCTCGGGGCGGCAGCGGCAGCAGTCAGCGTCCTACTACTCGCCCAAGGTGCTCACGGAGTTCACGGTGCAGCAGGGCCTGGAGGAGCTGCTCACGGATGACCTCTCCGCTCAGGACATCCTGGGCCTCTCGGTGTGCGAGCCGGCGCTGGGTTCCGGGGCGTTCGCCATCGAGGCAGTGGGTCAGCTCGCCGCCGCGTATCTGGAGCGACGGCAGGCGGAGCTCAATCAGAAGATCGACCCCGAGGATTATCCCCGCGAACTGCAGCGCGTGAAGGCCTACATTGCGCTCCACAACGTTTACGGCGTGGACCTCAACCCCACCGCCGTGGAGCTCGCGGAGGTGTCCCTGTGGTTGGACACCATGTCTCGGGGGCTGAAGGCGCCGTGGTTTGGTCTGCGCTTGCGCTCCGGCAATTCGCTGGTGGGCGCGCGGCATTCGGTGTACGACACCTCGGTGGTCACCAAGGCCACGCCCAAGGTCCGGATGACGACGACGCCGCGTCACGTCCCCCTGGATCGCACCGTGGACGCGACCACGGGGATCTTCCACTTCCTGCTGCCCGCGGAGGGCTGGGGTGCGGCTGGGTCTAACAAGGAAATCAAGAAGCTTGCTCCCGAGCAGGCCAAGGCGCTGCGGGAGTGGGCCAAGCGGGTGCATCGCAAGCCCACCAAGATGGAGATCAAGGAGCTCACGTCCCTCACGGAGCGCATTGACGAGCTGTGGCAGCTCGCCAAGCGCCGCATGGTGGAGGCGGAGCACCAGTCCCGCCGTTCCATCGAGGTGTGGGGAGCGGACGTGGAGCCGGGTGGCTCGGTCACGCGCGAGGAGATCGAGGCGTGGTTGGAGGATCCCAACTCTGCGTACCGCCGGCTGCGGCTCATCATGGATGCATGGTGCGCCCTGTGGTTCTGGCCCGTCACGCTGCGCGAGAACGCCCCCGAACCGCCAACGTTCGAGGAATGGCTCACGACTATCCGGGAGATCACGGGCAGCACGTTCACCGGTAAGAAGGGGTTGCAGTCGGAGTACTTCGGCCGGAGCGAGACCGAGTGGGAGACGCTCGAGGGCATCGAGGCGATGTTCCCCGCCGAGAACGCCGCGGATATTGACCGCCTCCTGGCAAACACGCCGTGGCTGCGCGAGGCTCAGCGCATCGCCAAGGAGCAGCGGTTCTTCCATTGGGAGTTGGACTTCGCGGCGGTGTTCTCGCGCGGAGGGTTCGATTTCCAGGTGGGGAATCCGCCCTGGGTGCGGCCCACGCTGGACGTGCCCGCCTTGCTGGGCGAGAGTGACCCGTGGTGGACCCTGACGGACAAGCCGTCCGAAACCGCGCAGAGGGCTCGACGGGAATGGACTGTGCAGCTGCCGGATGCCGTTAGCATCTTGCTGGCCGGCGCTACAGATACAACTGGGTTGGCCGAATACGTGGGGGCGGCAAGCGAGTACCCGGAGCTACTCGGCACGCAACCTGATTTGTACCGGGCTTTCATGGTCCAGACATGGCGCCATAGCTCCCGAGCCGGGTCCAGCGCGCTCATCCACCCGCCATCCCACTTGACGGACGCTAGGGGGTATGCGCTGCGGCGGCAAACGTACCGGCACCTACGGAGGCATTGGAATTTTATTAATGAATTAAAGTTGTTCAAGGAAATTCATGATCTTGTTTCATATAGTGTAAATATTTACTCCTTCCCACAAGACCCCGATTTTAAAAATGCTGTATCTATGTACCATCCCTCTAGTGCAATTGGTTCACTGGCGCACAATGGTGCTGGCCCGCAGCCAGGTTTTAGGGATGATTATGGGAAATGGGATCTGCGGCCCCATGCCTCACGGATAGAGCGCGTGGACCAGGATGTGCTGAAGACGTGGCACGCTTTAATGGAGGGCGGCTCCGAGGACGTTCCGGTGGAAGAAACTCGTATGGCGTTCTCCGTCAATCGAGCTGCAGGGGATGCACTTCGTCGACTGACCTTGGCTCCCATGTTAGGCGGCCTTCACCCCCACATGAGCAGTGGCTGGCACGAGACCGGTGGGCGGCGTGACGGATACTTCGAGTCCCGGTGGGGGCGAGCGACGTCGTGGCAGGACGTGATCTTGCAAGGGCCATACTTCCACGTGGGAAACCCGTTCTATGCCTCTCGGAATGCGACGATGAGCGGCAATCAGGACTACTCCTCAGTGGACCTTGAACTGCTCCCCGAGGATGCGTTGCCCGTCACGGAGTACAAGCCCATCTACGAGCGCGATGTGGATGGATCGGAATCCACCGTTCGGTATGACCGCGACTACGGCTCCTGGACAGTCAAAGATCCTCGCAACCCTGGCGAGACCGTGTCCGTGCGGGTTCGGGACCACTATCGGGTTATGTGGCGTGCGATGGCGGCGGGCACCGGTGAGCGCACACTCATCCCTGCCATATATCCTCCCGGGGTATCCACGGTCCATACGGTTTTCTGCCTCGGGCTCCCGGGATCCCACGCAGTAGATATAGCTCTCTGCGCCGCGAGTATGAGTTCCTTGATTTCCGACTTTCGGGTGCGGTCAACCTCAGCGAGCAACATCTTTGGCTCAGTCATTGAGGGTCTGCCGCTTATTCTCGAAGGGCATCCCCTGGCTCCAGCGGCGGCCCTCCGTATCCTCCGCCTGAACTGCCTCACCGAGGCCTACGCGGATCTCTGGCGGGACTACTGGACCCCTGCCATGGCTCAGGACTCATGGACGGGTGGTCGGGAGCGGGCTGACCGCCCGGCCCTCGGGGACGTGTCGTCGGAATGGTCGGCCGCCACGCCGTTGCGCCGTGACGAGGACCGCCGTCGGGCGCTCGTGGAGATCGACGCCATCATGGCCCACGTGACCGGGATCCCCATTGACGAACTCTGCACGCTGTACCGCACCCAATTCGGCGTGCTCTACACGTACGAGCGCGGTGAGGATAAGCGCGGCAAGGTCTACGACAGTAACGGTCGCCTGATCCCTTCCACCGTGCGCACCGCGTGGAACAAGGCCGGGCGCCCGGAGTACGGCCTGAGCATTGCGGACCGCACGTACGAAACCCCCGAGGGCCGCCAGATCACCGCTCCAGAACCCTTCCGGATCCTGGACCGCGAGGCGGACATGCGCGAGGCGTACGCCGCCTTTGCCGAGCGCATGGAGCAGGGTGTGTACCAACCGGGTGTCTACGAAGGAGACAACGGCGCATGAGTGAGCTGCTTCCCTCGCTGCAGGCCGAGGCCATGAAATCGGCCCTGGTGGAGTACGTCACCACGGCCATCGAGTTCTCGGACCGCTATGCGCGGGACGCGTTTGCGGACTTCCTGAGTGACAAGGACCGGGGCATTTTCCGGGGCCCGTTCCTGCGGATGCGGTTGCCCTTCCACACCGAACCCGGGGCATCCCCGCTGAGCGTGCTGCCGGACTGGTTCCAGCCGTACGCCCACCAGGCGGAGGCATTCCGCCGCCTCACCACGGACCCCTCCGTGGAAGGGCCGCAGGATCGCCGGGGATTGCGACTTCCGGAACCCACCATCGTGACCACTGGAACGGGATCGGGTAAGACCGAGGCGTTCTTGTACCCACTGCTGGATTACGCGGTCCGGGCCCGGAAGCAGGGCGTGCACGGGATCAAGGCGATCATCCTGTACCCCATGAACGCCCTGGCCAATGACCAGGCGGGCCGCTTGGCGCGAATGATCCACGAGAACCCGGCGCTGAACGGAGTAACGGCCGCGCTCTACACAGGTGAGCACTCGGGGGCGCCGCGCACGGTCATGTCCCCGGAGGGACTGATCGAGGACCGGCACACTGTTCGCTCCGCGGTCCCGGACATCATCCTCACCAACTACAAGATGCTGGACCAGCTTCTCTTGCGCTCGGCTGACCGCCCGCTGTGGGAGCACTCTGCCGAATCCCTGCGGTACCTGGTGCTGGATGAGTTCCACACCTACAACGGCGCCCAGGGAACCGATGTAGCCATGCTCATCCGCCGGCTGCGCCTGGTCCTGGAACGCCTGGCACCGCAGCGCACCGCCATGATCCCGGTGGCCACCTCCGCCACGCTGGGGGACGAGAGGGATATCGCCCCCGTGGCGGACTTCGCGAGCACCATCTTTGGCACTGCATTCGCCGTGGACTCCGTGGTCACGGAACGTCGCCTCACGCAGGACACGTTGCGTGATGCCGCGCTGGAACGCCTCCGCTCGGGGCCAGCCGTGGGGATCGAGGGTGCAGACCTGCAGGCGCAGGAACATCCCACGCTGACCCAGCTCCAACCGGTCCTAGAGATCCTGCCCGGTGCCACGGACGGGCAGCTGCCCGAGCCGGCCGAGCTCACCCGTCGCGTGCTCGCCGTGCTCTGGCCGTCCCTAGAGAGTCTGGGGGAGGACGCCGAGCTCGACGCCGCCACTCAACGAGACCTCTTCCTCGCCCACCCGCTCGTGAGCACGCTGCTGTCTACCGCGGCTCAGGCCACCTCGATCCGCGATCTCGCCGCAGTCCTTGTGCCTCACCTGGACCAGGACACCACCGGCGCCCGCTTCATCGAGGCACTGGCCGGCGCGCTGTCCCACGTGCGCTCGCGCGCGGAGCGCAATAGTTTCCCCAACGTGGAGCTGCACCTTTGGACGCGCGAGGTGTCCCACGTGGACCGGGCGACGTCGCCGGCCGTTGCGTTTGCCTGGAGCGATGATCGAGGCGTGCACGACGGCAGCTTCCTGCCCGCCATTTACTGCCGACATTGCGGACGCTCCGGGTGGGGTGTGGCGCTCACCGGCACGGGCGATCTGATCGTGAAACCCCAGACCATCCGTGAAGCGCAGGCCCGCAAGTCTGGGCGGTTCCGCGCCCTGATTTCTGTGCCCGGTGGAGACCCCGACGGGGATGCGCGCCTGTTCTACCTCAATCCGGAGCGGCACGCTATCGAGGACGAACTCCCGGACGAGGATGCCGGAGATGTGGATGCCCTCCCCGTGCGAATGCACGTGGGCCTGGAAGCGGACGGTCTGAGCACCAGGGACAACTGCCCGGTATGCCAGGAAAACGATGGCATCCGCTTTGTGGGTTCCCGGACCGCCACGCTGCTCTCCGTGGCGCTCTCCAGCCTGTTCGGTGCGGAGGGGCTGAACCTCCGCGAGAAAAAGTCCCTGGTATTCACGGACTCGGTGCAGGATGCCGCGCATCGGGCGGGATTCGTGGAGGCCCGCTCCTACTCGCTGGCGTTGCGTTCTGCCATCCAATCCGCGCTGACCGAGGAGCCCACTCCGGTGCGGGACGTCGTCACGCGCATGATGGATAAGGCCCGCACGTCGGAGGAGCGGTACCGGCTGCTTCACCCCTCGATTGCCGAAAACGCGCCCGTCCGCGGGTACTGGGATGACTCCGAGGACCGGAACAGGCGGCGTCGTGCCCGTGACCGCGTGGCCACGCGCCTGGAGTTCGATGTGGAACTCGAAGTGGGTCTTGTGGAGTCCTACGGGCGCACCCTGGCGGCTACCGGGACCGCCGCGGCCTCCGTGCAGGCGGCCGACGACGAGCTGGAGACCCTGGGTCATGATGTGCTGGAGCTGGCCGCGCGGGAACTGACCATCGACCTGCCCGGGATCGAAGCCCGCGGTGCCGCGCGGCCCGGCGCATGGGTGCGCGGAATCCTGGAGCGCCTACGCGTCGACGGTGCCATTGCCCATGAATGGCTGCAGCGATACCGCGAAAAGGGCGGAACTCGTTACGAGATCTGGGGCGGACGCCGGCCCAAGAACGTCATGCCCGCCTTCCCACGCGGGCGACGAGCGCCCGCGTTCCCTGCGACGGGCCGCTTCAAGGAAAATACCGGGTTCAGGGACCTCACCAACTCCAACAGTTGGTACGTGGACTGGACCTCACGCTGCCTGGGCGTAGACCAGCGCAGGGCGGGATACCTGCTCAAGCCCCTCTTCACCGCGCTCACCGAGCACCGGCTGACCGACACGGTGCCCGTGATGCAACGGGGTACCGTGACCACCGAAAGCTACGGCCTGCGCCCCGAGAACCTGGTGCTGGCCGCTCTCTCCGGTCCCGCCGGAATCCTGCGCTGTCCCGAGTGCGGGCAGGTGGTCACGGGACTTCCCGACGCCCTGAGCACCCTGGCGGGCGGGCCCTGCACGGCCTACCAGTGCAAGGGAACGCTCCACCCGGACACCCTGCGGGAGAGCTACTACCGCAGCCTGTACCGCGGTGACATGCGGCGCGTGATTGCCCGCGAACACACCTCTTTGCTTGCCGCGGACACGCGCCTGCAGTACGAGAACGAGTTCAAGAACAGCGAGACCACGCCGGGCGCCCCCAACGTGCTGGTGGCCACGCCCACGTTGGAAATGGGCATCGACATTGGTGATCTCTCCACCGTGATCCTGGCGTCCATCCCAGACACCGTGGCCTCGTACCTGCAACGCGTGGGACGCGCTGGGCGTCTGACCGGCAACTCCCTGGATCTGGCCTTCATGACCACGCGCGGCAAGGGCTCGGCGTTCATCGAACCGCAGTTCATGCTCAATGGCGGGGTGCGGCCCCCGGCCGCGTACCTGTCCGCGGAGGAGATTCTGCACCGGCAGTACACGGCGTTCCTCATGGATCGCATGGCGGGGGACGAGGGTACGCCGGATCCCGCGCGCGCAGCCTCCGTCATGAAGTCCAGTGATTCCGGGACGTTCCTGGGGACGCTGCTGGCTGATGCGCGTGAACACTCTCGGCAGCGACTGGACGAGTTTCTCTCCGCGTTCCAGGTGGGCGACGAACCCCGGCGGGGCATGACCCATGAAGCGGCGCAAGCCTTGCGCACGTGGGCGACGTGGCCGGACAACGGTGAGCCCAGCGGACTGGAACGAGCCGTCAAGGCCTCCGTGCAGCGTTGGCAGCATGAGAAGGCCGAGCTGCATCACCGCCGGGAACGCGTGGAAAAGCAGCTCCGGGCGATCGCCGATGGCACCGTGGTGATCACGGCGGAAGAAGACGGCAAGCTCGCTACAGAACTTGAGGGACAACAGCAGCTCCTCGATGAACAAGAGCAGAAGCTGGGTCTGACAGAGGACCCCGCCGCGCGCGAACGAGAGGAACGTCGGCTCAAGGGCAGCAGCGCGCGCCTGCGTGCGGAGTCCTCTCAGCTGAGCCACGAGCACTGGATTGGCGTGCTCGAACGCTTCGGTGTGCTGCCCAACTTCACGCTCTTCGATGATGCGGTGAGTTTGGAGGCCACGCTCACCTACCGGGATGAGCACGACAACTGGAAGCACATCCCCGCGGAATATGAACGCTCCGGGTTTACAGCCCTCACCGAACTGGCACCCGGCAACACCTTCTACGCCGGGGGACACGAGCTGACCATCGACTCCGTGGACGTGGGCAGTGACGGCGCCGGGGTCCGCCGGTTCGCCTTCTGCCCGGCGTGCGGGCACAGCCAGGAGATTGCTCCCACGGAGCGCATGGACTCGTGCCCCGCATGCCACAAGCCGGCGATTGCGGACTCCGGACAACACCTGAACGTGGTGGAACTGACCAAGGTGTCCTCCACCATGGAGCTGAACCAGGCCAAGATCTCGGACGGCCGGGAGGATCGCGAGAGCGCCTCGTACGACACCCTGACCATCCCGGACTTCACGGAGTCCGACACTCGGGCGGAATGGTCCATCGGGGGGACCGGGGTGGGCGTCACGTTCCGCCGCGGTTCACGCCTCACGCGAATGAACGTGGGCAAGCCGCGGGAGGGTGCCCGTGAGGCCACACTCGCGGGGCGCTCGCAGCGCATTGGGGGGTTCTTGATCTGCCCCGTGTGCGGTCACCAGGACGAAAACACGGATGAAAACAACGCACGTGAACACCAGGGCTGGTGCACGCAGCGCAGAGTGGAGAACCCGGAATCCGTGTCCGTGGTGTTGGCCCGAGAGCTGGTCACGGAATCCATCATGATCAGCCTCCCGCCGTCCATCACGGAAGACACCTCCGGGCGGTCCCTCTGGAGCTTCTACTGCGCCCTCATGCTCGGATTGCGGGAGCGATTCGGCGGAGAAATCAGCCACCTGAACATGGAGGTGGTTCCCGATGTCAGCCGGAACAACGCGGACTCGCTGCTGCTGTTCGATTCCGTGCCCGGAGGCACGGGCTACCTCGCGGAACTCGCCACCCCAGAATCCCTGTGGCATCTGCTACGCGGAGCCCATGAGTTCCTGGTGGGCTGCGTGTGCCAGGACGAGGACAAAGCGGCATGTTTCCGCTGCTTGATGCCGCACGTGCGCGCGTCCAAGCGCGAGTACCTGAGCAGGCAGCGCGCCGTCGAAATCCTAGGAACCATCCTGGGGGACGAAGTCCCCGGGGAGGAAATGACCTGGCGCGTGGAGGAAGGCCGTGCGCCCGTGGGGGACGACTTTGAATCGGCCCTCGAGCACCGCTTCCGTCGAGTATTCCGTGCCGCCGTGGGCGCTCTGCCCGGCGCGCAGGTGACGGACACGGTGAGTGACGGGGGCAAGGGGTTCTCCGTGATGCTGGGAGGCGTCCGCTACTCCTACACCCCTCAGGTGCTTCTCGGAGACACCCAGCCGGACGCGCTGCTCACCTGGCAAGGTCAGTTCGGTAGCCAGGGCGCTGCCATTTATCTGGACGGGCGCACGTACCACGCCTCCTCTGCGCATGGCCGGGTGGGCGACGACGCCGCTAAGCGCCGCGGTCTGCGCGAGCGCGACTACCTGGTGTACGCGGTGACTCACGCGGACTTGGACGCCTACGAAGCAGCACAGCGCGGGGAACCTGGCGAGGGAGTCCTCCAGGATATGTGGGTAGAAAAGTTCACGAAGGCCCTGCAGAGCCAGGGCGTAGTGGATGCCGCGGATCTGAGCTACCTGGACGCCAATCCCCTTGAGCAGCTGCTGAGCCTGATCAGCGACAGCAAGGCGGACCCGTTCAAGCGGCAACTCAGCGTGGCCAGGAAGCTGAATCTGCTGCTCTTCACGGGGAAGCCCACGCCGGTGAGTCTGGATGCCCTGGCCGACCAGGCTCGGGCCATCTTGAACACACCGCCGGGAACTCCACTTCCCGACCCACCGCGCACGCCGACAACCAAGGGTTTTGTCCGCCGCACGGGCCCCCTGGTGATCCTCGGGAACGTCACGCCCACCCACAGCCGGCTGGCCGTGGTTCTGGATGATCGGGACGCCGCCGTGGAATCGCCCTATTTCGCGGACTCCTGGCGCCAATGGTTGGCGTTGTCCAACCTCCGGCAGGACATGGAGCCCGGGGCCGTGACCATTCTGGAAACGTGGAAGTCCTCGGCCGAGCACGCGGCGGAGGAACAGGAGGAGAACCAGTGGCTGGAGTTCTTCTCCCATCTTCCCAGCGGGCAGGATGCCCCCGCGCCTTCTACCGGGAAGGAGCGCGTTGGATCGGGCGGCATGAACGTCCTTTACTCTCCCGGGCCCGTGGAGTTGCCCCCCGAGTGGAAGAACGCCGTCTCTCATGCCGATTCCCCCGATGAAGCGCACATCTTGACGCTTGCGGGTCAGCAAGGGCTGCCCTTCCCCGAGATCGGGGAAGAAATGCAGGGATATGTGGTCGATCTGCTGTGGATCGACCTCAAGCTCGCGTGGCTGGCCGAGGAGGAGAGCGCGGTGGCTTTTGCCGAGGTGGCGCCGCCTGACTGGACCGTCACCGGCCCCGGCATGGACACCATTCGAGAGATCCTGACCACCCACGGTGATACCACTCAACGGAAGACGGAGATGCAATGACTGCGCCGCAGAAACAGCTCATCCTGGACCGAGGGTTCCTGGGCAGCTACGAGAAATCCATTGCGGGCAAGGTGACTGCCACGCTGGAAAAGCTCATCAAGGACCCCACCACCAACGGCCTGCACGTGGAGCCCATCCAAAACTGTGCGGATGAACGCGTTCGCACGGCACGCGTGGACCAGTTCTACCGGCTTGTGCTCTTCGACATGGGCTCGCTGTGGTTGCTTTACGGTGTGTACGCGCACGATGACGCCTACCAGGTGGCGGCCAAGGCCTACGCGCGAGTGAACCCCACCAGCGGTGCGGCGGAGATCCGGCAGGTGGATTCCACCGCGGCCGACGGTTCGGAGCACTATACGGATGCTCAGCTCAAGGCACTGGTGGAAGCCCGCGCCGCCGAGATGGTGGCGTTGCAGCAGGAGGAGGGCACGGCGTCGTCGTCCCCCGAAGCCCAGCCCGAGACGGTGATTGTGGCACGCAACCCCCTGGCTGCCCTGGCCGTAGAGGAGCTCACCGGGCAACTGGGGGTGGACGAGTCCGTGGCCACGGTGGCCGTGCGCGCAGACTCAGAGGCGGACCTCATGGCCTTCCTGGGCCGAGTGGGTGGTTGGCAGGCGGACGCGCTGCTGGACCTCGCCACGGGGGAGACGCTGGAAACTGTGCGCGAACGGTACACGGCGGTGGACGAGCCCGTGACGGGTGGCACCGAGGTGGGCGTGCCGTCCGAGACCGACGCCGTGGTGCGCGCGGTGACCACCCCGCGGGCGGCATCCCAGTTCCACCTCATTGAAGACGACGCCGCCCTGGAAAAGGCCCTGGCCAGCGGCGACTTCGACGCGTGGCGGCTGTTCCTGCACCCCGACCAGCAGGACTACGTGGACAAGAAGACCTCCGGACCGTTCCGGCTCTCCGGTGGGGCGGGCACGGGTAAGACCGTGGTGCTGGTCCACCGAGCGGTCCGCTTGGCGCGAGAAAACCCGGACGCGCGCGTACTCGTGGTGTCCTACACGCGCAACCTGGTGGACATGATCGCGCAACAGATCCGCGCGTTGGATCCGCGCGTGCGGATGGCAGCGCAGCTGGGCCAACCCGGCATCACGGTCATGACACTGGACCAGGTGGCCCACCGGGTGCTGGGAGTCGCCAACGGGTCGCAGGGACTGTCTCAGGCCATGGAAGAGGTGGTGGGGTGGGGCGTCCAGCGCACCCCGGACTACCGCAGCTCCGGCGCGTACGGCGCGAGCCCGTGGGACGAGGCCATTGAGGCTGCAGGACCGGAGCTGCCCCACCAAGTGGCGGTGCCGGCATTCTTCCAGTCCGAATACCAAGAGGTGATCCTGCCGGCCCGGATCACCGAAGAGCGGGAGTACCTCCGCGCCCCGCGAATGGGGCGAGGAACACGACTGGGGCGCAACCAACGTCGAGCGGTCTGGGCGGCGGTACAGCGCTACCGGGCGGACGGCTTGGCCACCCAGTCCATTGACTGGGACGAGGCGGCGGCAATCGCTGCGGCCTTCTTGCGCCGGTCAGAGGGCCTGCTGCCCGCGGATCACGTGCTGATCGACGAGGGCCAGGACTTCACCCCCACGCGCTGGCAACTGGCCAGGGCGTGCGTGGCGGAGGGCCCCGATGATCTGTTCATCGCTGAGGACTCCAACCAGCGGATCTACGGTCAGCGGATTGTGCTGGGCCACTACGGCGTCAAAGTGGTGGGGCGCTCCCGGCGGCTCCGCCTGAACTACCGCACCACCGAACAAAATCTCGCGCTCGCCCTCAAGGTGCTCGAGGGCGGGGAGTACAACCTGGACGAGGTGGAGGGTGAGTCGGTGGACCACTCCCAGGAACGGTATGTTTCCAGTCGTTCCGGGCCCGTGCCCGTTCTGCTGCCCGCGCGGGATCTTGCCCACGAATACGGTCTCGTGGCCGGACTGGTGAAAAGGTGGCTCGATGAACTAGCGGACGAGGGCCTCTCCGCCAGCACCCTGGGAATCCTCACCCGCACCAAAAAGCAGCGCGACGCGCTGGTCCGCACCCTGGGAGAGCTGGGTGTCAACGCGGCACCGGTGGACAAGCAGGACATTCCGCAGGGAACCCCCGCGGTCATGACCCTCCACCGGGCTAAAGGCACCGAGTTCTCCCGCGTTCTGCTGTTCGACGTGAGCGAGGCATCCATCCCCCGGTTCTTCGCGGGCAGTGACTATGACGAGAAGGCCCACGAGGACAACGCCTTGCGGGAGCGCTCCCTGCTGTACGTGGGAGCCACACGTGCCCGTGATGTGCTGGCGATCTCGTGGAGCAGGAAAGCCAGCCCGTTCTTGCCGATGGCAGAGGAGGCCCGGTCATGACCATGTGGGGTATTCACAACGACGTTCTCGCCGATGAGCTGCTCTCCGAAGGGTTTTTCTCGATTGGGTGGGAGATTGGGGACATCTCCCTCATGGGGGATGACCCGGAACGGATCAAGGCCGCGTTGCTCGCCAGCGAACCCAACGCCAAGGCGGGGGCCATAGCTGTTTGGGCTGGGATTCAGCGGCGGTTTGCTTTCGAGATGGCCGTGGGAGATCTCGTCATATTTCCCAATAAGGCGGACCGGACCTTGAACTTCGGTGAGGTCGTGGGGGAGTACCGGTATCACTCCGACCAGAAAACCCACCGGCATCGACGTGCCGTGCGGTGGCTTAAGACCGGCGTCTCCCGCGGTATTTTCCCCAAACCCGCCCTCTATGAAATCGGGTCCGCGCTCACCCTCTTTCGAGTTAAACGCCACGAAGGCATCTTCCGCGATTTTTTGCAGGCGCCTTCCGAGGACGCCTTTGTAAGGTCGCTCCAGGCCCGGGAGGACGCGCAACCATTATCCACATCGCCGATAGGGGCTTTGCCTATGGTTGCTGAGTCAGACGAGGAGGCGAATGACGCGCTGCCCACGGCAGAGCAGATTCAGGTCAACACCAATGACTTCATCACGCGAACACTCCTGGAGGATCTCACGCACGAGGAGTTTGAGCATTTCGTCGCTGATCTTCTGAGGGCCATGGGCTACCAGGCGCGAGTGACGTCCTACTCGGCTGATGGGGGAGTAGACGTCCTGGCTCACAGGGACATTCTGGGGCTTGAACCGCCGCTCATCAAAGTGCAGTGCAAACACACATCGTCCACCAAGGGGCGCCCGGATATTCAAGGGCTCCTTGGAACGCTGGGCGTCAAAGATGAGCATGGCCTGTTCGTGACTCTGGGCTCTTACACCAGCGAAGCGGCTGCCCTGGAACGGGAGCGTCACAACCTTCGTCTGCTTGGGTACAAGGAGATCACCGACCTCACGCTGACGTACTACGAGTCCTTGCCATCGAGGTGGCGGGACAAGCTGCCCTTGAAGCGAATCTACGTTGTGGCCGAGAAGGTCTCATAGAGCTGTGTGGCGTCTGTGCCCCGATGGGAGGTGTAACGAGATGCACCCACCATATACCCCGTGGGGGTATATGGTGGGTGCATGAACACTGGCACTGATGTCCACCAGGGTGATCACATGGGCCCCCGCTGCGATCACGCAACAATCCCCCATGCTGCCCATGACCGCCCCACCCACGACATGTCCACCATGGCCGCCAGTGCCACCCTGCACTGCCTCACCGGCTGCTCGATCGGTGAGATCGCCGGGCTGATCCTCTCCACGATGATGGGGTGGGGTAACGTCCCCTCCACTGCGCTGGCGATCGCGCTGTCTTTCGTGTTCGGCTACGCCCTGTCCTCCCTGCCGCTGCTGCGCTCGGGGATGGGTCTCGGGCAGGCCCTGCGCCTCGTACTCGCCGCGGACACCGTCTCCATCCTCACCATGGAGGTCGTGGACAACCTCGTCATGTGGCTCGTCCCCGGCGCCATGGATGCCGGTCTGCTGGACGCCCTGTTCTGGGGCTCCATGGCCCTGTCTCTCGTGGTCGCGTACTTCGCGGCCTATCCCGTGAACAAGGCCCTGCTGCGCCGCGGCAAGGGGCACGCCATCACGCACCACGCTTCCGGCGGCGGTCCCATAGACAACCGCCCGTTGGCGTACGGCATCAGCGCGTTCATGCTTGGCGGCTTCGTCGCCTCGCTCGGCTCCCTGCTGTAGGGAACGAGCGCGGCGGGGTCTCGCTGCCACCGCGAATTCCAACCAGAAACCCGCCCGTACCCGAGCCCAGTAACCCGGATGGGCTCGCAGAAAGGATTTTCCCCATGCGCCGACTTCCCCTCACCCTCGCCGGCTTCACCATCCTGGTGACCGCCACCGCCTGCTCCGCCAGTTCCGATTCCACTGACCACTCTGCGCACGAGGGCCACGGGATCAGCGCGAGCTCCAGTGCGACGAGCCAGGCGGCGTCGTCGCCCGCGAGTGGCACGCCCAGTGCGAGCCAGGGCGGGCGCGAGCACGGACAGGAGCACATGCACGCCATGGACGGCGGCCCCGTCCCGGAGGGCATCGTCGCCGCGGAAAAGCCCACCTACCCCGTGGGCACCGAGGTCACGCTTACCACCGACCACATGGCGGGCATGAAGGGCGCGCCAGCCACGGTGGTGGGCGCCTACGACACGGTCACCTATGCCGTGGACTACACCCCCACGGACGGCGGGCCCAAGGTCGCGGACCACAAGTGGGTGGTCCAGGAGGAGCTCAAGGGCCTCGGTTCGGAGCGCCTCGCCGACGGTACCGAGGTGACCATCGAGGCCGACCACATGCCCGGCATGAAGGGTGCCCAGGGCACCATTGCGTCAGCTACCACCCAGA
The DNA here is from genome assembly GCF_030530945.1 of Kocuria sp. Classification (GTDB taxonomy): domain Bacteria; phylum Actinomycetota; class Actinomycetes; order Actinomycetales; family Micrococcaceae; genus Kocuria. The sequence continues at coordinate 183,017 of NZ_JAUMTZ010000004.1, read as the reverse complement.
GCGTCTACATGGTCGACTACGAGGCCGACGGCATGACCATGAAGAACCACAAGTGGGTTGTCGAGGACGAGATGGCACCGCGCCGCTGACGCACCGCCATTTTCGAACGACGACGCCGCACGGCTCCTCTCCGTGCCCCACGCCCGGGTGCGGAGCACTCGGAGCCCGCGCGCGGCGTCGGCGGCGCGGGGGAATGTTATTCTGAGAATGATTCGCAAATAGCATCAGCTCAAGGAGGCCCCTATGAAGGTCCGCAACTCGCTCCGCTCCCTCAAGAAGATCCCCGGCTCGCAGGTGGTGCGCCGGCGCGGCAAGACCTACGTGATCAACAAGAAGAACCCGCGCATGAAAGCCCGCCAGGGCTGATCTGTTGGGCGCCCGGGGCCGCCCTCGCCCCTCCGCCGCGCGGGTCACGCTGTGGGCGACCACGCCCAGCACATACACGACATCCAGCACTGCAGGCTCCGTTCGAAAGGACGGCGACCGCGGGTTCGCGGCCGCTGGGCCCACGGGGGCGCAGAACCTCAGTAGACGCCCGCGGTGCCGGGCGGGACAGTGCCCCTCACGGAACCCATACGGGTCCCCTGCGGATTCTCACGGTTTCCTCACACCCGGGGGCGGCGAACGACAAGTTACCCATCAGTTATTCCCGTTCCACCCGCCGTCCGCTCCACGCGAATCCTTGCCGCGGCAAGCGTCTGTGCGTGCCACGATGGCCGCATGGCTACCAACGATTCCACCAGCACCCAGATCCAGCTCGTGTCCCGCCCGGAGGGCTGGCCCGAGCACGAGAACTTCCGCACCGTGACCGTGGAGCTGCCCGAGCTGCAGGACGGCGAGGTGCGCGTGCGCAACGAGTTCATCTCCGTGGACCCGTACATGCGCGGGCGCATGCGGGACGAGCCGAGCTACGTCCCGCCGTTCGAGCTGGACGAGACCATGACCGGTGGCGCCGTGGGCCGCGTGGTCGAGTCCCGCTCCGAGGAGCTGCCCGTGGGCACCCCCGTGCTGCACCAGGAGGGTTGGCGCGACCTTGCGCAGGGCCCGGCCGAGGACTTCACCGCCGTGCAGGAGATCCCCGGCACGCCGCTGTCCGTGTACCTGGGCATCCTGGGGATGACCGGCATGACCGCCTACACCGGCCTCACGCGCATCGCCGAGCTCAAGGAGGGCGACCGCGTGTTCGTGTCCGGCGCCGCCGGCGCCGTGGGCTCCGCCGCGGGGCAGATCGCCAAACAGCTGGGCGCGTCCTACGTGATCGGCTCGGCTGGCTCGGACGAGAAGGCGAAGCTGCTCACCGAGAAGTACGGCTTCGACGCCGTGCTCAACTACAAGGACGCCCCCATCCGTGAGCAGCTCGCAGAGGCCGTGGGCGAGGACGGCGTGGACGTCTACTACGACAACGTGGGCAGCGACCACCTGGAGGCCGCCCTGGACGTGCTCAACCGCCACGGCCGCGTGGCCGTGTGCGGCGCCATCAGCCAGTACAACTCCACCGAGCGCACCCCCGGCCCGGACAACATGGCCAACCTCATCAAGAACTCCCTGAAGCTCGAGGGCTTCACCATGGGCGACCACTGGGACATTGCCGGGGAGTACCTCTCGCGGATGACCGAGTGGTTCACCTCCGGGAAGATCGCGTACGACGAGACCGTGGTGGAGGGCCTCGACCACGCCGTGGACGCCTTCCTGAACATGATGAAGGGCGCGAACACGGGCAAGATGGTCGTGAAGATCTGATCCACCACTGAGAGGACCCCGTGCACCGAGTCTGCCTGCCGCACCGTGTGAGTCCCGTGCAGATGCTCCGGGCTCTGCGGGACCAGCCCGGCCTCACGGCACTGCTCGCGGACTGGGTGCACGGGGACGCCGTGATCGGCGTCCGGCCCACGCGCGTCCTGGGCCCTGACGAGGACCCGTTCGTCGCGCTGGGCGCCGAGGAGGGCACCGCCCCCGCGCCCACCGTCGACGGCCCCGTCCGGTTCGGCGGCGGGTGGATCGGGTACCTGGGGTACCAGCTCTCGCGCCGCCTGGAGTCCCTTCCACCCGCACCTCCGCGTTCCGGCGGCCTGCCGGAGCACCACCTGGCCCACTACGACCACGTCCTGGTGCACCACGCCGCCGCGGACCGCTGGTTCTGCGAGTCCCTCCCCGGCGCGGACCTGGCCCGCGTGAGAGAGACGGTCGCGGTGGTGGGGCGGGCGCTGGCAGCCGGCTCCGCGGCGTCGTCGTCCGAGGCGTGCGCGCCGCGCCCGTACCGGTGCGAGCCGTTCGAGGCCGCCGTGACCGGGGCCGCCCACGCCGCGGCCGTGCGGCGGGCACTGGAGCACATCCGGGACGGGGACGTCTTCCAGGCGAACGTCTGCCGCGAGCTCGCGGCGGGTTTCCACGGTGACCCGCTGGACCTGTTCTGCGCCGGGTACGAGCGGCTGCGGCCGCGCTTCGCCGCGTTCCTGCGAGTGCCCGGGGGCGCGGTGGCGAGCCTGTCCCCGGAGCTGTACCTGCGGCGCACGGGGGACGCCGTGCTCACCTCGCCCATCAAGGGCACCGCTCCCGCGAACACGGACCCCCGCGAGCTGCACGCCTCCGCCAAGAACCGCGCGGAGAACGTGATGATCGTGGACCTCATGCGCAACGACCTCTCCCGTGCGTGCGTGCCCGGCTCCGTGCTGAGCCCCGCCGTGCCGCGCGTGGAGCCGCACACGGGCGTCCACCACCTGGTCGCGGACGTCCACGGCACCCTGCGCCCCGGGTTCGACGACGCCGCCCTGCTGCGTTCCACGTTTCCGCCCGGCTCGTGCACGGGCGCGCCCAAGATCCGGGCCACCGAGATCATCAACGAGCTGGAGACCACCGCGCGGGGCGTCTACACCGGTGCCGTGGGGTGCGTGAGCCCGGTGGCGGGGCTGGTGGTGAACGTGGCCATCCGGACCTTCGAGTTCTCGGGCTCCACCGTGCGGCTGGGAGTGGGCGGGGGGATCGTCGCGGACTCGGACCCGGACGACGAGGCCTTCGAGACTCTGGTGAAGGCCGCCCCGCTGCTGGATGCCGTGGGTGCCGGGTTCGGTCCGGAGCTCTCCCGCGAGTGGCGGGAGCACGCTCGCCGCAGCGCACCCGAGTGGCCGGTTGTCCAGGGGAGGCCGGATCCCGCCCTCGGGGTGTTCACCACGATCTTGGTCCGCGAGGGGCACCCCGCGCAGCTGGCGGAGCACCTGGCCCGGCTCGGGGACAGCACCCGGGCGTGCTTCGGCCGTGACCTCCCCGGTGAACTGGGGGAGCGGATCACTCGTTGCGCGGCCGCGCTGGAGGGCCCCCACCGGCTGCGGGTCACCGCGGCCCCGGAGGGGGAGGGTGTGCGGATCGACCTGACGCCCGCCCCGCTGAACCCGCCCGGGGCGCACCCCCCGGTGGAACCGTGGGAGCTCGTGCCCGTGGTGGTGCCCGGTGGGTGGGGCGGGCACAAGTGGGCGGACCGCAGGCCCCTGGACACCCTGCCCGGGCCGTGGTCCCCGGTGTGCGACCCGCTGCTCACGGACCGGGACGGCACACTGTTCGAGACCGGGCGGGCCAACGTCTTCCTGGTGCTCGACGGCGCCGTGGTGACCCCGCCCGCGGACGGCCGGATCCTGCCCGGGGTGGTGCGCGCCCGGGTGCTCGCGCTGCTGCGGGACGCGGGCCACCGCGTCCTCGAACGTGAGGTCACCCTCGCGGAGGCCGCCGGTGCCTCGGAGGTCTTCGTGACCAACGCCCTGCGGGGTGCCCGCCCGGTGGGTGGCATCCGGGGCGTGGGCCAGTGGACCGAGGGGCCGGTGACCCGGTGGGTGCAGACCGCGCTCGCGGGCTCCGCGCGATCCGCGCCGGAGCAGGGTGAGGGGCGGGGCGGGCCCCTTCGGTGACACCGGTGTGGCAACGGGCGTCCTCGTTGACACGGAGAGACCCGTTGGGAATGCTCGGGAGCACGCCGCCGCCCGGACCACACGGTGCGGGGCGGTGGGAGACAGAACCTGACCGTGCGGCGTCGTTCCCCGGAACCGGAAGGTGACGGTGGGGCGGGAACCGCGGAACCACGAAGGAGCGCGGACATGAGCGATCAGCAGAACCAGAACCCCGACTCGGTGAGCCAGGTGGACTCGGACGAGCAGCGCCGCAAGGCCGCCGAGCAGGCGGACACCAAGGAGCAGCAGGAGTTCTTCGAGGAGCAGGCCGGCACCGAGGAGCAGTCCCAGGGCTACGGCCACTGAGCCCCGCGGCGCAGACCGCCGATACGCGAACCGCCCCGCACCACACCGTGCGGGGCGGTTCGTCTGCGTGTGACCGGGTGCTCGTGACAGGGTGGGGAGCATGACTGAGACGACATCCCGAAGCGTCCTGCTGGCAGGGTGCGGTGACGTGGGCGCAGCCCTCGGCCTGCACCTGGCGGGTCGGGGGTGGGCCGCCACGGGCGTGCGCCGCCACGCGGACCGGCTCCCCGCAGACCTGCCGGGTATCTCGCTGGACCTCACCGACCCCGGCTCCGCCGCCCTCCCGGAGGCCGACGCCGTGGTGGTCACGCTCACCGCGGACGGCCACGACGCCGCCGCCTACGAGCGCACCTACCTGGGCGGACTGCGGGGACTGCGGCATGCCCTGGGCGAGCAGAACCCGCGCGTGGTGCTCGTCTCCTCCACCGGTGTGCTGGGCGGGGGCGACGGCGAACGGGTCACCGAGTCCACCCCGGCCGACCCCCAGCGCTCCACCGCCCACGTGCTGCTGGCCGCCGAGGAGCTGGCCGCGGAGCTGTTCCCGGACCTGGTGGTCGTGCGGCCCGCCGGCATCTACGGGCCGGGGCGCACCTCACTGGTCGAACGGGTGCGCCGCGGCGCGCCCCTGAACCACCGGCGGGTCACCAACCGCATCCACCGGGACGACCTCGTGACGGTGCTGGCCACCGTCCTGGAGGCGGCCGAGCCACCCCGTCTGCTGCACGCGGTGGACCACTGCGCAGCCCAGCTGGGGGAAGTGGCCGCGTATCTCGCGCACCTGGTGGGTGTGCCCGTGCCCCCTGACAGCTCCGGGCCGGGGGAGGGGCCGCTGGGAAAGCTCGTGGACGGGACGCTGGTGCACTCGCTCGTTCCGCGCACCGAGTGGCGGTATCCCACGTTCCGGGAGGGGTACCGCGCGCTGGTGGCGGAGACTGTCGGGGACGGGAACGACGCCCGCGGTGCCGCTGCTCACGACGACGAGCCGGGAGCCGCGGACGTCCCGGGTGCGGAGTTGCGGCCATGAGCGGGGACACCCACTGGTTCCTGCCGATCAACCCCGCCGCGCACCCGGAGCATCTACCCGGGGACTGGCTGACCCGCGAGGACGCCACCGCCGTGTGGGAGGCCATCGGGCGCTCGCAGCCCATCGACCGCTGGTGCCTGCGCACGGGGTTCCGGACCATGCGGTCCGGGGACGTGATCTGGGCGTACCTGTCCCGGAGGCAGGAGCTGTGCGCGGTGGGCACCGTGCGGCGCACGGCGTTCGAGGTGGACGGCGTGGAAGTGCCGTCGCCGCCGGGTGCGGATCCCGCGGAGGGTGAGGGCGGCTGGCACGTCTACGTGGACTGGGACGAAAAGCGGACCGCGGAGCTGTGCGGCCACCCGGTGCCGCGGTCCGTGTTCGGGCAGGTGCCCATGTCCGTGTGCCGGGCGGGGAAGTCGAGCCCGGAACTAGCCCGTTACCTGGGCTGACGGAGGCACCTCCGCAGACGAAGAGCGGCCTGCCGCCACCGCGCGGCTAGTCCCGGCAGCCCCCGAAGTACATCTCGTGGGTCGCGGTGTCGTTGCTGGTGTTGTGGTTCTGGTCGGGAATGGAGGAGGTCAAGGACAGTGTCGTCCTCTGGCCCGTGATGAGCGCACCAATGTCCATGCTGAGGTTCAGGGTCCAGGTGGTGCTCGCCGGCATGGGGTTCTTGAGGGTGAACGTGATGGATCCATAGCGACCACCGTTCGTGCTGGTGTTGTTGCCGGGGGTGATGGCTGCCGTGCTGTTGGTGGCCAGCGTCCCGGACCATGTGGGGGTGGTGGATCCACCGGCGTAGTTCACGGTGAAGACCGTGCCCGCGGGGATCACTGCGCCGTTGACGGTGCTCACGGTGAACGGGATGTTGTTGAGGTTCCCCGAACCATCGGAGCACGAGGTCGTGCCCACCACCACGTCCTGGATGGAGGCGGCCGCGGCAGGGGCTGGCGCGGACAGCACAATGGTGGGAGCGGCCCAGGCCATGCCTTTCGCGAGTGTGCGGCGGCTGATGGGGGATGAGGCGCGCGGCTCGGGAGAGCTCGGGGTGGCGCCGGAAGGTGCGTGGGGGGATGGCATTGCTGTAGTGCTCCATTGTCTGAGGCGGGAAGGGGATTTTCCTGCTGTGCTACCGCTCTCGCACCACGGAGTGGACGCGGGCTCCCGTATCTCTGAGTGGGGGGTGGGGGATTTTCCAATCTACCACCCTCCACGGGAACCCCCGGGGTGGCGGACACCAGTCCAGTCCCCGCCCGCAGGGAGTCGCACCGGGTGGGTGGTGCCGCGGCCGCTCGCCAGGCGCCGTGCCGCGGGACCGACTCGCTGCAGGGGCGTCAGGTGTTGTTGCGGTCTGTGACAGGCCCCTGGACCTCCCCCGCCCTGGGGAGTTGACTGGCACCCCTCCCCGGTTCTTACCCCATCAACAGTTGCGCACGCCCATGTCCGGGGAGCGTGCGAGAAACAGGTGCACACCCATGATCCTCACCGGACTCGTCCTCGGTGCGCTGCTGGGCATCGTGATGCAGCGCGGCCGCTTCTGCGTGACGGGCATGCTGCGGGACGTCTTCCTGCAGCGCTCGTGGCGCACGTTCACTGCCCTGCTCGTGGTGATCTCCGTGCACGCCGTGGGGCTCGCGGCGCTCACCTCGCTGGGGGTGATCTCCCCGGACTACCCGTCCTTCATGCCGCTGGCGGTGGTCGTGGGCGGGTTCATGTTCGGTGTGGGCATCATCCTGGCCGGTGGCTGCGCCTCCGGCACGTGGTACCGCTCCGGTGAGGGCCTGGTGGGCTCGTGGATCGCCCTGGCCGCCTACGCGCTGTCCGCCGCGGCCATGAAGACGGGTGTGCTCAAGGGGTTCAACTCCGGGATGAAGTCCTGGGACACCGGGCTGACCACCATCCCGGGTGCGCTGGGGGTCTCGCCGTGGCTGTTCGTGATCGTGCTGGTCGCGGTCACGGGTGTGATGGTGCGCCACTTCCGCAACCGTGAGAAGAGCGCCGTGCAGCCCGCCCGCCTGGCCAACCGCCCTGCGTGGAAGCACCCCCTGCACGTCTACACCGCCGGTGTCCTGGTGGGCCTCCTCGGGGTCGTCGCGTGGCCGCTGTCCGCGGCGACCGGTCGCAACGACGGCCTGGGCATCACCACTCCCACCGCGAACCTGCTGAACTTCCTGGTCACCGGGGCGGACGGGAAGCTGGACTGGGGTGTGATGCTCGTGCTGGGCATCCTGGTGGGCTCGTTCCTCGCGGCCCGTGCCACGGGCGAGTTCCGCGTGCGCGTCCCGGACGCGAAGACCACCGTTCGCTCCATTGCGGGTGGTCTTCTCATGGGCGTGGGTGCCGCGCTGGCGGGCGGCTGCACCGTGGGCAACGGCATGGTCCAGACCAGCCTGTTCACGTTCCAGGGCTGGATCGCCCTGCTGTTCATCGCCCTGGGTGTGGCCGCGGCCACCAGGATCTGGCTCAAGCCCACCGTCACGCGTCCCGAGCAGGGTGCGGTCGGGGACACCTACTCCACCGCCGAGAGCCTGGACCACACCGTGGACACCACCGCCCCGGACGACAACTCGATCGACGCCGCCCCCTCCGCCACCGCGCCCCGCCCCACCGGCGGCAACGTGTTCCCGGGCTTCGCCGCGGCACCCACCGCACTCATGGTCAGGAACCCGAGCGCGGCGCCGTCGAAGAAGCTCACGGACCTGGGTGACGGCTACTACGCCCTGGACTCCCTCGGCGCGGTGTGCCCGTTCCCGCTGATCGAGGCCAAGGACGTGATGCGCACCCTGAACCCCGGTGACCACCTGGTGATCGACTTCGACTGCACCCAGGCCACCGAGGCCATTCCCCAGTGGGCCGCCACGGACGGCCACGAGGTCACGGACTTCGCGGAGAAGGGCGACGCCAGCTGGCAGATCACCCTCAAGAAGGGCTGACCCGCCCGCCGTTCCCACGGACGACGCCGCCGCGCCACCTCCACGCCTCCACTCCCCTCCGCGGGGGCCACGGCAGGGAGAGGCGCGGGGGCGTCGTCGTCCCGTCGAGCGGGAGGTCAGGCGGCGGGGGCCTGCCGCGCCCGGTGGCGCATGTCCCGCAGGGCCACGAGCAGCGCGAGCGCCACCACCAGGACCACCATCCCGAGACCCGCGGCGATGCCCACGGCCCAGCCCTGGGAGGCCACCGCGGCGTAGGCCGCCGCCGTGATCATGGCGATGCCCACGGCGGTGCCCACGCGCTGGCCGGTCTGCATGACGCCGCCGGCGCTGCCCGCGTACTCCAGGGGCACCTCCGCGAGGGTGAGCGTCTGGTTGGGGCTGACCACCGCGCCCTGGCCCAGGCCCACGAAGCCCATGGTGAGCACGAGCCACCACTCGCTGACGCCCCAGGTGTCGTGCAGCAGGATGATCCCGGCGCTGAGCCCGAGCCCCAGGATCACGCTGGCCATGCCCAGGACCACGATCCGGCGTCCCATCCGGTTCACCAGGGAGCCCGCGATGTTGGAGGCCACGGCACTCGCCACGGCGTTGAGCAGGCCCACGCAGCCGGCGGCCAGTGCGGTGTGCCCGAGGCCCTGCTGCATGTAGAGGGTGATGAGCACCCACACGCTGGTGATGCCCAGGAAGTAGAGGGAGATCAGCAGGGTGCCGTTGAAGAAGCTGCTGACCTTGAAGATGTCCAGGTCCACCATGGGCTGGTGTCCGGAGGCCTTGGTGCGCTTCTCCCACGCGATCCATAGCACCAGGAGCACGGCGGCCACGGCGAGCAGCGCCCACGTCCACGGGCTGGCGCCCGGGGAGCCGGCTTCGATGAACGGCAGCAGGGTGGCCAGCAGGGCGAGGCCCAGCAGCACGGCGCCCACGGGGTCCATGCCCTTCAAGGCATGGAGGAGGCCGGTGTCCTGCGGCCGGAGGACCAGGGGGCGCGGGAACCACAGGAAGGCGAGCACGAGCGCCACGACACCCACGGGGACGTTCACCGCGAAGAGCCACCGCCAGCCGTGCTCGGTGCCGCCGCTCTGGATGAGTAGACCGCCCAGGACGGGTCCGATGGCCACGGAGACGCCCACGGCGCTGCCCAGCATGCCGAACGCCTTCCCGCGCTCGGCGCCCTTGAAGTACTGCTGGATCATGGCCACGCCCTGCGGGTTGAGCAGGCCGGAGCCCACGCCCTGCACGAAGCGCGCCGCGATGAGCATGGTGGGGTCCGGGGCCAGCCCCGCGGCGATCGAGGAGAGGGTGAAGACCAGCACGCCGAGCATCCACAGGAACCCGCGTCCGAAGATGTCCCCGGCGCGACCACCCGCCACGAGCACCACGCCGAAGGTCAAGGCGTAGCCGGAGAGGATCCACTGCAGCTGGGACTCTGAGGCCCCGATGCCCTCCTGGATGGAGGGCAGGCCCACGTTGATGCTGCTCACGGCCACCAGGGACATGAAGATGGCCACGAGCAGCACGGCCAGGATCTGCCACCGCCGGGGATCCGTGCCGTGGGCGTAGCCCCGGTGGGTCTCCGGGTCCTGGCGCGGGGACACGACGGGCAGCTCGCCCGTTCCCGTGGCGGGGGAGCGCTCGTGCCAGTTCTCGTGGTGCTCGCCGCTGTGGTGGGCTCGTGAAGTCATGGGGGAAGTATGCGCGGGGGCTCAGACGCGGCCCGTGCCCGGGCCACCGGCCGGGAAGTGGGGTGCGCCTGCATGCTCTCCTGGGCCGTCCGGGGGGCGCGTTTGGACTGTGGGCGCCGGGGCGTTCATCCTGGGAGCATGACAGTCGAACTGGTGATCCTGGGCCTGGTGGTCGTGACCGCTCTGGCCTTCGACTTCACCAACGGATTCCACGACACCGGCAACGCCATGGCCACCTCCATCGCCACGGGGGCTCTCTCCCCCCGGACGGCCGTGGCACTGTCCGCGGTGCTGAATCTGGTGGGGGCGTTCCTCTCCGTGGAGGTGGCCACCACGGTCACCAAGGACGTGCTGCTGGTGCAGACCCCGGACGGTGGGTTGGTGCCCGGGCTGGACCCCACACTGGCGCTCACCCTGATCTTCTCGGGTCTGATCGGCGGCATCCTGTGGAACCTGGCCACCTGGCTGTTCGGGCTCCCCTCCAGCTCCTCGCACGCCCTGTTCGGCGGGCTCATCGGTGCCGGCCTGGCCTCCCTGGGGGTTGCCGGGGTCAATTGGTCCGGCGTGGTGCAGAAGATCCTGGTCCCGGCCGCGCTCGCACCGTTCATCGCCGGGTGCGTGGCCGCCGTGGGCACCGCACTGGTGTACCTGATCGGGAGGGCGGCCTCCCAGGACCACCGGGACAGGGGGTTCCGGTGGGGACAGGTGGGAACGGCGTCGCTCGTCTCGCTGGCGCACGGCACCGGTGACGCGCAGAAGACCATGGGTGTGATCGCCCTGGCGCTGATCGCGCACGGCAGCCTGAGCGTGCAGGGGATCGAGTCCGACGGGCTGCCCGTGTGGATCATCGTCAGCTGCGCCGTGGCCATCGCACTGGGCACGTACCTGGGCGGGTGGCGCGTGATCCGCACCCTGGGCAAGGGACTGGTGGAGATCGAGCCCCCGCAGGGCATGGCCGCGGAGGCGTCCTCCGCCGCCATCATCCTCACCTCCAGCCACTTCGGCATGGCGCTGTCCACCACGCACGTGGCCACCGGCTCCATCCTGGGCTCGGGTGTGGGCAAGCCCGGTGCCCGCGTGCGGTGGGGCGTGGCCGGGCGCATGGTGGTGGGCTGGCTGCTCACCCTGCCCGCCGCGGCAGTGGTGGGAGCGGTGTGCTTCGTCATCGCCCGAGCGGTCGGCGGTCTGCCCGGGGCCGTGGTGATCTTCCTGATCCTGGTGGCGGCCTCCGCCCTGATCTTCCTGCGCTCGCGGCACCAGAAGGTGGACCGGCACAACGTCAACGCGGACTGGGACGAGGACACCAACTCCGTGACCCCCGGTGACTCCGCCCGGACCGCGCCCAAGGAGGCCGCGCACTCATGATCGTGGACATGGCGAAATCCGCCCTGACCGTGCTGCTGGCCGGACTGTGCTTCGGCGCGGGGCTGCCGGCCCTGTTCACGGTGGGCATCACCCTGTGGAGCCGCGCCACCCCACAACCCCGCCCGGACGGCACCGCGCACCGCAGCGTCCCCGCCCTCGTGGGGGCTGTGCTGTGCTTCGCCGTGGTGGCAGCCGCGGTGGTGATCGGGGTTCTCTGGATCACCCGCAAGAGCTTGGACCACTACCTAGGGATCTCGGTGTTCGGATGATGACCTTCGACGCGGCGCTCGACCACATTCGGGCCGCCTACCCCCACGGCGTCCCCCTGGAGCAGCACGCACCCCTCGCGGAGCTGCTGGCCCGCACCGTGGGCCCCCACCGCACCGAGCGGCTGCTCGAGACGCTCGGGATCCCCGCGGGTGACCTCCTGGGGCCCGCCACCGCCTCCGAGACCCAGCTGGGCGACGTCGCCGCGGAGCTGGCCCGCGCCGGGTGGCCCCTGGTGGGCGCGAACCAGGACGAGGCGCCCCGCCAGCCTGGGTACGTGGCCCGGGTCATGAGCTGGCTGCGCGCCGACTACCCCAACGGGGTGCCCGCCCAGGACTACCTGCCGGTGCTCGCGGTGCTGCGACCGCAGCTCGCGGAGGAGGACATGGCCGCGATCGCGGAGCAGCTCGCGCAGGACGCCCGCGCCCACGGTGTGGCCCCTTCCGAGGCCGATGCCCGCGAGGCGATCCACCGCGCCACGGAGGACGAGCCCAAGCCGGAGGAGCTGGAACGCGTCCGCGCGATGCTCGAGGCGCACGGCTGGCCGTTCGAGGGGGAGTAGGGGCGGAAGCCGCACGGGCGCGGCGCACCCTGAACGTGTGAGACATCCGAGGCACGCTCTGCCCTGCGAAACAATGTTTCCGTGGGCAGAGCGTGCCTCAGATGTTGGCGGCGTCCGCGGCTCGGCTCAGCTCCGCCAGCTTCCGGGCGTCCTCCGTGCCCGGGTCCGCGGACCACAGCACGAGCTGCTGCCGCACCGCCCCTGAGTAGGTGAACGAGTCCCAGTTCAGGCGCAGCCGTCCGGCGGTGGGGTGGACCAGCACCTTGGCGCCGAAGTCCTGCTCGTGGATGCGGTGCTCGGCCCACCACCGGCGGAAGTCGTGGTCCGCGATGGACAGCCGCCCCACCAGGGCCGCGAGCTCCGGCTCCTCCGGGTTCTCGGTGGCCTCCCGGCGGAGGATCCCCACGCACGTGCGCGCCACCGTCTCCCAGTCCTCGTAGAGTTCGCGCATGCGCGGGTCCGTGAACATCAGGGAGATGTAGTTGCGGCGCGCGGAGGGGAGCCGGGCGAAGTCGGTGACGAGCGCCGTCGCCAACGTGTTCCACGCGAGAACGTCCATGCGCGGACCCATGACCAGGGCGGGCAGCTCGGTGAGCTGGTTCAGGAGGAGTTGCAGGCGCCCGTCCGCGGCCTCGTGACCGGGGGAGGGCGCCGTGTAGCCGCGCGCCCGGTTGAGCAGGTCCTCGGCGTACGCGGTCTGCTCGGGGGACAGCTGCAGCACCCGGCACAGCGCTGAGAGCACGTGCGGGGTGGGCGTCAGCCGTCCCTGCTCCACGCGCGTGTAGTAGTCCACGCTCACCGCCGCCACCTGCGCGACCTCCTCCCTTTTGAGCCCGGGAACGCGCCGTGCGGCCCCGGAGGCCACCACGTGCGCGGGCAGGGTGGAGGGGCTCACGTCCGCGCGGCGGGCGCGCAGGAAGTCGCCGAGGACCTTCAGCTGAGGGGAGGAAGCGGGCATGGCCCCACCGTAGCCAGCGGCGTGGCGCTGTTCCTGGGAGGGATTGTTCCCAGGTAGAGGCTGTCCCTGCACGTCGTCGGGCGGATGAGGAACAGTGGAGGACGTGGCACGGGGCTCCGTCCCCCGTCCCGCGGAGACGCACCAACCCTGCAACCCGTAGACCCTGACATCCAGAACCTTGAGGAGTCGAGATGACCGACATCCAGCACGTCACCTTCCGCAACGGAGACATGTACTGGGACATGGCGGCGGACCTGCACTTTCCGCCCGAGTTCGACGAGACCAGGAAGTACCCCACCGTCGTGGCGGCCCATCCGATCGGCAGCTGCAAGGAGCAGACCTCGGGGAACATCTACGCACCGGCGCTCGCGGAGGCCGGCTACGTGGTGATCGCCTTCGACGCCAGCTTCCAGGGTGCGAGCGGCGGCGAGCCGCGGTTCCTGGAGGACCCGGCTCAGCGGGTGCAGGACTTCAGCCGCGTGGTGGACTACCTGGTGACCCTCCCGTACGTGGACGAGGACCGGATCGGCGTCCTGGGCATCTGCGGGGGCGGCGGGTACACGTGGAAGGCCGCGCAGATCGAGAAGCGCTTCAAGGCCGTCGTCTCCATCACCGGCGTGAACTTCGGCCGCATGCAGCGGGACATGGCCCGCAAGGCAGGTCTGCACGCCGCCCTGGCCGGGATCGCGGCGCAGCGCACCAAGGAGGCGCGCGGGGCGGAGAGCGAGGCGGTCGGTTTCCTCCCCGAGACCGAGGCGCTCGCGAAGGCCACGGGTGACATCGACATCATCGAGGCCTACGACTACTACCGCACCGACCGTGGGCGCGCAGAGAACGGTTGCGTGACCTTCGAGGCCGCGCACGGCCCCGCCGCCATGGGCTGGGACGCCGTGCACCTGGCGGACGAGCTGCTGGACCAGCCGCTGCTGATCGTGGCCGGGGACAAGAAGGGCGGCTTCGGGGCGTACGACGACGCCCAGACGGTGTACCGCGTGGCCGCCTCCGAGGACAAGGACCTCGTGATCCTCGAGGGCGTGTCCCACTACGACCTCTACGACCAGCCGCAGGGTGCGGGCAAGGCGCTGGAGCGGGTCATCCCGTTCTTCGACGCGAAGCTCTGAGGCTTTTTCCGACCCCCTCCACCCGGCTCTTCCGCCGCCCTCTCGCTGCTCCGGTGGCGACCCTCCGACTTCCGGGCCGATCTCCTGACCCGCACACGAAAGGACTTCCATGAGCACCCCCAAAACCTGGTTCATCACCGGTGCATCCTCCGGTTTCGGCCACGCCCTCGCGCAGGCCGTGCTGGAGCGCGGCGACCGCGCCGCGGTCACGGCCCGCCGCACCGAGACGCTCGAGGAGCTCGCCGCTCCCTACGGGGACCGCGCGCTCGCGCTGACCCTGGACGTGACCGACGACGCCGCCCGCCGCGGTGCCCTCGCACAGGCCACCGGGACGTTCGGTCGCATCGACGTGCTCGCCAACATCGCGGGCACCGGTGCGTTCGGTCCGCTGGAGGGGTTCACCTCCCAGCAGATCCGTGATCTGCTGGAACTGGACTTCTTTGCCCCCGCGGAACTGGCGCGGGAGGTGCTGCCGCAGATGCGCGAGCAGGGTTCCGGGCACATCCTCAACCTCACGAGCATCGCCGGGCTGGTGTCCTTCCCGGGCAACGGCCTCTACAGCTCCGCCAAGTTCGCGCTGGACGCGTTCAGCGAGGCCCTGCACCACGAGGTCAAACCCTTCGGCGTGGACGTCACCACCATCGAGCCGGGTGCGTTCCGCACCGGTTTCGCGGGCAGTGCCGCCATGCGCGCGGAGAAGGATCTGCCCGCGTACGCGGAGCTGGTGAGGGCCACGGACGAGTACTTCGAGGACCAGGACGGCCAGCAGCTGGGCGATCCTGCCAAGGCCGCGCAGGTCATCATGGACGTGGTGGACAGCCCCGAGCCGCCCGTGCGCCTGCTCCTGGGCAAGGACGCCTACGACCTCTGGGACAGCGCCGTGGAGTCCCGCCGCAAGGACACCGAGCCCTGGCGCGCGCGCTCCGAGGCCACCGCCTTCCCGGACGGCAAGGAGAACACCATCCAGGCCCCGTGAGCCGCTGACCGCCGCTCAGCACAGCACCGCCCCGGGTGCCGTCCCACGACGGCGCCCGGGGCGTTGCTCGTGTGCGGAACCGGGCGGCGTCGTCCTCCGATGGCGGGCCGCCGACGACGCCGCCCGCCCACCGTCGCTTCGCCCGGCACCCGGGTGCCCGCGTGGGTGCCCGGCGGGGGGGGGGCAGTGCGGCGTCGTCGGGCCGGTGCGCCGGCGGGGAGTGGACGGGGAAGGCGCGGGTCAGCGATGCCCGCGGAGTAAGCGCGCGGCCTCGCGGTAGTAGTCGAGGTACTCCAGCTCGCCGGCGGCCTCACGGTCCAGGACCACAGTGGCCCGGGGGTGGAGCTGCAGGACGGAGGCGGGGCAGCGGGCGCTGACGGAGCCCTCGGCCATGTCCCGCACGGCGCGGGCCTTGCCGCGGCCCTCGGCCAGGAGCAGCAGCTCGCGGGCCTCGCGGATGGTGCCCAGCCCCTGGGTGAGGCACAGGTGTGGGACCTCCTCGTCCGTGAAGAACCGGGCGTTGTCTGCACGAGTCTGGCGGGTGAGAGCGCGCACCGTGGTGCGGGAGGCCAGCGAGGACGTCGGCTCGTTGAACCCGATGTGCCCGTTGGTGCCGATCCCCAGCAGCTGCACGTCCACCCACCCTGCGCGGGCCAGGGACTCCTCGTAGCGGTGGGCCTCGGCGGTAGGGTCCGGAGCGTCTCCGCGGGGAGTGTGCAGCCGCTCCACCGGCAGGTCCACGTGGCTCACGAAGTCCCGCAGGATGGTCGCGCGGTAGGACTGTTCGTGCTCGGGTGCGAGCCCCACGTACTCGTCCAGCGTGAAGGCGGTGGCGGCGGAGAAGCTGAGGCCCTCCTCGTGGTGCCGGCGGATCAGCTCCCGGTAGGTGTCCTGGGGTGTTCCCCCTGTGGCGAGGCCCAGGACGGTGGGCCCCTGGCGCACGGCGCGTTCCAGCACGTCCGCGGCCGTGGTGGCCACCTCGTCCAGGGTGTCGCACACGATGATGTGCATCTTCGCTCCTCAGGTGGTGACGGGTGTTCCGCGGCGGATCACGGACTCCACCGCTAGCTCCGGCGAGACGACGACCAGGTCCGCCCTGGCACCGGCCGCCAGGTAGCCCACGTCATCCAGGCCCACCGCGCGGGCGGGGGTCCAGGAGGCGGCGGTGACTGCGTCCTGCAGCGGGATCCCCCACCGCACGCAGTTGCGCACGTCCTCGATGAGACGGCTGGTGCCCCCGGCGATGGCGCCGTCGGTGGAGCCCGGCTGGGAGGGGGCCAGTCGGGCGACGCCGCCGCCGACCTCCACGCGCAGTGCCCCCAGGGTGTAGTGGCCGTCCGCCATGCCCGCCGCGGCCATGGCGTCGGTGATGAGCGCGACGGCTCCGGGGCCCACCAGGGAGAACACCATGCGCACGATCTCCGGGTCCACGTGCACCCCGTCCGCGATCAGCTCCAGAACCATGGCTGCCGGGTCCTCGTGGGCGGCCTCCATGAGCACCGGGATGGGG
The DNA here is from genome assembly GCF_030530945.1 of Kocuria sp. GTDB lineage: Bacteria > Actinomycetota > Actinomycetes > Actinomycetales > Micrococcaceae > Kocuria. The sequence goes on along the minus strand of NZ_JAUMTZ010000004.1, from coordinate 166,381 downwards.
CCCGGCACTCGGTGGCCGAGGGGCGGCATGCGGTTGAACAGGTGCGTGGCACTCCACGGCCCGCCCGTGGGATCGCCTGCGAGCGCGTCCCGGGTCTGCTGCGCGGTGGCGGCCGTGTGGCCCAGGGAGGGCACCACTCGGTACTCCCGGCATAGGGCCACCAGCTCCGCGAAGCGCGGGGTCTCCGGGGCCAGTGTCATGGACCGCACGGTGCCCTCACCGGCCCGCAGCCACTGCTCGAGCAGGTACGGGTCCCCGGGGATGATGGCGTGGGGGTCCTGGGCGCCGCACATGGTGGCGGTGATGAACGGGCCCTCCAGGTGCAACCCGGCGAGGTCCCCGCGGTGCACGAGCTCCCGGAGGGCGTGGATCTGTTCCAGCAGCACGTCCGAGGGAGCCGAGACCAGGGAGGCCAGCACCGAGGTGCTCCCGTGGGCGGCGTGGTGGCGGGCCGCCCGCAGACTTCCCGCCACGTCCGCGGAGAACGTGGCCCCGGCCCCACCGTGGCAGTGGACGTCCACGAGCCCGGGCAGCACCAGCGGAACCCGGCGGGCGGCGTCGCGCAGCTCGGCGGGGGCCTCAGCGGCGGGGCCGCACCACGTGATGCGCTCGCCCGCCACGGCGAGCACGCCGTCGGGCAGGGGCACCTCCCCCGGGGCGCCGGTACAGATCCGACCCCGCAGCGCCCACGGCTCCTCGTCCGGTCCGGTGGGGGACAGTGGGGCGGGGTCAGTCGGCACGGGTCTCCTCCAGCGGGGCGGCGTCGTCCTCACGGCCCGGGGTCTTGAGGTTCCAGCGGCGGATCACGAAGCGGAACAGGACGTAGTAGACCACCGCGTACCCCAGGCCGATGGGGATCAGCAGCAGCGGTTTCGTGGCGATGCCCATGTTCAGCACGTAGTCGATCGCCCCCGCGGAGAACCCGAAGCCGTCGTGGATGCCCAGAGCATTGGTCAGTGCCATGGAGGAGCCCATGAGCACCGCGTGGATGATGTACAGCGGCCAGGCCACGAACATGAAGGAAAACTCGAGCGGCTCGGTGATGCCGGTGAGGAACGCGGTGAGGCCGGTGGAGAGCATGATGCCACCCACCACCTTCTTCTGCTCCGGCCGAGCCTCCTGCCAGATGGCGAGTGCCGCGGCGGGCAGGGCAAACATCATGATGGGGAAGAAGCCGGTCATGAACACGCCCGCGCTGGGGTCTCCCGCGAAGAAGCGGTTGAGGTCTCCCTGCGTGCCGTTGTAGTCGCCCAGGATGAACCACACGATGGAGTTCAGGATGTGGTGCAGGCCCAGGGGGATGAGCATGCGGTTGAGGAACCCGTACAGCCCGCTTCCCGCCACGGCGTTGTCGGACACGGCGTGGCCCACGGCGGTCAGGCCGCGGTCGAAGAGCGGGTAGATGAACGCCAGCACCACGCCGATCACGATGGCGGCCAGTGCGGTGAGGATGGGCACCAGGCGGCGCCCGGAGAAGAAGCCCAGCCAGTCGGGGAGCTTGGTGCGGTGGAAGCGCTGCCAGATCAGGGCGGAGGTGAGGCCCATGATGATGCCCGCGAGCACGCCGTAGTCGATCTTGGGTGCCTTCCCGGCCACCTCCGTGGTGCCGAGCACGAGCGGGGCCATGGCCTCGAAGACGTTGGTCATCACCAGGTAGCCCACCACCGCGGCGAGTGCGGTGGAGCCGTCCCCCTTGCGGGCGAAGCCGAAGGAGATGCCCACGGCGAAGATCAGCGGCAGGTTGTCGAACAGTGCCCCACCGGCGGCGCTGATCACGTGGGCGGCGGTGGCGAACCAGCCGATGCTGCCCAGGAGGTCGTCCTGGCCCAGGCGCAGCAGCAGCGCCGCCGCGGGGAGGGCGGCGATGGGCAGCATGAGGCTGCGGCCGAAGCGCTGGAGGTTCTGCAGGGACTTGCCGCTGCGCTTGGGCTTGGCCGCTGTGCTCGACGGCGCGCCGTTGCCGGCGGTGGCGGGGGTGTTCTCCGCGCTCATGAGGGCCTCGTTTCCACGTGGGTGCTGCTTGTCCCGGACACCGGGAGTCAGTACAGTCGGGGCAACTGGTTATAACCAGTGATCACCATCACTGTGATGTGCGGGAGAGCACTTGTCAACCACTCGGGCGGGCGCGCGGCGCGGAGCCCGGGGACCGCACTCCGGAGACCACGAGGAGACACCATGTCCAAGGCTGAACAGATTCTTTCCGCACTGGGTGGCGCGCAGAACGTCGAGGAGATCGAGGGCTGCATCACGCGCCTGCGCACGGAGGTCTCCGATCCCTCTCTGGTGGACCAGGCCGCGCTGAAGGCCCTGGGCGCCCACGGCGTGATGGCCGCCGGGACGGTGGTGCAGGTGGTCGTGGGCCCCGAGGCCGAGAGCCTGGCCGAGGACATCCAGGACCTCATGTGAGCGAGCACTCCCGCACGACCGTCCACGCGCCCCTGGCAGGGCGGCGCCTGGAGCTCTCCCAGGTCCCGGACCCCGTGTTCGCCCAGGGGATGGTGGGTCATGGCGTGGCCGTGGAGCCCGTGCAGCAGGACGGGTCCGTGAGCGTGGTGGCCCCCGTGGCGGGGCGCATGCTCAAGGTCATGCCCCACGCGTTCGTGGTGCACACCCCCTCCGGCGCGGGGGTGCTGGTGCACCTGGGGATCGACACCGTGAAGCTCCAGGGGGACGGGTTCACCGTGCACGCGCAGAAGGGGGACCGGGTGGAGGTCGGGGACCCCGTGGTGGACATGGACCTCTCCCGCGTCCACGCCGCCGGGCTGAGTGCGTGCTGCCCCGTGGTGGTGCTGGACAGCACCGCGGAGGCGATCACCACGCTCACGGATGCCGAGCAGGTCGCAGTGGGGCAGGACCTCTTCGCCGTGTCACAGTAAGGTCCCGTGAACCGCGAACCCGAACTGAAGCACGAGCGCGTCCGGCACCACCTCCTGGACATGGCCACCCGTGAGCTGCGGCCGGGCGACATGCTGCCGGGGGAGCGAGTGCTGGAGGAGCAGCTGGGCGTCTCGCGGATCACGATCCGCCGGGCCATCTCGGACCTGGTCAACGACGGCGTTCTAGTGCGGGTCAAGGGCAAGGGAACGTTCGTGTCCCACGGCCGCGTGCGCTCCGCGCTGCACCTGGCCTCCTTCAACGAGGACATGCTCGCCGCGGGCCACCAGCCCTCCACACGGGTGATCACGGCCGAGGTGGACCACCCCGGTGGGGAGGCCGAGTCCCACCTGAGGGTCCCGGGGCCCGACGACGTCTTCCTGCTGCGCCGGCTCCGGCTGGCGGACGCCCAGCCCGTGAGTGTGGACGAGTCCTGGCTGCCCGCCCACCGGCTTCCGGGTCTGCGCGCCACAGAGCTCACGGGTTCCCTCTACGGGCTGCTCGCCGCGGATGGACTGCCCGTGACGCACGTGGAGCAGACGGTCGAGGCGGCCGCGGCCAGCTCCCAGATGGCCGGCTGGCTGCAGATCGCGGAGGGTTCCCCCGTGCTCCTCTTTCGCCGCCGCTCCTACTCGGGCGAGATCCCCGTGGAGTACTGCCTCTCCACCTACCGCGCGGACAGGTACCAGCTGTCCATGCGCCTGACCGTGGGGTAGGTTCCGCGGCCCGTGGAACGCGCCCCGGCGCACCGTCCCACGACGGCGCCCGGGGCGTTGCGCGTGTGCGGAACCGTGCGGCGTCGTCATCCGATGGTGCGCCGTCGCCCCCGCCGCCCGCCCACCGTCGCTTCGCCCGGCACCCGGGTCCCCGCACGGCCGGCACCGGGATTGCGCGCGTAGCATCGCGCGAGGAATACCCGGGCGCCGCACGAGCAGCGTGGGCGCCCGGACGGGCGAGGGACGAACCGAGGGGAACCCATGGACACACAGCACACCGCACCCGCCGAGCAGGCCGGGACCGTGCGGATCGGCGCGCGGACCGTGGCGCGGATGGGGTACGGGATGGGGAGTCTGGCGCGGGCGGCGTCGTCCGGCGCGGACGGTTTCGATGCGGGTGTGCGGCTGCTGCGGGAGGCGCACGAGCTGGGTGTCACGTTCTACGACACCGCCGAGTTCTACGGCGCGGGACTGGCCAACCGGCTGCTGGCCCGGGCGTTCGGTGACCGGCGGGACGAGGTGGTCTACGCGAGCAAGGTGGGTGCGCGGCCGTTGACAGACGGGCCCGTGCCCATGACGGCCGCGCAGAAGCCCCACGAGCTGCGCGAGGCCGTCCACCAGAACCTGCGGAACCTGGGGACCGAGCACCTGGACCTGGTGTACCTGCGGCGCATGGACATGCGGCCCGGGCTCGTGATCGAGGACGGCAGCGAGCAGAAGGTGACCCTGGAGGACCAGCTGGCCGAGCTCGTGGCGCTGCGGGACTCCGGGGAGATCGGGGCGATCGGGCTGAGCCACGTGTCCCTGGAGCAGTTCCGGGCGGCGCTGCCTGCCGGGATTGCGGCGGTGTCCAACATCCACAACATGCTCCACCGCGAGCACGAGGACCTGCTGCGCCTGGCGGAGGAGCACGACGTCGTGTGGTCGCCGTACTTCCCCCTGGGCGGCGGCGGGTACGCGGGACTGCCGAAGGTCACCGAGGAGCCCGCGGTGCGCGCGGCCGCCGAACGGCTGGGCGTGACCCCCAACCAGGTGGGCCTGGCGTGGCTGCTGGCCCGCACGCCGCTGTCCCTGGTGATCTCCGGGACGGCGAGCTCCGAGCACCTGCGCGAGAACGTGGGGGCGGCGCGGGTGCGGCTGCCGGAGGACGTGCTCGCGGAGCTGAACGGGGTGGGCTGAGCGGCACACCGTGGAGGGCCCGCTCCGCCCGGCGAACCTGTGACTTCGCGGGCGGGGGGCTGGGTCCTGGCCGCCACGGGTCCTCCACGCTGCCACCCGGGAGGCGGAGAATGGGCGCATGTTCGAGAACTTCGAGACCCACAGCGTTCCCGTCCCCGGTGCCACCATCCACGCGCGGACCGGCGGGCGGGGCGAGCCGCTCCTGCTTCTGCACGGCTTCCCGCAGACCCACGCCATGTGGCACCGCCTGGGGCCGGCTCTTGCGGCGGACCACCGCGTGGTGGTCGCGGACCTGCGCGGCTACGGGGACTCCACGGCCCACGGCGACGACTTCAGCTTCCGGGCCATGGCCGCGGACATGGTGGCCGTGATGCGCCACCTGGGCCACGAGAGCTTCCATGTGGTGGCCCACGACCGCGGCGCGCGGACCGCCCACCGCATGACCCTGGACTTCCCGGACGCCGTGCATTCCGTGGCGCTGCTGGACATCCTCCCCTCGCCCACCGTGTGGGAGCTCATGGACGACTGGCTGGCCACCCGGTACTACCACTGGCTTTTCCTGGCCCAGCCCGCCCCCATGCCGCAGCTGCTCATCAGCGGGGAGCCGCTCACCTTCCTGCACTCGGCGCTGGGCGGCCTGGGCGGGACCCCCGGCTCGCTGGACATGTTCGACCCCGAGGCGCTCGCCGCGTACGAGGCCGCCGCCCAGAACCCGTCCGTGGTGGCCGCGTGGTGCGCGGACTACGCCGCGGCAGCCGGGATGGACAGGCAGCACGACGACGCCGACCGCGGCACCTCCCGCGACATCCCCGCCCTGCTGCTCTGGGGAGAGAACGGTGTGGTGGGTGCCCAGACGGACCCCCTGGAGGCGTGGCGTCCGTGGCTGCCCCGCATCACCGGGCGCTCCCTGCCCACGGGGCACTTCATGGTGGAGGAGCGCCCGGACGAGGTGCTGGCGGAGATCCGGCGCCACCTGGCGGGCACGACCCGGCTGTGACGAGAGGGTGGGGGGCCCGCCCGCGCCACTCGGGAATGCGGTGACCCCCCCGGGGAAGCCGGCGAGCGGCGTCGTCGTCCTGACGCGGTGCCGTAGCATCTGCGTGTCTGGGGTTTCAGGCGGCATCCGTTGCTGGCCCACCCCGCGCTTCCCGGTGTCGGGCTCGTGTGGAGCAGAATGTCCTTCGGACCACGTACAAGCACCACGAGGCGGCCCGGAACGACGGCATCGCGGGGGAAGGACGCTGCATGACGACCACTCGGCTCACCCCGCCGGGTTCCGCCGTGTGGAGCGGCAGGATGGAACGGGAAACCCCCGAGCACCTGCGCTGGCACCAGATGGCTCGTCCAGACAGCACTGCGGCGGCGAACCCGCCGTCGAGCTCCCCGGCCTCTCATGTGGTGAGGCGTGCGCCACACTGAGCGCCGCCAGCCAGAGCAGCATCGAGAACACCCAGAGCACCGGCACCGCCGGTCCCAGCACGGGAGATCCCCAATGAGCAGTTCCGCCCCGCAGACCCCCGCCCCACAGGCGGCCCCGCAGGAGAGCCACACGCTCGCCCGCGGCCTGAGCATGCGCCACATCCAGTTCATCGCCCTGGGCTCCGCGATCGGCACGGGCCTGTTCTACGGCTCCGCCACCGCCATCCAGGCGGCCGGGCCCTCCGTGATCCTGGCGTACCTGATTGCCGGAGCGGTGGTCTACATGGTCATGCGGGCGCTGGGGGAGATGGCCGTGCGCCACCCTGTACCGGGCTCCTTCGGCCACTACGCCTCGCGCTACCTGGGTCCGTTCGCGGGCTTCGTCACGGGCTGGACGTTCGTGTTCGAGATGATCGTGGTGGCCATCGCGGACGTCACCGCCTTCGGTGTGTACATGGGCTTCTGGTTCCCGGACACCCCCCGCTGGATCTGGGTGGCCGCGGTGATCCTCTTCATCGCCGCCATCAACACCCGCAACGTGAAGATCTTCGGTGAGACGGAGTTCTGGCTGACCATCATCAAGGTGGGCGCCATCATCGCGATGATCGCGGGCGGCATCGTGCTCATGCTCATCGGCGTCTCCTTCGCTCCCGGGGAGACCGTGGGTCCGCAGAACCTGGTGGACCACGGCGGCTTCATGCCCAACGGCGTGGGCGGTCTGCTGGCCGCGCTCTCCGTGGTGGTCTTCGCGTTCGGCGGCATCGAGACCATCGGCATCACCGCGGGTGAGGCCGGCGATCCGGGGCGCTCCATCCCGCGCGCGGTCAACTCCGTGCCCGCCCGCATCCTGCTGTTCTACGTGGGCACCATGGTGGTCATCATGTCCCTGGTCCCGTGGAACACCATCACCGGGGACGCCAGCCCGTTCGTGCAGATCTTCTCCGCGCTGGGCATCCCGGCCGCGCCCACCATCCTGAACATCGTGGTGATCGTGGCCGCCATCTCCGCGATCAACGCGGACACCTTCGGTGCCGGGCGCATGCTCTTCGGTCTGGCCGAGCAGGGCCAGGCGCCCAAGGCGTTCACCAAGGTTTCCAAGGCCGGCGTCCCCTGGCTCACCGTGGTGGTCATGGCCGTGGCGCTGGGCATCGGCGTGGTCCTCAACGCGGTGATCCCCGAGGACGTGTTCGTGGTGATCGCCTCGATCGCCACGTTCGCCACCGTGTGGGTGTGGCTCATGATCCTGCTCTCGCACATCGCCATGCGCCGCGAGATCGAGCGCAAGAACCGCCCGGAGTCCGCGTTCAAGGTGCCGTTCTGGCCCGTGGCCTCCTGGGCCGCGACCGCCGGAATCCTGTTCGTGGTCGCGATGCTCGGCTGGTTCCCGGACACCCGTGTGGCGCTGGTGGTGGGCGCCGTGTGGCTCGTGCTCCTGGGCATCGGGTACGCGCTGTTCGTCAAGGGCGGTGGCCGCCACCGTCCCGACCTGGACGACCCCACCGCGCTGATCTCGCTGCCCCGCACCTGATCTCCCGCTGGAAGAGCCCCGGGGTGCGGATATTCGCACCCCGGGGCTCTTCCGTTCCCGGACGACGCCGCTCGGCACGCGTGCGCGCCCCCGTTCCGGGGGTCTCGGTCTGGCAGAGTATCGGCCTGGCGGAGAAGAGGTGTCAGATGCTGCGGCAGAGCCGCTGCGCCAGATCGTGCAGGGCCAGCCGGTCCCGGACGCTCATCTCCAGGCTGTCCAGCAGGGCCTCCTGCATCTGCGCGGCGTCCTCCTCCAGGGCGCTGCCCTTCTCCGTGAGGGAGATGACCACGGAGCGCTCGTCCTGCTCCGAGCGCTTGCGGGTCACGAACCCGCCGGCCTCCATGCGGCGCAGCAGGGGCGAGAGGGTGCCGCTGTCCAGCATGAGGGCCTCGCCCAGCTGGTTGACCGTGCGGTGGTCCTGCTCCCACAGCACCACCAGCACCAGGTACTGCGGGTAGGTCAGGCCCATCTCCTTGAGGGGTTCCCGGTACGCACTGGTGACCTTGCGGGAGGCCGAGTACAGCGCGAAGCACAGTTGCGTGTCCAGGCGGAGGTCGGGAGTCATGCACACATGCTACGCGAGGGGTGCCGGGCGGGGGTGGTGGCGTGACGTGGGACAACGGGGCTTTGTTGAACAATCCTGGGGAGTCGCGTATATATATGACCCGGCTCACAGGGTGCCCGCATCCTCTCGCCCCTTCCCTTCCTCGACAGCACGGAGACCCCGGTGCCGGATCACGACATCACGCCCACCAACGCCCCAGGTTCCGCCGCGACCACGGCGGCCACTTCCCAGACCCCGTCCCACGCGCCGGCCAACCGCCGGTTCGAGACGAACTGGGCCATCTCGCTCTTCGGCACCGCAGTGGGTGCCGGTGTGCTCTTCCTGCCCATCAACGCGGGTCTGGGCGGACTGTGGCCGCTGCTGGTCGTGACCATCCTGATCGGCCCCATGACCTACTTCTCGCACCGTGCGCTCTCCCGCTTCGTGTGCGCGTCCCCCGTGCCCAGCGAGGACATCACCGGGGTGGCCCGCCGGGCGTTCGGCGAGGGCCTGGGCCGGGTCATCACCGTGGTGTACTTCCTGGCCATCTACCCGATCGTGCTGATCTACGGCGTGGGCATCACCAACACCGTGGACAGCCTGCTGGTCAACCAGTTCCACCTGGCCTCCCCGCCGCGCTGGCTGCTGTCCGGGCTGCTGGTGGCCGCAATGATGGCGGTCATGCTCGGCGGCCAGCGGATCATGCTGGTCATCACGCAGTGGCTGGTCTACCCGCTGATCCTGATCCTGCTGGGCGTCACCCTCTACCTGATCCCCAGCTGGGACCTCAGCGTGTTCCACGGTGTGCCCGCGCCCGGTGACTTCCTGATGTCCGTGTGGATGATCATCCCGGTGCTGGTGTTCGCGTTCAACCACTCCCCGGCCATCTCGCAGTTCTCCGTGGCCATGAAGCACGAGTACGGGGACCGGGCCAGCCAGCGTGCCTCTGTGGTGCTCAAGCGCAGCACCGTGCTGCTGGTCATCTTCACCATGGGCTTCGTGTGGTCCTGCGTCCTGGCGCTCGGGCCCACCGGCCTGCAGGCCGCGAAGGACCAGAACCTGCCCGTGCTGTCCTACCTGGCCAACGAGAACGGCAGCCCGTTCATCGCCTACCTGGGCCCCGCCGTGGCGCTGGCCGCGATCGCCTCCTCCTTCTTCGGCCACTACATGGGGGCCGCCGAGGGTGCCGTGGGCATCGTGCGCTCCACCGTGGACCGGGACGGCAGCAGGATCAGCGACAGGACGCTGAAGATGGTGGTGGCGGCGTTCATCTTCGTCACCACGTGGCTCGTGGCCATCGCGAACCCCAGCATCCTGTCGCTCATCGAGTCCCTCGCGGGTCCGGTGATCGCGGTGATCCTCTACCTGATGCCCATGTACGCCATCCGCAAGCTCCCCGCGCTGGAGCCCTACCGCGGGAAGATCTCCAACGTGTTCATCACGGTGGCCGGCGTGGTGGCCGTGAGCGGCATCATCTACGGGCTGGTCTCCTGACCCTTTCCACCCGCGCCCCTGGCGGTCACTGACCCGGGGCGCCCCCTCCCGCAGCACCCGGTTCGGCTCCGCCACCGGGTGCTGCGGCCGCTGTGGGCTCGGTGCTGGTGTCCACGGGCACGTCGATGGTGAGCGTGTACCCCGTGGACACCGACCCCGTCACCTTGGGTGTCTGCATGTCCACCCCGTCGGAGAACACGTTGTCGGTCTTCAGGCTCACCTGGGACAGGTTGGTGGCGGAGTCCGGGTAGCGGGAGTCCTTGTACACGGCCGTTGCCATGCTCTGCGGGATGGCGATCTGCGAGGTCAGCACCGCGTTGCCGGCGTCCGTGATGGAGCCGATGTCCGGGAAGACCTCGAAGTGGATGTGCGGCCAGCGCCCCGCGTAGCACCCGGGGACCACGGACGTGAACGTCACTTTCCCATCCTTGCCCACCACCTGCACGCCGCGCAGATAGGTCTCGTCCGTGACGCCGTCGGAGTACATGGAGTAGTTGCCGTCCGGGTCGCACTGCCACACGTACACCGCTGCCCCGGTCATGGGCCCGTCGTTCTTGACCATGTCCACGATGTTCATGGTCAGGGTCATGGCCACCCCGTCCACGGCGGTGCTCCCGCCGATGCTCTTGGTGATGTCGCTGCGCTGCACCCCGGAGACATCCAGGACGTCCTGGCCGTTGGAGCCGTCTCCCGGGTACGGGCCGGCGGTCTCCTGGGGCATCTCCTCGTCGTAGGTGGCCGTGGGGGACGGGGTCGCGCTCGCGGTGGACGACGACGCCGCGGAACCTGACGGGCTCGCACTCGAGTTCCCGCCGCACGCCGCCAGCAGCAGCACGCTGGATCCGGCTCCGAAGATGCCCAGGGCGCGGCGCCGGTCGATGAGGGTGCCGAGGTCGAACGCGAGACCCTGGTCCTCCACGTCCTCGTCCTGGCGGTCCAGCACCCGGCCCTCGAAGGAGCGGGGGCGCAGCCGGGAGACCCTGCCCCGGGTGCCACGCTCCTCGTCGGGGGTCTGCTCCAGCCTCGTCTCGGAGGCGGCGGGGTAGGCACGGATGCTGCGGCGGGGGCGGATGGGGGTCATGGTGGATTCTCCTCAGGGCATGGTGTCTCGGGATCTTCGGCCGCCCACGACGCTACGGAGCCCCTCTGGGGCCGGGATGGACAGGGCCTTGAACCGGGGTGGGACGTGCCCGGGGCCTTGCTGGAACCGCCCTGTAGATTGACGGGGAGCCGGATCCCCGCGTCCACCGGGGCCCGGGGCTGCGAACCCGGGACAGGGCCGGGGTGAGGAGATCAGATGACCACCGTGGTGCTGTTCCGCGACGACCTGCGGGTGAGTGATCACCCGGCGCTGCACGAGGCCGTTACCCGTGGGGAGCCCGTGGTCTGCCTCTACGTCCTGGACGAGGAGTCCGAGGGCGTGCGGCCCCTCGGTGGCGCGGCCAGGTGGTGGCTGCACCACTCCCTGACCTCCCTGGCCGCAGACCTCGCGGAGCTGGGGGTGCCTCTCACGCTGCGGCGAGGACCGGCGGGGACGGTGGTGCCCGGCGTCGTCCGCGAGACCGGGGCGGACCGGCTGCTGTGGAACCGGCGCTACGGCGGCCCGGAGCGCGCGGTGGACGCCTCCCTCAAGGAGTGGGCCGGGGAGAACGGGGTGGAGGCGCACTCGTATGCCGGTTCACTCATGTTCGAGCCGTGGACCATCACCACGCAGAACGGGGATCCGTACCGGGTGTTCACGCCGTTCTGGCGGGCGTGCACCAGCGGGCCGCCGCCCCGGGAACCGTACCCGGCGCCGTCGTCCGTGGCACCCGTGGACCCGGCACCCGCCTCCGACAATCTCGACGACTGGGCTCTGCTGCCCACCAGGCCGGACTGGTCCGGGGGCCTCGCCCGCACGTGGACCGTGGGGGAGCGGGCGGCGCACGAACGGCTGGACGACTTCCTGGACGAGCGGCTGCCCCGCTACGCCGAGGACCGGGACGTGCCCGCCAAGCCCGCGACGTCCCAGCTGTCACCCCACCTGCGCTGGGGCGAGATCAGCCCGTGCACCGTGTGGCACACCGCCCTGAACCGGGCGGAGAACCCCGGGAAGTTCCTCACCGAGCTGGGGTGGCGAGAGTTCTCCACGTACAACCTCTACATCCACCCGGACATGGCCACCCGCAACATCAACCCCAAGTTCGATGCCTTCCCCTGGCCGCCGCTGGACGAGGACGCGCTCGCCGCGTGGCAGCAGGGGCGCACCGGGATCCCCCTGGTGGACGCCGGGATGCACGAGCTGTGGGAGACCGGGACCATGCAGAACCGGGTGCGCATGGTGGTGGCGTCCCTGCTGTCCAAGAACCTGCTGATCGACTGGCGGCTGGGCGAGCAGTGGTTCTGGGACACCCTGGTGGACGCGGACCCCGCGAGCAACCCCCACAACTGGCAGTGGGTGGCCGGGTGCGGGACGGACGCCGCGCCCTACTTCCGGATCTTCAACGCCGAGACGCAGCAGAAGAAGTTCGACCCGGACTTCGTGTACGTGGACCGCTGGAACGGACGCCAGGAGGGTGTGGAGCCCATCGTGGACCTCAAGGAGTCACGCGCGCACGCGCTGGAGCTGTTCAAGTCCCTGTAGGGGTGCGGGACTACCCTGGCCCCATGAAGATCACAGTTCTCGGTGCCAGCGGACATTTCGGATCGAACCTCTCGGAGGTGCTGGAGGGGCAGGGCCACACCGTGGTGCGGGCCAGCCGCAGCACGGGCGTGGACGCCGTGGCGGGCACGGGTCTGCGCGAGGCGTTCGCGGGTGCGGATGCGGTGGTGGACGCCCTGCACATCAACTCGTTCAGCGCCCGCACGTCCGTGCCGTTCTTCGAGAGGGCGGCCGGCAACACCGTGGGGGCGGCCCGCGAGGAGGGGGTGGGTCGGATCGTGTGCCTCTCCATCGCCGGGGCGGCGGACCCACGGGTGAACGGCGGGTTCGGCTACTACAAGGGCAAGGCCGTGCAGGAAAGCATCTACCAGCAGTCGGACGTCCCCTCCACCACGCTGCGCTCCACGCAGTGGTTCGACTTCGTGCCCTCCATGACCAGCCTGGTGGTCAAGGGCAGGGTGGGGGTGCTGCCGGAGATGCTCATGGCGCCCGCACTCCGTGAAGAGGTGGCCGAGTACATGGCCGAGCTCACCACGGCCCGCCACGAGGCGCACACCGACATCTTCTGTGTGCGTGGCCCGGAGGCGGGCACCATCGCCGACTTCGCCCGCCGCATCTTGGCGGCCGGCGGGGACCTGGGCGGCAAGAAGCCCTCCGTGATCAGGACGGCGCCGTACCTGGGCCGCGGCATCGCGAACGGTGGCCTGATCCCGCAGGGCGGGCACGTCACCCCCACCCGCTTCGAGGACTGGCTGCGCTGACGGTGCGCCTCGGTGCTCGGTCAGCCCGTCCGTCAGCCGTCGTAGGCGCGTGAGCGGTGGTCCACGTCGATTGCGTAGATGGCCACCGTCTCATCGCGGATCTCGCAGACGACGCGGTAGTCGCCCACCCGGTAACGCCAGAAGCCAGCCAGAGGGCCAGTGAGTGCCTCGCCTCGGTTGCGTGGGTTGTCAAGTGCCGAAACATCCCTCATGTAGCGGATGATCCGCTTGCTGACGGGGCGGTCTAACTTCTTCAGGGCTCGCAGTGACGTTCTGGAGAACTCAATTCCCCAGGTCAAGAATGGCCTCCACCTCGGCCAGCGAGTAGGTGCGTTCGCGGCCGGCACGCACATCCTGGGCCGTTTCGAGGATCTCGTAGTCGCGAACCAGCTGATCGATGTGTGTCTCCACGGCTTCCCGCAGGTAGTAGGACTTCGAGCGTCCGGTGCGTGCAGCAAGGCGCTCCAGCTTGGCCCCGGTTTCGTCGGACAGCTTCACGGACGTGGCCACGGTCATGGTGACATCCCCTTTCAGGGGTGAATTGACTACAGGTAGTCAATTCTACCCACCGTCAGGAGGGCGGCAACGGATGGTGCGCACCATCTCGCGGGCGCTCGATCCCGAAGAAACGGCCTAGCGCTTCGGTGCCCTCGCAGACCACCGGCGCCTCGGGGCGGATGAACGTTGCCGGGGTGACGACGACGCGCTGCTCCTCCGTGCCCACGGCGCCGTCACGGGTGTGCTGCACGATGCGGGAGCGGCCGTTCGCCACGTACCCGGTCTTGCGGCTGACCGCGGCGGAGGCGTGGTTGCCCACCACGTACTCGGAGTGGCACGCCAGCGCGCCCAGCTCGTCGAACGCGAAGGCCATGGCCATCTGGCGCATGAGAGTGCCGATCCCCTGACCGTGGTGTGACCGGCCCAGCCACGACCCCGAGGTGACCGTGCGGACGACCGGGAAGTCCTCGTCCCGCAGCACCCGCAGCTCCACGTCCCCGCACGTGATGCGCAGTCCGAACGGCGGGAAGATCTCCTCGAGTGCGAGCATTCGTCTGGGTCCCCTCACACCTTCTCCGGCACCCGCACCTCCGCGTCCTGGGGCGCCGCGCGGCGCTCCGCGACCTCCCTGCGGACCACCCACACCAGTGCGACGACCCACAGGATCGCGAGACCCGTGAGGAGCAGGCCCGGGGCGGCGTCGGGAAGGGCGCCGCGCACGCCGTCCAGGTGCAGCAGGGTGCGCGCGTTGGTCACGATGATCAGTCCCCCGGCGCCCACGGCCAGGATGCGCGGGGCGAGCAGCCGCACGAGCCAGGCCGCCAGTGGCGCGGCCGCGACGCCGCCGATCAGCAGGGCGAGCACCATCCCGTAGTCGATGCCCTGGCTCCCCAGGGAGAGCAGGAACCCCGCGGAGGCGCCCAGGCTGACCACGAACTCGGACGTGTCGATGGAGCCGATGACCTTGCGCGGCGCGATCTTCCCGGATGCGAGCAGCGTGGGGGTGCCCACGGGGCCCCACCCGCCGCCGCCGATCGCGTCCATGAACCCGGCCACCGCGGCCAGGGGCACCAGGAACGCGGCGGGCACGCGGCCGTGGAAGGAGGGGCGCCGCCCGCCGATGCTGAGGAAGCGCCAGACCACGTAGACCCCGAGCAGCAGGAGGATGGTGGACATGACCGGCGCGGCGGCGTCGCCGGAGACGGTGAGCAGGTTCGCGCCGAAGAACGCGGCGATCCCACCGGGGACGGCCATGAAGCCCACCACGCGCCAGTCGATGTTGCCGAAGCGCCAGTGCGAGAACCCGGAGGCGAGGGTGGTGCCCACCTCCGCGAGGTGCACGGTGGCGGACACGGATGCCGGGGTGAGCCCGGCCGCCAGCAGCAGGGTGGAGGAGGTCACGCCGTAGGCCATGCCCAGCGAACCGTCCACGAGCTGCGCTCCGAAGCCCACGAGGGCCAGCACGATCAGGGTGCGCACAATGCCCCTCCCGGGGTAGTCAGTCGGCGGTGGAACCGGTGAATCGCCCCAGCGTAGGAATCTCGGCGGACCCCGCCCAAGCCATGTTTCGCCGTGCGACGCCCCGTGTCCTTGCATGTCAGGGTCTTGACACAAGACCTTGCGCCGTGGCCCGGATCACCCCTTGTCAGCGGACAGCAGGCTGACGAAAATGAGGTGGTCGGTGATTCCCGCCGATCGAACCGTCCACAGGAAGGACAGGACCGTGGCAGAGAAGAATCCCGCCAGCGCCGGCGAAGAGTCGATCAAGATGAATCCCCAGGAGGAGGCCGCGGCCATGGCCCGCGACACCCAGGTGGATGCGGAGCCCGCCGACGAGGGCGTGGGCGCCATGACCGACAACAAGGGTGAGGCACCGGCCACCGAGAACTGAGCACCCCTGGAACGCAGAACGGCGCCCCGCAGGCCTGTGCCGCGGGACGCCGCTCTGTGCGGACGGTGGGCGCTCAGTCCTCCTCGTCCGCGTCCTCACGCGGGTTGGCGATGTTGTACCGCGGCGGGCGGGTGCGGAAGTTCGCGAGCTTGTGGGAGCCGTCGCAGAACGGCGCGATCGAGGACATGTTGCACCGGCACAGGGCGACGACGCGGCGGGGCGGCTTCTGCGGCTCGGCCCCCGGTTCCGGGGCGATCATCACGTCCCCGCGCACCAGCAGCGGTCCGTTGGGGCAGGGGGTGATGACCACCGGGTCCGCCGCGGCGGGCTCCTCGGGGCGGTCCCCGCTCACAGGGCGGCCTCGGCGTGGTCGGAGCGCAGGGACGAGCGGTCACTGCTCCAGCACTCCAGCATGTGGTCCCCCATGAGCCCGTCCACGTAGAGGCACGCGGCCGCCCCGAAGAGCACGTCCTCCAGCAGCTCGGGCTCGTCCTGGGCGAGGGCCCCGGCGAGGTCACGGGCGGCGATCTGCTCGTGGACGGCGTCGGCCTCCACGTGCTCGTCGTAGTACCAGGTGACGTCCTCGCCGTAGCCGAGCTTGCGGAACGCGCGGCCGTAGTACTTGTTGGGGATCGAGGAGGTCATCTCGAACGCCGCGAGGTGGCCGGCGATCGCGCCGCGCAGCCGGCGGTGCAGACCGAACAGGCTCATCACGTTCATGGACGCGAGCGTGGGGGCGGGCACCAGGTCCAGGTAGTGGTCCAGGGTGTCGTCCAGCCCCAGGCCGCGCATGCTCTGCGCGAAGATCGTGGCGTGCACCCGGTCCGGGCGGCCCCCGCCGTACTCGTCTGACTGGATCTCCATCAGCGCGGCCTTCGCGCGGCCCCGCAGCCGGGCGATGCCCCACGAGTGCGGGTCCGCCTCGCGCAGCGTGTAGATGGAGCGGTGGATCAGGAACTCCCGCAGGATCTCCTCGCTGGGGTGCCGGGCGAGCCACGTGGCCAGGGTGGGCTTCTCGGCCCCGCCGGTGATGGCGAACATCGTGTCCACGAGCTCGACGCCGTCCCCGGGCATCGGGTTCGGCATGGGAACCCGTTCCCGCAGCTCGCGCTCGAAGCGCTCCTCCAGCACGGCGCGCACACGCAGCAGCTGGGGGTCCCACTCGCGGTCCCCGGTCACGAACTCTGCGGGCCCGTAGTGCAGCAGGTACAGCAGGAACAGGGACAGCTGGACGTCCTCGTCCGCGAGCACGTCCTCCGTGCTCTCCACTGCGCTGGCGACGGCGCTCGCGAGCGCCTCGTAGGCGGCTTCCGGGGTGTCCTGCGGGCCGGTCAGGACCTCCAGCAGGGCTGTGCTCACGGGGCCCCGGGCTGCCGGGGCGGCTGTGCGGACGGGGGTGGTGGTCATGGTGTGTGCTCTCCGGTCGGGGAAATCGGTGGATGGTCCGATGCGTGGTTCCCTGCGGTCCGGTGGGACCGCGCGGGATCGTCCGAGGTGCTGGTCCGTGGCGGGGGCCACGGCGGGGGCGGCAACGCCCGGGGTGCCGGCGGCGTGGTCCGCGGAGGCGGGAGCGCCCGCCCGCGCGGCGCGTCCAGGACGCGCTGCGCGGGCGGGCGGAACTCCCGGGCGGGGCTGCTCAGGCCAACATACCGGTGGTCGGGAAGCGCTCCCAGACCCGGTGGCTGCCGAGCAGCTCCACGACGTCCGCCACGGCGTCCTCCGCGGAATCCGCCGAGACCACCCCGGCGGTGTGCCCGATCTGCAGCGCGTCCAGCGCGGTGGCGCCGGGGCCGAACGCGGCGATCGCCTTGGCGTGGCGCCACATCTCGTTGAGCAGCAGGCTCACGCGGGGATCCACGTCACCCGGGCTGGGTGCTCCGGCCTTCGCGTCCAGGCCCGCGGCCACCTGGTGCGCGGGTGCACCGGCGGTGGTGACCACCACGGCGTCGAACTCGATGGAGCGCGCCGTGAGCAGGGTGCGGTGGGCCACCACGCCCGGGGCCACCTCGCCGCCCTGGGGTGCGATCACGAGCGGGACCATGTCCGCGGCGTCGATCCGGGAGATCAGCGTGGTGAGCTGCCCGGGGTCCGTGTCCGGGCCCACGAGGATGCCCACCTGGCGGCCGTCCACGGGCCATGTGCCACCCACCTGGGACAGCGCCGGCGAGGGCTGCACGTCCTGGGCGGGCGCCTCGGTGGGCTCCTGGTCCGGCAGACCGAGCGACTGCGCCACGGTGTGGCCCAGGGCGGGGTCGATCGCGAACAGGTGGCGCACCTGGCGCACCCGGATGGTCTCGTCCCAGCACTTGCCGAGCTCGAACGCGTACGCCTGCGCGGTGTGCTCGCGCTCCACCTCGCTCAGGCTCAGCCAGAACATGCGGGCCTGGGAGAAGTGGTCCTCGAAGGACTGCGGGCGCTCGCGCTCCTTGACGGACTCCGCCACGGGAGCGGGGACGTCGATGAACGCGTGCTCGTTCTCGGGCGTCTCGAAGGGGTTGCCGCCGTCCAGCGAGTTGGGGCGGTACGGGGCCACCCCGGAGTGCACGGCGCCCTGGTGGTAGCCGTCCCGCAGCATGTCGTTGACCGCCGTGTGGGGGCGGTTGATGGGCAGCTGGTTCCAGTTGGGCCCACCCAGACGGGTGATCTGGGTGTCCAGGTAGGAGAACAGCCGACCCTGCAGCAGGGGGTCGTTGGTGACGTCGATGCCCGGGACCAGGTTGTTCGGGTTGAACGCCACCTGCTCGGTCTCCGCGAAGTAGTTGGAGGGGTTCCTGTCCAGGGTCATGAGACCCACCGGCTGCACGGGGACCAGCTCCTCCGGCACGATCTTGGTGGGGTCGAGCAGGTCGATGCCCTGGAAGCTCTGGTCCTCGGTGTCCTCGAAGACCTGCACCCCCAGCTCCCACTGCGGGTACGCGCCGGCCTCGATGGCGTCCGCGAGGTCCCGGCGGTGGAAGTCCGGGTCCGCGCCGTTGATCAGCTGCGCCTCCTCCCAGGCCACGGAGTGCACGCCCAGACGCGGCTTCCAGTGGAACTTCACCAGCACGGTGGAGCCGTCCTCGGCCAGCAGCCGGAAGGTGTGGATGCCGAAGCCCTCCATGGTGCGCAGGGAGCGCGGGATGCCGCGGTCGGACATGTTCCAGATGGTGTGGTGCTGGGCCTCCGTGTGGAGGGACACGAAGTCCCAGAAGGTGTCGTGCGCGGACTGCGCCTGGGGGATCTCGCGGTCCGGGTGGGGCTTGCCCGCGTGGATCACGTCCGGGAACTTGATGGCGTCCTGGATGAAGAACACGGGGATGTTGTTGCCCACCAGGTCCCACGTGCCCTCGTCCGTGTAGAACTTGGTGGCGAAGCCGCGGGTGTCACGGGCCAGGTCCCCCGAGCCGCGGGAGCCCAGGACGGTGGAGAAGCGCACGAACACCGGCGTCTCCTTGCCCTCCGCGAAGACACCGGCCCGGCTGATGCGGGACGCCGTGCCGTAGGAGCGGAACGTGCCGTGCGCGCCGGTGCCGCGGGCGTGGACCACGCGCTCCGGGATGCGCTCGTGGTCGAAGTGCGAGATCTTCTCGCGGAAGTGGTGGTCCTGCAGCAGCACGGGCCCGCGGGGGCCGGCCTTCAGGGACTGGTCCGAGTTGGTGAGGCGTGCGCCGTGGGCGGTGGTGAGGTACTCGCCCTGCTGCGCCATGCTGGACATCGGGGCGTCGGTGGGTGCCCCGGTGGGGGACACCCGCTCGGGCGCTCCCTGGTCCGGCTTGGGGGGCAGGGGCTCGCGCGGTGTGGTGGGCTCCTCGAGGGAGGTCTCCCCAGTGCCGGGCACGCCCGGGACCTGGGGGGTCTGGTTCTCGTGGGTGGTCATGGTGGTCCTCCTCCGGAGACGGCGTGCGCCCGACGGGTGAATATTGGGCGCAACACACCAAGGATGACAGCGTGCTGAGGGATCTGGCTACACCTGTAGGAGTGGCCCCGCCCGTGAGACAGTGACCTCATGACGTGGACACCCGTGACACTCGAGGGGCGCCTGGTGCGCCTGGAACCGCTGCGCCGCGACCACCTGGAGGGTCTCGTGGAGGCCACGGAGGACGGGCGCATGTGGGAGCGCTGGTACACCAGCATCCCCGCCCCGGACGGCATGGCGGCAGCCATCGAGCAGCGCCTCACCTGGCTGGAGCAGGGGTTCATGCTGCCCTTCACCGCCGTGCGGCAGGCGGACGGCGCCGTGCTGGGCATGACCTCGCTCTACGACCCCCAGTGGGCGGTGCCCCGTGTGAGCGTGGGCCACACCTGGAACCGTGCCTCCACCCACGGCACGGGCACCAACGCCGAGTCCAAGCTGCTGATCATGACCCACGCGTTCGAGGACCTCGGCTGCCGGTGCGTGCGCTACGAGACCAGCTGGGCCAACCAGCAGTCCCGCGCCGCCATCGAGCGGCTGGGTGCCCGCCTGGACGGTGTGCTGCGCGGGGACCGCCTGGAGTCCAACGGGGTGCTACGGGACACCGTGGTCTACTCGGTGCTCGCCCACGAGTGGCCCTCCGTGCGCACGGGCCTGCAGACGCGGGTGGCCGCGCACTAGGGCGAGCGGACGACGCCGCCCGGGCGGCTCTGCGGGCTCAGGGCACCGGGGTGACGGGCGCGGGGGAGACGATCGGGGCGGCGTCGGGAACCCGGACCGTGCTGGTGAGCGCGGTGAGGCTGGGACGGCGCGGGGTGGAGCTGAACCCGAAGTCCGGGGGTGGGGTCATGTCCGTGAGCGTGCCCAGGGCCCGGCCGTCCCAGGAGGCGCGGGAGAACGTGATGGAGTGCAGGTCGTACGCGGAGTACCACTCGGTGCGGTCGTTGCCGGCGGTGCCCAGGGTGCGAACGCCCGGCATCACGCGGTTGGCCACGGGGTCCGTGAGGTGGGCGAAGCCCAGGGACGTGCCCAGGGGCCGCGGGACCGCCTGCAGCAGGTAGCCCAGCGCGGAGCGGGGACCCACGCTGAACTGCCACCTCAGCGGACCGGCGGTGACCGTCCAGCGCGAGGCGCGGGAGAAGCCCGTGCGGACCACGTCCACGGGCACCCGGGTGACGGTGTCGAACGTGTAGGTGTCCGAGACGAACCCCGCCACCCAGTCGTCGGGCGCCAGCAGCTCGCGGCGGCCGTCCGGGTGGGCGACCATCACGTCCGCGAACGGGCCCTGCGGGGTGCGGTCCCAGCAGCCGAGCACCAGGCGCGTGCCGCCCGAGGTGCCGACGCCGGCGATGTGGCCGGTGAAACGGTGGGTTTGGGTCATGGGGTTCAGGGTAGTGGTGGAGGAGCGGGTGCTCCCGGGGGCGGTGCGATCTTCGGATACGAGGTGCCTGTAGCGGCCAAGCCGTCGCTGGGAGTGGGCTTTCTCAAGGCCCCGTCGTCCAGTACGGCGCCGGTGTCTCCGGCGGGCGCAGCTGCACGTGCGGGGGCAGGATCCCAGCCTCCGTCGACTACTCGCTTCTGCACCGCGATGGCTCCGATCAGCAGGGCCAGCCCGATGAGCGCGAGGATGATCGAGCCCATAACCACACCGGGTTTGGCTCCGTAGCCGATGAGGATGCCGAACCACCCGAAGTCGGTATCCCCGAAGGTGGTGTTCTCGGAGCCGAGGCTGCCCAGAACCCGGAGCAGGAGTGCTGGCAGGAAGGTCACCAGGAGACCGTTGACGAACGCCCCGGCCACCGCGCCGCGTCGGCCGCCCGTCGCATTGCCGTAGACGCCCGCCGCACCGCCGGTGAAGAAGTGGGGTACCAGTCCTGGGAGGATCAGAGCCAGGCCGAACAACGGTCCGAAGACTGTGCCCAGCAGCAGGAGCCCTACCAGACCGCCAACGAAACTCGAGATGAAGCCGATGAGCACGGCGTTCTGGGCGAACGGGAAGACGATCGGGGCATCCAGTGCGGGGACAGCCCCGGGCACCACTTTGGCGGCGATTCCCTGGAACGCTGGAACCAGTTCGCCGAGGATGGTGCGCACCCCGAACAGGATGACGGCCACGGCAATGCCGAACTGTAGGCCCTGCGTCACTGCCTGCATCAGGTAGTTTCCCGTGTCTGTGGCCCCGTTCTCGAATGCCTGGAACGCCGTTTCCGACCCGGCGCGGACCAGGTAGACGATGGCGACGATGACGTACATGACCACCATAGACAGAGCCGTGGCCACCATGGAGTCGCGCAGGAACCGCAGACCCTCGGGGACCTTGATCTCCTCCGTGGAACGGCTCTTGCCCTTCGGATCCACCCAGCGGCCGACGGTGCCGGCGGCAATGTATCCGAGTGTTCCGAAGTGGCCGATCGCAATGGAGTCGTCCCCGGTGACCTTGCGGGTCCACGGCTGGGCCAGAGCGGGCAGTGCCACCATCAGAATGCCCAGCAGGACTGCCCCGAGAATCACCACGACAGGTGTGGGCATTCCCGCAGAGGCCATGACGATCGTGATCAGAGTGGCCATGAACAATAAGTGGTGCCCCGTGAGGAAGACGTAGCGCAGAGGCGTGAAGCGGGCGAGCAGGATGGCCACGACGAAGCCCAGGATCATGAGCCAGGAGACCTGGGAGCCGTACTGCTGCTGTGCGATGCCGGCAATGGCCTCGTTGGTGGGGACGACGCCCTGAGTGCCCAGTGCACCTTGGATCATGGTGCCCAGTGGTGAGAGCGAGGACGTCACCAGGGTGGCGCCAGCCCCGATGAGCAGGAATCCCAGGACTGCCTTGACGGCTCCACCGGCAACCTGTCCCGCGCTCTTGCGCAATGCGATCAGACCAATGGCTGTGATGATGCCGATGAGGTAGGCGGGCACGCTCAGGACCTCGTTGACGAGAAACTGGGCGATGGCGGCTAAGACGTTCATGTGCGTGGCTCTTCCGGTGGGAGGAGGGCGAGGGGTGGTGGATCAGACGTCGTAGCGACGCCGCAGCGCCGCGTCGATCTCTGCCTGAGACGTGAAGTTGTCGATGACCTCCACGGGGACGCCGACATCCCCCAATGTCTGCGCGATGGCACCGGAGGTCATGAGGAAGTCCGCTTCCTTGGCGCGACCCTTGGCGGAGATGGTGTCCGTGGCTTCAATGGTGAGGTATGGGCCCCACCCCCATCGGTCCAGGACCTGCTCGGTCGTGTTCTTCAGGAACAAACTCGTGCCCAGGCCGTTGCCGCACACGGTGAGCACCAGCCCCTTGGAGGGGGTGCCGGTGGATTGCCTGGCGGTGCGTCCGGCTGTCTCGGTTCTGTCGGCCGCCGCAGGGGCGGAACCTGTGTCTGCGTTCCTCTTCGGCTCGCTGCCGCTGTCCAAAGCCGCCAGGACGGCCTCCGGCGACGACGCGGTGTCCAGGGCTCGACGGCGCTCCGGATTTCCCAGCACCCGCGCGAGCGAGGCAAGGGCCGCCTGGTGAGCCTTCGAGTCCACCGAGGCCAGGGCCATCACCAGCCGCACGGGGTCATTGGACTTGTGCCCGAACTCCACAGGTCCGCTGAGCCGGAGGAACGAGAGGCCGGTGCTGGCTACAGAGTCGTCGGGACGGGCGTGGGCCAGCGCAAAGCCGGGTGCGATCACGATGTACGGCCCGTGCTTCTCCACGACCTCGATCATCGCTCGGGTATACGAGGGCCCGGCGATTCCGGCATCCGTCAGCAGTTCACCGGAGAGGCGGATGGTGTCACGCCAGTCCGTCGCCGCGGCGTCGAGTCGGATGGCTGACGCGGGGATGAGGTCACTGAGCTCTGACATCTGAAAATCCTTCTGGATCGGTGATCACGATGAGAACCCGGCGCATCATCCCAAGGGCGGTAGTTGGTGCAGAGCGAGGAAGCTACCGCAAGCGTTCTAGGCCTCCATTGACGGTGGTGTGCGCCACTTCACGTGATGCTAGTGGGAGAGGTCCGATCAGTTCCAGAGTTTGTGCGCATGCTGTGCTCCACGTGTTGATGCGAGGAGGCGGGGCACGGAAAAGCGACGTGTCACCGCCACTCCGATGATGCGAGGTGGTTGCCCGCTCGCTGCTCGACATTGGACGGGCTGGCAAACAAGATTGTGGACAACCAAAAAGTACCCAACTAGAATCAACCCCCGTCGCCCCGAGCGGTCCCGGCCCCCGCCGTGGCACCGCACACCCGGGGTGGCCACGTGTCACGAGTGGGTGTTCCGTGCTCCGGCCCGGATTCGCCCTCCCGTGCGCGGTGCCCCCATGGCGGGTCTCGGTTCTTGGGGGGTCGAGACTCGCCAGCCCCGCCAGCAGAGGAGAAATCACCATGGACGCTCTCTACACCGCAGAAGCACTCGCCCAGGGCGCCGG
This sequence comes from Kocuria sp., assembly GCF_030530945.1. Classification (GTDB taxonomy): domain Bacteria; phylum Actinomycetota; class Actinomycetes; order Actinomycetales; family Micrococcaceae; genus Kocuria. Next base: position 142,536 of record NZ_JAUMTZ010000004.1, on the reverse strand, counting down.
CCGCAACGGCAGCGTCGCCACGCAGGACGGGTCCCTGAAGTTCGACCTCGCCGTCCCCAAGGAGATGGGCGGCACCGGCAACGGCGCCAACCCCGAGCAGCTCTTCGCCGCCGGCTACGCCGCGTGCTTCCACTCCGCGCTGCAGATGGTGGCTCGTCAGCAGAAGGCATCCCTGGGTGACTCCGCCGTGGGTGCCCGTGTCCAGATCGGCAGCAACGGCGAGGGTGGCTTCGGCCTGGCCGTCCAGCTCGAGGTCGTCATTCCCGACATGGAGCAGGACAGGGCCCAGGAGCTCGCGGACGCCGCCCACCAGGTCTGCCCCTACTCCAACGCCACCCGCGGGAACATCGAGGTCACCGTGACCGTGGTGGACGAGTGACGCGCCGCGCTGCGCCCGCTCGCCGCGCAGCGGAAAGGCTGTCCCCGGCGCGCCACATCGTGCGCACCGTCCTGGGTGGCTTCCTGGCGTTCGCGGGTGTGAGCCACCTGACCTTGGCGCGGAACGAGTTCCAGGCGCAGGTCCCGGACTTCGTTCCCCTGGACGTGGACACCACCGTGGTGGCCTCCGGGGTGGTCGAGATCCTGCTGGGCGCGGCCCTGGTGTTCGCACGCTCCAGGCGCGGCACCGTGGGTCTCGTGGCGGCAGGCTTCTTCGTCGCCGTGTTCCCGGGGAACCTGGCCCAGTGGATCCACCACCGGGACGGCTTCGGCCTGGACACGGACACCAGGCGACTGGTGCGGCTGTTCTTCCAGCCCGTGCTGATCGCCGCCGCCCTGTGGTCCACGGGCGCGCTCAGGGGCCGCCGCAGGTGACCCCCGGTGGGAGGTGACGGTGCCCGGCGGACGACGCCGCGGCGTCGCCTCCCGCCCGCACGTTCCCTGGCGCGCCCCGGACTCACTCCGCGCGGCTCACGGCCGGCGGGCCAGCACCACGCGGTCCCGGGAGTGACCGCTGCCGGCGCCGTGGGCCACGTGCCGTTCCCGGACCTCGTCCGTCTCGATCTCCCAGCCCAGCGTTCCCAGGTGGTCGACCATGTGCTGCGGCATCACGTAGTCCTGCATGTCGTGGCCGTGCGGCACCTCGTCCATCTCGTGGTGCACGAACAGCATCCTCCCGCCCGGAGCCACCGCCCCCGCGAGGGCGTCCTCCACGCTCGTGCCGTCGTGCCGGGGAATGGCGGGGTACTGCGCGGACACCAGGTCGAACGTTCCTACGGGCCGCTCCCCGAAGCCCTCCACGAGCCACGTGATGCTCACTCCGGCGGCCTCGGCGCGGGCCTGCGCGCGTTCCACCGCCACGCGGGAGACGTCCAGGGCCGTGGCCGTCCAGCCGTTCTCCGCCAGCCACACGGCGTCGGCTCCCTCGCCGCAGCCAACGTCCAGCGCCGTGCCCGGTGTCAGACCTGCCGTGACGGCCGTGAGGGAGTGGTTGGGGTCTCCGCTCCAGAGGTCGGCGGTGCCGTAGCGCTCGTCCCAGTCAGCCGCGGTGCGCGGGGCTTTCTCAGAAGGATTCTCATGTGACATGGGATTCAGGATGGCACCGGGCGCTTGCAGGGACCACCCCGTTCGCCCTGAGCTGTTCCGGCCCCCCGGGGGAGCGGCAGTGTCCCGGGCCGCGGGCTCGCCGTCTTCCCTCGGGTGGACGAGGGCCGTTCACCCTCGGCGCGCGGACTCCCTGTCCAGCAGGCTCCGCTTCACGGGTTCGCCCCACGCGAAGCCGCCCAGTGAGCCGTCCGCGCGCAGCACACGGTGGCACGGCACGAACAGGGCCACCGGATTCCGCGCGCACACCGACGCCGCCGCGCGCACCGCCCGCGGGTTGCCCAGCTCGCGCGCGAACTCCGTGTAGGTCAGCGGCTCACCGGCGGGAATCCGCCGCAGGGCCGCCCACCCGGTCAGCTGGCCCTCGGTGCCGTGCAGCTCCACGGGCACCTCCGTGACGGCGCCCAGTTCGCCCGCGTAGTACGCCTCCACCGCCGCCAGCGCACGCACCGTCCCCGAGCGCACGTCCTCGGAGGGGGAGGGGCGCGACGCCGCTCGCACCCGCGCCAGCAGGTCCGTCACCGAGGCGGTCCACCCGGAGGCGAGCACCGCCCCGTTCTGCGTGGCAATGGCCGTGAAGGGGCCGTCCGGGGTGTCGACGGTCTGGGCGGTGAGTGTCATTCCTTCTCGCTCTCCCTGAAAGAGGTGGGTGGGGTCAGCGGACCCCACAGGTGGGTGGTGGCGTAGCTGCGCCACGGGGCGGCGTCCCGCGCCCACGCCGTGAGCGCCTTTTTGTCACCGGGCAGTCCGATCCGCTGCGCTCCGGCGCGCAGGGCGCCGTCGTCCGCCAGGAACACGTCCGGGTCCCCGCACACCCGCATGCGCACGTGGTCCGCGGTCCACGGCCCCACGCCGGGAAGGGCGAGGAGCGCGGAACGCTGCCGGGCGGCGTCGTCGTGGGCGGACAGGGTCAGCTCACCCGAGGCGAGGGCGCGCGCGGCGCCCAGCACCGCGCGGATCCGCGCCCTGGGGCCGCGCAGGAACCGCTCCCCGTGCTCCGCGACGGCCCGGGCGGTGGGGAACATGTGCGTGAGCCCCGGTGCGAAGGGCGGTGCGAGCTCGCCCATCTCGCGCGCGCGGGCGCCCAGCATGGTGCGGGCCGCGGCCAGGGAGATCTGCTGGCCGATCAGGGTGCGGATCAGCGTCTCCTCCGGATCCAGGGAGCCAGCCACCCGCAGCCCGGGCCGCGCGGCCACCAGCGGGGCCAGTGCGGGGACGCGGGAGAGCGCCTCGTCAATGGGCGCGGGATCGGTGTCCAGGTCGAAGAGCCGCCGCACCCCGGCCACCAGGTCGGGGACGTCCGCGGGGTCCGTGACCCGCGCCCGCAGGCGCAGTCCGCCCCGCTCCTCGGACACCCGCAGCCACCCGGGACCCCCGGGCAGGCGCACCGTGCGCGCGTACGAGGTGGGGCTCCCGAGCTCCACACCCTCGACCGCGTGCACGGCGAACCACACGAACAGCTCGCGCGCGTCCAGCGGCTCGTGGTGCTCCAGGGGCAGATCCACCTCGTGGGGCACGACGCCGCCGCCCCGCGCGGGTGCGGCGGTCTGGGTGTGCGTCATGCCCCCAGACTCCCACGCGCCTGCACGCCGTGCCAGAACGAGCCCGCCCGCGCGGGGCGGGTCGGGCTCGTTCCGGGGTTCCGCGGTGCGGGCCGCGCGGGTTCGCGCCGAGGTCGGACAGGGCGCTGCGGCGCGGGGCCTCAGTTCATGGCGCGGGGACTCAGTTCATCAGGGCGATGCCCAGGTTCAGCGCGGCGGCGAAGGTGACCCACGCGAGGTAGGGGAGCATCAGCACGGCGGCGGCCCGGCGGACCTTCCAGAAGACCACCACGCACCAGACCACGGCCACCCAGAGCAGGGAGATGTCCGCGAACGCCAGCCAGTACAGCTGCGCACCGAAGAACAGCGGCGTCCACAGGGCGTTGAGCACCATCTGCACGGCCCACAGGGACAGTGGGAAGGAGAAACCTCGGGCCCGGTAGACGAGCCAGCCGGCCACCGCGATCAGCGTGTAGAACACGGCCCAGGCGGGGCCGAACAGCCAGCTCGGGGGAGCGAAGAACGGCAGGTCCAGCCGCGAGTAGACCTCCTGCGCGTTCGACGACGCCAGCGCACCCACGGCGGCCACGGCCACCACGATCAGCACGAACGGGATCAGGGAGAGCAGGGAGCGCGCTCCACGGGCGGGGGTGGTCCGGGTGGTCTGTGCGGGGGTGCTCATGCGGTGGGGTGTCCTTGTCCATGTGTGGGCCATCGGCAACGGGCACTCCCAGGATACGGGGAGATAGCGTGAAAAGTGAACTACTAGAAAGGCGAGATATTGGCCACGTCCGTGGGGGTCAGCGCCCTGAGCCGATCAGGTCCTGCGCCACCCGCTGGGTGACCGTGCGGTCCATCTGCCCGTCCGAGATGCTCGCCTGCCCGTCCCCGGCCTGCGGGCCGTAGTCCCCGAAGCTCGCGTGGTTCGCGCCGGGCACCTCCACCATGGTGGCGTCCTGTGGCAGCTCGCCCCGGGCGTCCGCGATCTTCTGCGGGGTGGACAGCCCGTCCTCCTGGCCCCCGATGCTCAGCACCGGCAGGTGAGCTTCCGAGAGGTCCGTGGCGCAGTACGAGCCCAGCAGCAGCAGGCCGCTGCTCTCACGGGCCACCTGGCACGCCCGCACCCCGCCCATGGAGTGCCCGCCCACCAGCCACTCGTCCACTCCGGGCACCAGGTCCGTGAACGTGGCGAGGTCGCGGCGGTCGAACAGTGCCAGGTTCAGCCACGGCCGGGGAATCACCACGGTCATCCCCTCCTCCGTGACCAGCCCGGAGAGGCGCGCCGCGTACGCCTCCGCCTCCACCTTGGCGCCGGGGTAGAACACCAGACCGCGCGAGGAGCCGGAGGGGTGCGCGGGACGCAGCACCACGGCGTCGTCCTGCTGCTCCACGACCACCGCGGGATCCTCCTGCACGGAGCGCAGCGGGCCCGGCTCGGCGGCCATCACGCCCGTGCGGCTCCAGACCACGAGGGCCAGGGCGGCCACCACGAGGACCGCGACCACCACGATCGCCGTGGTGCGGAGCCAGGTGCGGGAGCGGCGGGAGAGAGGCATGAGGCGATCCTAGGGGAGCGAGGACCCCTCAGCCCCTGACCTTCTCCCACTCCGCCACGGGCCCCGGAACGGGGACGAACAGCGGATGGGGTGCCACGGCGTCCGGGTCCGTGCCGTCCAGCGCCGAGCGCGCCCACTCCGGATCCCGGGCCAGCACCTTCTCCAGCAGGAACTCGAACTCGTAGCGCAGCTGGCCCCGGGTGACCGTGATGGACAGGGGCTCCGTGGCGCGCTCGCGGGCCAGGCGTGTGCGGTCGAAGCGGTAGCCGCGGCGGTCGGCCTCGTCGGCGACGCCGTGCAGGTACGTGGCCGCGAACAGCACCGGATCGCTCGTGGCGCGGAAGCGCCGCAGCTGCGGGTGGCGGGTGTAGCCGGCGGTCTCACCGAGCAGCACCTTCTGTGCCAGCAGACCCTCCCGCCAGCACGCCACCAGGGCACGACGATCCAGCAGGGACGGGTGAACGGACCACAGACGCATGGACCCATTCAACCGCGGGTCTCCGACTCCCACACGGCCGGGGGTGGCTTGGTCTCTGTGGCCCCCGTCCGAGTGGGGCCTCCCCGTGGGCGCCCAGGGGAGCCCCAGGTGCCCCCGGTAGCGTGGGCACACCTTGACCGCCGTTTTCGACGATCACCGTGGAGACCCCTCTTGTCACCTGCCGCACCGATGACCGCCGCCAATGCCCCCGAGCAGCTCTCCGGGATCTCAGGTTGGGTGGTGGACGTCATGGACGCCATCGGCGCCCCCGGTGCGGGACTGCTCGTGGCGCTCGAGAACCTCTTCCCGCCCCTGCCCTCCGAGGTGATCCTCCCGCTCGCCGGCTTCGCCGCCAGCCAGGGCAGCATCAGCCTGTGGGGCGCCATCCTCTGGACCACCCTGGGCTCCGTGGTGGGGGCCGTGGCCCTCTACTGGATCGGTGCCGCACTGGGCGCCCGCCGCCTGCGCGCGATCGTGGACCGGATGCCCCTGGTGGACCTGCAGGACCTGGACCGCACGGAGGCGTGGTTCAACCGCCACGGGCGTGCCACCGTGTTCTTCGGGCGCATGGTTCCGGTCTTCCGCTCGCTCATCTCCATCCCTGCCGGGATCGAGCGCATGCCGCTCGCGGCCTTCGTGGTGCTGAGCGCGGCGGGTTCACTGATCTGGAACACCCTCTTCGTGCTGGCCGGATACGTCCTGGGGGAGAACTGGCACGTCGCGGAGGCGTACGCCGGGGTGTTCTCCCGGGTGGTGCTGGTGCTCGTGGTGGCCTGCCTGGTGTGGTTCGTGGTCAAGCGTGTGCGGCGCAACCGGCGGCGCGCACCCGGAGGTCGGGACGGCTCCGACGCGGCGGTGTGAGCCCGCGCCACGGGGCGTCTTCCACCTCTCCGACACGTTTGTCACCCAACGGGGAGAAGTGCCCTCTGACCAGTAGCATTGCCCGCGTGGCGCGCCCCCGGAAGTTCACCGAGACCACCCGCAGAGCCCTCATCAGGGATGCCGCCGAGCAGATCCTGGCAGGCGGGGTGGACTCGGTCTCCCTGCGGCCCCTCGCCGCCAAGCACGGCTGCTCCACCACGGCCATCTACACCATGTTCGGCAGCAGGGACGGGCTGATCGCCGCGGTGCGGGACGAGGCGATCGTCAGCTACCGCCGCGCTCAGGACGCCGCCCTCACCCCGGGCCCACCGCTGCCGAACCTCCTGGCCATGGGCCAGGCCGCCCGCCGCTGGGCGCTGGCGTACCCGGAGCTGTACCACGTGATCGTGGGCAGGGGCGGTCCCTGGCGCGGTTCGCGCCGCCACGACGGCCGGGAAGTCCCGGACCCGGCCGAGCTCGCGGAGACCGCCATGGGGCCCATCCACGAGCTCATCCACGCCGCCCTCCGGGAGGGCACGTTCCACGGTGGGTCCGCCGTGCAGATCGGCGCGAGCCTGTGGACCGGGGTGCACGGGTGGCTCTCCATCGAGATGGTCCGCCCGGTGATCCCCCACGCGGATCCGGACGCCGCCTACGACCGCCACGTGCGGGCCCTGCTGCGGGCCTGGTGCGCGGACACCCCGTTCCGGCACTGACCCCGGACGCGCGCAGTGCGGCAGGGCGGCGTCGGGCGCGCGGCAGGGGCGGGGGGTGGTGGAACAATGGCGGCATGAGCACTTCGGAGACCTTCTCGTTCCGTATCGCCGACCGCCTGCGCGGGGTGGATTCCTCACCCGTGCGCGACCTCCTGGAGGTGGTGTCCAAGGAGGGGGTGATCTCCTTCGCCGGCGGCGTCCCGGACCCCGAGTACTTCGAGGTGGCGGACGTGAGGGCCGCGTACCAGTGGGTCTTCGAGAACCATCCCCTGCGGGCCCTGCAGTACGCCTCCAGTGAGGGCGAGCCCGAGCTGCGCGAGCAGGCCGCGCGCCGCATCAGCCGGCACCTGCCCACCACCGCGGACCAGATCCAGGTGACCACGGGCTCCCAGGAGGGGCTGTTCGTGGTGGCCCAGGCGCTGGTGAACCCGGGGGACACCATCCTGGTGGAGCGGCCCACCTACCTGGCCGCGGTGCAGGCCTTCGACCTCAACGGCGCGCACATGGTGGGTGTGCCCACGGACGAGCACGGCGTGCTCCCGGACGAGCTCGAACGCCTCATCGGAGAGCACCACCCCAAGTTCGTGTACCTCATCCCCTCCTTCCAGAACCCCTCGGGCATCTGCATGTCCGTGGAGCGCCGGCAGGCAGTGGCGGACGTGCTGCTGCGCACGCGCACCGCACTGGTGGAGGACGATCCCTACGGCGAGCTCTGCTACACGGGCGAGCCGCTGCCGCCCATCGCGTCCCTTCCGGGGATGTCCGCGCAGACCATCCTGTTGAACTCGGTGTCCAAGATCATCGCGCCGGGCGTGCGCGTGGGGTGGATGCGCTCCGAGGGGCCCATCCAGTTCACCCTGACGGTGGCCAAGGGGGCCATCGGGCTGCAGTCCCCGGTCCCGGACCAGCTGGCCGTGGCGCACTACCTGGAGACCGCCGACGTCGAGGCGCACCTGCAGCGGGTCCGTCCCGTCTACGCCGAGCGCGCCCGCGCCATGCACGCCGAGCTGGAGAAGATCCTGCCCGCCGGGGCGCAGGTCACCCGCCCGGACGGCGGCATGTTCCTGTGGGCGCGGCTGGGGCACGGGATCGACACCGCCCGGCTGCTGGAGATCGCGGTGGAGGAGGGGGTGGCGTTCGTGCCGGGCGCCTCGTTCTACGCCCACGACGCGGACGAGTCCACCATGCGGCTGTCCTTCGTGACCCACGGTCCGGAGAAGATCCGCGAGGGTGTGCAGCGGCTGCGGCGCGCCCTCGACAGGTACCAGGCCGAACTCGGCTGACCGCACGGCTCCGCACGGCGCCCGGTACGGGAACCGGTGGGCCCGCGGCGCACCCGCACCCGCGCGGGATGCAGGAGACCGCCCGTTGAAAGGACACCCCATGAGCGCGAAGCCGCTGCCCGTCCCGCCCCTGGAGGACACCCTCGCCCGGTTCCTCACGGCCGCTGAACCGCTCGTGGACCGGGACGCACTCGAGCGCACCCGTCGCGCCGCGGAGCGCTTCGGTGCCGAGGAGGGCCCGCGCCTGCAGGCCGCCCTGGAGGATTTCGCCCGCTCGGAGGACGCCCAGGGCCGCAGCTGGCTCTCCCGGGAGTGGCTGGACGGCTACCTCACGGTGCGCACGCCCCTGCCGCTGACCACCAGCGTGGGCTTCCAGATCACGGGGGACTTCGGCGCTCCCGGCCTCGGGCGCGCCGCCGAACTCGTCCACCGCGCCGCGTGGGTGCACCTGCGCGAGCTGCGCGGGGAGACACCCCAGGAGACGGACCCGCGGGGCAACCCCGTGGACATGACCCAGTGGGAGTGCCTCACCGGCGGCATCCGCCACCCCCGCCCGGAACGGGACGAGATCCGCAGACCGGGGCGGGCGTCGTCGTCGTCGGAGGGATCGGCGGGCGGGGCCGTGGAGATCGGGGTGATCCACCGCGGGCGGCTGCACGCGCTGCCCGTCAGCACCACAGATCGCCAGCCGCTGCCCCTGCGCTCGATTGCCGAGGGCCTGCGGACGGTGCTCGAGCGGGACGAGCCGCGGGAGCAGGAGCTGCCGTTCGGTGCGCTGTCCTACCTGGGCAGCGGGGTGGCCGCCCCGCTGCTCGACCGGCTGACGGCGGACGCGCACAACGCGGAGGTCTACGACCGCCTCGCACGCATGCTGTTCGTGGTCAACGTGGTGGAGGCGGGCGCGGCGGTCGGGGAGCACCTGGAGCGCGCGGCGTTCGAGGTGGGGCACGCGTGGGCGTACAAACCCATCACCTACGAGGTGTGCCTGGAGGACGACTGGCTCGCGGTGCTCGTGGAGCACAGCACCGTGGACGGCGCCACGATCCTCGCGGTGGCCGGGGCGCTGCGGGATGCGCCGGTGCCGGACGAGCCGCTCGCCCCCGGAGTGCCGGAGCCGGAGGCGCTCGCGTGGGAGCTGGACCCGGACCTGCGCGACGAGCTTGTGGCAGCTGTGGCGGGCTACCGCTCCGAGGCCGCGCTGCTGGGCGTGCACCGCGTGTTCACGCCCCGCCCGCACCGCGCCGAGCTGCCCTTCCGCATCAGCGACGACGCCGCGCAGCAGTTCATCATGCTCCTCGCCCAGGTCAGTGCGTACGGCGGGGTGCGGGGAGTGTACGAGGCCGTGGACATGCGCGAGTTCCAGGCCGGACGCACCGAGTGCCTGCGGCCCGTGACCCCGGAGGCCGTGGCCTTCGTGAACGCCCTGCACGAGGGCACCGCCACCGAAGAGCTCTTCCGTGCGGCACTGGACGCCCACCGCGACTGGGTCAAGGCCTGCAAACGTGCGCACGGGGTGGACCGCCACCTGCTGGGACTCGCCATGATGGCCCGCGAACTGGGCGAGCCCTCGGTGTTCTTCGACGAACCCGCGCTCGCCGCGGTGCGCCACGACTTCCTGTCCACCACGTCCATCGGCGGGCCGGACCGGATCGTGCGTTTCGCGTTCGCCCCCACCACCGCCGAGGGCTTCGGGGTCACCTACACGGCGTGGCCCGACGGCTACGAGTTCTGCGTGAACCACCGCCGGGACACGAGCGAAGACTTGGAAGGCTTCGCGCATGCCCTCACGGCTGCCGCACGGACGTTCTGGGACTTTGTGGGGACGCTGCACGCGTGAGGTGATCGGTTGTGCACCCTCCCGGGGTCTCGGTCGGCTGGTGAGTCCGAGTGCTTCCCGGGGCGGCGCGATCCCGGCGGGGCCATGAGAATGCCCGGCCAAGGGGACCGGGCATTCTGCGACGCGTCTCGGCGTGCGCCGCGTGGGGTGGAACGGGTGACCGGGCCTAGTTGCTCGTGTCCGGCTCCCTGTCCTGCATGTCCGTCATGGCGCCGATGCCGCCGTCCGCGGGCTGCGGCTGGGTGAGGTCGTCCGCGAGGTACTCCCGTTCCTGCTCGGGGGTCATCCCCAGGGTGCGTTCCCGGGCAGTCTGGTCCCCACCCGTGCGTTCCGTGCCCGGCACCTCTCAGCCCTCGCGCTGGGCGAGGATGTCGTCCAGGGTCTCGCGCACGGCCTGGCGCGCCGCCACTCGCGAGCTCGCCGCCCGCTGCTGCTCGTGGTTGTCCGCGTCCTCCACGCGCTGCTTCTCCTCGTCCTCGCGCTCCTTGGCCTTGTCGCGGGCGTTCTGCAGGGCATCCCAGATGCTGTTTTCACTCATACCGCCATTCGACCACTCCCCTCCGCGCCCCACAACCGTCTCGCGGGCACCGCGTGAAGCAACACATCCGCCACTTTTGTCGGGCAGGGGTGCGTGCTGCTGGCGCCTTTCCCGGTGCGCCCCGGCTGCGCAGGACGGGGTGTATTGCGGAGGGGTTCCTGGGAGACTTGGTGCTGCTGGACCGGAACCCCTTCGAGGTGGACGCCCGAGGACTCCAGGACGTCACCGCAGAGGCAACCGTGTGCGACGGGCGCACCGTGCACCGCACGGACCGCGTCCGAGCCGCACCCGCGGCCCGGCGCTCGGCCGCGGAGGAGCCGCGGCCCCAGATCGAAGGAGATCGTCATGACCGAGAATCCTGCTGCTCCCGCCATGCTCAACGCCGAGTGGGTGGAGAAGGCCACGCCCGAGCGCTTCGCGGGGCAGACCGTGGTGGTGACCGGGGCGGCGTCGGGCATCGGCCGTGCCGTGGCCACGCGCGTGGTCGCGGAGGATGGCCGCGTGGTCGCGGTGGACCTCTCCGAGGACGGGCTGAAGAGCCTCGCGGAGGAACTGGGCGAGAACCTGGTGCCCGTGACCGCGGACCTCACACGGGAGGACGCGTCCCAGAAGGTTCTGGATGCCGCTGACGGGCGGATCGACGCGCTCGTGAACAACGCCGGGATCATGGACAACTTCTCGCCGGTCCACGAGGTCACGGACGCCACGTGGCAGCGAGTGTTCGCCGTGAATGTGGAGGCCATGATGCGCCTGACCCGCGCCGTGGTGCCCCTCATGATGGAGGCGGGCCACGGCAGCGTGGTGAACCTGACCTCGGAGGCCGGCCTGCGGGGCTCCGCGGCGGGCATCGCCTACACCGCCTCCAAGCACGCCGTGGTGGGCATGACCCGCAACTGCGCGTTCATGTACGCCACGTCCGGGCTGCGCTTCAACGCGGTGGCTCCCGGCGGCGTGGCCACGGGCATCGAGATCCCCAAGGACGCCTCCCAGTTCGGCGGCGCCCGGCTGGCCACGGTCCAGGCCAACATGCCCGGGGTGGCCAGCGCGGCTCACCTGGCGTCCGCCATCTGCTTCCTGGCGAGCGACGACGCCGTGAACGTCAACGGCGCAGTCCTCCCCTCGGACGGGGGCTGGTCCGCGGTCTGAGTCCGGACGCACAGCGGCCCCCGCGACACCCTTCCGGGAGTCGCGGGGGCCGCTGCGTCCACGGTCCCTGGGTCAGGCCTGGACCTGGGTCTTGGGCGCCGGCGGGGTGGTGCCCTGCCCGGTGAAGTAGGCGACCACGCGCCCGTCGGCCTCCAGCACGACGTCGCAGATCTGGTTCCTGCCGAAGCTCACCCGGCGCGTGGCGGTGGCCGTGATGGTCTGGCCGGTGTGGGCGGGGGCCGTGAAGGTGATCTCCGCGTTGCGCGTGACGATCGGGGCGCCCGCGGTGGCGCAGCAGTACGCCAGGGTGGTGTCCGCGAGCGTGAAGAGGTAGCCGCCGTGGCAGATGCCGTGGCCGTTGGCCATGAAGTCCGAGACGGTCATGGTCATGCTCACCCGCCCCTGCTCGATCTCGCCCAGCTCCATGCCCAGGTGCAGCGGGGCCGGGTCGTTGCGCAGGATCTCGTGCAGCATCTCGCGGATGGCGTTCATGTCGTTGGGATCGGCGTGCATGGGCGTCCTTCGGGGTCGGGGTCCGGCTCGCGACGGTGCGGGCCGGAGGGCTGCGCCCGCGGGCGGGCGGCGGGGTCCGAGAACACTGTAGGGGCGAGATGCCGCCGAACTGCTCCCGGGACGTGCGGTGACGGCTCCCGTGCGTGAGGTGGACAGAGTGCGGAAGAGGTGGTGGGGCGTCGTCACACGGGAGCGGCTGCCGTCTCCCTGCATCAGAAATAAGTGATCCACGGCACAATAGCCGTAGTCGGCCTCGCTCACCCGCGCGGCCTCCCCACTCCCAAGGAGTCACCGTGCACACCTGCCAGGACCTGCTGTCCGCCATCACCGATCCGTCCGGCCGAGAGATCCTGGACCCCGCCACCGGTGAGGTGGTCGGCCGCGCTCACGAGTCCACCGTCGCGGAGCTCGACGACGCCGTGGCCGCCGCCCGCGCGGTGCAGCCGGAGTGGGCGGGGCTGGGCCACGCGAAGCGCTCCGAGTACCTGCACCGGGCCGCGGACGCCGTCGAGTCCCACGCGGAGGCGCTCGCGGAGCTGCTGTCCCGCGAGCAGGGCAAGCCCGTGAAGAACGGCCCCAACGCGGCGTTCGAGGTGGGTGGCTGCGCGGCGTGGCTGCGGGCCAGCGCGGACTTCCCCCTGGAGCCCGAGGTGCTCGTGGACGACAAGAGCGGGTACGCGGAGCTGCAGTACGTTCCCCTGGGCGTGGTGGGGGCCATCGGGCCGTGGAACTGGCCCATGATGATCACCGTGTGGCAGGTCGCGGCGTCCCTGCGCATGGGCAACACCGTGGTGGTCAAGCCCTCCGAGTACACGCCGCTGTCCGTGCTGGGCCTCGTGCACGTGCTCAACCAGGTGCTGCCCGCGGACGTCCTGCGCGTGGTCCCCGGTGGCGGCGAGGTGGGCGGAGCGCTGTCCTCCCACGAGGGCGTGGACAAGATCATGTTCACGGGCTCCACCAGGACCGGCCAGGCCATCATGCGCTCCGCCGCGGACGGCCTGGCGCGGCTCACCCTGGAGCTCGGCGGCAACGACGCCGGGGTGGTCCTCCCGGACGTCGACCCCCGGGCCGTCGCGGAGGGCCTCTTCTGGGGCGCCTTCATCAACACGGGCCAGACGTGCGCCGCGCTCAAGCGGCTGTACGTCCACGAGGACGTGTACGACGCCGTGTGCGAGGCGCTCGTGGAGGTGGCCCGTCAGATGCCCATGGGCAACGGCCGCGAGGAGCAGAACGTGCTCGGTCCCCTGCAGAACAGGCAGCAGTACGACATCGTGGCCGGTCTGGTGGAGGACGCCAGGAACGGCGGTGGTCGGGTACTGATCGGCGGGGACCCGCAGGAGGAGCAGCCCGGCTACTTCTACCCGACCACTCTGGTGGCGGACCTTCCCAACGACAACCCCCTGGTCACCCAGGAGCAGTTCGGCCCTGCCCTGCCCATCGTGAAGTACGCGGACGTGGAGGACGCCATCGCCATGGCCAACGGCCTGGACGTGGGGCTCGGCGCCTCGGTGTGGAGCTCCGACGCGGAGAAGGCGATGGCCGTGGCCCAGCGCCTGGAGGCCGGCACCGTGTGGATCAACAAGCACGGCGGTGTGGACCCCCGCATCCCGTTCGGCGGCATCAAGAAGTCCGGCTTCGGCCTGGAGTTCGGGGTGGAGGGGCTCAAGTCCGTGGCGGCCAGCAAGGTCATCTCCCGCTGACCCTCCGGGCGCCGTGCCCGGCAGCCCTGCTGCGCGCGGCGGCCGCTCCGGAGAAGGGACCGCCGCGCGGCGACCCCGCTGCGGGGGAAGCAACGGGGCGGCCTAGGGTGTGCGGCGGGAGGATGTCATACGGTGGTGCGCTCGTCCTCCCGGTCGAGGGGGCGCACGAACGGGGCGCACACCAGTGCCACCAGCGTGATGGCACCGCCCACCACGAAGGCCCACCTGGCGCCGTCCACCACCGCGAGGGCTTCCGTGGCACCCCCGCGGGCGGCCACCGAGGCGCCCACGGTCATCGCGGCCACCAGGAGGGCGGTGCCAGCGGCGCCGCCGAGCTGCTGCAGGGTGTTGAGGATCGCGGAGCCGTGGCCGTAGAGGTTCCGGGGCAGGCAGCCCAGGGAGACCGTCATGAGCGGGGTCATGAGCATTGCCATCCCGATCGAGAAGACCACGTGGCGGGCGATGATCCCGCTCACCGGGGTGTCCGGGGTGAGGGTGGCGAACCACCACTGGCCCGCGCAGAGCAGCACGGCGCCGGGGATCACGAGGGGCCGCGGCCCGTACCTGTCGTACACGCGCCCGATCACGGGGGAGAGGACCCCCTGCACCAGGCCGCTGGGCAGCAGGATCAGGCCCACGGTGAGGACGTCGATGCCCATGCCGTTCTGCAGGAGGATGGGCAGCACCATCACGGTGCCGAGCATGGCCGCCATGCAGACCATCACGATGGCCACGGAGAGTCGGAAGTTGGGGCGGGTGAACGGGCGCAGGTCCAGCAGGGCGGCGTCGTCCCGGCGCTGCAGACGCACCTGCCGCCGGATGAAGAAGGCGAGGACGACGGCGCCCACGGCCACCGCGGCCAGCGGGAAGAGGGCGCCCTGGAACAGTTCGCCGATGGAGCCCAGGCCGAACACGAGACCGCCGAAGGCCACGGCCGAGAGCGCCACCGAGAATCCGTCGAGGGGCACTGCGCGGGTTTCCCCGGTGCTCCGCAGCAGGAGCAGCCCGACGACCAGCACCACCGCGGCGATCGGCAGCATGAGGCCGAAGACGTAGCGCCAGCCCAGACCGCCCACCACGATCCCGGACAGCGTGGGGCCGATGGCCGGGGCCACGGAGATCACCACGGAGTTCAGCCCCATGACGGTGCCACGGTGCTGCGGGGGAACGTAGGTGAGGGTGGTGGTCATCAGCAGCGGGAGCACGACTGCTGTGCCGAACGCCTGGATGATGCGCCCCGCGAGGATCACCCCGAACGCGGGGGCGAAGGTCACGAGCACCGTTCCCAGCAGGAAGCAGCCCAGGGCGGCCGTGAACATGGCTCGCGTGGTGAAGCGCTGCAGCATCCACCCGGTGGTGGGGATGACCACCGCCATGGTCAGCAGGAAGCCGGTGGTCAGCCACTGGACGGTGTCCGCGCCCACGTGGAACTCCGCCATGAGGTGCGGCAGGGCCACCGTGAGAACGGTTTCGTTGAGGATCATGACCAGGGCGGAGAGCACCAGCACGGCGATCGCGCCGGTGACGTGCCGGGTGGTGGGTCGCTCGGGCTCGGTCTGGAGCGCCGCCTCGGCCGCACGGTCCGCGACGGCCTGCAGCTGACCTGTGGTGAGCTCCTCCTGGGGGTGGAAATCGGGCATGCGGGTACCTGCATTTCTGTGTGGGGATCGGCCTCCATTGTCTCACCCCCCCCACGAGCAGCGCCGCGTGGCCGGGTGGCGTGCCGGGGCCGGGACGGGCGCCGGGAGAAGCTTTCCCCGGGAATGGTGCGCTAAGGAAGTGTGTTGCACGACCGAAGATGCGGCATCACCGATTTCGATGGAGGCACCTCATGCCCACCCTGTTCGACCCCATCACCGTGGGAGCCTTCGAGCTCCGCAACCGCGTGGCCATGGCGCCGCTGACCCGCATGCGCTCGGACGAGGACGGCGTGCCCAAGGACATGAACGTGGAGTACTACGCGCAGCGCGCCTCCGTGGGGCTGCTCGTCACCGAGGGCACGTTCCCGGCCGTGACGAGCCGCGGGTTCTGGGGCCAGGCCGGGATCGAGACCGCGGAGCAGGCCCTCGGGTGGTCCCGCGTGGCCGAAGCCGTGCACGAGAAGGGCGGGGTGGTGTTCATGCAGGTCATGAACGCCGGGCGCGTGTCCCACCCTGAGCTCACGGGTGGCACCACCCCGGAGGCCCCGAGTGCCGTGGGCATCGACCAGCAGACCCACGTGCCCAGCGGCAAGCAGCCCATCCCCGTGCCCCGCGCCCTGGAGGCCGACGAGCTGCCGCGCATCCGCCAGGAGTTCGTCTCCGCGGCCCGCCGGGCGGTGGACGCCGGGATCGACGGCGTGGAGATCCACGGCGCCAACGGCTACCTGCTCCACGAGTTCCTGGCGCCTTCCGCCAACCACCGCACGGACGGCTACGGCGGTTCGCCCGAGAACAGGGCGCGCTTCGTGGTGGAGGTGGTGCGCGCCGTCGCCCAGGAGGTCGGAGCGGACTGCGTGGGCCTGCGCATCTCGCCGGAGCACAACGTCCAGGGCGCGGTGGAGGACGACCACGACGACGTCCGCGCCACCTACCGCGCGCTGCTCTCCGGTCTGCGGGACCTGGGGCTGGCGTACCTCTCCGTGCTGCACCGGGACGTCGACGGGGAGTTCGTCCAGGAGCTGCGCGGTCAGTTCGACGGCGCGTTCTACCTCAACAGCGGGTTCAGCGAGTACACCGAGCTGGCCGAGGCCGAGCACGTCATGGCCGCGGACCTCGCGGACGGTGTGATGGTGGGCCGTGAGCTGATCGCCAACCCGGACCTCGTGGAGCGCTGGCGGGACGGTCTGGAGCTGAACACCCCGGATCCCAGGACCTTCTACCTGGGTGGGCCCAAGGGGTACGTGGACTACCCGTTCGCCACGGAGCAGGCCTGAGAACGCCCCGCCTCCTGTGTGCCGCGGGCACCTGACACGGCCTGCGGCACGCGGGGCTGCGGCCCACCCCCGGTTGACCCTGCGAGACGCAGACAGTACGTTGGACATCAGTTGTTGAAGTTTCGTTTTTGTATTTTAAGCATCACGCACCATCCACGGTGCGGCGGTTTTTCTGAAGAAACGTTCATGGCAAGCATCGCAACGCCGAGCCCCCGAAATTCGGGATGAGCTCACTTTCTTCCAGAAAAGGCAGGTCTGACATGACTACTGGCACCGTCAAATGGTTCAACGCCGACAAGGGCTTCGGTTTCATCGCCCCCGAGGACGGCTCTGACGACGTCTTCGCCCACTTCTCCGGCATCAACTCCGGCGGCTTCCGCTCGCTCAACGAGGGCGACAAGGTGGAGTTCGAGGTGCAGCAGGGCGATCGCGGCCTGCAGGCCACGAACATCACCGTGATTTCCTGATCACAGTTTTTCGGACGGCGACCAGCCGTCGGATGAAAGCACCCCCTGCCACTGGTGGCAGGGGGTGCTCTCATGTACCGGTTGCTCGTTGCTGCGGGCCACGACTCACCTTGACGCACCCCATGACAGGGATGCGTTCGGTGGGAGGCAGGGAACCTGCGGGGTGAGAGCCCAGCCCGAGGAACGGGCTCATGGCCGCGTCTCGGCTATCGGGCGAACAGCCGCCGAGCGTTGCGTGTGGTGAGCTCCCGCCAGCTCCCGGCTCCGTGCGGCGGCACGGCGGCATCGATGGCGGCGATCTGCGCGTCGACCCCGTTTGCCGGGGTCCAGCACGAGTCGCTGCCGTACAGCAGGTGCTCGGTGCCGGCCATTCCGGTCAGGACCGGCACACTCGTGGGGAAGGGTGTGCCCGCCGTGTCGAACCACAGCCGCTGCATCGCCTCGTGCCAGGGCATTGCCCCGGTGCCGGACCCGAACACACGCTGGAACATGGCAATCCGGTCGGACAGAATGGGCAGCGTCGCCCCGGAGTGGGGAACAACCACCCGCAGATTGGGGTACCGGTCCAGAACGCCGGCGAACACGAGGTCGACGATGCTCCTGGAGCTGTCGAACATGAACTCCAGCATGGGGCGGGGCCGGCCGAGGGCCGTTTCCTCCCAGTCGGCAGGTGAGGTGGGATGCACGAACACGGCCGCATTCCGGGCATCGAGTTCCGCCCAGAGGGGGTCCAGGGACGGGTCACCCAGGTACTGTCCGTGCGCGTTGGACTCGAGGACCACCCCCACCGCCCCCTTCCTGCCCAGGGCGCGCGCCGCCTCCTGGACTGCCCCCTCGACGTCAGGAACCGGGAGCGACGCGAAGTACGAGAACCGATCCGGGTGTGCGGTCACCATCGCGGCGGCTTCATCGTTGAGCTCTCGAGCGAGCTCCGCGGCCCGGTCGTCGTCCCCGAAGTGAACGCCGGGAGATGAGATGGAGAGCACCGCGTGTGCGATGCCACGGCGGTCCATGTCCTCGAGCTGCGACGTGAGGGACCAGCTCGGCCAGGCCGGCATCCCGTCCGGGTGCTCGTGCCCGGCGGCGCGAGCTGCTGCGACGTAGTCCTGGGTGACGAAGTGCGCGTGCACGTCGATGAGCGCGGTGTCCGACATGGTGGCTGCCTTTCCTGGGCCAGAGGGGGATGGTTGAACGCCTCATCCCGGGAGGGCCCAAATGTAGCGCGCCTCCTGTGACGGCGCCCGCTCGCCTGGGGTTTTGGGGGCGAGCGGGCGGCGTCGAGGGCGGGGTCACTCACCCAGCAGCATCCGCGCCCCCTTCTCCCCGATCATCGCGGAGGGGGCGTTCGTGTTGCCGGTGGTCACGAACGGCATGATGGAGGCGTCCACCACACGAACCCCCTCGATGCCGCGCACCTTCAGAGTGGTCGGGTCCACCACGGCCATCTCGTCCGCACCCATGCGGCACGTCCCGACCTGGTGGTGGTAGGTGGTCACCGAGCGGTCGATGTAGGCGTCCTCGGACGCCTGGCCCGTGACCTCCGGTCCGGGGTAGACCTCCCGCGCGCCCCACTCCTCGGCAAGCGGTGCGGTTCGGGCCATCTCGCGCGCCTGACGGAAGGAGGCCCGCAACGCCTCCCGGTCCCGGGGGTCCGCGAAGATGTTCGGGTCGTACCGGGCCGGATCCGTGCTGGAGGGGCCGGTCAGCGTGATGCGACCTCGCGAGTACGGACGCACCAGACCCGAGTGCAGGGTGAACGCGTTGGCGGGACCCTCCATCCAGTCGTCGTACATGGGCACGCAGAAGTGGATGGGCTGGGTGTCCGGGCGGTCCTGCTCCGCCGTGGAACGCCAGAACCGGTGCGTCTGGGTGGCCGCGATCTCGTCCCCCGGGTGCTCGATGGTCCGCGCGGTGGCCTCCGCGATCACCGGCACCAGGAGGTGGTCGTGAAGGTTCTCACCCACGCCGGGCAGGTCCAGGACCGGCTCGATCCCCACCTCCCGCAGGTGCTCCGCCGGCCCGATCCCCGAGCGCATCAGGATCTTGGGGCTGTCCAGGGCACCCGCGCACAGGACCACTTCGTCCGCCTCGAGCACCTCGCCGTCCGTGCGGTTGCGGCCCGTGGGCTCCGAGGCCGAGATGCCCTCCACATCCACGTTCTCACCGCGGTGCAGCTGCACCCCGCTCACCCGGCCGTCCTCGACCACCAGGCGTTCCACCACCACGCCGGTCCGGACCTCGATGGCGCCACTGTCCACCCACGGTTTCGCGTAGGCCATGTAGGTGGTCACGCGTCTGCCGTTGCGCACGGTCAGCTGCTCCTGCGAGACGCCGTCCTGGGCGCCCTCGTTGTAGTCCGGGTTGAGCGGCACCCCCACGGCCTCGGCCGCTTCGATGATCGCGTCGAAGATCGGGCTGCGCTCGTAGCTGCCCACCACGGGAACGGGGCCGGCGGTACCGCGGGGCGCGGCGGCGTCGTCCTCCTTGGTGGGTCCTTCGTAGGCCTCCAGGGCCTCGAACACGGGGGCGACGTCGCGCCAGGCCCAGCCGTCGCAGCCCGCCGCGGCCCAGTCGTCGTAGTCGAGGGGATTGCCGCGCACCCAGATGGCCGCGTTGAGGGCGTGGGACCCGCCCAGCACCCGGCCGCGGGGCCAGTGGATCACCCGGCCGGAAGCATGCTCCTGCGGGACGGTGAAGTAGTCCCAGTCCTCCGGGCCGTGCCACAGCTCTCCCAGCCGCGCGAGCCGGGCAATGGCGGGATTGGTGTCCTGGCCCCCGGCCTCCAGGAGGGTGACGCGGTGCCCGGCCTCAGCCAGGCGCCCGGCGACGATGGATCCTGCGGTTCCTGCACCCACCACCACGATGTGGCGGGGGTCCTGTGCTGTGTTCGTCATGCGCCCAGTATGTGATGCAAGGCACAATACGGGTAGGTCTGACGTGCAGAGGTGTTGGGAATGCGCGCCCGGTCATCCATCCAGCCACCCCGCCTGCCGTCCTACCCGTGCCGCTCTTCGTTGCAATAACTGAGCACATGCGGTTTTGGGCGGCTCCGGGTGCATTTGCTCCACCAGAAAGCGTCGGGGGCTGCCCCGCACACGCGCAGGAGTCTGGACGCCGCGGTCATCCCGGTAGCATCAGGGGCGTTGTCAGTGGGTTGACCGCGTATGAGGCCGGGCGCGCGGGTGTCCGTCCTACCCTGGAGCACCTCATGACCGCCACGCCGCCTCCGTCCGACTCCGGTTCTCCCTCCCGGACGACGCCGCCCGCGCCCGCCGCACCCGCC
>NZ_JAUMTZ010000004.1:0-122133 GCF_030530945.1 Kocuria sp. | reverse complement strand
GGACCCCAACCCCGCCCCCCGGTCCGGCGCCGAGTGCCCGGCCTCGCGCCCGTCCCCGGGTGCCGGCACGTCCCTGCCCGCTGCGGGTGGCTGGCCCTTCCTCGTCACCGCCCTGATCGGGCGGCTGCCCGCGGCCACGGTGCAGCTGGGGCTGCTGCTCTACGTGAGCGGAGCGGGCCTCGGGCTGGGTCTCGCGGGGTTGACCGTGGCCGCCGCGGGGTTCGGCTCCGCGGTCGGGGCACCCCTGGTGGGCCGGCTGGTGGACCGCTTCGGTCCCCTGCCCGTGATGGTGGGGGCCACGGCGGTCCAGCTGATCGGCATGGGTTCACTGCTGACGGTGGTGCTGCACGGCGCACCGCAGGGCCTGGTTCTGGTGTGCGCCGCCGTGATCGGCTCCGCCAACCCGCAGGTGGGCGCCATCGCGAGGGCACGCTGGTCCACGCTCGCGCGGCGTCGTCGTCTGCCGGGGCTCGTGAGCAGGGCGCTCGGCTACGAGACCGCGTGCGACGAGGTCGGGTTCATCCTGGGCCCCGTGATCGCCGGTCTGCTGGTGGGGACCATCGGCCCGAACCCCGCACTGGTGGCACTCATGGTGTGGGTTGTGGTGGGGCAGGGGTGCTTCGTCGCGTACCTGCTGGCGGAGCGCGGGCTCACGGTGGACGCGCAGCCCTCGGAGACCACTGCCGGTGCGGCCGGCCGGATCCGCTGGCGTTCGGTCCTGCCGCCCATGCTCGCGTGCCTGTGCGTGGGCACGGTTTTCGGCTCCACCCAGACGGCGCTCACCGCCATCAACGCCGTGCGCGGCACGGAGGCGTACACGGGTGTCGTCTACGGGTGCATGGGGGTGGGCAGTGCGCTGGCGAGCGTGCTGGTCTCTCGCCTGCCGCACCGGCTCCCGCTGGCCGCGCGGGTGGCGGCGGGTGCGCTGCTGGTGTGCACGACGTCGCTCGTGCTGCTCACCGTCCCCGGTCCCCTTCTGCTCGGGGTCCTGTTCGTGCTGACCGGCCTGGGGGTGGGCTCGATGCTCGTGAGCGCGTACACCCGCGGGGAGCAGGTGGCGCCCTCGCACCGGATCGCCAGCGTGATGACCCTGCTGACCACGTGCCTGGTGCTGGGGGTCTCCCTCGGTTCGGCACTGGGCGGTGTCCTGGCGGTGGTGCCGCGGCACGGGTTCCTGCTCACCCTGGGCGCGGGTGTGACTGGTCTGCTGGCGGCCCTTACGATCCATGCGACACGCCCGGAGGGCGAGCGGCGCCGGGCCGGGTGAGAGGGGCCGCGGAGGAAGGCGGGTGTTCTACGATCAGGGCGAGCGCGGAAGGCTCCGGCGTCTCTGCGTGACCACGTCCGGGGAGCTCGCGGAACGCCGTCACGGTGACGAGGAGCAGCGCCCCCGCACTCGTGCCACTGGCCGCCCACCACAGGGAGATGCGACATGACTGACCTCACCGACCGGCTCTCCCGCGAGGAGCCCCTCACCTGGTGGAACCCCGCAGTGACCGACACCGCGAGCGGCCTGGCGGCCTCCGGCATCGACCCGGCCATCGTGGCAGACGCCGCCGCCCGTCTGGAACGGTTCCGCCCCTGGATCGCGCAGACTTTCCCGGAGACAGCGGCCGCGGGCGGGCTCATCGAATCCCCGCTGCAGGCCGCCCCGGCGTGGCAGGAGGACGCGGGGGTCGGCGGGCGGGTGCTGCTCAAGCGTGACGACATCCTCCCGGTCAGCGGTTCCGTGAAGGCCCGCGGCGGCGTGCACGAGGTGCTCCAGCTCGCGGAGACCCTCGCGGTGGCCCACGGGCTGCTCCCGGATCCAGCGACCACCCCAGCCGAGGACCTGCCGGAGTACACCGTGTTCGCCTCAGAGCCGTTCCGCCGGCTGCTGGGCGGGCACCGCGTGGTGGTGGGCTCCACGGGAAACCTGGGGCTGTCCATCGGGATCATCTCCGCAGCACTCGGGCTGCAGGCCACCGTGCACATGTCCACCCACGCGCAGCAGTGGAAGAAGGACCTGCTGCGTTCACGGGGCGTGGAGGTCGTGGAGCACAGCACGGACTACACGCAGGCGGTGGCGGCGGGCCGCGAGGCGGCCGCGCTGGACGACACCGTGCACTTCGTGGACGACGAGCACTCGCTCAGCCTCTTCGCCGGGTACGCCGTGGCCGGGCACCGCGTGGCCCGGCAGCTGGCGGAGCATGGCATCACGGTGGATGCCGAGCACCCCCTGTGCGTGTACCTCCCGTGCGGGATCGGCGGCGCCCCGGGTGGCGTGGCCTACGGGCTCAAGCGGGAGTTCGGGGACGCCGTGCACTGCGTGTTCGTGGAGCCCACCCAGGCGCCCTGCATGCTGCTGGGAGTGTTCACCGGGCGGCACGACGAGGTCTCCGTGGCGGAGCTCGGGCTGAGCACCCGCACCGTGGCGGACGGGCTGGCCGTGGGGCGGCCCTCGGGCTTCGTGGGCCGCGCCGTGCAGGGGCTGGTCGCCGGGTACGTCACCGCCTCGGACGAGCAGATGCTGGAACAGGTCCGGGCCCTGCACGCCACCGAGAACGTGGTGGTGGAGCCCTCGGCCGCCTCCGCCCTGGAGGCGGTCCGCCGGGTGGCCGCGCCGCACGCTGCGGCCTCCGTCTCGACGTCCGACGACGCCGCACCCTCCCGCACCGATCCCACCCCGGCGGCGGGGCTCGGTGAGCTTCCGGCCGGGGCCATCCACCTGGCCTGGCTCACCGGCGGCGGCATGCTCCCGCAGGAGGTGCGGGCGCGCTACGTGGGGTGATCGGGCGGCGTCGTCCGTCTCTCACACCCGGCGCCTCGCGCTGCCTGCCGCGCGGGGGGACCCCCGCTCCTGGCGTAGCATCCCAGGGGTTGCCCACTGCCCGCGGCGGGCCACCGCACCCCCTTCTCCGACCCCCGCAGGAGACCCCCGTGGCACGACACCTGGACACCTCCGCCCACAGCACTTCCGGCCAGGGCGCCCCCGATGCCGACGCCGCCCGCGCCCGCGGGGCGCAGGGCCCCGCTTCGCCCGCCCGGCCCACGGGCCGTCGCCGCGCGGAGCCTGCCGCTCCCGCCACAACCGAGCAGATCCGGGCGCTGCGCAAAGCCCGCCGGGCGGGAACCGCGACCGGCGACCCGGAACCGTCCGTGGACGTGACCCTGGTGCGGGCGGATCCCGCGCTGCGCGTCACCGACCAGGGCCTGCGTGTGCTGCCGAACGTGTGGGAGTCCGAGGCAACGCTGCGGGCTTCGCTCGGGAGGCAACGGCCGGAGGCCGCACCCCACAGGGGCATGCACCGGCGGGTGGAGTTCGAGCGGGTCGAGGTGGCCGGGCGGCCCGTGGTCGTCGCGCGCCCCCGGGCACCGTTTGCCCGTGAGGACGCACCCGTGGTGGTCCACTGGCACGGCGGCGCGTACGTGCACCCGGTGTCCACCACGCACTGGCGCTGGGTCGAGGCGCTCATCCGCCGCACCGGCGCCACGGTGCTGGTCCCGGGCTACGGTCTGGCTCCCGAACACACGGTGGACGAGGCGCTCGCGCTCGCCGACGGCGTGTGGGAGCTCGCCCGCTCGCTCGGCCAGCGGGTCTTCGTCTCCGGGGACTCTGCGGGCGGTGGTCTCGCGGTGGCTCAGGCCATGGGTCTGCGCGACGCCGCGGCGTCCACGCCCGGGCGGACGGCACCCGGGGTGGCGGCGTCCAGGGAGGCGGCACCCGGGGCGGCGCCGTCCACCGGCGGGGCACTCGGAGGACTGATCCTGATATCCCCGTGGGTGGACGCGAGCGTGAGCAATCCTGAGATCGAGAACTACCGGGCCGCGGACCACATGCTGGACACCGAGGGGCCCCGGGCGGCCGCCCGCTGGTGGGCCGGGACCCGCGAGGTCACCGATCCCGTGGTGAGCCCCGCCTTCGGGGACCTGAGCGGGCTTCCCCGGACCTTCGTGCTGCAGGGGGACCGGGACATGCTCTGCCCGGACACCCTGGAGTTCGTCACGGACCTGGTGCGCGCGGGCGTGGACACCACCACCGTGGTCTGCGAGGGCGGCCCGCACGTGTACGCGCTGATGGTGTGGTCCTCCCGGGCCATCCAGGACCTGGACCGGGTGGTGCGCTGGATGGGCCGCTGACCGGGCCTGCATCACCGTGCGATGCCGCGGTTCGCCCTCTCGTCACCAGACGCAGGGGCGAGTGGAAAAGAAGTGGCAGGGAGGTGCATGTGTTTGCGGGTCAGTCACCTCACCGGCGGCCCACCGTGCGGAAGTACCACGCGTAGAACGCGCTCCACCCCGCACCGAAGACGACCCAGCGGACCCAGCCGGGCGCCCGGGGGCGCAGCCGGGAGTGGGCGGCGTCGAGAGCGGCCACTGCCGCGGTGACCACCAGGAACCGCGGTGCGCGAGCGGGGACGGACCACGCGAGGAAGCGGGGCAGGGAATCCCCGCGCAGCCCGGCGGTGCGCGCATAGATCTTGTACGGGGTCCCGCGCAACGGTCCCCGGAGCACGGCGGTGAAGCCCTGCTCGGCGAGTTCCCGCTCCACGCCCCGAACCATGGCTGCGGAGATCGCGGGGATCCGCGTGAGGGCGCGGGCGGAGTCCCCCCGGGGCGCCCTGGCGCCCCAGCGGTGCACCACGGCTCCGCCCACCAGCGCCCCGGCCGTGGCGGAGGCGGCGCACGCGAGCCCGCGGGGCAGACGCCGCATGGCCACCGCGGACAGCCACACGTCCGGGACCACGAAGAACACCGTGGCCTCCGCGAAGCCCCACAGTGCGGCAACCACGTGGTCCCGCACCGCGCTCGCCGCCGTACCCGCCGCCGCGCTCATCGGCCCAGCCCCGAGGCGCGATGGTGAGCGCCACCGGCCGGGGACGCGCCCGGCCACCCGTCACGGTGCGTGGACCCGGTGCTGGCGCGTCCGTCCCCACCTGCGCCCCGGTGGGCTGCGGGCCCTGCGGCGTCGTCCCAGGTGGGATCGGAGCCGCCCGCACGGCGCGGACAGAGGGTTCTGGTGTGCACGGTGGCCTCCCGGATGAGTCGCGGTCACGTCCCTGCGGACATTCAATCCCATCCAGGCGCCCGTGTGTCACCATGGGCGTGGATCCACAGCTCACATCCCGCGAGAAGAGAACCCATGGTTGCCCCCGACCCCCATCGCCGGCCCATTCCGCAGCGGTCCGCGCGCTGGGCCGCCGCCACCGCGCGCGCTCTGCAGCGCGCGGGCCTTCACCCCAACCACATCTCCGTGGCCTCCGTGGTGACAGCGCTCGTGGGCTGCGCCTGCCTGGTGCTCTCCGCCCACGCGGACGACGCCGCCCGCACCCTTGCCCTCCTGCTCGCCGCCGTGTGCATCCCCCTGCGGCTGCTGTGCAACATGCTGGACGGGATGCTCGCCGTGGAGGGCGGTCTGCGGACCCCCACGGGTGAGCTCTACAACGAAGTGCCGGACCGCGTCTCTGACCTGGCGCTGCTCGCGGGGGCGGGTTATGCGGCGTCGTCGTGGGCCGGCGGGGTCACGCTGGGGTGGCTGGCCGGGAGTCTCGCGGTGCTCACGGCGTACGTGCGGACACTGGGCGTGAGCACGGGGTGCGCGCAGCAGTTCGGCGGGGTGCTGCCCAAGCAGCGTCGCATGTGGCTGCTGATGGCGGGGATCCTGCTCGGTGCCACGGAGCCGTGGTGGGGGTGGCCGCGCGGCGCGGTGCTGTGGTGCACGCTGGTGCTCGTGGTGGTGGGCTGCGCACTGACCGTGGTGACCCGGCTGCGTGCTGTTTCCGCCCAGCTGCGGGTGGCGGCCGGAGAACGAGGTGGGGACCGTGGGTGAGATCGGGATGCTCGGGGCGCCGTCCTGGCGACTGGTGGGCGGGCTGCTGGTCTTCCTCGTCCTGGCCACCGTGGTCGCGGAGGTGCTGTACCGCCGAGCCCGGTCCGAGGGGCTGCGGGCCACCCTCCTGAACGTGCGCCACCGCATCTACGCCTGGTGGCTCATGGCGGGCGTGCTCGTGGCGTGCCTGGCGCTCGGGGAGACGGCCGTGGTGCTGCTGTTCCTGGGGCTCTCCCTGCTGGCGCTGCGGGAGTTCGTCCACCTGGTGCCGGAGGGCGAGCGGGACCGCCGGGTGGTGGTGTGGACCATGGCCGTGCTGTGCCCCCTGCACTTCTGGTTCGTGTGGGAACACTGGTACGGGATGTATGCCATCTTCATCCCCGTCTACGCGTTCCTCTTCCTGCCCGTGCTCCTGGCGCTGTCCGGGCGCACGGAGTCCTTCCTGCACCGTGCCGCCCTGGCCCAGTGGGGGCTCATGGTGTGCGTCTACGCACTGAGCTACCTGCCCGCCGTGCTGCAGCTCCCCGTGGCCGTCCACAGTGGCAAGGAGGCGGCAGACGGGTCACCCGTGGGTGCCGGGGGCGTGGAGGCCGGCTCGCTGCTGCTGTTCCTGGTGGTCGTGGTGCAGGGCTCGGACGTCCTGCAGTACCTCTGGGGCAAGACCACGGGCAGGCACCGGATCGCCCCCACCGTCAGCCCCAACAAGACCTGGGAGGGCTTCGTGGGCGGTGTCCTCTCCGCCACCGCACTCGGGGCCGGGCTGTGGTGGCTGACTCCGTTCACCCCCTGGCAGGCCGGGGTTCTCGCGCTCGTGTCCTGCCTGCTGGGGTTCGTGGGCGGGTTGGTGATGAGCAGCCTCAAACGGGACCGCGGCATCAAGGACTTCGGGGCGTCCATCCCCGGGCACGGCGGGATCCTGGACCGGCTGGACTCGTTGATCTTCGCCGCGCCGGTGTTCTTCCACCTGACCCGGTTCTTCTTCTCCCTGTAGACCGGGCGGGCACGGTCCCGTCGTTCGCGCCACCGCGTGCGAACCCGCCCATCCCGGTGGACTCGCGGTGCCGGACTCCGGGCATGCAGAAGGCCCGCGGGACCTGCCGCGGGCCTTCTGCGTGCACCGGCATCGCCTGCCGGGCCGGACGGAGCCGCTCAGCTCTCGGAGCCCTCGCCGGACTTCTGAGCGTCCTCACCGGACTGCCCGCCGTGCTCCAGCACCACGCCGTCCTGGCTCTGGCCGGTGGCCACCTGGATCTTGCGCGGCTGGGACTTGGGGGAGACCGGGATGGTCACCGTGAGCACGCCGTTGTCGTAGGAGGCGGTGATGTTCTCGGTGTCGATGCCCTGGCCCAGGTTCAGCTGCCGCACGAAGGAGTGGTTGCGGCGCTCGCGCACGATCCACTTGGTGTCCTTCTCCGCGGAGGGCAGGCGGCGCTGCGCGCGGATGGTGAGCAGCTGGCCGTCCACGTCCACGTCCACGCTGGTGGGGTCGATGCCCGGCAGGTCCGCGGCGAGGTAGTAGTTGGCTCCCCGGCGGAAGAGGTCCATGGGCATCTGCTCCAGCCCGTTGCGGGTGGAGAGCATCTGGTTGGCGAAGTTCTGGACCTCGGAGAACGGATCGAAAGCAGCCATGACGGTCATTCCTTCCTGTGCGTCACATCCGTGGTGTGCCCCGCTGTCCCATCGGTTGCCCGGACCTGGAGCCATCACGTTTCTTGAGTCCCTATGACTCAACTACTGAAAAGATAGCACTCTCCCAGTGGGAGTGCCAGGTCTCAGAGCAGTAAACTTGAGCGTGTTCCGCTCAAGGCGGAAGGGTGATCGCGGCAGGGGGTGCCGCGGCGTCGTCGGCCGTGCCAGGGTGGTGCCCAAAGACCGAATCGCGACAGGAGGACCCCGTGCCCAAGACCACCGGAGACGGCCGCGCCCAGCAGGACGAGATCCCGTCCACGCTGCAGCGCTCGGACCAGAAGGCCCAGGACACGTTCGCGCAGACCTGGGACTCCGCAGAGGACGAGTACCACGACGATGCCCGCGCCGCCCGCACCGCGTGGGCCGCCGTGAAGCACACCCACGAGAAGGTGGGGGACCACTGGGAGCCCAAGGAGCAGAACGGGCCCTCCGACAAGAGTGCGGAAAAGGGTGGGCTGAACGCGGAGGACACCGCCGGGGGAGTGGACGCGAACGCCTCCAAGGAGCACCTCTACGAGATCGCCCGGGAGCTGGACGTCAAGGGGCGCTCGGAGATGACCAAGGCCGAACTGGTGGCGGCCGTCGAGAAGGCGAACGACAAGAAGACGCGGGACGCCCGGAAGTAGGGACGGCGACGCCGCCGGGAACCGCCCCCAGCCCGGTCGCGACGACTCCTACAGCTGCCGCGCCAGGAACACCGAGGCCGTGGTGGTGTGGTGGAAGGACTCCACGGGCTCGTACCCGCGGTTGCGGAACATGGCGATGCCCTCGGTCATCTCCGGGTTGAGGGAGACCACCGCGGTGGAGGCGCCGAAGGCACGCACCTTGTTCTCCAGGGCCCGCACCAGCGTGCGGGCGTGGCCCCGGCCGCGGTGCTCGGGGGTGACCCAGATCCGGCGCAGCTCCACCCGGTCCTCGTCCACCCGGCGGACCGCACCGCACGCGATCACCTCGCCCGTGACAAGGTCCGTCATCAGCAGGAAGTCGCCGTGGGGCGGGGTGACGTCCTCGGGGCCGGTGACCTCCGTGAGTCCGGGGTCGAAGCCACCGTCGATCCGGTGGTCGAGCTCCCCGAAGTACGCCCGGAGTGCCTGGAGGGTGTGCTCGCTGGCGGCCTGACCCTCCACGATGCGGATCGGTGCGGTGGCGTTCATCCCTTCATCGTGGCACCTCGGGCACCTGTTCACCAGCATCCCCGTGGGGTAGTTTTCGTGCGTGACCGACACCCGTTCCGGCGCCGCACCGCGCCTCTCCGTCCTGGTTCCCACGCCGCTGCTGATCACCGAGATCACTGAGCCAGCGGCCCACCGCAACCGCAGCGCGCACGAGTCGGACGTGCACATGCACCCCGGTGGGCAGGGGCTGTGGGTGGCACGTATGGCGGGGTCGCTGGGCGCGGACGTGTCCGTGAGCGGTCCCTTCGGCGGGGAGCTCGGGGCGCTGATCCGCTCCATGCTGGACGGGCTCGGCATGCAGGTCAACGCCGTGCGCTACGGGTACGGCAACGGGGGCTACGTCTACGACCTGCGCGGCGAGGACCGGGAGGTCCTGGCCCACATGCCCCCGCCGGAGCTCTCCCGGCACGAGCTCGACGACCTCTACGGCACGGCGTTCGTGGACGCCCTGGCCTCGGACGTCCTCACGGTCACCGGCTCCGAACCCGGGGACGTGGTTCCCGCGTCGTTCTACGCCCGCCTCATCCGGGACACCCGGGACGCCGGGACCACCGTGGTCGCGGACCTCAGCGGGGCGCCCGCACTCGCGGCGGTGGACGCCCGCGTGGACGTCCTGAAGATCAGCCACGAGGAGATCCGGGACCTGGACCTCGGCTCGGACGGCACCCCGGAGTCCCTCGTGGCTGCCGGGCGGGCTCTCGTGGAGCGGGGAGCGGGCGCCGTCGTGGTGTCCCGCGCGAAGGACCCGGCGCTGCTCGTGGAGCGGGAGCAGGTGCGGGAGGTCTGCGCGCCGTCGATCACCCCGCTGGACCACCGCGGCGCGGGCGACTCCATGACCGCGGGCATCTCCGTGGGCCTGGCCCGCGGGCTGGAGCTCGTGGACGCGGTGGCGCTCGGTGCCTCCGCCGGGGCGCTGAACGTGGCCCGCCGCGGCCTGGGCACGGGCAACCGCACGACCATCGAGAAGTTCGCCCGTCAGATCACGGTGCGCACCCTCTCCTGAGACCCGTTCCCGCGCAGATCCGCCCTGGTCCGGGGGTGGGCCGCGTGCCACCATGGACTCCATGCACATCCTGGTCACCAACGACGACGGCATCTCGTCCCCCGGCCTGGCGGTCCTGGCGCGGGCCGCGCTGGAGCGCGGGCACACCGTCACGGTGGCGGCCCCCGCCGAGGAGTACTCGGGTGCCAGCGCGTCCCTGTCCGGCGAGGAGATCGACGGGCGGATCGCCCTGGTGCCCGCCGATCCCCCGGACATGCCGGAGGGCGTGGAGTGCACGGGGGTGAAGGCGGCACCCGCGCTGATCGCGTTCCTGGCCTCCTACGGGGCGTTCGGCCGGCGCCCGGACATGGTGCTCTCCGGGGTGAACCTGGGCGCGAACACCGGACGGGCCACGCTGCACTCCGGAACCGTGGGCGCCGTGCTCACGGCCGCCTCCCACGGGATCCCGGGCATCGCGGTGTCCACCACCTCGGGCGCGCCGCAGCACTGGGACACGTCCCTGCTGGTCACCCGCTACGCCCTGGAGCGCTGGGAGCAGCGTCCCTTCGACGAGTGGGTCCTCAACCTCAACGTGCCGGACGTCCCCCCGGCGCGGCTGCGCGGGCTGAAACCCGCCCGGCTAGCGAGCTTCGGGGCGGTCCAGGCGCAGATTGGCCGCGGAGACGCGAAGCACATCGCGGTGACCTACAGCGCGGAGACCGGGCCGGAGGAACCGGACAGCGACCACTACCTCCTCACCCACGGCTGGGCCACCGCCACCCTGCTGCGCGCGCCGGTGGACGACCGCAGCCAGGACACCCACGCCGTCCCCCGCGCGGACCTCGGGATCACGGGCCCCGAGCCCTTCGGAGACATCACCCTCCCGGGTCTCACGGACGACGACGCCGCTGCCGTCGGTTCCCGGGGCGAGGTCCCCGTGGACCCGGCCACGGTGATGCGTCGCACCTGAGCGCACGCGGAACGGCGTTCGGCGCATCCAGGGAGGTGGTGGTCGCGGATCCCGTTCCTGGGCGGAGTCGGGGCGGAGACCGCGGCCCGGGTGCCCGGCAGTCGCTGCCCGGTGTGGGGTGGTGCGAGTCTGGTCGCTGGGCCATTGTCCGACCCCCGCGCCGGTTGCCACGGTGGAGGTCCGGGAGGGCCCCGGTGAGACGAGCACACGATGCGAGGTGCGGACATGTCCGGCACGGAATTTACGCCCGGCCACGGCACGGCGGGCGACCCCAGAACAGCGAACGGTGACCGGGGGAACCTCTCGCCACAGCAGGCCCGCCGCCGAGAGATCGTGCGGGCCGATCCTTACTATCCGCACACCGTGGGGCGCGCGGTGGTGGCGTGGCTGGTGTACTTCTTCTGCTTCCTGGGGTTTGCGGCGCTGATCATCCTCGTTGTCCCCCATCGCGAGTTCGGGTGGTACTACGTGGTCAACACGGCCATGTCTGCGACGGTCTTCACGGTCATGCAGCTCCTGTGCCGCAAGGCCCGCGTGCAGATGCTGGAGAACACGGGCCAAATTGCCCCGGAGGGTGCAGACCCGGGAGCCGGGCCCCGCGGCTAGTTCCCCAGCCCCCGCACCACGGGCAGGGCGTCCCAGCGGGCCAGCGGTGCCAGGTCCGGGACGTCCTCCACACCGTCCAGCGGCTGCCAGCGCAGCTCCTCGATCTCCGCGGCCGGTTCCGGGGTGGCGGTGAGCGGACGGGTGCTCAGGAACACGTGGCTGTGCAGACCGTGGCCGGGCTCGTTCGCGGCGTCCGAGTGCCACTCGCCCACGGGGGTCAGGTCTGCGGCGGTGAGCTCGACGCCCAGTTCCTCCCGGACCTCGCGGATCCCGGTCTCCACCGGGGTCTCACCGGCCTCCGGCTTGCCGCCGGGGAACATGAACATGCGGGTGCCCCGCTTGCGCACGGTCAGCACGTGGCCGTCCGAGGTGCGGCGCAGCACCACGCCCGTGACCTTGATGACGGGGCGGGCGGCGTCGTCGGCGGCTGACGGGGCTGGGGTGGGGAGAGCATCATGGGAGGCGGACACCCGCCCAGTCTAAGGAGACCCCGTGACGAATCCACTGACCGATCTGCAGGTGCCGCTCGTCCAGGCACCCATGGCGGGCGGGCCGTCCACGCCGGCGCTCGCGGTGGCCGTGGCGCGCGCGGGCGGGCTGGGCATGCTGGCTGCGGGGTACAAGACCACCGAGGCGATGGCGGCGGAGATCCGTGAGGTCGCCGCGCAGACCGACCGCTTCGGCGTGAACCTGTTCGTCCCCGAGCGGGACCCCTCGGACCCCGGGGACCTCGCGGCGTATGCCCGCGCCCTCGCGCCGCTCGCCGCCGAGCTGGGCGTGCCCGCGCCGGAGCCGGGGGAGTTCACGGACGACGAGTACCGCGTCAAGATCGCGCACCTGCTGACCCACCCGGTCCCGCTCGTCTCCTTCACGTTCGGCCTGCCGAGTGCCGCGGACGTGGCCCGGCTGCGGGAGGCGGGCAGCGCCGTCGTCCTCAACGCCACCAGCGCGGGGGAGGTCGCCGCCGCCGCGGAGCTCGCGCCGGACGCGATCGTGGTCCAGGGCACCGAGGCGGGCGGGCACCGCGCCAGCCACGGGCAGGCCGCGGCGCCGGAGGACGTCACGACGACGGCGCTGCTCGCCGCCGCGCGCGGCCTCACCGGAATCCCCCTGATCGCGGCAGGCGGTGTGGCCGGGCGCGAGGACGCCGCGGAGCTGCTGCGCGGCGGTGCCCGGGCCGTGCAGGTGGGGACGCTGTTCCTCACGGCGCGGGATGCGGGGACCAAGCCGGCGCACCGGGCGGCCCTGTTGGACGGAGAGCCCCGGGACACGGTGGTGACCCGGGCGTTCTCGGGCCGGTCCGCCCGCGCGCTGCGCAACCGGTTCACCGAGCGCATGGCGCGCGAGCAGGTGGCGGGCTACCCCCAGGTGCACTACATGACGGCGCCCCTGCGCGCGGCCTCCGCCGCGGACCCGGAGGGGCTGAACCTCTGGGCGGGCACCGGGTTCGGGGCGTGCCGGGAGACCACGGCGGCGGGCGTCGTGGAGCTGTTCCGCGGTCTGTGAGGCGGGGCGTGGTGGGTGCGGTGCCCTGACGAATCCCGCCCACCCGGAGGGATACTGTGGGATGAGAAGCGTCCCGTCCACGGAGCCACGGAGATCACATGCCCACCCAGAAGATCCTGGCCGCCCCGGCCAAGTCCGCCATGTTCCTGGTGCTGAGCATCAACGAGGGCGCGGAGGCGCAGGTGGCGGAGATCCTCACCGGGGTCTCGGACCTCACCAAGGCGGTCTCCTTCCGCGTGCCCGCGAGCGACCTGCTCTGCGTGGTGGGCATCGGCTCGCACGCCTGGGACCGGCTGTTCGACGCCCCGCACCCCCGGCAGCTGCACCCCTTCCGCGAGATCGCGGGCCCCACCCACACGGCCGTGGCCACTCCCGGTGACCTGCTGATCCACCTGCGCGCCGGCACCCAGGACGTGTGCTTCGAGCTCGCCAAGCACCTGATGCGTCGCTTCGGCCCGCACGTCACGGTGGAGGACGAGGTGCAGGGCTTCAAGTTCTTCGAGGAGCGGGACCTGCTGGGCTTCGTGGACGGCACCGCCAACCCCGAGGGGGAGGACGCCGTGGCCGCAGCTCTGGTGGGGGACCAGGACCCCGCCTACCGCGGGGGCAGCTACGTGGTGGTGCAGAAGTACCTGCACGACATGGCCGCGTGGGAGGCCCTGTCCACGGAGGAGCAGGAGCGGGTGATCGGGCGCTCCAAGCTCGAGGACATCGAGATGTCCGACGAGCAGAAGCCCGCGAACTCCCACGTGGCCCTCAACGACCTCGACGACGTGGCCGGCCACGCCCGTGAGATCGTCCGGGACAACATGCCCTTCGGGCGGGTGGGCTCGGCGGAGTTCGGCACATACTTCATCGGCTACGCCGCGGACCCCGCCGTCACGGAGACCATGCTGGAGAACATGTTCCTGGGCAACCCTCCGGGCACCCACGACCGCATCCTGGACTTCTCCACCGCGGTGACCGGGGGCCTGTTCTTCGCCCCGCCACGGTCCTTCCTGGACGATCCCTCCACCGTTCCCGCCGAACCCCCCGCGCCGTCCGGGCCCTCCGCGGGTACCGCCGGTGACTCCACCGCGGACGACGCCGCACCCACCACCCCCGCCGATGGCTCCCTGGGCATCGGCAGCCTCAGACGACCCAGCAACAGGAGCTGACCATGAACAACCTGCACCGGGAACTCGCACCCGTCTCCGCCGCGGCGTGGTCCGACATGGAGGACGAGGCCCGCCGGACCTTCGCCTCCCGTGTGGCCGCACGGCGCACCGTGGACATGCCGGAGCCCGCGGGCGCGGAGTTCTCCGCCGTGGGCACCGGACACGTGAGCCGCGTGGACTCGGACGCGAGCGGCGTCGAGACCCTGCAGCGCCACGTGGTGCGCGTGGTGGAGCTACGCGCCCCGTTCACCGTGCGGCGCGCGGACGTGGACTCCGTGGAGCGCGGCGCCACGGACGCGGACTGGCAGCCCGTCAAGGACGCCGCCGTGGCCCTGGCCTCCGCCGAGGACCGCACGGTGTTCTACGGCTCCCAGCCCGCCGGCATCCAGGGCATCGCCCCTGCCAGCGACAACCCGCGCGTGGCCCTGCCGCAGGACGTCCGGGAGTTCCCCGACGCCGTGGCCAAGGCCAGGACCGAGCTGCGCCTGGCCGGTGTGTCGGGCCCGTACAACCTGCTGCTGCCCGCCGAGCTGTACACGGAGGTCACCGAGACCACCGACCACGGCTACCCGGTCCACGAGCACGTCTCCCGCATCCTCGGGGACGGCTCGATCATCTGGGCTCCCGCGCTCGACGACGCCCTGCTGGTTTCCGCGCGCGGCGGCGACTACGAGCTGCACCTGGGTCTGGACACCGCCATCGGGTACTCGTCCCACACCGCGGAGACCGTGGAGCTCTACCTGCGGGAGACCCTCACGTTCCGGGTCAACACCTCCGAGGCGAGCGTGGTCATCGCCCGCTGAGTCCCGCCCGCACACGCAAACGGCACCGGCCGCGCACCCACGGGAGTGCGCGGCCGGTGCCGTTCTGCGTCCGGATCAGTTCGTGCGCAGGAAGCCCGCGAAGAACTGCGCCAGCTCGTCCGTGGCGTCCAGGGGCAGCACCGCGGCCACGTACTGGTCCGGGCGCACCACCACCACGGCGCCGTCCCGGCTGATGGAGCGCGCGTCGAAGATGTCCTCCCCGGGGATCGCGGCGTAGACCCGCTCCCAGTACTCCACCTCGAGCGTGCCCACCGCGGGCTTGAAGACCGCGGGCACACGGTTGATGTCCACGTCCGTGTACGGCTGCTGGTAGGTGACGTCCACGTCGAAGAGCGTCGCCTCGCCGTCGCCCTCGCGGCGGTGCGCCACCAGCGGGGACGCGGGATCGGAGCGAAGCCACTCGGCGAACGCGGCGGTGGGGGAGTCCGCCCCGGCCTCGGCGGGGTCCGCGTAGACGTGGATGCGCCACCGGCCGTCCGCAGTGGCCTCGTGGCCCTGGTGCACGATCTCGGAGTCGCACACGCGCTGCACGCGCGCGGACTTGAAGCGCTTGCCCACCGGGTAGCCCTCCGCGAGCTCCTGGTGCTGCGTGCCCGCCACGAGCACCGAGGGCTCGTACTGCGTCATGAACCCGGCCGGGAACTCGGCGGTCTTCACGTAGAAGTCCTCGAGGTACTTGGGGTCCGGCAGCTGGTCCTGCGGGGTGGCCATGAGGGTGGACCACTCGCTGTCGAACTCGATCAGGTTCTTGGCGATCACCTGGCGCTCGGCGGAGTAGGTGTCCAGGAGGCACTCGTCCGCCCGGCCGGAGAG
This sequence comes from Kocuria sp., assembly GCF_030530945.1. GTDB lineage: Bacteria > Actinomycetota > Actinomycetes > Actinomycetales > Micrococcaceae > Kocuria. Next base: position 106,602 of record NZ_JAUMTZ010000004.1, on the reverse strand, counting down.
CACCGCCCCGAGCTTCCACCCCAGGTTCCAGCCGTCCTGCATGGACACGTTCATGCCCTGGCCCGCCTTGGCGGAGTGGGTGTGGCACGCGTCCCCGGCAATGAACACGCGGGGCACGCGGGTGCCGCGGTCCTCGTCGTCCACGTCGTCGAAGTGGTCCGTGAGGCGGTGGCCCACCTCGTACACCGAGGACCACGCCACGGACTTCACGTCCACGGAGTAGGGGTGGATGATCTGGTTGGCCCGCCGGATGATCTCCTCCACCGGGGTCTTGCGGATCTCGTGGTTGTCGTCCGCGGGAACCTCTCCGAGGTCCACGTACATGCGGAACAGCAGTCCGCCCTCGCGGGGGATCAGCAGGATGGACCCGCTGCGCGAGTTGATCGCGCACTTGGTGCGGATGTCGGGGAAGTCGGTGTTGGCCACCACGTCCATCACGCCCCAGGCGTGGTTGGCGCCCTTGCCCTCCAGCTTGCGCCCGATCGCCTTGCGCACCCCGGAGGAGGCGCCGTCGCAACCGAAGACGTACTTGGCGCGCACGGTGCGCTCCTCGCCCTCACGGGGACCGGCCGTGTAGCGGACGGTGACGGCCACCGGGTACTCCTGGTCCCTGTCGATCTCCAGGCCCACGAACCCGATGCCGTAGTCGGGGGTGATCCGGGCAGGGCCCCGGTGCGCGGCGCGCAGGAAGTAGTCCAGCACGCGTGCCTGGTTCACGATCACGTGGTCGAACTCGGAGACCCCGTGGGGATCGTCCGAGGGGCGGCCCGTGCGGATGATGTTCTGCGGGTTCTGCGGATCCGGGTTCCAGAAGCACATCTCCCGGATGCGGTAGGCCTCCTTGCGGATCTCCTCGTGGAACCCGAAGGCCTGGAAGGTCTCCATGCTGCGGGCCTGGATGCCGTCAGCCTGCCCGATCTCCAGCCGCCCGGGGCGGCGCTCGATCATGCGGGTGCTCACCTCCGGGTACTGGGAGAGCTGCGCCGCCGCGATCACACCGGCCGGACCCGTGCCCACGATCAGCACGTCCATGGTCTCCGGGAGGTCCTCCGGCCGGTCCACGCCGTACCCGCGGGCCGCTTCGATCCGGGGGTCTTCGGAGACGTATCCGTTCTGGTGGAAGAGCATGGCTTCTCCTGCGTTCTGGGGTGGTGTGGACCGGGGTCCGTTCCGGGCGGAGCCACGCTGCCCGCGGCCCGGTGGATCGGTGGGGTCCACGGGTGTTGCCTAGATCATATACGATGTGTGGCCCAGGTAACAGGGGGTGCTCCCCGCGTGGCGACGCCGCATGGCCACGCCCTGCGCCTCCCGTCACCGCCGCGGATTTCCGCTCCGTGGACGACGATTCGCGGCCCTCCGGGGACAATGGTGTGATCTGAACCACTTGTCGGTTGCGCCCGAATAATATACGATTTCGAATAACATTCTGCCGACCACGAGGAGGCGGTCCCGGTGACCGAGAACCCCCAGAACGCCCAGAGCACCCTCGGCGGGACCCCCGGCACGCAGCCGGTTCCCGTGCGTCCCGGCAAGATCGTCGCCGTGCACGTGGCCTACGAGTCCCGCGCGGCGCAGCGCGGCCGCAAGCCCGCCGTGCCCTCCTACTTCCTCAAGCCCGCGAGCTCACTGGCGGGCTCCGGGGCCGAGGTGGAGCGTCCCGCGGGAACGGAGCTGCTCGCGTTCGAGGGCGAGATTGCCCTGGTGATCGGCACGCCCGCCCGGAACGTGTCCCTCGAGGACGCCTGGGACCACGTGGCCGCCGTGACGGCCTCCAACGACTGGGGCCTCTACGACCTGCGCGCCGCGGACAAGGGCTCCAACCTGCGCAACAAGGGCCGGGACGGCTACACCTCCCTGGGCCCCTCCCTCCTGGACGCCCGCGAGGTCTCCCCGGAGCAGCTGCGGGTACGCACGTGGCTCAACGGGGAGCTGGTCCAGGAGGACACCACCGCGCCGGAGAACATGATCTTTCCGCTCGCCCAGTTCGTGGCGGACCTCTCCCAGCACGTGACCCTGCAGGAGGGGGACGTGATCCTCACCGGAACCCCCGCGGGCTCCTCCGTGGCCCGGCCCGGGGACGTCGTGGAGGTGGAGGTCGACGCGCCGTCCGCCGCCGGGGCGCCGTCGTCCGGACGCCTCGTCAGCCGCGTGACCGAGGGGACGGAGCCGTTCGACGAGGGCCTGGGCGCCATGCCGGCCGTGGACGACACCCAGCGCGAGGAGGCGTGGGGTTCCCGCGAGGCCGCGGGCCTGCCGGAGCGCGGTGCCGCGCACGCGCTGAGTCCGGAGCTGCGCGCGAAGCTCGAGAAGGCCCCCACCGCGGGGCTCTCCGCCCAGCTGCGCAAGCGCGGGCTGAACAACGTGGTGGTCGCGGACGTCTTCCCGCAGACCCCCGGCAGCAAGCTCGTGGGCACGGCCAAGACGCTGCGCTTCGTGCCCAACCGCGAGGACCTCTTCAAGACCCACGGCGGCGGCTACAACGCCCAGAAGCGTGCGTTCGACGCCGTGGGGGAGGGTGAGGTGATCGTGATCGAGGCCCGTGGGGAGACCGGTTCCGCGACCCTCGGGGACGTCCTCGCCCTGCGTGCCCGCCACAACGGCGCGGCGGGCGTGGTCACGGACGGCGGCGTGCGCGACTACGCCGCGGTCCAGGAGATCGGCCTGCCCGTGTTCTGCAAGGGCCCCAACCCCGCGGTGCTCGGGCGGCGCCACGTGCCGTGGGAGTCGGACGTGGCCGTGGCCTGCGGCAACGTCACCGTGCTCCCGGGTGACGTGGTCGTGGGGGACGACGACGGCGTCGTCGTGATCCCCCGCGAGCTCGCCGAGGAGGTGGCCCAGGACGCCCTGGCCAAGGAGCACGAGGACGGCTGGGTGGCCGAGCGCGTGGCCGAGGGCCACCCGGTGGACGGGCTGTTCCCGCCCACGGGGCAGTGGAAGGAGCGGTTCCAGCAGTGGCTGGCCGAGAACCCCCTGCCCTCCGAGTGACCCGCCGCTGACACCACGCCTGCCCCCTGACCCGAACCGAGGAACCCATGTCCCTGACCGCGGACACCGCGAACGCCGCCCCGTCCAAGGCGCAGCGGGCCTACGACTGGATCAAGTCCCAGATCATGACCCAGGCGTTCTCGCCGGGCTACCGGCTGGTGCTCGCGAGCATCGCGGAGACCCTGAGCATGTCCGTGGTGCCCGTCCGCGAGGCGATCCGCAGGCTCGAAGCCGAGGGGCTCGTGTCCTTCGAGCGCAACGTGGGGGCGCGGGTGTCCATGGTGGACGGTGAGCAGTACCGCTTCAGCATGGAGACCCTGGCGGTGCTGGAGGGAGCGGCCACCGCGGAGGCGGCCGCCCTGATCACCGCCGCGGACCTCGCCCACGCCCGGGAGCTCAACGCCTCCATGGAGGCGTCCCTGAAGAGCTTCGACCCGCAGACCTTCACCGAGACCAACCACGAGTTCCACCGCGTGCTCGCGTGCCGGTGCCCCAACGAGCGCCTCAACGACCTGGTCACGGTGGAGTGGGAGCGCCTCAACCACCTGCGCACCTCCACGTTCTCGTTCGTGCCGGAGCGCGCCCGCGCCTCGGTGACCGAGCACCACCACATCCTCCACCTCCTCGAGACCCACGCCCCGGCGGACGCCGTGGAGCGTGCCGTGCGCCAGCACCGCACCGCGACCCTGGCGAGCTACCTCAGCAGCCGCGGCGAGGCGCAGCCCCGCACCGCGTGACCCACCGACAGCAGTCCCACTGATTCGCACTGATTCAAGGAGTCATCACATGGCAGCCCTGCAGGACACCAAGCCCGAGAACCTCCCCGATTCCATCCGCCACTACATCGGCGGCGAGTGGGTGGACTCGATCGACGGGGACACCTTCGACGTGCTCAACCCCGTGACCAACGAGCCCTACATCACGGCCGCCTCCGGCAAGAAGGCGGACGTCGAGGCCGCCGTGGCCGCCGCGAAGAAGGCGTTCGAGGAGGGGCCGTGGCCCACCATGCTCCCCCGGGAGCGCTCGCGGATCCTGCACCGGGTCGCGGACATCGTGGAGTCCCGCGGGGACCAGCTGGCCGCCATGGAGTCCTACGACTCCGGGCTGCCCATCACCCAGGCACTGGGCCAGGCCCGCCGGGCGGCCGAGAACTTCCGCTTCTTCGCGGACCTGATCGTGGCCCAGGTGGACGACGCCTACAAGGTCCCCGGGCGCCAGGTGAACTACGTGAACCGCAAGCCCATCGGCGTGGCCGGTCTGATCACCCCGTGGAACACCCCGTTCATGCTGGAGTCCTGGAAGCTGGGCCCCGCGCTCGCCACGGGCAACTGCGTGGTGCTCAAGCCCGCCGAGTTCACCCCGCTGTCCGCGTCCCTGTGGCCGGGGATCTTCGAGGAGGCCGGTGTGCCCGCTGGTGTCTTCAACCTGGTCAACGGCTTCGGCGAGGAGGGCTACGCCGGAGACTCCCTGGTGAAGCACCCGGACGTGCCCCTGATCTCCTTCACGGGTGAGTCCCGCACCGGGCAGATCATCTTCGCCAACGCCGCCCCGTACCTGAAGGGCCTGTCCATGGAGCTGGGCGGAAAGTCCCCGGCCGTGGTCTTCGAGGACGCGGACCTGGAAGCGGCCGTCAACGCCACGATCTTCGGCGTGTTCTCCCTCAACGGCGAGCGCTGCACCGCGGGCTCGCGCATCCTGGTCCAGCGCGGGATCTACGACGAGTTCGTGGAGCGCTACGCCGCACAGGCCAAGCGGGTGAAGGTGGGCCTGCCCTCCGACCCCGCCACCGAGGTGGGCGCTCTGGTGCACCCGGAGCACTACGAGAAGGTCATGTCCTACGTGGAGATCGGCAAGCAGGAGGCCCGTCTGGTGGCCGGTGGCGGGCGTCCCGAGGGCTTCGAGACCGGCAACTACGTGGCGCCCACGGTGTTCGTGGACGTGGCCCCGGACGCCCGGATCTTCCAGGAGGAGATCTTCGGCCCCGTGGTGGCCATCACCCCGTTCGACACGGAGGACGAGGCCCTGGAGCTCGCCAACAACACCAAGTACGGGCTGGCCGCCTACATCTGGACGAGCGACCTCAAGCGTGCCCACAACTTCGCGCAGAACGTGGAGGCCGGCATGGTGTGGCTGAACTCCAACAACGTGCGTGACCTGCGCACCCCGTTCGGCGGCGTGAAGGCCTCCGGGCTGGGCCACGAGGGCGGCTACCGCTCGATCGACTTCTACACCGACCAGCAGGCCGTGCACATCAACCTGGGTGAGGTCCACAACCCGGTGTTCGGCAAGCAGGAGGACGCCGCCGCGAAGGCGGACGGCTGATCCCCTCGCGGCTGCGCCGGGCCGGCTCGTCCGCCCCGGCTCCACGACCCCACTGACCACGTCACCCTCACCACGAAGGACACATCATGACGAATCCCGCTGACCGGACAATGACGTCCTCGGGCTTCTACGTTTCGCAGGAAGCACCGATCACCACCGACAACCCCGTCAAGACCCCCTCTGTCCCGGCCCCGGACATCCTGCGCTGCGCGTACATGGAGCTCGTGGTCACGGACCTCGCGAAGTCCCGCGAGTTCTACGTGGACGTGCTGGGTCTCACGGTCACGGAGGAGGACGAGGACACCGTCTACCTGCGCTCGATCGAGGAGTTCATCCACCACAACCTGGTGCTCCGCAAGGGCCCGCAGGCCGCGGTGGCCGCGTTCTCCTACCGCGTGCGCAGCCCCGAGGACCTGGACCGCGCCGTGGCCTTCTACGAGGAGCTCGGCTGCCGTGTGGAGCGCCGCAGCGAGGGCTTCACCAAGGGCATCGGGGACTCCGTGCGGGTGGAGGACCCGCTGGGCTTCCCGTACGAGTTCTTCCACGACGTGGCGCACGTGGAGCGCCTGGCCTGGCGCTACGACCTCTACACCCCGGGGGCCCTGGTGCGCCTGGACCACTTCAACCAGGTCACCCCGGACGTCCCCCGCGCCACCAAGTTCATGCAGGACCTGGGCTTCCGCGTGACCGAGGACATCCAGGACGAGGAGGGCACGGTCTACGCCGCGTGGATGCGACGCAAGCCCACCGTCCACGACACCGCCATGACCGGCGGGGACGGGCCCCGGATGCACCACGTGGCCTTCGCGACCCACGAGAAGCACAACATCCTGGCCATCTGCGACAAGCTCGGGGCGCTGCGCCGCTCGGACATGATCGAGCGCGGCCCCGGCCGCCACGGCGTGTCCAACGCGTTCTACCTCTACCTCCGGGACCCGGACGGGCACCGCGTGGAGATCTACACGCAGGACTACTACACCGGTGACCCGGACAACCCCGTGGTCACGTGGGACGTCCACGACAACCAGCGCCGCGACTGGTGGGGCACCCCCGTGGTCCCGTCCTGGTACACGGACGCCTCCCTGGTGCTCGACCTGGACGGCAACCCGCAGCCCGTGGTGGCGCGCACGGACGAGTCCGAGATGGCCGTGACCATCGGCGCGGACGGCTTCTCCTACACCCGTCCCTCCGAGGGCGAGGACTCCATGCCCGAGTGGAAGCAGGGCGAGTACAAGATGGGTCACCAGCTCTGACCCGCCACGACGACGCCGCTCGCCCCGCTGCGTGGGCGGGCGGCGTCGTCGTCCCCCGAGCAGGCACGAACCGAAAGGCAGGGACATGCTGGAGCACGAACGCGTGGTGGCCATCGCGGACGAACTGGCCGCCGCGGAGGCGAACCGCACGATGGTGGAGCGGCTCACCGCGCGCTACCCGGAGATGACCGTGGAGGACTCCTACGCGGTGCAGAACGAGTGGCGCCGGCGCGCGCAGGAGTCCGGGCGGCGGCTCGTGGGGCGCAAGATCGGGCTGACCTCCAAGGTCATGCAGGAGGCCACGGGGATCACGGAGCCGGACTACGGTGCGATCTTCGCGGACCAGGTGCACGAGAACGGCTCGGTGATCGAGCACGGGCAGTACTCGAACGTGCGGATCGAGGTGGAGCTCGCGTTCGTGCTCAGGGACGAGCTGCGCGGGCCGCACACGAGCATCTTCGACGTGCTGCGGGCCACGGAGTACGTGGTGCCGGCGCTGGAGATCCTGAGCTCGCGGATCCAGATGGAGGGTCGCACCATCGTGGACACCATCTCGGACAACGCCGCCCTGGGCGGGATGGTGTACGGCGGCAACCCCGTGGCTCCCGATGCCGTGGACCTGCGCTGGGTGTCCGCGCTGCTGTACCGCAACGAGACCCTGGAGGACACGGGCGTGGCCGCCGCCGTGCTGAACCACCCGGCGAACGGCGTGGCGTGGCTCGCGAACAAGCTCGCGGCGCACGGGGACGCGCTGGAGGCCGGGAGCATCGTGCTGGCCGGGTCCTTCACCAAACCCATGTGGGTGCACCCCGGGGACACCGTCCACGCGGACTACGGACAGTTGGGAGCCATCACGTGTCGCTTCGAGTGAACGAGCTGATCCACACGTTCCGCGCGCCGGACGCGGCCAACCTGCCCGGCGTGCTGCCGAGCCTCAAGGACCTCTTCGCGCTGCCGCGCACGCCGCAGGACCCGGTCACGGGCATCTTCCTGTCCTCCGGGGACCCCACCGCGGCGGAGATCTGCGCGGGCGCGGGCTTCGACTACCTGCTGGTGGACGGCGAGCACTCGCCGCTGTCCCTGGAGAGCGTCCAGGCGCAGCTGCGGACCATCGCCGGGTACCCCACGCTGTCCGTGGTGCGGGTTCCCGCCAACGACGAGGTGCTCATCAAGCAGTACCTGGACCTCGGGGTGCAGTCGCTGATAGTGCCCATGGTGGACTCGGTCGCGGAGGCGGAGGCCGCCGCGCGGGCCGTGGCCTACCCTGCCGCCGGTGTGCGCGGCGTGGGCGCGGCACTCGCGCGCTCGGGCCGTTGGGGAGGAATCCCCGGCTACCTGCCGCGCGCCAGGGAAACCATCACGCTGGTGGTGCAGGCGGAGTCCGCGGCGTCCGTGGCGGCCATCGAGGAGATCGCGGCGGTGGACGGTGTGGACGGCGTGTTCGTGGGCCCCTCGGACCTCGCCGCCTCCATGGGTCTGATCGGTCAGCAGGCCCACCCGGACGTCGTCGCCGCCGTGAAGCACGCGATCGCCGCCGTGCAGGGGGCGGGCAAGTTCGTGGGCGTCAACGCGTTCGCCCAGGACCAGGCGCGGGACTACCTCGCCGCGGGTGCGGACTTCGTGAACGTGGGCGCCGACGTCGCCCTGCTGGCTTCCGGTGCGCGGAACCTGGCGGGGGCGTTCCGGGGGTAGGGGTCGGGAGGCGTGGGGCGGTTCTTCCCGCCCCACGCACTGTTCACGGGCGCGGCAGATCCACGCCAGTCTCTCGCGCGGCCACGGCCCAGAGGCTCTCGGCGAGCGTGGGGCCCTGGGCGCTGCGGTATACCGGGACCTGGGTGGCGTCGCCCGTGATGCCGAGGCGGCCGTCCGGGCCGTAGAAGCCGCCGTTCGCGGCGTGAGGATCCGTGGCCGCCATCAGCTCGGGGCTGGCACCCTGGGGCGTCTCCATGAACGGCAGGACACCCAGGGACATGACGCGCGTGGCCAGGGTGGAGCGGCCCGAACCCAGGGACGGTCCGGCCGACTGCAGGTTTGTGCTGGTGAACCCCGGGTGGGCCGTGGTGGAGACCAGGCCCCAGCCGCGCTCGCGGGAGACCCGCGCCAGGTGCAGCCCCATCAGCAGGTTCCCGAGCTTCGACTGCCCGTAGGCACCCTGCGACGAGTACTTCCGGGTGGACTCCAGGTCCGCGAAGTCGATGGACGCGGTCTTGGCGGCGAGGCTCGTCATGGTGGTGACGCGCGGCGTCGTGCTCCGCAGCAGGACGGGCAGCAGCAGGTTCGTGAGGACGAAGTGCCCCAGGAAGTTGCTGCCCCACTGGAGCTCGTGTCCGTCCGTGGTGAGCATGCGCTCCGGTGGCATCATGACGCCGGCGTTGTTGACCAGGACGTCCAGACCCCGGCCGCTGCTCTCGATGCTCTCCGCCAGGGCGTGGACGCTGCCGAGGTCGGCCAGGTCCAGAGGCGCGATCTCCAGATCCGCGCCGGGAACCTCGCTCAGGATCTCCTGACGCGCAGCCTCGGCCTTCTTCTGCGAGCGGCACGCCATGACGACGCCGGCGCCCGCCTTCGCGAGGCGGCGCGTGACCTCCCTGCCCAGGCCGCTGTTGGCGCCGGTGACGAGAAAGCGCCGCCCGCTCTGGTCCGGAACCGTGTAGACCGTGCTCATACTGTCTCCTGCTGCGGTGGCGGGCGGCAGGTGGTGTCCGCCCGAAGTTGTACTAGTCTAAACTTGAATTCTGGACTGGTACAAGATCGGAGTGGACGTGGCGACCCGTGCGGACAAGAAGCTCGAGACCTGGCGGGGCATCCGCGCCGCGGCACTGCGACTGTTCGAGGAGCGGGGGTACGCCGAGACCACGGTGACGCAGATCGCCCAGGCCGCCGGGGTGTCCCGGGGGACGTTCTTCAACTACTTCACCGGTAAGGAGGCCGTGGTCTTCGACCCGGACCCCAGCGACCGTGACCACTGGCGCGCCACCATGGAGGAGCACACGGAGGACCCGTTGTGGCCCGCCCTGACGGCGATCACCCTGGACTTCGTGGAGATGCTCCGGGATCGCATGGTCCTGCAGCGCCGGCTGAAGCGGGCCGACCCCGACCTGCTCCGGTTCGCGCAGGCCTTCGGCAACCTCTTCCGTCACGACCTGGACGAGTGGGTCCGTGACCGGCAGGACGTGGACTGGGAGCGGGGCGTGGACGGCGCCCTCTATGTGAACCTGGCCTTCGCCTGCGCCACCACGGCGTACGAGGCGTGGCGGTGGGACGAGTCCTTCGAGGACCTCCTCTCCCGGCTGCGGCACTGCCTGGGGACGGCCACGCCCGCCGAAGCCTCTCGGGGGGCAGTGACCCGCGGTCTGGTGGGGTGTGCAGGAATGGGGCGGCGGCAGTCCGGCCCTGAACTCGGCGCTTAGAGTCGGTGCATGAATCGTGAGCACCTGGATGACACCCTCAGGGCCTGTGCAGCACTCATCGACGCGCGCTTCCCGCAGGGCGAGGAGCGCGGCGCCGCCGCGATGCTGCTGGCCGACGGAACCATTCTCACCGGCACCACTCCGAATGCGGTGAACCCGGCCGTGGAGGTCTGCCACGAGATCGAGCCGTACGCGGGGGCGTTCCGTCTGAACCAGGCTGTGGTGGCGTCCGTGTGTCTTCACCGTGATGGTGACGGGCGGTTCCTGGTTCTCAGCCCCTGCGGAGTGTGTCGGGAGCGGCTGGCCGTGCACGGACCCGAGGTTCTGGTCGGCGTCGCTTCTCCGGAGGACCCCACACAGGTCGTGTGGAAGGCATTGCGGGATGTGCTGCCGGACTACTGGATGAACGTCTTCCCGGAGGAGGCCTCCGGCCGCTGGCACACATCGCCTTAGGGCCGTGCTGCTTCTCGCGCGCTCCGGACCGCTGCCGGCCACCGCAGAGCCGTGGGGATGCCCTTCTTGCTTCTAGACTCGCCCCACACCAGCAACGAACGGAGCCCCCCATGACCACCACGAACCAGGCCACCCCGGACGCCGACGCGAGCGCGGAGGACGTCGCGGACGTCGTCGTGCTCGGGGGCGGGCCCGCGGGGGAGAACGTGGCGCAGTGCGCGCACGAGGGCGGGCTGTCCGCCGTGGTCGTGGAGGAGTCCCTGCTGGGCGGAGACTGCTCCTACTACGCCTGCATGCCGAGCAAGGCCCTGCTGCGCCCGGTGGAGGTCGCGCACACCGCGCAGCACCTGGCGGGCGTGGACTCCCCGGACGTGGTGGGAAAGGACCTGCTCGCCCGCCGGGACGCGTGGGTCTCCCACTACGACGACGCCGGGCAGGTCCGCTGGGCCGAGGGCGCCGGTCTGCGCGTGGTCCGGGGCCGCGGTGAGATCGTGGGCCCCCGGCGGGTGCGCGTGACCGGGGACGGGCAGAGCCGCACGCTGACGGCCCGGAAGGCCGTGGTGCTGGCCACGGGCTCCGCCGCCGTGGTCCCGCCCGCGTTCGAGGACCTGCATCCCTGGACCTCCCGGGACGCCACCGGGATCGTGGAGGTGCCCGGCAGCATCGCCGTGGTGGGCGGAGGCGTGGTGGCCGTGGAAGCGGCCACGTGGCTGGCGGCACTGGGCTCCCGGGTCACCCTGCTCGTGCGCGGGGCGGCGCTGCTGGCCGGCAACGAGCCGTTCGTGGGCGAGCTGGTGCGGACCTCCCTGGAGAGCGTCGGCGTGGACGTCCAGCTGGAGACCGAGGTCCGGGAGGCCACCCGCGAGGATGCCCAGGACGCCGGGCTCGGCCGGATCCACGGCGGCTCGGTCCGGCTGCGCACCACGCGCGGTGAGCTGACGGTGGACGAGGTGCTGGCGGCCACCGGTCGCACGCCGCGGCTCACGGATCTGGGGCTGGACTCGGTGGGCGTCACCCCGGAGCAGGTGCGGGAAGGGCGGCTGCCCGACTGGCTGCACGCGGTCGGTGACGCCAAGGGTGACGCCCTCCTGACCCACATGGGCAAGTACGAGGCCCGCGTGCTCGGCTCCCGCCTGGCAGGCGTTCCCGAGACCGCCCCCGCCGGACCGGTTCCCGTCCCGCAGGCCGTCTTCACGGACCCCCAGGTGGGGGCGGTGGGCATGACCGAGCGGGCCGCGCGGGAGGCCGGGCGCGACGTCGTCACGGCCGAGGCGCCGATCACCGCCGCCGCGGGTGCCGCCCTGCTGCGGGACGGCGCCGCCGGGCGCGCCAAGCTCGTGGTGGACAGGAACTCGGGGGCCCTGCTGGGGGCCACGTTCGTGGGCCCGGACGCGGCGGAGCTGGTCCACGCCGCCACCGTCGCCGTGGTGGGGCAGGTCCCGGTGAGCGTGCTGCGCCACGCCGTGCCGAGCTACCCCACCGCGTCCGAGATCTGGCTGCGGCTGCTGGAGGACCTCCCGCTGGCCCTGCGCTGAGGGGATGCCGCCGCCCGCAGCTCGGGCAGGCCCCACCGGGAAACGCTGGACACGGGGGCAGCGGTCCCGGTCGGGCCTCTACGATGTAGGTGCAAGGTCACATAACTGCGACGGAAAGAGTTCTGCCATGACCGCTCCAGCCAACTTCGACGGCGCCTCCCCCGTGATCCGTCCGGACGACGCCGCACTGCTTCTCATCGACCACCAGACGGGTCTCTTCCAGACCGTCGCGGACATGCCCCTGCCCACGCTGCGCCGCAACGTGACGGTGCTGGCCCGCATGGCGGCCAAGGTCCACATGCCGGTGGTCACCACGGCATCCGTTCCCCAGGGCCCCAACGGTCCGATGATCCCCGAGATCCACGAGATCGCCCCGCACGCCACCTACGTGGCCCGGCGCGGTGAGGTGAACTCCTGGGACTGCCAGGATTTCTTGGACGCCGTGAAGGCCACGGGCAAGAAGCAGCTCATCATCGCCGGCACCATCACCAGCGTGTGCATGGCGTTCCCGGCGCTGTCCGCCGTGGCCGAGGGGTACCAGGTGTTCTGCGTGGTGGACGCCTCCGGAACCTACTCCAAGCAGGCGCAGGAGATCACCATGGCGCGCATCGTCCAGGCCGGTATCGTGCCCATCGACACCCCCGCGGTGGTCTCCGAGGTGCAGAAGACCTGGCACCGCGACGACGCCATGGACTGGATGGCCATCTGGTCCGAGATGTTCCCCAACTACCAGCTGCTCGTGGACAGCCACGCCCGCGCCCAGGAGGCCGAGCGCACCCACGAGCCCCTGGACTCCGAGCGGGACTGACCTCCGCGCCGCACCCCACCCCCGCCCTCACGGAAAGGCGCTCCTCATGAGCACCACGCGCATTGAAGCGTTCAGCGATGCGGTCCTCGCGATCGTCATCACCATCATGGTGCTGGAGCTGAAGCCCCCCGAGGGGGAAACCCTCGCGGACCTGTGGAGCACCTCGGGGGTGGGGCTGCTGGGGTACGCGGTGAGCTTCGTGTACGTGGGCATCTACTGGAACAACCACCACCACCTCTTCCAGGTGGTGGACGAGGTGGACGGCACCACTCTGTGGGCCAACCTGCTCCTGATGTTCTGGATCAGTCTGTTCCCGTTCACCACCGGATGGGTGGACGAGAGCGGCCTGGCCCCGGTCCCGCTGCTCGCTTACGGGGTGGTGCTGCTCGCCGCGGCCTGCTCCTACTACCTCCTGCAGCTGGTGCTGCTGCGCCGCAACGCGAACAGCGACGCCGCCCGGCGGGCCTGGGAGGCCGGCCGCACCGGAGTGCTCGGGGCCAGTTCCAAGGAAAAGGTCTCGATCGGGCTGTACGTGCTCGGCGTCCTCCTCGCGGCGGGCCACGGCCTGTGGGGGGACCGGGTGGCCTCCGGCGGTGCGATCGTCTGCTACGTGCTTGTGGCGGTGCTGTGGTTCGTGCCAGACCGGCGGATCGAGCGTGCCCGCGGCTGACCTTCCGGGCACGGGGCTGCGTCATCCGGGACCGTGAGAACATCGACAGCCCGGACAATCACGACAGCGACAGAGAGGAACACGCCTGCCCTCGTGGCGGCGGACCCCACCATGACACAGCGCCCCCGGCACACCCTGGTCACCTCCGCGCCCGTGCGGCTGTTCGGCGCCATCACCGCTGGCATCCTGGCCGGTCTTGTCGCGTGGGCGCCGCTGGGCGGTTCCGTGGCGCTGCTGCTGGGGGTCTGCACGGTGTCCGTGCTGTACGTGGTGGTCTCCACCGCCGCCCTGTGGCCCATGGATGCGCAGCGCACCCGGCAGAACGCGGGCCGGGAGGACTTCCACCCCGCCCTCCAGGAGACCGCGGGCGTCTGCCTGGGGGTGGTCAGCCTGGTCTCCGTGGTCAGCGTGCTGGTCCGCGGCTCGGACGAGTCCCGCACCCTGGCGGCCGTGCTGGGTCTGGTGGGGATCCTGTTCACCTGGGCGGTGCTCCACCTGCTGTACGGCGTGCGCTACGCCCACGAGTTCTACAGAGAACCCCGTGGTGGCATCGACTTCAACGGGGACGGCCCGCCGCAGTACGTGGACTTCTTCTACTTCTCCTTCAACCTGGGCATGACGTTCCAGGTCTCGGACAACAACGTCTCCACCACCCGGCTGCGGGCCGTGATCCTGCGCCACTGCCTGCTGTCCTTCATGTTCAGCACCGTGATCCTGGCCGCGACCGTCAACCTGGTCATGGGTGTCCTGCCGTCCTGAGCGGCGTCACCCCGCGTCCACGGACGACGCCGCCCTGCCGCTCCGCGTGCCGCGCCTCACCGGTGGCGACCTGCGGCGCTGCCCCTCTCAACCGCCGTGGCGCACGGACTGCAAGATGGCGTCCACGGCCCCGGCGTCGTCGGTGCCGTTGATCTCGTTGACCAGCTCCACACCCCTGCTCTGGGACAGAGGGGGGTTTCCCTCGTTCACGGGGGAGTACCGGAACTCGGCCCACATGTCCGCTCGGCCCCGCCCGCCCGGCAGACGCACGATGCCCTTGTTGTCGGACTCCGTGAGCCCCCACAGCACCGCATCCGGCTGGTCGCTCTTCGGCGGCGCCGGCAGGTAGGTGGAGTACGTGAACACGGAGGTGTCCAGCTGCTCGCCCAGCGGGGTCTCGGGGCCGATCAGCGGGTGGACGGGGCGGGTGAACCAGTCGCCCTTGGGCGGGTGGGTCTTCGTGGAGGCCACCGTGCCCGTCACCCGGCCGTCCGGGCTGCTGAGCTCCAGGTACCCCCGGTTCTCCTGGGCCTTCCAGTCCTTCGGGTACTTCACGGTGAAGAGTCCGTCCGGGTCCGTGTAGGTCTTCGTGAGCTCGTAGACCTCGGCGCTGCTTGCCGCGGTGGCCCCCTGCGAGGCCTCACCGGAGGAGGCCGAGGTGGTCCCACCCGAGGGCGCGCCCTCCGAGGCGGTGTCCGCGGCGCTGCCCTGCTGCATCCCGGGGCTCGCGCTCGTGGCCGGGGCAGGCTCCGAGGAGGTGCCGCCCGAGCAGCCCGTCACCGCCACGGCGCCCAGCAGGGTGGCGGCGGTCAGCCAGGTCCGGGTGAGAGTGCGTTTCGCCATAGCAAACAGGTTCCTCGTCCTCCCCGGCTGGTGCAAGGACAAGCGGGGGGTTGCGGCCGAGTCGTGATCCTGCATGCGCATCGAGGTGTCCCCGCAGTGCTGAGAACTGGACTTTGACCTGCACCGATCCCGGTCTGCCGGAAGGCTCCGCTCTTTGGGGGACACGGCCGGTCAATCCGCGTTCTCGGGGGAGTGTGACCCCCTGGGTGCCGTAAAACCCGCCGGACGCGGGGACCAGCGCCCGCTGGGAACCGAGTGTGCAGACAGCCCCCGGCCGTGTGAGGAGGTGCGAACGCCCGGTCGGAGGGGTGTCCGGCCGGGCGTTCACGGGGTGGGTGGAGCGGAGCCCCCGGTGGTTCAGGACCCGGGAAGGTCCTTGGGGGTCAGGTAGCGCTCGCCGTCCTCGGTGGTCCCGAGGTCGTAGTCCCGCTCCTGCTGCTGCACACGCTCCTCGACCATGCTGGAGTGGCGCACGGGCTCCACGCGGGGCATGTTCTCCGGGTCCTCGTACTGCACCGTGCTGTCCGCTGCGGCGCCGCTGTCCGAGGTGCGGTTCGCCGCGGCTCGTGCCTGGTCCGTGCCCGGGTTGTAGTCGGGGCTGTCCAGCGGGTTGTCCGAGATGTTCGGGTTGTTCTCACCGGGGAGGGGCTGGAACTTTCGCGTGCCCGCCAGGGCCTCGGAGTCCAGGTCCCGGGCGCCCTGGGCGTCCACGGTGTCCTCCCCGACCACGGGGAAGCCCGTCTCCTGCACGGCCTTGGGCGGCAGGCCGTTGCGCGTGCCGTGCTCCTCGTGGGAGGAACCGGGGCCCGCGGTGTGGGCCGTGGCCCCGTGGTCCGCAGTGCCCTGACGGGACGCGGAGCGGCCGGTGGCGCCCGGTTGGTCGGGGTCCCCGTCCGTGGCGCCCTCGTCCGGCTGGGTGTCACGGCCGGCGCGGGAGTCGTCCTGGCCCTCCACGGTGGTGGGCTGGTCGGGGTCGTCGATCTGGCCGGCGGACGCGATGGGATCCGTGTGCTCGGGCTGCTGAGTCATGTGATGCCTCCTGATGTCCTCGTGGCGTGGGCCACTGTCGTGTGGTCCATCTTGGCACTGCGGTACGACATGCGTAAGCACCCTGACGGAGCGTTCAGCTCTCGGAGGAGGTCTCCACGGGGCGGTCCGTGTGCGAGTACTGGGACCAGCTGCCGGGGAACAGGCGGCCCCTGCCCAGCCCGGCGTGCTCCGCCACCAGCAGGTTGTGGCACGCGGTGACCCCGGAGCCGCAGTAGGAGATCATCGCGCTCGCGTCCGTGACCCCCGCGTCCCGGAACCGGGTGCGCAGCGCCTCGACGGGCTGCAGGGTCCCGGCCTCCGTGAGGTGCTCACGGCAGGGCACGTTCACGGCCCCGGGGATGTGCCCCGAGCGGGGATCCACGGGGTCCGGGGAGCCGCCCACGTACCGGGCGCGGTCCCGGGCGTCCACCACCAGGGGGCCGTGGACGGCCTCGTCGATGCTCGCGAGCGCCTCGCGCGGCCACGGCACGGGGGTGAACTCCGCGGCGGTCGGCTCGGCCCGGCGTTGCTCCAGCTCCTCGGGTGCCGCGGTGGCCAGCCCGCCGTCCAGCAGGGCGGCGGAGTGGCCCGTGGTGCGCAGCAGCCACACGAGACGGGCGGCCATCACCCCGCCGGCGTCGTCGTACGCGACCACCGTGGTGCCGTCCCCGATGCCCGCCGCGGACATGGCTGCCGCGAAGTCCTCGGGGGAGGGCAGCGGGTGGCGTCCCGCCGCGGGGTCCGCGGGCGCGGCGAGAGCCGTGTTCACGTCCACGAACACGGCTCCCGGCAGGTGCCCGCGCAGGTACTCGGCTTCCGCGCTGCGCCCGTCCAGGTACATGCGCGCGTCCGCGAGTACCACCTCGTCCCGGTGCTCGGCCAGCCACTGCGGTGTCACAAAGGGTTCCATCTCCGCCTCCTCGTTCGACGACGTCGCTGCTCGCCTCCCAGGGTAGGGCGCGCCGACGGCGGTGGGGAACGGCGTCGTCGGCCGCGGCTGCCCGCGGGGAACGGCACCGGTGGGTACGGTGAGGGCATGGGAAAGAAGCTGATGACCGCGCGCCGCAGGGCCCACCGTTCCGCCGTCTTCTCCGGCCTGTCGCTGACCGGGATGGGTGTGCTGCACCTGGTCAAGCCCGAACCGTTCGACGCCCTGATCCCCGAGCAGCTGCCGGGCACGGCGCGGCAGTGGTCCATCGGGTCCGGGTACGCCGAGCTGGCCACGGCGGCGCTGCTGCTCGTGCCGCGCACGCGCCGGATCGGGGGTGCGGCCGCGGCCGCCCTGTTCGTGGGCGTGTGGCCGGGGAACGTGAAGATGGCGTGGGACTGGCGCCACGAGCCCGCCGTCAAGCAGGTGGTCTCCCTGGGCAGGCTGCCGCTGCAGATCCCGCTGATCGTGCAGGCGGTCAGGATCGCCCGGAACGCCTGAGCAGACGGCACCGGGGCTCAACCGGGGTCTCAGTGCAACTGGGGATCCCGGCGCAGGCGCACCGCCCAGAAGCAGGTCACGACCAGTGCCGTGGTCCCCGTGAAGACTGCCAGGACCACCAGAACCTTGCCGAGCAGCAGACTGAGCACCACCGTGAGCAGCACGGCGAGCCAGACGGCCGAGATGGCGAAGAGGGCGGTCCTGCTACCGGTCATGCGAACCTCGTTCCGGGATCGGGGGTGGCGCCGGGTGCCTGGCGCGCGGTACCGATGGTAGCCACGGGTGGGGGCGGCGCGCGCCAACTGGCATCGAGGGCGTACTGTTCCACCCACCCAGGAGGACGCCATGACCGCGCACGCGGACGACGATCTGCAGGAGCGCCGGGAGTCCATGACGGACATCCTTGCCAGCTGGGACCTCGAGGGCGCGCTGCCTGACGCCGCGGCCATGCAGCTCATCCGTGAGTACGTGGCCGGCGCGTTCGGACTGGACGAGCTGATTCAGAAGATGGCCGACCTCTCGCTGTACCCGGAGCAGGCGGCCTGACGGTGGGGGAGTTCAACGATCCGTACCTCTATCCGGGCACCGAGGTTCTTCGGAACATCCCTAGTTATTCGTGACCCGGTGCGGGGTACGTTCGACCTCGCGCACCTGCGGGAGATCCACCGCAGGCTCTACCAGGACGTGTGGGAATGGGCCGGACAGGTCAGAACCGTGGTCATCACGAAGGGATCCTCCACGTTCCTCCACCCCTCCCGTGTTGAGACGGCATTTGGTGGCATCCACGCGTTCCTCCGAGATTCTGCGCTGCTCAACGACTCGGACATCTCTGACGAGAAGTTCGTGGAACAGGCGTCCGACCTGCTGGAGAAGGTCAACCACGTGCATCCCATCCGCGCATTCACCGAGGCAGACGGAAGGCCGTTCGTGCCGCTCATCGAGGAAGTTCTGAAGCCCCCTCTCGATGGACTGTCCTTGTTGGACGAGGAGCTGTACCGGGCGAGCAACCCCGAGGGCACCTGACGGGATGTTGCGCTGCCCCTCGGGTGCCTGCCCCGTCCGTGACGGGAGCCCAGGGACCTTCTCGTCCGGGGCGTGTGCCCTCTAGGGTGGCCACCATGCGCATCGCACTCGGACAGCTGCTCAGCACCTACGACCCGCGGGAGAACCTGCGGGCGGTCGCGGACCTCGTGCGCCGCGCGGGGGAGGACGGCGCGGACCTGCTGGTGCTGCCGGAGGCCACGATGGTCGCGTTCGGGCGGGGCCTCACGGGGATCGCCGAGCCGCTCGACGGCCCGTGGGCCACGGCCGTCTCCGAGCTGGCGTGCGAGCACTCGGTGGCGGTCGTGGCCGGGATGTTCACCCCCGGTGAGGGTGAGCGCGTGCGCAACACCGCGCTCGTGGCCTTGCCGGACGGATCCGTGCGCGGCTACGCCAAGATCCACCTCTACGACGCGTTCGGCTTCACGGAGTCGGACACTGTGGACCCCGGTGGGGATCCCGTCACCTTCTCCGTGGGCGGCACCACCGTGGGCGTGGCCACCTGCTACGACATCCGCTTCCCGCGCCTGTTCACCCGGCTGGCGCACGACGGCGCCACGGTCACCGTCCTGGGCGCGTCCTGGGGCGACGGTCCGGGCAAGGTGGAGCAGTGGGAGCTGCTGGCCCGCGCCCGGGCCCTGGACACCACCTCCTACGTGGTGGCGGTGGGCCAGGCGGACCCCGCGTCCGTGGGGGAGCCCAACCCGAACGGCGATCCCCGCGGCGTGGGGCACAGTCTGGTGGCGGCACCGGACGGTTCCGTGGTGGCCGCGCTGGGTGCCGCCCCGGACTACGCGGTGGTGGACCTGGACCTGGACCTCGTGGAGCGCACCCGCACGGCCATTCCCGTGCTGCGCAACGCCCGGGAGCTCTGACCACCCCGCCCCGTGGGCTGCGTCCGGGGGAGGGGCCGGCGGCGGCAGGGGGTCTGTGCGCGGTGGGTGAACGGGCACTGACATGCCCCGTGGCGCGTGCCTAGAGTGGAAGCGGAACACGTCATCAGTCCACTGATCGGTGGGCGTGACACGTCAATCCCCCAGACATCGGAGGTTCACCACCATGGTCGCCACCATCCCCAACGATCGCCCGGTCCGCTTCGCAGTGGTGGGTGTCGGACAGATCTCCCAGCAGGCGTTCATCCCCGGCCTGAGCCGGATCGAGGACGCAGAGCTCGCCGCCCTGGTCACCTCCAGCCCCGAGAAGGCGGAAAAGCTGGGGCAGGAGTACGGCGTGGCCGTGCACTCCTACGAGGAGTACCCCGCGCTGCTGCAGTCCGGGGACATCGATGCCGTGTACGTGGCCACCCCGGTGTTCCGCCACCGTGAGTTCGCGGAGCCCGCGCTGAAGGCCGGGCTGCACGTGCTGCTGGAGAAGCCCATGGAGACCTCCGTGGAGGACTGCCAGGCCATCATCGACGCCGCCGAGCAGAGCGGCGCCACCCTCATGGTCGCGTACCGGTTGCACCAGGAGCCGGGCACCGTGGAGATGATCGAGAAGGTCCGGGACCAGAAGGTCATCGGCAACCCCCGCTTCTTCTCCTCCGTGTTCTCCCAGGACATCACCGAGGAGAACCACCGCGGCCACTCCGGCTACTGGGGCGGGCCCATCCCGGACATGGGCACCTACCCCCAGAACATGGTGCGCAACCTCTTCCACGACGAGCCCGTGGAGGTCTACGCCAAGGGTGTGCGCACCCCGGGCCGTGGGTTCGACTTCGACGACACCGTGGCCGTGACCCTCACGTTCCCGGGCGAGCGGGTGGCGCAGTTCACCATCTCCTACGCCTCCGAGGCCACCGAGCGCTTCACCGTGGCGGGCACGGAGGGCGAGATCTCCGCGGAGCCGTGCTTCGGCTTCGGTCCGGACACCGGCATCGAGTACACGCTCACCCAGGGTGGATCCTCCGAGAGCTTCGCCCACGACCCCGTGGAGCAGTTCGGCGGCCAGGCCCAGTACTTCGTGGACTGCCTGCGCAGCGGCACGGCGCCCGAGCCCAGCGGTGAGGAGGGGCTGCTGGACGTGCGCGTGAACGAGGCGGTGCTGAAGTCCCTGGAGACGGGAGCCCCGGTGTCCCTGGAGCCGCGGCGTCGTGAGCGCGTGGTCACCTCCGAGCAGGTGCGCCGCGTGAGCCCGGCGGACGAGCCCGAGGACGACGAGCTGGTGGACCAGGTCCCGCAGAACGGCTGAACCACCCCGGCCGCCAGGCCCCCTCACGAACGGAGAGCAGCGCCATGACCCACGAGTACATCCACGAGACCCGCCTGACCCAGCCGCGGGAGCAGGTGTTCGCGTGGCACGAGCGCCCCGGGGCGCTGCCCCGGCTCACCCCGCCGTTCGGAGGGGGCCCGGACCAGGTGCGCCAGGCGCCGTCGGACGGGATCGAGCCCGGCTCCGAGGCCAAGCTGGGGATCTCCGTGCCGGGCACGTTCGGCATGGTGCACCTTCCCTGGACCGCCGAGCACGGCGAGTGGGACCCCCCGCACTACTTCACGGACCGCATGGCCAGGGGGCCGCTGGGGGAGTGGGAGCACCGGCACGTCTTCGAGGAGACGGAGACCGGCGGCACCCTCATCCAGGACCGGGTCACGGTCCGGCCGCTGCCGCAGTGGGCGGGGCGGCTGAACGACCTGGGCGAGAGTCTCATGACCCCGCAGCTGAACCGGATCTTCGCGTACCGGGAGCGGCAGCTGCGCGCGGACCTGGCCTTCCACGACCAGCACGACGGCCCCCGGCTCACCATTGCGGTGGCCGGCTCCTCCGGGCTGGTGGGCACCCAGGTGTGCGCGCTGCTGGAGACCGGCGGACACACGGTGCTTCGCATGAAGCGCGGTGCCACCACCGGTGAGGGGGTCATCGGGTGGGACCCGGACAGGGGGGTGCTGGACCCGCACGACCTCGAGGGGGTGGACGTGGTGGTCCACCTGGGCGGCAGGAGCATCGCCACCCGGTTCACGCCCGAGAACAGGAAGCAGATCATGGACTCCCGCGTGGACAGCACCGCCCTGCTGGTGCGCGCCCTGGGGCAGGTTCCCGCCGAGAGGCGCCCGCGGGCGCTCGTGGTCTCCTCCGCCGTGGGCTACTACGGCACGGGCCGCGGGGACGAGGTCCTCACCGAGGACTCGCCCTCCGGGGAGGGCTTCCTGGCCGAGGTGTGCCGGGAGTGGGAGCGCGCCGCCCACGGCGCCACCGCGTACGGGATGCGCGTGGTCAACGTCCGCACCGGGCTGGTGCTCTCCCCCACGGGCGGGCTGCTCAAGCCGCAGCTGCCCCTCATGGAGGCGGGCCTCTCCGGACCGCTGGGCGGCGGGAAGCAGTGGCAGAGCTGGATCGGGCTGGACGACATGGCCGGGGTGGTGGCGCACCTGGCGCTGTCCGAGGACGCCGAGGGCCCCTACAACGTGGCCGCTCCCCAGCCCGTGCGGCAGAAGGACTTCGCGAAGACCGTGGCCGGCGTGCTGCACCGGCCCGCGGTGGTCCCCACGCCCCTGGCCGGTCCCAAGGTGGTGCTGGGCGAGCAGGCCACCGAGGAGCTCGTGGCGGCCAGCCAGCGCGTGGACGTGAGCAGGTTGCTGGCCAGCGGCTACCGCTTCCGCAACGAGGACCTGCGCGGCTGCGCCCAGCACATCCTGGGCAGGACCGCCTGAGCACCCCGGGTGCGCGGACGACGCCGCCCGCTCACCCTGCGGCCCGTGCGCGCACCACGTCCGCCCGCCCCGTGCATCACGGGGCGGGCGGACGCGGATTCGGTAGTCTTGTCCCGTGACATCTCAACACAACCGGCCCCCGGCGTACCTCGGTGCGCTCGCCTCGGCCGACGACAAGGAGTCGGACAGTCCCGGGCAGCGCCGCTGCACCCCTGACGTCCGCACCACTGCCCTCCCCCGCCTCCGCGGAACCGGCCGACCCGACGAGGTGAGCTGGTGCTGACCGCCTGGCTCGTGGTCCTGGCCTTCGTCTTCCTGGTTCTCGCCAACGCACTGTTCGTGGCAGTCGAGTTCGCCTTCCTCACGGTGGACCGCCAGGCCGTCCAGCGCGCGGAGGCCGCCGGGGACCCCCGCGCCAAGACCATCGAGCAGAGCCTCAGGAAGACCTCCACCAACCTCTCCGGCGCCCAGCTGGGCATCACCGTCACCAGTCTGCTGGCCGGCTACACCACCGGTCCCGGCGTCGGTGAGCTGCTGCGCGCCGGCCTGGGCGTCACCGGACTGTCGAACGGGCTCGTCACGGGGGTGTCCACCGCGGCGGCCTTCATCGTCGCCACCTTCACCCAGATGGTGTTCAGCGAGCTGGTCCCCAAGAACTGGGCCATCGCGGACCCCATGCGGGTGACCCGCGTGGTGGTGCTGCCCCAGAAGATCTTCATGGCCGTCTTCGGCTGGCTCGTGGCCCTGGTCAACGGTGCCGCGAACGCCGTGCTGCGCATGCTCGGCTTCACCCCCACCGAGGAGGTGGCGAACGCCCGCACCGCGGAGGAGCTCGCCTCGGTGGTCAGCCGTTCCGGCCGGGAGGGCACCCTGGACCCCGGCACCGCCGAGCTGGTGGCCCGCTCCATCGAGTTCGGGGACCGCACCGCCGCGGACGTCATGCGCCCCCGCCCGCGTGTCACGTTCATGGACGCCGAGGACTCCGTGGAGCACATGCTGCTCACGGCGTCCGAGACCGGTCACTCGCGCTTCCCGGTCACGGGCGAGACCGTGGACGACATCGTGGGGGTGGTGCACTACACGCACGCCCTCGCCGTGCCCTACGAGGAGCGCGCGGTGCGCCGCGTGGCGGACGTGTGCGTCCCCGCGGACGTGGTCTCCGAGTCCATGACCCTGGACCCGCTCATGCGCCAGCTGCGCGTCAAAGGCCTGCAGCTGGCCGTGGTGGTGGACGAGTACGGCGGAACCGCCGGCATCGTCACCCTGGAGGACCTCATCGAGGAGATCGTGGGAGAGATCGACGACGAGCAGGACACCCGCGTGCAGCGCTTCCGGCGCATGCGGGACGGCGGCCTGATGGTCTCCGGTCTGCTCCGTCCGGACGAGCTGGGAGACGTCCTGCGCGTGGACATGCCCGAGGGGGAGGAGTCCGACACCCTGGGCGGTCTGATCGCCGAGGAGCTGGACCGGCTGCCCCGGGTGGGGGACACCCTCACCGTGGAGGTGGTGGACCACTACCACCGCGACGACGACGACCTCCCCACCAAGGCCCAGGTGCGCCTGGACGTGGTGCGGATGGACCAGCACCGCGTGGACCGGATCGTGGTCCACCGCGAGGGCGGGGACCCGGACGCCCGCGGCGGCTCCACGACCTCCACGTCCTGGCAGCCGCCCGGACGCCCCGACCCCCTGGGTGGCGGGGACGAGAAGCCGGAGACCGCGGAGGAGTGGCTCGCGTCCCACCCGCGCAGCACGGGAGCCCCGGGCTTCCACCGTGACGAGGACGTCTCCGAGGTAGATCCCCGCGAGGAGGGGCAGCGATGAACAGCAGCGTGGCCATCATCATTCTTCTGCTCCTGCTGGTGGGCAACGCGTTCTTCGTGGCCAGCGAGTTCGCCGTGGTCTCGGCCCGCCGCGACCAGCTGGAGCCGCAGGCCGCGGACGGCTCCCAGTCCGCCAAGTACGCCCTCAAGGGCATCGAGAACGTCTCCACGTCCCTCGCCGCCACCCAGCTGGGCATCACCGCGTGCTCCCTGCTGATCGGCGCCGTGGGTGAGCCCGCGATCGCCCACCTCATCGAGGTGCCCATGGAGCACCTGGGCGTTCCCGAGTCGCTGCTGCATCCCATCTCCCTGGTGATCGCACTGCTGATCGTGACCCTGCTGCACATGATCCTGGGCGAGATGGTCCCCAAGAACATCGCGATCGCGGTGCCCAGCCGCGCCGCCCAGGTCCTGGGCCCGGCGCTGCACGGCTTCACCGTGGTGTTCCGCCCGTTCATCTGGATCATGAACGAGTGCGCCAACCACCTGGTGCGCTGGTTCTTCAAGGTGGAGCCCAAGGACGAGGTTGCCTCCGCGTTCACCTCGGACGACGTCCGCGGTTTCGTGGCGGAGTCCGGGCGGGAGGGGCTGCTGGACAACGACGAGATCAAGCTGCTCACGGGTGCCCTGAACTTCGAGAACAAGACCGCGGAGAACCTGGCGATCCCCCTGACCAGCATGCGCACGGTGGTCTCCACCGTGACGGTGGCGGACGTGGAGAAGATCTGCGCGGAGACCGGCTACTCGCGGTTCCCCGTGCAGGACCGGGACGAGCGGCTCATGGGCTACATCCACGCCAAGGACGTGCTGGGCCTGCCCGAGCTCGCCCGCAACCGGCCGATCCCCGCCGCGATCATCCGTCGCTTCGCGCGGGTGTCCCCGCAGGACAAGCTGCGCAAGGTCACCCGCACCATGCAGGCCAAGGGTGCCCACTTCGCGCTGCTCGGCGAGGTGGCCCGTGACTCGCGCACCACGGACGAGTCCGTCTACATCGTGGCGCTCGAGGACGTCCTCGAGGAGCTCGTGGGCGAGGTCCGGGACGCCACCAGCAAGGCGGACCAGGAACCCGCCGCGTGAGCCCGCGCATCCTGTACCGGGTGGCGGCCGGTGCCGAGGCCGTCACCTGGGGACTGCTCGTGCTGGGCATGGTGGGCAAGCACCTCCTGGGCCTGGGAGACGTGCCCGTCCGTATGGCGGGCGGGGCCCACGGTTTCGTGTTCCTGGGCTACTGCGTGTCCACCGTGGTGGTCTGGACCGACCGCCGCTGGCCCGCCCGGACCGGCGTGCTGGGGCTCGTGCTGTCCGTCGTCCCGTTCGCCACGGTCCCGTTCGAGCGGGGCGTGGAACGCAGGGGTCTGCTCGCGGATGCGTGGCGCGTGGCTCCGGCGGGCGCCCCGGCCTCGGCCCCGACTGCGGGTGGAACGACCGGGCGGCAGACGGCACGCACCCCGGCCGAGAGGCTGCTGGCCGTGATCCTGCGCTGGCCCCTGCTCTCCGGTGTGGTCCTGGTGGCGTTCGTGGCGGCGCTGTTCTCGGTGCTGCTCACCGTCGGACCGCCCACCCAGTGGTTCCGCTGACCCGCACCTGACCGTGCGCGTGCTGGGCCCGGAGCCCACCGCGCGCAGCACACACGGCCGTGGGGCGGGCCCCCCCCCCCGGCGGGGGGCGGGGCCCCGCGCCGCGCGCACCACACCCGGCGGGGGCCCGCCCCCCGCCGGGTGGCGGTGCCCCCCCCACGGCTCTCTGTGTGGGGGCGGGTCAGGCCGCCGAGCCGGCCCCGCCGTGGCGGCCGTGGGTGGAGCGCTCCAGAGAGGCGCCCTCCACGTCCACGTCCGGGACGATGCGGTCCAGCCACCGCGGGAACCACCAGGCCCTGTCGCCCAGCAGGTGCATGACCGCGGGGATGAGCGTCATGCGCACCACGAAGGCGTCGAACAGCACGCCTGCGGAGAGCACGAACCCGATGGACGCGATCATGGGATCCCCGCTGAACACGAAGCCCATGAACACGCCGGTCATGATGAGCGCGGCCGCCACGACCACCCGGGCGCTGTGGCTGTAGCCCACCACCACGGAGGTCTTCCCGTCCCGCCCGTGGCTGAACGCCTCGCGCATGGCCGAGACCAGGAACATCTGGTAGTCCATGGCCAGGCCGAAGAGGATGCCCACGGCCAGGATGGGCAGGAAGCTCAGGATGGGCCCGGGCTGCGTCACGTTGAACAGCGAGCCCGCCCAGCCCCACTGGAACACGGCGACGGTGGCACCGAACGCCGCGAGCAGCGAGAACAGGAAGCCCACCGTGGCGGTGAGGGGCACCCAGATGGAGCGGAACACCAGGATCAGCACGATCAGTGACAGCCCCACCACGATGCCCAGGTACACGGGCAGCACCTTCAGCAGGTTCTCGGAGATGTCGATGTTCATGGCGGTCTGACCGGTCACGCCGAACGTGGCCTCACCCCGGGGGGTGTCCAGCTTCAGGGCGCGCAGGTCGTTCACCAGGCTGGTGGTGGACTCCGCGCTGGGGCCCTCCTCCGGGATCACCTGGTACAGCAGCATGGAGTTGTCCTTGGCGATGCCCGCGGGCACCACGGCGGCAACGTTCTGCTGGTCCCGCAGCTGCTCGCCCAGGTCCACCTCCAGGTCCTGGGCCTGGTCCTTGGTGGTCCCGTCCGGCAGGTACGCGGCGGCGATCACGGGCCCGTTGCGGCCGGCCCCGAACTTGTCCTGCACGATCTGGTAGGTCTTGTACGCGCCCGAGTCCTTGCTCTGGCTGCCGCCGTCCGGCAGGCCCAGGCGCAGCTGGCCCATGGGGATGGCGATGATCCCGAGCACGGCGACGGTCGCGAGGATGGTCACCACGGGGGACTTCAGCACCACCCTGAGCCAGCCGCGAGGGGTGGTCTCCTGCTCCTCGTGCAGGGCGTGCGCCCGGTCCGCGGTGTGACCGGCGGCGCCGGTGTGGTCGGCCTGCTCGCGCAGCCGGGTGCGGCGCTGGATGGCCTCCCAGCGGCGTCGTGGGACGATGCGGTGTCCGATGATGCCCAGCATGGCCGGGGTGAGGGACACGGCCACGGCCACGGCCATGAGCACGGCGAACGCGGCCACGTTGCCCATCACGGACAGGAACGGGATGCCCACCACGTTCAGCGCGAGCAGGGCGATGATTACGGTGGTGCCCGCGAAGAGCACCGCGTTGCCGCTGGTGCCCGTGGCCAGCGCGATGGACTCCTTCATCCCCATGCCGCGCGAGAGGTTGTTGCGGTGGCGGTTGATGATGAACAGGGAGTAGTCGATGCCCACGGCCAGGCCCAGCATGGAGCCCAGTGCGGGGGTGGAGGAGTTCATGTCCACCACGTTGGAGAGTGCGAACGCGCCCAGGTACGCCCCGCCCACGCCCACCACGGCCATGAGGATGGGCAGACCCGCGGCCACGAACGTGCCCAGCATGATCAGCAGCACGATCAGCGCGATCACCATGCCGATGATCTCGGAGGTCACGCCCATCTCGTGCATGCCCTCGAGGTTCTGGTCGAACTCCACGTTCAGCCCGTGCAGGTCCGCGTCCTGGAAGATGGAGCGGATCTCGGCGAGGGTGTCCGGGGAGATCTCGTTGATCTCCTTGGTGAACGTGACGCTGGTGAGGGCGGTGGTGCCGTCCTCGGAGATGGTCCTGTAGTCGCTCGTCAGGTCCAGCTTGCGCTCGTTGCGGTCCAGGTCCTTCGAGCCGGACTCCAGCTCGGAGCGCTTCTGGTCCAGCGTGGCCTGCTGCTCGTCGAGCTGCCTGGTGGCCGATGCCGGGGCGTTCGCGGGGATCTGGGAGCGGGCGCCGTCGAGCTGCTTCTGGGCGGCGTCGAGCTGCTGGGTGCCGCTCGTGAGCTGCTGCTTGGCGTCCTCCAGCTTCTGCCTGCCCTCGTCCACCTGCTTCTGCTGGGCGAACGGGTCCATGGTGGAGTCCACGTCCTGGACGTCGTCCACCTTCTTCAGGGTGTCCGCCACGGCCTGCTTCTGCTGGTCCGTGATCTTGCCGCCGTCCTCGGTGGAGACGATCGCCTGCCCCTGGCCGGCGTCCGAGTTCACGTCGAACTTGCCGCTGAGGTCGTCCTGGACCTGGGCGGCCTTGGTGCCCGGGATCGTGATGTTGTTGCTCAGCTCGCCCTTGAACGCGGCGAACGCGCCGCCCAGGGCCAGCAGGATCACGAGCCAGGCACCGATGACCACCCAGGACTTTCGGGCGGCGAAACCGCCCAGGGTGTGGAGGAATTTAGCCATTGCTCTCTTACTGTTCGTCGTCGGTGGTGCGGAACGGTCGGTGGGAAGATCTGGGGTGCGCGCCGTGCCACGGCGCGCGGGTCACAGCTGCGGTGCTCCCGCGCTGACCTGGTCGTAGGCCCACGTGATGTGGGGGACGAAGGTGGCCACGTCCGGGAGGTGGGAGAGCATCTCCTCCACGCCCCCGGGTTCCTCCGCCTCGTCCCCGGGGAGCAGGGTGAGCGCGCCCCGGGCCAGCCCGAAGGCCGTGGCGATCGCCAGGTTGTTGGTGAAGAGCCGCAGGGCCAGTCGGTCGTCCATGCTCAGCTCCGGGTGCTGGGCCTCCGCGCGGTCCGCCGCGGCGCGGCCCATGCCCGTGAGGGTGATCAGCACGTGCCGGGTGAGCACCTCCCCGGAGGAGGAGGCCAGCGCGGCCGCCAGCCGGATGAAGCCCGCCAGCTGCTCCTGGCCCGCGGCGTCCGAGAGGTTCGCCAGCAGCTGCTGGCGGACGATCGCGGGCAGCTGCCCCACGGGGGCGTCGGCGGGGATCTCCAGGTCGCAGAACAGGGGGATCAGGTAGTCCTCGATGCGTGCCAGGGCCGTGGCCTCGATGCTCTCGAAGTGGTTGAAGATGGTCCGCTCCGAGACGCCCGAGCGGGCCACCAGGTCCTTGGTGCGCAGACCGGCAGGGCCTTCCTCGAGGACCAGCTCCTCCGCGGCGTCCAGGATCCGCTGCCGGGTGGTGGCGCGCAGCTTGCTCCGCCCGTCGGAGGGCAGCGGAGGACAGTTCAGTGAGGGCACGGTGATGACAGTAACTGCAATTTTGCAGTAACTGCAAGATGCTGTGGCGTGCGTTACGGTTCGTAAGCGGGGACGCGCCGCGGTCGACGCCGCCGCGGCACCCGCGCCCTCCGCGCGCTGAGATCGTCCCACGGCATGATGCCCCTCCGGCCGGGTCCTGGATACCCTGGGCGGAACATGGCTGCGCACATTCGACTGGCCCGCTGGGCCGAACGGCACCCCCACCGGAGCAACGCGGTTCTCATGAGCCTGGGGATCGCCCTGACGTTCATCCTCTTCGGAGCCGTGAACGGGGACGGTGTGACACCGTGGTGCACCGCGGTGTGCGCCGTGCCGCTGTACTTCCGCAAGGCCGCACCCGTTGCCACCGCCTACGCGGTGGGAGGGCTGGCTCTCGCCGCCCTGCTCATCTTCAACGTGGCCGCCATCGACCTGTGCCTGTGGGCCGTGCCGTGCGTCCTGCACACCGTGGCCTCCCGTGCCTCCGGACCCGCGCGCCGGGGGGTCTACACCACCGCGCTCGTCGGCTGCGTGGTGCTCGGCCTCACCAGCCGCCGTTGGCTCCTGGAGCCGTCCGGTCCTCCGGCTCCGGGGCAGTGGGCCATCGTGGGCATCACCTCCGCGGTGCTGGCCGCGGCCTTCGCAACGGTGGGCTTCCTCACGGGAGACCTGGCGCGCGAGCGGCGTCGCCGTCGGGAGGAGCTCGAGGAGCGGGCGCGGCGGCTGGAGGTCGAGCGGGACCAGGAGGTGCGCCTGGCCGCGCAGGACGAGCGGGCGCGGATCGCGCGGGAGATGCACGACGTGGTGGCGCACTCGCTGTCCGTGGTGATTGCGCAGGCGGACGGGGCGCGGTACGCGGCGGCGTCGGAGCCCGGCGTGGCCGTCGACACGCTGGGGACCATCGCGGAGACGGCACGCGGCTCCCTGTCCGAGATGCGGAGGCTGCTGGGGGTGCTGCGCACCGAGGAGGAGACGAGCACCGCTCCGGTCCCGCAGCTGGCGCAGGTCGAGGACCTCGTGGCGTCGGTGCGCCGGGCAGGTGTGCCCGTGGACTTCCGGGTGGCCGGCGAGCCGCACCTCTCCCAGGGCGCGCAGCTCACCCTGTACCGCGTGGTGCAGGAGGCCCTCACCAACGTGCTCAAGCACGCAGGGGGCGCCCGGTCCGTGCGCGTGGAGCTGACGCACACCGCGCGCTCGTCCCACGTGGAGGTCCGCAACGACGGCGCCACGCCCACCTCGCGGGCGCCCGGCGGGGGGTACGGCCTGCAGGGACTGCGCGAACGCGTGGACCTGTACGGCGGCACGCTCACCGCCGGGCCGCACCCTGAGCGCGCGGACGTCTTCCTGGTGAGCGCCGATCTCTCGGGGGAGCAGCCGTGACGGCACCCGCCCCACCCGTCCGCGTGCTGATCGTGGACGACCAGCCCCTGGTGCGCGGCGGCTTCCGCATGCTCGTGGACTCCCAGCCGGACCTCACCGTGGTGGCGGACGTGGGCGACGGCGCCGCGGCCGTCGACTCCCTGCGGGCCACCGCCGGGGCGCCGGACGCCCCGGACGTGATCCTCATGGACGTGCGGATGCCGCGGCTGGACGGGATCGGGGCCACGAGGGAGGTCCTGCGGCTGCGCCCGGACGCCCGGATCATCGTGCTGACCACGTTCGACCTGGACGAGTACGCGCTGGAGGCCATCCGCGCCGGTGCCAGCGGGTTCCTGCTCAAGGACGCCCGGCCGGAGGAGCTGCTGGACGCGATCCGGACGGTGGCCCGCGGGGACGCCGTGATCGCGCCGTCCACCACGCGGCGGCTGCTGTCCCACCTGGTGGCGGGGCCTGGCGGCGTCGCCTCGCCACCGGTGCCTTCCCCTGCGACGGCGCGGGATCCGTGGAGCGACCCCCGGCTGAGCAGCCTGACCGCGCGGGAGCGGGAGGTGTTCGAGCTGATCGGGGGCGGGTGCTCCAACGGGGAGATCATGCAGCGGCTGTTCCTGTCCGAGCCCACCGTGAAGACCCACGTGTCCCACATCCTGGCGAAGCTGGGCGCCCGTGACCGGGTGCAGGCCGTGGTGATCGCGTACGAGACCGGCGTGGTGCTGCCCGGCTGAGACCCTCATCCCCCGGTATGAGACCCGGTGGGTGCGCAGGGTTCTCGGAGGGGATTTCCCGGCGGTTCTGCGGTGCCCGTCAGCCCGGGGTGGGGTCGAAGAGGCGGAAAGCTGGTACCCCCGTCCGATGCGGCGGAGAGCCCCTGGGGGCCACAGTGGGGGCATGACTTCTCCGCAGCCCCTCCACCAGCCACCCGCCGCCGCGCCCTGGGCCGGTGAGACCACCGAACGGGCGTCCCGCCGCCCTGCCGTGAGCGCGGCCCACGTGTCCCGCACGTACGGCACGGGCGGCACCGCCGTGCAGGCGCTCAGGGACGTGAGCTTGGAGATTCCCGCGGGCACGTTCGTGGCCGTCATGGGGCCCTCCGGCTCCGGCAAGTCCACGCTCGTCCACTGCCTCGCGGGCCTGGACACCCCGGACCGCAACCCCGAGACGCGGATCACCGTGGGTGGTCAGGACATCGCCGGGCTCTCCGACGACCAGCTGACCCGCTTCCGCCGCGACCACGTGGGCTTCGTGTTCCAGGCGTTCAACCTGGTGCCCACGCTCACGGCCCGGCAGAACATCGAGCTGCCGCTGTCCCTGGCCGGCCGGAAGGTGGACGGCCGGCGCCTCACGGACCTCGCCGCCACCCTGGGCATCACGGAGCGCCTGGGCCACCGCCCGGACGAGATGTCCGGCGGCCAGCAGCAGCGCGTGGCGATCGCACGGGCCCTGCTCTCCCAGCCGGACGTGGTGATCGCGGACGAGCCCACGGGCGCGCTGGACTCCGCGACGTCGGACGAGGTCCTGGCCCTGCTGCGCCGCTGCGTGGACGAACTGGGCCAGACCGTCGTGGTGGTCACCCACGACCCCACGGTGGCCGAGGCCGCGGACCGCGTGCTGCGCGTGAAGGACGGGGAGATCGTCTCCGACGACGCCCGGGGCGGTGTGCGCTGATGCTGCGGGTGGTCTGCTCCCGACTGACGCGCCAGTGGAGCCGCTACGCACTGGTGGTGGTGTGCGTGGCCGTGTGCGCCGCGTTCATGACCGCGGCACTGGGTCTGGCCAGCACGCTCTCCGCGAGCCTGGCCACCAATCTGGCCGCGCCGTACAGGAACGCCGACGCCGCCGTGACCAGCTCGGACACCGGGCAGCCCATGGCTCCCGTCAGCGCTCAGCAGGTGCAGCGGATCGAGGCGCTGGACGGCGTGGCGAGCGCGTGGGCTCCCGGTCTCAAGCTGGTGGCCACGCCCACCTCGGGGTCGACCGCCTGGCGGATGGGCGATCTTCCCGCCGACACGTCCCTGCTCCCCAGGGAGCTCACCCGGGGGGCGTTCCCGGAATCCGCCCGGCAGGTGGCGGTGTCCGAGACGACCGCCGAGGAGCTGCACGTGGGCATCGGGGACACCGTGACGCTGCAGGAGGCCATGGCCGAGGGCGGGTCCACCGCGGAGTACACCGTGAGCGGGCTGGTCGCACCGGACGACTCCGGAGCGGGGTTGCCCGAGTGGTACGCCTCCTCCCAGGGGCT
This sequence comes from Kocuria sp., assembly GCF_030530945.1. Taxonomy (GTDB): domain Bacteria; phylum Actinomycetota; class Actinomycetes; order Actinomycetales; family Micrococcaceae; genus Kocuria. The sequence goes on along the minus strand of NZ_JAUMTZ010000004.1, from coordinate 73,930 downwards.
GGCCCGCATGCCGGGAGCAGACGTGGCCGGGCAGGGCATGAGCTCGGGAATCCTGCTGCGAACGGACGGCACGCTGGACCAGGACCAGCGCCAGCACCTGGCTGGTGAGGTCAACCGGATCCTGGGAACGGGCACGGGCGGTCAACCGGCCGTCACGGTGCGGACCCCGGAGGAGATCTCGGACGCCGCGCTCCAGCAGATGTCCCAGGGCATGGACGTGATCGCCCTCGTCCTCGGGGCGTTCGCGGGGCTCTCCATGCTGGTGGCGCTGCTCGTGGTCACCAACACGCTGTCGGTGCTCACCGCGCAGCGGGCCCGGGAGCTCGCGCTGCTGCGCTGCGTGGGGGCCACCGGCTCCCAGCTGCGCCGCGCGGTGCTGCTCGAGGGCCTGGTGCTGGGCGCGGTGTCCTCCGTGCTGGGCGTGGCCGCGGTCGCCGGTCTCGTGGCGCTGGCCCGTGGCCTGTCCGCCACGGGCTCGCTGACTCTCACGCTCGCTCCCCGGGACGTCCTCGTGGGGCTGGTGGGCGGGATCCTGCTCACGGTGCTGGCCTCCCTGGGTCCGGCTCGCCGGGCGCGCGGCGCCTCCGCGCTGGACGGGCTGCGCGGCTCGCGGGCGGCGGACGGGCTGCCCGTGGTGCGCACCGTGCTCGGCGCCCTGGTCCTGCTGGCCGGGGCGGGGGTCCTGGTCTACGCCGCCGTCAAGCACAGCGCAGGGCTGGGCATCGTGGGCGGACTGGCGTCCTTCCTGGGCGTGGTCCTCACCTCCCGCGCCTACATCCCCGCCCTGGTGCGCGGCGCAGGCAGGCTCCTGCCCGGAGGGGTTCCCTCCCGCCTGGCCGCCGCGAACGCCGCCCGCTACCCCGCGCGCACGAGCACCACGGCCACCGCCCTGCTGATCGGCGTGCTGCTCGTGGCCACGGTGCTCACGGGCCAGCAGGTGGCCCGCGTGAACCTGCTCGACGAGCTGGACCAGAGGGACCCCGTGGACATCTCCGTGCCCGCGGCGGCCGGGCACCTGAGCCAGGAGCAGGTCACCCAGCTGGAGAAGATCCCCGGCGTGCTGGGTGTGCAGACGGACGGGAACCTGCCTGCCGGTTCCACCGCCGCGGTCGACGCCGCCCAGTACCTGGACTCGTCCCGCGCCTCCGATCTCCAGCGCCAGGTGGCGGACGTGCTCCACGTGGAACCCAGCCAGCTGGGCGGGGCGCTGCTGGAGAAGGCCGAGTACGTGAGCATCCTGGACACCATGCTCTCCGTGGTCCTCGGACTGCTCGCCGCAGCCGTGGTGGTCTCCGTCCTGGGCATCGCGTCCACCACCTCGCTGTCCGTGCTGGAGCGCTCCCGGGAGAACTCCCTGCTCCGCGCGCTCGGGCTCTCCAAACGGCAGCTGGGCGCACTGATCCGCAGGGAGACCCTGGTGATCGCCCTGGTGGCCACGCTGGTGGGTCTCGTGGTGGGCTGGGCCTTCGGGATGCTCGGCATGATGGCCGTGCTGCCGGAAGCGGTCACCCTGCGCCCGGTGGTGCCCTGGCAGGGGTTCCTGATGATCCTCGCCGGAGCCGTGGTCGTGGCGGTGCTCGCCTCCGCCCTGCCGGTGCGAAGGGCCACCCGGCTCAGCCCGGTGGAAGGCATGGCCCGGGCGGACTGACCCGGTCCGACCGAACCGGGGGCGTGGCCGCGGACGGGCGGCCACGCCCCCCCTTTTGCCGCCCCGGAATCCGACGGACGGCGCGGTGCGGCGCGGAGCGGACCGCGCGGCGTCGTCGCCCGCCGGCAGGCCGACTACTGCGCGGGGGCCACCCGCGTGAGGCGCTCCAGCGCCTCCAGGAGGTGGTCGAGAACGGCGCGCTTCTCGGCGTCCTCCTCGGGGAGCAGGCCCATGGCCGCCTGCTGGTAGAGGCCGTCCCCCATGGCCTGGACGGCGGTGGCCACCACCGGGTCCCCCACGTCCGCGAGCACCGCCCGGTACCATGCGCTCGAGACGCGCTCGCAGGTCTCCCGCGCGCCGGGCTCGCGCGCCTGGACCAGGCGGAAGGCCACCCCCAGGCTGCGGTCCAGGGGACTGTCCTCCCAGAGGGACGTCACCAGGAACTCGCGGGCCGCGCCCCGGGGCGACGCCGTCAGGCGCACCAGGTCCTCCCCGGCCAGTTCCTCGCAGCGAGCCAGGACGGCGTCCACCAGCGCCCGGCGGTGGGGGAAGTGGTAGAGCAGGCCCCCCTTGGAGACCCCCGCCTGGGCGGCCACGGCATCCAGGGTGGCGGCGCGCTCGCCCTCGGTGAGAACCAGGTGCTCGAAGGCGGTCAGGAGCTTGTCGCGGGCTTCGGGTTTGCGGGGCATGGGGCGGGTGGTCCTCACCGGTGACGGGAATGATTGCGGAGCGGGCGCCGTTAACTGTACCGTCTGGACGGTAAAGACTGACGAGGCGCCCCTCCCGGGGGCTCGGTACAACGGTGTACGGCTCGCGTCACCGCTCATCCGCAGCTCTCATCCCAGGAGGTTCCCCGTGTCCGTCGCGCGCCAGCAGCAGCCCAGGGCAGGTGCCCGCGAGTGGACCGCGCTGGGGGCGCTCATGCTCCCGGTGCTGCTGGTCACCGTGAACAACACCGCCCTGAGCTTCGCCCTGCCCGCCATCTCCCAGGGACTGCAGCCCACCGCGGCGCAGCTGCTGTGGATCGTGGACGTGTACCCGCTGGTGCTCGCGGCACTGCTGATCCCCATGGGCACCCTGGGGGACCGGATCGGGCGGCGGAGGATGCTGCTCATCGGCTCCTCCGGATTCGGCCTGATCTCCCTGGGCGCCGCGTTCGCCCCCACCGCCGAGTGGCTGCTCGCCGCCCGCGTGGGGATCGCCGTGTTCGGCTCCATGCTGCTGCCCACCACGCTCTCCCTGCTGCGCACCGTGTTCCGCGACGACGCCCAGCGCAGCCTGGCCATCGCCATCTGGACCGCCGGATTCAGCGCCGGAGCGGCCCTCGGACCCATCGCGGGCGGGTTCCTGCTGAACCACTTCTGGTGGGGGTCCGTGTTCCTGCTGGCCGTCCCCGTGCTGCTCGCCTTCCTGGTCGCCGCGCCGCTGGTGCTGCCCGAGTCCAGGGACCCGCACCCCGGGCCCGTGGACCCGGCGTCCATCGTGCTGGCCGTGCTGACCATGGCCCCCGTGGTCTACGGGATCAAGACACTGGCCACGAGCGGCTCCCCCGTGGAGAGCCTCGTGTTCATCGCCGTGGGTGTGCTCTGCGGTGTGCTCTTCGCGCGCCGCCAGGTGGCCAAGGACTACCCCATGCTGGACCTGCGGTTCTTCCGCAGCCCCCGCTTCTCGGGCGGGCTTGCGGTGAACACCACGTCCAACGTGGCGCTGTTCGGCTTCCTGTTCTTCTTCACCCAGCACCTGCAGCTGGTCAGCGGGAAGGACCCCATGACGTCCGGGCTGCTCATGGTCCCGGGTCTCTTGCTGTCCATCCTGGCGGGGCTCGGCGCGGAACGGATCGCGCGGCTGCTGGGGGTGCGCACCGCGGTGGTCCTGGGTCTGGTGCTGGTGGCGGCCGGGTTCTTCGTGGTCGCCTTCACGGACCAGCGGGCCTCCGCCGTGCCGGTGCTCGTGGGCTTCACCATCATGAGCGCGGGCACCGGCCTGGCCACCACGCTCTCCACGGACCTGGTGGTCTCCTCCGTGCCGGAGGCGAAGGCCGGGGCGGCGTCCGCCTCGTCCGAGACCGGGTACGAGGTGGGCGCCGTGCTGGGCACCGCCGTGCTGGGCGGACTCACCACCGCCTTCTACCAGGCACACCTGGACCTGCCGGCCGGCGTGGCCCCGGGCGCCGCCCAGGCCGCGCGGGAAACCCTGGGCGGCGCCTTCGACGTCGCCGCGAGCTCGCCCCTCGGCTCCGCCATCGTCGACGCCGCCACGTCCGCCTTCTCCTCCGGGATGCAGTGGACATCGCTGTGCGGCGGCATTCTGGTCACCGTGGTTGCCCTGGTCCTGGCCCGCGTGCTGCGGGCGGACCGCCGCGTGCGTCGCGCGCGGGGCTGACCGGGCGGGAACGACGACGCCGCCGCTGCGCCCACCCGTGCGGGGACGGGTGCGGCGGCTGCCCCGCAGGCGGTCATCCGGCCTGGTGGCGCGGCCCCGGAGGCACTGCAGACGCACCGCGGATGAGGGACGGCATCATGGTCACATGACTCTGAGCGGCATCGCGCCCGACGGCCTCTTCCACATCGACTTCCCCGTCGACTGGCTGGGCCCGGACGTCCTGTCGCTGCTGGCGCAGGAACGCCACGAGTTCGAGGCTGTTCTGGGTGTTCCCGTGGTGTTCTCGGAGCCGGCCGGCACCTGCTGCCGGTGGGTCGTCGAGCGCGCAGACCCGGGGGAGGCACCTTCCCTGGAGTGGAACGCCGAGCGAGGCGTTCTCGTCAGTCGGGCTGCCGATGGCCAGGGAGTCATGGCCACGTTGAGTCTGCTGCAGACTCTCGCCCATTCACCCGGGACGCAGGTCTCTGCGGCCCCTCCGTCCACCATCGACGAGGCGATCGAGCTCATCCGCACCGAGTGCGCGACCACTTACCCGTACTTCACGCTGCGCGGTCTGAGGTGGGACGACATCTGTGCGGGGGCGCTGCAGGACCGGCCCCGCACGTGGGACCAGTTCATCCCCTGGGCCACGCGGTGGGTTGCACAGCTGGGGGATGCGCACACCGCGGTCATCGACCACCGGTCGGCAGAATTCCATCCTCCCTACACAGCTGAACTCCTCGAACGCGGGGCCGTGATGATCCGCGTTCCCGAAGAGTCGGCGGCGTTCGCCGCTGGTGTTCGACCTGGATGGATCGTGGACGTCGGGGACCCCGCGGCGTGGTTGGCCGCGGTTGGGGCGTCGCCCCAGCAGCACGGAAGAATGGCTGCTCGTCGTGCCATGGCAATCCAGGGAACCCAGCGCCGCTTCACCGCGAGAGATCCCCGTTCTTCGCGTTCGGTGACGTGGACCGAAGAAGCAGGCCGGCACTCCCGGGACGACATCGTCAGGCTGGAGCGCTCCCGGTCAGGGGAGGTTCACATCGTGCTGCGGGCTTTCGACCCCTCTGCGGACGTCGAATCAGTCTTTGACGCAGCTGCGGCCGCCGCCACTGCCTCCGACCGCATGGTGCTCGACCTGCGCGGCAACGTGGGGGGAGACATCATGCTGGCGGGGCGGCTGCGGGACCGGTTCCTGCGTGCCAGGACCTGGGTGGGCAGTGCGGCGTTCACGGACGGCCGTGGTGGCCTGTCGGAACCGCGGCCCCGCTGGGCCGATCCCTCCGAGAGCGGGCGGTGGCCAGGGATCTTGACCGTCATGGTGGATGCGTCCACCTACAGCGCCGCTGAGGACTTCCTGGTGGGGTTGAAGGGCCTCGAGCACGTGACAGTGGTGGGGGAGCGCACCGGCGGGGGAAGCGGACGGCCTCGCCTCATCCCACTCGGACCCGGTTGCAGCCTGCGGATCAGCACCGCGCTCACCTACGACAGGCGAGGTCGCCCCGTCGAGTTCCACGGCATTGAACCGGACGAGGGTTCCTGTGGAGCGGGAGGAACCCTCTCCGCTGGAAGGGTGCTGTGAGATGGCGCCCTCCATCCGGGGCATCACCCCAGGTCACCCAGGATGCAGAGGTAACCTAACGACATTCGCGTACCGCGGGGCAGCCGCTCCGCCCCAGCGACAGAACGAGTGAACCAGCCGGGAGGGACCACGCATGCACCTGCAGCCCAAGGACCAGGAGAAGCTCCTGGTGGTGGTCGCCGCGGACCTGGCGCGAAGGCGCCAGGCGCGGGGACTGAAGCTGAACTACCCGGAGGCCATCGCGGTCATCACCTACGAGCTTCTCGAGGGCGCCCGGGACGGGCGGACCGTGGCGGACCTCATGAGCTGGGGGAGCACCATCCTCACCCGTGACGACGTCATGGAGGGCGTCCCGGAGATGGTTCCGGACGTCCAGGTGGAAGCCACGTTCCCGGATGGCACCAAGCTCGTGACCGTCCACGACCCCATCCGCTGACACCACCCGAGGAGCAGCCATGACACCCGGAGAGTACGTTCTGGCGGAGACCCCCGTCGTCTGCAACGAGGGCCGTGAGGCCATCACCATGGAGGTCCTCAATCGCGGGGACCGCCCCGTGCAGGTGGGCTCCCACTTCCACTTCGCGGAGGCCAACAGGGCCCTGCAGTTCGACCGTGACCGGGCCGTGGGCCACCGCCTGGACATCCCCGCCGGCACGGCGGTGCGACTGGAACCGGGGGACTCCACCACGGTGCGCCTGATCCCGCTGGGCGGGGACCGGATGGTCTACGGCTTCCGTGACCTCATGGACGGTCCCCTCGACGCCCACGAGCCGGCGTCCCTGGACGACGACGCCGCCTCCGTCACCCCCTCGCGCCACCGCTCGGCCGCGGGCGACGCCCCGAAGCCGTTGCAGGAGCGTGAAGGCTTCTCCAACGAGACCCGCTGAGCCCGCCCGGCCCACGAGACGGCATGACGTGGACCACCCCGCCGAACACGCACAACAAGAAGGTCGACCATGAGCTTTGAGATGAGCAGGGACCAGTACGCGAGCCTGTACGGGCCCACCACCGGGGACGCGATCCGCCTGGCGGACACGGAACTCTTCGCGCGTGTGGAGAAGGACCTCACCACGCCCGGCGAGGAGGCCGTGTTCGGCGGTGGCAAGGTGGTCCGGGACGGCATGGGTCAGAACGGGCAGCTGGTGCGGGACGTGGGGGTCCCGGACCTGGTGATCACCAACGTGGTGGTCATCGACTGGACGGGCATCTACAAGGCGGACGTCGCCGTGCGGGACGGTCACATCCAGAAGATCGGCAAGGCCGGGAACCCCCATGTGATGGACGGGGTGGACATCGTGATCGGCGTGGCCACGGACGTGATCGCCGGAGAGGGCAAGATCCTCACGGCGGGTGGGATCGACTCCCACATCCACTTCATCAGCCCGGACCAGATCGAGACCGCCCTGGTCTCCGGGATCACCACCATGATCGGCGGCGGCACGGGGCCGAGCGAGTCCTCCAAGGCCACCACCATCACCCCGGGCGAGTGGAACATCCACAACATGCTGCGCTCCTTCGAGGAGTTCCCCATGAACTTCGGGCTCCTCGGCAAGGGCCACGGCTCGTCGATCTCCCCCATGGCGGAGCAGATCCGGGCGGGTGCGATCGGGCTGAAGATCCACGAGGACTGGGGTGCCACGCCGTCGTCCATCAACACGTCCCTGCAGGTGGCGGACGAGTACGACGTGCAGGTGGCCATCCACACGGACACCCTGAACGAGGCGGGGTTCGTGGAGGACACCCGCGCGGCGATCGCGGGGCGGGTGATCCACACGTTCCACACGGAGGGAGCGGGTGGCGGCCACGCCCCGGACATCATCGAGCTGGCCCAGGACCCGAACATCCTCCCGGCGTCCACCAACCCCACGCTGCCGTACACGCGCAACACCATCGAGGAGCACCTGGACATGCTCATGGTGTGCCACCACCTCAACCCGGACATCCCGGAGGACGTGGCGTTCGCGGACTCGCGCATCCGCAAGGAGACCATCGCGGCGGAGGACGTGCTGCAGGACATGGGCATCTTCTCCATGACATCCTCCGACTCCCAGGCCATGGGCCGCGTGGGCGAGGTGGTGCTGCGCACGTGGCAGGTGGCGGACTCCATGAAGCGCCAGCGTGGCCAGCTGCCCGAGGACGAGGGCTCGGTGGGGGACAACCACCGCATCAAGCGCTACATCTCCAAGTACACGATCAACCCCGCCATCGCGCACGGCGTCTCCCACGCGGTGGGCTCCGTGGAGGAGGGCAAGTTCGCGGACCTCGTGCTGTGGGAGCCCAAGTTCTTCGGGGTGAAGCCGGACCTGATCATCAAGGGCGGCCAGATGGTCCACGGGGTCATGGGTGATCCGAACGCGTCCATCCCCACGCCGCAGCCCCGCTGGTACCGCAAGGCGTTCGGGGCGTACGGGAAGGCCGCGGCCCGCTCGTCCATCACGTTCATGTCCCAGGCCTCCATCCAGGCCGGGGTGCCCCGCTCGCTCGGGCTGGAGAAGGTGGTCCGCGAGTGCCGGGACATCCGCTCCCTCACCAAGGCGGACATGAAGTTCAACGGCGAGACGCCGCAGCTGCGGGTGGACCCGGAGACGTACGAGGTGCGCGTGGACGGCACGCCCGTCACGTGCGAACCCCGCACGGAGCTGCCCCTCGCCCAGCGGTACTTCCTGTTCTGAGCCCTCTGACCGACGGAAGGAGTTCCATGATCGTCACCGAGATCCTGGGCAACATCCATGACGCTCCCGGAGCGGAGCTCGTGGCCGGGCGGCACGTGGAGAAGGTGGTGCTGCCCAGCGCTGAGCTGGTCAAGCGCATCCAGCGCCTCACCACCGACCACGGCCACGAGTTGGGCCTGCGGTTGCCGGCCCGTGCCCCGGACCTGAGGGACGGGGACGTGCTGTCGGTGGAGGGTGGACCGCAGGACGGCAACGCCGTGGTGGTGCAGGTGCTGCCCACGGACGTTCTGGTGATCGGGGCCCGCTCCATCGTGGAGATGGCGTTCGTGGCGCACAGCCTGGGCAACCGGCACCTGCAGGCGCAGTTCTTCGACGAGGACAGCGAGTACGGGGCGCAGGTGATGGTGGTGCAGTACGACCACACCGTGCAGGACTTCCTGGACCACCACGAGGTGCCCTACTCCCGCCAGGAACGGGTCATGCCCGTGCCGTTCCGTCACGCCGAGCACACGCACTGATCCGGTGGTGGAACCCTCTCTGACCGGGATCCTGGGGCTCATGCAGCTCACGGACTCCGCCCTGCCCACCGGGGCGTTCAGCCACTCCCTGGGCTTCGAGACCTACATGGCGGCCGAGCAGCTGGAGGACGAGGCGAGCTTCTCCGCGTGGCTGGAGATGTTCGTGGACCAGCAGCTCACGTTCACCGATGCCCTGGCCATCCGCCTGGTGTACGCGGCGCAGGACTTCGAGCGGGTCGAGGACCTGGACGACCTCGTCACCGCGCAGGCCCTGCCCCGGCAGATCCGCGAGGGCGGGATGACCATGGGCAGGCGGCTTCTGAGCATCGGCGCCCGCAGCTATCCCGGCGACTGGGTGCGCCGCTACCAGCAGGGTGTGGCCGAGGAGCGGATGCACGGCCACCAGGCCACCGTGTGGGGTGTGCTGGCCCGAGGTTTGGACGTCCCCGAGGACACGGCCGTGGCCTCGCACGTGTACGCCACCGTGATCTCCCTGACGCAGAACGCGGTGCGCGGCATCCCGCTGGGCCAGAACACCGGTCAGGCCGTGATCCGTGCCGCGCAGGACTGGGTGGGGCGCGCCGTCGCCACCTCCCGGGACCTGGTGACGGCAGGACTCGCGGAGGAGGTGCTGGGAGCCGTGGCCCCCGGCCTGGAGATCGCGCAGATGAACCACGAACGCCAGCGGGCCCGGCTCTTCATGAGCTGAGCGGGCGCGGGGTGACCGTGCGCCATCCTGACGACGCCGCGCGGAGACCCGGCAGCGCCCGGAGGCATTCCGCGGCGCCCAGAGACGAACAGCAGAGAACGAGAACTCAGGAGGACAGCATGGATCCCGTCATCATCGGTGTGGGAGGCCCCGTGGGAGCGGGCAAGACGCAGCTCGTGGAGCGCATCACGCGGGCCATGAGCCAGGAGATCTCCATGGCCGCGATCACCAACGACATCTACACGATCGAGGACGCCAAGATCTTGGCGCGCAACTCGGTGCTGCCGGAGGAGCGGATCATCGGCCTGGAGACCGGCGGCTGCCCGCACACCGCCATCCGCGAGGACACCTCCATGAACGAGGCCGCGATCGAGCAGCTGAAGAAGCGCTTCCCGGACCTGCAGGTGATCTTCGTGGAGTCCGGCGGGGACAACCTCTCCGCCACGTTCAGCCCCGAGCTCGTGGACTTCTCCATCTACGTGATCGACGTGGCCCAGGGCGAGAAGATCCCCCGCAAGGCCGGCCAGGGGATGATCAAGTCGGACCTGTTCATCATCAACAAGACGGACCTGGCCCCGCACGTGGGCGCGGACCTGGACGTCATGGCCGCGGACTCCAAGGTGTTCCGGAAGGACAAGCCCTTCGCGTTCACCAACCTCAAGACGGACGAGGGCCTGGACCAGGTCCAGGACTGGATCCGCAACGACGTCCTCATGCTCGACCTTGCCTGAGACGCCGGGCGCAGGGGGAACCACGACGCCGCCGGCACCCCGGGTGCCGGACGCGCGGACGGGCGCGGCACCGTCGTCCGCTCTCGGAACGCCCGGCGGAACCGGCGCTGACAACTGGGCCGGACAGCTGCGCCTGACCGTGGCCGCGCGGGACGGGCGCTCGTACGCCGCCCGGCAGTTCCACGAGGGCGCGCTGCGGGTGCTGCGGCCGCACTACCTGGACCGCTCCGGGCAGGTCACCTACACGGCGATCAACCCCGGGGGCGCGTACTTCGGAGCGGACGCGTACCTGTTGGACGTGGCCGTGGAGCAGGATGCCTCCCTGGCCCTGACCACGCAGTCGGCCACCAAGGTGTACCGCACGCCGCAGGGTCCGGCGTCCCAGGAGATGCGCGTGCGGCTGGGGCCGGGCAGCTGCCTGGAGTACGTGCCGGACCAGCTGATCGTCTACCGGGGCGGGTCCTACCTGCAGCGCACGCGCGTGGACATGGACCCCACGGCGTCCCTGCTGCTCGCCGAGGTCGTGACACCCGGGTGGTCCCCGTCCGGGGAGTCCTTCGCGTACGACGAGCTGCGAATGCGCACCGAGGTCCGCGTGCTCCCGCCGTCCACCAGCCCGCAGGCCCCCGCCCGGCGGCTCGTGGTGGACCAGCTGCGGATCCAGCCGGATGCGCACGGGGACATCACCGGCACGGGGTTCATGGAGGGCCACAGCCACACCGGGCAGCTGCTGGTCGCGGACGCCCGACTCACCGACGAGGTCTACGAGCTGCTCACCGCCGCCGTGGACGCCTCCGGCACCCGGTCCGGCATCACCCGCGCCGGGGTGGGGGAGCCGTACGGGGTGCGCTGCGTGTGCGTGCGCTCCCTCGCCCACTCCACGGAAGCCATCGCGGCCCTGCACCGCATGGTGGTGAACCTGCTGCGGGAGCACTGGCGGGGGCAGGCACCCCTGCACCTGCGCAAGTACTGACGGCCGCGGCGGTCTCGCCCGCCACCTGCTGCTGCCGACCCGCCGGAGGACGCCACCAGCCCGCCGATCCGCCCACCCACGACCCCCAGGAGAACCGTGTCCACCACGCATCCCACGCTCTACCGCCGCTACGTGACGGAGCGGCACCGCCTGCCCCTGCGCGTGCGGGTGGGCTTCACGCTCTCCGCGGTTGCCGCCCTGCACGTGCTCGCGGCCGTGCTGCTGGCCACCGCGCTCGCGCCCGGAGCCCAGCCCCTGGCCCTGGGCGTGGTGCTCACCGCGTACGCCGCCGGTTTGAAGCACAGCTACGACTGGGACCACATCTCCGCGATCGACAACTCCACCCGCAAGTTCGTCTCCGAGGGCATGAACCCGGCCAGCGTGGGCTTCGCGTTCAGCCTGGGGCACTCCCTGGTGGTCACCATCGCCGGAGTCATGGTGGTGGCAGGAGCCCAGTTCGTGCACGGGGCGTTCGAGGACGGCAGCTCCACCAACCACGTGCTCGGTCTGATCGGGGCCGGGGTCTCCGGGGTGTACCTGCTGGTGCTGGGCCTCTACAACGCGAGCATCGGCGCGGGTCTGGTGCGTCGGATCTCCCGCGGGGAGCAGGGCGCCCAGGGGCACCGGCACGACCTGGACGGCAGCTGGGGGCTGGTGTCCCGGCTGCTGCGCAAACCCCTGCAGCGGGTGCGCCGCCCGCGGGACATCTTCGTGCTGGGGTTCCTCTTCGGCCTGGGCTTCGACACCGCCACCACCATCGGTCTGCTGCTGCTCACGGTCACCGCGTCCCTCGCCGGGGTCCCGGCTGCCGCGCTGATCGGCCTGCCCGTGGCCTTCACCGCCGCCATGACCCTGTGCGACACCCTCAACGGGCTGGGCATGATGAAGCTCTACTCCAGCGCCCTCACCGAGACCGGAACCCGGATGCGCTTCAACGCCACGGTCACCGTGATCTCCGCCGTGTCCGCGCTGTTCATCGCCGCCATCACCCTGGGCGGGTTCCTGAACGACCTCCTGGGTCTCACAGACCCGGTGACCTCCGCGCTCGCGGAGATCGACCTGGGGCAGGCCGGGCTCGTGCTGGTCGCCCTCTTCGGCCTGGTCTGGTGGTGGTTCTGGCGGTCCTCGCGCGGGAGCGCGGGGACGACGTCGACGGGCGGGCAGCTGCCGCGGCGCGGCTCCGGGCACGCGGGCGGGTCCGTGCGCTCTGACGGGGAGGTCTGAGGTGGATGCTCTTCGCGGCCCGGGCAGGGCGGTGGGCACCGTCCTGCGGGGCGTGTCCCAGATCTTCTTCATCGACAACCCGTGGTCCGGGGCGCTGCTGCTGGTGGCCATGGGATGGGTCCACCCCTGGGTGGCGCTGGTCGTGGCGGTCGGCGCCCTCGCGCAGACCGCGGGAGCGTGGGCCCTGCTGGGCACGGACGCCGTGCGCACCGGGATGATGGGCTACAACGGCGCCCTGGTGGGCGCGGCCGCGGCACTCGCCCTGGGGCACCCGCTGCCCGCGCTGCTCATGACCGTGGTCGGCGCCCTGGCCTGCGTTCCCGTGCACGGCCTCCTGCAGCGCGCCTTCGGGTCCCGGGCGCTGGGATGGGCCCAGCTGCCCGTTGCCACCGCGCCGTTCTGCCTGGTGGCCGGGGTGATGTTCGACCTGGTGCTGCCCCTGGTGCGCTCCGGCTCCCCGACCACCGGCGAGGGCCCGGGCGGGGTGCTGCTGGGCGCGGTGAACAGCTTTTCCGAGGTGGTCCTCGCAGACGGTCTGGTGCCGGGTCTGCTGATCGTGGCCGCGCTGTTCGTGGGTGGCGTGCGGATCGGGCTGTTCGGCGTGCTCGGAAGCTTCGTGGCGCTCGCGGGTGCACTCTTGGTGGGCGACGGTGTCGTCCAGGTCTCCTCCGGGCTGCTCGGCTACTCGGCGGTGCTGGTGTCCATCGCCCTGGGCGCGGTGGTGTGGACCGCCCGGCCCCTGTGGGTGCGCGTGCTCGGCGCGCTGGTGGGTGCGCTGCTCACGCTGCCCCTTCAGCTGCTGATCGCCCAGTTGCCCGTGCCCGTGTACACGTGGCCGTTCCTGGTGAGCATGTGGCTGGTCATGCTGGTGGTGGCGGGTGTGCGGCGTCGTTCTCCCGGAGGTACGCCCACGCCGCGGGCAGCCTGACGAGCGCCATCACAGAGAAGACCAGCATGCCTCCCACACCGGGCAGCCAGTCCAGGTCCGGGCGGGTGAGGGCGGCGCCCGCGTAGCCGACCAGCAGGGCCCAGAACAGCATGAACATCCACACCCGGTCGTAGGCCACGCGGGCCGCCATCAGTCGCACCCCCGGGTGCTCCGGAACGCCTCGGTGGTGGCGTGCGGAAGAGAGGGCGCCCTGCCAGCGGAGGTCATCCACGTCCCTCGGTTGGCGGGGGAGCCGTCTGCGGTCCAGGAGCACCACTCCGAACATCGCGAGCAGAACGAGTATCACGATCAGGGTGGGCCACCACCCGTCGCTGGGCTCGCGGGGCAGGAAGTGGGCGACCACGGGCGGGGCGAACAGGCCCAGGGCGCACGCTGGAAAGGCTCGCGCCACGGCCCGCCCGGGGCCGGGGATGTCGGCCGCCGTGCCCATGGGGGCCTCCCGCGGCTCTGCGGGTCTGGTCATGGGATCACTCTAGGGGGGGGCGGGCCGCGCCCACCTCGGCGACACCACGCGGACCCGGCCCGGGCGACGCCGCCGGGGACACCGACGTCGTCCGGCGATGGCCGCCGCGGCACCCGGGAATCTTCCGCCCGGGGCTCTCGTTAACACGGACGACAGCATGCACGACCGTCCGAGACATAAGGAGACCTCATGGCCTACCGCACAGAGAATCCAGCCACCGGAGTCGTGGAGCAGGAGTTCACCTCCGCCACGGATGCGGACGTCGCCCGCGCCGTCGAGCGCGCTGATGCCGCGTTCGCCTCCTGGCGCGCCACCCCGGCCCAGCAGCGCGCGGACGCGCTGAACGCTGTGGCGGACGCGTTCGACGAGCGCGCCGACGAGCTCGCCCGCGTGATCAGCACCGAGATGGGAAAGCCGTTCAAGCAGGCCAAGGGTGAGGTGGCGCTGTCCTCCTCCATCTACCGCTGGTACGCGGAGCACGGCCCGGCCCTGCTGGAGGAGGAGACCCTGGACGTGGGCGACGACGCCCGGTCCGTGGTGGTCACCGATCCCATCGGTGTGCTCATGGGCGTCATGCCGTGGAACTTCCCGCAGTACCAGGTGGCCCGCTTCGCGGCCCCGAACCTAATGCTGGGCAACACCATCCTGCTCAAGCACGCCTCCATCTGTGGGCGCACCGCGGAGCTGATCGAGGAGATCCTGCACGCGGCGGGCATCCCCGAGGACGCCTACATCAACCTGTTCGCGAGCACCGACCAGGTCACGGACATCGTGGCGGACCCGCGGGTGCGCGGCGTCTCCCTGACCGGCAGCGAGGGCGCGGGCAAGGCCGTGGCCACCACCGCCGCTCAGAACCTGAAGAAGAGCGTGCTCGAGCTGGGCGGTTCCGACCCCCTGATCGTGCTCGACGACGTGGACGTGGCCAAGACCGCCAAGTACGTGGCGATCGCGCGCATGAGCAACGCCGGCCAGGCCTGCAACTCGCCCAAGCGCATCCTGGTCCCCTCCGGGATGTTCGACGAGTTCGTGAAGGTGGTCGTGCAGACCGTCGAGGGCATGAAGGTGGGCGATCCCCTGGCCGAGGACACCAAGGTGGGCCCGCTGTCCTCCGTGGAGGGCCGTGACGACGCCGTGGCCCAGGTGGAGCGCGCCGTGGAGCAGGGCGCCACCCTGCACACCGGCGGCAAGGCCCTGGACAAGGACGGCGCCTGGATGTCCCCCGCGGTCCTCACCGGTGTGACCCGCGAGATGGACGCCTTCAAGGAGGAGATCTTCGGTCCCGTGGCCGTGGTCTACTCCTACGACTCGGTGGACGAGGCCGTGGAGATCGCCAACGACTCCGACTTCGGCCTGTCCGGCTCCGTGTGGGGCCAGGACGTCGCCAAGGCGGAGGAGATCGCCCGCCGGCTCGAGGTGGGCATGGCCTACGTCAACGAGCACGGCACCACCAAGGCCGGCCTGCCCTTCGGCGGCGTGCGCCGCTCCGGCTACGGCCGCGAGCTGGGCCGCTGGGGCTTCGACGAGTTCTCCAACACCAAGCTGGTGCGCGTGGCGAGCTGACGCCCGCTCCCCGGCTGACGACGACGCCCGGTCCCGTTCCGCAGCGAACGGCACCGGGCGTCGTCGTACCCGGCCGTCCGCCGCTGGGAACGGGGCGGCCGGGACCGGTCCCTCCCGGGCGCGGCGTGGTGGTCGTACAGTGGGGAACGAGACACGGATCACGACCGGAAGGGGAGAACCATGGGTGCTCTGGATCTGATGGCGGACGCGGCACGGCGTCCCGTGGAGGCGGCGGAGGCCGCGGTGGAGGGCATCTCGCAGGAGGTGCTGAACCAGATGCCGGACGGCACGCACAACTCCATGGCCTGGCTGCTGTGGCACGCCGCGCGCCAGCAGGACGTGCAGATCGCGCAGCTGTGCGGGGCCGAGCAGATCTGGACCGCGGAGGGCTGGTCGGACTCCTTCGGGCTGCAGCGCCCCTCCGACGACTTCGGTTTCGGGGACACCCCGGAGGACGTCGCCCGGGTGCGCGTCTCGGATCCCGGGCTGCTGGTGGGCTACCTGCGCTCGGTCTGCTGCGCCACGGCCCAGTACGTGTCCGAGCTCTCGGACGAGGAGCTGGACGAGGTCGTCGACGACTCCTGGGACCCGCCCGTCACCCGGGGTGTGCGCATCGTCTCCACCATCGACGATGCCGCCCAGCACGTGGGGCAGGCGGCATACGTCCGCGGGCTGGTGGAGCAGGGCTGGACGGGCCGCCACTGACCACAGCTGTGTCGATGCGTCCATGAAACTACATGGACACCGGGAATTCACCTACACTTGCTGTACTGACGGTCGGCCCGCGGGCTCACGGCGCCGATGTTCCTCCCGGGAGACACGATCACACTCATGGCTCGTTCAAACGCGCGTTCCACCCCCTCCAAGAAGCCGTCCATGGCTCTCATGGCGTTCACCTCGTTCTCCCTGCTGGTGGCGGGAAGCGTGGCACTGAGCAACGGCTCCGAGGTGGCCCCCTGGCAGCCGGCCATGGCGCAGGACCCCCAGGGCCCGCAGCGGCCGGCCCCTGCCGCGTCGAACGGGGCCGACGACGCCGCCCAGCCGGCTGAGGCATCCCTGTTCGCCGCCGTCGCGGACCCCGAGGCGATCGCCGCCTCCAAGAACACTTCTCTGGTGTCCCTCAGCCACGCGAGCTCTCCCACGAGTGACACAGCCGGAGCAGGCAACGGCGCCGCGGGTGGCGGCGCGGGGAAGGCCGCCGTGCCTCCCGTGACCTCGGCCGAGCACGCTCCTCCCGTCTTCAAGGGCGAGCTGCCGGTCAACACCCTGATCGCGCCCGCCCAGCCGGTGATCGTGCTCAAGGGCGGGGAGTTCGGGTGGCGCGTCGCCCCGGACGACGGCCGCCGCGAGCTCCACAACGGCACGGACATCTCCGCTCCGGAGGGCTCGCCCGTGGTGGCGGCCCTGGACGGCACCGTGACGGCCGTGTTCTGGGACGTGTGGGGCGGCAACCGTGTGGAGGTCTCCCACGCCAACGGCATGAAGACCACCTACAACCACATGAGCAAGGTCATGGTCCGGGTGGGGGACCACCTCAAGGCCTCTGAGCAGCTCGGGGCCGTGGGCCACACGGGCATGCGCGTGACCGGACCGCACCTGCACTTCGAGACGTGGGTCAACGGCAAGGTGGTGGACCCGCAGTCCTTCGACTGGAAGTCCGGCGAGGAGATCATCCCGGCCTCGCGCCCCGCGTACTCCAACGCGGACCAGGCGGCAGCGCAGCAGCCCGCCGCGGACCCGAACGCGACCACCGGAGTCGACGCCGGCCCCGCGCCGACTCCCTCCAAGGCACCCCAGAAGGACCGCGACGCGATCGTGGCCGCCGCCGCGGCGGCTGCACCCACTGCGGGTTCTGGTGAGAAGAAGACCGACAGCAAGAAGGCCGAGCCGAAGAAAACCGAGCCCACAAAGACCGAGCCGAAGAAGCCCGCCTCGGGCCAGAGCACGGTTGAGGCCGGGGGAACGCAGAAGGCCGCGGGAACGGGCGGCACGGGCAACACAGGCAAGGTCACCTCCGGCACGGCCCCGCGCACGGGACAGACCGGGCAGGACAAGACCACGAAGGATCAGGGCGGCTCCGGCGGTTCTGGCAACGGCACGGGCAAGAAGAAGCAGCAGCCCACCACGCACACGCCCTCCCCGAGTACCACTCCCACCCCGTCCCCGACCAAGGACAAGGCACCCGTCGTGCCCGTGGAACCGGTGCCCGGGAACCCGGACCCCTCTCCTACGAAGCCTGCCCCCACACAGCCGGCCCCCACCGGCGTGGACCCGCGAACCGCGGACATCACCCTCCTGACCACCCCGGAGCAGCTGAAGCAGCGCACGCAGTACATCCTGGGGTCGCACCTGACCCTGACGGCCCCCGAGCAGGCCAAGGCGTACGTGCCGGGCTCGGCCCTGGACCTGCAGCTGCAGGCACTCGTGGGGCGCGCCCCCGCTGTGGGCCTGCCCGCCACGGATCCCTACGTCGCGCAGCTGACCGCCGCGCAGCAGGCCGTGGCGGCGGCGGGGAAGGCCCCCCGGGACCCGAAGCTCGCGGCGACCGCGACCGCCCAGCTCCGGGCCCTGCAGAACATCGCGATCACCACCCCGCCGTTCGGGTCCCCGGTGGCGGGCGGCAAGTAGAACCCGTCCGCTCACGTGTGGTGAGCCCCCTCCGCGGTCTGATCTGACCGGGACGAACAGGACGGCGCCGGGACCGTGGGATCCCGGCGCCGTCGTGCCTGGTGCGTTGTGCGGAGTGCTCAGGGGGTGGCGCGCACGCGCACCCCGGTGGCCGGGCGGGTGAGCATGTGGGTCCAGGAGAACGTGAGGTCGTCCTGGTCGCTGGGCAGCTGCACCTCGGGGCGGCACAGCGCCACCACGGTGGCGGACAGGGAGGTCACCGCGATCTTCTCGCCGGGGCAGCGGTGGCCGGTGCGCACGTCCGCGCCGCCCTGGGGGATGAACGTGGTGATCTCCTCGGCGTCCTCCACCCCCATGAAGCGCTCGGGGTCGAACACCGCCGCGCGGTCCCAGGAGGCGGGGTCCGTGTTGGTGCCCAGGATGTCCAGGAGAACGCGCTCGCCCTTGTGCACGGGGCAGCCCTGGATCTCGGTGTCCGTGGTGGCCTCGGCCGGGAGCATGGGCACGAACGGGTACACGCGGCGGACCTCCTGCGCGAAGGCCACGGCCTCCGGAACGTCCAGCAGGGTGCCGCCGCGCTTCTCGGAGGCCGCGCGGATGCGCTCCACCCACTCGGGGTGCTCCACCAGGGCGGTGGCGGCGAACGCCGCGAAGCGGGCCACGGCCACGTTCGGGCGGGTGAGGTTCTGCAGCTCGATGCCCGCGGTCTTGGCGTCCACCAGGGCACCGTCCGCGTCCACGAGCTCGGCCATGTGCGCGAGCACGGAGTCCTCGGGGGCGGCGACCGCGCCGGAGCGCACATCCTGGATGAGAGCCTCGAAGCGGCGGTCCAGGGCGTTGCGGTCCAGGCGGGAGACCAGGTGCACCGCGGGGCGGCCGAAGGTGTCCAGCAGGCGGCTCATGCGGTGCGCCCACCGGTCCATCTCGGGGACGCCCCACGGGATGCCGGCCCAGCGGAAGGACGCGCGGCCGAAGGCGATGGCGGTGCTGTCGTAGACGTTGTCCCCGTCCTTCCACCGCCCCACGAGGGCCTCGAGCTCCTCCGCCACGAAGGGCTTGTACGCGGCCACCCGCTCGTCCTCGTATGCCATGTCCGCGAGCTGCTGCTTGCGGACCAGGTGGGCCTCGCCGTCCAGGGTGTGCACGGCGCCGTCACCGAACAGAGGGCCCTGCACCACACCGGGCATGGCGCCGTCGCGCTTCACGCGGGACGTGTCGTAGAAGAGGTCCACGCCCTCCTGTCCGCGGACCAGGACGGTCTGCTTGCCCAGCAGGGGCATGCGCACGGGGCAGCCCGAGTCCGGGGAGACGCCGGCGCGGCGTCGTGCGCGGGAGGCGAAGAGGTAGCCGGAGCGGAACAGGTCGAGGGCTCGTTCGGAGCGCGTGCGGGGGGCCTTGGAAGTCATGACCCCAGTATGCCCGGGCGCGCCCGGGTCTGCGCTCAGCGTCCGGAGCGCTCCCGCAGCGCACCCGCGAACACCACCGCCAGGACGCCCATGAGCGGGAAGACGAGCAGGGCGGTGCGCAGCCCCAGGGCATCCGCGAACAGGCCCACCAGCGGGGGAGAGAGGACGAAGACGATGCGCATGCACCAGCTCACGAGCGTGAGCCCGGTGCCGGGTTTGAGCCCGGGAGCCCGGTCCGCGGCGGCGTAGGCGGTGGGCACCATGGTTGCGCAGCCGAATCCCGCCAGGGCGAACCCGGTGAGGGCCAGCCACGGGGCCGGGGCGAGTGCCACGGCGCCGAGCCCCAGGAAGATCAGCACCCCGCCCAGGCGCGTGACGAGCACGGCACCGAGGGAGTCGATGAGGCGGTCGCCCAGCAGGCGGCCCACGAACTGGGCGCCCACCAGGCTCACGTACCCGAGCCCCACCATCCCCACGGGTGCCGCGAGGACGTCCCGCAGGTAGACCGCGGACCAGTTGGAGCCCACGTCCTCCACGAGCACCCCGGCCACGGCGACCACCGCGATGGGAAGCAGGGCGAGCAGCGCGGCGCCGGTGCCACGCGGCAGCCGGGGCATGCCGGCGGTGTCCACCGGGACGTTCTCCGCCTGGGCGGCGGCGTGGCCCTCGGGGTCGTCCGGGACCGCCCACCGCAGGGCCAGCACGGCCACCACGGAGAAGATGGCGGCACTCGTGAGGAAGTGCCACACGAACGGGATGTGCAGGGCGGCCGCGCCGGTGCCCATCAGACCGCCGATCACGGCACCCACGCTCCACAGGGCGTGCATGGAGTTGATCATGGACGTGCCTGCCAGGCGCTGCACCCGCAGCCCCTGCGCGTTCTGAGCGGTGTCCACCACGGCGTCCAGCATCCCGGCGATGAACAGCCCCGCCCCGAACACCGCGATCACGGGCACGGACCCGGCCGCGAACACCGCGAGCGCCAGCAGCACCGATCCCACCGCCGCGGTGCGGGCTGTCCCGAAGCGCCGGAGGATGGGCGCGGGCAGCGGCCCGGCCACCACACCGCCGATGGGGAACGCGATCACCGCCAGCCCGTACAGCGCGTTGGAGAGCTCGAACATGTCCTTGATCTCCGGCAGCCGGGGCAGCAGGTTGGAGAAGATCGCGCCGTTCGTGAGGAACAGCAGGGACACGGCGATCCGGGCACGGGTGATGCGCGCACGGTCCATGGGCGGGGAGGCTGCGGCGGAGGACACCCGTTCAGGCTACGGGCCCGCGGCGGTTCCCGGGGCATCGCCCGCCCCCGGGGCGCCGCGTGACGTGACGGGGTGGCAGTCTCCGCGGTGACCGGCCCGGGCGCGGAAAAGCCCCGCGGCCCGCCTGGTCAGCGGTGCCGCGGGGCGCCCGTCCGGGGCCCGTACGCCCCGGACGGGAGTTCTCAGTCCTCCCGGGCGGGAGTGGGTGGTGCGCTCGCCGCGGGTGTGCTGGTGGACCTGCTCGCGGACGGCGAGCTCGGGGACGTGCCGCTGGCCGGGGAGCCGGGGCTGCGGTCGTCGCTCTCGTGCGGGGAGGTGCGCTCCTGCCACGCCTCACCCAGCTCGTCCGCGTACCCGAAGTCCTGGACGTCCAGGGGCTCGCCGCGCAGGAACAGGCAGGGCCGGTTCTTCGGGGCGGAGGCGCACACGGCGTCCGCCTGGACGTCCGCGCCCGGTGCTCCGTCTCCGGAGACGGCGGTGGCAGCGTCCGTCCCCCCGGATCCCGCCATCCCGGTCCCTGCCGAGTCCGTGGTCCCGTCCTCGGAGGAGGTGGTGCGGGGCAGGCGGGGGTTCGGGAAGTCGTGGCGGCTCGTGGCCGGGTACCAGTAGTCCGCCGCGGGCATGTCCACGCCGTAGAACCCGGTGTCCGCCGTGACGGAGGCGCGCTTCGGGGCCGCCCCCTGGGTGCTCACCAGGGCGGTGCCCGTGGTGGCGTGGGCGTCCAGCCGGTCCCGCACCCGCACGCCGTCCAGCACCACCTCACCCGCGGTGGCGCGGGCGTCCAGCACCGTGGCCTGCACGTCCTGCGCGCTGACCACGCCGAGCTCGGTGGTGGCGGACACGGTGGTGAACGCGCCCGTGATGCTCACGGCGCCGGTGTGGCCGGTGAACGTCACGGCTGCCGCCGGCGCCTTCTCCGGGACGAGCACGGAGATGCTGCGAAAGCTGGTGCCCCATCCCGACTGCTCGGGCGGGACGGTCAGGCGCAGCGTGCCCTTCTCCACCGTGGGCGTGAGCTGCTGCTCGTCCAGGTGCCAGCCGGTCTCGTGCCACCGCACCTCCACGTGGTCCACCGTGGGGCTCGTGCTCACGTCCACCGCGGCGGTGGGGGCGTCGATGTCCAGTGCGGAGACCGCGGAGTCGGCACTCCACGAGGAGTCACGCTCCTGCGTGAGGGCCAGCGCGGCGGCGGTGCCCGCACCACCCAGCAGCAGGGCCAGCGCGCCCACGCCACCCACCACGGCGGTGGCGGCGTTCCACGCGCGGCGCTCGCCGCGGGGCAGGGGGCGGTCCCCCGCGGGGTTCCAGCCGTGCGGGGCGGGCGGGGGCGGCGTCGTCGTGCGGGCGGAGTGGGGAGACGCGGAGAACGCGGGGTCCTCGGGCGTGGGAGGGACGGGGTCCGGGGTGCGAGTGGTCATGTCAGGTCCTAGAGGGAGTGGTCCGAGTAGCCGAGGTACTTGAGAACGGCCAGAACCCTGCGGTTGCCGGTCTCCGAGATGACGCCGAGCTTGGCGAAGATCGAGCCGATGTGCTTCTCCACGGCCGATTCGGTGAGGTACAGGTTCGCGGCGATGGACGCGTTGGAGAGCCCCTGGGCCATGAGGCCCAGCACCTCGCGCTCCCGCGGGGAGAGCAGCTCCATGTCGTTGCGCCGCCGCGAGCGCACCAGGATCTGGGTGAGCACCTCCGGGTCCAGCACGGTGCCGCCGGAGCCCACGGTCTGCACGGACTCCAGGAACTGGTCCACGTCCGCCACGCGGTCCTTGAGCAGGTAGCCCAGGCCCTCGCGGCGGGAGGCGATCAGCTCCGAGGCGTAGCGCTCCTCCACGTACTGGGAGAGCACCAGAACGGCCACCCGGGGGTGGGCGGAACGGATGAGCACTGCCGCGCGGATGCCCTCGTCGCTGAACGTGGGCGGCAGCCGCACGTCCACCAGTGCGAAGTCCGGGTGGTGCTCCTCCACCGCCCTCACGAGGCCCTCGGCGGTGTCCGTCTCGGCCACCACCTCGTGCCCGGCGTCCGTGAGCAGGCGCACGAGTCCCGCGCGCAGCAGGACGGCGTCCTCGGCGATCACGATCCGCATCTCAGCTCTCCTCTCCTGCTGCGGGGCGCGGCGCGCCGGCCGCGGGGTACGACGGCGCCGCGCCGCCCGCTCCCTGCCCCGGCCCGCCGGGCGCGACGGGCGCGGTGCCGTGGGCGGGGGAGGTGCCGTGCGCCGTCGTGCTCCGGCCGGGGAGCGGCAGCTCCACGACCACCTCGGTGGGCCCGCCCACCGGGGAGGTCACGAAGAACCGGCCGCCGGCGGAGCGGATGCGGTCCTGGATCCCGGAGAGTCCGCCGCCGGGGAGCACGCGGGCGCCGCCGCGGCCGAAGTCCCGCACGCCGGCCACCACCACGGGGGCGCCGGGAACGGGGCCGTCCTGGACGGACACGGCCACGTCCGCCGCCAGGGCGCCGGAGTGCTTGATGGCGTTGCTCAGGCTCTCGGAGACCGCGAAGTAGACGGCGGCCTCCGTGCGGGGGTCCAGCCGGGGAACGTCCACGGACACGTCCACGGGGAACGGTGCCTGGGCGGCCACGGCGGACAGCGCGGCGTCGAGCCCCCGGTCCTCCAGCACCGCGGGGTGGAAGCCGCGGGCCAGGCGGCGCAGCTCCGTGATCGCGGCCTTCGTGGTGCCGTGAGCCTCGGCCACGAGCTCCTTGGCGGCGGCGGGATCGGTGTCGATCCGGGACTGCGCCATGGAGAGGTTCATGGCCACCGAGACCAGCTGGGGCTGGACGCCGTCGTGCAGGTCCCGCTCGATGCGCGAGCGCTCGGTCTCCGCCCCGCGCACCGCGGACTCCTTCGCGGCGGACTCGTGCTCGGCGCGGCGGCGGGCCTCCACGGCCTCACGCCGCAGCCGCACGGCCTCGCTCTGGCGCAGCAGCCCGGCCGAGAGCCCGCGGTGCGCCAGGGTCAGCAGCACACCCAGCAGGATGCTCAGCAGCACCGCGGCCACGCTCAGCACCACCAGGAGCCACACGGGGGCGTTGTGCGCCGCCTCCAGGGCGTTGGCGACCACCGAGTTGCCCGGCATGTACAGCGGGGAGAAGGACAGCGCGATCCCCGCCCCCACCGTGACGAACGGAACCAGCGCGAGCCACCCCAGGCAGCACGTGAGCACCAGGTGGATCACGCCGAGCCACAGGGGCCCGTCGCTCGCGTCCAGCCACCACTGGTGCGGGACGCGCACCCAGTCCGTGCGCTGGCTCCGCCGCCGCCTCGGGTCCCGGACGTCCAGGCCGAAGGACGACGCCGAGCGCCGCCGTTCCAGCCACACCGCGGCCCGCATCACGTAGACCGCGGCCACCGGTGCCAGCACACCCAGCAGGAAGAGCGGCACCGCGACGAGCAGGGCGCCCACCCCGAGCCCCAGCCCCAGTACGGGCACCGCACCGATTCCCGCCGCCAGCAGGGCGAGGACCAGCGTGAGGGCCGCGGTGTTGAGCACCGCGTCCACCACGAGGTCCAGACCGCCGAAGAACAGTGTCCTGGGGGACAGGGCGCGCCACTCGCGCGGGGCGGCGGGACCGGCGGACGTGGTAGCCGTGGGCGATGCCGAGGAACCGGTGCTCGGCATCGGCACGGTGCGCTCGGCAACCGGGGGCAGGTGTTCGGTGGTGTCCCACGGTGGCGTGGGTTCGGAGGCTCGTGTGCTCATGGCCTCCACGCTACGGACACCCCGG
Source organism: Kocuria sp. (assembly GCF_030530945.1). Lineage (GTDB taxonomy): Bacteria > Actinomycetota > Actinomycetes > Actinomycetales > Micrococcaceae > Kocuria. The sequence goes on along the minus strand of NZ_JAUMTZ010000004.1, from coordinate 49,521 downwards.
CCGGGCGCGCGCGAGTGCTGACCACCGGGTCGCGGTGGGGTTTTCCGCACCCGCCGGGCGTGCAGCGCCATGACCAGGGACGCGCCGCACGGAAAGGATGGAGAAAGGATGGAGTGTGTGAGGATCGGACGATGACGTACGCGCACGAACCCCGGGACAGTGACCGCCGCACATGCGATCTGGGGTGGGCACTGGGCATGTGCCTGCGCGGCTACCGGGCGCGCGTGGAGCCCGTCTTCGCGGAGGTTCCCCGGGGCGCCCGCGGGTACCAGCTGCTGCACACCGTGGCCCACAAGCCCATCCGCACCCAGATGGAGCTCGCCGAGTACCTGGGGGTGGACCGGACGGTCATGCCGTACGTGGTGGACGACCTCGTGGAGAGCGGGCTGGTGCGCCGTGAGAGGGACGGGGCCGACCGCCGGATCCGCACGGTCGTGGTCACGGATGCGGGGACGTCCCTGCTGCGCTCTCTGGAGGTCGAGCTGGCCCGGGCGGAGTCCGAGCTGCTGTCCGCTCTGGACCCGCAGCTGCAGGACGTTCTCCGTGACGCGCTGGCGCGCGTGGCCCAGTGGTCACGCGACGACCGGGCGCTGGACCTCTGAGCAGCCGTGGCGCGTCCTCTCGGGCGGCCTGCGGCGAAATCGGGTGGGACAACTAGTTTGTGGAGCATATGTTTACTAGGGTGAGATTGCGAGCGCACGGCGCAGGTCCTGTCGCGGATCACTTCTGATCCCACCCAGGACCCGCGCGGGCTCTCAGCACTCACCACCGTGAGTCCCCACTACGGAAGAAGGTCACCATGGCTTCGAAGAAACCGACGGTCGACGCCGCCGAGCACAACGCGTACTTCCCCTCCGACTACTCCCTGGGCCAGTACGTTCCCCCCACCACGGACTTCGACGGCGCCAAGGGTGCCCCGCGCGTGTCCTCCGGGCCGCGGAAGATCCTGACGATCCTCACCGACGAGCGCTACCTGGAGCTGCGGGACGGCGTCTACTTCTCCACCGGCAACCACCCCGTGGAGACCCTCCTGCCGCTCATGCACCTGCAGGCTGCAGGCTACGAGGTCGAGGTGGCCACCCTGTCCGGCAACATGGCCAAGTTCGAGCTGTGGGCCATGCCGGAGAAGGACGAGGCCGTTCACGAGGCCTGGGACAAGCTGCTTCCGCAGATCGAGCGCCCCCGGGTGCTCGGCGAGATCGCCGAGGGCCTGGACGCGTCCAGCGACTACGCCGCGGTGTTCATCCCCGGTGGCCACGGCGCCACCATCAACCTCGCCGAGAGCCGTGAGGTGGGCCGGGTCCTGCAGTGGGCGCTGGACCAGAGCCGTCCCGTGATCACCCTGTGCCACGGTCCCGCGGCACTGCTCTCCGCCGTGTCAGCGGACGGGAAGAACCTGTTCGCCGGCTACAGCGTGGCGGTGTTCCCGGACGCCCTGGACTCCGGTCCCAACATCGAGATCGGGTACCTCCCCGGGACCATGACCTGGCTGGTTGCCGAAGAGCTCACCCGTGCGGGCCTCACGGTGGTCAACGACGACATGACCGGGCTGGTCCACAAGGACCGCACCCTGCTGACCGGGGACAGCCCGCTGGCGTCCAACGCGCTGGGCCGGCTCGCGGTGGAGACCCTCACCGGGGCCTCCTACACCGAGGACTGAGCTCCGCAGACGTCATGACAGTGCCCCCGTGCCGTGAGGCACGGGGGCACTGTCATGCTCCACCGACGGGCGGGACGGCGGCGGCTCCGCTCAGCGCTGCTCGTTCGGGCGGGTGAACGGGAACGCCAGGGTGGCGCGGATGTTCGTGCCCGTGAGCATCATGATGAGCCGGTCCACGCCGATCCCCAGGCCACCCGTGGGAGGCATCGCGTACTCCAGGGCGGTGAGGAAGTTCTCGTCCACCTCCATGGCCTCCGGGTCACCCGCGGCGGCTTTGAAGGACTGCTCGGTGAGCCGGTTGCGCTGGTCCACCGGGTCCACGAGCTCGGAGTAGGCGGTGCCGATCTCCGCCCCGAACGCCACCAGGTCCCAGCGCTCCGAGAGCCGGGGGTCCGTGCGGTGCGTGCGGGTCAGCGGGGAGGTCTCCAGCGGGAAGTCCGTGTAGAACACCGGCAGGGTGGTCTGGCCCTCCACGAGCTCGTCGTAGAGCTCCAGCACCACTTCACCGGCGGTCATGTTCTCGTTCCAGTGCACGTCGTGCGCGGAGGCCACGGCGCGCACCTCCTCCAGCGGGGTGGTGGAGGTCAGGGTGGTGCCGGTGGCCTCGGAGACCGCCCGGTGCACGGGGATCACAGGCCACTCGTGGTCCAGACGGATGCGGGTCTGCCCGCCGTGGCCGTCCGGGCGCACCGCCACGGGCTCACCGTGGATGGCGGTGGCCACCTCGATGATGACCTCACGGGTGAGCACGCGCATGGTGTTGTAGTCGCCGTGCGCCGCGTACGCCTCCACGGAGGTGAACTCGGGGTTGTGGGTGGCGTCCGCGCCCTCGTTGCGGAAGTTGCGGTTGAGCTCGAAGATCTTGTCCATCCCGCCCACGCAGAGGTGCTTGAGGTACAGCTCCGGTGCGATGCGCAGGTACAGGTCCGCGTTGTACGCGTTGATGTGCGTGCGGAACGGGCGGGCGCTCGCGCCGCCGTGGACCGCCTGCAGCATGGGGGTCTCCACCTCCATGTAGCCGCGCTCCGTGAAGGACTGCCGCATGGCGGCGATCCCGCGCGAGCGCGCCCGCAGCAGCTGGGAGGACTCCTTGTTCACGATCAGGTCCAGGTAGCGCTGGCGCACCCGGGCCTCGGGATTGGTGAAGCCGGTGTGCTCGCTCGGCACCGGGCGCAGGGACTTGGACGCCATGCACCAGGACGTGGCCAGCACCGAGGGCTCACCCCGGCGGCTGCGGCCCAGCGTGCCCGTCACTGACACGTGGTCGCCCACGTCCACCGCGCGCCGCCACAGCCGCATGAGCTCGGGCGCCACCGCGTTCTCCTCCAGGACCGCCTGGATCCGCTGGTCCCGTTCCTCCAGCACCGCGAAGACGACGCCGCCCAGGTCGCGCAGCGCGCGCACGCGCCCGCCCACCGAGACCACCTCGCCGGTGGCCTCCGCGGTGCCGTCCGCGATCATCTCCAGGGCCCGCGGCACCGAGGTGGTGTAGGGGACCTCCACCGGGTAGGGGTCCATGCCTGCCTCGCGCAGCACGTCCAGCTTGGCGTGGCGCACCCGCTGCTGCTCCGTGAGGTGGCGCACCGGGCGCGGCGGGGTGAGCAGCTCCCGGTCCTGGGCGAGCGAGAGGTCCGCGAGCGGCGTCGGTGTGCCGTCGGGGCCGGGAACGAGCGTCTCGCCGTCGTGGCCGGGGCGGGGTGCGCGGCCCGGGAGAAAGCCCTCGGCGCGGCCCGCGGCGATGCCCACGAGCGGGAGGTCCGCGGCGGAGTCGTAGCACAGGAAGCGGCTGTCCCAGCGGGGCAGGTACTTGGCGTTGGCCTCGTAGAGGGACTCCAGCTGCCAGAACCGGTTGCCCCAGGAGAGCACCCGGTCCGCGATCCGCACGCCCACCCCGGCGCCCACCTTGTCCGCGCCGGTGAACACCGAGCGGAACATGGCGAAGTTCAGGGAGATCTCGCGGATTCCCAGGTCCCCGCCGTCCTCGGCGAGGGCCGCGACCATGGCCTCGTTCACGCCGTTGGGGGCGTCCGGGGAGCGGCGCATCAGGTCCAGGGAGATCCCGCGCGTGCCCCACGGCACGTAGGACTGCAGGGCGACGATCTCTCCGGTGGCGTCGCGCACCAGCACCGCCACGCAGCGGGCGTCCGTGCGGTCCGCGAGCCGGTTCAGGGCCATGGAGAAGCCGCGGTCGGCCTCGTCCCCGCGCCACTTCTCGGAGAGGTCGATGACCTGCTGCATGGTGGCGGCGTCCAGCTGTCCGTGGCGTTCCACCGTGACGGTGCAGCCGGCTTCCCGCACGCGGGCCACCGCGCGCTTGACCGGGCGCATGGTGCGCCCCTCCAGGGAGAAGGTGTCCGTGTCCAGGACGGCCTCGTCCCCGAGCGGGCGGGCGCGCAGCCCGGCGGCCACGTACGCCTGTGCGCCGGTCTCCGAGGCGGAGAGCACGGCCAGGTGCCACGCGTGCTCCCGGCCCTCCCGCTTCCAGGCGGCGATGGCGTCCTGCCAGGCGTCGTGCGGGCCCAGGGGATCCCCCGAGGCCAGGCAGACCGAGCCGATGACCCGGTAGGAGACCGCCGCGCGGCCGTCCGGGGAGAAGATCACGGACTTGTCGCGGCGGGTGGCGAAGTAGCCCAGCGAGTCCTGGCCGCCGTACGTGGCCAGCAGCCGGCGGATGTGCAGCTCGTCCTCGGCACTGATCACCTCGGAGCGCTGCGCGGACTGGGTGAACTGCCAGACCGTGAAGAACAGCACCGCCGCGCCCAGCACGCCGCCCAGGACCGTGAGCCAGTGGGGCCCGGCCGAACCGTCGGAGATGCTGCGGGGCAGGGACAGCCCCGTGACGCTGCGGAACGAGAACCACACGTGCTCCACCCCGTGCAGGTGGTGCAGGTGGCTCGGGACCACCCACGAGACCAGGAAGATGAGCGCGATCACGGTCGCCAGGCCGCCCAGCAGCGTGAGCAGGGCCTGGCGCACCGCGCCGGAGCGCATCCGGGCCGGGAAGTCCTTGCGATGGACGATGAACGCCACGGTCCACGCGGTGGTGATGGCCGCCCCGGCGATCAGCACGGCGCTCTCCAGCAGCTCGAGCTCCACGTCCACCGACTCCGTGACCAGGGCGACACCCAGGACCGCGAACACGAGCAGCTCCACGATCAGCACGCCCAGGGAGATCACCCACGCCACGCGCAGCCGCCGCCGCAGCGAGGTGCCCACGATCAGCAGGCTCAGCGCCAGGAAGAGGTTGGGCCCGGAGGGCACACCCAGGGTGCTGAAGACCTCGTCCACCCAGTACAGGGAGCCCCTGCGGGCGAACGGGATGGAGACGAAGGACCACAGGGAGGCCAGCAGCACGAGGGTGCTGGCAAGCCGTGGCAGCCAGTCACGCGATGTCTTCACAGTTGTCACTTTCCGGTGTCCACGGGTGACGCCCGGGATCACCCGCGCTCGGAGAGGGTGGTGGTGTCCTTGGTATCACGGGTGCCTGCGCCGAGTGGGGCGGCATGGTGCCCGTGTCGTCGTGGCTCGATGACCGGGGCCAGGTGCTCCGAGACCAGCCGGGCCAGCCTGGGAACCAGCAGGGGATGCACCTGGTGCCCCATGCCGGGCACGCGGACGAAGCACGCTCCCGGTATCGCTCGGGCCGTGGCCGGCCCGCCGTCCGGACGCACGATCCGGTCCCGGTCCCCGTGCAGCACGAGCGTGGGCGCGGTGATCCGGGCCAGTGCCTCGCCGCGGTTGCCCGAGGCGCGGATGGCCCCGATCTGACGACGCAGGGCGGCCCCTTCCTGCCGCGGGTCCAGGCTGCGGTCCCAGTGGGTCCGCGCCAGCTCACGTTCGTGGTCCAGGTCCACGGGAAAACCCGTCCCGGCCAGGTGCCGGGCCATGACCAGACGCGAGCGCACGTAGGTCCTCCGGGTCCTCGCCCCCGGCAGGGCGAGCATGGCGGCGGTGGAGGCGGCTGCCCCGCCCGCGGTGGGGTCCCCGGTGGTGGAGCACAGCGAGACCAGCCGCTGCACCAGGTGCGGGTGGTGCGCCGCGAGGGACTGGGCGATCATCCCGCCCAGGGAGAAGCCGAGCACGTCCGACCGTTGCACCCCGAGCACGTCCAGGGCGGCCGCCACGTCCCCGGCCATGTCCTCCACGGTGTACTGCTCGGCGGGCAGGTCTCCGCCCAGCAGCTGACGCACGGTGGGGGTGGGCGTTGCCACTCGGAACGAGCGCCCCACGTCCCGGTTGTCGAAGCGCAGCACGCGGTGTCCCCGCCCGGCCAGGACCCGCACCAGGGCCGGGGGCCAGGTGTGCAGGTCGAAGCCCAGTCCGGTGAGCAGCACCAGGGGGTTCCCGTCCGCGGGCCCGTCCGCGCGGACGCACAGGAACCGGCCGGGGTCCAGGTCCACGGTGAACTCCTCGCCCTCGGCGGCCCACGCCGGGCGGGGTGCGGTCACGGGGGTGGCGGCCGGGTGCCCCGCTCTACGGGGTGCGGGCGCGCCGGGACGGGGGCGGGCGGCGTCGTCGTCCGGGGATGCTGGGACGGCACCGGGGCGGGGTTGGCGCGGACGTTCGGGCACGCTCCGATTGTAGGAGCGGCGTGACGGGTGCCCACGGAACGGGGAGGGGTGCGCCGGGGTGCCGCGGCGGGCTGGGGTGCACAGCGGGGGAAAAATAGTAACCTGGCTTACATCTCGCGGGAACGCACCGCTGGATGCCCGCCCGGCCCCCGCGACCCGTCGTGCGCCGCCGCTGTCCGTTTCCCCCTGCGATAGGACCCGCCACATGCGTCTGCGCAACACACAGGTGGTGCCGGCACTGCTCTCGGTCCTGGTGCTCACCGCCCTCACCGGCTGCGGCGCGGGCTCCCGCGTGGCCGAGAACGGCGGCGGCACGGAGGTCCCGTGCAACGTCACCGCCCCGGAGGGCGGCGCCACCGTGCAGGTGCTCGCCTACAACTCCTCGGCGATCGACCCCTTCACCAACACCATGGTCCGCAGCTGCAACAAGGACGACCTCGTGGTGCGCCACGAGCCCATCGACTTCGCAGGCCAGCGCCAGCGCACCCAGGCCACCCTCTCCGGGGCCAGGGGCACGTTCGACCTCGTGGAGACCTACAACTTCGTGGTCCCCACCTACGCGGACCAGAGGAAGCTGCGCCCGCTCGACGACCTCTTCGAGAAGTACAAGGACCAGTACGGCCTGGACGGGCTGAGCCAGCAGATGCTGGACGCCATGTCCTACGACGGCCACCTGTACGCGCTGCCCATGCAGGCGCAGGTGTTCACCATGGCCTACCGCAAGGACATCTTCGACGAGCTCGGCCTGAAGCCGCCCACCACGTTCGCGGAGCTGCGGGACGTGGCCAAGAAGATCCAGGACTCCGGGAGGATGGAGCACCCCGTGGCCATGCCGTGGCTGGCCAGCGCGGACATCGTCACCGCCTACGACGCCGCCATGGGCTCCCTGGGCACGGACTTCATCGACCACCGCACGAACACCGCGAACTTCGACACCCCCGCCGCGACCAAGGCGTTCGACGAGCTGGGCTCGCTGCTGCCCTACATGGACCCCCAGGTCACCACGTTCGACCAGCCCGCGGTGCAGCAGCAGATGTACAACGGGGACGCCGCCGTCTCCATCATGTTCTCGGGGCGGATGAACGACCTCTCCAACCCGGACAACTCGCAGTACGCGGACCGCATCGGCTTCGCCCCGCCGCCCGCCGTGGAGAAGGGCGGGAAGCAGTACAGCTCACTGTCCGTGGACGGCTGGTCCATCCCCGAGAACACGGACGTGGACCCGGACCTGCTGTTCCAGCTCATGGCGGTGTCCGTGGGGAAGGAGGCGTCCGAGTCCGCGGTGCCCGCGGCGTACCCGGCGCGCGAGGGCGTGGTGACCCCCGAGAACTCCCCCTACGCGGACGCCGCGAACAACGCCATCGGCCACGCCCCGTCCCCGGAGCCGTACCCGGCCACGTCCCTGATCAGCAACGAGATCAGACCCACCGTGGCGGAGGTGCTCAGTGGCCGCACGAGCGCGGCGGACGCCACGCGCCGCATGCAGGACAGCGCCGACAAGATCCTGGAGGAGAACCCGTGAACACTCTGAGGCGCGCCGCGCCAGCCCCCGGCACGGGAGCGGCCCGGTGATGCGCAGGCGGGAGTTCTACTCCCTGGTGGCTCCGAGCATGCTCGTGATGGTGGGGTTGCTGCTCGTGCCCCTCTACCTCACGGTCAAGTGGAGCTTCCAGGACGTGGACTACGGCTCCCCGGGGACCTTCGTGGGCCTGGACAACTACGTCCGCGCCTTCGGAGACCCGCGCTTCGGCCACGCCCTGCTCTTCACCGCAGGCCTCACCGTGGTGGTCACCGCCGTGCTGCTCGTGGGCGGGTACGTCCTGGCCTCGATGGTCAACCGGCTGGGCCGGATGCGCCCGGTGGTGCTGGGCGTCCTCCTGATCTCCTACGTGATCCCGCAGGTGGTGGGGGCCACCATGTTCTCGTGGCTGTTCAACGAGAACTTCGGGGGCATCGTGAACCTGCTCACCGGCTGGGCCACCGGGCAGGACGTCCTGTGGTTCGTGGACGCGTGGCCCAACCGGATCATGGTGGCCCTGAACGTCATCTGGTCCATGCTGCCTTTCGCCACGCTCATCATCCTGGCGGGGCTGCAGGGCGTCTCCCGGGACGTGCTGGAGGCCGCCCAGCTGGACGGCGCCGGGCGCCTGCGGATGCACTGGAGCATCATCCTCCCGTCCATCCGCGGGGTCATCGGGTTCGTGGGACTCATCTCCGTCATGGACATCCTGCGGGTCTTCGACAACCTGGTGCCGCTGTCCCCGCAGGCGGTGGAACTGGGCAACGAGTCCCTCATGCTCTACATCTTCAACATCGCGTTCCAGGACGGCGGGCAGGACCTCGGCATGGGTAGCGCGCTGTCCGTGCTCACTATCGCGGTCATCGTGGTCATGCTCTACCCGTTCCTGCGGGACGTGGTCAGGGAGGCCCGGCAGTCATGAAGAACCCGACCCGCCGTTCGGCGGCGCCCCGCCCCAGGACCTCCCGCCGCGGGGGAGCCCCCGGCTCCGTGACCGGCGGGCGCCTCGGGCTCCTGGGCGGCGTCTTCCTGGCGCTCGTGTGCCTGGTGATGCTGCTGCCGGTGATCTGGACGGTGCTGTCCGTGGTCAAGCCCACGAACGTGGCGTTCGCGAACCCGCCCGTGTGGTCCTTCAGGCCCACCCTGGACGCCTTCGTGGACCTGTGGCAGGCCACCTACTTCTACCGCTACCTCATCAACACGTTCGTGGTGGCGCTCATCAGCACCCTCGGCGCACTGGTCCTGGGCATTCCCGCCGCGTACGCGCTGTCCCGGTTCCCGGGGTGGGTGTCCGTGGCACTTCTGCTGCTGGCCCTGGTCTTCCGGTCCCTGCCGCGGTTCGCGATCGTGCTGCCCATGTACGACATCGCCCGCACCCTGGGGATCTACGACACCCGGTGGGTGCTCGCGCTGGCGCTGATGGCGATCAACCAGCCGTTCACCATCTGGCTGCTGCGCAACTTCTTCGCCGCGATCCCCCGGGAGCTGGACGAGGCCGCCATGCTGGACGGCTGCCGCCGCGACCAGATCCTCACCCGCATCATGGTCCCGCTCCTGGGACCCGGCATCCTCACGTCCGGGATCTTCGTGTTCTTCTTCGCGTTCCAGGAGTACCTGACGGCCGTGGTGCTCACCAACACGGACGCCGGCACGGTGCCCGTGTTCATCGCCACCCAGCTGGGTCAGACCCTGCCCATGCTGCAGCAGGCCGGGGCGGCCGCTGTGCTGCTCACCATCCCGGTGATGGTCTTCGCGTTCGTGGCGCAGCGCTACCTGGTGGCCGGACTCAGTGCAGGCTCGGTCCGGGGCTGATCCCGCCGTGGCGGTGTCGTGGCCGGATCCTGGTGCGCCTGGTTCCCGCTCGTCCCTCGGCGGCGAGCATCTGAGGCGGGAAGCGCCCACCAATCGGGCTGCGGGGTGGTCATGTCGTGCCGAGAATGTTGGTCCGTCATGTCGTGCCGCAGGTGTCAGGTGGTGACCGTGGTGGCCTGAAAGAAAGTGTCACGACCCTGGCGGGCTGAAAACAATATGCATAATCGTTGGATGGACACTGAAAACCAGACCCCCCAGACTCCCAGCTACCCCCAGACCCCGCAGGCGGGCGCCTCCTACGGCCAGCCCGTGGCCGGTTCCTCCGTGGCACCCCAGCAGACGATGCCGAACCAGCTGACCATCGTGCGTCAGTCGAGCGGACCCAAGGGCCTGTCCATCGCGTCCATGGTCATCGGCCTGGTGAGCATCTTCCTGGGCTTCACTTTCATCCTTCCCATCATCGGCTTCGTTCTGGGGCTCGTGGGTCTCAAGAAGGAGCCCGCCGGGCGCGGCATGGCCATCACCGGTGTGGTGCTTTCCGGTCTGATCCTGGCCATCTGGGCGGTGCTGATCTTCTCCGGGATCGGGCTCGTGGGCCTGGGGCTCAGCAACAGCTGACCCCCCCGGGGCTCCTCCCGCCCGCTGAACGCGCGTTCCAGACGCTCGTCCCCCGGACAACACCATCTCAGGTGCACCACGCTGGGGCCCTTGGTGGCCAGTGCCTTCTGCACGGTCTCCGCGAGGGTGTCCATGGTGGCGGGGTAGCCGGTGGCGCCGAAACCCTCCGCGAGCTTCACCCAGTCCGGCTGCACGAGGTCCACGGCCAGGGGATCGATGTCCCGGTCCACCATGTTCTGCCGGATCTCCCCGTACCCGCCGTTGTCCACGCAGATGACGGGCAGGTCCAGGTTCAGCTCCACGGCGGTCATGAGCTCCTGGATGGAGAACATGAGGGCGCCGTCACCCACCAGGCACACCACCGGGCGCTCGGGCGCGGCGATCTTGGCGCCCACGGCCGCGGGCAGGCCGTAGCCCAGGGTGGCGTACGTGCCCATGTAGAGCAGCGAGTTGGGCTTCGGGGCACGGAAGAACGTGGTGGAGCCCATGTAGGTCACCTGGGAGGAGTCGCCCGCCAGGACGGTGTCCTCCGGGACCACCTCCATGATGGTCTCGTTGAGGGCCGCGAGGTCCGGCGCCCACTGGCGGCCCTCCTCGTCCATGGCGTCGAAGACCTCGCGCAGGTCCGGCTGCTCCCGGCCCTCGCCTGCCTGGCGTTCGCGCAGCCCGTCGAGCAGCTGCTGCACCACGGCGGCGGAGTTGCCGGGCACCTCCACGTCCGGGGTGAGGTTGCACAGCATCTGGTCTCGCATGATGTCCACGCGCACGATCGGGCCCTGCGGGGTGATGTCCCCGCCCCACAGCTCGGCCTCGCCCACCTTGGAGCCGATCACCAGCAGGGCGTCCCGGGAGCGCAGGAACTCGTGGGCGGTGCTCAGTCGCAGGTCCGCGCCCAGGGAGAGGGGGTGCTTCTCGGGGATCGCGCCCTTGCCGTTGGTGGTGGTGATCACGGGAGCCTGCAGCAGCTCCGCGAGCTCCAGCAGCCGGGGCCCTGCGGCCAGGGACCCGCCACCGGCCAGGATGACCGGGCGCTCACTGGCCGCGAGCGCGGAGACGGCCGCGGCGACGTCGTGCTCCGGGGCGGGGGTGGGCTCGCCGAGGGGGCGGGGCGCGGTGGCCGACTCGGGGACGTCCGCGGGGGCCTCGAGGATGTCCAGGGGGATCTCGATGTGCACGGGCCGGGGGCGGGAGTGGGCGAAGTCGCGCATGGCGTCGTGGACCATGGTCACGGCCTCCGCGCCGGAGGTGACGCGGCGGGAGAGACCCACGATCGCGTTGACCGCGGCGGACGGGTTCTTGGTCTCGTGCAGCGAGCCGATGTCCCGGAAGTCCTGGCCCACCGGGCGCCCCGGGGACAGCAGGATCATGGGCCGGGACTCCGCGTACGCGGTGGCCGCGCCGGACAGGGAGTTCAGCAGGCCGGGACCGGAGGTGGTGATGACCACGCCGGGCAGCCCGCGCACCTGGGACCAACCGTCCGCGCCGTAGGACGCACCCTGCTCGTGGCGGGTCGTCACGGCGGTGATGCCCAGCTCGCGCAGGGGCCGGTAGAACTCCAGCGAGTGGGTGCCCGGGATGCCGAACACGGTGTCGATCCCGTACCCCCGCAGGGTCTCCAGCACGGCCTTGGCCACGCTGCGCTCGGGGTACGACGCCGCCCGGGTCTCCCCGGTCTCGGGCGTGCTGCTGTCGGTGCTCATGCTTTGGACTCCTGAATGCGTCGGTTCCACTCGTCAGTGACATGGGGCGCCGTGGGAGTGCTCACCAGGGACACCACCACGAATACTACGGCCGAGGCGAGCAGCCCCAGGTAGATGGGGGTGTTGGCCATGACCCCGAAGACGACCATCCCCACCACGGTGGCCACCACACCCACCGCCATGGACCACATGGCCCCGGCCGCGGTGCCGCGCCGCCACACCAGACCGCCCAGCACGGCCACGAGCAGCCCGCCCACCAGGAGGTCGTAGGCAATGGTCAGGGCCACCACGGTGGAGCTCACCGTCATGGACAGTCCCGTGATCACCAGGCCCACCACAACCACGTACACGCGGTCCTTGAGCACGGAGGCGTTCTCGGAGCGGGCCCGGGCCACGTCCTCCGGGGCGGCTCCGAGCAGACCGCGCAGCGTGGGGACCACGTCCACGCGGGCCACGGTGGCCGCGGCGATGCTTGCACCGGAGGCCGTGGACATCATCGCGGCGACGCCTGCCGCGAGCACCACACCACCCAGGCCCACGGGCACGTGGTACTGGGCCATGGCAGCAAAGGCCTCCTCGGGGGCGTCGAGCGTGGGGAGCACGGCGGCCGCGGCGGTGCCGATCAGCGCACCCGCCACGCCGTAGACGGCCACGTACGCGGCGGCTGCCAGGCCGCCCCACCGGGCCACGGCAGGGGAGCGGGCCGTGAAGACCCGCTGCCAGATGTCCTGGCCGATCAGCATGCCGAACCCGTAGACCACGAACTGCGTGAGGATCGCCTGGAAGCCCATGGCTCCCGGGGAGAAGAAGGAGGTGCCCAGGCGCTCGCCGAGCCCCGTCCAGCCGCCGCCCGCGGCAAGGGAGAAGGGCAGGAGGATCGCGAAGACGCCCACGGTCATGAACACGAACTGCATGAGGTCCGTGAGGGTGATGGACCACATTCCGCCCAGCACGGAGTAGGCGATCACCACCACGCCGCCCAGGAGGATGGCCCAGGGGCGGGAGATGGGGAAGAGGACGGAGAAGATGGCGGCGTACGCGGCGGTGGAGGTCACCGCGATCATCAGCGTGTACGCGAGCATCACGAACGAGGACGCCGTGGCGCCGCCCGCCGCCCCGTAGCGCAGCTGCAGCATCTGGGACACGGTGAAGACCCGGAGGGACTGGATGCGCGCCGCGAAGAAGAGGCTGAGAACCGCGAGGCCCGTGGCGATCGCCACCACGAGCCACATCCCGGAAATCCCGTACTGGTAGCCGAGCCCCACGCCGCCCACGGTGGAGGCTCCGCCCAGCACCACGGCGGCCATCGTGGAGGTGTACAGCCCCGCGCCCAGGCGTCGTCCGGCCACGCGGTAGTCGGTGGCGGTGCGGGCCCGGCGGGCCGCCCACATGCCCACGGCCACCATGACCACCAGGTACAGCACGATCACGAGCACGTTCACGGAGGTCTCCTCGGGTGGCGGTGGCGCGGCGTCCAGCGGGTGCGGCGGCGGGGTCCGTCGGCTGGGATGTGGCGCTAGTGTTATGCCTCGGGCCACAGAAAAGTACCACCGGGCGGGCAGTCGCCGGCGCGGTTCGTGTGCGGCGGGTCGGGGGGCTCCGACCGCCGCGGTGGCCGCCACATCTCCCGGGCGATCCCCGGGCCGGAAGGAGTACAGGTGGAACCTGAACGCATTGTCGAGACCAACGCCGCAGGTGAGCGGCGAGTGGGCCCCGTGGACGCGGCACTGACGCCGCGCTGGGCGGGCCCGGCCACGTTCGCGCGGCTGCCCCGCACGGACCAGGTGGAGCACACGGACATCGCCGTGGTGGGCGTCCCCTTCGACTCCGGGGTGTCCTACCGCTCGGGCGCGCGGTTCGGGCCGAACCACGTGCGCGAGTCCTCGCGGCTGCTGCGCCCGTACAACCCGGCGCAGAACCACTCCCCGTTCGCGCACCTGCAGGTCGCGGACGCCGGGGACATCGTGGGGAACCCCTTCGACATCCGCGAGGCCATCACGGCCATCGAGACGGGCGCCAAGGAGCTGATGGGCGAGGACACGAAGGTGGTGGCCATCGGCGGTGACCACACCATCGCCCTGCCCCTCCTGCGCGCCGCGCACTCCCGCCACGGCAAGGTGGCACTGCTGCACTTCGACGCCCACCTGGACACCTGGGACACCTACTTCGGTGCCGAGTACACGCACGGCACCCCGTTCCGGCGCGCGTTCGAGGAAGGCATCATCGACACGGACGCCGTGATGCACGTGGGCACCCGCGGCCCGCTCTACGGCACGCAGGACCTCGAGGACGACGCCTCCTTCGGCTTCGAGATCGTCTCCTCCGCGGACGTCATGCGCTCCGGCGTGGACGCCGTGGTGGCCGCGCTGCGCGAGCGCGTGGGTGACCGCCCGCTCTACATCTCCCTGGACATCGACGTCCTGGACCCCGCCCACGCCCCGGGGACCGGCACCCCGGAGGCAGGCGGCATCACCAGCCGCGAGGTCCTGGAGATCCTGCGCGGGCTGCGCGGCCTGGACGTGGTCGCGTGCGACGTCGTGGAGGTCTCGCCCGCGTACGACCACGCGGAGCTGACGGGCATCGCCGCCGCCCACGTGGTCTACGACCTCATCTCCCTGATGAGCCTGGGGCACGACGCCGCCGCGGACGGCCCCGCGTACGGCATCTCCGGCGCGCGCTACGGAGCGGACAAGTGAGCGCGTTCGCCTCCCGCGCGGGAGAGTTCCGGCCCTCGCCGGTGCGCGCGGTGTTCGAGACGGCCATGGACCCCGCGGTGGTCTCCCTGGCGGGCGGCAACCCCGACCTGTCGGTGCTGCCGGGCGGTTCCGTGGGGGAGCTCGCGGGTCAGCTGATCCGCGAGCGCGCCGGGGAGATCCTGCAGTACGGCTCGGGTGCGGGCACCCGGGAGCTGCGGGAGCTGATCGTGCGGCTGATGGCCCGTGGCGGCTCCTCCGTGACGGAGGCGGACGTGCTGCCCACCACGGGTTCGCAGGCCGGGCTGGACCTGGTGACCAAGCTGTACTGCAACCCCGGTGACGTGATCCTCGCGGAGGGCCCCACCTACGTGGGTGCCCTCGGTGTGTTCGGCGCGTACGAGGTGGGTGTGCACCACGTGGACGTGGACGAGCAGGGGCTGGACCCGGAGGCCGTGGCCGCCGCTCTCGACGAGCTGGCCGCTCGGGGCACCCGGGTGCCGTTCGTGTACGCGATCCCCAGCTTCCAGAACCCGACGGGCGTGACCATGCCCGTGGAGCGGCGTCGTGAGCTGGTGCGGGTCTGCGCCGAGCGTGACGTGATGATCATCGAGGACGATCCGTACGCGTTCCTGGCCTTCGACCGCAGCGACCCCCTGCCGTCCATGCACGGCATGGATCCCGAGCACGTGATCCACCTGGGCAGCTTCTCCAAGGTCTTCGCGCCCGGTCTGCGCGTGGGCTGGATCGCGGCACCCCCGGAGGTCCGGGGCCGCCTGCAGATCGCGGCGGAGTCCGTGGTGATCCACCCGTCCAACCTGGCGCAGACCCTGGTCACGGCGTGGGTGGGTTCCGAGCAGTGGGCTCCCGCGCTGGACCAGGCCGTGGAGCTGTACCGGCAGCGCTGGGAAGCCATGGACGAGGCGCTCACCGAGTTCATGCCCGACACGGCATCCTGGACCACTCCCACCGGAGGGTTCTTCACGTGGGTGACCGCGGAGGAGCTGCGCGGCCGGGACATCCTCACCGAGGCCATCGCCCACGGCGTGGTGCTCGTGCCGGGATCGGCCTCCTACATGGACGGCCGCGAGTCCGACGCCGTGCGGCTCGCCTTCTCTGGTGTGGCCCCG
This sequence comes from Kocuria sp., assembly GCF_030530945.1. GTDB lineage: Bacteria > Actinomycetota > Actinomycetes > Actinomycetales > Micrococcaceae > Kocuria. Next base: position 33,818 of record NZ_JAUMTZ010000004.1, on the reverse strand, counting down.
GCGCGCATCCGCGAGGGCGTCAAGCGCTTCGGCGAGGCGCTGCGCGGGCTCTGACCCCTCCGGTTCCACACGGCGCCCCGGGCGGCGGACCACACGGTCCGTCACCCGGGGCGTTCTGGTCGCTGGGCCATGGTGGCCCGGCCCGCGCGTGGGTAGCGTGGTGGGCGCCAACGGTGCCTGCGCGGGTGCCGACCCGTGCGACGGAGGAGACCGCTGTGGAACACCTCTCGATTCTTCTGGGCGCCCTGCTCGTCCTGCTGCTGGCGGCGGGCGTCGTCTACTTCCTGGTCAGCGTGGCGCGCGCCGCGTGGCGCCCGCGGGAGGGTGCGGCGAATTACCGCTCAAGACCGCGCGCGGACCGCAGAGGGCGCGAACGCGGCGACTAAAATCGAGTGGCATGGACACTCCGCACGCCGCTCACGACCGAGGCCGTCTGCTCGTGGAGGCGTCCAGGCTGCGAACGGTCCTGCGGGGCGGGGTCTACTTCCTGCGCGGGCTGGAGGGTGCGCGGGAGCTGACCAGCCAGCAGATCAGCCTCCTGACCATGCTGCGCCCGGGCAGCGTGCGCATGACGCGCATCGCGGCCCAACTGGGGGTGCGCACCCCCACGGCCACGCAGAGCGTGGACCGCCTGAGCAGGGCGGGCCTGGTGCAGCGGGACCCGGACCCCTCGGACGCGCGCGCGGTGCTCGTGTCCCTCACCCCGCTCGGGGAGCGGGTGCTGGCGGAGGAGGACGAGCACCGCAACGAGAAGGTGGCGGACGTCCTCGCCACCCTCACCCCCGACGAGTTCGAGGCGCTGGACGCCGCCTTACCCGTCCTCTCCAAGCTCACGCTCGACCAGAGCGCCTGAGCACGCGCACCGCGCGGCTCCTCGCCCGGGGACACGCGAACGCCCGGGTCTCCGTGGGACGGAGCCCGGGCGTTCGGGGTCAGCTCTCACCGCGGACGACGTCGCACGGCCGGGTCCGCGGGCTGCGGCACCCGGGGCGCGGGCGGCGTCGTCGGCGGCTGGCCGGGAGGTGCGCTCAGATGGTCTCGGTGACGTCCTCCGCGGCGAAGCGCGGGCTGCGGTCGTAGGCGGGGGCCTGCGGGCGGCCCAGGTTCACGACCACGATGGACCGTTTGCCCGTGCCCTCGAAGAACTCCCGGTCCACGGCGGGGGCGTCGAAGCCCGTCATGGGCCCCACGGCGAGGCCGGCGGCGCGTGCCGCGATGATGAAGTAGCCCACCTGGATGTGGGAGTTCGCCTTGCCGCTGCTCATGCGCAGCTCGGCGTTCTCGTCGTACATGCCCTGCATGTGCGGGGCCGCGGGGAGGAACTCCGGGAAGTGGGTGTGCCAGTTCTCGTCGTAGGACAGGATGGCGGTCAGGGGAGCCTTGCGGGTCTTCTCCTGGTTGCCACCGCTCATGTGCTGCACCAGGCGCTCGCGTGCCTCGGGAGACTCCACCCAGGTGATCCGCAGGGGCTGGGAGTTGAACGCCGTGGGGCCCATCTTGGTGAGTTCGTAGATGGCGTGCTTCTGCTCCTCGGTCACGGGCTCGTCCGTGAAGTGGCTGGCGGTGCGGGCCGTGGTGAACAGGCGGTCCGCGTCCTCGGCGGTGATCTCGAGGGCCAGCTGGTCCATGTCGGGAGTGGTCATGGGACGTCCTATCGGTCGGTGGTCGGGCCGGGCACTGGTGGGCGCCCGAAATGATTTCTGAGGAAACCATACAGGGGATGACTCCCGGTGGCGGACGAATGTCGGGGAGGTCACGCGAACCGGTATTTTGTCGGGGTGACTTCAGCCTTCCTTCCCGGTCTGGTGACCGGGCTCGCCCTCATCGTGGCCATCGGGGCCCAGAACGCGTTCGTGCTGCGCCAGGGAATCCGCCGCCAGCACGTGGGCGTGGTCGTGGCCATCTGCATCGTCTCGGACATCTTCCTGATCGGCATGGGCACCGCGGGGATCGGCTTCCTGATCGACCGGGTGCCGTGGCTGCTCAACGCCTTCCGGTGGCTCGGGGTGGCCTACCTGGCGGGCTTCGCACTGCTGTCCTTCCGCTCCGCCCTGAAGTCCCAGACGCTGGAGGCCGCCAAGGTAGAGAGTGGTTCGCTGCGCACCGTCATCCTGGCGACCCTCGCCTTCACGTGGCTCAACCCCCACGCCTACCTGGATGCGGTGCTCATCCTGGGCAACCTGGCCAACCAGCACGGGGCGGAGCGATGGATCTTCGCGGGCGGCGCGTTCACCGGATCGGTCATCTGGTTCACGGCCCTCGGTGCCGGCGCCAAGGCCCTGTCCCACGTGCTGAACACGCCGCTGACGTGGCGGATCGTGGACGTGGGCGTGGGCCTGGTGATGCTGTTCATCGCGGTGCAGCTGGCGCTGATGCCTGCCATCTGACCCTCTCGCGGGGCTTGCGCCGTGTGCTGGAATGGACCCATGACGCCCACCTCCTCCTACACCAGCAGCGGAACCGGGCGCAGGTCACAGGAGTACACCCCGGCCGCCGCCCTGCGGGGGTTCCTGGAGCACTCAGCTCGCAGGGCTGCCGAGCTGAGCCCCGGCTACGAGCACGTGTGGGCCAGGATCGGTGAGGTCGCCGCCGCCGGGGACGGGTTGCAGCGGGACCTGGTGATGGCCGTGGTGGAGTCCTACCCGGCACGTCCCACCCGTCCGGTGCTCAACGCCGTGGCCGCGTCCTTCGAGCTGCTCAGCACCGCCCTGCTGCTACGGGGTGAGGGCGTGTCCCCGGGCACCACGATCAGCCCCCTGCGCCGAGTGCCCGCCCCCGCCGCGGCCCCCGCGGAACCGGCTCCGGGGGACTCCGTGCACCGCACCTCCCTGGCGAGCCAGCTCGCCCTGGCCGGTGCCTACCGGATGGTGGCCACCTCCCACGCCCCGGAGTCCCGGCTGCTCAAGCTCCTGGACATCCTGGACCACTCTGTCTTCCACGCCACCGCGGGTGAGCGCCTGACCGGGGAGCTGACCCGGCGCCCGGCCTCGGTCTCCCACCGTGAGGTGCTGGAGGCGCTGCGGATCGGTGGCGCCGTGCCCTGCTGGGAGTCACCCCTGCGCGCCGGTGCCGTTCTGGGCGGCGCACCCACCGCGCACGTGAACGCCCTGGCGGACACTGGCCGTGCCCTGGGCGTGGGCCACGGCCTGGCCGAGGAGCTGCGCCTCGCTGCGGACCCCCACGGCGCGGGACCGCGGGAGCTGCTGCGCGCTGACCGCCCCACCGTCCTCGGCACGTTCGTGGCGTCCGGACCGCACGGACCCGCGTGGCGCACCCTGTGCGAGCGCGCCGCACGGAGCGCGCTCACGGAGGACGACGCCGCCCGCGCCCGCGAGCTCCTCGATCGCTCCGGGTCCGTACGCGCCGTGGAGCGCATGGTGCACACCGCCCGGCAGCGGGCCGAGCACGCCATGGTCGGCGGCAAGCTGCCCACTGCCCTGGTGGAGCGCCTCACCGCCTGGGCGGACCGGGAACTGAACCCCGCGGAGGCCTGAGCCCGGACACGGCCACGGCGCCCGCCGTGCCCGCAGCGACGGCGCCCAGGCAGCCCTGCGCACCAGTGGCCTGCCGCGCGATCACACGGCGGGAGTCCGGCCGCCCTGGACTCGACCCCGGACACGGGGACGGCGCCCGGGCCGAAGCCCGAGCGCCGTCGTCAGCTCGCCGGGGCGCGGCGCCCCGGGGGATGTCAGATCTGCGGTGATGTCAGATCTGCGTGAGCGCCCGCACGGGGTTCTCGATGCAGTCCGCCACGAAGCGGATGAAGCCGCCCGCCGCGCCGCCGTCGCACACGCGGTGGTCGAACGCGATGGTCACGGTGGTGACCTTGCGGACGGCCAGCTCACCGTTGACCACCCACGGCTTGTCGATGATCCGGCCGATGCCCAGGATCGCCGCCTCGGGGTGGTTGATGATGGGCGTGGCGCCGTCCGTGCCGAACACGCCGTAGTTGTTCAGCGTGAACGTGGAGCCGCTGAGCTGCGCGGGACCGGCCTTGCCGGAGCGGGCCACCTCGATGACCTCGCGCAGGGCTCCCGTGAGCTCCACGGCGCTGAGCCGGTCCGCGTTGCGCAGGTTCGGCACCATGAGCCCGCGCTCGGACTCCACGGCGATCCCCAGGTTCACGCCGTCGAAGCGCACGATGCTGCGGCTGCCGTCCTCGGCGGTGTCGATCCGGGAGTTGAGTTGCGGGAACTTCCGCAGCCCGGCCAGGGTGAACCGCGCGATCAGGGCCAGCAGGCTGGGCGTGTTCTGCGGGTCCTCGGCCTTGAGCCGGGCTCGCAGCTCCAGCAGCTCGGTGGCGTCCACGTCCACCCACACGGTGGCCTCGGGGATCTCGCCGCGCGAGCGGGTCAGCGCGTCCGCAATGGTCTTGCGCACGCCCTTGACGGGTTCGCGGGCGGCCACAGCCAGACCGGTACGGGGGTCCGTCCCCTCCTGCTCGGACGACGCCGCGGCCGGTGCGGCCGGGGTCGCCCCACCCTCAGCGGCCCCGCCCTGATCCGGTCCACCGGGTGCGGCCAGGGTCGGAGCCACGGGAGCGGGTCCGCCCAGACCCGTGGGAGCCGGCCCGGCGGCGTCGGCACGCATCCGCTGGTCCGCCACCTGCTCGATTGCGGCGAGGACGTCCCTGCGCATGATGAGCCCGCCGGGACCGCTGCCCTGCAGGGCGGCAATGTCCAGGCCGTGCTCGCGCGCGAGCTTGCGCACGAGCGGCGAGATGACGGTGGGAGCCATGCGAGGTCCTGCGGCGAGCGCCTCCTGAGCGTGCGCCGCGGAGCCCGTGGGGGCCGCCGAAGTGGTCTCGGCGTCCGCGCCGCGCTTGCGGCGGCGTCGCCGGGACGAGGACGCCGCGGAGGTGCCGTAGCCGATCAGGACGTTGCCGGAGGACTCCTCGCCCTCACCGGCGGTGGGGTCGGCCTCGTCCACGGCCAGCTCCGCGGAGGGCTGCGCGCCCGCGAGCTCCTCCTCGCGGTAGCTCGCGGCGTGCTCGGCGGCGGGAGCCCCCGCCTCCGTGCCGGTGCCGGCGGGGGCCTCGGGGGTCTCCACGCCGTCGGAGATGGAGATCAGCGGCTGGTCCACCAGCATGGTGTCGCCCTCGGCGCCGTGCAGCTTGTGCACCACGCCCTCGAACGGGGTGGGCACCTCCACGGCGGACTTGGCCGTCTCCACCTCCACGATGGGCTGGTCCATGGTGACGGTGTCACCCTCGGCCACGAGCCAGCGCAGGATGTCGGCCTCGGTCAGGCCTTCGCCCAGGTCCGGCAGGTTGAACACATTGATGCTCACGGGTCAGTCCTCCCACTGCAGGTCGTCCAGCGCGTCCAGGATGCGCTCGGAGCTCGGGATGTGGTGGTGCTCGAAGGACGGCGAGGGGTAGGGGATGTCGAACCCCGTGACCCGCAGCACCGGGGCGGCCAGCGAGTGGAAGCAGCGCTCCTGGGTGCGCGCGGCGATCTCCGAGGCCACGGACGCGAAGCCCTGCGCCTCGGCCACCACCACGGCACGGCCGGTCTTGCGCACGGAGGCGGCCACGGTCTCGTCGTCGTAGGGGACCACGGTGCCGAGGTCCACGACCTCCACCGACATGCCCTCGCGCGCCGCCTCCTCGGCGGCGGCCAGGCACACCGGCACGGACGGGCCGTAGGAGATCAGGGTGGCGTCCGAGCCCTCGCGGGCGACGGCGGCGTGGCCCTCCCGCCGCGACAGGCTGCCGTTCTCGTACTGCTCGCGCAGCTCGTCCAGGTCCACCTGCGCGGTGGACCAGTACAGCCGCTTGGGCTCGAAGAACACCACGGGGTCCGGGGAGTCGATGGCCTCGCGCAGCAGCACGTACGCGTCCGCCACGGACGCCGGGGTGAAGACCTTCAGGCCCGGGGTGTGGGCGTAGTAGGACTCGGAGGAGTCGCAGTGGTGCTCCACGCCGCCCACGCCGCCGCCGTAGGGGATGCGGATGACCAGGGGCATGCTCAGCTTCCCGCGGGTGCGGTTGTGCATCTTGGCCACGTGGGAGGCCACCTGCTCGAACGCGGGGTACGCGAAGGCGTCGAACTGCATCTCGGCCACCGGGCGCATGCCGTTCATGGCCATGCCCACCGCGGTGCCGATGATCCCCGACTCCGCGAGCGGGGTGTCGAAGCAGCGGTCCCTGCCGAACCGGGCGGTCAGCCCGTCCGTGATCCGGAAGACACCGCCCAGGGTGCCCACGTCCTCACCGAAGACCACCACGTCCGCGGAGGCCTCCATGGCGTCCGCGAGGGCGGTGTTCAGGGCCTTGGCGAAGCTCACTTTCGACGCGCTCATCACGCCTCCTCACGGGAGAGTTCGTCCGCCAGCTGCGCGCCTTGTTCGCGCAGCTGCGGGGTGGGTTCGTGGTAGACGAAGCGGAAGAGGTCCTGCGGGTCCAGCTCCGGCTTGGAGGACATCGCCTCGCGCAGCCGCTTGGCCATGGCCTCGGCGTGCTCGGAGATCCTCCCCGTGACGTCCTCGTCCAGGGCGCCCTGGTCCTCCAGGTAGCGCTGCATGCGGGTGATGGGGTCCTTGGCCACCCACTCGCTGACCTCGTCCCGCTCGCGGTAGCGGGTGTCGTCGTCCGCGTTGGTGTGCGCCTGCATGCGGTAGGTCATGGCCTCCACGAGCAGCGGCCCGCCGCCCGCGCGGCACAGCTCGATGCCACGGCCCAGCACGGAGAGCAGGGCGGCGAGGTCGTTGCCGTCCACGCGCTCGCTGGCCATGCCGTAGCCCACGCCCTTGTGCGCCAGGGAGGGTGCGCGGGTCTGGGAGGACAGCGGCACGGAGATCGCGTAGCCGTTGTTCTGCACCAGGAACAGCACGGGCAGCTGGAACACCGCCGCGAAGTTCAGGGCCTCGTGGAAGTCCCCCTCGGAGGTGGCCCCGTCACCGCACATGGCCAGGGTCACGGTGTTCTCGCCGCGCAGCTTCGCGGCGTGCGCCACGCCCACCGCGTGCAGCAGCTGGGTGGTGAGCGGAGTGGCCTGGATGGAGACCTTGTACTTCTTGGGGTCGTAGCCGCCGTGCCAGTCCCCGCGGTAGGTGCTCATGACCTCCAGGGGGTCCACCCCGCGGGACATCACGGCCACGGAGTCGCGGTACGTGGGGAACAGCCAGTCCTGGTCCTCCAGGCACAGGGCTGCGGCCACCTGGCACGCCTCCTGGCCGTGGCTGGAGGGGTAGACCGCCATGCGTCCCTGGCGCACCAGTGCCATGTTCTGGTCGTTGATGCGCCGGCCCACCACGAGCTTCTCGTAGGCGTCCAGCAGCCGGTCCGTGTCCGGCATGGGGTACTCGTGCCCCGGCTCCTGGCCCTGCTCGGACCTGGGAACCTCTGTGCCGTCCGGGGACAGCAGGCGGATCTCCGTGCTCGCGGGCAGCATGTACTGCTCGGGGGTGATGCCGAAGTTCTTGGAGGCCTCCACGGCCGGGTTCACCGGCCGTGTGCTCTCCCGGGCGGCGCTCGTGCCGCCGGCGGAGGTGGGCTCGCTCATGGGGCGTCCCTTTCTTCTCTGGGTGGAACTCGGTGGCGTCCGGGCGCCGCACGGCACGCGCGCGCGACGGCGCTCGGACGCGTCGTCCGCTCAGTATGGCCATTCCGGGCGCTCCGTCTCCACACCGGGGGCACGTCGTGGACGATAGGCTGGGTTCGGGCGGTTTGACTGGACGGATTGCCTCAATGTGACCTGCGTCATGCTGGATCGTCTCCCGGCGCCGGACGCACCGGCCCGCGGTGGACGGCGGCGGCGTCGTCGACCGGTGCCGTGGCGGCGCGGCAGGGACGTGGACGGAAACGGGCAGGACCGAGGAGAGGGCGGCACGGATGGCGCGGCAGGACCGGGAGGACGTGGAGCTGGACGGGACGGACCGGCGGATCCTGGAGGAGCTCACCCGTGACGCACGCCAGTCCGTCACCGCGCTCGCGGCCACGGTGCACATCTCCCGCGCGCACGCCTACGAGCGGATCCGCCGGCTGCACGAGCGCGGGGTGGTGCTGCGCTACACGGCCGTGATCGACCCCGTGAAGGCCGGGCTGGAGGCGTCCGCGTACGTGACGCTGCGCCTGAAGCAGAACACGTGGGACACCCTGCGGCCCAAGCTGCGCGCGATCCCCCAGGTCCAGCACGTGGCCCTGGTGGGAGGCACGTTCGACGTGATGCTGCTGGTGCGGGCACGCGGCACCGCCGAGCTGCGGGAGGTCATCTTCGACCGGCTGCAGCCCATGCCCGAGGTGGTGGACACCCAGACGTTCCTGGTCTTCGAGGACGTGGACGTGCGCGGCTGAGGCCGGTCCCGCCCCCGGCGGAGCCCGTGGTGGAACCCCTCAGCAGGCTGACATACTGGCACCAGCACAGGCGGTTCCGCGCCACTGCCGGGTGACGCACCCGGACACCCCTCGCACAGGACGGGAACGACACATGAGTGACAACGCACGGCTGGCTCTCGTCACGGGCGCCACGGGATACATCGGCGGCCAGGTGGCCCAGGAGCTGCTGCGGCGGGGCTGGCGGGTGCGTCTGCTCAGCCGCAGCGCCGAGAAGGTCCGCGACCTGCCCTGGGGCGACGCCGTGGTGGCGAAGGGCCGCTCCGCCGGGCCCGGGCAGGCCGAGGTCGTGGAGGGCAACGCCTCCGAGGCCGCGGACATCTCCCGCGCCCTGCAGGACGTGGACGTGGCCTGGTACCTGCTGCACTCCATGGGCGACTCCGAGAACTTCGTGCAGGAGGAGGTGGAGATGGCCAAGACCTTCGCCACCGCCGCGCACGACGCCCACGTGGAGCGCATCGTCTACCTGGGCGGTCTGCACCCGGACGACGAGCCCGTCTCCGAGCTCTCCGACCACCTGCGCTCCCGCGTGGAGGTGGGTCAGGCCCTCATGGACTCCGGGGTGCCCACCGCCGCGCTGCAGACCGGCGTGGTGATCGGGGACGAGTCCTCCTCCTTCATCATGATCCGCCACCTCGCGGAGCGCTTGCCGGGTGCGATCGCCCCCCGCTGGGTGCGCAACCGCATCCAGCCCATCGCCGTGGCGGACGTGGTGCACTACCTCGTGGGCGCCGCGGACCTCCCAGCGGACGTGAACCGCACGTTCGACGTGGGCGGGCCGGAGTCCATCGAGTACGCGGACATGCTGGACCAGTACGCCTGCGCCACCGGCAAGGGCCGGCGCTTCATGCTCACCGCGCCGGTGACCACCCCCGGGCTGGCTGCCAACTGGATCGGGCTGGTCACTCCGATCAGCTCCAAGCTGGCCCGGCCGCTGATCGGCAGCCTGCAGCACGACACCGTGATGCACGAGCGGGACCTGGACGACTACATCGGCGCCCCCGAGGGCGGGCACACCTCCTTCGCGGACGCCGTGCGGGCGGCCACCAAGGACCTGGACACCAACCGGTGGCGCCGCGTGTTCTCCGCGACCACAGCCGCGGTGGCGGCCACGGCGGTGGTGGGCACGCTCGCCAGCGCCCCGGACACCCTCTGGTACAAGACGCTGCGCAAGCCGTCCTTCCAGCCCCCGGCATGGCTGTTCCCCGTGGCGTGGACGGCGCTGTACGCGGACATCGCCGCGATCGGCTCCCTGTCCATCGCGGACCTGGGGGAGCAGGGGCGCACCGACGAGCAGCGCGCGTACGCGACCGCCCTCGGCGTGAACCTGGCGCTGAACGCCGGGTGGAGCGTCCTGTTCTTCAACCGCAAGCGGCTGGGCGCGGCCGCCGTGGAGTCCGTGCTGCTCGCGGTCAGCTCCGCGGACCTGGTGCGGCGCAGCGCCAAGATCTCTCCGGAGAAGGCCGTGGTGCTCAGTCCCTACGCCGGGTGGACCGCGTTCGCCTCCGTGCTCTCCACCACCCTGCGCGGGCTCAACCCCCGGCGGAAGTGACCCGGCGGCGGTGCGGCGGGATCCCGGGCGCGGGTCCCGCCGCCCGCCGCACCGGGCCGTCGTGGTGCACGGCGGCCACCGCAGCGCCCTCCCACGTCCCCGGCCCGAGCGGCCGGGATGGAAAGGAACCACGGTGAGCGAACATCGTGTCAGCCCCTACGGGGACACCACCACGGCCACCCGCAAGCGGACCGTGTGGGTGGTGGCCGCCACGGGCGTGCTCGCGGCGGCCGGTCTCGCGTGGTCCCTGCGGATCCCCGCGGGGGACCCGTGGTTCTACCCGGCCACCCTCATCCTCGCGGCCGTCTACATCGCGGGCAGCTCCATCGCCGTGCGCATGACCGGGGAGCGGCTGCCCTGGCGGGTCACCCCCCAGGGCATGCGGGACGCGGTCATCGGGGGCGTGGTCCTCGCGGCCGTGTTCGTGGCCGGCGGCTTCATGGTGCGCTTCATCCCGCCCCTGGCCGGACCGGTTCACGAGCTGCTCGACCACGCTCGGGTGGGCGGCCTGGCCATGACGGCCCTGACCACGGCCGTCAACGGCGTGGCTGAGGAGACCTACTACCGCGGTGCCCTGTGGCGCGTTCTGCCCCGGGGGCGGCGCATCCTGGTCACCACCATCCTCTACACCGCCGTGACCTCCCTGGCGGGCATCCCCCTGCTGGCCTTCGCGGCCGCGGCACTCGGGGCGTTCGTGGGCTACCTGCGCGAGCGCACGCGCTCTCTGGTGCCGTGCGTCGTCACGCACCTCGTGTGGTCCCTGACCATGCTCCTCGTCCTGCCCCACGTGGTCTGACGCACGACGACGCCGCGCCGGCCCGCGGGTGCTCCCCTCACAGCTCCAGCTGCGCCCCGATCATCACGGTGCGGTCCCGGGGGAGCCGGTAGTAGTCCGCGGGCACGGCGGCGTTGTGGCTCATGGCCATGAACAGCAGCTTCTGGGCCCTGCCCATGCCCTGGTGCCGTCCGGCGTCGATCAGGGTGAGCTCCGAGACGAAGTACCGGGCGTCCTCGGCGTCGATGTCCAGACCCTGCTCGCGCGCGGTTGCCAGGCCCGCGGGGACGTCCGGGTCGTCCAGGAACCCGAAGCGCAGCGTGAGGTGCGTGATGTGCTGGGTCGGGGTCTCCAGCTCGTCCACGACCACCCTGCGCTCGGGGGCCACGTGGGGGACGCCCACGGGAAGGGTCCGCACGACCACCACGTTCTCGTGGATCACCCGGTTGAAGCGGGCGTTCTCGCTCAGGGCGAGCGGCGTGGAGGACGGGTTGGCGTGCAGGTACACGGCCGTGCCCGGGACCTCGCGCAGGTGGCCGTTGCGGGCGCGGCGGATGAAGTCGCTCAGCGGGCCCTCGAGCTGGCCCTCGTAGGCCACCACGGCCCGCCGGCCCCGGCGCCACGTGAGCATGCTCGCCGCAATCAGCCCCGCGACCGCCAGGGGCACCCAGCCGCCGTGCAGCAGTTTGACGGTGTTGGCCGCGAAGAACAGCCCCTCCACCACGTACAGCACGGTTCCCAGGGCCACGAGCCGCCCCAGCGGCCACTTCAGACCGGTGTGCGCGTAGACCAGGAACAGGGTGGTGGTCAGCAGGAAGGTGCCGGTCACGGCGAGGCCGTAGGCGATGGCCAGCCTGTCGGAGCTGCGGAAGACCACGAGCAGCAGGAGAACACCCGCGAACAGCGCCCAGTTGACGCTGGGCACGTAGATCTGTCCCTCCTCGTGCTGACCGGTGTGACGCACGGTCATGCGCGGCATGTAGCCCAGCCGCTCCGCCTGCCGGGCCGCGGAGAACGCACCCGAGATCACGGACTGCGAGGCGATCACGGTGGCGGAGGTGGCCAGGACGATCAGCGGCAGCCTGGCCCACTGGGGTGCCAGGAGGTAGAAGGAGTCGCCCATGGTCTCCGGGCGGTCCAGGATGAGAGAACCCTGCCCCATGTAGTTGAGCAGCAGGCTCGGGAACACCAGGAAGAACCACGCCCTGTTGATGGGCGCGCGGCCGAAGTGGCCCATGTCCGCGTAGAGCGCCTCCGCTCCCGTCACGCACAGCACGATGGCGCCACCGGCCACGAACGCCACCCCGGGGTGCTCCACCACGAAGGCCACCGCGTACGTGGGGGAGATGGCCCGCAGGATCTGCGGGTCCCGCGCCACCTGGACCACGCCCAGGACGGCGATCACCCCGAACCACAGGACCATCACGGGGCCGAAGGCCTTGCCCACCAGGTCCGTGCCCTTGCGCTGGGTCAGGAACAGGGCAGTGATGATCACCGCTCCCAGGGGCACCACGTACGTACCCAGGCCGGGATGGACCAGCTCCAGACCTTCGACCGCGGACATCACGGACACCGCCGGGGTGATCACGCTGTCACCGAAGAAGAGGGAGGCCCCGATGACCCCCAGCAGCATGACGAGTCCCCAGAGCTTCCCGTTCCGGGGCAGCCGCTTGCGGGTCAGGGCCGCCAAGGAGAGCACTCCGCCCTCGCCGTCGTTGTCCGCCTGCATGACCACCACCACGTACTTGAGGGTGACGACCAGCACCAGCACCCAGAAGAAGCAGGAGGTCACGCCGTAGACGTCCACGGGGGTGGGGCGCACCGCCCCGCCGTCCACCGTGAACACCGTCTTGACGGCGTAGAGGGGACTCGTGCCGATGTCCCCGAACACCACCCCCAGGGCGCCCAGCGTCAGGAGGTACCAGGGACGGCGTTGCTCCGTGTCCTCGGTGGTGGCCGTCACGGTGCTCCCACCGGCTGCTGCATCAGGCACGGGCTGTCCTTCGTTCACTGGAGCCGCAGCCGGGCGACCCCGTCGACTCGGCACCGGGCCGCGCGCTCGGTGCGGCGGGCGAGTACATGATGCGCCCACCCCGGGAGCCGGTCAATCCGGGGCGGACGGGGCGGGCCGGCGCAGTGGCGCAGGGGGGGCGGGAGGTGTGATCGGTCAGGAAGCAGGGGCGGCGGCGTGGTCAGGCGGGCCGGGTGACGGCGAACCACATGGTGGGGACCACCCGCTGGGCGGCGGGGCCTGAGTCCCCCATGGCCATGTGGTCGGTGAGCTGGCCCGAGTAGCTGGTGAGGAGCACGCGGGCCACCTCGTCCGGCGGCACCGTGAACTCGAGGTGCTGCGCGTCTGCCACCCGCACCAGGGCCTGCTCCACGGCCCGGTACATCCGTGCGCGGATGGGCGCCAGCTGCTCCCGCACCTCGGGCGAGCGGTAGGCCACCAGGGAGAGCTCCACCCGCAACGCCTGCTGGTTCATGTTCGACACCTGGTCCGTGACGCCCTCGATGATGCGGGTGACCACCTCCTGGACCGGCAGCCCGGAGCCCAGCCAGTGCTCCAGCTCGGAGTCGATGGTCTCGGCCAGCTGGGTGGCGAGGTCCTCGAAGGCGAGGATCGCCAGCTCCTGCTTGGACTCGAAGTTGGAATAGAAGGCGCCCCGCGTGAACCCGGCAGCGGCGCACAGCTCGCTCACCGAGGCGCCGTCGATCCCCTGCCGTGCGAACACGGCCGGTGCGCTGCGGATCAGCCGGAGCCGGGTGGCGGAGCGGGAGCGCCTGTCCCGTGCACCGTCCTGGGCGCCCGCCTGATCGGCGGCGGCATCCCCCGGACCCGCGGCGGTGGCCGTGCGGGGGCAGTCTGTCTGGTTGCTCACGTGCCCACCACTTCCTCGTCCAGTTTCAATACACCAGTGTATCGTGTTTGGGAGACACCCCAGCATTCGTACGTCCTCGCACCAGGAGAAACCGGTGACCCCCAAACACGCACCCACCCCTTCCCTCCGGGACCGGCTCGGACGGCCGTTCGGCCAGTTCGGGTTCTGGCTGCTGCCCATCCTCGCCGTCATCGCGGTGGCGGTCGTGGGCACCGCCCTGTACCTGGGAGGCCTGTCCAGCCCGGACAAGCACTTCAAGGAGTTCCCCATTGCCGTGATCAACCAGGACAAGGGGGCGGAGGTCCCCCAGCAGGACGGCAAGAAGACGCGGGAGAACCTCGGCGCCGACCTCGTGCAGAAGTTCGCGGACAAGGCCGCTGAGAACGACAAGATCGACCTTCGCCAGCTCAGCATGGACGAGGCCAACGAGCAGCTGGACCGCGGTGAGCTCTACGCCGCCGTGGTGGTGCCCGAGTCCTTCTCGGAGGACACCGTGAGCCTCATCGAGGGCTCCCTCACCCGCGACAACGCGGCCCGCCCCGAGGTGACCGTCTACACCGACCCGCAGGCGGGCTCGCTGGGCACGCGACTGGCCACCGGCGCCGTCGAACCCGGTGTGCAGGAGGCCAGCAAGAAGCTGGGCGAGCAGCTCACCAAGTCCGTGGGGCCCGCCGAGCAGCAGGCCCACGACCAGGTGCTGCAGCAGCTGCAGGAGAGCCAGCAGGCCCAGTCCGAGCAGATGGCCCGCCAGGCCGCCCAGGGCGGGCCCGCGGTCCAGCAGTTCGCCCAGCAGGTGCAGAAGGCCCAGGAAGGCTCTGCCGAGCAGATCGCCCAGGAGCTCTCCCCCACCGTGAGCTCCGTGGCCAAGGAGACCCTCCAGGACCCCGTCTCAATGGTGTCCAAGGCGTACAACGACCTCCCCTCGGGCACAGCCCTGGGCATGAGCCCCTTCTACTACTCCATCCTGCTGCTCGTGGTGGGCTTCTCCGGCTCCGTGGCCCTCAACCTGCTGATGGACAGCCGCATGGGGATGTCCCCCTTCGAGATGGGCCCCGTGTTCCGTGACCACCCCCGTGCCGTGCTGCCCCGCCCCGTGGGCTTCCTCATGAAGTGGCTGACCTTCGTGGTGGCCGCCGCACCCGCCTCCGGGCTCATGATGTGGGTGGCCTCCGCTGTGGGCATGCCCGTGCCGCACGGCTTCCTGGTGTTCCTGCTCGGCTGGCTGGCCATGTCCACGGTCTCCGCGATCGTCCTGGCCCTGCTCGCCGTGGGCGGCAGCGTGGGCATGCTGCTGTGCCTGATCTACCTGGTCTTCATGGGCCTGCCCTCCGCCGGTGCCGTGGTGCCGCTCGAGGCCGTGCCCGGCTTCTTCCGCGCCATCGCGCCCATCGAGCCGCTGCACCACATCTTCACCTCCGTGCGCTCCGCGCTGTTCTTCGACGCGATCCCGGAGGCCGGGCTGACCACGGGTGTCATCGGGCTGGCCGTCATGCTCGTGGTGGCGCTCGCCGTGGGGCTGCTCGGCGGCTGGGGCTACGACAAGTGGGTGGGCCTGCGCGGTGCCGAGGGCGTCGGCAAGCACACGGCCGACTCGGCTGCGGTCACCGGACGGAAGCCGCATTCCAAGACTGCGGAGAACCCCACTGCGCCGGCCGGCGCGTCAGCCTAGGCTGGATGCAGGAAACGACCGGTGGGCCGCCGCGCGGCCCGGACCCCACGGAGATGACATGAGCTACGAACCGCAGCAGCCGCGCCCCGACTACCGCGCCCACCAGGGGCACCCCGGTGGCCAGGGACAGCCCGGCGGGCCGCAGGGCGGCTACCCCGGTGGCCCCGGCTACGGCCCGGGCCCCGGGGCTCCCGGCGGGAACCGCATGGGCTCCTCCGGACCGCGGGACGACGAGAAGACCGTGGCCGTGCTGACGCACCTGGCCGGGCCCATCGCGGCTCTCGTCTCCGTGGGCTCGCTCGGCTTCCTGGGGCCGCTCATCGTCTGGTTCATCTACAAGAACAAGAGCCCGTTCCTGCGCGCCGCCTCCGCGGGGGCGTTCAACTTCAACGTGACCCTGTGGCTCATCAACGTGGTGGGGTGGATCTGCGTGTTCACGGTGATCCTGCTGCCCGTCGGCTTCATCCTGATGGGTGCGTACTGGGTTCTCCTGTTCGTGGTCCACATCATTGCCGCCGTCAAGGCCGGGCACGGTGAGGCCTACCGCTACCCGTTCCAGCTGCCCATCCTGCACTGATCCGCTCGTGACGACGTCGAGCACGCACCCGCCCGCCGCCGGTCACCGGCGCGCGCTGCTGGGTGCCATGTTCCTCATGGCCACGAGTGCGATCGGCCCCGGGTTCATCACCCAGACCACTGTGTTCACGGTGCAGCTGGGGGCGGCGTTCGCGTTCGCCATCCTGCTGTCCATCCTGGTGGACGTCGCCGTGCAGCTGAACGTGTGGCGGGTCGTCGGCGTCTCCGGGCTGCGCGCGCAGGAACTGGCCAACCGCGTGCTGCCCGGGGCCGGGTACGCACTGGCCGCGCTCGTGTTCCTGGGCGGAGCGGTGTTCAACATCGGCAACGTCGCGGGCACCGGGCTGGGGCTGAACGCCATGCTGGGGCTGGACCCCCGGATCGGTGGGGCCATCTCCGCGGGCATCGCGGTCCTCGTGTTCCTGTCCAGGCGCGCGGGGCTGGCCCTGGACCGGATCGTGGTGGGCCTGGGTGCGGTGATGATCCTGCTCATGCTGTACGTGGCCGTGGTGGCAGCACCTCCCGTGGGGGAGGCGCTCAGGAACACCGTGCTGCCGGAGAAGGTGGACTTCCTGGTGGTCACCACGCTCATCGGCGGCACCGTGGGCGGCTACATTACCTACTCGGGGGCGCACCGGATGATCGACTCCGGTGTGACCGGGGTTGAGAACGTCCGCCACATCACGCGCACCTCCGTGCTGGGGATCATGGTCACCGGGATCATGCGCGTGCTGCTGTTCCTCGCGATCTTCGGCGTGGTCGCTGGCGGCGTGGCGCTGTCCGGGGACCACATGGCCGCGGACGCGTTCGGCGCGGCCGCCGGTGAGATCGGCGTGCGGATCTTCGGCGTGGTGCTGTGGGCGGCCGCCCTCACATCCGTCGTGGGCGCGGCGTTCACGTCCATCTCGTTCGTGACGTCCTCGGGGAGCCGCCCCCGCACCCGCAATTTGCTCACCGTGGGGTTCATCCTGGTGTGCGGCGTGGCATACCTGTTCCTGGGCAAGGCACCGCAGACCCTGCTGATCTTCGCGGGCGCCTTCAACGGGCTGATCCTGCCGTTCGGCTTCGCCCTCCTGCTCTGGGTGGGCTGGCGTCGGAGGGACCTGCTGCACGGCTACCGCTACCCGGTGTGGCTCCTGGTGGTGGGCGTGCTCGCGTGGTTGCTCACCGTCTACCTGGCCTGGCACTCGCTCGCGGGTCTCGCCGCGCTCTGGTCCTGAGCCGCGGGCAGCTCGCCCAGGTTCCGCAGCAGCTCGTCCCGCGCGGCCGTGAGGGAGGCCCGCACGAGCTGCGCGGCCCGTTCGCGGTCCCCGTCCGCCAGGGCGGCCAGCACGTCCGCGTTGTCAGCGGCGTAGCGGGCGTGGAACCGGGGATCGGCCGCCATGGTGTGGAAAACGAGCCGCATGCGCGCCAGCAGCCGGTCCATGTCCGCCAGCAGGGAGGGGGAGCCGGCAGCGGCCACCAGATCGCGGTGGAAGCGCTGGTTCGCGTCCGCCATGCCTGCCACGTCCCCCGCATCCCGTGCGGCCAGCGCCGCGGCCACGGTGTTGCGCTGCCGGGTGAGGAGGGGCCCGTCCACCGCGCCCCACAGCACCGCGGCGGGCTCGAGTATGCAGCGGGCGGCATAGAGGTCGCGAACCTCTCCGGCAGAGGGGTTCACCACGAACACGCCGCGGTGGGGGATGCGGTCCACCAGGTTCTCCGTGGCGAGCATGGTGAAGGACTCCCGCAGGGTGTTCCGGGAGATGCCCAACCGGCGTGCCACCGCCTCCTCGGACAGCTTCTCCCCGGGGCGCAGGGCGCCGTCCGAGATCATGCTCCGCAGGGTGGCCGCCGCGTGCACGCCCGCCTGGGCGTCCTCGGTCCCGGCGCTCACGCGATCTCCCCGAGGCGCTGGCCCCGCCGCACGGCGTCGCCCTCCGCCACGTCCGCGCGGGTCAGGGTGCCGCCGCGGTGGGCGCGCACCGGGGTCTCCATCTTCATGGCCTCCACCACCAGCACCGGCTGCCCCTCACGGACCTCCTCGCCGTCCTCCGCGAGCCACGTGACCACGGTGCCGTCCAGGGGAGCGGCCAGGGCGGCGTCGCCTCCGGGGGACGACGCCGCCGGGCCGCCACCGGCGTGAACGTCCCCTCCCGCACCGCCCCCGTGCAGCAGCGCGGCCGCCAGCTCTGCCGGCAGCCCCACGCGGACCGCGCGCCCGTCGAGCTCCACCGTGAACGAGGTGCGCCCGACCGCGTCCGGGGCGAGGTGGGGGGAGGCCTCCAGCCGCGCGGCGAACTCCTCCTCGATCCACGTGGTGTGCACGCCCAGCGTGTCCGGGGAGGTGAACGCGGGGTCCTCCAGCACCGCCCGGTGGAACGGCGCCACCGTGGGCAGTCCACGGATCCGCAGTTCCCGGAGGGCGGCCCGGGAGCGGACGAGGGCCTGCTGCCGGTCCTCGCCCCACACGATCAGCTTGGCCAGCAGGGAGTCGTACTCGGCGGGGACGGTGGAGCCGGAGCGCACGCCCGCGTCCACCCGCACTCCCGCTCCCGTGGGGGCCTCGAAGGCCTCCACCGTGCCGGGGGTGGGCAGGAAGCCCAGGGCGGGGTCCTCGGCGTTGAGCCGGAACTCGAACGCGTGCCCGTGCGGGGCCGGGTCCTCGGTGAGGCTCAGGGGCAGCCCATGCGCCACCCGGAACTGCTCGCGCACCAGGTCCACCCCGGTGGTCTGCTCGGTCACGGGGTGCTCCACCTGCAGCCGGGTGTTGACCTCCAGGAAGGAGATGAGACCGTCCGGGGCCACGAGGTACTCCACGGTGCCCGCACCCGTGTACCCGGCCTCGCGGCAGATGGCGCGCGCGGACTCGTGCAGGGTCCGCCGCTGCTCGTCCGTGAGGAACGGGGCGGGCGCCTCCTCCACGAGCTTCTGGTGCCTGCGCTGCAGCGAGCAGTCCCGTGTGCCCACCACCACCACGGTGCCGTGGGTGTCCGCGAGCACCTGGGCCTCCACGTGGCGCGGGCGGTCCAGGAAGCGCTCCACGAAGCACTCGCCCCGTCCGAACGCCCCGGTGGCCTCCCTCACCGCGGCGTCGAACGCGGGTTCCACCTCGCCCGGCTCCCGGGCGATGCGCATGCCGCGTCCCCCGCCGCCGAAGGCCGCCTTGATGGCCACGGGCAGGCCGTGCTTCCGCACGAAGGCCCGGACCTCTGCGGCGTCGGCCACGGGTCCGTCCGTGCCCGGGACGAGCGGGGCCCCGGCGCGCACCGCGATCTCCCGGGCGGTGACCTTGTTGCCGAGAGCTTCGATCACTTCAGGGGCCGGGCCGATCCACGTGAGACCCTCGGCCACCACGGCGCGGGCGAAGTCCGCGTTCTCGGAGAGGAACCCGTAGCCGGGGTGCACGGCGTCCGCGCCGCACCGCTCGGCCACCGCCAGCAGGGCGGAGGCGTTGAGGTAGGTGTCCGCGGGGGCCGAGCCCTCCAGGGCATATGCCTCGTCCGCCATGTGGACGTGGGGTGCGTCGGCGTCCGGTGCGGAGTAGACGGCCACGGACCGCAGCCCGGCGTCGGCGCACGCCCGGACCACGCGCACCGCGATCTCCCCACGGTTGGCGATCAGGACCTTCTGCATGGTGTGTCTCCTGTGTGGGTGGTCGTGGTCGCAGCCGTGGGCGGGGGAGTGGGTGGGGCGGCGGGCCGAGGGGGTGGGGCCGGCGGCGTCGTGGCAGGAGGGGGCGCCCCGGTGGGGGCGGTGGCCGGAGTGGACCGGGGACCGGGGGGTGCGAGCCGGAAGCGCACCGCGCAGCCGGGGGTGAGCTGCGCGGCGAGCGGCAGGTCCTCCGGCAGGACCACGGCGACCACCGGGTAGCCCCCGGTCACGGGGTGGTCCGCGAGGAACAGCACCGGAACGCCGGAGTGGGGGACCTGGAGGGACCCGGCGACCACTCCCTCGCTCGCGAGCTCGCCCGTGCGGGCGCGTTCCAGGACCTTCCCGTCCCCGGGCGTCTCGAAGCGCACACCCACGCGGTTGGAGGCGCTGCCCACGGTCCACGTCCGGTCCGTGAGCGTCTCCAGCGCGTGGGGGGCGAACCAGTCGGCGCGGGGGCCGGGGGAGATCCGCAGGAGCACCGGAGTCTCTCCCCGGGGCGCCGCCACGGCGGGGCGCTCGGGCCGGGCGACGGCGCGCCCTCCCACCACCCGGCGCACGGCCACCTCGTCCCCGCGGGCCAGGGGCGCGGGCCCGACCCCGGACAGCACGTCAGTGGAGCGGCTGCCCAGCACCGCGGGGACGTCCACCCCGCCGCGCACGGCGGCGTAGCTGCGCAGCCCGGAGGTGGGGGCGCCCAGGGTGAGGCGCTCGCCGTCGTAGAGGGCGAACGGAGCGCAGAACGGAGCGGGGCGGGTGCGCCCCTCCGCGGACGGGGTGGATGGACGGGTGACCTGACCCGGCTCGACCCCTGAGAGGTCCGGAGGGGAACCGGTGGCCTCCGCCGCGGTGGAGGACAGCGGCGGCCGCTCGTCCCCCACCGGGGTGCGGATCGTCGCGGTGACGGGTGCCCCGCTCAGTGCGAGCACCTGGTGGCCGCGGGCCGTGACGGACAGCCCGCCCAGGGTCACCTCCAGGACGGCATCCCCCTCGGCATTGCCCACCAGTCGGTTCGCCTGCGCGGCGGAGACCCGGTCCGCGGCCCCGGACGCCGAGACCCCCAGGTCTCCCAGGCCGGGGCGGCCGAGGTCCTGGACGAGCGTCTGCATCCCGGGCTCCTCGACCACCAGGCCGCACCGTGCCGCGCCCTCCGCTGCCGGGTCACCCGGTGCCTCTGGCTGCGGGTCGGTGGGGTGCGAGCGGTGCGTTCGGTGGCAGTCCGGCCGCTCGGAGCCGGCGCCGGCCGCGGTGACGTGCCCCGCGGCGTCGTCCCCAGCGGCACCGGACCCGTGCGTGTTCCCCGCTTCCGTCATGGCGACCAGCTCCCGCACGGCCCGGTAGCGCACGGTGTCCCCGGGGCGGATGAGAGCGGGCGGGTCGCGGCGCTCGTCCCACAGGACCGCGTCCGTGCGCCCGATCAGCTGCCAGCCGCCGGGAGAGCTCCGCGGGTACACGGCGGAGAAGGTGCCCGCGAGCGCCACGGATCCCGCGGGCACGGCGGTGCGGGGACTGTCCCGGCGGGGCACGTCCAACGGGTCCCCTGCGGCGGTGAGGTACGCGAATCCCGGTGCGAAGCCCCCGAACGCGGCCGTCCACGCGGCACCCGTGTGGGTCTCCACCACCCCCTGCTCGCTGCGCCCGGTGAGCCGGGCGACCTCGGCGAGGTCCGCGCCGTCGTACACCACGGGGATCTCCACGGTTTTCCCGGACGCCGCGCGGGAGGCTGCGGGTCGGGCGGTGGCGACGGCGCCCGCGGCCTCCCGCGCGGCGCCCGCCCCGGTGAACACCACCAGCACGGTGCGGGCGGCGGCGACCACGTCCACCTGACCGGGCAGCGGGTGCCGCGTGAGGTGGGCGTGCCACCGCGTCACCTCCGCGAGGTCGGCGCAGTCCAGCAGGAACGCCTCGGTCCCGGCCCAGTGCAGTTCCGGGGTCGTGGGCCCTGGAGCGCTCATGCGAAGGGCCGCACGGTGATGCCGGCGCGTTCGAGACCGGCACGGACCTCGGCGGCCATGGCCGCGGAGCCGGGGGTGTCCCCGTGCACGCAGATGCTCTCGGCGTGGATGCGCACGGTGGAGCCGTCCACGGCGGTGAGGGTGCCGTCCTCGGCCAGGCGGACCATGCGCTCGGTGACCAGCGCGGCGTCGTGGAGCACGGCACCCGGCTCGCTGCGGGGAACGAGCGTGCCCTGCGGCGTGTACCCCCGGTCCGCGAAGGCCTCGGCCACACCGCGCAGCCCGGCGCGCCCGGCCAGGCGCAGCGCCGCCGAACCGGGCAGCAGGAGCAGCGGGAGGTCCCCGCCGAATGCTGCGACGGCGTCCACCACGGCCCGGGCGTGCGCCTCGTGGTGGACGATGGTGTTGTAGAGCGCTCCGTGCGGCTTCACGTAGCGCACGGCGCTCCCCGCGGCGCGGGCCACGGCGTCCAGAGCGCCCAGCTGGTAGAGGACGTCGTCCGCGAGCTCGGTGGGGGTGCAGTCCAGGAACCGGCGTCCGAAGCCCGCGAGGTCCCGGTAGGCCACGTGCGCGCCCACCGTGATGCCGGCGGCCGCCGCGTCCCGGCAGGTGCGGGCCATCACGGACGGGTCGCCGGCGTGGAAGCCGCAGGCCACGTTCGCGCTCGAGACGGAGCGGAGGATGGCGGCGTCGTCCCCCATGGTCCACGCGCCGAAGGACTCACCCACGTCGCTGTTCAGATCCATGACCGTCATGAGTGACCTCCGTCTCACTGGTGTGGCCCCCAGCATGCCCGATCGACCGCAAATTGTTCAACAATCCACCCGGGAATAGTTGGGGGGCGCCGAGCATTACACGGGTAGTTCAAATTTGAAACAAAGCCGCCGAGCCCCTCGGCTGGGCGGCACGAGGAGGGAAATACCATGCAACTGGGCATCTTCACCATCGGGGACGTCACCGTGGACCCCACCACGGGCAGGGCCCCCACCGAGAACGAGCGCATCAAGGCCACGGTGGCCATGGCCCGCAAGGCCGAGGAACTGGGCATGGACGTCTTCGCCACCGGCCAGCACCACAACCCCCCGTTCGTGGCCCCGGCCAACCCGCCGGTGCTCATGGCGGCCGTCGCGGCCCAGACCGAGCGCCTGCAGCTCTCCACGGCCACCACTCTGATCACCACCACGGACCCGGTGCGCATCGCGGAGGACTACGCCTACGCCCAGCACCTCGCGGACGGCCGCGTGGACCTCACGCTGGGGCGCGGCAACACCGGCCCGGTCTACCCGTGGTTCGGCAAGGACATCCGCCAGGGCATCCCGCTCGCGGTGGAGAACTACCAGCTGCTGCACCGGCTGTGGCGTGAGGAGGGCGTGAACTTCGCGGGCCGCTTCCGCACCCCGCTGCAGGACTTCACGTCCACGCCGCGGCCGCTGGACGAGGTTCCCCCGTTCGTGTGGCACGGCTCCATCCGCTCCCCGGAGATCCCGGAGCAGGCGGCGTACTACGGTGACGGGTTCTTCCACAACAACATCTTCTGGAACAAGGAGCACACCGAGCGCATGGTGGCGTTCTACCGGCAGCGCTACGAGTACTACGGCCACGGCTCGGCGGACCAGGCGATCGTGGGCCTGGGCGGGCAGGTGTTCATGGCGAAGAACTCGCAGGACGCCGTGCGGCAGTTCCGCCCGTACTTCGACAACGCGCCGGTGTACGGCCACGGGCCGTCCCTGGAGGACTTCATGGCGCAGACCCCGCTCACGGTGGGCTCACCCCAGCAGGTGATCGAGCGCACGCTGTCCTTCCGGGAGTACGCCGGGGACTACCAGCGTCAGCTGTTCCTGGTGGACCACGCCGGTCTGCCGCTGAAGACCGTGTTGGAGCAGATGGACATGCTCGGGGAGGAGGTCTTCCCCGTGCTGCGCAAGGAGTTCGACGCGCTGCGTCCGGCGCACGTGCCGGAGGCCCCGACCCACGCGTCCCTCGTGGCGCGCCACCTGGCGGGCGAGGACCCGGTCCCCGGTGGCGGACCGGACTCGCAGGCCGCCAGGGACCGCGCGGCCAGGGCGGACGCCGCGGCGTCCGCGTGAGCGGCCCGTCGCGGACAACCACGAGCACCACGAGCAACGAGGAGTGAGCACCATGACCGAGGTCCGCAGCATCGCGGTGGTGACCGCGGGACTCTCAGAAGACGCGTCCACCACGCGCCTGGCACGGGCGGTCGCGCAGGCGGCGGGGGACACCGCCGTGCGCGGCGGCGCCCCCGCGCCGGAGCTGCGGGTGGTCACCCTGCGGGAGATTGCCCACGGGATCACGGACGCCATGCTCACCGGCATGGTGCCCGCCCAGGTGCAGGACGCGCTGGACACGGTGCTGCACGCGGACGGGCTGGTGGCGGCGTCGCCCACCTACAAGGCGAGCTACTCGGGGCTGTTCAAGGCGTTCTTCGACCTGTTCGACGAGGGCGCCCTGGAGAACCTGCCCACCGTGGTCGCCGCCACGGGCGGGTCCCCGCGGCATTCCCTGGTCCTGGACACCGCGCTGCGCCCGCTCATGGGCTACCTCAAGGCGCTCACGCTGCCGATCGGTGTGTACGCGGCCACGGAGGACTGGGCGGACGCCGCCCTCCAGGCGCGCGTGGAGCGCGCCGGCGCGGCGCTCGCGGGGATGCTGGGGCTGCCGGGTGAGCGGGCGGCGTCGTCCGTCGGCCGCGCCACGGGGTCCCCGGGCGGCCCCGCCGCACCGCGGCGCGCGGTCCAGGACGAGTTCGACGGCGTGCCGAGCTTCGAGGACCTGCTGGCTGCGGTGCGACGATAGAGCCCATGCCCGCACCAGCAGACCACGGCCACGCGTCCCAGCCCGAGCGCTGGGACGCGTGGCAGCTCTACTTCGAGACCACCGCGCTGCTCACCGCCCGAGTGGAGGAGCGGCTGAAGGCGCACGGCTGCTCGCTCATGGAGTACCAGCTGCTCGTGCTGCTCTACCGCGCGCCCGGGCAGTGCCTGCGGATGGGCGAGCTGGCCCGGCGCCTGGTGTTCTCGCCCTCCCGGCTGAACTACCAGGTCAAGGTGCTGTGCGAGCGGGGCTGGGTGGAGCGCCGTCCCGCCCGCGGGGACGGCCGCGGCTGGGAGGCCGTGCTCGCACCCGGGGGCGCCCGCGCCTACCGGGCCCTGCGTCCCCAGCACGCCCGGGACGTGGAGGAGCTGTTCTTCGCGTCCCTCACGGACGGGGACGTCGCCCGGCTGGGGGAGCTGATGGGCAAACTGGCACAGGGGCTGGGGGAGCAGTGACGCGGCCCCGACCCTCCTGCGGGGGTGTAGACCTGTCCTGAGAGGGAGCACCGGCTCCCGCCCACCACCGGGTCCCGCGCGGGCCCGCCCAGCAAGGAGACGCACCATGACCACCGTTCTGCGCAATGTCGTCCGCCCGGGGGAGCCGGACCGCCCCCTGGACGTCGTCATCGAGGGGGAGACCATTGCGGCCGTCCGGGAGGCGGGGACCGCCGCGTCCGGCGACGTGCTCGACGCCACCGGGCTCGTGGTGTCCCCCGGGCTCATCGACACCCACGTGCACCTGCTGGAGGAGAAGGAGCTGTCCCAGCTCACGGATGCCGGCGTCACCACGTGCGTGGAGCTCGGGACCCAGCCGGACGCCCTCGTGGAGCGGCTGCGGGCCGCCCCCGGGGTGACCTCCGTGGTCAGCGCGGGATCGGCGGCGTCGGCCCCCGGGAGCATGCAGGTGGAGGTGCTGGGCTTCCCGGAGGAGAGCGCGGTGACCGGCCCCGAGGACGCCGAGCGGTTCGTGCAGTGGCGCCAGGACAGCGGCGCGGACCTCGTCAAGATCATCGTCGAGGACCCGCACATCCCGGACGTGAAGGCGCTCGCACCGGAGACCCTCGCCGCCCTGGTGCGCGCGGCCCACGAGCGGGGCCTGCTGACGGTGGCGCACGTGGTCACCTCCCACGCCTACGGCATGGGCCTGGACGCCGGCGTGGACGTGCTCACCCACGCACCCCTGGACCAGCCCGTCGCCGAGGAGACCGCCGCCCGCATGGTGGAAGCGGGCACCGTGGCCTCGCCCACGCTCACGATGCTCGAACTGGCGGCCAAGGCGCTCGCCGGTCGCCCGGGACCGACGCTGACCTACGACGCCGCCCGCGAGACCGTGCGTCGACTCCACGCCGCGGGCGTTCCCGTGGTCGCCGGCACTGACGCCAACCAGCACCCGCACACCCCCGCCCAGATCCCGCACGGCTCCTCGCTGCACCACGAGCTGGAGCTGCTCGTGGCGGCGGGGCTGACCCCCGCCGAGGCGCTGGACGCGGCGACGACGGCGGCCGCCCGGGTCTTCCGCCTCACGGACCGGGGCTCCCTGGAACCGGGTCTGCGCGCGGACCTCGTGCTCTTCGGCGCGGACCCGGCACGGGACATCACGGCGTCCCGCGACGTCCGCCAGGTGTGGATCGGCGGCGAGCGTGTCCGCTGAGACGGGGGCCCTGCCCACGGACGATCCCCTGACGGACGCGGCCGCCCTGCCCGGCGGCGTGGTCCACGAGCTGCCCGCGGACCTCGCGGCGTCCCTGCTGGCGGACCCCGCCACCGCCGAGCTGTGGCGCGGGCTCACCCCGCTGGGCCGCAACGAGTTCGTGTGCTGGGTGGAGGACGCCAAGAAGCCCGAGACCCGGGCCCGCCGCATCCGCCGCACCGGCGAGGAGATGCACGAGGGCAAGCGCCGCCCGTGCTGCTGGCCCGGCTGCAGGCACCGGGAGCGCACGGGCCGCTGAGTCCGGGCCGTCGGGAGCCGCCCGCGGCGCGCACACGGGCCGCGGGCGGCGTCGCCGACGGCACCGCCCGGCTCCCGGTTCCTGGGCGCGCGGCGATCCGGGAGGCGTCGCCCCGCCGCCCGACCCGGTGAACACCCGGTGTGCCACAGGTTACGAACATCCGGGGCAGCGTCTAGGCTTCCCCTGTGCGCGTCCTCCGTCCACGGCGGCGTGCGCAGTCCCCGTACCGACCGAAGGTGTCCACGCATGGCCTCGACCCCCTCCGACACGACGCCCACCCGCGGCGCCGAGTCCGCCACCCAGTACGCCGCCGAGCAGGAGGGCTACAGCAAGGGGCTCACGGCGCGCCAGATCAACATGATCGCGATCGGCAGCTCCATCGGAACCGGCCTGTTCCTGGGCGCCGGCGGCGGGCTCGCGGACGCCGGGCCCGCCCTGTTCCTGCTGTACGCGGTGGCGGGGTTCTTCGGCTACCTCATCCTGCGGCAGCTCGGCGAGCTGGTCATGCACCGGCCCTCGTCCGGCTCCTTCGTCTCCTACACGCGCGAGTTCTACGGGGAGAAGGGCGCGTACTTCGTGGGCTGGATGTACTGGCTGTCGTGGGCCTCCACCACGGTGGTGGACGCCACCGCCATGGCCATCTACATCAAGTGGTTCGGGCAGTACAGCCAGTTCGTCGCGGACCTGCCCCAGTGGCTGCTGGCCGCCGTGGTGCTGGTGCTGGTGATGGCCACCAACCTCATCTCCGTGAAGGTCTTCGGGGAGATGGAGTTCTGGTTCGCGGTCATCAAGGTCTCCGCGCTGGTCATCTTCCTGATCGTGGGCATCGCGTTCGTGATCTTCGGGACCCCCACCGGGGCGCCCACGGGCTTCTCGCTGATCACCGAGAACGGAGGGATCTTCCCCAGCGGCCTGCTGCCGGCGCTCGTGGTCTCCCAGGGCGTGGTCTTCGCGTACTCCGGCATCGAGCTGGTGGGCATCACCGCCGGTGAGACCGAGAACCCCCGCAAGACCATCCCCAAGGCCATCAACACCGTGATCCTGCGCATCGCGCTGTTCTACGTGGGCTCCATCCTGCTGCTCACGCTGCTGCTGCCCTACACCGCGTACTCCGCGGACGAGTCCCCGTTCGTCACGTTCTTCAGCTCCATCGGGATCGACGGCATCGGCCCCATCATGCAGCTCGTGGTCATCACCGCGGCGCTGTCCTCGCTCAACGGCGGGCTGTACTCCACCGGGCGCATCGTCCACTCCATGGCCATGGCGGGGTCCGCGCCCAAGTTCACCGGCAAGATGACGCGTTCGGGCGTTCCCGCCGGCGGCATCATGCTCACCGTGGGCGTGGGTGCGCTGGGCGTCGTCCTGAACTACTTCGTGCCGGAGGAGGCCTTCAGCATCGTGCTGAACATCTCCGCGATCGGCATCCTCGTGGGCTGGGCGGCCATCACCCTGCCGCACCAGAAGTTCGTGCGTCTGGCCGGGCAGGGTCTCTACCAGCGCCCCGCGTACCGCGCCCCCTTCGCGCCGTACACGAACTGGCTCACCATGGTGTTCCTGGTGGGCGTGATGGTCCTGGTCGCCTTCGACTACCCGCTCGGCACGCTCACCATCGCGTCGATGGCCGTGGTGGTCCCCATCCTGGTCATCGGGTGGTTCCTGGTGCGCGACCGCGTGCGGGCCATCGCCGCGGAGCGCGAGGGCTTCACGGGCACCTACCCCGTGGTGGTCCAGCCCCCGGTGGCGGAGGAGGAGCGGCGCCGCGCGGCTCGGCGAGCGGGCCGCTCGGGTGGCGCCGGGCGCCGGTAGCCACTGCACCTCCCGCCGGTGCCGTTGCGCGCACCGGGTCCGACGACGCCGCCCCGGTCACCTCGCCGGGGCGGCGTGCGTGTGTGCGGCGCGCCGGTGGCGTCGTCCCCCGCCCTGTGTGCGGTGGTGGCGGCCCCGGCCTAGGCTGGGACCCTCCGCACCCACCAGCCCCAGGAGGCCGCAGTCGTGAACCAGCTCACCGCCCGCAGAATCACCCCGTCCTGGGTCTACCACGGTGAAGGCCCGTGCTGGAGCAGGGAGTGGTCCGGCCTGGCCTGGATGGACATGCTCGCCGGGGACGTCTTGACCTTCACCCCGGAGGACGAGCCGCGGCGGCAGCACGTGGGGGCCGTGGCCGGGTGCATGTACCCCCGCACGGGCGGCGGGCGGATCGTCGCGGTGGAGCGCGGAGTGCTCGTCATGGATGCCGAGGGCGTCGTGGAGCGCGAGATCACCCTGTGGGAGTCCCCGGACATCCGCATGAACGAGGGCGGCGTGGCCCCGGACGGGTCGTTCTACGTGGGGTCCATGGCCTACGACCAGGCCGAGGGCGCGGCCACCCTGTACCGCGTGGCCCCGGACCTCTCGTGGGAGCCGGTGCTGGAGGGCGTGAGCATCTCCAACGGCATCGCCTGGTCACCGGACGGCACCCTGGCCTACTACAACGACACCCCCACCCACGAGGTCTCGGTCTTCGACTGGAGCGCGGAGAGGGGACTGGAGAACAGGCGCACGTTCGTGGCTCCCGTCCTGGACGAGCACGCCGCGGCGGAGGCCGTGGACCCGGGGGAGCAGTACGTGCCCGGCTCGGTGGGCGTCAGCCCGGACGGGCTCGCCGTGGACTCGGAGGGCGCGGTGTGGGTGGCGCTCAACGGCGCGGGCCAGATCCACCGCTACCTCCCGGACGGCACCCTGGACACCGTGGTCACGGTGGGCGTGAAGCAGACCACCGCGTGCGCCCTGGGGGGAGAGGACCTGCGCACCCTCTACATCACCACGTCGCGGGAGAACCTGCCGGACGACGCCCAGCCCACCGCGGGATCCCTGTACGCCGTGCGGGTGGCGGTCCCGGGGCAGGTCACCGCGGCATTCGGGGGCTGATTCCCCTGGCCCACTGCACCGCGTCCCGTGCGACTGCGTCTCACACCGGCTGCGCTCGTCCCGGCGGCACCCCGAGGGCCCGGAGGAGGCACGGATGAAGCAGTCGCACGGTGCGGCGGAGGACGTGGTCACCCGCTCCATCCGGATGCTCGCGGACCACGGCTACCTGGAGACCACGGTGGAGCAGCTCGCGCAGACCGCGGGCATCAGCCGGGCCACCTTCTTCCGCAAGTACGGCAGCAAGGAGGACGTGGTCTTCGCGGACCACGCCGCCACCCTGGACAGGCTGGAGCTCCTGCTGGAGCGGCCCGCTCTCCCGCCGCAGGGCGGGCTGGTGGAGGGTGCGCAGCTCGTGTTCCGGCACGCGCTGGAGGACCCGGACCGCGCGGTGGCCCGGCACGACCTGCTCCAGCGGGTGGAGTCCCTGCGGGACCGCGAGATCGCCATGTCCTCGCGCTACGAACGCGTCTTCCGTGCATTCCTGCGCCGTTCCCTGCCGGACTTCCCGGACCGGGAGGTCACGGCGGTGGCCCTGGCCTCTGCCACGGTGGCCGTGCACAACTCCTTCCTGCGCGCGTGGCTGCGCGACCCCCACCCGAGCGCCGGGGAGCGGCTCGTGGGCTCGCTCAGCGACCGGGTCGCCTGGTTGTGCGCGGTCTTCGGGGTGGCCCCGGACGACGCCGCCCGGCAGTTCGCCGCGGACGTCACCTGCCTGCCCGCGGCGGCCACGCTCGACCGGGAGGACCCCGCGGCGTCGGGCGAGGGGTCGGCACCGATCGTGGTGGTCCTGCCGGAGGGGGTTGACCCGGCGGACGCGGCGCGGCGCGTGGCCCGCTCCGTGTACCGGGCGCTGCGCGGCTAGCCCCGGTTCGGACCGGGCTCCGAGGCCCGCGCGATCCCTTGACCGAGACTGCGTCTCAGGGCACACTGAACCCCGAACAGTGTGGTGCACGACACCCCTCAGCAAGCCCCAGGAGCGCAGCGTGAGCGAACAGTCCTTCCCGTCCACCGTGACCATCACCGTCACCCGGCCGGTGCTGCCGGGTCGTGAGAAGCCCGTCGCCCTGGTGTCCCTGGACTCCACGGCGCCCAACGGGCTCGTGATCTGGGGTTCGGAGGCCATGCGGCAGCTCCAGCGGGAGCTCTCCGCCATCGACACCTCCCAGGTGGAGGCCGTGGTGGTCACCGGCAACCAGAAGTCCTTCGGCGCCGGCGCCAACCTCAAGGAGATCCGTGCGGCCCAGCTGAGCGGCACCTCGGACGAGTACGTGGGCTCCGGCCACGACGCCTTCGGCCTCCTCGCGGAGATGGACGTCCCCACCTTCTCGCTCATCACGGGCGTGGCGCTGGGCGGCGGCCTGGAGCTGGCGCTGCACACGGACTACCGCCTCTCCACCTCCGGCAAGGCGCCCATGGGCCTGCCCGAGTGCCACCTGGGGTTCTTCCCCGGCTGGGGCGGCGTGTACCTGCTGCCGCACCTCGTGGGGGCGGAGGCGGCGCTGAACGTGATCGTCACGGACTCCATGCGCGGCAAGAACCTCAACCCCGCGAAGGCCGCGGAGATGGGCCTCGTGGACGCCGTCCTGGACGGCGCTCCCGGTTCCGAGCAGTGGGAGACCGCCTGGCAGAGCTGGGTGGTCGAGGCCCTCGAGGGCCGGCACGAGCCCCGCCGTGCCACGGAGGACGCGCAGACCTGGGACGCGGCCGTGGAGAGGGCCGCCGCGAAGGCCAAGAAAGCCTGGCACGGTGCGGCACCCGGCCCCGTGGCCGCCATCGAGCTCGTGGGCCGCGCCCGCACGGAGACGCGCGAGGAGAACGGTGCCGCCGCCGTCGAGATGTTCAAGCAGATCGTGCAGTCGGAGCCCGCCCGTGCGTCCCTGTACGCGTTCGAGCTCGTGAGCGCCCGCAGCAGGCAGGCCGCCAACGTCCCGGACGCGCCGGTGCGGGAGATCAGGAAGGCCGCCGTGATCGGCGCCGGTCTCATGGCCGGGCAGCTCGCCTCCCTCATCGCGCAGGGCGCCCGCATCCCGGTGGTCATGACGGACCTCGACGACGAGCGCCTCGCCACGGGTGTCCAGCGCACCCGTGACCGCTTCACCGCCCAGGCGGAGAAGGGCCGCATGAGCGCGGAGCAGGCCGAGCAGCTCGGCGCGCTCATCACCGGCGCCCAAAGCCCGGAGGACCTCGCGGACGCGGACTTCGTGATCGAGGCCGTGTTCGAGGAGCTGGACGTCAAGCGCCAGGTCTTCGCGCAGTGGGAGCCCGTCGTCAGCGAGGACGCCATCCTCGCCACCAACACCTCTTCGCTGTCCATCACCGCCATGGGCAGGGACCTGAAGCGCCCCGAGCGGCTCGTGGGCTTCCACGTGTTCAACCCGGTGGAGGTCACCCCGCTGCTCGAGATCGTCGCCGGGGAGAAGACCGACGACTCCACCCTGGCCACCGCGTTCGACCTCGCCGCCAAGCTGCGCCGCACCGCGGTGCGCGTGGAGGACGCCCCGAGCTTCGTGGTGAACCGCGTGCTCACGCGGATGTTCGACGAGATCGGCCGCGCCATGGACGCCGGGGGAGACCCGGAAACCGTGGACCACGCGCTGGACCCCATGGGCCTGCCCATGACCCCGCTGCAGCTGCTGGACTTCGTGGGCCCCGCGGTCCTGGTGCACATCACGCACACCATGAACCACGCCTACCCGCAGCGCTTCACGCTCTCGCCGTGGCTCGACGCCGTCGCGGACGCCGGTTTGAAGAACACGCTGCCCGCGCGGGGCGAGTCCTCCGAGACCTACCTCTCCGCCGGAGCCCACGAGGCGCTGGAGCGCACACGCCAGGAGAACGGCGTCGCCGCGCAGTCCGGGGACGGCGCCGACGGCGAGCTGCTCACCCGGGTGCAGGACGCGCTGGCGGAGGAGATCGGCCACATGCTGGACGAGGGCGTGGTGGCCACGGCCCGGGACGTGGACCTCTGCATGATCCTGGGCGCGAACTACCCGTTCCACCTGGGCGGCATCACCCCGTACCTGGACCGCACCGGCGCCACCGAGCGTGTCCGGGGATCCCGCTTCGACGCCGCTGACCAGTAACCCCACTCCAGACCTAAGGATTCGCCATGACCAAGGACAGCACGGAGACCACCGGCATCACCATCAGCGATCCCCAGGACTTCCCCACGGGCACGCTCGAACCCCACTACTCGCTCACGGAGCCCCTCGCCACGGACGAGGCCGGGGTCTTCGACGGCATCTCGGAGGAGGACCGCGCCTACCAGCTGCGCGCCCGGCAGTTCGTCCAGGAGGACGTCCTGCCCGTCATCGCCGAGTACTGGGACCGGGGCGAGTACAACCTGGAGCTCGTGCGGCGCATGGGTGAGCTGGACCTGCTGCGCGACGGCGTGGACGTCCCCGGCCTGCCCCCCATGTCCAAGCTCGCGGCGGGACTGGTGGCCATGGAGCTCTCCCGCGGGGACGGGTCCATCTCCACGGTGTCCGGTGTGCAGGGCGGGCTCGCCATGCGCTCCATCGCCCTGTGCGGCAGTGAGGAGCAGAAGAAGCGCTGGCTGCCGGACATGGCCACGGGAAAGCTGCTCGGAGCGTTCGCCCTGACCGAGCCGGCCCACGGCTCGGACTCCATCGGTCTGGAGAGCAGGGCCACCCCGGTGGAGGGCGGCTACGTGCTCAACGGTGCCAAGAAGTGGATCGGCAACGGCTCCATGGGCGGCATCACCGTGGTGTGGGCCCGCAGCGACGAGGACGGCGCGGTCCACGGCTTCGTGGTCCCCCAGGAGTCCGAGGGGTACACGGGCACCACCATGAAGGCCAAGCTCGCTCTGCGGGCCATCCACCAGGCCGAGATCACGCTCGAGAACGTCTTCGTGCCCACCGAGAACGTGCTTCCCCACGCCCGGAACTTCAAGGACACCTCTGCGGTGCTCTTCGCCACCCGCATCGGGGTGGCGTGGGCCGCGGTGGGGCACGCCCAGGCGTGCTACGAGACCGCGGTGCACTACGCCATGCAGCGGCACCAGTTCGGCCGTCCGCTCGCGGCGTCGCAGATCGTGCAGGAGCGGCTCACCCGCATGCTCAGCGAGCTCACCCAGATCCAGACGCTCGTGATGGCCATGGCGCGCAAGGAGGAGGCGGGAACCCTCACGGGGCCCCAGGCCTCCCTTGCCAAGTACACGGCCACCCGCACCGCCCGCCAGGTGGCCATGAACGCCCGCGACCTGCTGGGGGGCAACGGGATCCTCATGGAGAACCGTGTGGCGCGGCACTTCGCGGACATCGAGGCCATCCACACGTACGAGGGCACCGAGACGGTGCAGGCCCTCATCATCGGCAAGTCCATCACTGGGATCTCCGCATACAAGTGATGCGCGCGGAGCGCGTCCCCGGCTCACGAGTCGGCGGCCGGGGGCGGTGCACCAAGACCCCTGGAGGCTGACGGTCCGAAGCCTCAGACCCGGCTTTGCGCAGGTCGGCGGGCGTGTGTAATGTATTCCGAGTCGCCGCAAGGACAGGCAGCCAAGAGCTGGTCCGGCAGGTCGGCAAGCCTCCCAGTCCACCTGGTGGTCAACAACGCGGAAACGCGGGGTTGCAAACCAGAAACGGAAGGGATAAGCTAGTCGAGTTGCCAACAGGACAGCAAAGAGCTTCCGAATCGCGGCAACGCAAACTTCCAATCCGAAGCCCCGGACAGGGGCTCAGATGTGGTGTGTTGTTTGTCAACTCAATAGTGTGTCTAGTTTGTTGATACCAAAG
>NZ_JAUMTZ010000003.1:215450-266204 GCF_030530945.1 Kocuria sp. | reverse complement strand
GACTTCGGCGGGGGCGGCGACTTCGACGGCGGCGTGGGCGGGAACTTCTGAGTCCCGCCGGGCCCCGCACCATCCACACATTCTGACCACGAACCCACACAGGAGAACGGGAGAGCACCATGTCCAAGCAGTCCATCTTCGGGCGCATCGCCCAGCTGGCCAAGGCCAACATCAACGCCGTCATCGACTCCGCGGAGGACCCGCAGAAGATGCTGGACCAGATGGTCCGGGACTACACGGAGAACATCCGCGAGGCCGAGTCCGCCGTGGCCCAGACCATCGGCAACCTGCGGCTGCTCGAGAAGGACCACGCGGAGGACCTCCAGGAGGCCCAGCAGTGGGGGAACAAGGCGCTCGCGGCCTCCAACAAGGCGGACGAGTTCCGGGCCGGCGGCAACGAGTCCGACGCCCAGAAGTTCGACAACCTGGCCAAGGTGGCCCTGCAGCGCCAGATCCAGTCCGAGAACGAGGCCCGCGGCGCCGAGCCCCAGATCGCCTCGCAGACCGAGACCGTGGCGAAGCTCAAGGACGGGCTGAACAGCATGCGCGGCAAGCTCCAGGAGCTCTCCGCGAAGCGCGACGAGCTGGCCGCCCGCCAGAAGACCGTCCAGGCCCAGTCCCAGGTCCAGGACGCCCTGCGCTCCTTCGACGTCATGGACCCCACGAGCGAGGTCTCCCGCTTCGAGGAGAAGATCCGCCGGGAGGAGGCCCGCGTGGCCGGGCAGCAGGAGCTCGCGGACTCCTCCCTGGACCGCCAGTTCGAGGCGCTCGAGAACATGGGCCAGCAGACGGAGATCGAGGCACGCCTGGCCGCCCTGAAGAACGGCGGGTCCAGCCGCAACGGCGAGAACATCGTCTCCGCCGAGGAGATCTGAGCCGTGGCGGGCACAGGAACCGGGGCGCGTGAGCAGCTGGCCGCCATCCGCTCCGGGTACGCCACCGACTCCCCCTGCCTGGAGCTCGGAGCGGGCCTGGACGAGGACGGCGCCCACCCGGACGCCCCCGTGCGGCTGCCGCTGAGCACCCTCAACCGCCACGGCCTGGTGGCCGGGGCCACCGGCACCGGCAAGACCAAGACCCTCCAGGCGCTCGCGGAGCAGCTCAGCGAGCACGGGGTGCCCGTGTTCCTCACGGACGTCAAGGGTGATCTCAGTGGGATCTCCCGGCCCGGTGCGGACGACCCCCGGGTGGCGGAGCGCGCTGCGTCCGTGGGGCAGCAGTGGTCCCCGTCCGCGAGCCCCACCGAGTTCCTCAGCCTGGGCGGGCAGGGCGGCGGCGTGCCCGTGCGCGCCACGGTCACGTCCTTCGGGCCCACGCTGCTGTCCAAGGTGCTGGGGCTCAACGCCACCCAGGAGTCCTCCCTGGGCCTGGTGTTCCACTACGCCGACTCCCGCGGGCTGGCCCTGCTGGACCTCAAGGACCTGCGCGAGGTGGTGCTCCACCTGACCTCCCCGGAGGGTAAGGAGGAGCTCGCGGGCATCGGCGGGCTGTCCAAGCAGACCGCCGGGGTGATCCTGCGGGAGCTCACCGCGTTCGCGGACGAGGGCGCCGAGGTCTTCTTCGGCGAGCCCGAGTTCGACA
The DNA here is from genome assembly GCF_030530945.1 of Kocuria sp. GTDB lineage: Bacteria > Actinomycetota > Actinomycetes > Actinomycetales > Micrococcaceae > Kocuria. The sequence continues at coordinate 264,623 of NZ_JAUMTZ010000003.1, read as the reverse complement.
CCGCCGACCTGCTGCGCACCACCGAGGACGGACGCGGAGTCGTCTCGTGCCTCGAGCTCGCGGCGGTGCAGCGGCAGCCGCGGGTGTTCTCCACGTTCCTGATGTGGCTGCTCGCAGACCTCTTCCAGGACCTCCCGGAGGTGGGGGACGCGGACAAGCCCCGCCTGGTGTTCTTCTTCGACGAGGCCCATCTGCTGTTCGACGGCGCGTCCAAGGAGTTCCTGGAGTCCATCGAGCAGACCGTGCGGCTCATCCGTTCCAAGGGTGTGGGGATCTTCTTCGTGACCCAGTCCCCCAAGGACATCCCCACGGACGTCCTCGCGCAGCTGGGCAACCGCGTGCAGCACGCCCTCCGGGCGTTCACCCCGGACGACGCCAAGGCCCTGAAGGCCGCCGCGCGCACCTATCCCCGCAGCGAGTACGACCTGGAGCAGCTGCTCACCCAGCTGGCCACGGGTGAGGCGGTGGTCACGGTGCTGTCCGAGACCGGTGCCCCCACTCCCGTGGCCTGGACGCGCATGCGTGCGCCCCGCTCGCTCATGGGGCCAGCCCCCGAGGACGCCGTGGCCGCCGCCGTGGCGGCCTCCGCGCTGCTCCCCCGCTACGGGGAGGCGGTGGACCGGGAGTCCGCCTACGAGCTGCTCCACGGCCGCCTGGACCGCGCCCGGCAGGACGGGCCCGACGACGCCCCCGCATCCCGTGAGGGGACGGCACAGCGTTCCGACGGCGCGCCGGAGGGTTCGGCCCGGGACTCGTCGGGGGAATCCGCGGCGCGAGGCCGCTCGGACGGCCGTGGCAGAGAACCTCGGCGCGAGGATTCCGGGGGTGGTTTCCTCGACTCGGTGATGGAGAACCCCGCGGTGCGCTCCATGATGCGCTCGGCGGGTTCCGCGCTGGGCAGGGAGATCACCCGCTCGATCTTCGGGACCTCCCGGCGCCGCCGCTGAGACCGGCCGCTCGCCCACGACGCCGCCGCGCTCCCTATTCAGGGCACGGCGGCGTCGTGCTGCGGGGGCTTGCGTGCGGCTCAGGACGGCGCCGTGGCATGTGCAGGAGCCGGACATGCAAGAAGCCCGGTTCCATCTGGAACCGGGCTTCTTCGTGGTTGCGGGGGCAAGATTTGAACTTGCGACCTCTGGGTTATGAGCCCAGCGAGCTACCGAACTGCTCCACCCCGCGGCGACATCCACAACTATACGCAGGGTGCGGTGGGCGTGCAAATCGGGGTCCGCCCCGGACGGCGAAGCGGCCCCCGGACGGATCCGGGGGCCGCTTGGGGCGAGAGAAGTGCGGGGGCTACTTCCCGCTGCCCTCCTGGGCCATGGCGTCCTCCAGGGCCTTCTTCAGCTGCTCCTGGGCCTCGCCGTACTTGGCCCACTCACCGTCCTGGCGGGCCTTGTCGGAGTCCTGCATGGCCTTGTTCGCGGTGTCCAGGGCCTCCTGCAGGGACTGCGAGCGCGGGGACTGGGACGCGGACGGCGAGGGGCTCGCCGTGGCACCACCGGAGTCCTTGCTCTCCCCAGTGCCCCCCTGGGCGGCCTCCGCGGCCTTCTCGCTCACACCGGCCCCGCTGTCGGTGGTGGCGCCGGAGTTGCCGCCGAAGACCTGGTTCAGGGCGCCGTCGAGCGTGGGGGCGAAGCCCACCTTCTCGCCGAAGCCCACGAGCACCCGGCGCAGGGTGGGGTAGGCGGCATCCCCCGAGGACTGCACGTAGACGGGCTGGACGTAGAGCATGCCCCCGCCGGCCGGCAGGGTCAGCAGGTTGCCGTTGATGACCTCCGACGCGCCCTGCCGCAGCAGGTTCAGCTGCTGGGACACGTCCGTGTCCGAGTTGAACACGTTCTGCGCCTGGCCGGGTCCGGGGACCACCGAGGAGCGCGGGAGCTCGAGCAGCCGCAGCTTGCCGTAGTCCGCGCTCTTCTCACCGGCCTTGCCCGTGCCCGCGTCCGCGTTCGCGGAGAGGAACCCGTACATCACGTTGCGGGTGTTGCCGGACTCGTTCTGCTGGGGGATGAAGGAGGAGGTGAGCGAGAAGTTCGCGTCCTTCTCCCCCGGCATCCGCATGGACAGGTAGTACGGCGGCTGGGGGACGTCCCGGTTCTGCTGGGTGGGGTCGTTCGGGACGGACCACACGTCGTCGTTCGCGTAGAAGCTGTTCGCGTCCGTCACGTGGTACTTGTTCAGCAGCTCGCGCTGGACCTTGAACATGTCCTCCGGGTAGCGCACGTGGGCCATGAGGTCCGCGGACATCTCCGAGTAGGGCTTCACGGTGCTCGGGAAGACCTTCTCCCAGGACTTCAGCACGGGGTCCTGGTCGTCCCACGCGTAGAGCTCCACGGAGCCGTCGTACGCGTTGACCGTGGCCTTGACCGAGTTGCGGATGTAGTTCACCCGGTCCGCCGGAAGTGCCGCGGCGGCACCCTGGGCGGTCTGGGTGTCCTGCGTGGCCTCCTGCAGCACGGACGGCGTGGAGTACGGGTAGGAGTCCGCGGTGGTGTAGGCGTCCACGATCCACACCACCTTGTTGTCCACGACCGCCGGGTACGGCTTGCCGTCCACCGTGAGGTACGGGGCCACCTTCTCCACGCGCTCGCGCGGGTTGCGGTCGTAGAGGATCTGCGACTCCGGGCGCACTGCGTCCGAGAGCAGCATGTCCGAGGACTGGAACTTGATGGAGTAGGACAGCTTGTTGAACAGGTTGCCCACGTTCGGCCCGCCGTTTCCGGTGAACGTGGTCTTGGCGTCCGCGGCGTCGCCGTCGTCCGCCTGCGGGCGGTCCAGCTCCAGCGGGTCGTCCTCCGAGGAGCCGCCTACGATCGAGTACTCCGGGGAGTTCTCGCCGAAGTAGATGCGGGGCTCGTAGTCGTCGGAGATCTCGCCCGTGGAGGGGATGCCGGACTGCATGAACTGGGGCTTGCCGTCCGCCTGCACGCGCGAGCCGTACGCGGCCACCACGCCGTAGCCGTGGGTGTAGACCACCGACTTGTTGTACCAGCCCTGGATCTGCTCCGGGTTCAGCTCGCGCGGGGCGATCACGGTGTCCTGCGTCTGGCCGTCGATGTCGTAGCGGTCCACGTTCAGGTTGTCCGGGAACTGGTAGTAGGGCCGGAACTGCTGCAGCTGGGCGAACGCGGAGGACACCACGTTCGGGTCCAGCAGGCGGATGTTGGAGGTGGTCTGCGTGTCCTGGCGCAGCGCGCCCTTCTCGGTCTCCGTGGTGGCGTCGTACGGGGTGACCTCGGTGCCGTCCAGGCCGTACGCCTGGCGGGTCATGGTGATGTTGCGCTGGATGTACTCCTTCTCCAGCGCCTGCTCGGTGGGGGTCACCTGGAAGCGCTGGATGGCCCACGGGTACAGTCCGCCGGCCACCACGGCCACCACCACGAGCATGGCGGCGCCGATCACGGGCAGCTTCCAGCGGCCGATGAACCCGGCCACCACGAACAGCACGGCCACCAGGACCGCGGCGACCGCCAGGATGCCCTTGGTGGGGATCACGGCGTTGACGTCCGTGTACATGGCGCCGGTCCACTTCCCGGAGCTGCCCACCAGCGTGGCGTAGCGGTCCAGCCAGAAGTTCACGGCCTGCAGCGCCAGGAACGCGGCGACGACCGAGCCCAGCTGCACCCGGGCGGAGCGCGTGGTGGTGATGCCGCGCTCGTGGATGCGGATCCCGCCGTAGACGTAGTGCATGAGCAGACCGGCCACCCCGGCCAGCAGCAGGGCGGTGACGAGGAACCCGATCAGCAGCCGCAGGAACGGCAGCGTGAACACGTAGAAGCCCAGGTCCAGGTGGAACTGGGGATCGGTCTGGCCGAAGGGCTCCTGGTTGAAGAACAGCAGCACGGTCTTCCACTGGGACGCCACGGTGGAGGCCGCGAACAGTCCGAAGATCACGGGCACCGCCACCATCACCACGCGGCGCACCGGGTCCAGTGCCTTCTGGTACCGGGCCATGGTGTCGCTGATGGCGCCGTCGCGCGGGCGGCTGCGGTGGGCCAGCCACATGCTCAGGAACATGAGGACGGCCACCACGAGGGTGGCCGCGACGAACAGCCCGATCATCGCGAGGTTGCGCGTGACGAACACCCGCAGGTACCCCAGCTGCTCGAACCACAGGATGTTCGTGTAGACCTGCGTGAAGCCCACGAACAGCGCGATGAGCACCACCACGGCGATCACGGTGGGAAGCAGGGCCCCGCGTTTCGCGCGGCCAGACGCCGATCGGCTGGAGGGGCGGGGAGAAGTGGATCCGGCGGTCACTGCATACCTCTGAATTTCATGGGCGCGGAGGGTGATCGGGGGCGTTCAGCGTCAACCCTATGGTGTTCGACCCCGCGGCCCGCGCAATTGCGGGCCGTGGTGTCACCGGGTGCCGCAGCTGGGCAGGTCCGCCACCGAGCCCGCGGCGGCGTGCTCCACCGCGCCCACGGCCTCCCCCAGCGAGCTCACCTCGACCACGGTGAGCCCGTCAGGGACGTGCCCGGTGACCTCGTCGCAGTTCTCGTGCGGCGCGAGGAAGTAGGTGGCACCGGAGTCCGCGGCACCCTCCAGCTTCTGGCGGATGCCCCCGATGGGGCCCACCGTGCCGTCCGGGGCGATCGTGCCGGTCCCGGCGATGTGCCTGTCCCCCGCCATGGACCCCGGGGTCAGCTCCTCGATGATCCCCAGGGCGAACATCATCCCCGCGCTGGGCCCACCCACCTGGTCCAGCTGGAAGTCCACGTCCACGGGGAAGTCGTAGTGCGGCACCAGGTAGACGCCCAGCTGCCAGCCGCCGGAGTCGCCGTCCCGGGTGAGGCCCACGTGCTCGGTCCTGGTGGCGCCGTTGTTGCGCACCGTGACGTCCGCGCCGCGGGAGCCGGCGGCGTCGAGCAGGGAGTGCAGCTGAGCGAGGGAGGTGACCGCGGTCCCGCCCACGGACACCAGCTCGTCCCCGGCGCGCAGCGTGCCGTCAGCTGGCCGGCCCGGGACCGTGGCGTGGACCGTGAGAGTGGTGGTGTAGGACTTGCCCAGGTAGCCGAGAGCCGCCGCCACGGAGTCGTCCTGGGAGGTGGTCATGGCCGCGGCGTTGGAGTCCTCCACCTGCTGCCGCGTGGTCTGCGGCGGGTACATGGTGTCCTCCGGGACCACCGCCTGGGAGGGGTCCAGCCAGCCGAGCAGCGCGGTCACGGAGTTGATCCGCCCCGACGGCCCGCCCTTGACGTACACCGTGGTCAGGTCCAGCTGGCCCCTGCTGGGGTACGTGGGCGCACCAGTGATCTTGACCAGCTGCTTGTCGTCCTGGGAGCCCAGGGTGTTGAACGTGGGCCCGGCGGCCTCCACCACGTACGGCGCGGGCAGCACCACGCCGGCCACCATCAGCACGGAGGTCCCGGCGAGCGCCAGCTGGGGCAGGGACGGCCGACGACGTCGCCACCGGCCCGGTCGGCGGGCGGTGGCGTTCTCGGGGTTCTGCGCGGTGTCCACGATCGCTCAGCGTACCTGCGTGCACCGTCCGCCACTGAGGGACGACGCCGCCCTGCCGCTGTGCCGCACGCCGGTCCGCCTCTGCCCGCGCGGCCCGGTCCGCCGTGCGGTGGGTGCCCTCCGCTCGGACCTGAGCCATCAGCGAACTGGCTCCGGACCCTTGGTCCGGCCCCACCGCCTGCCGATAAACTGGCGGAAAGTCCAGAGCACTTCCTCACGACGATTGGCGGTCCCATGCCTGCGAACCCTCCGAACGACGAGAACGGCCAGAACCCCCAGGACCCGTTCAGGGAGATGTTCGAGCGCCTGATGGGCTCCGGGGCCATGAAGCCCGGCGACATGCCCGCGGGCATGCCCGTGGATCCGCAGTCCATGTCCATGATCTTCCAGCAGATCCAGTCCATGATGAGCTCCTCGAACTCCGGGGACCCCGTGAACTGGGAGCTCGCCAACCAGAACGCCCGCCAGGTGGCGGCCCAGAAGGGCGACCCCTCGGTCACGGACAGGCAGAAGGGCGCCGTGAGCGACGCCATGAAGCTCGCGGACCTGTGGCTCAAGGACAACACGGCCTTCGACGAGGCCCCGGTGATGCCCGCCGCGTGGGCGCGCGCCGAGTGGATCGAGGCCACCTGGGAGACCTGGCAGGAGATGACCACTCCGGTGGCGGCCTCGGTGACGCAGGCCATGTCCCAGGCCCTCACCCAGCAGCTGCCGCCCGAGCTGTCCCAGGCCATGGGGGGCGCGGACCTCTCCGGGATGCTGTCCGGCGCGGGCTCCATGATGTTCGGCATGCAGCTGGGTCAGGCCGTGGGCGCGCTGTCCTGCGAGGTGCTCTCCTCCACGGACGTGGGCATCCCGCTCGCCGCGCAGCGCTGCGCCCTGGTGCCCTCCAACATCGCGGAGTTCAGCGAGGACCTGGACCTCCCGGCCTCGGACGTGCTCCTCTACCTGGCCATCCGCGAGGCCGCGCACATCCGGCTGTTCCACGGCGTCCCCTGGCTGCGCCAGTACGTGCTGGACCTGATCACGGCGTTCGCGTCCGAGATCCACATCGACATGGACCGCATCGAGTCCATCGCCCGGGACCTGGACCCCTCGGACCCCTCCGGCATCCAGGACGCCCTGTCCTCGGGGGTGTTCAGCCCCGAGATGACCCCCCAGCAGGAGGCCGCGCTCGCCAGGCTGGAGACCGTCCTGGCTCTCGTGGAGGGCTGGGTGAACCGCGTGACCGTGGCCTCCACCGTGAACATCCCCTCCGCGCCCGCTCTCACCGAGATGATGGCCCGACGCCGCGCCGAGGGCGGTCCCGCCGAGCGCACCTTCGGGGCCCTGGTGGGTCTGGAGCTGCGCCCCCGCCGCATGCGCGAGGCCGCCGCCTTCTGGGACTACGTGGCCGAGCAGCGCGGGATCACCGAGCGCGACAGCCTGTGGGAGTCCCCCGAGCTGCTGCCCACGGACGAGGACCTCGACGACCCCCAGGGCTTCGAGGAGCGCCGCGGGCTGCTCACCGCCAGCGACGAGGAGATGGACGCGGCCCTCGAGAAGCTGCTCGCCGGCGGCTACGAGGAGGGCGAGGCCCCGGCCGCCGGGACCGCCACGGACGGCGGTGCCGAGGGCACCGGGAACACGGGTGCAGGAAACTCGGACGCCGGCACCTCGGGTGCCGAGGGCCCAGGCACCGAGGACGGGTCCGGCTCCACGGACGACGACGACCGGAACGGTCCCGCGGCTCCCGGCCCCGTCGCCTCCTGACCCGTCACGTCCTGGCCCCTTCCGTCCGCCCCGGGGCACTCCGACTCGCGGGGGCCCCTGAACCGGTGCATGCCGCCCGGGTGCACGCCCTGAGACGTCACCCTGCCGGGGCCGCACCGGACTCAGGAGTCGCGGGGCGGCTGGGCCGGGTGGGCGTCGGCCCAGGCGATGCCGTCCAGGAAGCGGGCGGCGTCCTCCGCGCGGGGGTGGCGCCGCGCCAGCGACCAGAACCGCTCGTTGTGGTGCGCCTCCAGCAGGTGCGCGAGCTCGTGGAGCACCACGGTCTCCAGCACCCACTCGGGGGTGTCCGCGAGGCGGCGCGAGATCCGGATGGCGCCCGTGGACGGGGTCGCCGAGCCCCACCGTGTGTGCTGGCGGGTGGACCAGCGGATGCTCGTGGGCACGGCACGGCCCTCCAGGTAGGTCCGGGACAGCCGCGCCGCCAGTTCCTCCAGCCCCTCGTCCGATGCGCGGGTGCTCGACGCCGCCTCCGCCGCGCGGCGCTTGGCCACCACCCGTGGCACCAGCGTGGCGCTCCAGTGTGCGATCTGCGCGCGCGTGGCCCGCTGCGGCACCGCAAGCACCACCTTGTCCCCGCTGAAGTGCGCGCTCACGGTCTTGGTGCGGCGCGCGCTGCGCTGGACGACGATCTCCGGCAGGTCCTCGGGCTGCTCCCCCGGCTGCGGTGCGGTGCGGCTGCGTCCTCGTGGCATGGGTCCAGTCCACCATCCCGTCCGGACACGCACGAGCCCGGCACCCTCCACCCTCCCTGTGGATTGCCCGCTCGTGCTGTTCCCGCGCGGCGGAGGTGGGCATCCTGACCACATGAACCGCGCTCCTGTCTCCCTCGAACCCGCCGCTGCCCACCACTCGACCGCCCGGGCCGGCGGCGCCGGGCCACCCGGCCTCGCCGCCCCGCCCGACGCCGCAGGGGCGCCCGCCGACCCCCTGGCCCCGGACGAGCTGCACGTGTTCGTGTCCGGCCTCGACCCCCTGGCCGCCTCGGTGGCGTGCGCGCTCGTGGCCGCCGGGGTGTGCCTGGTGAACGTCGCGGACCCCACCCCCGTGAGCCCGCGGGACATCCGGCACGGCCCCTATCCCGCGGAGGCCGAGGGGCAGCCGCGGGAGCTGGCGCTGCGGGGGCTGCTGCGGCGTCGTGCGCCACGGTGCGTCCCGCTCACGGCGCCGGAGCTGTTCCCCAGTGCGGCAATGCCGGGCGCGGTGGTGCTCGAGGCGTGGTCGGTGGCCGGTGACCTCGTCGCGGACCTCACCGTCCCGACCCCGCCGACGCTGGACGCGGGACTGCCCACCCTCACGGTGGTCGGTGACGGCGCCTCCGTGCTGCGCTGGCCCCTCACGGACTGGGGGCACCGGCCCTGCGCCGCATGCGTCACCCACGGGGTACGAGCAGCGCGCGACGTCGCCCGACCGGACCGCGCCCTGCAGGACTGCCCCTTCCCGGTCAGCGGGGACAGCCCCACGGCCGCCGTGACGCGGACGGCAGCCGTGGGGGAGCTGGCGGCGCTGCTGCTGTCACTGGGCTTGGACCCTTCCCCCGGTCGTGGGGAGAACGCCGACCACGGCGGCGGCGGCTGTGGAGAAGGAGGGGCGGGCCATGGGAGTTCTGGCAGACAGGTCCAGGGCCCTCGCGCGGGAGAGGTCCGGGTCGATCCTGGTGAGGTGGGTCGAGAGCCGCACGGCGGTCCGGTGCTGCGACGCGGCCTGCACACGTGGCTCCTGCCCGCCAACCCGGGATGCCTGTGCTCCCTCGCCTTCGAGGGCACGTGAACACACCTCGGAGAACCGGCGGGCCGCAGCGGGCGGACGGGTCAGACGGACCCGCGGTCCACGATGCTCGCCCCGCCCGTCGCGGGCGCCTCGGGAGGCGGTGCGTCCCGCACGAGTGCGGTGATGACGGCCACGGTGTACCGGGCGGTGACGTCCGCGTCCAGCGCCACCATGGTCAGGGGCGGATCCGCCAGGGCGGCGGCGGGCGAGTCGTTGACCCCCACGATCGCGAGGTCCCGCGGTGCCCGCCAGCCCAGTCGGCGCATCCCGCAGAGCACGGCCAGAGCGGCGGTGGTGTCGTGGGCGCACACCCCGGAGGCATCCGGGTTCCGCCCGCGCCACCCCTCCAGGACCTCCGACGCCCCGAGCGGGTCCGCCGGGACGTGGAGCACGTCCGGCTCCGGCAGGCCCCGGGACGCGCACTCCCGGCGCAGCATCTCGTAGCGCCACTGGGAGACCCCGTGCATGTGGTCCCCACCGGTCACCGCGTACCCCAGCCGGTGGTGTCCCGCACGGGTGAGGCGCTGCACCTGCACCCGGGCGATGTCCTGCTCCCGCGCCCCGGTGATCCACCGCCCCATGGCGTCCGAACCGGTCCACGAGACCACGCCGCGGACGCCGCTGCCACGCATGCGGGCGGCGTCGTGCTCCGTGAGGTCCCATGCGAGGACCGCCGCCGGCGTGACCGAGGACCACACGCGGGCGGCGGGCCTGCGGGTCCACGCGTGGATGACCATGGACAGGCCCGCCTCCGCGAAGAGCACCGAGAGCCGCTCGACGATGTCCCCGATGTCCTCGGTCAGCGAGCGCGCGGGCGGGAGGTAGACCAGCACCGTGGTGGAGCGGCCGCTGCCCAGGGCCCGCGCCTCCGCTGAGGGTGTGTAGGAGAGGGAGCGGGCGGCGTCGAGCACCCTGGTGCGGGTGGCCTCCGAGATGGACTGCGAGGGGGTGTCGTTGAGCACGAAGCTCACGGTGGCGCGGGAGACCCCGGCCAGCCGTGCGACGTCCGCGCTGGTGGCCCGCCGGGCGGGAGTGCCGTGTCCGTGCATGTTCGTGCGTCCCCCCTGGGGTCTCGGTTCCCACATGCTCACCAGTGGGGCGTGCCGGGCGTCCCGACCACCGCTCGGATGTGAGCTGTACACTCGGCAGACAGTGTACTAACGCGCGTTAGCACCCCGGCTGCCCGCCTCGTGCGGCGCGCACCCCATCGCAGGAAAGTGTGGGAACGGCATGAGCACCCAGGACGTGGACGTCATCATCATCGGCGCGGGCATCTCCGGCATCGGGGCCGCCCGCGAGCTCGAGGGAACCGGACGCACGGTGCGGATCCTCGAGGCGCGCGACGGCGTGGGCGGCACGTGGGACCTGTTCCGCTACCCCGGGATCCGCTCGGACTCGGACATGGCCACCTTCGGCTACCGCAGCCGCCCCTGGACCGGCGAGCGCAGCTTGGCCCAGGGTGAGAGCATCCGGGAGTACGTCCGCGCCGCGGCCGAGGAGGCCGGGGTGCTCGGCCAGATCAGCTTCGGGCAGCGCGCACTGCGGGCGGAGTGGTCCTCGGACACCCACACCTGGACGGTCACCCACGAGGACGTGCACACGGGGGCCACCAGCACATTGGCGGGGCGGTGGCTGTTCATGGCCACCGGCTACTACCGCTACGACGAGGGCTTCACCCCCGCCTGGCCCACCCTGTCCGAGTTCCGGGGCACCGTGGTCCACCCCCAGCACTGGCCCGAGGACCTGGACGTGGCGGGCAAGCGGGTGGTCGTGGTCGGCAGCGGTGCCACCGCGGTGACCCTGGTGCCCGCCCTCACGGAGCGCGGCGCCCGCGTGAGCATGCTCCAGCGCTCCCCCACCTACGTGGCCGCGGTCTCCGGCAGGGACAGGACGGGCGTGCGCCTGCGCCGGTGGCTGCCGCCGCGGGTGGCCGGTGAGGCGAACCGCTGGCGCAACATCCTGCGGGGCATGGCCGTCTACGAGTTCAGCCGACGCCGCCCGCGGGCCATGCGCGCGCTGCTGCACCGCGGCGCGGTGAAGCACCTGGGCCCCACCTTCCCCGTGGACGAGCACTTCACCCCCGAGTACGACCCGTGGGACCAGAGGCTGTGCGCCGCCCCGGACGGGGACTTCTTCCGGGCCGTTCGGGGAGACCGGGCCGAGGTGGTCACGGACACCATCGAGCGCTTCACACCGGATGGCGTGGACCTGACCTCCGGACGCCACCTGGCGGCGGACGTGCTCGTCACCGCCACCGGTCTGAACGTGCAGTTCCTGGGCGCCGCGGAGCTCGTGGTGGACGGTGAGCCGGTGGACCCGGCGGAGCACGTGAGCTACCGCGGGATGATGCTGGACGGCGTGCCCAACATGGCGTTCGCCATCGGGTACACCAACTCCTCCTGGACCCTGCGCGTGGACCTGGTCACCGGGTACTTCCACCGGCTCCTGGACCGCATGGACCGCGAGGGCGCGGTGGCCGTGACCCCGCGGTACAGCGGCCCGCGCGCCGGACTGCGGCCGCTGATCGACCTGGCCGCCGGGTACATCCAGCGCGGCGCCCACCTGCTGCCCCGCCAGGGCCCGGACGGGGCGTGGAACGTGCGGCAGAACTACCTGCGGGACCGCGTGCTGTTCCGCCCGGGCGCGGAGCGGGACGAGCAGCTCGAGTTCACCGTCCCGGCCCCTCGGGCGGCGGGAGTCACCCCGTGAGCGGGCAGTCGTGGGACGGGATCCACTACCGCGTGACGGGCAGCGGCGCCCCCGTGCTGCTCGTGCACGGCATCGGGCGCACCCTCGCGGACTGGGACGCGCAGCACGAGCTCCTGTCCGGCTCCTTCCGGGTGGTCAGCGTGGACCTGCCCGGTTTCGGCGGATCCGAACGGCCCTCCGGGGCGATGACGCTGGAGAACCTCGCGGCGCGGCTCGCCGAGTTCGTGCGCGCCCAGGACATCGCGCCCGTGCACCTGGTGGGCAACTCCCTGGGCGGGGCAGTGGCCATGCAGCTCACCGCCGACCACCCCGATCTCGTGCGCAGCCTCCTGCTCGTGGACTCCGCCGGCTTCGGACGCGGTGTCAGCCCCGCCCTGCGGCTCGCGAGCATCCCCGGGGTGGGCGAACGCGCCCTGCGGCCCAGCCGGGGCTCGGCGCTGCGCTCCGAGCGGGCCATGTACCACGATCCCGCGCTGGCCACCCCAGAGCGCGTGGCGCACGGCTACCGGACGGCGCAGCGCCCCGGGGGCTTCGCCGCGATGCTGGAGATCCTCCGCTCCCTCGGTTCCCCGGCGGGCGTGAAGAGCGCGTGGCGCCGGGCGCTGCTGCCTCGCGTGCGGGACACGGGTGTCCCCGTGGTCGTGGTGTGGGGCGACAGGGACACGGTGCTGCCCCACCGGCACCTGGCACGCGCGGGCCGGGCCCTCGGTGCGCGCACCCACACGTTCCCGGACACCGGTCACGGGCCCATGATCGAGCGCCCCGACGAGTTCGCGCGCGTGGCCCGCGAGTTCTGGGCCTCGGCCGACGCCGACGCCGCCTAGCCAGCTCCCGCAGCCACCTCTCCCAGCCACCGCCGGGCTCCGGCGCCCGCGGGCGTCGGGATCAGATGCGCGTCGAGATCAGCGGGGCGGGCGGCGTCGTGCCGGGGTGCGCGGCGCGGAAGGGAGCAGGGCGTCGAGGAAGCGCGAGCGCGAGCGGTTGGGACGCCCGCCCGGCGTGCGGGACAGGGACCACGAGAACACCAGGTGCTCACGGGCGCGCGTGATGCCCACGTAGAGCAGGCGGCGCTCCTCGTCCATGGCATCGGGGGTGTCCGCGAAGGTGATCGGCATGAGTCCCTCGGACAGACCCACCAGGAACACCGCGTCCCACTCGAGACCTTTGGCGGAGTGCAGGGACGCGAGCGTGACCCCGTCCACGACCGGTGCCTCCTGGGTGGTGGCGCGGCGCTCGAGCTCCTGCGCGAAACCGGCCAGGGAGAGGCGCTCGTCCTGCTCGGCCGCATGCCGGGCCATGCTGTCCGCGAGCGCCACGAGCGCCCGCAGCGACTCCCACTTGGCGCGGGTGGCGCTGTCCGAGCGCGGGGCCCGTTCGCTGTAGCCCAGGGAGTGCAGCATGTCCCGCACCTGGCGGGGCACATCGGCGCGGTCCGCTCCGGCGGTGCGGGCGGCTGAGCGGATCTGCACGAGGGCCTGGCGGATCTCGGGCCGGTTGAAGAACCGCTCCGTACCCCGCAGCTGGAAGCCGATGCTCGCATCCGCCAGGGCCGCCTCGAACGCCTGCGACTGACCGTTGGTGCGGAACAGCACGGCGATCTCGTGCGGGGGCACACCGTCCGCGATGAGGTCCGCGATCCGAACGGCCACGCCGGCGGCCTCGGCCTCGTCGTCCGGGTACTCGTTCCAGGTGGGCTCCGGACCCGCCGGGCGCTGGGAGACCAGGCGCAGCGGGGTGGCCCACGTGTCCGGGGTGGAGCCCACGGAGGGCCGACGCGCCGCGAGCAGGCGGTTGGCGGTGTTGACCACCTGCGGGGTGGAGCGGTAGTCACGGATCAGCTCCACCACCGAGGCCCCGGGGTAGCGGGAGGGGAACTCCAGCAGGTGGCGGGACGTGGCCCCGGTGAAGGAGTAGATGGTCTGGGAGGCGTCCCCCACCACGCAGAGGTCGTCGCGGGAGCCCAGCCAGGCGTCGAGCAGGCGCTGCTGCAGCGGGGAGACGTCCTGGTACTCGTCCACCACGAACTGCCGGTACTGGGCGTGCACGGCCGCGGCGATCCGCTCGTCCTCCTCGAGGATCCCCACCGTGATGAGCAGGACGTCCTCGAAGTCGATCAGGTGCCGGTCCGCCTTGAGGTCCTCGTAGGACTGGTAGAGCCGCTGCATGGTCCGCACGTCGTGGCCCGCGGGCATGTCCCGGGAGCCCGCCGCCGCGGCGTAGGTGTCCGGGGTGAGCATGGAGACCTTGGCCCACTCGATCTCCGCGGCCACGTCCCGGACCGTGGCCCGGTCCGCGGTCAGGCGCATGGCCTGCGCGGCCTCGGTGATGAGCCGGGCCTTGTGGTTGACCAGCCCCGGCGGGGGCCCGCCCACGGCCTGGGGCCAGAAGTACTGCAGCTGCCGCAGCGCGGCAGAGTGGAAGGTGCGCGCCTGGACCCCCGGGGCGCCGAGCACCCGCAGCCGCTGGCGCATCTCGTTGGCGGCGCGCGCCGTGAAGGTCAGGGCGAGGGTCTTCTGCGGCGTGTAGACGCCCGAGGCGATGCCCCACGCGATCCGGTGGGTGATGGCACGGGTCTTGCCCGTGCCCGCCCCGGCGCGCACGCACACCGGGCCCTTCAGGGTGGTGGCCACCACCCGCTGCTCCGGGTCCAGGCCCCCGAGGATGCGCTCCTCCGCGCTCTGCTCCCCGCTCACCAGCCCGTCTCCGGCAGGTCCTGGCCCAGCCAGTCCGCGATCAGTGCATGGGCGATGGAGACGCGCCCGGGCAGGGTGATCTCCCCCTCGCGCACCGCCCGCAGCAGGGCCTCGCGGGTGAACCACCGGACGTCCAGGATCTCCTCCCCGTCCGCCTCCGCCTCCGCGGTGTGAGCCGTGGCGCGGTAGCCCAGCATGAGGGAGCGCGGGAACGGCCACGGCTGGGAGCCCTGGTACTGGACGGTGTCCACGGCGATCCCGGCCTCCTCCCCCACCTCGCGCACCACGGCCTGCTCGGCGGACTCCCCCGGTTCCACGAACCCGGCGAACGTGGAGAACCTGTTGCCGGACCACAGCGCCGAGCGGCCCAGCAGGATCCGCTGGCGGGACGGCTCCGGGTGGTCGTCCACCACGGCCACGATGATGGCGGGGTCCGTGCGGGGGAAGTGCACGGACCCGTCCCGCGGGCACCTCCGGGCCCATCCGGAGCGGACCACCTCCGTGAGGGACCCGCAGCGCGGACACCTCGGGTGGTCCCGGTGCCACAGGGCCACTGCCTGGCCCGTCACGAGCAGGGACGTCTGCTCCGGGGGCAGCGCGGTGGCGAGACCGCGCAGTCCGTGCCAGGCGGCGTCGTCGAACCCCGGCAGCTCCGTGTCCTCCGGGAAGGTGCGCAGCACCACGCGCGTGCCGTCCGCCAGGACGCCCAGGTGCACGTCCGGACGCGCCGGGTCCCCGGTGGCGTCAGGGAGCTCACGCAGCAGCGGCAGGACCAGACCGTTCGCCGTGGCGGGGACCGCGGAACCGCGGAAGACCAGGGCCCTGGTGTCCGCGGGCGCCTGCGCCACCAGGTCGCGGCGCTCGCGCTCCACCGCCTGACGCTCGAAGGGGCGCCCCGCGAAGGGCAGCTGCTCCGGGCCGAGCAGGGGCGCGGGCGCGCTGGGACGGTCCTGGGATGAAGTCACCCGCCCACTGTAGACCGGCCCCCGGACACCCCTCACGGCCCTGTGCACAGCCCGCACGGAGGGTGCGCCGGTAGGGTGGAGTCCGTGAGAACGACCCCCGAACTGCTGGCCGCCGTGGCCGCCGCCGCCGTCCCCGGGCTGGCGCCCGTCGCCACCGGTCCTTCTCCCGACGACGTCGCGGACTTCCGTTCCTGCGTGGTCCAGGACGCCGCCGGGAAGCGGTGGCGCGTGCGCAGCCCCCTGAGCACCGAGGCGAGCATGCGCCTGGAGACCGAGCACCTGGTGCTCCAGGCCTTCACACCCTCGGTGCGCTCCCATTTGCCCTTCCACCTGCCCACCGTGGCCGGTTCCGTGGCGCGCGGCGGGGTGCGCACGTTCGTCTACTCGCACCTGCCCGGACAGACCCTCAGCCTCGCGGAGCTGCAGCGGCAGAACACGGATCCCGAGCCGCCCCGGCACGCGCCGTCCCCCAGTGCCGCACCCCGCGCCCCGCTGGCCGTCCAGCTGGGCCGCGCCCTCGGGGCGCTGCACTCGCTGCCGCGGGCGCTGGTGATGGATGCGGACCTGCCCGCCTACGGCGCGGAGGAGTGCCGCAGGCGCATGCTGCACGACCTCGACCGCGCCGCCGCCACCGGGCGGATCCCCGGTGAGCTGCTGCGCCGCTGGGAGGAGGCCATGGAGGACGTCACGCTGTGGCAGTTCTCCACCCGGGTGGTCCACGGCGACCTCCACGAGGACAACATCACGGTGGACCACGGGACGCTCGTCTCCTTCACCGGGTGGAGCGACCTGCACGTGGGCGACCCCGCCGAGGACTTCACCTGGCTGGTGGGCATGAGCGACCCCGTCTTCGCGGACACCGTGATCGAGACCTACTCCCTGGCCGCCGTGCAGGCCCCCGACCGCCACCTGCTGCGCCGGGCGCACCTGAAGGCCGAGTTCGCCCTCGCGGAGTGGCTCGTGCGAGGTGTGGACCGCGGCATCCCGTCCATGGTGGACAACGCCGAGCGGATGCTCACCACCCTGGCGCAGGACGTGCGGGCCAGCGCCTCGCCCTCCCCCGGTGTTCCCGGAGCGCGGCGCGCCGCCGGGGCCGAGTGCCCGCCCGACGCCGCCGAGGACCCCGGTTCCCGCTCCACGCCGACTGGTTCCACGGCCGTGCGGGGCGCCGCCGCGCGGAACGCGGGTCAGGACTCCGGGACGACGCCCCCCGCCGCCGGAGCCGCACCGGACTCCGGGGTAGCGCCGGACCCCGACGCCGCCGCGCCCCGGGCGTAGAGCCGCGCCACGATCCGCTCCAGCTCCGTCTCGTCCGCGAGGTCGTGCGGGCGCACCACCTGGTTCGCCGCGACGTAGTAGAACGCCGCGGAGACCTGCTCCACGGGGACCTGCCGCAGCCGCGCGAACGCCAACCGGTAGAGGGCCAGCTGCCCGGCCTTCTGACGCAGGTCCCTCCCGTGCGGCACCCGACCGGTCTTCCAGTCCACGAGCTCCCACCCGTGGTCGGTGCGGAACACGGCGTCGATGCGACCGCGCACCGTGAGGGAGCCCACCGGTGTCTCCACGGGCAGCTCCACGGCATACGGCTGGCTGTCCGCCCACGGGCCGCTGCGGAAGGTCTCCGTGAGGCGCGGCAGGTCCAGCTCCTCGTCCACGTGGTCGTCGGCGCCCGGGATCTCGTTGAGGTCCAGGATGGCCGAGTCCTGGAAGTAGTCCTCCACCCAGGAGTGGAACGCGGTTCCCGCCCGCGCCGCGGAGCCGGGCCTGCGGGGCATGGGCCGGCGGAGGTCCGTGATGAACGCGTCCGGGTCCGTGTCCATGGCCACGAGCGCCGAGGCCGAGACGTGCGAGGGCATGTGCACGGCGCGGCGCTGCTCGGAAGCATCCCGCTGGGCGAGGAGCAGCTCCGCCTCACGGCGCCACCGGGTGACCACGGCACCGGACTCCCCGCTCGCGAGCTCCTGGTCCGTGAGCTCCCGGGTGCCCTCGAGACCGCGGTCGCGGACGGCCCGGGCGGTGGCCACCATGCGCTCACGGCGGCCCTCGTGCACGGGCGGGAGGAGCGTCTCGCTCACGTGGTCCTCGGCGTCCCTCGTGACACGGGTGATCCGGGGACCCTCCAGGGGGTCGTAGGGCCACTCGGCGCTGACCACGGTGTCCCGCTGGGGGTTGGTCTCCCCCTCCTGCGGGTCCGCCCACGGTCCGGTCTCGAACCCGCGGG
This sequence comes from Kocuria sp., assembly GCF_030530945.1. Taxonomy (GTDB): domain Bacteria; phylum Actinomycetota; class Actinomycetes; order Actinomycetales; family Micrococcaceae; genus Kocuria. The sequence continues at coordinate 247,026 of NZ_JAUMTZ010000003.1, read as the reverse complement.
TCCCCTCCTCCGCCATGGCCCGTGCCTCCTCCAGGAACGGAGAGGCCGCCTTGGGCTTGACCACCGTGCCCCGGAACGCGGTCCCCGAGAGTTCCAGGAGGGTCTTGGCGCGGGTGAAGGCGACGTACGCGAGGCGGCGCTCCTCCCGGAGGTCGTGCTCGGCCGCGGCCTCGGAGAACTCCTCGTACGACTCGGCGATCTCCCGCACGTTGTCCACCCGCACGTTCCACTGCGGCAGCTGGGCGGCGTCCCCGCGCAGCGGCCAGGGCAGCTTGGCGGCGTCCCGGCACCACTCGGAGCGGCTGCTGGACGGGAAATCACCCTGGTTGAGCCCGGGCACGTACACGTGGTCCCACTCCAGGCCCTTGGACGCGTGCACGGTGAGCAGCTGCACGGCGTCACGGCGCGTGTGCGACGGCGGCAGGTCCAGCCCGTTCTCCTCCCGGGCCGCGGCGTCGAGCCACGCCAGGAACGCAGGGACGTCGTGGGTGCGCGTGGTGGCGGTGAACTGCACGGCCTGGTCGACGAAGGCGTCCAGGTTGCGGCGAGCGTGCGCGGGGTCCTCCCCGGGCAGCGACGCGAGCTCGATGTCCAGTCCCAGTGCGGTCTCCACCTCGTGCACCACGGTGGTGAGCTCGTCCCCGAGCACCTGGCGCAGCCCCCTGATCTCCTCCAGCAGCGCGCGCAGCCGTCGCATCCCCTCGGGGGTGACGCTGCGGCCCCGCGAGGACGTCCAGCCATCCCGCGGCAGGGTCTCCACGGCCTCGATCAGGCTGGAGCGGTCCACGAGATCGGCCATCACCACGGTCTCCGGCTCTGCATCCTCCTGCGACGCGGTGGTGGCCTGACCGTCCTGCCCGGAGACCTGCTCGTCCTGCGGGGCCTCCGCCTGCTCCCCGCGTGCGGCGCGCTCGTGCCGCCGCTCCAGCTCCGCGGCCCAGTCGCCGAGGGCGGCGAGGTCCCGCGGGCCCAGCCGCCACCGGGCACCCGTGAGCAGCCGCGCGAGGGCGTCCGAGCGGCCCGGATCCGTGAGGACGTGGAGCATGGCCACCACGTCGCAGACCTCGGGCGTGTGCAGCAGGCCACCCAGGCCCACCACCTCGTAGGGCACGTCCAGGGCGTCGAGCTCCAGCCTCAGGGGCTCGAACTGCGCACGGCGCCGGCACAGCACCGCCATGGTCGGCATCTCCTCGGGCAGCTGTCCCTCGTGGGCCCTGCGCACGTCGTGTATCAGCCGCGCCACGGCCTGCGCCTCGTCCGTGTCGGTGGCGTAGCGGCTCACGCGCACGCGGCCCCGCTCCGCGTGCGGCGCGGAGTCCAGGGGCGGGACCTCCAGGCCTCCCGTGGGCCCGTCCCAGGACGGGGGCGTGCGCAGCGGAGCGGCCACCGTGTTGGCGGCTTCCAGCACCGAGAGGCTGTTGCGCCACGCCGTGGTGAGGAAGCTCGTCTCCGCCGGGGCCGCCCCGCCGTCCGGGGTGCGGCGCGGGAAGTTGTGCACGAAGCTGAACAGCTGGCCCGAGGACGCTCCCCGGAACCCGTAGATGGACTGCTGCGGATCCCCCACGGCCATCACGCAGTGCCCGTCCCCGAAGAGACCGGAGAACAGGGCCAGCTGGGCGTGGGAGGTGTCCTGGAACTCGTCCAGCAGCACCACCCTGAAGCGTTCGCGCTCGGTGGCCCGGGCGTGCGGGTCCACCTGCACGATCCGGGCCGCGAGCGCCAGGAGGTCGCCGTAGTCCAGGGCCGACTCCTGGCGCTTCACGGCGTGGAAGCGCTCCACGAGCTGCGCCAGCACCTCGGTCTGCTCCATCCGGGCCAGCGCCTTCGTCACGTCCCCGCCCGGGGTCCGCTTCCGGCCGTCCGGTGGCGCGTCCTGCAGCCGGCGTCGGAACTCGGCGGTGAACTCGCGGATGCGGCGGGTGTCCACCAGGTGCTCGGACGCCTCCGAGGAGAGGGTGATGAGCCCCTTCACCAGGGTGTCGGCGGCGGGGACGGCGCCCGGCAGGGGCCCGTCCCACGCGCGCACCAGCTCACCGGCCAGCTGCCAGGTCTGGGCCTGTCCGAGAAGGACGGTGTCGGACTCGATGCCCAGGCGCAGCCCGTAGCCGCGCACGAGCGAGTTCGCGTAGGAGTGGTAGGTGCTGACCGTGGGTTCCTGCACCGCCTCCGGGGCGTCCTCCTCCGAGGGCTCGTCGATGAGCCCGGCCCGGCGCAGCAGCCTGAGCTTCTGGGCGATCCGCTGGGAGAGCTCGCCGGCGGCCTTGCGGGTGAAGGTGACACCCAGGATCTCCTCGGGACGCACCAGGCCGTTGGCCACCAGCCATGCCACGCGGTCGGACATGGTGGTGGTCTTCCCGGACCCGGCGCCGGCCACGACGAGTCGTGGTGTCAGCGGGGAGGAGATCACCGCGGCCTGCTGCTCCGTGGGAGGGAAGTCCCCGAGCGCCTCGGCGATGTCGTGGGGGGAGTACCTGATGGGCTCCCGTGTGTGGTCCTTCGTGGTCATTTCTCCGTCACCTGTCTTCCCTGGGCACACAGCGGGCACACCCACGGCACCGCGCAGGAGAGGCCGTGCCCGCCGTTGTCCTGCTGCGCGGTGTGGCGCGCCTCGAAGCGGGAACCCGCCATGAGCAGCGCGGCCTGCGTGATGAGGTCCCGGGCCCACAGCTGGTCCTCGTCCAGCGGCTCCTGCTGCTGGACCCCGGGTTTCGCGGCTGCGTCTCCGAGCTGCACCAGGAGCGCGCCGCCGGGCTGGGTCAGGACGGTGCCCTCCGGGAGCTCGATGCGCTCGGGACGCCCGGTGGCGTGCAGGTCCTCGCCACCCGCGCTGCGCTGCATGGCCTCCCCCGCCCCCGCCTGGAGGGCAACCTGGTAGGCGGCGAGCTGCGGGTGATCCGGGAGGTCCTTGGCGGCGGGCTTGTGCTTGCCCGTCTTGAGGTCCACCACCACGTGGCGGCCGTGGGCGTCCACCTCCAGCCGGTCCACGCGCCCGGTGAGCAGCGCGTCCCGCGCGGCCCCGCGCACGAGCACCTGGAAGCCGCCCTCCACGGCCACGAGCTCGCGGCCGTGCTCGGAGCGCATCTCCCGGGTGTACTGGGCGAACTTCCGCAGCATCTTCTCGGCGCGCTCGAGCTCCTGCTCCCCCGTCCAGCCCCGGGGCATCCCCAGGGAGGGCCAACGACGCCGCAGCTCCGCGATCAGTTCCACGGGGCCCGCGTCCGGCATGTGCTCGGCTATGTCGTGCACCAGGGTCCCCAGGCTCCGGCTGAGATCGGTGACCTCGGTGGCACGCGCCTCCGCCACGAACCAGTCGAGGGGCGAGCGGTGGACGGTCTCGATCTTGGACGGGGACACCCGCACGAGGTCCTCCGGGCCGTAGAGGGGCTCCTCCGTGCTTAGGGGGGCCAGGCCCCACCACTGCAGCGGGTCGGCGCCCGGAACGGGATCGGGCAGTGCGGCGAAGTCGTGCAGCAGCCGGGCCGCCGCCTCCCGCTCGCGAGCGGGTGCCCCGTGGTCGTTGAGGGTGCGCCGCAGGGTGCCGGTGAGCTGACGGAGGGTCAGCGGCTCGGGGGCGGCCAGCGTCTCGGGCTCGATCCCGGGGTCCGCACCGCGGCCCTGCGCGACGAGGTCCACGAACTCGGAGGGCTGCTCGTCCTGCGTGGCCACCGCCGTGACCGTGAGCCCCTCCCGCGCACGGGAGACGGCCGTGGCGAACTGGCGCAGCTCGTCGAAGCGGACCTGTCGCAGCCGGTCCACGGCGCCCAGCCGCGTGGCCGCGTCCTCGCCGTGGTCCAGGGCGTCGGTGAGCACGTCGGTGCCGAGCAGCTGGCCGCGCAGCGCGGTGTTGGGCCACACCCCCTGCTGCACGCCCGCCACGACCACGTGCGCCCACTCGCGCCCGGCGGCACCCGCGGGGGTCATGACGGCCACGTTGTCCTCAGCGGGCGCCCGGGCCGCGAGGGTGTCCATGGGAAGCTCCTGGTGGTCCATGTACTCCATGAACGCCCGCGCGGTGGCTCCGGGAACCTGGTCCACGAAGCGTTCGGCGGCCTCGAACAGCCCCACCACGGCGTCCAGGTCACGGTCCGCCCGCACGGACTCGGCGCCACCCGCCAGAGCCCGGCGCCGCCAGCGCGGCCCCACAGCGGAGGCCTCCCACAGCGCCCAGAGGACGGACTCCGCAGTGGCACCAGGCTCGTCCAGCGCCTCCTGACCCGCCTGGAGCATGTCCGCGACGCGCGCGGCGGCATCGGAACGGACCTCGGCGAGTTCCAGCAGCACGCCGTCCGACAGGGCCTGCACCAGCAGGTCGTCGCTGGTGCGTCCGCCGCCCGTGCGCAGCTCCCAGCCGCGCAGGCGCTGCCGGATCCGGCGCACCTCCATGGGGGACGCGCCCCCGATCCGCGACGTCAGCAGGGACACCGCGGTCTTCGCCGTGAGCATGGTGCGCAGCGTTCCGGCGTCCTGCGCGGGGTCCGCGGCCGAGGCCGCGTCGTCCCCGGGTGCCGCCCCCGCCTTCCCGTCGGGGGCGCCGTGGTGCGTCGGAGCGCTCTCGTCCGCCGGGGCGTCGTGGGCGGTGAACTCCTCCCCTGGCGGGTTCTCCCCCGCGGGCTGCTCGGCCGCGAGGAGCAGCCGGAGCGCGTCGAGCAGGGGGATCACCGCGGGCTCGTCCCGCAGGGGGGTCTCCGCGGCGGAGGTGGTGGTGGGGACGCCCAGGGAGGTCAGCTGACGGGTGAGCGCGGAGAGCTGCGAGCCGCTGCGCACGACCACCGCCATCTCCCGGTACGGCACACCCCGCAGGACGTGCAGGCGCAGGAAGTGGTCCGCGCACCACCGGGCCTGCGCCGTGGGCGACTCGAACAGGGCCACCCGCACGGATCCGCCGCACGTGGCCCCGGGCACCTCCGTGGCCGCTGGCTCCTGTGCCGGCGCGGCACCGGGCGCAGGCTCCCCAGCAGGTGCCCCCGCGCCAGTGGCGGTCTCGGTGGCCGCCGCGACGTCCTGGTCATCGGAGTGGAGGACCTCGGGGGCGCGGTCCGCGCGGGCTCCGGCCACCACGGGAATGGCCCGGGCCACCCGCTGCCAGGCCGCGTTCACGTCCTGCGGCATGCGGTGACTCGTGCGCAGGTGCAGCCGCTGCACGGGCCGGGCGGGGGTTCCCACCCGGTCCCCCAGGGTGCGCAGCAGGTCCGGCCGGGCACCGCGGAAGCCCTGCACGGTGGTGTCCGGGTTCGCGGTGAACACGGCGTCCCGACCGCGGGTGAGGACACCCATGAGCCGGTGGGCGGAGGGGGTGGCCTCCTGGAGGTCGTCCACCATGACCACGTCCAGTCGCTGGTGCTCGCGGGCGAGGAAGTCGGGGTTCTCCTCCAGGACCCGGGCCGCGCGGTCCACGAGCTCGGAGGGGTCGAAGGCGTTGGGCATGCGCAGCGCCCGGATCTGCTGGTACTCACGGCGGAACACCGCGGCGGGGCGCCACTCGGGGTGGCCCAGGTGCTCGGCCCACGCGGCGAGCTGCTCCGGCTCCAGCCGGTACTCGTTCATGCGGTCGAACAGCTCCCGCAGCTGTCCGCGGAAGCCCCGGGTGCCGAGGGCCTGGTCCAGGTCCGCGGGCCACACCACGGCACTGCCCTGGCCCTGGGCGTGGCCGCGCATCATGTCCGCGAGGAAGGCGTCCTGCTCGGGCCCGGACAGCAGCACGGGCGGCGAGGACACGCCCGGCAGCAGGCCCTCCGCCTGGGCCCGGCGCAGGACGTCGAACGCGTAGGCCTGCCACGCGCGCACGAGCGGCGTGCTGATGGTGGCCGCGCTGCGACGGCTCACGAGGTCCCGCAGCGTGGCGGCGGACTCCCGGGAGGGCGTGAGCACCAGGATCCGCTGGGGGTCCGCGCCCTCGGCGATCCGCCGCGCAACCCCCTCCACGACCACCGTGCTGCGCCCGGTTCCCGGGGCTCCCAGCACCAGGACGGGCCCGTGCCCGGGGGCGAGCTCCACCACGGTGCGCTGGTCCGGGTCCAGTTCTGCGCCCACCAGATCGGTCTGGGACCCGCGGGGCGGCAGGACGCGCCACGTGACCTCTCGCTGCTTCGGCATGACCGCATCCCACCACGGCCCTCCGACACGCACAAGGGTCCCCGCGTGGCCGGTAGCGTGGGACCATGTCTTCCCCGCAACACCCCGACGACGCCCAGCCCGCCCTCTTCGACGCCCCCGCCCCGCCCGCGGCACCCCCACGGACCGCCACGCCGAGTGCCGGGACCGAGCAGCCCGCGCTGTTCGAGGGACCACCCGAGACCCTGTCCGGGACGGAGGCCAGCTCGTGGACCTCCAGCCCGCGGGTGAGCTTCGACCTGGAGACCACGGGCCGCGACCCGCAGCAGGCGCGCATCGTCACCGCCTCGGCCGTGCTCGTCTCCCCCGCCGGGGAGGTTCTTCAGCAGTGGGAGTGGCTCGCGGACCCGGGGGTGGAGATCCCCGCCGAGGCCGCCGCGGTGCACGGCGTGAGCACCGAGCGCGCCCGCGCCGAGGGCCGGCCGGTCGCAGAGGTCACCGCCGAGCTGGCACAGCTGCTGGCGGGGTTCTGGGACAGGGGGACCCCCGTGCTGGCCTTCAACGCCGCCTACGACCTCACGGTGCTCACGCGCGAGTGCGAGCGCCACGGCCTGCCCGTCCCGCGGCCGCACCCGGTCCTGGACCCGTTCGTGCTCAACAAGCAGGTGCACCGCTACCGCCGCGGCAAGCGGACCCTGGGGGCGCTGTGCGAGGAGTACGGCGTGGTGCTCGACGCCGCCCACACCTCCGCCGCGGACGCCCTGGCCACGGAGCGGCTCGCGAGCACCATGGCCGAGCGCTTCGCCGAGCTGCGGCAGCCCGCGGCCGCCCTCCACGAGCTGCAGATCCGCTGGGCCGTCGAGCAGGCCGCCTCGCTGCAGGAGTACTTCCGGCGCAAGGACCCCGCCGCCGTGGTGGACGGGACCTGGCCCGTGCACCCGCTGCCCTAGCCGCGGGGCACGACGACGGCGCGGCACCCCGGGAGGTGCCGCGCCGTCGTCGTGCGTGCGGTGTGCGTGGCCCGTGGCCGTCAGCCAGGACGGACCGGCTCAGTCCTGCGGAGGCCGTGCCTCGGCGGCGGCCTGGGCCGCGGCGGGCAGGGCCGAAAGGATCCGGTCCATGGCGGAGTCGTCGTGCGCCGCGGAGAGGAACCACGCCTCGAACACGGAGGGCGGCAGGTAGACGCCGGCGTCCAGCATCGAGTGGAAGAACGGCGTGTACCGGAAGCTCTCCTGGGCCTTCGCGTCGGCGTAGTCGTGGACCCCCCTGGCGCGCGTGCCGAACGCCACGGAGAACAGGTTGCCCGCCTCCTGGATGGAGTGGTCGACACCTGCGGCGTCCAGGGCCTCGCGCAGACCGGCGCGCAGCTGCTCGGAGCGGCGGTCGATGGTCTGGTAGGCCGCCGCGTCCGCGCACTTGAGAGTGGCCAGGCCCGCGGCCATCGCCACCGGGTTCCCGGACAGGGTGCCCGCCTGGTAGACGGGGCCTGTGGGTGCCAGATATTCCATGATGTCCCGGCGCCCGCCGAGCGCGGCGGTGGGCAGCCCGCCGCCGATCACCTTGCCGAACGTGAACAGGTCCGGCGCCCAGGTCTCCCCGGCGGCGTCGCTCAGACCCCAGTAGCCCGCCTCGTGGACGCGGAAGCCCGTGAGCACCTCGTCCAGGATCATCAGGGCGCCGTTGTCCCGGGTGATCCGCCGGATCTCGGCGTTGAAGCCGTTCTCCGGGGTGACCACGCCCATGTTGCACGGGGCGGCCTCCGTGATGACCGCGGCGATCTCACCGGGGTGCTCGGCGAAGACAGCCTCGAGGGCGGGGACGTCGTTATAGGGCAGCACGAGCGTCTGGGCGGCGGTGGCCGCCGTGACCCCCGCCGAGCCGGGCAGGGCCAGCGTGGCCACGCCGGAGCCGGCCTCCGAGAGCAGGGAGTCCACGTGGCCGTGGTAGCACCCGGCGAACTTCACCACGAGGTCCCGCCCCGTGTAGCCGCGGGCCAGGCGCAGGGAGGTCATGGTGGCCTCCGTGCCCGTGGAGACCATGCGGATCTCCTCCAGGGGACCCACGCGGTCCACCACGAGCTCCGCGAGCTCGGTCTCCCCACGGGTGGTGGCGCCGAAGCCCAGACCGCGCTCCACGGCCTCGTGCACCGCCTCGGTGACCACGGGGTGGGCGTGGCCCAGCAGGGCCGGGCCCCACGAGCACACGAGGTCCACGTACTCCCGCCCGTCCACGTCCGTGAGGTACGGGCCCTTGGCGGCGGCGATGAACGGCGGGGTGCCGCCCACCGAGTTGAACGCGCGCACGGGCGAGTTCACGCCGCCCGGCATCACGCGGCGGGCACGGTCGAACAGTTCCTGGGAAACACTCATGAGATCACTTCATTCCTTTCGCCGGGAGCACGTCCCGGGGACACCGTGGCGCACCGGGCAGACCGCGCGGACGCGGGGCACTCACCGGCCGTTCTCCTGGTGGAACCACCGGGCGAGCTCGGAGGCGTAGTAGGTGAGGATGGAGCTCGCACCGGCCCGCTTGATGGACAGCACTGACTCGCGGACGGCGGCGTCACGGTTGATCCAGCCGTTCGCGGAGGCGGCCTCGATCATCGCGTACTCGCCGGAGATCTGGTAGGCGGACACCGGCACGGGGGACGCGTCCGCGACCTCCCGCAGGATGTCCAGGTAGCTCATGGCCGGCTTGACCATGACCATGTCCGCACCCTCGTCCAGGTCCGCCTGCAGCTCCACCATGGCCTCGCGCCGGTTGGCGGGGTCCATCTGGTAGGTCTTGCGGTCGCCCGTGAGGGTGGAGTCCACAGCCTCGCGGAACGGGCCGTAGAAGGCGGAGGAGTACTTGGCGGTGTACGCGAGGATGGAGACGTCCTCGTGGCCGGCCGCGTCCAGGGCGGCACGGATCACGCCCACCTGCCCGTCCATCATCCCGGACGGGCCCAGCACGTGCGCCCCGGCCTCGGCCTGCGCCACGCCCATGCGGCCGTAGAGCTCCAGGGTGCGGTCGTTGTCCACGCGGCCCTGCTCGTCCAGCACACCGCAGTGGCCGTGGTCCGTGAACTCGTCCAGGCAGAGGTCCGCCATCACCACGATGTCGTCCCCCACCTCCTCGCGCACCGCGCGGATGCCGCGGTTGAGGATCCCGTCCGGGTCCAGGGCCGCGGAGCCCTCCGCGTCGCGCGTCTCGGGCACGCCGAACAGCATGAAGCCGCCCAGCCCCAGCTCCACGGCCTCCGCCGCGGCGCGCCTGAGGGAGTCCATGCTGTGCTGGACCACGCCGGGCATCGAGGACAGCGGCTGGGGCTCGCTCAGCCCCTCCTTCACGAACACCGGGAGGATCAGCTCGGAGGGTGCCACCCGGGTCTCGGCCACCAGTCGGCGCATGGCCGGGGTGGTGCGCAACCGCCGGGGGCGGTTCACGAGGTCGTAGGTCACGTCGTCGTTCATCTGCTGCTCTCCTGCTCGTTCTCGTCGTTCACGTCGTTCTGCCGTCTCGGGTCTGGTGGTGGCTCGCGCTCCGTGGCCGGCACGGGGTGTCCCCCGCCGGGGCGGACGACGCCGCCGGGCGGGGCCAGGGCCTCCGTCACCGCGTCCGCGAGCGCCTCCGGTGCGGGTCGCGCGGCAGTCACCGGGACCACGCCGCGCTCCCGCAGGGCCCGCGCGGTGGGCTCGCCGATCGCGATCCACGCGGTGCCCGCGGCCGGGGTGTTCCCGTCCAGCAGGGCTGCGGCCCGCGACGGCGCCGTGACCACCACCGCGCGCACCGTTCCCGCGGCGCACGCGGCCCGGGCCTCGTCCGTCCCCAGCCGTCGCAGCCCGTGGTCGGCGCGGTCCTCGGTGAGGGGGCGCTCGGCGGGCACCGGGACCATCTCGTAGGCGATGGCCCGCGCGACACGGCACCCGGCGGCCGTCAGACCGTCCGCGAGGGTGCCGGAGGCCAGCGCGGACGCCGGCAGCAGCGCACGGGGGGCGGTGGCGCCCCGGTGGGTGCCGGGTTCCTCGGGCCACTCGGCAAGCATTCCTGCGGCGCTGGAGGTGGCGGTGGGAACGAAGTCCACACCCACACCGTACGCCGCCAGGGCCCGGGTGGTGGCAGTCCCCACCGCGGCGACCCGCAACCGGGGGGCGGGCCCCGGGACACCGGGGCCTGAGCGCACGGAGGGAGGCACCGCGGCGTCGTCGTGCCCGGGTGCGCCGTGGCGGGCGGCCTCGAGAGCGGGACCCCAGTCGGCGGTCCCCGCCACGGCCGCAAGGGCCGCGACCGTGGTGGCCGAGGTCACGCAAAGCCAGGTGGGCGCCGTGGGGTGCGCCGCCTCGCGCAGCAGCGCCCGCAGGGGTTCGGTGTCCGCGGGGAGCTGGGCCTCGAGCAGGGGGGCCGCCCACGGCTCCCACCCGCGGTCCCGCAGCAGCTCGGCCAGGGGCCGGGCGGACGCGGGATCACGGGTGACGAGCACGCGGGGAGCGCTCACAGGCTCAGCCGCGCCAGTCGCCCGGCGCCGTGGGCCAGCAGGTCGTCGGCGACCCTGCGGCCGAACGCCTCGGCGGCCGCCGGGGTGTCCACCCGGAGGCTCTCGCTGCGGCGCATGACCTCGGAGCCGTCCGGGTTGGCCACCACCACGTCCAGCTCCAGCACACCGTCCACGAGGCGGGCGAACGTGCCCACGGGAGCCGCGCACCCGGCCTCCAGCTGGGCGAGCACCGCACGCTCGGCGGTGACCGCGAGCCGCGTGGGCTGGTGGTCCACCGCCGCGAGCGCGCTGGCCAGCCGAGAGTCCGGGTCCAGCTGCGCGCTCACCTCGAGCGCGAGCGCGCCCTGGCCGGGCGCCGGGAGCATCACGTGCGGGTCCAGGTACTCGGTGATGCGCCCCTCCAGACCCAGGCGCCGCAGTCCCGAGGCGGCGAGCACCACGGCGTCCAGGTCCCCGGGGTCACCGGGGTGCACGCGGTTGAGGCGGGTGCCCACGTTGCCCCGGATGTCCACGATGGTGAGGTCCGGGCGCAGGGCGCGCAGCTGGGCCACGCGCCGCGGCGAGCCCGTGCCCACCGCCGCGCCCTCGGGCAGCTGCGCGAGGGTGAGGCCGTCCCGGGCGCACAGGGCGTCCCGGGGGTCCTCCCGCTCCGGCAGGGCGGCGATGCGCAGTCCTGCCACCGTGGCGGTGGGCAGGTCCTTGAGGGAGTGCACAGCGAGGTCCACCCGCCCGTCCAGGACCTGGGACCGCAGAGCGGTGGCGAAGACCCCGGTTCCCCCCAGCTGGGAGAGGGGCCCGGTGAGGACGTCCCCCTCCGTGCGCACCGTCACGAGCTCGTGCTCCGGCCCGCCCGCCCGGGTGACCGCCTCCGCGGCCCACCGGCTCTGGGTCATGGCCAGCTGCGAACCGCGGGTCCCCACCGTGAAGACGGCACCACTCACCGGTAGACCACCTCGCCGGCGTGGTCCAGACCCACCGGGATGGGCTCCCCCACGGGCCGCTGGGCGATCGTGGGGCGCGGTTCGCTCTGTCCGCGCAGCACCTTGACGCAGCAGTCCGGCGCGCAGGTGTCGAACCAGGTGCCCTGCGCGCACGCGGAGACGCGCGGCGGCGCGGTGGGCGTGCCCAGGCGCTGCTCCACGAGGTCCGCGAGCGCGGCCACGAAGTCCGGATCCGTGCCGGCGGTGGGGATGCGCTCGAACTCCAGCCCCGCCTCGGCGGCGGCCTCACGGGCCTCCGTGTCCAGGTCCCACAGCACCTCCATGTGGTCGGACACGAAGCCCAGCGGCACCACGGCCACCCCGGTGACGTCCTGTCCGGGCAGGGACTCGATGACGTCGCAGATGTCCGGCTCCAGCCACGGCACCTGCGGGGGCCCGGAGCGGGACTGGTACACCAGCTCCCACTCGACCCCGGCCATGGGCTCCCCCACCTGCTCCACGATCCAGCGGGCGGCGGCGAGGTGCTGGGCCACGTAGGCCGAGTTCTCCTCGAAGCTCATCCGCTGGGACCCCGCGGCGTTCGCGTCCGTCATGGGGACGGAGTGGGTGGTGAACAGCACCCGCAGGTCTCCGTCCGTGCGCTCGCGCAGGGCGAGCAGGGAATCGCGCAGCTTGGTGGCGTAGGGGCGCAGGAAGCCCTCGGAGTCGTAGTACTGCCGGATCTTCTCCACGTGCATCTCGTCCTGCAGCCCGGTCTCCTCCAGGCCCACACCGTAGTCCTCGCGGTACTGGCGGCAGCTGGAGTATCCGGAGTAGGCGCTCGTGGCGAGCACCAGCAGGTCCCGGTGGCCCTGCGCGTGGCACTCGCGCAGCACGTCCGCCACGTAGGGGTCCCAGTTGCGGTTGGCCAGCAGCACGGGCAGCTCCACGCCACGGCGCCGCAGCTCGGCCTCCAGGGCGTCGCGCAGGGCACGGTTCTGGGCGTTGATGGGGCTCACACCGCCGTTCGCACGGTAGTGGGTGGCCACCTCCTCGAGCCGCTCGTCCGGGATGCCGCGCCCGCGCGTGACGTTGCGCAGGAACGGGATCACGTCCTCCTGACCCTCGGGCCCCCCGAAGGAGGAGAGGATCAGGGCGTCGAAAGAGTGGGGCTCGTTGGCGCGCGCGGCGCTGAGCGTATTGGTCTCTGGGGTTGCGGTCATCTCAGTCGAGCACCTCGGCGATCTCTTCGGTGGTGATCCTGCGGCCCGTGTAGAACGGGGTCTCCTCGCGGACGTGGAGACGGGCCTCGGTGTTGCGGAAGTGGCGCATGATGTCCACCAGGTCCACGAGCTCGGGGGCCTCCAGGGCCAGCAGCCACTCGAAGTCGTTGAGCCCGAAGCACGCGATGGTGTTCGCGAGCACCTGGGGGTACTCCCGCGCCTTCATGCCGTGGTTCTTGAGCATCTCGTTGCGGCGCTCGGCGTTCATGTAGTACCACTCGTAGGAGCGCACGAAGGGGTACACGCACACCCACTTCTGCGCCTCCTGCCCCCGTGCGAACGCCGGCGAGTGGTTGCGGGTGAACTCCGCGTCCCGGTGCACGCCCATGGCGTTCCAGGACTGGCGGGTGCCCGCCAGCAGCGGCTCGCGGCGCAGCTCGCGCACCGCGGCCTGCAGCTCCTCCGGGTCCGGGCCGGTGAGCCACACCATCAGGTCCGCGCTCTCGCGCATCCCGGAGACGTCGTACACGCCGCGAACGGTCATCCCGCGCTCGGCGAGCCGGGCCACCAGGGCGTCGAAGGACTCCCGGTTGGCCTGCGAGTCCGCGTCCTGCGGACGGTTGCCCGTGCGCTCCAGCACGGTGTACGCGGCCCAGTGCAGCGTCTCCCCGCCGTGCTCGCCCGACCCCTGTGCGGTGGTGCTTGCGTGCTCACTCATGCCGTGCTTCCTTTCGCTGTCTTCCTCTTCTGCTCCGCCGCCGCGCCACGGCGCGCGGGCCGGGCGTGCGACGTCGACGACGCCGCCCCGCCTCCCGCGCCGCGCGTCACGTGGCGGCGTCGAATCCGTGTCTGGCGAGCAGTGCCGCCACCTGCCGCCGGGTGTCCGCGACGACCGCCGCGAGCCCGGTCCCGGACAGCCAGGCCCCCACGGCCACGGCGTCCGGGATGTCCGTGAGGGCGCGCCGGAAGCCCGTGACCCGGGCGCTGTGCCCGGCGTCCGTGCGCGGCAGCGCCGCGTGCCACCGGATCACGTCCGCCCCGACCAGCTGCCCCGGTTCGAGGGGCACGCCCAGCAGGGTGGCGGCGTCCCCGAGGGCCAGGGAGATCAGGTGCGTGTCCTCGAGGGTCACCTCGGGAGAGGGCCCGGCGCCCCGGGCGGTGGCACGGCCGTAGGAGAGCCGCACCACGTGGCGGTGCTCCCCCGCCTCGCGGGCCACCCACTGCCACTTGGCGCTCGAGTGGGTCAGGGCCTTGGCGCGGACGTCGTGGACGTCGTCGCTCACGAGCACGCCCGTGCCGCGCGGGGCGGCGTCGAGCGCGGGGGCGTCCAGCACCAGCGTGGCGAGCGCGATCCGCGGTCCCGAGCGCGGGGTGTAGTTCTGGGCGTCCGGCATGTGCGAGCCCATGAGCCGCACGGAGGTGGGCCCGTCCGCCGCCATCACGAGCAGCTCCCCGCGGGCCACAGCGGTCTTGTCCCCGTCCGTGGGCTGGCGCTGGATGACCATCCACCCCGGTCGGCGCGGGTCGCGGTCCAGGGCGATGACGTCGTAGCGGGTCACGAGCTTCACGCCCAGCCGCTCGGCGTCCCGGACAAGGCGTTCGCTGAGCAGGTTCATGCCGCCGTCGATCCCGGCCACGTTGGCGCCGGCGGGGCTCGCGGCACGCAGCGCACCCGCCGCCGCGCCCAGGCTGCCGAGCTCGCGCACCTTGGCCCGCAGCCCGGGCGCCACGGCGTCGACGTCGAGCTGGTCCGGGTGGGTGGAGTACACGCCGGAGACGAAGGGGCTGACGAGGCGCTCCACCACGCGCTGACCCATGCGCGCGCGCACGAGCCCGCCCACGGTGCGCTCCCCCGCACCCACGCGGACCGGGAGCATCCTGTCCATCCGCGCCCGTGCCACCCCGGCGCGTCCCAGCGGCTCGCGCAGCTCGGGGTCCGTGGGATCCGCGGGGATCCCCAGCACTCCGGAGCGGGGTGCGCGGACCGCGCCCTCGGGCAGGTACAGCCAGGACCCGGCGGGATCCGGGGTGACCATGCGGTCCGTGAGCCCGAGCTCCGCCATGAGCTCGGGCACGGCGGTGGAGCGCGTGGCGAAGGACTCGGCACCCGAGTCCAGCACCAGACCCGCGACCTCGTGCGCGCCCACGGCACCGCCGAAGTGGTCCGAGGCCTCCACGAGGGTCACGCGCAGCCCGGCGGCGGCGAGGTCCCGTGCGGCCGTGAGACCGGCGACACCACCGCCCACCACCAGGGCGGTGCGGGGGCGCCGCGTGCCGCTGCGCCGCGCGTCGGCGGAGGAAGTTGTCACCGGGTCTCCTCGTGGATGAAGCTCACCAGATCGCTCAGGACGTCCGGGTCCGTTCCCGGGGGGACGCCGTGGCCCAGGTTGACCACGTGTCCCGGGGCAGCACGGCCCCGGCGCAGGACGTCCCGGGTGTGCTCGTGGAGAACGTGGCGGGGAGCTTCCAGCAGAGCCGGGTCGATGTTGCCCTGCACCACGGTACGCCCACCCAGCCGGCGGGAGGCCTCGTCCAGGGTGATGCGGTGGTCCACGCCCACGGCGTCCGCCCCGGCGTCCCGCATGGCGGCGAGCAGCTCCCCCGTGCCGGTGCCGAAGTGGATGCGCGGGACACCCAGGTCCGCGACGGCGTCCAGGGCCTGCGCGGAGTGCCGCTGGACGTGCGCCTCGTAGTCCGCGAGGGACAGGGAGCCGGCCCACGAGTCGAAGAGCTGCACGGCGGACGCCCCGGCCTCCACCTGGGCGCGCAGGAACGCCCCGGAGGTGCGGGCGGCCCAGGACGCCAGCGCCTCCCAGGAGGCGGGGTCCGCGTGCATCATGGTGCGCGGGCGCAGGTGGTCCCGGGACGGGCCGCCCTCCACGGCGTAGGCGGCGATGGTGAACGGGGCGCCGGCGAAGCCGATCAGCGGGGTGTCCCCCAGCTCCGCCACGGTGCGGGCCACCGCCTCCCGGACGGGGTCCAGCGCGGCGTCGGAGAGCTCGGGCAGCGCCGCGACGTCCGCGGCCGTGCGCACCGGGTGCTCCAGGACGGGCCCGCGGCCGGCCACGATGTCCACGTCCACGCCGGTGAGCTTCATGGGCACCACGATGTCGGAGAAGAAGATGGCGGCGTCCACGCCGTGGCGGCGCACCGGCTGCAGCGTGATCTCAGCGGCCAGGTGCGGGGTCAGGCAGGCCTCCAGCATGCCGGTGCCCTCCCGCGCCGCGCGGTACTCCGGCAGCGAGCGCCCGGCCTGTCGCATGAACCACACCGGCGCGTGCCGCGCGGGCTGGCCCCGCAGAGTGCGCAGCAGCGGGGAACCCGCCACCCCGGCCGCCCGCAGCGGGTGGCCCTCGGGCAGCGCGGGGAACGCGTCCCGCCCGTTCGTGGCGGCGGCCCTCCCGGGCACGGCGGCGCCCTCGGCGCAGTGGGGGGCGGAGGAGTCGGCGGCGCGCTCGTTCTGGGAAGCCATAGTGGTCCCATTGTGCCAAAGGACTCCGACGTGTTTTGGTGACGCACCGTCCCCTCCTTCGGCCTCCCTGCGCGGGCCCGGCCGGTGGCTATGCTGAGCGCACCAGAATGACTTCGTCTAGGATGGCTGGATTGTGGTTCTCTTCTGTCTTGTCGCATCTCACCGATCCGTTGATCTCAACACCGTCGCGCGGTTGAGCACCGGGGCCCTCGGAGTGGCCGAGGAAGCCGTCTCCCGCGGGGCGCTGCAGGGAGCCATCACACTGTCCACGTGCAACCGCCTGGAGCTCTACGGCGAGCTCGCGGACGACGGCCCGTGCGACGTCGCCGGCGCCGAGCAGGCGCTGGTGGAGCGCGTGGCGCAGCGCGCGGGCCTGGACGAGCGCTTCGTCCTGGAGACCATGGACGCCTACCAGGGCCCGGAGGTCCCGCGCCACCTGTTCACCGTGGTGTCGGGGCTGGAGTCCGCAGTGGTGGGCGAGCGCGAGATCACCGGGCAGGTGCGACGCGCCCTGGGCCAGGCCCGGCAGTCCGGGACCGCCTCCGCGCACCTGGTGCAGCTCTTCGAGGCCGCCGCCCGCACGGCTCGGGAGGTGGGGGCACGCACCGGCCTGGGCGAGCGCGGGCGCTCGATCGTCTCCGTGGCCCTGGACCTCGCGGACGACATCACCCCCGGGGACTGGCCCCACCGCCACGCCCTGGTGTTCGGGACCGGCGCCTACGCCGGCGCCACCATGGCCGCCCTGCGCGACCGCGGGTGCGCGGACATCGAGGTGTACTCCGGCTCCGGGCGCGCGGAGCAGTTCACGGACCAGCGCGGCGGCTCACCCGTCACCGGCGTGGAGCTGCCCGCGGCCCTGCGCCGCGCGGACGTGATCATCGGCTGCTCCGGCGGCTCGGCGCCCATGCCCGCCTCGGCGTTCCCCGGTGGTCCGCGCACCGTGATCGACCTGGCGCTCGCACGGGACTTCGACCCCGCCGTCGCCGACCTCCCCGAGGTGGAGCTGATCACCCTGGAGTCGGTGCGCGTGGCCGCGCCCGAGGAGACCAGGGAGTCCGTCACCGCGGCGCGCGAGATCGTCGAGCACGCGGCGGAGGGCTTCGAGGCCGCCCAGAACGCGCGGACCATGGACCAGGCCATCGTGGCCCTGCGCAAGCACACCATGGCGGTGCTGGACGCCGAGCTGGAGAAGGTCCGCACCCACCACGGCTGCACCGGGGCGGAGGACCAGATCGAGATGGCCATGCGCCGGATGGTCAAGTCCCTGCTCCACACCCCCACGGTCCGGGCGCGCCAGCTGGCCGCCGAGGGGCGCGCGGACGAGTACATCACCGGCCTGGAGGCGCTGTACGGGCTGCAGGTCGCCCCGCCACAGGTCTCCGACCCCGCCCAGGACGCCACCGGGGACTCCCCCGTGGCAGCCCCGCGCTCCCGCGCCGCGGGGTAGGCACCGTTCCGGACACCGCCGTCCGCAGAGGAGAACCGCATGACAGCGAGCGACGACGCTCCCACCCGCACCCGCCGCATGAGCAGGGACCAGCGGAAGGAGCAGCTGCTGGCCACCGCCCTGCAGGTGTTCTCGGACGGCGGCTACCACGCCACGTCCATGGACGAGATCGCCGCGGCCGCCGGGGTCTCGAAACCCGTCCTCTACCAGCACTTCCCCGGCAAGCGGGACCTGTTCCTGGGGCTGGTGGAGCAAACGCTGACAGAGCTCTCCGGGCGCCTCGAGACGTCCCTGGCCACCACGCAGACGCACCGCGAGAGGGTGCGCAACGTGATCGACACCCACTTCGACTTCGTGCGCGCCCACCCGCAGGCGCACCGCCTGGTGTTCACCGCGGACCTCATGTCCTTCCCCGAGGTGGCGGCCCGCCTGGACGAGTTCTCCCGGAGCGTCGCGAACGCCGTGGCAGCCCAGCTCGGTCCCCACACGGGCGTCCCGTCCGCCCAGGCGCAGCTGCTCTCGCGTGGTCTCGTGAACCTCGTGCAGACCTCCGCGGTGTACTGGGTGCGCCACCCGGAGGCCGGTTCCGCGCAGGAGGTCCAGGACCGCCTGTTCCGTTTAGCCTGGGGCGGAATCAGGTCCCTCAACGAGGAGCACCCGGAGCCTGCTCCTAGACTGGGCGGCAACGATCAGGACTGACGCGCCGCCACCCGGCCCGCAGGACACCCTCCCGCCCGCGCACGGCGCGGACCGGGACCGTCGCAGGAGGTTACCCATGGAAATCAAGATCGGCGTCCAGAACGTGGCACGCGAGCTCGTGGTCAACAGCGACCTCTCCGCGGAGGAGTTGCAGACCAGGGTCACCGAGGCCCTGAGCTCCGGCTCGCCGCTGGTGCTGCGGGACTCCAAGGGCACCACCACCGTGGTCCCCGCCGCGAGCATCGGGTACGTGGAGACCGGCCAGGAGACCAGGCGCAAGGTGGGCTTCACCCCGCTGCCCCTCGGCTGAGACGCCACCCCGCGCACGTTCCACGGCACCCCCGGACACCTCGTCCGGGGGTGCCGTGCCGTCTCCGGCTACACTGGGGGCACCAGCAGGATGACCGGTCGTCCCACGAGACCGTCACGTTCACCTCCCACCCGCTCCGGCACCGCGCCCGGGGGTCCCACCGGATCCCCCGCTGAGCGCCCGGACGGGGTGGGTTCCACGATCGGCTTCCTCACACTTGCGCGGCAGCCCCCCGGCCCGTGCCGTCGCCCTCCCGGGCGGTGCGCACTCGGATCCCGGCTGCGGTGCCCCGCGCCTACCCGTGAAGGATCGCTTTGACCGACGACATCACCGCTACACCCGAGCCGGACGCCCCCGAGATCGACGAGACCGGGGAGAAGGCCGTGGAGACCGCCGAGCCCGTGGTGGAGGCCACGTTCGCGGACTACGGCGTGCGCCAGGACATCGTGGACGCCCTGGCCGCCCACGGCATCACCTCGCCGTTCCCCATCCAGGCCATGACCCTGCCCGTGGCACTGTCGGGGCAGGACATCATCGGCCAGGCCAAGACCGGCACCGGCAAGACCCTGGGCTTCGGCATCCCCGCGCTGCAGCGCGCGGTGGGCCGGGACGACGCCGGCTGGGCGCAGCTGAAGAAGCCGGGCGCCCCGCAGGCCCTGATCGTGGTCCCCACCCGTGAGCTCGCCGTGCAGGTGGGCAGCGACCTCGCAATCGCCGCGAAGACCCGCAACGCCCGCGTGGCCACCATCTACGGCGGGCGCCCCTACGACTCGCAGATCGCCGAGCTGGAGAAGGGCGTGGAGGTGGTGGTGGGCACCCCGGGGCGCCTGATCGACCTCAACCGTCAGCACTTCCTGGACCTCAGCCACGTGCGCATGGTCGTGCTGGACGAGGCGGACGAGATGCTGGACCTGGGCTTCCTCCCCGACGTGGAGAAGCTGCTCGCCGCGGTCCCCGAGGTGCGCCAGACCATGCTGTTCTCCGCGACCATGCCCGGTCCCGTGGTGGCCATGGCCCGCCGGTACATGACCCACCCCATGCACATCCGCGCGGCTGCCCCGGACGAGGGCTCCACCAAGAAGGACATCCGCCAGGTCATCTACCGCGCCCACCACCTGGACAAGGACGAGGTGGTGGCGCGCATCCTGCAGGCCGAGGGCCGCGGGCGCAGCATCATCTTCACCCGCACCAAGCGTGCCGCGGCGAAGCTCGCGGACGAGCTCATCCACCGCGGGTTCGCGGCCGCTCCCCTGCACGGTGACCTCGGCCAGGGCGCCCGTGAGCAGGCGCTGCGCGCCTTCCGCAACTCCAAGGTGGACGTGCTGGTGGCCACGGACGTCGCGGCCCGGGGCATCGACGTGGAGGACGTCACGCACGTGATCAACTTCCAGTGCCCCGAGGACGAGAAGACCTACCTGCACCGCACCGGGCGCACCGGGCGCGCGGGCAACAAGGGCACGGCCATCACGTTCGTGGACTGGGACGACGTCCCCCGCTGGCGGCTGATCGACAAGGCCCTGGAGCTCGGCGTGCCCGAGCCCGTGGAGACCTACTCCTCCTCCGAGCACCTCTACACCGACCTGAACATCCCCCGCACCGCCAAGGGCAGGCTCCCCCGCTCGCAGCGCACGCTGGAGGGCCTGGGCGCGGAGGAGCTGGAGGACCTCGGGGACGGCCGCGGGCACCGGGACGAGAAGCGCTCCTCCGGCGGCTCCGGCGCACGACGCCGCTCGGGCGGCTCCGGCGGCTCGGGCCAGGGCGGTTCCGGCAACCGCTCCCGCCGCCCGAAGGGCGACGGGGACGGCTCCGGGGAGAGGGCCGAGCACGCACCGCGGGAGAAGTCCGTGGAGGCCTCGGGCGAGGGCGCCAAGCGGCGCCGGCGGCGTCGTCGTCCCTCGGGACAGAACCGCAACGGCGGCCAGCAGGGCGCCCAGCAGTCCTCCGCCTCGGCGGAGTAGCGGCGGTGGCGGCGCGGGAGCCCTTCGCGTTCGACCCGGAGGGCACCAGCGCCATCGTGCACGGCGAGAACCTCACGGTGCTGGAGTCCCTGCCGGACGAGGCGTTCTCCCTGGTGTACCTGGACCCTCCGTTCAACACGGGCAGGGACCAGGTGCGCCGCACCATCCAGGCCGTGCCCACGGCCGCCGGGGAGGGCGACCGCGTGGGGTTCGCGGGGCGCTCCTACCAGACGGTGCTGGGCTCGCTGCGCCGCTACGAGGACTCTTTCGCGGACTACCTGGGGTTCCTGGAGCCCCGGCTGCTGCACGCGCGGCGCGTGCTGGCCCGCCACGGCACCCTCTACGTCCACCTGGACTACCGGGAGGTGCACTACGTCAAGGTGCTCCTGGACGCCCTG
Organism: Kocuria sp.; assembly: GCF_030530945.1. Lineage (GTDB taxonomy): Bacteria > Actinomycetota > Actinomycetes > Actinomycetales > Micrococcaceae > Kocuria. Next base: position 226,071 of record NZ_JAUMTZ010000003.1, on the reverse strand, counting down.
TTCGGGCGGGAGTGCTTCCTGAACGAGATCATCTGGGCCTACGACTTCGGGGCCCGCACCACCAGGCGCTGGCCCGCGAAGCACGACACCATCCTCGTGTACGTCAAGGACCCGGCGGCCTACCACTTCGACTCCGCAGAGGTGGACCGCGAGCCGTACATGGCCCCGGGCCTGGTGGGCGCGGAGAAGGCGGCGCGCGGGAAGCTGCCCACGGACGTGTGGTGGCACACCATCGTCTCCCCCACCGGCCGGGAGAAGACCGGCTACCCCACGCAGAAGCCGGAGGGGGTGCTGCGGCGGATCGTCACGGCCTCCTCCCGCCCCGGGGACTGGGTGCTGGACTTCTTCGCCGGCTCCGGGACCACGGGGGCGGTGTGCGCCGGTCTGGGGCGGCGGTTCGTGTGCGTGGACGTGAACCCCGAAGCGGTGGACGTGATGCACCGGCGCCTGCCGGACGTGCCCGTGCTGCGCGGCCCCTGACCACACCCGGGACGCGGCTCAGGGCCAGCGCACCTCCACGCCGGAGGTGGCCTGCTCGCAGATCCGGGTGAACGAGCGGGCCGAGGTGGAGTTCTCCCCCAGCCGGTTGGGCTTGCCCGCCCCGTGGTAGTCGCTGGAGCCGGTGACGATCAGGTCGTGCTCGGCGGCCATGGTCATGAGGACCGCGCGGGCCTCGTCCGGGTTGTCCCGGTGGGCCACCTCCAGACCCGCGAGACCGGCGTCGATCATGGCGTCGAAGTCCGCGGCGCTGGCCACGCGTCCCCGCAGCGACGCCATGGGGTGGGCGCACACCGGCACCCCGCCCGCCGCGCGCACGAGCTTGATCGCCTCCACCGGGTCCAGGGCGTCGTGGCGCACGTAGTACCTGGAGCGGCCCGAGAGCATGTCCGCGAACGCCGCCGAGCGGTTGGGCACCACGCCCAGTGCCACGAGGGCGTCGGCGATGTGCGGGCGGCCCACGGTGGCGTCCGGGCCCACCTGGGCGGTGACGTCCGCCCAGGTGATGTCGAAGTCCTCCGAGAGCAGCTCCACCATCCTGCGGGCGCGCGTGAGCCGGTTGCGGCGGCACTCCTCGATCCGGTCCACGAGCGGCTGGTGGTGGGGGTCGTGGAGGTAGCTGAGCATGTGCACCGAGATCCCGTCGCGGGTGGTGCACGTGATCTCCATCCCCGGCACGAAGGCCACTCCCAGGGACACCGCGGTGTCCCCGGCCTCGCGCCACCCGGCCGTGGTGTCGTGGTCAGTGAGCGCGAACGCGGTGAGCCCGGCGGCGTGCGCCGAGCGGGCGACGTCGCCCGGGGTCTCCGTGCCGTCCGAGGCGATCGAGTGGGTGTGCAGGTCGATTCTCACCGGCCCCACGATACCCGCGGGAGGTGCGGGACCCGCGGGCGGTCGGTTGACCGGCGTGACACCATGGACGGGAAAGACCCGCACCCCACACCCGCGCGAACGATCGCGCCGCGAAGGAGATGACCGCGCCCATGACTCAGGGCCCCGAGCAGACGACCGCTTCCCACCGCGCGAGCGAGGACGCCGCGCAGCCGCTGGACGAGCGCGTGGACAACCGTTCCCAGCGCCCGGAGAACGAGCAGTTCCGCGAGTTCATGGCCTCGGGCTGGGCCACCCCGGAGCACACGACGACGCCGCGCGCGGAGGTCGCCCAGTTCGCCGCCGAGCGCCGCGCCCGGCTCTCGCGCCTGTTCCCGGGTGAGCGCCTGGTGATCCCGGCCGGTGCGCCCAAGGTGCGCTCGAACGACACCGACTACCGATTCCGACCGCACTCCGCCTTCGCGCACCTGACGGGCATGGGCGTGGACCACGAGCCCGAGGCCGTGCTGGTCATGGAGCCCACCGAGCCGGGCGAGGGGGACAACGGCAGCGACCACGTGGCCACCCTGTACTTCCACCCCATGGCCGGGCGGGACTCCGCCGAGTTCTACGCGGACGCCAAGAACGGCGAGTTCTGGGTGGGCCCGCGCCCCACGCTCGAGCAGCTGAGGGACGAGTTCGACCTTCCCACCCAGGACCTCTCCGCGCTGGAGACCGCCGTGACCAGGGACGCCGGCAACGCCGCCCTGGGCGGGCTGAGCATCCGGCTGGTCCGGGACGTGGACCTGAACATGGACGCCCTCGTGGACACCTCCCGGATCAACACGGGTGTGGACCTGGAGCAGTCGGACGCGAAGGACGCCACCCTGACCGAGGCGCTGAGCGAGCTGCGCCTCGTGAAGGACGCCCACGAGATCGGGGAGCTGCGCAAGGCCGTGGCCGCCACGATCCGCGGCTTCGAGGACATCGTCACGGTGCTGCCCCGGGCCATCGGCGGGGAGCGCGGCGAGCGCGTGGTCGAGGGCGCGTTCTTCTCCCGCGCCCGCCTGGAGGGCAACGACCTGGGGTACGACACGATCGCCGCCTCCGGCAACAACGCCACCGTCCTGCACTGGATCCGCAACAACGGCTCGGTGCGCCCCGGTGAGCTGATCCTGGTGGACGCGGGCGTGGAGGCGGACTCGCTCTACACCGCGGACCTCACCCGCACCCTGCCCGTGGACGGCACGTACACGGACGTGCAGCGCCGGATCTACCAGGCGGTGCTGGACGCCTCGGAGGCCGCGTTCGCGGTGGCCGTGCCGGGCAACCGGTTCCGGGACGTGCACGCGGCGGCCATGGAGGTGCTGGCGCGCCGCCTCGAGGAGTGGGGCCTGCTCCCGGTCTCGGCGGAGGTCTCGCTGTCCGAGTCCGGCCAGCACCACCGCCGCTGGATGCCCCACGGCACGAGCCACCACCTGGGCCTGGACGTCCACGACTGCGCGCAGGCCAAGCGGGAGCTGTACCTGGACGCGGTGATCGAACCGGGCATGGTGTTCACGATCGAGCCCGGCCTGTACTTCAAGGACGAGGACCTCGCGATCCCCGAGGAGTACCGCGGGATCGGCGTGCGCATCGAGGACGACGTCCTGGTCACCGAGCAGGGCAACGAGAACCTCTCCGAGGGGCTGCCGCGCCACCCGGAGGACGTGGAGGCGTGGATCCAGGGGATCTGGAGCCGCACCGAGAACGTGGGTCCCTCCGTCTGACGGTGCCCCGCCCCACGGATGGGCACGCAGAAGGCCCCGCACCCTCCGGTGCGGGGCCTTCTGCACATGGTGGGGACTAGCCGCGGTTGTGGGCGGAGTCATCGTCCGCCCCACCGCGGTTCCCGGTCACGGGACCGTCGTCCTGGCGGGACTCCCCGGGGTCGCCCTGCTGGGCGGCGGAGCCGTCGCGCGTCCACGGTGCGGGCGCCGCCCCGTCCGAGGGCTCCACGCGGATGCCGTACTGCGGGCGCCCGTCCGGCAGGTCCGGGAACTTGGCGGAGCGCTGGGGATCCGGCGCCGCGGCGTCGTCGGCGGGAGCGTGGGCGCCCCGGGGGGCACCGGGTGCCGACTGCGCGGTGCTGCCCCGGCCGTCGACGCCGCCCTGCCGCGGATCGCCGCCCTGCGCACCCTGGGCGGGGCCGCCTTGGAAGCCGCCGCCGTGGGGAGCCCCGTTCTGCGGACCCCAATGGCCGGGCCGCGCATCGGGGCCGCGGTGCATCGGCGCGCCGCCGTACTGGCCCCGGCCGTTCTGCGGGCCGCCGTACGGTGCCGAGGGGTTCTGCCCCGGCACGTTCCGGGCGGGGCCCTGCGGGCCGTAGCCGGTGCCGGGCCCGTCCGGCATGGAGCCGAGCACCTGCCGGGCCTGGCCGGCGACCTCCGGGGCGGCGAGCACCTCGTAGCTGCCCGCCACGATCCGGCTGGTGGAGGTGAAGTCCCGCTTCCCGCGGGACATCGCGTAGGTGATGGTGGCCATGAGCATGAAGAACGCGCCGCCCAGGAGCATGGTGAGCAGCACGGAGGACGCCATGTTCGCGCCCCCGAACATGGACATGATCAGCCCGAAGAACGCGCCGAAGAACACGCCGTTGAGGGCCCCCTGCAGGGCCACCTTCGGGTAGGACAGCCGGCCGGTGACCTGCTCCACGGACTTCAGGTCGCTGCCGATGATCGAGACCATGGCCACGGGGAAGTGCTCGTCCGACATGTAGTCGACGGCCTTCTGCGCCTCGGCGTAGGTGCGGTAGCGGCCCACCACCTCCCCCCGGGGCATCTCGGGAGCGATGGACAGCTGCGCGGGACTGCGGTTCGGGTTGGTCATGGGGTCCATTGTCCCGCAGGTGCGTGCCAGGACGCAGGGAATTCCCCGGGCCATCGCAGCGGGTGAACACGACCGCCCGGCGTGGGCCGGCGTGTGGGCCCGGCCACCCCCGAATGTCCCAGGCCACGTCCGGTCACTAGGCTGTGCGGGTGAGCACAAACCTTTCCAAGATCTTCGTCGCCCGGCTGATCGGCCTCGACGTCTTCGACCCCCTGGGCGACCGCCTGGGGCGGCTGCGCGACGTCGTGGTGCTGCTGCGGCCCGGCACCCGCCCGTCCGTGATGAACCGGCCGCTGGTGGTGGGTCTCGTGGTGGAGGTCCTGGGCAAGAAGCGCGTGTTCGTCCCCATGACCCGGGTGACCAGCATCGACGCGGACCAGATCATCTCCACCGGACTGGTGAACCTGCGCCGCTTCGAGCAGCGCGGCGCGGAGACGCTGGCCGTGGGCGAGCTCTTCGACCGCACCGTGGTGCTGCTGGACGGCTCCGGCACCGCCACCATCGAGGACGTGGCCATGGAGAAGTCCAACAACCGCGGGGACTGGGTGATCTCCCAGCTCTTCGTGCGCCGCTCACAGGCCACGGGCGGTCTCATCCGCCGCCGGAACCAGACGCTGATCGTGGACTGGGAGGACACCGACGACCCCTCCAACGCGGGCCACCAGCCGGCCACGCAGTGGATCACGCAGCACGAGGAGGACCAGGCCGCGGACCTCGCGGACGAGCTGCGGGACATGCCGGACAAGCGCAAGCTGGAGATCGCCGCGGAGCTGCAGGACGAGCGGCTCGCGGACGTGCTGGAGGAGCTGCCCGAGGAGGACCAGGTGTTCATCCTCACGCACCTGGACAACGACCGCGCCGTCACCCTTCTCGAGGAGATGGACCCGGACGACGCCACGGACCTGCTGAACGAACTGCCCGAGGCGGAGGCCGAACGCCTCATCACCATGATGGAGCCCGAGGACGCCGAGGACGTGCGGCGCCTGCGCGAGTACGAGGAGGGCACGGCCGGCTCGCTCATGACCCCGGTGCCCATCGTGCTCTCCCCGGAGGCCACGGTCGCGGAGGCCCTGGCCCACATCCGCCAGGAGGAGGTGATCCCCGCGGCGGCATCCGCAGTGCTCGTATGCCGCCCCCCGCTGGAGACCCCCACGGGCAAGTACCTGGGCTTCGTGCACACCCAGCGGCTGCTGCGCTACCCGCCGCCCGAGGCCATCGGGAACCTGATCGACCGCTCCGTGGAGCCGGTCTCCGACCAGGCGTCCCTGGCGGACGTGGCCCGTGAGCTGGCCACCTACGACCTCACCATCCTGCCCGTGGTCAACGACCAGGACAGGCTCGTGGGCGCCGTCACGATCGACGACGTCCTGGATGCACTGCTGCCCGACGACTGGCGCACGTACGACGACGGGACCCCGGTCCGTAAGGTGGGTAAGAGGTATGAGTAGTCCCCGGCAGAACGCGTCCTCGCAGTACGCTCCCGGTCCCCTGGACCAGCCGCGGGAGAAGCGCCCCGGCATCCTGAACCGCTTCCGCCCGAACCCGGACTCCTTCGGCCAGTTCACGGAGGCGATCGCCCGGTGGATGGGCACGCCGCAGTTCCTCATGTGGATGACGGTCTTCGTGGCCGTGTGGCTGTCCTGGAACACGCTGGCCCCGGAGGACGTCCAGTTCGACCCCCGGTCCCTGAACTTCACCCTGCTCACGCTGATGCTGTCGCTGCAGGCCTCCTACGCCGCGCCGCTGCTGCTGCTCGCGCAGAACCGGCAGGACGACCGCGACCGCGTGGTCGCGGAGGAGGACCGCAAGCGCGGGCAGCAGAACCTCGCGGACACCGAGTACCTCACCCGGGAGATCGCGTCCCTGCGCATCGCCATGCGCGAGGTCGCCACGCGGGACTACGTCCGCTCGGAGCTGCGCGGTCTGCTCGAGGAGATCCTGGAGGCCCAGGAGCAGCGTGCCGAGGCCACCGGGCCGGAGGCTCCCGAGACCAGGCCGGAGTCCGCCCGCAGGTCCTCCTCGGGCCGCAAGTCGGAGCGCAAGTCCGACAGGAGGTCCGAGCGCGGCAGGCGCCAGGGGCCGCGGGAGACCACCCCCGCCGAACCCTCGGGCCAGGGCGCGGGATCGCACGCGGCCACCCCGGTTCCCCCGGACACGCGGACGGCGGGCGACCCCGCGGAGCCGGGCACGGCCTCGTCGCCCGCGCCCGGCGAGCGGTCCACCGCACCCGGGGAGGAGCCGCAGCGGTGAGTGCGACGAGCGAGACCCCGCAGGAGATCGACCCGAGGCTGCGCGCGGCCCTGGACGCCGTGATCGACCCCGAGCTGCGCCGCCCCGTGACCGAGCTGGGCATGATCCCCTCGGCGACCCTGGCGGACGGCACCGCACGGGTCCGGGTGCTGCTGACGGTGTCCGGGTGCCCGCTGCGCGGGACGATCGAGGCGGACCTGCGCGCCGCCCTGGGAGAGGTGGCGGGTGTCACCCGGGTGGCGGTGGACGTGGGCGTGATGACCCCGGCCCAGCGCGAGGAGCTGCAGAAGCGGCTGGGCCACTTCCGCACCAACCCGTTCGCGGAGCCGACCTCGCTGACCCGCGTGCACGCGATCACCAGCGGCAAGGGCGGTGTGGGCAAGTCCAGCGTCACCGTGAACCTGGCCGCGGCCCTGGCCGCCATGGGCCGCACCGTGGGGATCGTGGACGCGGACATCCACGGCTTCTCCGTGCCCGGGCTGCTGGGCATCACCCGCTCCCCCACGCGCGTGGGGGACATGATCCTGCCGCCCGTGGTGGAGGTGCCGGAGGGAGTGGACCGCCGCCCCCAGGACGGGGCGGCGGGCGCGGGGCACCGCTCGCGCGGCGTGGTGAAGGTGATCTCCATCGGGATGTTCGTGGATCCCGCCCAGCCCGTGGCGTGGCGCGGGCCCATGCTGCACCGCGCGGTGGAGCAGTTCCTCACGGACGTGCACTTCGGGGACCTGGACCACCTGCTGCTGGACCTGCCTCCGGGCACCGGGGACATCGCCATCTCCGTGGGGCAGCTGCTCCCGCGCTCCGGGGTGGTGGTGGTCTCCACGCCCCAGCACGCCGCGGTGAGCGTGGCGCAGCGCTCCGGGACCCTCGCCGAGCAGACCGGGCAGCGGGTCACGGGCGTGGTGGAGAACATGTCCGCGATGGTCATGCCGGACGGCACCCGCATGGAGGTCTTCGGCTCCGGCGGCGGCGAGACGATCGCCGCGACCCTCTCGGAGCGCCTGGGCTACCCGGTGCCGCTGCTCGGCAGCGTGCCCCTGGACACGGGCGTGCGGGAGGCCTCGGACCGCGGTGTGCCGGCGGTCTGGGCGGACCCGGACTCCCCCGCCTCCGTGCAGCTGTGGGAGATCGCCCGTGCGCTGGACCGGCAGGGCCGTGGCCTCGCGGGAAAGAACCTGGGCATCACGCCCCGCGGCTGAGGTCCCGGCGGGGTGCCCTGCGTCCCCGGGCGACGCCGCTCAGGTGGCCTCGGTGTCGAAGGGCGCCCGCTCGCCCCGGGCCAGGCGCCGCACCGTGGGAGCCGCCACCGTGGTGGCGGCGGCGGACTGGGAACGGGCGCGGTCGGCGTCGTCCTCCAGCAGCGCCTCCCGCACGATCACGCGGGGGTCGTACTGGCGGGGGTCGAGCTTGCGCCAGTCGAGGTCCGTGAACTCGGGACCGAGGGTCTCCTTGAGGTCCTCCGTGGCGCCCGTGGCGTAGTTGCGGATGGCCTTGACCATCTCCTTGAGCTTCTGGGCGTACTCGGGAAGCCGCTCCGGCCCGATGATCACCAGGGCCACGATGAGAATGATGATGGCTTCTCCGCCAGAAATCCCGAACACCCGCTGAGCCTATCAACGTCAGGGAACGCCCCGGTGGGAGGTTCCTACCCGAACAGTGTGCGCAGCCCGTCCGCCACGGTGGCGCCGAAGCCCTCCTCCGTGCGGACGGGCAGGGAGACCCGGCCGCGGTCCTCGGCCACCACGGCCCCCAGCACCTCGGTCATGGTGGCCGGGGGCGCGTCAGAGGTCACGGTGTAGACCGCATCCGGGCGGACCATGACGGCGCGCCACGAGGTGCCGCGCTGGATCCACAGCCGGGACCCGGAGACCATGGACTCGTGCATGCCCTCGGCGCTCACGGGCAGCCCGCTGACCCCGTCGAGGGGGTTCCCCGCGTTCACCGTGCCGCGCTGCTCCACGATCTCGGCGCTGACGTGGTCGTCGTGCAGGCTCACCGTCACGGCTGGCTGGCCGCCCACGGTGACCTGCCGGACGTCCGCCACGGTGAAGCCCTGGGAGGCGAGCGCCGGAACGGCCCAGCCCTGGGCGCGCAGGCTGCCCACGTCCGCCCGCTCGGAGGTGGCCACGATGGCCTCTCCGTCCGGGGACCAGGTGGCCGCCGACCGGGCACGGAGCAGCTCCTGCTGCTGGGTCTGCCTGCCCACGTGCCACACGGCCGTGGTCACCAGCGCCACGCAGAGGCACGCCGTGAGGGCCGCCGCCAGGGCGAGGGTGCGCCGCGCGGGCCTGCGCCGCCGGCGCGCAGCGCCGCCATCCACCCGTGTGGCCACCACGTCCCCTTCCCGCCGTCCGTCCCCTGGGGGCGGTCCCGTGACCGCCCGGGCGACCAGTCGTCTTGCCCTCATTCTGGTCCAGGAGTCTGACAGCGGTCTGGGCGGGCACCGGGCGTTGCCCACGGCGGGCGCGCGGACCGCGATAGGCTGGCCTCCGGAAAGCTCCCGGCCCCGCGCCGGATTCGTCATCTCGGGGCGCCGGGGCCCGCAGGATCCCGCCGCACACGGCAGTGAAGGACACCAGGGTCCATGACCACGGACAAGACCACGAGCTGGGCCTATTGCGAGGCCTACGCCACGGAGGACGAGACGGCCTTCCGCGCGCGGGAGCGCTCCCTCGCCCTCCGCCTGGACCCCGTGACCCCCGCCGCGGCCTCCCTGCTGACCGTCCTGGCGGCCTCCGCCCGTCCCGCCACGGTGGTGGAGGTGGGCACCGGTGCGGGCGTGTCCGGGCTCGCGCTGCTGCGCGGGATGCCGTCCGAGTCCGTGCTCACCACCATCGACACCGACATCCGCGCCCTGCGCGCCGCCCGGGACACCTTCCGCGAGGCGGGTTTCGAGCCCAGGCGCACCCGCACGATCTCCGGCGCGGCGGCCCTCGTGCTGCCGCGGCTCACGGAGAACGCCTACGACATGGTCTTCATCGACGCGGACGTGGCGAGCACCGCCGACTACGTGATCGAGGGAGCGCGGCTGCTGCGCCGCGGGGGGATGCTCGTGGTCAACGACGCCCTGCACCAGGACCTGGTCCCCCAGCCCGCCCAGCGGCAGGAGGAGACGGTGATCATGCGGGAGGTGGTCCGCACGCTGCGCGACGAGCCCAGGCTCGCCACGGCCGTGGTCCCCACCGGCACGGGCATGCTGCTGGCGGTGCGCCGATGACGCGCACCACCGCGCGCGACGTCCTGTGGGTGGGTCTCGGCGGTGCGGCGGGCAGTCTGCTGCGCTGGGGCGTGGCCCACGTGCTCCCCTCCGGCTCGGCCTGGCACTGGCCCACGCTCTCGGTCAACCTGGCCGGAGCGCTGCTCCTGGGCTTCCTGCTCGAGTTCCTCACCCGCCCCGGCACGGAGGGCACCCGCGCCCGCACCGCTCGGCTGCTGCTGGGCACCGGCCTGCTGGGCGGCTTCACCACCTACTCCACTTTCGCCCAGGAGGTGTGGGACCACGTGGACGCCGGCACCTCGGCCGCCGCGCTGGGCTACACCGCCCTGAGCATCGTGGGGGGTCTGCTCGCGGCGGCCGCGGGCATCGCCCTGGGGGCGTGGTGGCGTGACCGGCGCACGACGCCGCCCGCGGCCTCCCCCGAGTACCCGGCACCGGGTGCCGGGCAGCGCCCCGGCGCCCTCCCAGACGGGGGTCGGCGGTGATCGCGGCTCTCGCGGTGGCCCTGGGCGGGGCGATCGGGGCGGTTCTGCGCTTCCTGACGGACCGTGCCGTCTCCTCCCGGCAGAGGCGCCCCTTCCCGCTGGCCACGGCGCTGATCAATGTGACGGGCTCGTTCGTGCTGGGCCTGGTCAGCGGGCTGGCGATCGTGCTCGGCCCCGTGTGGACCGTGGCCCTGGGCACCGGGCTGTGCGGAGGATTCACCACGTTCTCCACCGCCATGGTGGACGCCGTGCGGTTGATCCGCGGGAAACGGGGTGCCGCCGCCCTGGCCGTGGTGCTGGGCACCCTGCTGTGGAGCCTGCTGGCCGCGGCGGCGGGCACCACCCTCGGGGTCCACTGGGCCTCCTGAGTCACCTCTGCCCAGCTCGCCCCTCTCCGGTGCGCCCAGCCGGTGGCACGGGTGAGACGCCCCCGCGGAACGCCCCCCGATGCCCCCGGCGGACCGTTTCGCCGGACGCCACCCCCAGCGTGTGT
>NZ_JAUMTZ010000003.1:173981-215350 GCF_030530945.1 Kocuria sp. | reverse complement strand
CGCCCCCCGATGCCCCCGGCGGACCGTTTCGCCGGACGCCACCCCCAGCGTGTGTACCGGACCCGGACACAGCGAGAGCCCCTCACCGCGGTGAGGGGCTCTCGCTGTGTCCGGACGGTGTCCGCAGGCCTACTGGGTCACTCCGGCGAGGCACTCGCGGAGCTCGGCGGCTTCGTCCGCCTTGAGCTCGACCACGAGGCGTCCACCGCCTTCCAGGGGGACCCGCATGATCAGGCTGCGTCCTTCTTTGGTGACCTCCATGGGTCCGTCACCCGTTCTCGGCTTCATGGCCGCCATTGATGAGCTCCTCTTCGTGGATATCGACAGCACCCATCTTATCGAACGCGAACCGCGGGCAGTGACCCCGCCCACGGACCGGGGCTCACGGCGGGTAGTCCCCGCCCCCGGGCAGCTGCTTCCAGTGCCACAGCCAACCCACCCACACGAGCTGCAGGACCGCCCCGGTGACCACCAGCAGGGTGCGGTACGCCCGCGACCCGCTGACGTGCACCAGCGGAGCCGCGAGCGGCGCCCAGGGCAGCAGCAGGCGGAACGTGGAGGTCTGGGGGTTCAGCACGAGCAGCAGGTAGCACCCGTACGCGGCGAGCCACACGCGCACCACGAACGGCAGGCTGCGGCGCACCACCGCGGAGCGCAGCAGGAGCACCACGGCCACCACCAGCAGCACCGGCGCGAGCAGACCCCCCACCGGGCCGAGCAGCACGGCGGCCTCGTGGAACCACGGCAGCACGGGCACCACGGAGGAGGCGCCACGCCACGCGGTCTCGGTGGCGGTGTACGCGTCCGGCTCGCCGGTCACGGCCCACGCGATCGCGGGCCACGCCAGGGCGGCCGCGCACGCCAGCAGTGCCAGCGCCAGCCACCGGTCCAGGCAGCGGTACCACGCCCGATGACGCCGCCGGACGTCCCGCACCGCGCCCCACAGCCACCACACACCCAGCGCCGCCGCGAGCGCCACGCCCGTGGGTCGGGTCAGCGCCTGCAGGACCACGAACACCGCGGCCCCCGCGGCCCGGCCCCGCACCACGCACAGCAGGGCAACCAGCAGGAAGAGCAGGTTCAGGGACTCGGCGTAGGGGGTCTGGAGCACGGGCGCCACGGGGTTGAAGGCGAAGACCGCCACGGCCCACAGCGCCGGGCTGGAGGCCCCTCCCGGCGTGCGCGGCCCCGCCATCACGGGGGCCGTGCACACCAGCCGGTACAGCACGAGTGCCGCCCCGAAGCCCGCCAGCAGGGACACCGTGGCAGCGGTGGCCGCCCACCCGGTGCCGGTGACCGAGGCGATGCCCCGCACCAGCAGCGGGAACACCGGGTAGAACGCCCACGGGTTCTCCTGCACGGTTCCCAGGGAGTCGGTGGGCAGCTCCACGGGGTAGCCCTCCCGGAAGATGGTCCGGTACCAGTCCGAGTCCCACGTGGCCACGAAGTCCAGGTACCCCAGGGCGCCGTCGCCCCAGGGGCCCGGACCCTGCTGCCCGCCGACCACGCTGAACACGGCCCAGCCCCACACTCGCGAGAGGCCGAAGACCGCGAGGACAGCGAGCCACCACGGGGCGCGGGCCCACCGGGTGCCTAGCCCCGAGCGCAGCCGGGCGGAAAGCCCCCGGGAGCGGGCGGGCACGGCGGTGTCGCTCACCCCGGGGCCCGTGGCGGTTCCGGGTGCCGGGGAGCTCACGCCCGGGGGCCGAGCCGGGCGGCGTCCGGTCGGGGCGCGGGTGCCTGCATGCCGGGGTCCTCGGCGTGGACCGCGGTGAGGATGTCCACGACCTCGGCGGCGGTGTCCACCACGCGCAGCAGGTCGAGGTCCGCCGCGGACGCCTTGCCGCCGGCCACGAGCGACGTGGTGAGCCACTGCACCAGCGGGCCCCAGTAGTCGGTGCCCACCAGGATCACGGGGAACCGGGTGATCTTCCCGGTCTGCACGAGCGTGAGCGCCTCGAAGAGCTCGTCGAGCGTGCCGAAACCCCCCGGCAGCGCCACGAAGCCCTGGCTGTACTTCACGAACATGGTCTTGCGCGCGAAGAAGTACCGGAAGTTGATGCCCAGGTCCACCCAGTGGTTCAGGTGCTGCTCGTGGGGCAGCTCGATGCCGATGCCCACGGACTGCGCGCCCACGTCCACCGCACCGCGGTTGGCTGCCTCCATCACACCCGGGCCGCCGCCCGTGACCACGGCGTAGCCGGCCTCGCCGATGGCGGCGCCGATCTCACGGGCGAGCCTGTACTCCTCGTGCGCGGGGGCCGTGCGGGCGGAGCCGAACACGGTGATGGCCGGGCCGAGGTTGGCGAGCGCGTCGAAACCCTCGACGAACTCCGCCTGGATGCGCATCACGCGCCAGGGGTCGGTGCGCGTGAAGTCGTCGGGCTCCGCGGGGCGCTGGTCCAGGAAGCGCTGGTCCGAGGTGCGTCGGCGCAGCTGCTCACGGCGCAGCACCACCGGGCCCTTGTGGCGCTCGGCAGGACCTGAGGGCGCGGGGGCGGGATCGGGCTCGGGAGGGGTGTCGTGGGACGTCATGGTTCCAGGCTACGTGCCCGGTCAGGACAACCACTGGGAGAGCGCACGGTGGCAGGCGCGCACGGCGTCCGCGGCCACGTGCTCGTCGTCCGTGTGGGCCAGCAGGGCGTCCCCGGGGCCGAAGTTCACGGCGGGCACCCCGGCCTCCGAGAAGCGGGCGACGTCCGTCCACCCGTACTTGGGCATGGGCTTCTGTCCCACCGCGGCCACGAACTGCGCCGCCGCGGGCCGGTCCAGCCCGGGGCGGGCCGCCGGGGAGAGGTCCTGCCACTCGATCTCGTACCCCTCGAAGACCTCGCGCACGTGGTCCTGCGCCTGCTCCAGGGTCTTGTCCGGGGCGAAGCGGTAGTTGATCTCCGCCCACGCGGTGTCCGGGATCACGTTGCCGGCCACTCCCCCGCCGATCCGGATGGCGTTGAGCCCCTCGCGGTAGTCCAGGCCCTCCACGGTGACGGTGCGGGGCTCGTAGCGCGCCAGCCGGGCCAGCAGGTCCGCCTGCCCGTGGATGGCGTTCTCCCCGATCCACGCCCGTCCCGAGTGCGCGGCCTTCCCGTGCGTGGTGATGCGGAAGCGCATGGTGCCGTTGCACCCGCCCTCCACCGTGCCGTTGGTGGGCTCCAGGAGCACCGCGAAGTCCGCCTCCAGCAGGTGCGGGGAGTTGCGCATCACCCGCCCCAGGCCGCTGGCCTCGCTGGCCACCTCCTCGTGGTCGTAGAACACCCAGGTCACATCCCTGTTCGGCTCGCGCAGCTGCTGCGCGAGAGCCAGCTGCACGGCCACGCCGCCCTTCATGTCCGTGGTCCCTCGGCCGTAGATCACGTCCCTGCCCCCCTCACGACGCCGGACGGACGGCACCGTGCCCAGCGCACCCGCCACGGTGGGCAGCGGGACGGTGTCCAGGTGCCCGGCGAGGACCACCCGCTCCGGGCGGCCCAGCTCCGTGCGGGCCACCACGGTGTCGCCGTCCCGGTGGACGCTGAGGTGCGGCAGCGCGCGCAGGGCGGCCGCCACGGCGTCGGCGAGCGGTCCCTCGTGGTCCGAGACGGACTCGATGTCCACGAGTGCGGCGGTGAGGTCGGCGGGGTCCATGGTGAGGTCGAGTGCGGGGGTCTGCTGGTGGTCTGCCATGGCCGCCAGCCTAGTCACGGGCCCGCGAGGTGACCTCGTAGGATGGCTCACATGACTTCTACGAGCGAGAGCACCGAGAATTCCCGCACCGCCTCCGGCGTGGGCCTGGCCACCGTGGTGGACTCCGGGCCCCGCGAGGGCACCGTGCTGGACGTCTTCTACCCGGCCCCCGCCCTGAGCGCGAACCCGGACACCAGCTACGAGGCGGACCTGCGGGTCGCCGCGACCACGGACCCGGACCGCAACGTGCGCTCGGAGATCGTGACCTCCGTGGTGAACCTGGACGAGGCCCCGCGGGACACAGCGGACGCGTACCTCCGGCTGCACCTGCTCTCGCACCGGCTCGCGAAGCCCAACACGCTCAACCTGGACGGCGTCTTCGGGCTGCTCGCCAACGTGGCGTGGACCAGCCGCGGCCCCGTCCTCGCCGAGGAGCTCACCGGCGCCCTGCTGCGCCTGCGCGCGGGCGGGCCGGTCACGGTCTTCGCCGTGGACAAGTTCCCCCGCATGGTGGACTACGTGGTCCCCTCCGGCGTGCGCATCGGGGACGCGGACCGCGTGCGCCTGGGTGCCCACCTGGGCGAGGGCACCACGGTCATGCACGAGGGCTTCGTGAACTTCAACGCCGGCACCCTGGGCGCGGCCATGGTGGAGGGCCGGATCTCCGCGGGCGTGGTGGTCCACGACCACACGGACGTGGGCGGCGGGGCGTCCATCATGGGCACCCTCTCCGGCGGCGGCAAGCAGCGCATCACGCTGGGCGAGCGCTGCCTGCTCGGCGCCAACGCCGGCGTGGGCATCTCCCTCGGCGACGACTGCGTGGTGGAGGCCGGGCTCTACGTCACCGCCGGCACCAGGGTCTCCCTGCTGGACGACGCCGCCGGGGAACCCCGCGTGGTCAAGGCCGCCGAGCTCTCGGGCGTCGACAACCTGCTGTTCCGCCGCAACTCCGTGAACGGCGCCGTGGAGGCCCTGCCCCGCAGCGGCGGCTCCGTGGAGCTGAACTCGGTGCTGCACGCGAACTGAGCGCCGCGGCGTCGTCACCCCGGTGTGTGCGGCCGGTCCTGGCAACGGGACCGGCCGCACGTGCTTGCCGGGCGCACTCGATAGGGTGGAGCCCATGAAGATTCTCGTCACCGGGGGAACCGGCTACATCGGCTCGCACACCGTCCTGGCCCTGCTGCAGGCAGGCCACGACGTGGTGGTGCTCGACAACCTCTCCAACTCGTCCCGCACGTCACTGGACCGGGTGGCCGAACTGGCCGGCCGGGACGTCACCGCCTTCGAGGAGGTGGACCTGCTGGACCGCCCCGGGCTGGACCGCGTGTTCCGGGAGCACCGTCCGGACGCCGTGATCCACTTCGCGGGGCTCAAGGCCGTGGGCGAGTCCGCGCAGAAGCCCCTGTGGTACTACACGAACAACGTGAGCGGCACCGTGAACCTGCTGTGGGCCATGGAGGAGAGCGGGTGCCGGTCCATCGTGTTCTCCTCCTCCGCCACGGTGTACGGCGCGCCGGAGACCATGCCGCTGACCGAGAAGCTGTCCATGGACGCGCAGAACCCCTACGGGCGCACCAAGGAGCACATCGAGGACATGCTCGCGGACCTCGCGGCCTCGGACGAGCGCTGGTCAGTGGCGCTGCTGCGCTACTTCAACCCGGTGGGCGCCCACGAGTCCGGCCGGATCGGCGAGGACCCCTCCGGGATCCCCAACAACCTCATGCCCTTCGTGGCGCAGGTGGCCGTGGGGCGCCGGGAGAAGCTCATGGTCTTCGGCGACGACTACCCCACCCCGGACGGCACCGGCGTGCGCGACTACATCCACGTGGTGGACCTCGCGGACGGCCACCTCCGGGCCCTGGACCGGATCGCGCAGGATCCCGGGGTGCACGTGTGGAACCTGGGCACCGGTCGCGGCTACTCCGTGCTGGAGGTCCGCGACGCGTTCCAGAAGGCCTCCGGGCGGGAGATCCCCTACGAGATCGCCCCGCGCCGGCCCGGCGACGCCGCCGTGTCCTACGCCGATCCTGCCTCCGCCCTCGCGGACCTGGGCTGGTCCGCGGACCGCGACATCGACACCATGTGCCGGGACCACTGGAACTGGCAGAAGAACAACCCCAACGGCTACGAGGGCTGAGCCCCTCCCCCGACGACGCCGCCCCGGTCACCGAGAAGGTGACCGGGGCGGCGTCGTACCCGCTGCGCGGGGATCAGCTGGCCGTGGGGTAGTGGCGCTCGCCCTCGCCCACGTAGAGCTGGCGGGGACGGCCGATCTTGGTCTCCGGGTCCTCGATCATCTCGCGCCACTGGGCGATCCAGCCGGGCAGGCGGCCGATCGCGAAGAGCACGGTGAACATCTTCTCCGGGAAGCCCATGGCCTTGTAGATCAGCCCGGTGTAGAAGTCCACGTTCGGGTACAGCTTGCGCTCCACGAAGTAGTCGTCCGCAAGCGCCTTCTCCTCCAGGCCGATGGCCAGGTCCAGCAGCTCGTTGTTGCCGCCCATCTTGGCCAGGACGTCGTGCGCGTAGCCCTTGATGATACGGGCGCGGGGGTCGTAGTTCTTGTAGACACGGTGCCCGAAGCCCATGAGGCGGACACCGTCCTCCTTGTTCTTGACCTTCTCCATGAACTCGTCCGCGGAGAGCCCGCGGTTCTGGATCTGGTCCAGCATGGCCAGCACGGCCTCGTTGGCGCCGCCGTGCAGCGGGCCGTAGAGGGCGTTGATGCCCGCGGAGACGGACGCGAACATGTTCGCGTGGGAGGAGCCCACCAGGCGCACGGTGGAGGTGGAGCAGTTCTGCTCGTGGTCGGCGTGGAGCATGAACAGGATGTCCAGGGTCTTGGCAACCACCGGGTCCACCTCGTAGTCCGAGGCCGGCACGCCGAAGCACATGCGCAGGAAGTTCTCGGCGTAGTTGAGGTCGTTGTGGGGGTAGAGCATGGGCTCTCCCACGGACTTCTTGTACGCGTACGCGGCCAGGGTGGGGACCTTGGCGAGCAGGCGGATGGTGGAGATCTCCACCTGCTCCTTGTTGAAGGGGTCCAGGGAGTCGGAGTAGAACGTGGACAGCGCCGAGACCGCCGAGGAGAGCACCGGCATGGGGTGCGCGGAGCGGGGGAAGCCGTTGAAGAACAGCTTGATGTCCTCGTGCACCATGGTGTGCGTGGTGATCCGGTGCTGGAAGTCCTCGTACTGCTCACGGGTGGGCAGCTCGCCGTAGATCAGCAGGTAGGCGGTCTCCAGGAAGTTGGAGTGCTCCGCGAGCTCCTCGATGGGGTAGCCGCGGTAGCGCAGGATGCCCTGCTCTCCGTCGATGTAGGTCACCGAGGAGTGGGTGTTGGCGGTGTTCACGAAACCGGGATCGAAGCTGACGTTGCCGGTCTCCTTGCGCAGGGAGCCGATGTTGTAGCCCTGGTTGCCCTCGGTGACCTCCAGCACGGGGAACTCGAGGGACTTGCCCTTCTCGTAGGTCAGCTCCACCTTGCCGGTGGTCTTCTTGGCGTCTGCCATGATGTGTCCTTCACGTTGTGCTCGGATGTTCCACGACGGGGGCCGCGCCCCGGTCCACCACGTCCTCGTGGCGGCAGGCGGACGCGCACCGGTGGAAGTGCAGATTGATCCCCCACCAACCTACTCGGTGCCGCGCGGGGGATTCCACTTGCCCCCGGAGCACGCAGGCGGGGCTCACCGCGCGGGGGTGGGGCTCAGCGCGCCCGGTCCAGCCGTTCCACGGCGGCGGCCACGCGCTCGTCGGTGGCGGTGAGGGCGAGCCGGACGTGGCCCGCCCCGGCCTCGCCGTAGAACGTTCCGGGGCCCACCACGATGCCCTGGCGGGCGAAGCGCTCCACGGTGGTCCAGGTGTCCTCCCCTGCGGTGCCCCACAGGTACAGCCCCGCCTCCGAGTGCTCCACGGTGAGACCGAACGCCTCCACCGCGGGCTTCAGCGCGGCCCGGCGGGCGCGGTAGAGGCTCTTCTGCGCGGCCACGTGGGCGCTGTCCCCCAGGGCCACGCGCATGGCCTCCTGAACGGGGTACGCCACGATCATGCCCGCGTGCTTGCGGGAGTTGACCAGCGATCGCATGAGCGCGGGATCACCGGCCAGGAACGCCGCCCGGTACCCCGCGAGGTTCGACTGCTTGGACAGGGAGTACGCGCTGAGCAGCAGGGAGGTGTCCCCTCCACTCACGCGCGGGTCCAGCACGGAGGGCACGGGCTCGCCACCCTCGGCGGGATCCCAGCGGCCCCACCCGAGCTCGGCGTAGCACTCGTCCGAGACCACCACCGCGCCCTGCGCGCGGGCCTGGTCCACGAGGCCGCGCAGCGAGTCCGCGTCCCGCACGATGCCCGTGGGGTTGCCCGGGGAGTTGACCCAGACCATGCGCACGCGCTCACGCACCGCGGGGTCCAGCTCGTCCAGGGAGTCGGCGGCCACGGACTCCGCCCCGGCCAGCCGGGCGCCGATGTCGTAGGTGGGGTACGCCACCACGGGCCGCACCACCACGTCCCCGGGGCCGAGCCCCAGCAGCAGCGGCAGCCACGCGACCAGTTCCTTGGAGCCCACGGTGGGCATCACGGCCTCCGGGTCCAGGCCCGCAACGCCCCGGCGCTCGGCGTACCAGGCCACCACGGCCTCGCGCAGCGCCGCGGTCCCGTGGGTGGTGGGGTAGCCGGGGGCGTCCGCGGCGGCGGCCAGCGCGTCCTGGACCACCAGGGGCGTGGGGTCCACCGGCGTCCCGATGGAGAGGTCCACCACGCCGTCCGGGTGCTCCGCGGCGAGCTCCCGGTACGGGGCCAGGGAGTTCCAGGGGTAGTCGGGCAGGTCCAGGCCGAAGCCGCCGCGCTCGCTCACCGGCTCAGTCCTGGTTCTGCGGGGGCAGGTCGGCGATCAGCGGGTGGTCCTTGTGGGTGTTGCCGAGCTTCGCGGCTCCGCCCGGGGAGCCGAGGTCGTCGAAGAACTCCACGTTCGCCTTGTAGTAGTCGGCCCACTCGTCCGGGGTGTCGTCCTCGTAGTAGATGGCCTCCACGGGGCACACCGGTTCGCACGCACCGCAGTCCACGCACTCGTCCGGGTGGATGTAGAGGGAGCGCTCACCCTCGTAGATGCAGTCCACGGGGCATTCCTCCACGCACGCCTTGTCCTTGACGTCCACGCAGGGCTGAGCAATCACGTAAGTCACGGTTGTCGAACCTCTCCTTCAGTTCTCAGGTCTTCGAACATTCTAGCGACGGCCCCCGACGCTACCGCGTGCGCTGACGGACGAGCCAACGTCCCGTCACAATCACCGCGACCATGACCGCCGCGAAGACCACCACGAACCACAGGATGCCCACCACACCGATGGGAGCGTCCCAGGAGGTCACCACCAGCACCGAGCGTCCCCGGAGGTAGGCGCCCGCCCACGCGATGAGGTAGGTGAGCAGACCGGGCACCGCCGCGGCCCACACCCGCCGCGTGGAGGTCCCGCACCACACGCCAGCGCACAGCAGCAGCGCACCCGAGAACACGAGACCCCACGGCAGCCACCAGCCGTCGCCGTAGAAGATCCCACCGTGCATGGTGGTGGCCACCGCGCCCACCAGCACGCCGGTGAGCAGCGCGGTCAGCGCCGACGACGCCGCCCCCGGCCGCTCCTCCGCCCCTCCCCCGGAGTCCCAGGGCGCGGTGCGGCGCGTGCCGCCGCTCACGGGAGGCGCCGATCGAGCAGCCGGAACGTCTCAGTGGCGTTGATGGTCTGGGGGACGCCGTTGGACATCGTGTACCCGGTGTCCCCGGGACCCCCGGTGAGCACGATCTGGGTGGCGTGGGCTGCCATGGCTGCCCGCTTCACCTCGAGGTCCCCGTGGATCGCGGCCTGCAGCCGGTGGTCCCGCGGATCCACCTCGCTCTCGATCCCCCACGTGAGGGGCACGGACCAGGGATCGTCCTCGGCGTCGTCGGTGGCGGCGGCCAGCGCCACGGCACGAAGGGTCACCCGGTGGGTGGCCACGTGGTCGGGATGGCCGTAGCCGCCGTCGTCCGCGTACGTGACCACCGCGTGCGGGCGCAGGGCCCGGATCGCGGCGGCCACGTGTGCCGCGGCCTCGTCCGTGTCCGCGGCGGTCAGAGCTGCCGGGGAGACGTCCGCCGCCGGTCGGGCGTGGCCGTCCGGACCCCAGCTCATGCCGGAGTCCACGTACTTCCCAGCACCGTTGGCGAAGCCCAGGGCCGCGTCCAGTGCGGGGGGCTCCCCCGCGTAGAACCGGTCCGTGAGGCCCATGGCCGCCGCGGCGTCGTCGAGCTCGGAGATCCGGTACAGGCCCAGGGCGGTGCCGTCCGCGTCCGGGCAGTCCGGGTGACCCACCTCCAGGTGCTGCAGGGCGGGCGGGATCACCTCGCCCCGTTCACCGCGCGTCATGGTGAGCAGGACCGTGCAGGCGCCGAGCGCGCTGTAGTGACCCATGGTCGCCGCGGTGTTCACGGCCTCGTCGTCCGGGTGGGCGTGCACGAAGAGCAGACGCGCCCGGGCGGGGTCCACGCCCTCGGGCAGCAGTGAGTCCACTGCACCCTCGGTGGCGTGTCCCCCGCCCGGGTACTGAGGCAGGACCACGATCAGGCGCGGGCCCGGGCGCGCGCGACCTTCATGCGCTCGTTCGCGTCCAGCACGACCTTGCGGATGCGGATGGCCTCCGGGGTCACCTCCACGCACTCGTCCTCGCGGGCGAACTCCAGGCTCTCCTCGAGCGTGAGCTTGCGCGGCGGGGTGAGGTTCTCGAACGTCTCGGAGGAGGCCGCACGCATGTTGGTGAGCTTCTTCTCCTTGGTGATGTTCACGTCCATGTCGTCGGCGCGGGAGTTCTCGCCCACGATCATGCCCTCGTACACCTCTGAGGTGGGCTCCACGAAGAACGAGCCGCGCTCCTGCAGGTTGATCATGGCGAACGGGGTCACCACGCCGGCCCGGTCCGCCACCATGGAGCCGTTGGTGCGGTACTCGATGTCCCCGGCCCACGGCTCGTAGCCATCGGCGTAGGAGGACGCGATGCCCGCGCCGCGGGTGTCCGTGAGGAACTTGGTGCGGAAGCCGATCAGACCGCGGGAGGGCACCTTGAACTCCATGCGCACCCACCCGGTGCCGTGGTTGGACATGCCCTCCATGCGGCCCTTGCGGCCGGCCATCAGCTGCGTGACCGCACCGAGGTACTCCTCGGGGACGTCGATGGTCATGTGCTCGTACGGCTCGTGCACCTTGCCGTCCACGGTCTTGGTCACCACCTGGGGCTTGCCCGCCGTGAGCTCGAAGCCCTCGCGGCGCATCTGCTCCACCAGGATGGCCAGGGCGAGCTCACCGCGGCCCTGGACCTCCCAGGCGTCCGGACGCTGGGTGGGGAGGATCTTGAGCGACACGTTGCCGATCAGCTCCTTGTCCAGGCGGTCCTTCACCTGGCGCGCGGTGACCTTGGCGCCCTTGACGCGCCCGGCCAGCGGAGAGGTGTTGATGCCGATGGTCATGGAGATCGCGGGATCGTCCACGGTGATCAGCGGCAGCGGCTCGGGGTTCTCCAGGTCGGTGAGGGTCTCACCGATGGTGATGTCCTCGATGCCCGCCACGGCCACGATCTCACCGGGGCCGGCGCTCTCGGCGGGCACGCGGTCCAGGCCCTTGGTGGCAAGCAGCTCGGAGATGCGCACGGACTTCAGGGTGCCGTCGTGCCGGGCCCAGGCCACGGTCTGGCCCTTCTTGAGGGTGCCGTTGAAGATGCGCAGCAGTGCCAGACGGCCCAGGAACGGGGAGGCGTCCAGGTTGGTCACGTGGGCCTGGAGCACGCCCACGGGGTTGTAGGACGGAGCCGGGATGTGCTCGATGATCGTCTTGAACAGCGGCTCGAGGTCCTCGTTCTCCGGCAGCTCGCCGTTGGCGGGCTGCTCGGTGGAGGCGCGCCCGGCCTTGCCCGAGGCGTAGACCACGGGCACGTCCAGGACGGCGTCCAGGTCCATGTCCGGGTGGTCCTCGGCGATGTCCGAGGCCAGGCCCAGCAGCAGGTCCATGGTGTCCGAGACGACCTCCTCGATGCGGGCGTCCGGGCGGTCCACCTTGTTCACGACCACGATCACGGGCAGCTTGGCCTCCAGGGCCTTGCGCAGCACGAAGCGGGTCTGCGGCAGCGGGCCCTCGGAGGCGTCCACGAGCAGGACCACGCCGTCCACCATGGACAGCCCGCGCTCCACCTCGCCGCCGAAGTCCGCGTGGCCGGGGGTGTCGATCACGTTGATGGTGATGGTCTCACCGTTCGCGGCGGGGCCGTCGTAGAACACCGTGGTGTTCTTGGCGAGGATCGTGATGCCCTTCTCGCGCTCCAGGTCACCCGAGTCCATGACCCGCTCCTCGACCTCCCCGTGGCTGGAGAACGCGTGCGTCTGCTGGAGCATGGCATCGACGATGGTGGTCTTGCCGTGGTCAACGTGGGCCACGATGGCCACGTTGCGCAGATCGGCGCGCTGGGCGGTGTTTTCAGACATACACAGGTCTCTCTTCACAGATAGAGGCAGAGGGGAGTCGTGGTGATTCTACTCCCCCGCGCCTGCGGCCCGCGCACACGTGATGGATCTCTCCGCCCTCGGGGCCGTGCCCCTCAGCCCAGCAGCTCCGGGGTGTGCCACTGGTCCCCCAGCACGTGCTCGCCGAGGAACGCGAGCGTGGTCTCGTACCAGGTCCGCGCGTTGGCGGGCTTGAGGATCCAGTGCCCCTCGTCCGGGTAGTAGAGGAAGCGGTGGCCCTCCACCGAGGTGCGGCTCTGCAGGTCCGCCCACAGCTCGAGACCCTGCGAGACGGGCACCCGGTAGTCCTTGTCGCCGTGGATCACCAGCAGGGGCACCGCGATGTCCTCGGCGAACCGGTGCGGGGAGTACTCGGCGGCCTGCCGGGGTCCCATGGCCTCGCGCCAGAGGGTGTTGTCCGTGGTCGCACCCATCGCGTCCAGGTTCCAGAGGGACGCGTGGGTCACGATGCACCGGAACCTCGTGCCCGTGTGCGTGGCCACCCAGTTGGCCATGTACCCGCCGTAGGACCCGCCCATCAGGGCCTGGCGACCGGGGTCGATGTCCGCGCGCCCGGTGGCGGCCGCGACGAGCGCCATCACGTCCGTGAACGGCGAGCCGCCCAGCTCCTGCTGCCCGCGCTCGATCATCTCCTGGCCGTAGCCCGTGGAGATCGCAGGGTCCGGCAGCAGCACCGCGTACCCGCGGGCCACGAACGGCCACGGGTTCCAGCGCCAGCTCCACTGGTTGCTGGAGCCCCACGGTCCGCCGTGCACGAACACCACGAGCGGGTGGCCGCGCCGCGCCGTGCCCTCTGCCTCGTCCTGCGGCAGCGCGAGCCACGCCCGGATCGGGGTGCCGTCCTCGGCCGTGGCGGTGACCTCCTCCAGGCGGCCGGGCACGGTGTCCTCGGGAACCAGCCCGGGCACCGCGGTGGGCTCCACGCGGGGCGCAGGGTGCGGCGTCGTCGCGCCCCCACCCGCGTGCGCCGGGCCCTGGGCCGTCCCGTCACGATCCCCGGCGGACGACGCCGCCGCGTCCGGTTCCGCGGGCCAGCGCACCAGCTGCGGCGGGTGGGCGTAGTCCGCGCGCAGCCCCACGAGCTCCGCACCAGCCACGCGCACCGAGGAGTAGGTCCAGTCCTGTCCCGTGCCGCCGGCCTCGACTGACCTGTGCACGACCCCGCCGCGGGGGCAGTGCACGCGCAGCACGATGCCGCGGCCGCGGTGGTCGCTCGTGCAGACGAAGGTCTCGTCGTCCAGCCACTGCGCGTCCTCCGCCCAGTGCTCGTCCGCGGGCACCACCTCGGTCTCCTCACCCGTGGCCATCTCCCGCACCCAGGTGGACAGCGCCATGTTCACACCGTCCCGCCACAGCCGCTCGCGGACGAGCAGGGCGCGCGTCCCGTCCGGGCTGACGGCACCGGGCGCCCACGTGCAGTCCTCGGCGGCGTCGTGGAGCAGCTGCGGCTCGGAGTCCGCGCCGTCGCGGCCCGGGGTGCCGGGGGCGGGAACACGCCAGAGCTGGCCGCGCTGCGCCCCCGAGGGGAGCAGCACGTCGAGCTCCACGAGCAGCCAGGTGCCGTCCGGGGCCACGGAGACGTGCCCCAGCCGCCCCGGGGGCAGTGCCACGCGGTGCACCGCGGCCGCGGCGTCCTCCCCCGGAACCAGCGCAGTGGTGTCCAGGAACCACAGGGCGTCCTGCGCGGCGGGGAGGTCGTGGTCCCAGAAGCGGATGGGTGAGCGCTCGTGCAGCACCCCGCTCGCGCCGCTCTCCTTGCGGCGGTCGTGGATCTCCCGGTTGCGGGCGAACTCGTCCTGCGCCCCGCGGGCAGCGGGATACAGGCCGGAGACGAAGAACAGCCGGTTCCCGCCCAGCTGCAGGCCGGAGATCCCCTCGGGCGCGTCCAGCACCATCCGTGCCTCCCCGTGCTCGGGCAGCAGCCACAGCCGCGTGTGCTTGTCCTCGTCAGCCGGTGCGGGGCGGTCGGAGGTGAACCACAGGGATCCGGTGGGGGTGGGGCACACCTCCCGGACCCCCTTGTCGCCGTGCGTGAGCTGCCCGGGCTCACCCGTGCTCGGGACCGACCACGCGTGCGTGACGTAGCGGGTGGCGTCCGAGGAGAGTTCCTGCCGGAGGACCACGGCGGGCCCGTGAGGGTCCGCCCGCACGGCGGTGAGACGAGGGGTGGTCACGAGGTCCGCGGGAGTCGCGTAACGGGAAGCCATGTGACACACATTACAGAGCGCGAGGCGGGCCGTGAGCCCCCGGGGTGCGCATCCCGCGCTACCGTGACCCGGAAGTCACGAGCGCGAGCGGACCAGGAGCACTCTTCACACATGGACACCACCAAGGGCAGCCTGCCATGGGCCCTGAAGGTCACGCTGCCCGTGGCCATGGGGTACCTGCCCCTGGGAATGGCGTTCGGCGCCTACACCGTCTCCCTGGGCTTCGCCCCCTTCCTCGCACCCCTCACGGCACTGGTGGTCTTCGCCGGCTCCATCGAGTTCCTCCTGGTGGGGCTGGTGGCGGCCGGGGCCGGGCTCGTGCAGATCGCGGTGACCACCCTGCTCGTGAACAGCAGGCACGTGTTCTACGGCTTCTCGTACCCCACGGGCCTGCTGCACTCCCCCGCCGCGAAGATCTACGGCCCGTACGCGCTCACCGACGAGGCCTACGCCCTGATCACCAGCGGCGTGCACCCCACCACGCAGCACCAGCTGATGATGATCCAGGGCGTCTCCCACGTCTACTGGGTGCTCGGGGCCACCGTGGGCGCCTTCGCCGGAGGTCTCATCCCCCCGTCCTTCGACGGCTTCGACTTCGCCCTCACGGGACTGTTCGCGCTGCTGTTCGTCGGCGCGATCACCGCCGCGACCCAGCGGGTCAGGATCGTCATGGCCGCCCTGGTGTCGATCGGGGTGGGGCTGCTGCTGCCCCGCAGCCTGTTCCTGCTCGGAGCCATGGCCTGCTACGCCGTGCTGTGCGTGGTCATGGTCCGGCACCCACCGCGCGGGAGCGCCCCGCGGAGCACCGGACGGAAGGGCTGAGATGATTGCCGCCATCATCGTCTGCGCCGCCGTGACGTTCGCCCTGCGGTTCATCCCCGTGCAGGTGGCCCACCGCTTCCGAGACCGGGAAGGGCTCGAGGAGCTCGCCACCCTGCTGCCCGCCGGGCTCATGCTCATCCTCGTGGCCTACACGCTCATCGAGGCGGACTCCGGGGTGCAGCTCACCCGACTCGTCCTCGCCGCGCTGGCCGCCGTGCTGGTGAACCTGGCCTCCAAGAACTTCCTCCTGGGCTTCCTGGCGGGCTTCGCCGCCTACGCCCTGACCGGGACACTGCTCACCTGATTAGGAAACATCTCAATTTCTTAATGAGCTGAGGCTCTGCTGAATTCAGGAAGTTATTCGCCAGGAATTAGAAAACAATCCGCTAATGTAAGGATGAACTTACTGGCGCGCTCCGGAAAATGGTTTTAGTGTCGTCACCAATCGACCACCGATGACGAGCACCACTCGAACCACAGGAGAAGACCATGGCCACTCTCACCACTGTTTCCGCCTGCACCGCCACCGGTTGCGCCTTCAACGACAACGGCTGCACCGCCCCCGCCATCACCGTGGGAGGCCAGGGCTCCGAGGCGTCCTGCACCACCTTCATCTCCCTGGACGCCCGCGGTGGCCTGCCCACCGCCAACGGCCAGGTGGGCGCCTGCCAGCGCCTGGAGTGCACGTTCAACAAGGATCTGCTGTGCACCGCGTCCTCCATCGAGGTCACCGCGGACGCCAACTGCAGCAGCTACGAGGCCGCGTAAGTCTCGTCAGGCCGGTTCGCCGGTCACCTCGGTCCCCCGGGGCCTCACCCACACGCAGAAGACCGCGAGTCACCGGACTCGCGGTCTTCTGCACGTCGTGCCGTGACGGCGGCCAGCCCGACGTTCCCGGGCGTTCTGCCTCAGGCGGTGACGTGGGCGCCCAGCAGCGAGCGCACGGCTTCCGCCAGGTTCCCGGCGTCGGCGTCCGGACGGGGAAACGGCATGAAGTAGACGCTGGTCACGCGAGCCCCGTGACGCAGCACGGTCACACCCGTGACGTCCACGTCCACCACGAAGTCCCGCTCCAGCGTGTGGGCGCAGCCCCCCGTGGTGGGTCTCTGCGTGAGAAGGTGCGCCGGCATCCAGCCCTGCTCGGCGGCGTCGCACATGGTGGCGAGGTCCACCCGGTCCACGCCCATGACCACGTCCAGCGCGGTGGACTCCAGCTCCTGGACCCGTTCCGCGCGGCCACCACCCCGGCGGCGGTGCTCCTGGATGCACCCGAGCGTCAACGGCGTGGCGCCGGTGCCGTCGTGGAGGACCACGCGGGCGACGTCGAGCACGGCCAGGCGACCCCCGGGGGCGCAGGCCACGGCCGTGACCAGCTCCGGCAGCTCCCCGGTGCCCATGAGCAGGGACGCGTCCAGCGGGTCCACCCACTCGAGGCTCGCCAGCAGGTGCGCGCTCGCGGAGACGATGCGCATGCCGGGCTCCGGGGCCACCTTGGTGATGTCCATGCGGACGTCCAGCGGCTCACCCACCACGAGCAGCCCGGGATCCACCACCTCGGGGTCCACGGACGTGGCGAGAACCAGCTCGCCGTGGCGCGTGAGGCCGTGGGCCACGGACGTCAGCGCGGGGTGCCCGTCCAGGCGGTACGCCACGACCGAGGCCTCACCGGCACCCGCGAGCATGCGGTGCGCCAGGGACACCGCTCGCTCCTCCACGCTCGCGTACTCGCGGCACGTCCCCTTCTTGCCTGGACCCACGTCCGTCCCCGATCTTCCGCCCGACAGCTGAACTTAGGAAAGCCTAACCTCTGCATGCTCCCCCAGGAAGGGCGGGAGCGCAATTCGGGCAGACAATCGTGACGTAATCGGGGGTGCGCGGTGCCCAGGGGTGCGTGGTGTCCCGGGGCTCCGAGGACGTCGGCTCCCCGCACCCCTCCAGGAACGACGACGGACCGGCCGAGCTCTCCGCAGAGAACCCGACCGGTCCGTGGTGATCCGTCTTCCCTGTGCCCCCTCAGGAGCGCGCGGACTCAGCCCTGTACGCCGAGCTTCTCCAGGATGATCTGACGCACCCGTCCGGCGTCCGCCTGCCCGCGCGTGGCCTTCATGACGGGCCCGATCAGGGCTCCCACGGCCTGCACCTTGCCACCCCGGATCTTCTCCACGACGTCCGGCATCTGGGCCATGGCGTCGTCCACGGCGGTGGAGAGCGCGCCCTCGTCCGAGACCACCGCGAGGCCACGGGCCTCGACGATCTCGCCCGGCGTGCCCTCGCCCTCGACCACGAAGCCGAGCACCTTCTTGGCGAGCTTGTCGTTGATCTTCCCGCCCTCGATGAGCTGGTTCAGCTCCACCACGTGCGCGGGGGTCACGGACAGGTCCGCGATCTCCACCTCACGCTGCTTGGCGAGGCGGGCGATCTCGCCCATCCACCACTTTCTGGCCACCGCGGCCGTGGCGCCGGCGGCGATGGTCTGCTCGATCTCGTCCAGCACACCGGCGTTGACCACGTCCCGGAACTCCTCGTCCGAGTAGCCCCAGTCCGCCTTCAGGCGCCTGCGCCGCTCCGCCGGCGGCTCGGGCAGGGTGGCACGGATCTCCTCGATCCAGTCCGCGGTGGTGACCACGGGCACGAGGTCCGGCTCGGGGAAGTAGCGGTAGTCGTCGGCGTCGGACTTGGGGCGGCCCGCGGTGGTGGAGCGGGTGTCCTCGTGCCAGAACCGGGTCTCCTGGGTGACCTTCTCCCCCGCCGCGAGCACCGCGGCGTGGCGCTGGATCTCGTAGCGCACGGTGCGCTCCACGGCCCGCAGCGAGTTCACGTTCTTGGTCTCCGAGCGGGTGCCGAACTGCGTGGCGCCCTTGGGCATCAGGGACACGTTCGCGTCGCACCGCACGTTGCCGCGCTCCATGCGGGCGTCCGAGATCCCCAGGTTCTTCACGATCTCGCGGATGGCCGCGACGTACACCCGCGCCAGCTCCGGTGCCCGCTCCCCCGCGCCCACGATGGGCTTGGTGACGATCTCGATGAGCGGCACACCCGCCCGGTTGTAGTCCACCAGGGAGTAGTGCGCGTTCTGGATGCGCCCGGCGTCGCCGCCCATGTGGGTGAGCTTGCCGGCGTCCTCCTCCATGTGCGCCCGCTCGATCTCCACGCGGAACTCGGTGCCGTCCGCCAGCTCCAGGTCCAGGTAGCCCTCGTACGCGATGGGCTCGTCGAACTGGGAGGTCTGGAAGTTCTTGGGCGTGTCCGGGTAGAAGTAGTTCTTCCGCGCGAAGTGGCACTTCTCCGCGATCGAGCAGTTCAGCGCCAGCCCCAGCTTGATGGCGGACTCCACAGCCTTGCCGTTGACCACCGGCAACACACCGGGCAGCCCCAGGGACACGGGCGTCACGTTCGTGTTCGGCTCGTCCCCGAAGGTGTTGGGGGCGGCGTCGAACATCTTGGTCTTCGTGTTCAGCTCCACGTGCACCTCGAACCCCAGGACGGGGTCGTAGCGCTCGAGGGCCTCCTCGAAGGACAGCACGTCCTGACTCATCACTTGCCTCCCTGCGCGGCCGTGGCCGCAAAGTCACGAACGGTCCGGACGACGTCGCCGCGCCGGCTCCACAGCGGCCCGCCCCACTGCTCGGTGAGCAGCCGCTCCAGCCCGGCACCGGCCCGGTACACACGGGCGTCCTCGCGCGTGGGGGCCATGAACTGAATCCCCACGGGCAGCCCGTCCTCCGGTGCGAGCCCCCCGGGCAGCGAGATGGCCGGGATCCCCGCCAGGTTGGTGGGGATGGTGGCGATGTCGTTGAGGTACATCTGCATGGGGTCCGCGGACTCGTCCACGCCGCCGATGTCGAAAGCGGTGGTCGGTGCGGTGGGCGAGATCAGCACGTCCGCCTGCTCGAACGCCGCCGCGAAGTCCCGCTGGACCAGGGTGCGCACCTTCTGGGCGGAGCCGTAGTAGGCGTCGTAGTACCCGGCGGACAGCGCGTAGGTGCCCAGGATGATGCGGCGCTTGACCTCGTCCCCGAAGCCCGCGGCGCGGGAGGCCCCCATGACCTTCTCGATGGTGGGCGAGCCCTCGGGCGTGACGCGCAGACCGAACCGGACGCCGTCGTACTTGGCCAGGTTGGAGGAGACCTCCGAGGACATGATGAGGTAGTAGGCACCCAGGGCGTACTCGAAGTTGGGTGCCTCGACCTCCACGATCTGCGCCCCGGCGCCGCGCAGCAGCTCCAGGGACTCCTCGAACCGCTGCTGGACCCCGGCCTGGAAGCCCTCGCCGGTGAGCTGCCTGACCACGCCCACGCGCAGGCCCTTGAGCCCACCGTCCGCGGCGCCCTCGCGCGCGGCGCGCGCGTAGGAGCCCACGGGATCCGTCAGGGAGGTGGAGTCCGCGGGGTCGTGGCCGCCCACGACCTCGTGGAGCAGGGCGGCGTCCAGCACGGTGCGCGAGCACGGGCCCACCTGGTCCAGGGAAGAGGCCATGGCGATCACGCCGTAGCGGGACACCGAGCCGTAGGTGGGCTTCACGCCCACGGTGCCGGTCACGGCCGCGGGCTGGCGGATGGAGCCGCCGGTGTCCGTGCCGAGCGCCAGGGGCGCCTGGAACGCGGAGACCGCGGCCGCCGAGCCGCCGCCGGAACCACCGGGGATCTTGGTCAGGTCCCACGGGTTGCGGGTGGGCCCGAACGCGGAGTGCTCGGTGGAGGAACCCATGGCGAACTCGTCCAGGTTGGTCTTGCCCAGGATGGGCATCCGTGCCGCGCGCAGCCTGCGGGTCACGGTGCCGTCGTAGGGGCTCATGAAGCCCTCGAGCATGCGGGAGGCCGCCGTGGTGGGCTGGCCCTTCGTGACGATGAGGTCCTTGACCGCCACCGGCACACCGGCCAGCTCGGGCAGCTCCTCGCCGTTCGCGCGGGCCTCGTCCACACCGCGGGCGACCTCCAGGGCCTCCTCCGTGTTGCGGTGCAGGAACGCGTTGAGCCCGTCGGTGCCGCGGGAGCGGTCGGAGGGGTCCAGCGCGGTGCCGTCCGTGGCCCCGATCTGCTCCAGGTGGGCCTGCACGGCCTCCACGGAGGAGACCTCGCCGGCGGCGAGCTTCGCCGCGAGCTCCGCGGCCGAGAGTTCAATGATGGACTCGCTCATGCTCACTCCCCGTCCAGAATGGCGGGAACCCGGAACTTGCCGTCCTGGGCGTCCGGGGCGTTCAGGAGGGCCTCGTGCTGCGTGAGGGTCTCCCCTACCACGTCCTCGCGGAAGACGTTCTGCAGCGGCAGCGGGTGGCTCGTGGCCGGGACGTCCTCACCCGCGGCACGACTGACCGAGGCCACGGAATCGACGATGAGTTCGAGCTCGCCGGCCACGCGGGCCAGCTCCTCGTCCGACATCTCGATGCGCGCGAGCTCGGCCAGGTGCGCCACCTGTTCGCGATTGATCGCAGACATGCATGCTCCTGGTGTTCGCTGACTGGTTCCGAACCAGTCTAGCGAGCGCCTACCCTGGACTCATCACACCCGCTCTCGCTAAGGAGACCTCCTTCGTGGCCCAGTCCTCCGCTCACTCATCACGACGCCGCTCCACGCCTTCCCGGGGCACGTCCCGCATGACTAAGGCCGAGGCGGCACGGGCCCGTGCGGACCACGACAACGCCTGGCGGCAGTGGATCTCGGACTCCGCGGTGGAGACCGTGGACACCGCGCTGAGCCACGTGCAGGCGGTCGTGGAGGAGCAGGTGGGCCAGTACGGGGCCTTTCCCGCGTTCCTGGTCACGGGCGGCAAGGACGGCGAGTTCGAGCTGAACTCGGTGGACCCGGCCCGCGCGGCGGAGCTCTCCCCGGAGGACGTCCTGGACGAGCTGCGGGCCGTGGGGCGCGAGAAGGCCCCCCAAATCCTGGTGGCGGCCCTGGCCTACCCCGCCACCCTCCCCGACCGCTCCGGGGCGTCCGCGGTGATCGTGGAGGTGGAGCACCGCGAGCGCCTCAGCCTGGAGGTGGTCCAGGAGTACAGGGTGGTGGAGGCCAAGGGCCGCACGTTCGTGAACTTCGAGGACCCCCACACGGACCGGGCGGACGCCTGGCTGTTCGGCGTGCGGGACTGAGCACCTGCCCTTTCGCGCGCGCCCCGGCCGCCTCCCGGTGACCCGGGACGTGGTCTCACGCACCGGGCCGCACGGGTGGGGCCGCCCGGCAGGATGCCGACGGACAGCCCCACCCCCCCCCTCAGGACACGTGCTGGGCCATCTGCTGGCGCAGCTCGCGGCGCACGCGCTGCTCCTCCGGTGAGGGCACGGGCACGGCGGCGAGCAGCCGCTTGGTGTACTCCTGCTCCGGGTGGCGCAGCACGGCCTCGCGGGAGCCCTGCTCCACGATGTGACCGTGCTGCATGACCACGATCCGGTTGGCCAGCCGGTCGATGACCGCGAGGTCGTGGGTCACGAACAGGCACGCGAAGCCCATCTCCGCCTGCAGCTCCTCGAACAGGTCCAGCACCGTGGCCTGCACGGAGACGTCCAGCGCCGAGGTGGGCTCGTCCGCCACGAGCAGCTTGGGCTTCAGGGACAGCGCCCGGGCGATGCCCACACGCTGCTTCTGCCCGCCCGAGAGCTCGTGGGGGTAGCGGTTGCGGTAGTTGCGAGGCAGGCGCACCTGGTCCAGCAGCTGCTCGATCCGGTTCTGCAGCTCCCCGCCCTTGGCCACACCGGCCAGGAACATGGGCTCGCCGATGGACTCGCCGATGGGCAGCCGCGGGTTCAGGGAGGAGGACGGGTCCTGGAAGACCATGCCCACCTCCTTGCGCACCTTGTTCAGCGTGGCGCGGGAGGCTCCCGCGAGCTCCACGCCGTCCACCACCAGGGAGCCCTCCACCGTGGGCAGCAGACCCACGGCGGCGCGGCCGATGGTGGTCTTGCCGGATCCGGACTCGCCCACGAGCCCCACGGTCTCCCCCGCGGCCACGGTGAGGCTGACGTCCTCCACGGCACGGAAGGCGGGGTTGCGGCCCTGCTTGGGGTACTCGATGGCCACGTCCTTCAGCTGCAGCACGGGCGCGACCACCCGCTGGGCGAGGGTGTCCATGGACGCTTCCTCGGCGGTGCTGCGGTCCACCACGGGCATGGCCAGGGAGCGCTCGAGGGTGGCCACCATGTCCACGGACTCGTCCCCCTCGTTGCCCTCGCCCAGGTGGGGCACCGACTCCAGCAGGGAGCGGGTGTAGGGGTGCTGCGGAGCGGAGAAGATCTGCGCGGCGCTTCCCTGCTCCACGATCACCCCCTTCTGCATGACCGCGATCTTGTCCGCGAGGTCCGCCACCACGCCCATGTCGTGGGTGATGAGGATGACCGCGGAGTCGAGCTGGTCCTTGAGGTTGCGGATCAGGTCCAGGATCTCGGCCTGCACGGTCACGTCCAGCGCCGTGGTGGGCTCGTCCGCGATCAGCAGCTTGGGGTCGCAGGAGAGCGACTGCGCGATCATCGCGCGCTGGCGCTGCCCGCCCGAGAGCTGGTGGGGGTAGGAGCGGAACGCCTTCTCGGGGTCCGGCAGCTCCACCATGGTGAGCATCTCCTTGGCGCGCTCGGCGGCCTCCGTGGGCGAGATGTCCCGGTGCAGCCGGATGGTCTCCACAATCTGCTGGCCCACCGTGTACACGGGGTTCAGCGCGGTCATGGGCTCCTGGAAGATCACGGCGATCTCCTCGCCGCGCACGCGCCGCAGCGCGCTGCCCCGCAGCCCGATCAGCTCCTCCCCGCCGAGCATCGCGGAGCCGCGCACCCGGGCGTTCGAGGGCAGCAGCCCCAGCATGGACATGGAGCTCGCGGACTTGCCCGATCCGGACTCGCCCACGATGGCGAGCACCTCACCGGCCGCCACGTCGTAGTCGAGGTCGATCGCGGCCGGGACCCACTCGCGGTCCACCCCGAAGTCCACGGACAGGCCCCGCACGCTCAGCACGGGCTCGCCACGGGCCACCGTGGTGCGGGCCCTGCCGCGGCGCGCGGCGGGCTCGGGGCGCTGGGCCCTGCGACCACGGCGCTTCTCGGCGCCCGCGGCCGTGGTGGCGGTCGTGGTTGCGGTGGCGTCCTGCGAAGGGGCGGCTCCCACCGCGGTGGCTCCCGCGGCAGCGGATCCGGAGGCGGCGTCGGCATCGGGTGTGGCCACGCGGCCGTCCCCGGCCTGGGCGCCGTTCCAGGGGGCGTTGTGCTCGGCGGCCGTGGGCTCCGCGGCCGACGCCGCCGTGCCCGCCGCGGCGTCCGTGCCCGCCTGTCGAGCGGAGTCGCCGGAGACCGCCGCACCTGGTGCGCGGGCGGGGTCGGCGGATGCGGCACCGGAGTCGTGGCCCGCGCCGTGCGGTTCGGGGGTGCCCTCGGGGATGCCGCCGGGCTGGTGCGAGGTGCTCATCGTGTGTGCTCCATCGTGTCGTGAAGGGGGCGCGCGGTCGCGGCGCGCGCGCATTGCCTAGCATGGGGGCCATGTCGAAGACCCCGGAACGGCCCGCCGCCGAGCACGAGACCTACCGGGCGGCGTCGGCGCCGTGGCTGACCGGCTTCCTGGTGCTGCTGGGACTCGTGGTGGCCGTGACGGGCTGGGGTGGCACGGGTGCGCAGCACGCCGCCGCGGTGTGCGGCTGCCTGGCGCTGGTGGCGCTCGGGTACGCCCTGTACTGGCGGCCCCGCCTGGAGGTCCACCCGAACGAGGTCCGTCTGGTCAACCCCGTGCGCACGGTGAGCATCCCGTGGGGCCGGATCGTGGACGTGCGCACCCGGTTCGCCGTGACCGTGGCCACCGCGGAACGCGCGCACTCCAGCTTCGCCCTGCCCGCGTCCGGCGCCGGAGCGGCGCTGCGCGCCGGAGCGGACGCCGTGAACCGCAACCACCCCATCGCCCGCCCGGACGGGGGTGTGCGCGTGGGCGACCTGACCTCCACAGCGTCCGGGGCGGCCGCCCACCGCGTGCGCAGCCTGTGGCAGCGCAAGATCGACACCGGCGAACTGGACGTCTTCGCCGCGGAACCGCGGGTCGAACCCGTGCGCACTCGCGTGGTGGCCGGCCCGCTCGCGACGGCAGCTCTCCTGCTCGCCGCGAGCGCGGTGCTCTACACCGTGTGAGGCCGGCCTGGTCATCGGGCGCTCCGGGCCGCCGGGCCGGTGCCCGCGGTGGCGGTGCCGGGTGCGGGCTCGTGCATCTCGTCCGCGCCCTCGCCGAGGTCCCGCGCGCGCTTGGGGTTGAACTTGCGCTGGCGGGGGTCGAAGGCGTCCCGGAGGCCGTCGCCGATGAAGTTAATCGTCAGCGCGATGGCCACGATGAACACACCGGGCCACCAGAACAGCCAGGGCCGGGTGGCGAACGCCGTCTGGTTCTCGCTGATGAGCCGGCCCAGGGACCAGTCCGGGGCCTGGATGCCCAGACCCAGGTAGGACAGCGAGGTCTCCAGCAGGATCGCGGAGGACATCAGCAGCGTGATGTTCACCGTGATCACGCCCACCGTGTTGGGCAGGATGTGCTTGAAGATGATCCGGCCGCTGGAGGCGCCGGCCAGGCGGGCGGCGTCCACGAACTCGCGCTCGCGCAGGGACAGGAACTCGCCGCGCACCAGGCGCGCCAGCCCGGGCCAGGAGGCCAGGCCGATGAGCAGGCCCAGGGCGATCACCGTGGCGAACGTGGGCAGACCGTGGGAACGCACCCACGAGATGGCCAGCCTGCCCAGCAGCGCGGCCAGGATGACCAGCGGGATGATGATGATGACGTCCGTCAGGCGCATCAGCACGGCCTCGGTCCAGCCACGGAAGTAGCCGGAGAGCCCGCCGATCACGGTGCCCACGACCCCCGCCACCAGGCCCACCACGAGCATCACGATCAGGGAGTACTGCGTGCCCTGCATGCACATGGCGAAGAGGTCACGGCCCAGGTTGTCCTGGCCGAAGGGGTGCTCCCCCAGACCGGGCGGCAGCAGGGACAGGGTGGGGCGGCCACCGTCCATCACGGTGCCGGTGGCGTCCGGGCCCCACTTCCACCAGCCCGGGATGGGGCCGATGCCGATGGAGGACACGGACAGCAGCACGATGAACAGCAGGACCACCACCGAGACCACCGCCCCGGTGTTGCCGAAGAAGCGCTGCCGGACCAGCTGGCCCTGGCTCTTGCCGCGCACGTCCTCGCGCTTCTGGCCCGCCTCGGGGACCTGTTCCACGGGTGTGGGGACGTCGACGGGTTGTGGCTGGCTCATGCTTTCACCCTCACT
Source organism: Kocuria sp. (assembly GCF_030530945.1). Lineage (GTDB taxonomy): Bacteria > Actinomycetota > Actinomycetes > Actinomycetales > Micrococcaceae > Kocuria. The sequence continues at coordinate 189,895 of NZ_JAUMTZ010000003.1, read as the reverse complement.
CGCGGGTCGAGTACGGAGTACACCAGGTCTGCGATCAGGTTGAAGACCATGGCGACGATGCCGGTGACGAGGAAGACGCCCATCACCGGGTTGGGGTCCACGTTGCGCACCGACTGGACGAACAGCTGCCCCATGCCGGTGAAGGCGAACACGGACTCCGTGATGATGGCTCCGCCGATCAGGCCGCCGATGTCGAAGGCCACGAGGGTGGCCAGCGGGATGAGCGCGTTGCGGAACGCGTGGCGCATGACCACGGTGCGCTCCGACAGGCCCTTGGCCCGTGCGGTGCGGATGTAGTCCTGGCCCATGATCTCCAGCATGGATGCGCGCGAGTACCGGGAGTAGGAGGCCAGTGCGAGCAGCGTCAGACAGATGGTGGGCAGCAGCAGGTGGGTGAAGCGGTCCAGGCCGGTGGCCCAGAAGTCACCGGTGAACCCGGGGGTGCCCGAGTTGGCGGTGGCGATCGGACGGCCGCGGATGTGGCTGGAGTTCACGTAGTCCGGCCAGGACTGCATGAAGCGGTCCAGAATGATGAGCAGGGCCACGAAGAATCCCGTGACCCCGGCCACCCGGGCGCCCTGGCCGCGGTCGTAGCCCCCGGCGAGGTAGCCGATGGCCGCACCGAGCGCGATCATCACCACCACCAGCCCGAGGACCACCAGCATCCCGCCGTTCTTGAAGGCGGACTGCACGGGGAAGTAGACGATGAGACCCACCACCACGGTGCCCAGCGCGGCGTAGAGCGCCCGCCTGTTGCGCAGCCCGGCCATCAGCACGGTGGCGATCACGGCCACCAGGATGCCGGTCAGGGCGATCAGCGGGATGCCCAGGAACGGGTGGTTGAGCCAGTCGGTGGCCAGCACGAAGTAGATGATCGCGAAGGTCACCACGAAGCCCGCACCACCCAGGAGCAGCCGGGTGCGCAGCCGCCCGAAGGAGACCAGGAACCAGATGAACCCCACCACGAGCGAGATCACCACCAGGGTGAGCATGGACATCACCGGCTTCTGCAGGAAGTCGTTGAACTGGATGGCCACGACCTCCTTGAGCAGCACGGCGAGCCAGAAGCTCGGCAGGGAGAAGCACAGGAACGTGAGGAACGTGATGCCGTAGTCCAGGCCGGAGTACTGGCGCAGGGCGGAGACGATGCCCAGGGTGATGCCCACGACGATCGCCAGGATGGTGCCCACCGTGACCAGCATGATGGTCTGGGTCATGGCGAAGGACAGCAGCTCGGTGACCTGCTGGCCGTCGCGGCTGACACCCAGGGAGCAGGTGTCCGCGAAGGGGACGAGACACCCGGCCGCGCCGCCGAGCCACGTGAAGTAGCGCAGCACGGGCGGAGTGTCCAGGTTGAGGGCCTCCACGCGCGCCGGGATCAGCTGTTGCGCGTTGGGGTTGCCGTAGAGATCCCACAGGGGGTCTCCGGACGCCGCCGTCATGAGGTACACGATGAACGATGCGCCCAACAGGATGAGCACGGCCGTGATGAGCCGCCTGAGAATGTATGAAGTCATTTGCTGCCTCTGAACGAGTGGTGGTCACGACGCTGCGCGGACGTGTGGTGCACACGCCCGCGCAGCGGTCATAAGGGGAGTGCCTCGGTCAACGGTTCCCGACCGTCCTACTTGCGGCTCCACTCGGAGACGTTCCAGAACACGCCGGTCTGGTTGGGCTGGTACTTGTCCACGCCGGCGATCTTGTCCGAGGTGGCCACGTAGCCCACGGACTGGAACAGCGGCAGGCCGTAGGCGTCCTCGAAGGTGTGCTTGTCCACGTCCACGATCTGGTCCACGCGGGAGGACTCGTCCAGGTTGGAGCGGGCCTCGTCCACGAGCTTGTCGACGTCCTTGTCGGAGTACTTGTTGTAGTTGCCGCCGCCGCCGGTCTTGAAGATCTGGGACAGCATCTCGGTGCCCACGCCCGGGGAGACCCAGCCGAACAGGGAGGCGTCGTAGTCGCCGTCGGGCAGCTTCTCGGACCAGTTGGGGTCGCCCAGGTCCTCGACCTTGAAGCCGGCCTTCTCCGCGGACTCCTTGATCAGCTGGAAGGTGTCCACGCGCTGGGGGTTGCCGTTGTTGAACAGGATGCGCACGGTGGGCGTCTTGCCGTCGAGCAGCTTCTTGGCGCCCTCGATGTCCACGTCCCCGTACTTCTGCTCCGCGCCGTTCTTCTCGGTGGCCTTCTGGTAGGGCTCGCCCTGGCTGGAGACGTACATCTGCGAGTTCAGCACGGAGGCGTCGTCCTTGACCGGCTTGATGAGCTGGTCCACGATCTGCTGGCGGGGAATGGTCTTGAGGAAGGCCTCGCGGGTCTTCTCGTCCTTGAAGGTGTCCGAGCCGAAGTTCAGGTCCAGGTGGTCGTACGCGAGCTGGTCGCCCTTCTGCACGTTCACGTTCTCGATCTGCTGGACCTGGTCCAGGGTGTCCTTGTTGACGTTGTTCGGCTGCATGATGTCCACTTCGCCGTTGCGCAGCGCCTGGATCTGCGCGGTGGCGTCGCCGATGGTGCGCAGCGTGATCTCGTCCAGCTTGCCCGGGGCGTCGCCCTTGTAGTTCTCGTTCTTCTTGAGCGTGATGGAGTTGTTCTCCACCACGTTCTCGATCTTGTACGGGCCGCTGGAGACCAGGACGTCCTTGTCGTCCGGGGTGGAGGTGAAGTTGAAGGCCGTGTCCCAGGCCTTGCCGATCTTCTCCAGCTCGGGCTGCTTCTGCGGGCTCTCGGGGTCGCCCTTCTTCTGGTTCTCCAGGACCTTGAGCAGCTGGTCCTCACTCATGCCGGCCTTCTTGGCCACCACGTGCGCGGGCATCAGCGAGTTGGAGTCGAAGGCGATCTCCCAGTCCGCGTTCTGCTTGCCCCACGTGAGGGTCATCTTCTTGCCGTCCTCGGAGAACTTGGGCATGTCCGTGGAGTGCAGGATGTCGGTGGAGCCGGCGATCGAGAAGTAGTTCTTCCCGGCCTTTCCGTCCTCGCTCGCGTCGTTCGCGTAGCCCGAGAGCACGGACCACCAGAGCAGCATGTCCGCCTTGTCGATCTTGTTGCCGTCCGACCACTGCGGGTCCTTCAGCTCGTACTCCACCGTCAGCGGATCGTCCGAGGTCTTCTTGTACGTGCCGAACCCCTCGTTGGGGTGCAGCTTCTGGTCGGTGTCCACGTTGACGAAGCTCTCGCGGGTCATCGCGGCCACGTGGCCGTTGATATCCAGGTTGGTCTTCGTGTACCCCGGGTTCGCGCCGGAGAACTTGTTGGTCTCGGCGACGGTCACCACGCCACCCTCCTGGGCGCTCGCGCTGCTGTCACCGCCGCTCTTTGCATCGTCCCCGCCGCCCACGCTCGCGCAGCCGGTCAGAGTGAGTGCGGCGATTGCCGCGAGGGACACGGCGGCCTTCCCGGTGAAGGTGTACTTTCCCATGACGTTTCCTCCTGATGTGGTGCCCATGGAATGTGCGTTGCACCCCGGTGCTGGTGTCCGCAAGCGGTGTCTGGGGTCACCCTCGGGTGTGGTGCGTCTCACAATGGACCACAGGTTACCCGCCGTTCACCGGATTGGGAGCGAAATGTCAGCGTGTTGAGATTTACGGCGTGTCGCGCCGCCATCCGGGGCTCGGCGCCCGGAACGCCCCTGACCTACGCTGGGACCGTCCAGCACGCCACTTCCCGGGAGGCCCCCAGTGAGCAACGCCCCGCACGACCGCCCCTCCGCACCCCACGACCCCACCGCCCACGGCGCCGGGCACACCCCGGGGTACGAGACCGGGTACGACGCCGCCGCGGCCCGTCCCGGGGACACCCACGTTCCCGCGGGCCACACCGCCGGGCACCCGGGTGACGCCCGCACCACGACGACCCGGGCGGCGTCGTCCGCCCCGAGGACCGTGGAACCCGGTACCGAGCGCGGCGGCGCGGAGCCGAACCAGGCGGGGACGACCGGGACGGTGCCGGTGGACCCGGCCCTGGACGCCCCCGCCAAGCGCGGTGTCTCCGGAACGGTGTGGGCCGCGCTGATCGCCGGCGTGGTGGTGCTGATCCTGCTGCTGGTGTTCATCCTGCAGAACAACGTGGGCACGCACTTCGAGTACCTGGTGTGGTCCTTCAGCCTGCCGCTGGGGGTGGCCATGCTGCTCTCCGCGATCGCCGGGGCGCTCATCATGGCGCTCGTGGGGTCGGTGCGGATCTTCACCCTGGGCCACCGCCTGCGCAAGCTGGAGCGCGAGCGCGAGCGGATCAGGCAGACCCTCGCCGACTGAGGCGCCACCCGCGCTGCCGGGGACATCCCCCACCCCCGGGCCCTCGCACGTCATCCCGCCCCCGCCCACGTCGCGGCAGTCCCGCGCACGTCACCGCAGGCCCGCCCGGACGGGACAGCGGTAGGCTGACGCATAGCCCCAGTGACCGTCGATGCAAGGAGTCATTGCCCCATGCCCAAGATCATCTACACCGAGACCGACGAAGCGCCCATGCTGGCCACCTACTCCTTCAAGCCCATGGTCGAGGCGTTCGCCTCCACCGCGGGCGTGGAGGTGGAGACCCGGGACATCTCCCTGGCCGCCCGCGTTCTCGCGCAGTTCCCGGACCGCCTCACCGAGGAGCAGCGGGTCCCGGACACCCTCGCCGAACTGGGTGAGCTCGCGAAGACGCCGGAGGCGAACATCGTGAAGCTTCCCAACATCTCCGCGTCCATCCCCCAGCTCAAGGCCACCATCAAGGAGCTGCAGGCGGACGGCTACGACCTCCCGGACTACCCGGAGGACGCCACCACGGACGAGGCCAAGGACATCCGCGCGCGCTACGACCGCGTGAAGGGCTCCGCCGTGAACCCGGTGCTGCGCGAGGGCAACTCGGACCGCCGCGCCCCCAAGGCCGTCAAGGAGTACGCCCGCAAGCACCCCCACTCCATGGGTGCCTGGTCCAAGGACTCGAAGACGAACGTGGCCACGCTGGGCCACGACGACTTCCGCACCAACGAGCAGTCCGTGGTGGTCCCCGCGGACGACACCCTCACCATCCAGCTGGTCACCGACCACGGCACCACCGTGCTCAAGCAGTCCGTGCCCGTGCTGGCCGGAGAGGTGGTGGACGCCACCTTCATGAGCGCCGCCGCCCTGGACGCGTTCCTTGCCGAGCAGGTGGCCCGCGCCAAGCAGGAGGGCATCCTCTTCTCCACCCACCTGAAGGCCACCATGATGAAGGTCTCGGACCCCATCATCTTCGGCCACGTGGTCACGGCCTTCTTCCGGGACGTCTTCGACCGCTACGGCGAGGACCTGGCCGCCGCCGGGCTCTCCGCCAACGACGGCCTGGGCGGAATCCTGTCCGGGCTGGACGCCCTGGAGAACGGTGAGGAGATCAAGGCCGCCTTCCAGCGCGGCATCGACGAGGGCCCCGAGCTCGCGTACGTGAACTCGGACAAGGGCATCACCAACCTGCACGTCCCCTCGGACGTGATCGTGGACGCCTCCATGCCCGCCATGATCCGCACCTCCGGACAGATGTGGGGCCGCGAGGGCGAGCAGAAGGACACCCTGGCGGTGCTGCCGGACTCCTCCTACGCCGGTGTGTACCAGGCTGTGATCGAGGACTGCCGCGCGAACGGCGCCTACGACCCCACCACCATGGGCACCGTGCCGAACGTGGGCCTCATGGCGCAGAAGGCCGAGGAGTACGGCTCCCACGACAAGACCTTCGAGGTTCAGGAGCCCGGCACGGTCCAGGTGGTCAACTCCGCCGGGGACGTGCTGATGTCCCACGAGGTCCAGCCCGGTGACATCTGGCGCGCGTGCCAGGCCAAGGACGCCCCCATCAAGGACTGGGTGCAGCTGGCCGTGCGCCGCTCCCGCGACTCCGGGATGCCCGCGGTGTTCTGGCTGGACGAGACCCGCGCCCACGACCGCAACCTGATCGAGAAGGTGAACACCTACCTCGCGCAGGAGGACACGGACGGGCTGGACATCCGCATCCTCTCCCCCGTGGAGGCCACCCGCTTCACGATCGAGCGCATCCGCCGCGGCGAGGACACCATCTCGGTGACCGGCAACGTGCTGCGCGACTACCTCACGGACCTGTTCCCCATCCTGGAGCTGGGCACCTCCGCGAAGATGCTCTCCATCGTGCCGCTGATGAACGGCGGCGGGCTCTTCGAGACCGGTGCCGGCGGCTCCGCGCCCAAGCACGTGCAGCAGCTGCAGGAGGAGAACCACCTTCGCTGGGACTCCCTGGGCGAGTTCCTGGCGCTGGCGGCCTCCTTCGAGCACCTGGCCAGCCGCTACGACAACGCCAAGGCCCAGGTCCTCGCGGACACCCTGGACCGGGCCACCGGCACGTTCCTGGACGAGAACAAGTCCCCGTCCCGCAAGGTGGGCGAGCTGGACAACCGCGGCTCGCACTTCTACCTGGCCATGTACTGGGCCGAGGAGCTCGCGAAGCAGACCGAGGACGCCGAGCTGGCACAGGCGTTCCAGCAGGTGGCCTCCGAGCTGCGTGCCAACGAGGAGACCATCAACGCCGAGCTGCTCGGCGCGCAGGGCTCCCCCGCGGACCTCGGCGGCTACTACTGGCCGAACCCCGAGAAGGTCACGGGAGTGATGCGTCCGTCCACCACGCTGAACCGGATCATGGACTCGCTCACCGCCTGATCCGCTCCGCCCAGCACAACGCCGCCGCGTCCCCTTCCCGGGGGCGCGGCGGCGTCGTCGTGTGGGTGCCCCGTGCGGAGGGCGCGGGTCAGGAGAGGGCGGCCACGGCGGCGTCGTAGTCCGGTTCCTGGGAGATCTCGGGAACCAGCTCGGTGTGGACCACCTGGCCGTTCTCGTCCACGACCACCACGGCGCGGGCGAGCAGGCCCTCGAGCGGGCCGTCCGTCATGCTCACGCCGTAGTCCTCCCCGAAGCTGGAGCGGAACGCGGAGGCCGTCACCACGTCCTCGATGCCCTCCGCGCCGCAGAAGCGGCCGAGGGCGAACGGCAGGTCCTTGGACACGCACAGCACGGTGGTGTCCTGCAGGCCCGCCGCGCGCTTGTTGAACTCGCGGACGGACTGCGCGCACACGCCTGTGTCCACGGACGGGAAGATGTTCAGCACCACGCGTCGGCCCGTGAGCTCGTCCGAGGTGACCGGGGCGAGGTCCGCCCCCACGAGCTGGAACGGGCGGGCGGTGCTGTCCTGCGCGGGCAGCTCCCCCACGGTGTGCACGGATTGTCCTTGGAATGCGGTAGTAGCCATGCACTCATTGTGAGCCCGCACACCACATGGACACAGCGGCTTCCGCCGTCCGCTGAACAGCCCCCGCTGATAGCCTCGAGGCACCGACACCACTGTGACGCGCTCCACAGCGCCCCGCACACCAGGAGGAAACACCGTGAGCCTCACCCCCATGACCGTGGCCGTGACCGGGGCCGCCGGCCAGATCGGCTACAGCCTGCTCTTCCGCATCGCCAACGGGGACCTGCTGGGACGCGAACGCCCCGTGCGGCTGCGGCTGCTGGAGATCCCGTCCGCGCTGCCCGCCCTGGAGGGCACGGTCATGGAGCTGCAGGACTGCGCGTTCCCGCTGCTGCGGGACGTGGAGATCGGCTCGGACCCGCGCACCGTGTTCGACGGCGCCCAGCTGGCCCTGCTCGTGGGCGCCCGTCCGCGGGCCAAGGGCATGGAACGGGGTGACCTGCTGGAGGCGAACGGTGCGATCTTCACGGAGCAGGGCCGGGCCCTGAACGACGTGGCCCACCAGGACATCCGCGTGGTGGTCACGGGCAACCCGGCCAACACCAACGCCCTGATCGCCCAGCGCAACGCCCCGGACATCCCCGCCTCCCGGTTCAGCGCCCTGACCCGCCTGGACCACAACCGGGCCGTGGCCATGCTCGCCGCGCAGACCGGCACGTCCGTGGCGGACGTCAAGCACCTGGTGGTGTGGGGCAACCACTCCGCCACCCAGTACCCGAGCCTGGACCACGCGAAGGTCGCGGGACGGCCCGCCATGGAGCTGGTGTCCCGCGAGTGGGTGGAGGACACGTTCATCCCCACCGTGGCGCAGCGTGGTGCGGCCATCCTGGCGGCCCGCGGGGCGTCGTCGGCGGCGTCCGCGGCGAGCGCGACCATCGACCACGCCCGGGACCTCATGCTGGGCAACTCCCGCGGGGACTGGACCTCCATGGCCGTGGTCTCGGACGGCTCCTACGGCGTGCCCGCCGGGCTCATGAGCTCCTTCCCCGTGACCACCTCCGGCGGGGACTGGTCCATCGTGCAGGGGCTGGAGATCTCGGAGTTCTCCCGCGCCAGGATCGACGCCTCCGTGGCGGAGCTGGAGTCCGAGCGGGCCGCGGTCACGGAGCTGGGGCTGATCTGAAAGGTGCGCGCGGCGGCACCGCCCCGGGCGGCGTCCACCCCGGGGCGGTGCGGGCGGCGGCGAGGTGGCGGGTCAGTTCCGGGCGGCGTCGAGGGCTGCCTGGAACGCTGCTTCCGCATCCGCCGAGAACGGGACGAAGACCACCGTCTCCACGTCCGTGTCCGCCGCCAGCACGGTGTCCACCGCGATCTGCGTGGCGCTGTCCATGGGCCAGCCGTAGATGCCCGCGGAGATGGCGGGGAAGGCCACGGATTTCGCCCCGATCTGGTCCGCCACGCGCAGCGACTCGCGGTAGCAGGACGCCAGGATGTCGCTCTTGTCCTTGGTCTTGGCGTAGACCGGGCCCACCGTGTGGATGACCCAGCGGGCCGGGAGGTCGTAGCCGTCCGTGGCCACCGCCTGGCCCGCGGGAAGCCCTTCCTTGAGCGTGGTCTCACGCAGCTTCCTGCACTCGGCCAGCAGCTGCTTGCCCGCCGCCCGGTGGATGGCGCCGTCCACTCCCCCGCCGCCGAGCAGCTTGGAGTTGGCGGCGTTGACGATCGCGTCCGTCTCAACCTTGGTGATGTCACCCTTGCGGATCTCGATGTTCATGGGGCCACCCTACTGCGGGGTCCCGGGGCGGGAGCCGACCGAACGGGTGGGAGAGGACTCCACCCCGGTGGCCGCCCACGTCACTGCGGGACGGGGCCCACGTACATCCAGCGGCCGGCGCGCCGGGTGAACTCGGAGACCTCGTGCATGCTGCCCGGGCGCCCACCGCTCACGTACTCGGCGGTGAACTCCACCACCCCGTGCTCGTCCTCGGGACCACCGTCCACCACGCGCTCGACGCCGAGCCCCGTCCACACGGTGCCGGGATCGGTGCTCGTGTCCTGCGGGCGCGTCCGGGGGTGCCACGTGCGGAACAGGTGGTCCTCCGCGCCGGTGGCGAAGGCCGTGTACCGCGAGCGCATCAGGGCCTCCGCGGTCTCGGGCCAGGCCTCGTGGGCCAGCGCGGGACCGCAGCACGCGGCCAGGGATGCGCCGTCGGGGACTCCACCGCAGGGACACACGCTCATGGGCACCGAGCGTACCGGAGCGCACGGGCCCGGCGCGGTGAGCCGCTCCCACCCGGGCACGTGCTCAGGGGAGCGGGGCGGCGGCCAGGGCCAGGGCGTCGTCGAGCATCTGCTCGGTGAGCAGGCCCGTGAAGGTGTTGCGCTGGCTCACGTGGTAGCAGCCCACCAGCCGCACGTCCCGACCGTCCGGGGTGTGCAGGGAAACGACGGCGCCGTGCCCGAACCTCGGGCGCGGCCGCGGCACCTCCCAGCCCATCCGTGCGGCGGCGGTGAGGACCGTCTGCCAGGCGATCCCGCCCAGGGCGAGCATGCCGTGCAGCTCCGTGAGCATTTCGACCTCCCGGTCGAACCAGCCGCCGCACGCGGCCTTCTCCTCGGGGGTTGGCTTGTTGGCGGGCGGCGCGCAGCGCACCGGGGAGATCATCCGCACCCCGCGCAGCCGCTGCCCGTCCCCCGCGGTGCTCACCGTCTCGTGCTCGGCGAACCCCGCGCGGTGGAGGGCCGCGTAGATCCAGTCGCCGGCGCGGTCCCCCGTGAACATGCGCCCGGTGCGGTTCCCGCCGTTCGCCGCGGGTGCCAGACCGATGACCGCGAGTCGCGCCCGGGGATCGCCGTAGGACGGCACGGGCCGCCCCCAGTACGGTTCCCCGGCGAACGACGCCCGCTTGTGCTCGGCCACCTCCTCCCGCCACTCGACCAGCCGGTCGCACGCCCGGCACACGCTGGCCATCGCGTTGAGCTGGTCCACGTCCCGGGCGGTCGCCGCGAGCCCACGCACCCCGGCGGCGTCGTGGGCCACGGGGGTGTCCGCCGCCGCGGGGTCCTCCGGCCAGCCGGTGCCGGGCGGCACGGGAGAGGGGAAGCGCTGCCCGGTCATCGGGTGGGGCAGACGCTCGGCGTGCGGCTCGGTCATCGTGGAACCTCTCCTGGAATCAGTGGGTGTGCCCTCCCGCCAGCCGATGAGCTCCCGGCAAGGGGCGGGCGCGGGGTGGCCGGGCGGCGGCGTTGGGCGCTCAGAGCAGGGTGTCCTCCCCCAGGCGGCGGAGGATCTGGCGCCGCCACCGCTCGGGGAACTCGGGGGCGCGCGTGAGGCCGCGGTAGGCGTCCGGGTCCGCGACTCCCGCGGCCATGATGCGCACGACGTCGCTCACGGCCACCGCGCCCGAGGGCCGGCTCACGAACTCGACGGCGTCCCCCGCACCCACGTGGCCCTCGCGCAGCACCCGCAGGTAGAACCCCGTGCGGGCCGAGCTCTCCATGTCCCGTGGCAGGTTCCCGTCCGCCCAGCGGCGGGAGATGGTGGTGCACGGGGTGCGCGGCTGGGTCACCTGGACCACCGCGGTGCCCACCTGGAAGACGTCACCGAGGCACACGCGCTCCTCCGTGGCACCGCGCAGGGTGAGATTCTCCGAGAACGCGCCGGGATGCAGGTCACGTCCCTCCCGCTGCCACGCGTGGTAGTTCTCCAGCGGGTAGCAGCACACGGCCTTGTCCGGACCACCGTGGTGCTTGAGGTCGCCCTGCTCGTCCCCGATGAAGCCGGTCCCGCTGAGGAACACCCTGTCCGTGCGGGGCTCCTTCTCAGCGCCCGTGCTGATCTCACGGCCGCCCCACGTGTGGCGTCGCACCGCCCCGGTGTGCAGGTCGGTCACCGCGGCGTCCGTGACAGTCGGCTGGGGGTTCTCCATCGGGGCTCCTGGTGGATCGGTGGGCTGACACTCGGGTCTGTGGCTCGGCGACGTGGTGAGCAGGTCGGTGGACCGGTAGGTGAGTGGGCGGAACAGGGACGGTGTCGTGGGGTGCCGTCGCGGAGGTGGCACACGTGGAGATGCCGCGGCCGCTAGGGGTGCGCGGGCGGCGTCGTCGGGGCGCAGTCCGGGCAGCGGGCGTCGGCACCGCCGCAGTCCTCGCAGCACAGGAACTGGCGGCGGCAGCGCGGGTTCGCGCAGTTCACGTAGCGCGGGGTGGGCTCACCGCACCGCGCACACCGCCCCAGGGACTGCGCGTCTGGGGAGAACTCCGTGTGCCCGCGGCCGTCGAACACGTACAGGGAGCCGTCCCACAGACCGCCGTCCCCGTACTGCTCACCGTAGCGAACGATGCCGCCGTCCAGCTGGTACACGTCCCGGAACCCGCGGTTGCGCAGCAGCACGCTCAGCACCTCGCAGCGGACACCGCCCGTGCAGTAGGTCACCAGGGCCTTGTCCTTGAGGTGGTCGTAGGCGCCGGAGTCGATCTCGCCGAGGAAGTCCCGCGTGGTGCTGGTCCGCGGCACCACGGCGCCCCGGAACCTCCCGATCTGCGCCTCCACCGCGTTGCGGCCGTCGAAGAACACCACGTCCTCCCCGCGCCGCTCCACCAGCTCGTGCACCTCCCGCGGAGAGAGGTGGGTGCCGCCGCCCTGCACGCCGGCACCGGTCACGGTGATCGGGTCCGGGGCGTCGAAGGTCACCAGCTCCGGGCGGACCCGCACGCTCAGCCGGGGGAAGTCCTCGCCCGTCCCGTCCGACCACTTCACGTCCGCGTCCTTGAACGGGGCGTACTCCCGCAGACCGCGCACGTAGATCTTCACGTCCCGGATGTCCCCGCCCACCGTGGCGTTGATCCCCTGCGGGGAGACGATGATCCGCCCCCTGACCCCCGCGTGCCGGGCCAGGGTGAGCTGCCACAGCCGCACCGCCTCCGGATCGGCCAGCGGGGTGAACACGTAGAACAGCACGATCTTCGGGACGGACATGCGTCCAGGGTAGTGGCGGGGCGAGCACGCGGAGATCGTGGGCCCGTCTTCGGCAACCGCTCGGACCGCTATTCTGCCCTCGTGGCTTTTCATCCCCCCGCGCCGCGGCCCTCCGCCCCTGCCCGCACCGTGCACGGCTCCCCCCGCACCCTTGGCCGAGGCCTCGGCGGTCACGACAACGCCCTGAACCTCATCCGCCTGGTGCTGGCCTCGGCCGTGATCGTGGGACACTCCGTCCCCGTGGGCGGCTACCCGGAGAGCGTGTGGCAGAGCGCGAGCGGAACGGCCGTGAACGGCTTCTTCGTGATCTCCGGCTACCTGATCGCCGGCTCCCGGATGCGGCTGTCCCTTCGGGCCTACCTGTGGCGGCGGGCGCTGAGGATCTACCCCGGGTTCTGGGTCTCACTGGCGGTCACTGCCGTGGTGGTCGCCCCCGTCGCTGCGGCGCTCGGCGGGGAGCGGTACGAGCCACTGAGCGCGCTGGCCTACGTGGTGGCGAATGCCACACTCTACATCTCCCAGTGGGACATCCAGCACCTGCTGGAGGCCGTCCCCTTCCCGAACGTGTGGAACGCCTCGCTGTGGACGCTGTGGCTCGAGGGGGCCGCGTACCTGCTGGCCGGGCTGGTGCTCACCGTCCCCCGGGTGCGCCGCCGCCCCCTGCCCTGGCTCGCCCTGCTGCTCGTGCTCACCCTCGTGATGCAGTTCGCCTCCTACGGACCGGTGGACCTCACCACCACCAAGTTCTTCCAGGGATTCCGGCTGGGCGGTTTCTTCCTGGCCGGCATGGTGCTCTGGGCCGCCCGGGACCGGGTGCCCTTGCGCTGGTGGCTCGGTGTTCCCGCGCTGGCGCTCGCGCTCGTGGCAAGCTCCTGGCCCGTTCCGGTGACCTGGGCCGCCTCGGCGCTCCCCCTGGCCTACGGGCTGCTGTGGCTGGGCGCGGTGCTGCCGGTGCGGATCGGCGCCGTCAACGACCTCTCCTACGGCACGTACATCTACGCCTTTCCCCTGCAGCAGCTGCTCGTGGTCCTCGGCGCGAACACGGTGCTCACCCACGGGCAGTTCTCAGTGGTGGCGCTGGCCTGCACCCTCCCGGTGGCGTGGCTGTCGTGGCATCTGGTGGAGAAGCCGGCGCTGAAGTTCAAGACTGTCGTGACGTGAGCCGGCAGGGCCGCACTACCCGCGACGACGCGTCCGGCCCGCCGCCGCGGGCTTGCGACGCAGCTTCTTCAGCGCGCCAGGCGTCAGGTTCGCCGGCCCGGGCAGCCGCCACCCGAAGCGGCGCGCGGACACACTCACCACGGCGCTGAGCAGGATCGCGCCGGCCATCCCGTAGCTGGGGTGGCCCAGGCCCACGAGCAGCGCCATCAGGGTGCTGGAGAGCAGCGCGCTCGTGGCGTAAAGGGTGTTGCCGCCGAAGATCGCGGGCAGCCGCCCCACCGCGACGTCACGGATCATCCCGCCCCCCACGGCGGTCACCACCCCCAGCAGGATCGCGGGCGGCCATGCCAGCCCCGCCGCGAACGCCTTGACCGTGCCGGTGGCCGCCCAGCAGCCCACCGACAGGCAGTCCGCGACGAACAGGGCCCGGAACGTCCACTTGCTGCCGAACACCATGAGGTACGCGATCAGCGCGCCCACCAGCGAGGTGGAGAGGTACGCCGGGTTGGTCAGCGCCACGGGGAAGCCGTGCTGCAGCAGGGTGTCCCGGAGGATCCCGCCGCCCAGACCGGAGAGGATCGCGAGGACCACGAAGCCCACGATGTCCATGCGCAGCTGCCGCGCCACCACCCCGCCCAGGATGCCGTTGGTCAGCACTCCCAGCAGGTCGACGACGTCGAACACGGCCTCTGCTTCGATCCCCACCGTGCACCGCCTCGCTCCCAGCCGCCATCGCAGTCCCCCAGCATATGTGCTCCGGGGCGGCTTCTGCGTGTCGGGCGGGTGCGTGAAGATGGACCCATGAACCACGCGCACCCCGGATACACCCTGCTGGACGGCCCGCCCACGGTTGCCGAGTACCTCACCCTGCGCCGTGACACCGGGCTCAGTCCGAAGACCGAGGAGCAGGCGCGGGCGGGGATCCACGGCGCGTGGGCGGCCGTTCGCGTGGTGCGCGAGGCCTCCGGGGAGGTGGTGGGCATGGGCCGTGTGATCGGCGACGGCGGGTGGTACTTCCACGTGATCGACATGGCGGTGCTGCCGGGGCACCAGGGGCAGGGACTCGGCGGCGCCGTCCTGGAGCACCTCCTGGACCGGATCCGCACGCACGCCCCCGCGGACGCGTACGTGAGCCTCATGGCCGACACCCCCGGCCAGCCGCTCTACGCCCGCCACGGCTTCGAGGACCGCGCCCCGCGCACCATCGGGATGAGCCGCCTCCTGGACGGCCCGGAGCGTGGCTGACGCCGGGGACTCCGCCGCGGAGCGCGCCACCCCCGCACACAACTCTGAGCGCGGCACCGGGCGCGCTCCCCGGTGGGAGGCGCCGTGCGGGACCGTCATCGGCTGGCGGGACGGCCCCGTGGACCGTGCCACCGGCATCCGGTACGCCACGGCGGGACGCTACGAGCGCCCGGTGCGGGAGGCGGCGGCGTCGTCCCCGGTCCTGGCCACCGGACCCGCCCCGGCCTGCCCGCAGCCGCCCATGCCGTTCCTGGACGGGATCGTGGGCAGCACCCTGGGGGACCTGCCCCAGGACGAGGACTGCCTGCGGGTCTCCGTGACCGTTCCCGCGGGCACCGCCCCGGACGCCGCGCTGCCGGTGATGGTGTGGATCCACGGCGGGTCCTACGCGTCCGGCGGGGGTGACGCGCCGTTCTACGACCCCGGCGCACTCGTGGCCGAGCAGCGCGTGGTGGTGGTGAGCGTCACGTACCGGCTGGGACTGCTCGGATTCCTGGGAAACGGCGCGGAGATCCCCGCGAACCTGGGGCTGCTGGACATGGTCGCCGCCCTGGAGTGGACGCGGGAGAACATCGCGGCGTTCGGCGGGGATCCGGGTGCTGTCACGCTGTTCGGCCAGTCCGCGGGCGGCGACGCCGTGGCACACCTGATGCTGGTGCCGCACGCCCGCGCCCTGTTCCGCCGTGCGATCATCCAGAGCGCCCCGTTCGGGCTGCTCCCCGGACGGGCCCGGATGAACGCCGCGATGGCCCGGACCGCGGCTCCGCTGGCCCGGGACGCCTCCCTGGACGAGGTGCGGCTCATGCAACGGCGCGCCGCCGGGGCTGCCGGCCGGTACGGGCTGAAGGGTCAGATGCCGTTCGGGCTGCAGTACGGCGAGGACCCGCTGCCGCCCGAGGTCGAGGTGGACCGCGCCTGGCGCGAGGCCGCCCCGCACGTGGCGGTGCTCGTGGGCAGCACCGCGAGGGAGGCCGCCCTGTTCACCGCCGGCGTGCCCGCGCTGGCCCGCCTGATGCGGCGCCCGGGCGGCTCCCGCGGCGTCGAGCGGCTTCTCGTGACCCCGCTCACCCGGCACATCTACGGACGGGGCGCGGCCCGGTTCGCCCGGCGGCACGCGGAGGCGGGAGGCACCGCGCAGCGCTACGAGTTCTCGTGGGACGTGGGCGAGAACCCCGTGGCGGCGGCGCACATCTCCGAGCTCCCGCTGCTCTTCCCCGGCCGCGACGCGTGGCAGCGCACTCCCCTGGTGGCCGGCCACCCGTGGGAGCGGATCGTCGCGGACGGCGCCCGGCTGCGCGCCGCGTGGGCCGGTTTCGCCCGGGGCGGGACCGTGGCCGACGACGCCCGCGCCGGGCTTCGCGTGTTCCCGCCA
>NZ_JAUMTZ010000003.1:83701-173971 GCF_030530945.1 Kocuria sp. | reverse complement strand
TGCCGGTGCGAGGTGTCGGTGCGAGGTCCGTCCCGCCCCCCCCCGGGCGCCGCCGCAAACCACCGCTGGCGGACCGGGGCGGAAATGTCAGGACGTGGCGATGCCCGCGGCCCGGGCGATCTCCCCGTACGCCCCGGCGAGGTCATCCAGGGACGAGTGTGCGTTCAGACCGCTGGGGTTCGGTGCCACGTACAGTTCCGTGCCCGGCCAGGGCGAGTCCTGCCGCCCCGTGCGGGCCTTGGGCCGGTCGAAGGCGGCCCGGTAGGCGGTGATGCCGAGCACCGCGACCACCGCGGGCTTCCTCTCGCCGACCAGCCGGTCCAGCCGTCGGCCCCCTTCGTGCAGCTCCTCCCGCGTGAGCTCGTCGGCCCGGGCGCTGGCGCGGGGGCACACGTTGCTGATCCCGATGCCCCGCCCGGTGAGCTGCACCAGGTCCTCGGGACGGTAGCCATCCGCGGCGTCGATCAGGGTGTCCGTGACACCCGCCCGGTGCAGCGCGGGGTAGAAGCGGTTGCCCGGCCGGGCGAAGTGCGCCCCGGTGGCGGCGGTCCACAGCCCGGGGTTGATGCCCACGAACAGCAGCCGCAGCGGGTCCGGCAGCAGGTCCGGGACGGTGCGGTCCCGGTAGGAGTCGAGTTCGGCGCGTGAGAATCCCATGGGTCGCCATGGTAGGCGGCGCCGCCGACGCCCTCGCGGGTGGGAGCGTGCGGGCGGCCCGTGGAGCACCAACGGCAGGGGCGGTGCCCGCTCCAGCCGCCGTCCCCGGTTCGGGCCGGAGGTCCCGCCGCCGTCAGCGCTCGGCGAGAAGGAAGGAGCGCAGGGCCATGATGACCTCGTCCGGACGGTCCGCGTGCACCCAGTGGCTCGCGCCGCGCACGGTGATCCGCACGGTCCTCGGGAACAGCGCCCGCATCACGGGCACGTCCGCCTCCTGGATGTAGGGGGAGTTCTCCCCGGCCATCCACAACACGGGTCCGGTGAAGGTCCGGCCCGCCACGTCCTGGGCGGGCCAGCCGCCCACGGCGCCCAGCTGCGCGTGGAGCAGGTCCAGGTTGGGCTGCCAGGCGAAGCCGCCCTCGCGGTGGCGCAGGTTCTGCAGGAGGAAGCCGCGGACCATGTCGCTGGGGACGTCGGCGCGCAGAGCGGCGTCGGCCTGGGAGCGGTGGGTCAGGCCGGTGAGGTCCAGGCGCTTGAGCGAGCCGAGCAGGTGCTCGAAGTTCCCCCGCGAGGACGCCGCGTCCGCCTCCAGGGAGTCCACGGGGGCGATGTCCTCCACCACGAGCCGACGCACCAGCTCCGGGTGGCGCAGGGCCAGGACCATGGCGACCTTCCCGCCCATGGAGTGCCCGAGCACGTCCACGGGGCCCTCCGCCGCGAACCCGCCGCGCAGCTCCTCGGCCACGGTGTCCGCCATGGCGGCGTAGCCGAAGGTCTCCGTCCACGCCGAGCCCCCGTGGTTGGGCAGGTCCACGAGCAGGCACTGGAACTGCGGCTGCAGCCCCTTGGCGATGTTCGTGAAGTTCTTGCCGCGCCCGAACAGCCCGTGCAGGAACACCAGACGGCGCTCCCCCGATCCGATCAGCGTGGTCTGCAACGTGGGCTTCGCATCCTGTGGCACGCGGGTCAATCTACTGCCCCGCCCGGACCACGCCCAAGCCGACGACGCCGCCGCGTCCGGTGCAGACGGCAGCGCCCCGCGGCGCCCTGGGCGGGCACAGCGGGGCGCTGCGGGCGGAGGAGCTCAGTTCGAGGAGCCCTTGAGCCGCTCGATGTGCTCGGAAGCCTGCGCCTTGGTGAGGTCCGCGGGCAGCTCCTCCCCGGCCTGCTTGGCGAGGGTGTCCAGGTAGGACTTCTGCGCCGCGGTCATGGGCTCGTCCCCGCTGACCCACTCCGAGGGGTCCTTCTCCAGGGTGGAGTCCTGGGCGTCCCCGGTGGCGCCGATGGTCTCGCCCTGGGGCGCACCGTTCTGCGCAGCGCCACCCTGGGCGGCACCGTTCCGGGCGCCCGCGTTCTGGGGCGCACCGGTCTGGGCGGCCGCCTGCGGCACGGAGCCGTCCGGGGTGCCGTTCTCCAGCGGCGGCTGCGCGTTCTGGTCCTGCGGGTTCTGTGCGGGGGTCTCGGTCATGACTGCTCCTTGGGTGTGTCCGGACCGGGGGTCCGGTTCGTGCGGTCGTGGAGTGGGCATCCGCCCGCGGCCCTGGAGGGGCCGGCGGCAGCGGTGCGCCGTGTCGTAACCACGACGCTAACCGGACGCGGCTTCTCCGGGGAGAGGATTTCGCTCACGGCGCGTTCTCCGCCGCGTGCGGTGGGAGATTCCGTCACCGGACGATGCTGCGCCTGCTCCCGTCCTCGCGCCGCGTCCAGCCCTTGGCGTCCAGGTGCTCCAGGAGGGGGATCGCCACGCGGCGCGTGGTCTGCCACGCCTGGCGCGCCTGGCTTGTGGTGAAGGGCTGCGGCAGCCGGGCCAGCTCGCGCATGGCGAGCGCGGGCGCGGTGGGCAGCAGCACGACGTCGCCCGGCAGCCGCAGCAGCCTGCCCGTCCGCTGCGCCGCGGCGAGCTCGCGCGGGCCCAGGCGCAGGGCGTCGAGCTCGTATGCCTCGGGTGCGGCGAACGGGCGGGCCCGCAGCCGGTGCTCGACCTCCGCGACCCCGCGCTCCGCGGCGCCGAGACCCGCGGTGCGGCCGGGGACGGTGAGGTGGCCGTCCCGTTCCTCGAGACCCGCGGCGGCGACCACGGTGTCCAGGACCTCGGCGGCGGGGGCCCCGAGCACCGCGGCAGCGGCACCGCGGGACAGCCCTCGGGACAGCGCGTCGCGCTCGTGCTCGGCTCTCACGGCCCGCGTCAGCGACTGCGCCCACTCCCGCAGGTGTGGGGCGTGGATCCACCAGCCCTGGGCGGCGAGCACGTCGGCCGGCGGCGCTCCCGTCACGGAAAACCCCAGCAGCTGCAGCCGGGACACCGGCACCGCGCCGTGCTTGACGGTCTCGGCCACGGGATCACCGGTGGCCGGGATGGCCGCGAGCCGGGCTGCCTCGCGCGCGGCCGCACCGCGGCGGTCCAGCGCGGGCGGGTCCACGTCCAGGACGCGGGCACCGCCCACGACGACGCGCGCCCCGGGGTAGCGCAGCACGAGCCGGTCCCCGGGCACGAGCGTGAGGGCGTGGTCCAGCCGCAGGCGGGCGTGGTCGCCGTCCAGGGGGCGGAGGCGCGCGCCCACGCCGGCGGTCCCGGCGTGCACCACGAGCTCCTCGGGAACCTCCGTGAACGGCGCTCCGCGGTCGCGGCGGACCTCCAGCAGGTCCGTGGCGGGCCAGGAGTCCGGGGTCAGCAGAACGTCCCCGCGGTGGATGCGCTGCTTGTCCACCCCCCGCAGGTTCACCGCCACCCGGTTGGTGGGCCCGATGTGCTGCACCGCCGTGTTCTGGCTCTGCAGGGAGCGCACGGTGACGCTCCGCTCCCCCTCCGGTCCGCGCAGCGTCATGCGCTCCCCCACCCGCAGGGTCCCCGCGGTGAGGGTTCCGGTGACCACGGTGCCGGCGCCGGAGATCGTGAAGGCACGGTCGATCCACAACCGGATCCGGGCGTCGGGCGAGGGCACGGGAACGCGGGTGAGGACGGCGTCGAGCGCCGCGCGGAAGTCGTCGAGGCCGGTTCCGTGCTGCGCGGAGACGGCCACGGCGGGCGCCTCTCCGAGCCCGGTGGCCGCGAGCTGGGCACGGGCCTGGGCGACGACGGCGTCCACCCGCTCCGGCGCACGGTCGGCCTTGGTGACCACGATGAGCCCGTGCCGGATGCCGAGGGCGGCCACGGCGTCCCGGTGGTCGGAGGACTGGGCCTGCCAGCCCTCGTCCGCGGCCACCACGAACACCACCACCGGAGCGGGCCCCACACCGGCCAGCATGTTGCCCAGGAACCGCTCGTGGCCGGGGACGTCCACGAACGCCACGTGCTTCCCCGAGGGGAGCTCCGTCCACGCGAAGCCCAGGTCGATGGTGAGTCCGCGCTGCTTCTCCTCGTCCCAGCGGTCCGGCTCGATGCCCGTGAGCGCCCGCACCAGGGTGGACTTGCCGTGGTCCACGTGCCCGGCGGTGGCCACCACGTGCATCAGCGCACCCCGTCCAGGGCGGCGGAGACGGCCCGTTCCAGGACCGGGTCCTCCGCCTCCGGGACGCAGCGCGGATCCACGAGGCACGCGCCGTCGTGCACGCGGGGCAGCACGGCGGGGGTGCCCAGGCGCAGGGCGCGGGCGGCGGCCTCGGGCAGCCGCACGGCCCAGCCCGGCAGGGGCACGCCCGGGGCCCCGCCGCCGCCCACGCGGCCGTCGTGCGGAACCACCTCCGCGCCCACCGCATCCGCGAGCCGCTGCGCCCGGGCGTGGAGAGTCCGCGGGTCCGCGTGCAGCGCACGGGCCACGGGTGCGGGGCCGCCGCGCAGCGTGGCCTCCAGCGCCGCGAGCGTGAGCTTGTCCGCCCGCACGGCGCGGGCCAGGGGGAAGCGCGCCAGGCGCTGGATGGTCTCCGAACGCCCCAGCAGCAGACCGGCCTGGGGCCCGCCGAAGAGCTTGTCGCCGCTGGCGATCACCGCGTCCGCACCCGCCTCCAGGGCCTCGGACAGGCTCGGCTCGTCCGGGAGGGACGGATCCGGGGTGAGGAGCCCGCTGCCCACGTCCACCACCAGCGGCACGTGGAACTCGTCGGCGAGCGCGCGCAGCTCGGCCAGCGGCACGGAGGACGTGAAGCCCTCCACCCGGAAGTTGCTGGGGTGGACCTTCAGGAGGCAGCCGGTCTCCGGGCCCAGCGCGGCGCGGTAGTCCTCCGGGTGGGTGCGGTTGGTGGTGCCCACCTCGCGCAGCCGCGCGCCCGTGGACTCCATGAGGTCCGAGAGCCGGAACCCGGCACCGATCTCCACGAACTCCCCGCGGCTGATCACCACCTCCCCGTTCCCGGCCAGGGCGGTGGTCGCGAGCACCAGGGCGGCCGCGCCGTTGGTAACGACCAGGGCGTCCTCCGCGGCGGGGCAGGCCTCCAGCAGGGCCTCGCGGGCGGCCACTCCCCGCCGGGAGCGCTGGCCCGTGGCGAGGTCCAGCTCCACGTCCACGTACCCGGAGGCGTCCAGCAGGGCCTGGCGCGCGGCCTCGGACAGCGGCGCCCGTCCCAGGTTGGTGTGCACCACCACGCCCGTGGCGTTGAGCACGGGCGTCAGGGAGCAGGCGCCCCGAGAGGTGAGCTCGGCGACCACGGCTGGGACGACGTCGTCGGGCGCGATCTCCCCGGCGCGCACCCGGGCCTGGGCCGCCGTGACCGCGGCCCGCACGGCGGCGGGGGCGAGCGAGGCGCCCGCACGCACCACGCGCTCGTCCGCGAGAACGCGGTCGGTGCGGGGAACGCGGCGGCGGGGGTCCTCATCGCTCACGGGAGCTCCTTGCGGGCCTGGGGGTGGTGACCGGCACGGTGAACCCGGGCGGAGGTGGCCCGGGGCCGGATGGTTGGCGGAGGCGGACGGGAATCGAACCCGCCAGACCGAGCTGCTCGGTCTCACCGGTTTTGAAGACCGGGGCGCCCACCAGGACACGGACGCCTCCGCCAGCGAATGTATCACCGCCCCCGGACGGACGCTCAGCAGGCTGTCCGACCCGGTTCCTATGCTGGAGCCATGACTGGCCCACACCCCACCCCCGCGAACACCACGACCCACCCGGAGGGCTCCCCCGGGGGCACCGGCCGCCTCACGAGCTACGCCCACGGGGGCGGGTGCGCGTGCAAGATCCCGCCGGGCGAGCTGGAGGAGGCCGTGCGCGGGCTCACCGGCCAGAACGCTCCGGACGTCCTGGTGGGCCTGGACGACGGCGACGACGCCGCGGCCGTCCTGGTGCGCCCCGACCTCGCCGTGCTCTCCACCGCGGACTTCTTCACCCCCGTGGTGGACAGCGCCCACGACTGGGGGCGGATCGCCGCCGCGAACGCGCTCTCGGACGTCTACGCCATGGGTGGCACGCCCGTGGTGGCCATCAACCTGGTGGGGTGGCCGCGCGAGCTTCTGCCCATGGAGCTGATGTCCGAGGTGCTGCAGGGCGGGCTGGACGTCGCCTCGCAGGCGGGGTGCCCGGTGATCGGCGGGCACTCCATCGACGCCCCGGAGCCCACCTACGGCATGGCGGTCACCGGCACGGCGGACCCCCAGCGGCTCATGCGCAACGACGCCGCCCGGGCGGGTCTGCCCATCACCCTCACCAAGCCGATCGGCGTGGGGCTGCTCAACAACCGCCACAAGGCCACGGGTGAGGTGTTCCCCGCGGCCATCGAGACCATGACGTCCCTGAACAGGGACGCCTCTCGGGCCGCACTGGCCGCGGGTGTCGAGGCCGCCACGGACGTGACCGGCTTCGGGCTGCTGGGCCACCTCTACAAGATGTGTCGCGCCTCCGGTGTGGCCGCCACCCTGGACGCCTCCGCCGTGCCTCTGGTAGACGGCGCGGCCGAGGCCCTGCGGGACGGGTTCGTCTCCGGCGGCACCCGGCGCAACCTGGACTGGGTGCGACCGCACCTGGGCGCCGGGGACGGCATCACCGAGGAGCAGCTGCTGCTGCTCGCGGACGCCCAGACCTCGGGCGGCCTGCTGGTGGTGGGCGAGGTTCCCGGCTACCCCGTGATCGGCGAGACCACGGTACTCCCCGAGGGCGCGGACATCTTCGTGACGGTGCGCTGAGAGCGGCGGGCCGGGCGGGTGCGGCGCGGTCGTCATGGTGGCACCGCACCCGCCTTCGTCACACGCCGGTGGTGATGGAGTCGTCCGTGATGCCCGCGGCGCGGCGCCTGTTGAGGCGGTTGCGCTGCGGGACCACGGTGTACTTGGGGTCCTTCACGGACTCCTTCCCGGCCCAGAACACGCCGAAGCGGGTGAGGGCGGAGGACGCCATGAGGGCGGCCCCGGAGGCGGCGGCGACCCAGCGGCGTCGTCCGCCCAGGAGCACGCCGAGACCGCCGGCGATGGAGAGCCGCTCGCTCCACTCCAGCCACGTGCCGGGCTTGCCCTGTTCGAGCGGTTCCACGGCCACCGGGTCCATGTGCCTCTTCATGACCCGCATGGCCACGAGCTCCCCGGCCACACCGGCCACGGCGAACAGGCGGGCAGGTCCCGTCTGCGCCACCGGCGTGGTGACGAGCGCCATGCCCCCGGAGGCCAGGGACGCCGAGCTGACGAAGACGAACGGCAGGTGCCCGTGCATCTCGTGCCACGTGGGCACGGAGGTGTCCCCGAGCAGCACGGCGGTGTACGCGGCCAGCGGAGCGCCCAGCACGCCGGCGCCGATGCTCGTGGGCAGCTCCAGGAGGTGCACCGCGGGACGCAGCGGGCCCAGTGGCAGGCGCTCACCCGTCATGCGGTCCACCTCGATGGCGGCGGCCACGCCAGCGTTCGTGGCGAACACCGCGAGCAGCCAGGATCCCAGGCTCATGGGAGAGGTGGGCTTGAAGGTGCGCATCATGTGGAGGAAGCGCTCCGGGCGGCCCAGGTCCAGCACGAGGGCCACGGTCCCGAGCCCCGCCGCGCCCAGCGCACCCAGGCGGCTGTTGCGGCGCAGGGCCTCGCGCCCGGTGAGGTGGGCACCCAGCGCGAGGATCGAGGACCCTCCGGCCAGCCCGCCCAGGAACAGGTACGCGGCGATCTTGGAGTCCCACGGCGGGGCCTTCACGATGGGGCGGCCGTAGTAGGAGGTGAACTCCGGCTCCGGCACCATGGCAACCTCGCGGGAGCCGTCCCCTCCCCCGCGGCGGAACGCGCCCCCTCCGGGCGGGCGGTTGCGACGGCGGCGCCTGCGGCGCGGCTCCTCCGGCGGGCGGTAGCTGTCGTAGGGAGAGAGGCTCACGCGCGATCACCCGCCGTGAACGCCACGGCCCCGAGGGCCAGCATGCCCGCGACCGCCATGCCGGCGCGCTTGAACATGCGCGGCAGGTCTGCGGTGGGAACCCGGGGGTCCGGCGGCAGTCCGTACACCTCGGGCTCGTCCAGCAGCAGGAACACGGAGCCCGTGCCGCCCACCCCGTCCTTGGGGTTGGCGCCGTAGAGCCGTGCCTCGGTCCTGCCCTGCTCGTGCAGCTGGGCCACCCGCTGGTGCGCGGACTCCAGCATGGCCTCACGCTCCCCGTACTTGATGGAGGTGGTGGGACACGCCTGGGCGCACGCCGGGGTCTGGTCCTCCTTCATCCGGTCGTAGCACAGGGTGCACTTCTGGGCGATGCCGTCCTGCGGGACCTTCACGGTGTCCGGCATGGGGGGCGCGCCGCGCTGGGTCTTGGGCTCCACCAGGCCGTCGTTGCGGCGCTCGATCACCCCGAACGGGCACCCGGCCACGCACGTGCCGCAGCCGTTGCAGATGTCCTCCTGGACCACCACGGTGCCGAACTCGGTGCGGAACAGCGCGCCCGTGGGGCACACGTCCAGGCACCCGGCGTGGGTGCAGTGCTTACACACGTCCGAGGACATGAGCCAGCGGAAGTCGGGGGTGTCCAGCACGGGCGAGCCGTCCGCGCCGACGCCCGACCCCGAGCCACCCCCGGAGGAGCAGCCGCAGCCGCCCGCGGAGCCGCAGCCACCGGTGGCCGGCGCAGCGGTTGCGGAGGGTGCCGCGCAGCCGCACCCGGCGGCGTCCCCCGAGGCCGGTGCCGCAGAACCACACGCGCATCCACCGGCAGCCGGGGCCGGCGACGCCGCGGGCGGACCCACGCGCGGCATGCCCAGGCTCACCAGGGCACGCCCGGACTCCCGGGCCTCCTCGATGCGCTCCTTGGGCTGCTCGATGAACGCCACGTGGCGCCACGTGTCCGCGCCGAGACCGCCCGTGTTGTCGTAGGAGGAGCCCAGGATCTCGTAGTCCGAGTCCACGGGATTGCGGTTCCACTCCTTGCAGGCCACCTCGCAGGCCTTGCAGCCGATGCAGATGGAGGTGTCCGTGAAGAACCCGCGCCGGGGGTGAGGATGCTCCCAGTGGGTGTCGTCCGCGAACGCCGGGGTGGGCGTCATGCTGTGGATGCTCACTTCTCTACTTCCTGGTCCGTGGCCGTGGCACCCGGCCGGTAGGCCGTGGACTGCCCGGCGACGTCCCCGCTGTCGCGTGCCCGCAGGGGGTCCTCGTTCAGTTCGTGCTCGGGGTCCGTGATGCGCTCCATGCCGGTCATGACGGTGAGCTGCGCGCGCCGCTGGTACTCGCGCACCAGCTCCTCGCGCTGCGCACCGCGAGGCCGTCGGCCGGGGCGGATGTCGCACGATCCCGTCTTGAAGTTCTGGATCTGCACGTTGGGGTCCAGCGTGATGCCCAGCAGGTCGTTCGCGCCGTCGCCCGTGACCACCGCGTCCGTGCCCGCACCCCAGTGGTACGGCAGGCCGATCTGGTGGATGGTCTTGCCACCCACCGTGAGCGGCTTCATGCGGTCCGTGACGAGCACCTTGACCTCGATGGCCGCCCGCGGCGAGACGATCGTGGCCCACCCGTACGGCTCCAGACCCTTCAGCTGAGCGAGCTCCGGGGAGATCTCGCAGAACATCTCGGGCTGCAGCTCGGACAGGTACGGCAGCCACCGGCTCATGCCGCCGGCCGTGTGGTGCTCCGTGAGCCGGTAGGTGGTGAACATGAACGGGTACACCTCGGTTCCCGGCGCCGCACCGCTCGGGGCGGACAGGTTGTCCTCCCGGGGGAACATGATGCGCGCGGGGTTCTGCTGCTGGGTGTACACCGGGTTGTCCACCGGGGACTCCTGCGGCTCGTAGTGCGTGGGCAGCGGCCCGTCCAGCATGCCCTTGGGGGCGAAGAGCCAGCCCTTGCCGTCCGCCTGCATGATGAAGGGGTCGTCCCCGGCGAGCGCGGCCGGACCGCCCTGCTGCGGGTCCGGCGTGCTGCCGGGCTCGCGGTCCAGGGGGAAGTCCGGGTTGTCCCTGCCGGTCCAGGTCTTCTTCTCCTCGTCCCACCACACGAGCTTCTTCCGCTCGCTCCAGGGCCTGCCCTGGGGGTCCGCGGACGCCCGGTTGTAGAGGATGCGGCGGTTCGCGGGCCAGGCCCACGCCCACTGCGAGGCGATCTCGTCCTGCTCCTGCCCGGGCACGCGCATGGCGGCGCGGTTCACACCGTCCGCGTAGATGCCCGTGTAGATCCAGCAGCCGCCGGCGGTGCTGCCGTCCGCCTTCATCTGGGTGTAGGAGGTCAGGGGCGTGCCGGCGTCCGGGCCCGTGAGGAACTTCCCGTTGATCTCCGCGAGCACGGCCTCGGGCTCCGGCTCACCCGCCTCGTTGAGGGGGTAGTCCCACGTGAGGTCCTGCAGCGGGCGGTCCCTGGGATCGTCCGAGTCCGCCACGCGGTCGCGGATGCGCCTGCCGAGCTCGTAGAAGAACTCCAGCTCGCTCTGGGCGTCCCCCGGCGGTGCGACCGCCTGGTGGCGCCACTGCACGAGGCGCTGCGTCTGGGTGAAGGACCCAGACTTCTCCACGTGCGTGGCGGCGGGCATGAAGAAGACCTCGGTGTCGATGTCCTCGGTGCGCAGCTCGCCGGAGGCGATCTCCGGGCCGTCCTTCCACCACGTGGCGGACTCGATCATGTTGAGGTCCCGCACCACGAGCCACTTCAGGTGGGACATGCCCAGGCGCTGCAGACGTCCGTTCGCGGAGCCCACGGCGGGGTTCTGGCCCAGCAGGAAGTAGCCGTCCACCTGGTCCTTGAGCATGGACATCAGTGTCTGGTAGGTGCCGTGCGCCCCGTTGATCCGGGGGAGGTAGTCGTACGCCCAATCGTTTTCGGCGGTGGCGGCCTCCCCCCACCAGGACTTGAGCAGGTTGACCGTGTAAGCCTCGGCCTCCGCCCAGTAGCCCTTCTGCGTGGTGGTGCGGATGCCGTCCACGTACTCCTGGAACGTCTGCGCCGTGACCGAGGGCATGGGCAGGTAGCCGGGCAGGAGGTTGAACAGCGTGGGGATGTCCGTGGAGCCCTGGATGGTGGCGTGACCGCGCAGCGCCATGATCCCGCCGCCCGGACGCCCCATGTTGCCCAGCAGCAGCTGGAGGATGGAAGCGGTGCGGATGAACTGGGCGCCCAGGGTGTGCTGGGTCCACCCCACCGCGTACGCGAAGCACGTGGTGCGGTCCCGCCCGGAGTTCTCCGTGACGGAGCGCGCCAGGTAGTCGAAGTCCGCCGTGGAGATGCCACAGGTCTCCTGCACCATCTCCGGGGTGTACCGGGAGAAGTGGCGCTTGAGGATCTGGAACACCGTGCGGGGGTTCTGCAGGGTCTTGTCCTGCAGCGGCTTCCCGGCGCCCACGGGGGCACCACCGCTGCCAAACTGCTGCCCGCCGGCCCTGGCGCGCTCCTCCTCGCCCTGGTTGTGCTTGGCGTCCGCCGTGTGGCCCTCGCCCTCGTCCTCGGTCTGGTATCCCCAGGACTTCAGGTGGTAGGAGCCGGTCGCGGAGTCGTAGCCGGAGAACAGCCCGTCCAGGTCCTCCGCGTCCTCGAAGTCCTCGCTGATGAGGGTCGCGGCGTTCGTATAGGAGACCACGTAGTCGTGGAACCAGAGGTCGTTGCTCAGCACGTAGTTGATGAGCGCACCGAGCAGGACGATGTCGGAGCCGGCCCGGATGGGCAGGTGCCGGTCAGCGACCGCCGAGGTACGCGTGAAGCGCGGGTCCACGTGGATGATCCGGGCACCGCGTGCCTTTGCCTCCGAGACCCACTGGAATCCCACCGGGTGACACTCGGCCATGTTGGATCCCTGGATGACGATGCAGTCCGCGTTGGCCATGTCCTGCAGTGACTGCGTGGCGCCACCGCGGCCGAAGGAGGTTCCCAGACTGGGAACCGTGGCGGAGTGTCAAATCCGGGCCTGGTTCTCGATCTGCACCGCGCCGGCTGCGGTGAACAGCTTCTTGATGAGGTAGTTCTCCTCGTTGTCCAGGGTGGCCCCGCCCAGGGAGGCGACTCCCATGGTGCGGCGCAGGGGACGGCCCTGGTCGTCCGTGTCCTGCCAGCCGCGGCGTCGCGCCTCCAGGAAGCGGTCCGCGATCATGTCGATGGCCGTCTCGCGCTCCAGCGGCTGCCACTCGGCAGCCCCCGGGGCGCGGTAGAGCACCTGGGTCTGTCGGCCCGGGGAGTTCACGAGCTGCTCGCTCGCGGAGCCCTTGGGGCACAGCCGACCGCGCGAGATCGGGGAGTCCGGATCACCCTCGATCTGGATGACCTTCTCGTCCTTGACGAACACCTTCTGGCCGCACCCCACGGCGCAGTACGGGCAGACGCTCTGCACCACGCGGTCCGCGGTGGCGGTGCGCGGGGTGATCTCCCGCGTGTGCTGGGACTGCACGGCCGAGCTGCGGCCGGTGTGGTCCCCGGTGCGGAGCTGGCGGATGACCGGCCACTCCAGGGGGCTGAATCGAGGCATGCACAACACAATAGCCCCAGCCCCCGACACGCATGTCCCGGCGCCCCCGCGCCAACGGCCGCTGCGGGCTCCACACACGGAACGGGCGACCGGAATCCTGTGGTTCCGGCCGCCCGTTCGGTGCACACGAAGCCCGGGCGCACCGGGCCCACGCTCACTCCGCGGGGACGCTCACTCCATGGGGTCGGTGTCCTGCGCCGCGCCGTCCTCCAGCGACCGGTTCACCTCGCGGTCCGCCTGGGGGTCCGTGACGAGCGCCTCGACCTCCGGGTCCTGGGTCTCGGGGACGGTGGCGACCTCGGGGATGGTCTCCTCCTCGGCGATCTGCTCCACGTCCGCCT
The DNA here is from genome assembly GCF_030530945.1 of Kocuria sp. Lineage (GTDB taxonomy): Bacteria > Actinomycetota > Actinomycetes > Actinomycetales > Micrococcaceae > Kocuria. The sequence goes on along the minus strand of NZ_JAUMTZ010000003.1, from coordinate 161,216 downwards.
CTTCCGGGCGGCGCAGCGGGTCCGCGTCCTCGCCCCACTGGGCGGCGTCCTCCTCCCAGGCCGAGTCCTCGTCCCCGGTGGTCTCGATGAGCTCGTCCTCGCGGAAGGTGTCCTCCACGGCCTCGGGGTTGTCGAGCGGGTTGGGGTCAGGGATGGGCTGCGTCATGGTGTGCTCCTTGCCTGGTTCTCGACCGGCGCGCGGTCACGCGCACGCCCACACTACGGCGCGTGCGCCTCACGCCTCCACCCACGAAGGGCGCGGTGCGCACAGTAGCCGGGGTGCGGTGTGGCACCCCGACGACGACGCCGCAGCGCCGGGTCTCCGCGCCCGCGTTCCGGTCCGTGGGTCCCGCCGCGTGCGGGACGGCGACACATGCCGATGCACATGCATGCGAATGTTGCACTAGCGAATGAAACCGGGCACGCTGAGGACCGCCCGTGAGAACGCGGGCGCAGACCCGCGCGAGAGGCCCCCCCATGAACCGTTCCCGGAAACTCGCCACGGCACTGGCGCTCACGCTGCTCACGGCGGGGTCGCTGACCGCGTGCGGCAACGACTCCTCCCAGGACTCGCGGCCCGCGGCGACCTCCGCCGCGGAGGGCAGGCCCACCTCCGGCATCCGCTCCCAAGCCGCCACCGCCGCACCCCGCAGCTCCGCGGGCACCAGCACGGGCAGCGCCGACGACTCCACTCCCGAACCGGAGGTCACAGACCGGCAGACCGAAATGGCTTCCCCCGCGGGTGAGGCTGTGGCCAAGCAGCACGCCTCGGAATCGCCGGAGCCCTCGGACTCGTGCGGCACGGACAGCGCGCAGAGCGCGGTGGATGACAACATCTCGAAGGTTCCCGCGGCCTTCCCCGATCGTCAGGACGAGACGACGGCGTGGTTCGCGAGTGACAAGAGCACCTACGATCCGTGCGCCGCGCTGTCCTGGGTGACGCTCAACATCCGGGGAGCCACAGCATCCAGCCCCGCTACTCAGATGCTCTTCCACTACGGGAAGTACCTGGGCACCACCACGTCGAAGGCCATCGGATTCACCCCCGCCACGACCCGCCTGTCCGACTCCTCGATCCGGGTCACGTACACCTACGTCGAAGGCGACGAGAGCAACGCGGAGGCCAAGGGCCGGGCGATCTCCACCTACACCTGGAACGAGAGCACCGAATCGATCGACCACGCCGGCGAGTGGCCTCCCGGCATCGGCTGACGGCAGGGCACGGCGCGATCAGGTGACGCCCGCGGGGAAACGGTCCTGCGGCGTCGCCCTCCGCTCCGCACCAGAGGCGGCGCCGGAGCAGAGCTACCGACCGAGAGCCCGCTGGATCCGGCCCCGCGCAACCCGCAGCCGAACCAGCGCGGCCACGGGCCGGTGCCACCAGCGGGTGCCGTAGATCCGCCGGACGTACTCCTTGGCGCGCGCGTACTCGGGGGGCAGCATCCGCTGGAACTGCCCCTCCGAGCTGGTGGCGCTCACCGGGCTGCGCACCAGGGGGCCCAGGAGCGCCCAGTTGGGCCACTTCTGGTGGAAGAACAGCCAGTCGTCCCCGCCCCACACCAGCAGGTCGTCGGGGATCGGCACGTAGTTCTCCTTGCGCAGGCACATGAACATGCCGAAGCTGTTGCCGATCAGGTTGTCGCCGGCAATCCGCAGCTTCGCCGGCGTGGCCTGCTCCCTGTTGATGAACGTCCCCTCCAGACCCAGGATGCCGCGCCGCGGTTTCAGCACGAACTCCGCGGCGATGTCCAGGACCACGGGATCGAACAGCACGTCGTCGTTGATGATGGCCAGGGACTCGTACCGCGCTTCCCTGGCCCCCAGGTTCCACGCCGGGTTGACGTAGATGTTGCGCTCCTGCTGTAGCACCCTCACACTGTCCCGCCCGAATTCCAGGGGCTCGGGGGCGTTGTTGATCACGAGCACTTCCCCAACCGCCGGATGCGCGGCACACAGGGCCACCAGGTCGTGGAGCTCGCGGGATCGCTGCAACGTGGGAATGATGACAGAAAATATCGGGGGGCGTGTCATGGGCCGATCCTATCCAGGGCCGCCCTGGACACCCGAGGAGAGCATCTGAGCTCTCCACAATCCGCTATTTGATACCGCGCCTCACACTTCCTCCGCTCGCACCACGGCCGCCCACCGAGGAAGCCACACCGGATAGTTTCCGCCGCAGCATCCCCGTCGTCGTCTCAATCTGCCTCCCTGGGCTTGCCCACCCACGATGACGGGCGGTTCCATGAGGCGCCCCCCTTAGAAGCCCTCAGAGGAGACGCGCGAGAATGCTCCGGAGTCTCGCCCGCTGACGCCGGGCCGCCACCAGCACGTCCACGGGCCTGTGCCACCACCGGGTTCCGTACACCTGACGCAGATACGTGTCAGCCAGCTCCGTCTCACGGCGCACCATCCGCTGGAACTCCCCGGCGGAGCTCGTGACACTGACCTCGCTGCGCACCAGCGGCCCCATGAGCACCCAGTTGGGCCACGGCTGCTGGAGGAACAGCCAGTCGTCGCCGCACCACACGAGCAGGTCCTCAGGGACGGGCACGTAGTTCTCCTTGCGCAGGCACATGAACATGCCGAAACTGCTGCTGATGTGGTCCCTGCCGGCAATCCGCAGCTTCGCCGGCGTGGCCTGCTGCCTGTTGATGAACGTCCCCTCCAGACCCAGGATGCCGCGCCGAGGTTTCAGCACGAACTCCGCGGCGATGTCCAGGACCACGGGATCGAACAGCACGTCATCGTTGATGAGCGCGATGTGGTCCGCCACGGCCTCCCGGACACCCAGGTTCCAGGCGGGGTTCACGAAGATGTTCTGCTCCTGCTGGAGCACCCGCACGTTCTCCCGCCCGAAGTCCAGGGGGCTCTGGTGGTTGTTGACCACGATCACCTCCCGGACGGCGGGGTGCTCGGCGCACAGCTCCACCAGCTCGGGCAGCTCACGAGCGCGCTGAAGGGTGGGGATGATGACCGAGAGGATCTGCGTGGGGGGCACCTGTGGATCGTATCGCCCCATGCCAGGCCCACGTGGCGCGTTGCACGGCAGTGGGAGCGTAGCGTCGGCACATGACCGCATCCCCGGACGTCCCCGAACCCCGCTCCCTGAACCTGCTTCGGCGGGTGCGGGAGCACCTCGACCGCCTCACGCCCCAGGAGGCGCACCGCGAGCAGCTCGCCGGCGCCAGGATCGTGGACGTGCGCACCGAGATCCACCGGCGGGACGGCCCACACATCCCCGGCTCACTGGTCATCGACCTCACGGTCCTGCCCTGGCGGCTGGACCCGGACTTCGAGTGGAGCATCCCCGAGGCGGTCACTGCCGACCAGCGCTGGATCCTGGTCTGCCGCCACGGCTTCGCCACCTCGCTCGCGGCGTGGAACCTACGGCAGATGGGCCTATCCCGGGCCACGGACGTGGTGGGTGGTTTCGAGGCGTGGTCCGCGGCGGGCCTGCCTCTGACCATGGATGCCCCGGACGTGCGCCCCTGACCTCCCGCCCCAGCTCCCGGGCTTCCGGCATGGGATCCGGACCCCGGGACGGACAACGGGCTCCCTGCTGGTGCAGGGAGCCCGTTGCGGTGGTTCGGGGTGGAGTCAGAGCTCCACGACCCCGTTCTCGCCGTCCACGGACTCGCCCGTGACCTTGGACTTGAGGAGGTTGGCCACCTGGGTGACCTTGCTGCTGCCCGGGGTGTCCCAGTACTCGGCGGTGTCGCCGTCCACCTCGATGAGGATGTTGTTGGGGTTCTCGGGCCCGCCCTCCATCCAGGAGCCGGAGAAGGAGCTCCACAGCTCGCGCAGCTTGTCGGTGTCGTTGACGATGCGTGCCTTGCCGCGCAGGGAGACCCAGGCGCCGTTGCCGGAGTAGGCCACGTTGACCTCGGGGCGCTGGGTGATGCTCAGGGCCTGCTCGGACGAGCGCTCGGCGATGAAGCGCACGGTGCCGTCGAAGTCCACCTCCTGAGTGGCCATGGGCTTGGACACCAGGTGGCCGTCGTCGTCCACGTGCGTGAGCATGGCGATGCGGGTGCCCTTGATGATGCTCCGGACCTTGTCGATGCTGTCGTGGTTCTCTGCCATGGCACATCCTTTCAGCGTGCTGCTCGGAAGGACCGCTGCACGCCCCGTGGGCGCCCGGTCGTGGTCGTCAGTCTACGAATCATCCCCGACGGGCACGAGCGTGTCGGCCACGAGCGGAACCGTTTTCGGGGTGGGCACGCCCAGTCTCAGGCGTCCCCGACGGTGAAGCGCGTCCGGTGGTGGCGCGGGTCCTCGAGCTCGTCCAGGACGGCCACGGCCATGGTGCCGGTGGTGGTGTGGGACTCCCCGTCCGCGCCGAGCATGATCTCGTCCGCGCCCAGCACCGGGGTGGTGGCCGGTCCCGGTTCGAACACCGCCTGCGGCGAGACGCCCACCCAGTCGGGTCCCTCGGAGGCCCGCAGGAGGTCCAGCTGGCGCAGCTGCGTCTCCGGGATCGCGATCCAGTGCTCCGCCCCCGGGGTGGCGCGGATGTCCTCCACGTAGAGGTGGTGGTCGTCCCCGGCCGTGAGGGAGCCGGCGCCCAGGATGAACAGCAGGCGGGGTGAGCCGGAGGCGGCGAAGCGCAGCAGGTTCTCCGCGAGCACCAGGTGCTGGGAGACGTGCTGCGGTGGGGTGGCGAACGCGTCCACCACCGCATCCAGGGCGTCGAGGTCCGCCGCGGTCAGTGCCAGGGCGTCGCGCTCCAGCACGGAGACCGACTCCCCGAACATCTCGCGGGCCTTCGCGCTGTCCCGCACCAGGGCCACCACCTCGTGACCGCGGCGCAGCGCCTCGCGGGTGATGCCCGACCCGGCGCGGCCGGTGGCTCCGACGATCCCGATCTTCATGGTTCTGCCTTCCGTTCGTGGGCACCCGGGCGAGTGCCGGGTCCGAGGCCCCGCCCGGCGGCGTCGTCCGCGGGGTCCGTCACCGGGTGGAAGCGGCGGCGGTGCGACACTATTCCCGTGGATGAACTCTCGGAGACCGGCGCAGGGGCGGACCCCGCGGAGACGGTGGAGCGGCTGCTGGCGCGCTTCGGACGGACCTACGCGCAAGAGGCTGGGATCGGGCTGCGGGACGAGCCCCGCGAGCTGCACCAGCTGCTCGTCCTGGCCAACCTGCTGTCCACCCGGATCGGGGCGTCCGCCGCGGTGACGACGGCGCGTGAGCTGTTCGCCGCCGGGCTCACGGAGCCGCGCGCGGTGCTGCGAGCGCCGCGGCGGGACGTGATCGCGGCCCTGGGGCGCGGCGGGTACCGCCGCTACGACGAGCGCACGGCCACCATCCTGCGCGACGCCGCCGACCTGCTGGTGCGGCGCTGGGACGGTGACCTGCGGCAGCTGCGGGCGGAGTCGTCGAGCACCACGGGGCTGCTGCGGGGACTGCCGGAGTTCCCCGGAATCGGGCCCACGGGCGCCGCCATCTTCGCGCGGGAGGTGCAGGGGGTGTGGCCGGAGGTCTCGCCGTTCCTGGACAGGAAGGCACTGGACGGGGCCGCGCGGCTCGGGCTGCCGCGGGACCCCCAGGCCCTCGCACGGCTCGTGCCCGGTGACCGGCTGCCCGCGCTGGCCTCGGCACTGGTGCGGGTGGCGCTCGTGCGCACCTCCGGCGACCCGCTCGCCTGACACGGCTCGTGCCCGGGGTGGGCCGTCACGTCGACAACGCCGCCCCGGCCGCCACCCCTGCCGCCGCGCACCGCGCCGGCGTGGCACCGCATCCGCATAGCACCGCGCGGACGTGGCACCGTGCCGGCGTGCCCGCCGGGACTGCCACCGGCGTGGCCCCTCCCCCGGTCTGCCCCAGCTCTGCGGGGGCCGCACGGGCCGTGGCGGATGCGTCGCGCTGCGGACCCGTGTGGCAGGGTCGGGGATCGACGGCACGGCTGAGCCGGGCGCGTCCCCACCGGCCGCACCCACGAGGAGCTCGGCAGAACGCCACGCGAGGGAGAGAGCCAGCAATGTTTCGACGGGTCCTGATGATCGGCCTGGCATACTTCGGGGTCACCGTGGGCGCGGGGTTCGCCTCCGGCCAGGAGATGCTGCAGTACTACGTCTCCTACGGCTGGTGAGGCGTGGCGGGAGCGGTGGTCAACCTCCTGGTGATGCCCCTGACGGCCATGGCGATCCTGCAGTACGGCAGCTACTTCCGGGCGCAGTCCCACGGCAAGGTCTTCCACTCCATCACGTCCATGGTGGTGGCCCGGTTCATGGACTACGGGCTCTCCGTGGCGCAGTTCTGCGTGGGTTTCGTGATGCTGGCCGGCGCCGGGTCCAACCTGCACCAGCAGTTCGGGCTGCCCCTGTGGGTGGGCGCCGCCCTGATGGTGGTCCTGGTGCTCCTGGCCGGGATGCTGGACACGGACCGCGTGAGCAACCTGATCGGCGGGATCACCCCGCTGATGATCGTCCTGCTGCTGTGCGCGGTGGTCTACTCCTTCGTCACCTTCGACGGCACGCTGCAGGGCGTCCACGACTTCGCGCTGGAGCACGGCCAGCCCGCCCTGGGCAACTGGTTCCTGGCCACCGTGAACTACACGGGGCTGTCCATGTTCAGCGGCATCGCCATGGCCATCATCATCGGCGGCTCCAACTGGAGTCCCCGGGCCGCCGGGTGGGGAGGTTTCCTGGGAGGGCTGATCTTCAGCGGGCTGCTCCTGCTCATGACCGTGGCACTGCTGCTGAGCATCCGCACCGTTCACGACGCGGACCTGCCCACCCTCGCTCTGATCGACTCCATCAACCCCGTCCTGGGTGTCGTGGCGTCCGTGGGGACCTACCTGATGATCTTCAGCACGTCGCTGGGCGTCTTCTACTCCCTGGGCAGGCGCCTGTCCGCCCCGCGCCCCGCGGCGCACCGCTGGGTGTTCGCGGCAGTCACCCTGGTGGGCTTCGCGCTGAGCTTCCTGCCCTTCACGGCCCTGGTGAACAGGGTGTTCCCCGTGATCGGCTGGCTCGGGGTGCTGTTCGTGGCGGTGCTGCTGGGCACCTGGCTGGTGAACGGGCGCACCGGAATCAGCGCCGAGGGCCGCCGGAGGGACAGGATCCGCGCCCTGGTCCTCCACGGGCTGGACCCCCACGAGCGCTGGACCACCCGCCACGCGGACGCCCTGGTGCAGGCCGTGGACGGGTCCAACCTCCCCGCTGAGCAGCTGGGCGAGTCCATGGCCCCGGATCTGGCACGGGACGCGCAGCGCACCAGCGGGATCGAGATCTCGGAGGAGGAGCAGCAGCGGCTCGGGGAAAAGCTGTCCGATCTGCAGCGCCAGGACGAGAGCGGCCGGTAGCGCTAGGTGCTGTTGTGGCACCGTGTGTTGCGGTGCACGTCACACCGTGTGGCATACTCTCCTCAGACGGCGCGCCCAGCGCCCAGCCTGCGCCCGGACCCCAGCTCCCGCGCAGCGGCGAAGGGGAGGGAATCCTCGGGCGGTGCAGAGTTGTCGGTCCTCGTCCGGCCGGGTGGTCATGCTGGGGGTGCGCTGCGCGGCCGAGGTACGAGATGACCCGTCACAGCGACTTCAAAGACCTGGTCCGCGCCCGCATGCGCGCCACCGGTCAGCCCTACACCGCGGCCCGCGCGGACCTGCTGCGCGAGCGGGACGGCGCCGCCGCGCCCCCACCGCAGGACTCCGCGCCCTCGCCCGCGGGAGCGACGGCCACCCCCGGTCCCGACGTCCAGGACCCCACGCACCCCTCCCCCGAGACCACGGCGACAACGGGCCACTCCGACGAGTGGCACCGCGCCCACGCCGAGTACCGCCGCACCCTCCAGCGGTTCGTGCGGAACGGGCGGGTGGTCTCCGTCCCCGCGCGGCGCCGGGCCCGGGTGTTCGTGCTGCTCCACCTCGTGGCCCTCTTCCACCCGGGGCGCACGTACCGGGAACCCGAGGTGAACGAGGTGCTGCGCGGCGTCGTGGACGACTGGGCGTTCTGGCGCCGCGAACTGGTGGAGTACGGGTACCTGCAGCGGGAGACGGGCCGCTACTGGCTGCCCGCGGAGGCCCCCGCCCGGGACCGCAACACCCGCCAGGAGATCCCCGCGTGGGAGGCCGTGTGGCTGCCCGCCCACCTGCGGCGTGACAACCCGTGAGAACCGCGCAGAGACATGTGAACCCGCGGCTGACGGTGCTGCTCGCGGGCCTGCTCCTCTCGGCCTGCGGGGACGACGTCGCCGCCATCGCCTTCTCCCTGCGGGCGGCGGAGGCGGGCGCGCCGCGGCTGCTCGCGGCGATCCTGCTGGCGCAGGCACTGCCCGCCGTGGCGCTCGGCCTGTTCGGGGGCGTCCTCGCGGACCGGTCCCTGCGCTGGTGGTGGTGGCCGGCCTCCCTGCTCGTGCAGGGCGGGCTCTTCCTGCTCATGGCGGTCACCGCGTCCGACCCCGTGGTCGTGGCCTGCGTGGCGGGTGCGAGCGCGGTGTCCGCCGTGACCGGGCCCGTGGGGAACAAACTGGTGGCCCAGCACAGCCAGGACCACGCAAGGACCGGGGGCCACCTGGCCACGGTCAACGGCCTGTCCCAGGCCTGCGGCGCGGCGCTGGGCGGGATCGCCTTCGGCGTGAACGGCATCGCCCCGCTGCTGTGCGCCAACGCGGCCACGTTCACGGTGCTGGCCCTCGCGGCCCTCGCGGTCACGCGGCGCGCACCCGTGGTCCTGGACCCCTCCCCGCAACGCGGTGTGTTACTGGGCTTCCGGCGCCTCGCGCAGCCTGGCGCGTTCGGCCCGGCGGGTCTGCTGCTCCTGGTCTGGACGGTGTTCGCCACCTCCGTGGAGGGGGTCGTGGGGGTCTTCGTGCTCACCGGCCCCGCCCAGTGGTCCCCCGCGGCCGTGGGGTCCGCGTGGGGGCTGTGGGGAGCGGGTGTCGTGGTGGGCGGACAGCTGGCCGGGCGGAGCCGCGGGCACCGGACCACGCTCCTGGTCTGCGGGGCGGCCACCATGGGAACCGTCTTCCTGGTGCTCGCCCTGGCGCTGCCGGGCTTCGGCCCGGGGGCGGCGCTGTTCCTCGTGGGCGGCGCCGCCAACGGTGCGTTCAACGCCGCCGTCTCCCGCACCCTGCTCACGGCCCTGCCGCTCACCGAGCAGGCCCGCGGGTGGGCCGCGTACCGTTGGACCGTGACGTGCTGCCTGCTCGCGGGCTATGCGGTGGGCGGCGCGTTCGGAGCACAGCACGCGGTGCTCGCGCTCGCGGCAGCGGGCGCCCTGGCCGTGGCGGGCGCCGTCGTCCGGGTGCTCCTTCCCACCGCAGCACCCCGAGGAGTCCCATCGTGAACCAGCCCGTCTTCGACGCCCACCTGCACATCGTCGACCCCGCCCACCCGCTCGTGGAGAACAACGGGTTCATGCCCGACCCGTTCACCGTGGCCGACTACCAGCGGCGCATCGAGGGGCTGAACATCAGGGGCGGGGCCGTGGTCTCCGGCTCGTTCCAGGCCTTCGACCAGGGATACCTGGTGGACGCGCTCGCCGCGCTCGGCCCGTCCTACGTGGGCGTCACACAGATCCCCGCGGACACCGACGACGCCGAGATCCAGCGCCTGCACGAGGCGGGTGTGCGTGCCGTGCGCTTCAACGTGGCCCGCGGCGGCTCGGCGGCGCTGGAGGACCTCGACCGCCTGGCCCGCCGCGTGCACCGCCTGGCCGGGTGGCACACCGAGCTCTACATCGACGCGAGCACCATCGACGAGGACCTCTCGCGCCGGATCGCCGCGCTGCCCGCCGTGAGCATCGACCACCTGGGGATGCACGAGGACGGTCTGCCCGGGCTGCTGCGGCTCGTGGAGCAGGGGGTGAAGGTCAAGGCCACCGGTTTCGGGCGCGTGCACCTGGACCCCGTGAGCGCGATCCGGCAGATCGTGGCGGTGGATCCCACCGCCCTCATGGTGGGCACCGACCTGCCCTCCACCCGTGCGCGGCGGCCCTTCCGTGACGAGGACTTCACGGCAGTCGTCGACGCGCTGGAGCCCGAGCAGGTCGCGGCCGTGCTCTGGGACAACGCCGCCGCCTTCTACCTCGCCTGAGCCACCACCGGCCGACGACGCCGCGGGGCGGGGTCCCTCCCGGCACCACCGTCCGCGCGGACCGCCCCCGGACTCAGTCGGCGCCCAGCACCCTGCGGGACACCGTGACCCCCTCGCCCAGGGTGGCCAGTGCGGCGGCGAGCTCGTCCGCGGCGGCGGCCAGGGCGGCGTCGTCCACCGGGGCGAGGGCGTCCATGATGAACAGCGCGGAACGGGTCCCGTCCGAGAGCGCGGTGCGTCGGCCCTGGCGCCAGTTCCACCGGCGGCAGGTGACCCCGGCATCGTCCCGCCAGACCACCTCGCCGGCGTCCGGGTGCTCCACGACGTCCTCGCCGTGGGCGCTCGTGTCGAACGGCTCGTCTCCCGTGGCGCGGACCAGGCGCGCCGGGCCCTGGTACAGGGCCACGTCCTCACCGCCCAGCGGAATCTGGTGGAGCACGGAGACCGCGTTGTAGATGTCCGTGAGCGCATTGACCCGTGGCAGCCCGCCCTCGGCGCGGCGGGTGAGAGCCTCCAGGCTGTTGCGCGTGCGCTGCGGCTTGGCCCCGAACGCCCGGTACGCCTCGCGCCACGCGGCGATGTGGGGCAGCTCCTCCACGGGGGTCTCCGCCATCAGGTCACGGGCGTGCGTCTCGGCACGGGCGATCATCTCGTCCGCCACCGCGGAGGCCGCGCCCGCGTCCAGGCCCTCCACCACCATGAGCAGGGCGCGGTAGTCCGGGCGCAGCGCGTGCACCGCGGGATCGATGGAGCAGGCGGCCAGGAACGCCTCGGGTGAGTCGAGCACGGGAGTACCCCCGGAAGTGGTGGAAACCGGAACGCGGACGCGGTCCGGGGCGAACGGGACGTCACGTGGTGGTGCGCAAGGCCCTGGGGCGGGTCACAGACCCAGGAGGCGCTCCGCGTTGCCGTGGGCGAACTTCTCCCGGTCCTGGGGCGTGAGGTCCGCGGCCTCCAGGAACTCGCGGGCGCCCTCGTGCGGGATGAACGGGTAGTCCACGGAGAAGATCATGCGGTCCACGCCCACCAGCTCGCGGCAGAACCTCAGCTGGGCCGCGCTCCACATCCCGCTGGGGGTGATGTACAGGTTGCTCCGGAAGTACTCGGACACGGGCCGCTCCAGGCGGGTGAGCTCCTGCGGGAACATCTCGTCGAAGCGCTCCATGAAGAACGGGGCGGTCTCACCCCAGTGGCCCAGCACCACCTGCAGGTCCGGGTGGCGGTCGAAGACACCGGAGAGGACCATGTGCACGAAGTGCACGCCCGTCTCCAGGTGCCAGCCCCACCCGGCGGTCTCGAACCGTGCGGAGACCAGGGGGTCCAGGCCCGCGTAGGCGAGGTCGCTGATCCCGCGCGGCGGCGGGGTGGGGTGCAGGTACACGGGCACCCCCAGGCGCTCGGAGGCCGCGAGCACGGGCTCCAGCGCGGGCGCGTCCAGGAAGTCCGTGCCGGTGCGGCCGAAGACCATGGAACCCACCGCGCCCAGCTCGCCCACGGCGCGGGAGAGCTCGTCCGCGGCCACGGCTCCCCCGGCGGTGGTGGGCACCGCCGCGAACGCCGCGAAGCGGCCCGGGTGCTCGCGGACGGCGGCACCCAGACGGTCGTTGGCAGCGCGGGACAGCTCCAGCGCCACGTCACCGGGGAGGAACTGGATCCCCAGCACGGACACCACCTGGGTGTCGATGCCGTGGGTGTCCATGTCCGCGATCCTGCCCTCCCCCAGGTCCGTGAGCTGCTCCACGGTGGGAGACGCGCTGAGCCCGTGGGAAGGATCGTAGGTCTCCGCGAAGTGCGGGCTCAGGGCCCTGTTCGCGGCCGCCCCGGCGCGGGCGACCTCCGGCTGGACCACGTGCTCTTCGGTGGTGATCAGACGCATGGGACTCCTGTCCTCCGGGTGACTGGCGGTGGACCGCTCTCCAGAACAGGAGGATCCGCCTCCATGGTGCACCCGCCCCCGCGGACGAGCGCACCAGGAGTGGTTCAGGCCGGGAGGTCGCTGGCCGTCATCGCGGCGGAGAGCCGCCACAGCTGCTCGGCGGCGTTCGGGTCCACGGCGTACGGCGCCACCCCGCCGTCCACGGCGCGGCCCCCCGTGGCGACCCGGGCGACGTCGCAGTCCTCCAGGTACAGGCCCCCGCGGCCCTCCAGCTGGGGCGAGGTGGCCGCCCACAGCCCGGTGGCCGCGCCCTGGGAGGGAGACTTGAAACCCTCGGCCGCGATCTCGCCGTGCTCGTCCACCCACCCCAGCGCCACCTGCTCCTCGCGGGGGAGGTGGCGCTGCAGGCCCGTAAGGATCCCGCCCGGGTGCACTGCGAAGGCACGCACGCCGTCCTCGCGGCCCCGCCGGTCCAGGCCCACGGCGAGCAGGCTGGTGGCGGTCTTGGACTGGCCGTACGCCTGCCACTTGTCGTAGCCGCGCAGGAAGTGCAGGTCCTCCCAGTGCACGTCCGAGAGGTGGTGCCCGGCGGAGCTGTAGGTGACCACGCGCGCACCCCGCGCCGCGAGCAGGGGGTACAGGCGGGTGAGCAGCGCGAAGTGCCCCAGGTGGTTCACCGTGAACTGGCTCTCCCAGCCCGGTCCGATGCGCTGCAGGGGTGTGGCCATAATCCCGGCCGCGGCGATCACGGCGTCCAGGTGCTCGGTCATCCCGCGGACGGTCTCCGCCGTGGCGGCGACGGCGCCCAGGTCCCCGAGGTCCAGCCCCGGCACCTCACGGACGCCCTCCGCGGGGGTCACCGAGCCCGCCGAGCGGACCGGCGCGATCACCGAGGCACCCGCGCGGGCCAGGGCGGCCACGGTCTCGGCACCCAGTCCGGAGGAGCCACCGGTCACGAGGACCACCTTGCCGTGGAGGTCCACCCCGTCCAGAACGCCGTCCGCGTCCGTGGTGGCGTCGAAACCGGAGTGGAGGGGCTGCTGGTCCTGCGGGGTCATGGGTGGGTTCCTTCCGAGGGATGAGAGTGCGTCCGCTGATGACGGGTCACTCGTCGACGAGCACCACCACTTTGCCAGCAAGATCCGCGGACGTCATCCGCGCCACGATCGGTGCAGGGTCGCCCAGGGGCAGGGTGGAGTCGATCACGGGGCGGATCTCCCCGCGCGCCACGGCAGGCAGCACGGTGTCCCGCAGCCCCGCGATGATGCGCGGGGTTTCCTCACGTGCGAACCCGAAGGACACGCCGTGCACGGTGAGGTGGCGGAAGGAGAGGGCGTCAATGTCAATGGTGGACTCCGGCCCGGCCAGCCGGCCGATGTTCACCACGTGACCGTCGTGACGCGTGGCCGGAAGGGACTGGGCGAACGTCTGGCCCGCCACATGGTCCAGGACCACGTCCACACCGTCCCCGTGAGTGGCTGCGAGGACGGCGCTCGTCATGTCCTCCTCTGCGGTGACGACCACGGTGTCCACGCCCAGGGACAGCAGCAGCTCTCGCTTCCCCGCGCTGCGGGTGGTACCGATCACCGTGGATGCGCCCAGCGCCCTGGCGATCTGCACCCCCACCAGGCCGATGCCGGTGGTGGCGCCCGTGACCAGCACGCTCTGCCCGGCCGTGAAACCGGCTGCCAGCAGGGCGCCGTACTCCGTGAGCAGGGCGGTGGGCAGTGCCACCGCCCGCTCCGGAGGGAGTCCCACCGGGCGGGGCATGACGAAGCGGTGGTCCACGGCCACGTACTGGGCAAATGACCCCGGGTACAGCCCCATCACGGCGTCGCCGACGGCCCAGTCGCCAGCGCCCGATCCCACCGCGGCGACCTCCCCGGCGAACTCGTGGCCGGCCACCTTCACGGTGCCGTCTCCCCCGGAGGTGGGATCGTTCTCCGCCAGCATGGGCACGTCCGCGTTCTGCACGGCCGCGGCGCGGTTGCGCACCAGCACCTCTCCCGGCCCGGGGGTGGGCACGGGCACATCCTCCAGGACCCACAGGGGTCCGCGTCCCGCCAGCAGGGCTCGCATGGTATCGGTCATGTCGTCCTCCTCGTCCACGGCTGGTACTGCGCAGGGCGTCAGCCGCTCCGGGGTCCACCGTGCGTGGTGGCCCCAGAAGCATGCCGACGCCGCCGGGCAGCAGCCGCACTTCGTGTTCGACCTCCAGTCAACATCTGCCCGGTGCCACCTGCCAGGGAGAACCGTCTCCCCCGTGACCGGGCGGACTCAGACCAGGGCGAGCACGAACGTCCACACGCAGATGACGACGAGCATCCCCAGGCTGTAGAAGAGCGAGCCGCGCATGATCTCCGCCTCGCGCCCGTTGAGGCCCACGGCACCTGCCGCGATGGCGATGGACTGCGGGGAGATCACCTTGGCCGTGGTGCCGCCGGCGGTGTTCGTCCCCACGAGCAGGGCGGGGCTCGCCCCGATCCCCTCGGCCGTGGCCACCTGCAGCGGCGCGAACAGGGTGTTGTTGTTGACCACCGAACCGGTGAGGAACACGCCGATCCAGCCGATCACCGGAGCGATGAGCGGGAAGACGGGGCCGGTCGCCGCGAGCGCGGTGCCCATGGCCGTGGACCCGCCGGAGTAGTTGGCGATGTTCGCCAGCACCAGGATCACCGCGATCAGCACAATGGCCGGGCCCAGGGCCTTGACGGCGCCGGAGAGCTCTTCCAGCAGCTCCCTGGCGTGCAGCTGCGGGGTGGTGAAGAACGTGATGAGCACGGCGATCAGGATGGCGGTGCCCGTGGCCCCGAGGATCGAGAAGTTCCAGGTGGCGTTCACCACGGTCCCGGCGGCGGTGGTCACGTGGCCGGTGAGCCCCGGCATGGGGACCTTGAACGTGGTGAACCCCAGGGCGCCCTTGGTGAAGAGGGCCTGCACCGCGGGCACGGACCAGAGCAGGATCACGATGGTGAGGATGTAGAACGGGCTCCACGCGCGGACCACCTCACCAGCGGGGTGCGCGGCCTCGGCGGTCTCGGGGGCCTCCGGGGCGCGGGACACGTGCCGCGGGGCCCACACGCGGCACAGCACGAACAGGGAGACCATGGCCAGCAGCCCGGCGGCCAGGTCCGCGAGCTCGGGACCCATGAACCACAGCAGCCCGCCCTGCACCACGCAGAACACCGCGCCGGACACGAGCGCCGGAAGCCAGGTCTCGCGCAGCCCGCGCACGCCGTCCACCATCCAGACCAGCAGGAACGGCACCAGGAACGTGAGCGGCTGCAGGAGGACCACCAGGGCACGGGAGAGGTCCTGGACGTCCATGCCCGTCACCTGCGCGCCCACCAGGACGGGCACGCCGATGGCCCCGTACGCACCCGCGGCCACGTTCGCCACGAGGCACAGCACCGCGGCGCGCAGGGGCGGGAAGCCCAGCTGCACGAGCAGCGCCGCGCAGATGGCGATGGGCACCCCGAACCCCGCAACGCCCTCCAGGAACGCCCCGAACGCGAAGGCGATCAGCAGCACCTGGATGCGCTGGTCCGCGGAGACGTTCGCGATCGAGGAGCGGATCACGTCGAAGCGGCCCGAGCGCACGCTGAGCCGGTACAGCCACACCGCCATGATGATGATGTAGGCGATCGGCCACAGCGCGGTCAGCAGACCCAGCAGCCCCGCGCCCGCCACGGCGGAGGCGGGCATCCTGAACACCAGCAGCGCCACCAGCACCTGCACGACCAGCGCGACCACGCCGGACTTCAGGCCCGTGAGCTTGAGGAGCATCATGCACGCGAGGAACACGACGATCGGCACGGCGGCCACGAGCGCGGTCAGGGGCAGGCTGCCCAGGGCATCGAGGGATTGGGTCCACATGGCGGTCTCCGGGAGGGCGGTGCGGCGGGGTGGTCAGCTCAGGCTGTCGACGACGCCGCGCAGGGTCTGCGCGGACGCGGTCAGGCGGCTGAGCTCGTCCTCGGAGAACGGGGTCTCGAGGATGGGGTGTGCGCCGTCCGCGCCGATCACGCTGGGCACGGACATGGCGATCCCGTCGATGCCGTGGAAGTCGGAGAGCACCGGCGCCACGTTGAGGATGGCGTGCTGGTCCCCCGTGATGGCCTCCACGATCCGTGCGCTGGACAGGCCGATGGCATCGTTGGTGGCGCCCTTGCCCTCGATCACCCTGTAGGCCGCGCCGCGGACCTCGGCGAGGATGTGGTCCAGGTCCTCACGGGTGAACACCCGCTCCCCGTTGCGGGTCCACTCCAGGATGGGCACGGTGCCGATGGTGGCGGTGGACCACACGGCGAACTCGGAGTCACCGTGCTCCCCCACGATGTGCGCGTGCACGCTGCTGGTGGCCACGCCCGCCTTCTGGGCGATCAGCCAGCGCAGGCGGGAGGTGTCCAGCACGGTGCCGGAGGCGAAGATCCGCTCCGGGGGCAGTCCGGTCTCCTGCTGGGACAGGGTGGTCAGCGGGTCGCACGGGTTGGTGACCACCACGAAGATCGCGTTCGGGGAGGCCTCCAGCAGCGGCGGGACCAGCTGGGACATGATCTTGGCGTTGGTCCCGGCCAGCTCCAGGCGGGTCTGCCCGGGCTTCTGCTTGGCCCCCGCGGTGATGACCACCACGTCCGAGTTCTCGGTCAGGCCGATGTCCGAGCCGCCGCCCACGATGTCCGTGTGCGCGGCGAACTGCGAGCCGTGGGCGAGGTCCAGGGCCTCCGCCTCGGCCTTCGCGGACGCGATGTCGTAGAGGGCGATGTGGCGCACGGACCCCCGGATCAGCGAGGCGTACGCCACGCTCGACCCCACGGCTCCGGCTCCGACGACGGTGAGTTTCGAGTCCTTGATCATGGTGTCAACGCTAGTCCCGCCGGGCCTCCGACACACGGGTGACACTCGACACTCAGAGACTTTCTTCCCGGTCGGCACGGTGTCATCCCGGTGGGTCTCGCAGGTTCCACGGGATGGTGTCCGGCGCCGCACCCGGCCACGTCTCTCAGCGGTCGTCGGAGGCCGTGGGCATGGCCCAGTACACCGGCCAGGGGTCGGTGCGGAGCCGGCCGTAGATGGCCACGTCCACGCGGTGGCCGTCCACCAGGAACTTCTCCCGCTCGGTCCCCTCGCGCACGAAACCCGCAGCCCTCGCCACCGCCCCGGAGGCGGGGTTGTTCACCCGGTGGCCCAGTTCCAGCCGCGCCAGTCCGCCGTCCGTCAGGGCCCAGTCCGCAACGGTGGCCGCTGCACGCGAGGTCCAACCCCGGCCCCGGGCGTCGGCCGTCATCCAGTACCAGAACCAGCCGCTGGCGTTCTCACGGTCCACGGTGAGCCCCACCAGCCCTACCGCCCGGTCCTCCACGCATACTGCACGGGCGATGCCGCGGGGCGGCTCACTCACCCGTCGCACGTACGTCTCAGCCTCCGCCAGCGTGCGCGCCGTTCCCTGCCGCGCCATGGCGGGATCTGAGAGGAAGGCGGCCAGGACGTCTGGAGCGTCGGCCAGGCGAAGGGGTCGCAGCCGCGGGGCGGGCGGCTCACCGCCGTGGGCGGAGGTATCAGAGTGGGCCACCCGCACTCCTCAGCCGGCCACGCCGTCGGGGCGGGAGGAGAACTCCGCCAGGTTTCCGAAGATGGGGTCCCACTCCACGACCAGGAGGTTCTCCACGATCCCGTGCTCCCAGAACGGGTCCGTGGCCAGGACCTCATGGAGCTGCACCTCGGAGGTGGCGCGCATGAGGAGCCACCCCTGGCGCACCTGCGTTCCCACCGACGGCCCCGAGGCCACGATGGTCCCGGCGGCGAGCTGGGCAAAAATCCACTCCGCGTGGGGGCGGACCCAGGTCTTCCACCCGGCCTCGTCCGGGTGCTCCAGGCGCACGAGGAAGGTGTGCAGTGACGTGCTCTCGGTTTCCATGGTGGCCGATCCTAGTGCTCGCAGGAGCGCCCTCCAGCACTTTCGCGGCCCCGGTCCGCGCTCCCAGACTCGTCGCGGGTCAGGACCCGGCGGGGGCCACATCCTCCACCAGGTCGAAGGACCACAGCTCCCAGCCGTCCGAGTAGGTGACGGTGCTGGGGTCGCGCCGCGGGCGCTGGGAGTACCAGCCGTCGTAGGAGGCCTCGTCCGTCCAGCGGGTGACCACCAGCCAGGTGCCACGCCCGTCGTTCGGCCGCAGCACCTGGAACCCCTCGAAGCCGGGCCGCGTCTCCACCAGGCCGCTGCGCCCCGCGAAGCGTTGCGCGAGCTCCTCCCCGTGGCCCTCCAGGACGTGCAGGGCGTTGATCTTGACGATGCTCACGTGGTGCTCCTCTGCTGCTCAGGAGTGTGCGCCGCGACGGTCACGGCGCGCAGGTGGTGGGTGTCGTGGAGGACGACGCGCTGGGCAGCAGCGTGACCGTGAGAGTGGTGGTCTCCACGGCATCCACGGCGTGGCGCAGGCCTTCGGTGAGGTGCAGGACGCGGCCGGGGCCGAGCTCCAGGACGCCGTCCGGAAGCGTGAAGTTCACGCGGCCGCGGACCACTTGCACCAGGGCGGGATGAGGGGTGGCGTGCTCCTTCAGTGCGTCGCCGGCACCGAACTCGAACGCGACGATCCGCACACCGTCCTCGTCCAGGACCGTGGTGGCGGACGGATGGCCGTGCCGCGGCTCGCTGCGGCCCACCGTCTCCGCCAGGGTGGCGGTGCCCCCGGTGGGTTCCGCTCCCTCACCGTGACCCGAGGGGCCCTTCTGCGACCGGGCCGGTGCGGTGTGCGTCATGGCTGTTTCCTGTTCTCCCGGACGGACCTCGGACGGACCGCTGTATATTTAGCATATAAAATACTACTTATGACAGTCAACGGTGACCTCGCCCCCCCCGGAGGACCGGGGGCATCCGACGCGGTGAGCACGGCCCGGCGCCCCGGACCCACAGAGCTGTACCGCGGAAATAAAAGATATGTGCGTGTCCTAAATACCTGGCGCAATTGCCCGCACAAACACCACACGCACAGACATGAAAATTTCCCGCATTCTTTTACCCGCCGGTAGTAGATTGGAAAGCACAGGCACGAGGTCGGGAAAAACTCTTTTCCGCTCTGAGAAGGAACGAACATGACGGCAACCGCGCAACGCCAGCCCATCCCACCCGTGCGAGCACGCAGACGGCTCCCGGTGTCGAACTTCGTGGCGAAAACCACCATGGCCGTCACCGGGCTGATCTTCGTGGGTTTCGTGTTCGTCCACATGTACGGAAACCTGCACATCTACCGCGGGCAGGAGGAGTTCGACCACTACGCCCACTGGCTGCGCGAGATCCTGATGCCCCTGGTTCCCTACGAGGGCGTGCTCTGGATCCTGCGGGTGGTGCTGCTGGTCAGTCTGCTCCTGCACGTGGGCTTCGGCATCCTGCTGTGGTCGCGCGCCCGCCGGGCACGCGGGGCGTTCCCCCGGAAGGGGCTGCGCCGCCCGGACGCACTGCTGGCGCGGTACATGCTGGGCACCGGCGTGGTGCTCCTGCTGTTCGTGGTCTTCCACGTCCTGGACCTCACCCTGGGAGTGCAGCCCGCCGCCTCCGGCGCGTTCGAGCGGGGCTCCGCCTACGCCAACCTGGTGGCCAGCTTCCAGCGCCCGCTGGTGGCCGCCTTCTACATGCTCACCATGCTCGTGCTCACCGCCCACGTGGCCCACGGGACATGGACGGCCGCCAACGACCTCGGCGCCACCGGCAAGCGGCTGCGTCAGGTCGCGGCGTGGGTGGCCGGACTGGTCGCCGTGGCCATCTGCCTGGGCAACATCTCCATCCCCATCATGGTTCTCCTGGGAGTGATTCAGTGATGAAGGCGTCCACATCCACCTCCCCGCAGGCCCTGCTGGAGGAGATGCGCACCCTGGGCCCGGACCTCCCCGGTCTGGACTCGCAGGTCTCCGGGGCCGAGACCTGGGCGGACCGTCGGCTGCACTACCGCCTGGTGTCCCCGCTGAACCGGCGCAAGTTCACCGTGATCGTTGTCGGCACGGGCCTGGCCGGGGCCGGTGCGGCCGCCGCACTGGGCGAGCTGGGGTACAACGTGGAGTCCTTCACGTTCCACGACGCCCCGCGACGCGCCCACTCGGTGGCAGCCCAGGGCGGCATCAACGCAGCCCGCGCCCGGAAGGTGGACAACGACTCGATCGCCCGGTTCGTGAAGGACACCGTGAAGGGCGGCGACTTCCGGGGTCGCGAGGCGGACGCCTGGCGGCTCGCGGAGGAGAGCGTGCGGGTCATCGACCACATGAACGCGATCGGCGCCCCCTTCGCCCGCGAGTACGGGGGCCAGCTGGCCACCCGCTCCTTCGGCGGCGTGCAGGTCTCCCGCACCTACTACACCCGCGGCCAGACCGGGCAGCAGCTGCAGGTGGCCGCGGCCCAGGCGCTGCTGCGCCAGGTCTCCACGGGCCAGGTGAACCTGCACACGCGCACCGAGATGCTGGACCTGATCGTCGCGGACGGCCGCGCGCAGGGCATCGTGGTCCGGGACCTGGTCACCGGGGAGATCTCCGCGGTCACCGGAGACGCCGTGGTCCTGGCCACGGGCGGGTACGGGAACGTGTACTACCGTTCCACGCTGGCCAAGAACTCGAACGTCACCGCCGCGTTCCGGGCCCACCGGCGCGGGGCGCTGTTCGCCAACCCGTGCTTCATCCAGTTCCATCCCACGGCGCTGCCTGTCTCCAGCGAGTGGCAGTCGAAGACCACGCTGATGAGCGAGTCCCTGCGCAACGACGGGCGGATCTGGGTTCCCGTGAGGCCCGGGGACGACCGCGCCCCCAACGACGTCCCGGAGGACGAGCGCGACTACTACCTGGAGCGCCGCTACCCGGCGTACGGCAACCTCACGCCGCGCGACGTCGCCAGCAGGGCGGCGCGGACCGAGATCGACGCGGGGCGCGGCGTCGGGCCGCTGAAGAACTCCGTGTACCTGGACTTCCGGGACGCCATCGAGCGGCTGGGGCGGGACGTGATCGCGGAGCGCTACGGCAACCTGTTCGAGATGTACTCGGACGCCACCGGCGAGGACCCCTACCGGGAGCCCATGAGGATCGCACCCGGCGCGCACTTCGCCATGGGCGGTCTGTGGAGCGACTACGACATGATGACGTCCGTCCCCGGCCTGTTCGTGGGCGGCGAGGCCGGCTGGGGGTACCACGGGGCCAACCGGCTGGGCGCCAACTCGCTGCTCTCCGCGTGCGTGGACGGGTGGTTCACGCTGCCCTACTCCGTGCCGAACTACCTCGCGCCACTGCTGGGCAAGCCCAAGCTCTCCCCGGACGACGACGCGGCGCGGGCCGCGGTTGCCGAGGCCGAGGCGGGCGTGCAGGCACTGCTCGACATCCACGGCACCCAGGGCCCCGAGCGGTTCCACCGGCGACTGGGCGACCTGCTCTACTCGACGTGCGGGGTCACCCGCTCCGCGCAGGGGCTCGCGGAGGGTCTTGAAGGCATCCGCGCCCTGCGGGAGGAGTTCTGGTCCGACCTGCGCGTGCAGGGACGCCCGGACGGCTTCAACCAGGAGCTCGAACGCGCGGGCCGCGTGGCCGACTACCTGGACATGGCCGAGCTGATGTGCCTGGACGCCCTGGACCGGGACGAGTCCTGCGGCGCCCACTTCCGCCAGGAGCACCAGACCGAGGGTGGAGAGGCCCAGCGCGACGACGCCCACTGGCTCTTCGCCTCCGCCTGGGAGCGCGTGGGGTGCGACGACGCCGCGGCGCCCGGTCCGCGCTACGTGCGGCGCCGGGAGCACCTGGAGTTCCCCACCGTTCCACCCGAGACCCGCGACTACCGATGAGAGGACGATCCTCATGAAGCTCACGCTGAAGGTCTGGCGCCAGGAGTCCGGCGCCGAGGAGGGCCGTTTCGAGGAGTACCTCCTGGAGAACGTGGGGCCGGAGTTCTCCCTGCTGGAGGCGCTCGACAAGCTCAACGACGACCTCGTGGCCCGCGGCGAGGAGCCGGTCGCCTTCGACTCGGACTGCCGCGAGGGCATCTGCGGCGCGTGCGGCGTGACCGTGGACGGCAGGCCGCACGGTCCGGTGAAGAGGACGCCGTCCTGCCGGCAGCACCTGCGGTCCTTCGAGGACGGCGCCACGGTGCAGCTCGAACCGTTCCGCAGCGGGGCCTTCCCCGTGGTGAAGGACCTGGCGGTGGACCGCAGCGCCCTGGACCGGGTGATCGAGGCCGGTGGGTTCGTGTCCACCTCCGTGGGCACGGCCCCGGACGCGGACGCGATCCCGGTGGCCCACCAGGCTGCCGAGTGGGCCCTGGACCTGGCCGCGTGCATCGGCTGCGGGGCGTGCGTGGCGGCGTGCCCCAACGGCTCCGCGCAGCTGTTCGCGGGCTCCAAGACCATGCACCTGGCCACCCTGCCCGCCGGGGCCAAGGAGCGCAGCCGTCGGGCCAAGAACATCACCCGGGCCGCGGAGGAGGAGTTTGGCCCCTGCTCGGTGTACGGCGAGTGCGCGGAGGTGTGCCCGGCGGGGATCCCGCTGACCGCGATCGCCGGGCTCAACCGGGAGAAGCTGCGGCAGGTGCTGCGCGACCGGGACAGCTGAGCCACCCCGCTTTCCACAGACGACGGGCGCCGTGCAGACCGCACGGCGCCCGTTCCGTGGCTGGGCGCGGTTTCCAGCCGGTGCCCGTACGACGACGCTCGGTGTCCCTGGGAGGGCACCGAG
This sequence comes from Kocuria sp., assembly GCF_030530945.1. GTDB lineage: Bacteria > Actinomycetota > Actinomycetes > Actinomycetales > Micrococcaceae > Kocuria. The sequence goes on along the minus strand of NZ_JAUMTZ010000003.1, from coordinate 138,612 downwards.
CGTCGTCGTACGGGGAGGGGACAGCCGGCGGGCTACACGGCGAGGTCGCCGAGGACCCACATCCAGCCGGTGCCCACCACGCCCCAGATGACCAGGATGGCCACCGACATGATGAACGCGACCTTGAACCACTCGGAGACCTTCACGTAGCCGGAGCCGTAAACCACGCCGGACGGGCCCGAGGCGTAGTGGGAGATGGCGCCGAACAGGTTGCCGATGAACCCGAGGACCAGCGCCGCGAACATGGGCGGGGTCCCCACACTGATGGCCGCGCCGAGGAACACCGAGTACATGGCCACGATCTGCGCGGTGTTCGAGGCGAACATGTAGTGCGCGTAGAAGTACACCAGCGCCAGGACCACGAACGCCACGCCCCAGGGCATGCCGCCCACGGCCCCGGACACCACCTTCCCGATCCAGTCGATCACGCCCAGGTTGTTCAGGTTCTCGGCCATGCCCACCAGCACGGCGAAGAAGATGAGCGTGTTCCACGCGGAACCGTTCTTGGCCATGTCGCTCCAGGTGAGCACCTTGGTCAGCAGCAGCACCGCGATGCCCACGAAGGCCGCCGTGGTGGCACTGACGCCGATGATGCTGCCGAACACCCACAGCAGGAGCAGGAGCACGAAGGTGGCGGCCATGACGATCTCGCCGCGGGTCATGGAGCCCATCTTCTGCAGCTCCTGCCGGGCCATGGCGGGAGCCTCCGGGGTCTCCTTGAGCGTGGGCGGGTAGATCTTCATGAGCAGCCACGGCACCACGGCCAGGCTCACCAGGCCGGGCACCAGGGCGGCCAGGGCCCACTGGCCCCAGGAGATCTGCACGCCCAGCTTGGCCGCCGCGTCCACGGCCAGCGGGTTGCCCGCCATGGCGGTGATGAACATGGCACTGGTGATCACGTTCACGTGGGCCGCGGTGAACGCCAGGTACGAACCGAGACGACGCCGCGACTCGTCCGTCTCAGGGGTGGACCCCTGGACCTCCGCGACCGAGCGGACGATCGGGTACACCACACCACCGGCGCGAGCGGTGTTGGAGGGGGTGGCCGGGGAGAGCAGCAGGTCCGTGACGGCCATGCCGTAGGCGATGCCCAGCGGGGACCTGCCCAGAACGGTGAGGAACATCAGCGCGATGCGCCGCCCCAGCCCGGTCAGCAGGAAGCCGTCCGCGATGAAGAACGCCGCGACGATCAGCAGCACCGCGGGGTTCGAGAACCCGCTGAGGGCCTCTCCCCCGCTCACGTCCATGGCGCCCGTGATCATGGCAGCCGCCAGACCGATCAGCGCCACCGACGGAGTGGGCAGGGGCTGCAGGATCAGGCCCAGGATGGTGGCCACGAAAATGCCGAGCATGTGCATGCCGCGGGGGTCCACGCCCGCGGGAGCGGGAATGACGAAGATCACCACGGCAATGACGAGCATCAGCCCGAATTTCCACAGCATCGAGATTTTCTCCCGGCTCATGGTTGTGGATGTCGTTGCTGAACCAACCTGTTGGCCGGACATTGCTGCCTCCGGAAGTCGTCCTGGTGTGGAACACATGCCAAGGACAACCCTAGGGCGGGCGCGCAACGCCGTCACAGGTCGGCGCGCCGCCGGGTAGAAGTGTCCGAGACATCACACGACCGGTGCGCCCGTGTTCCACGCGATTCCAGAGAGGGCTCTCGGGAATGACGACGTCTGGCTCCGTGAATGACCCCACATGACTAAGAGTGATGCCAGTTCAGGGTGCGGGAGCGTCGTCCTGGTCGGGTGACGGGTTGTCCGTTCGTTCCAGGGCGCGTTGACGGCGCGCCATGATTTTCTCCGCCCTGTTCAGCGTTGCCTGTTCCCGCCGTCCGCGCACACGAGAGGTCATGGTCTTGGCCTGGCCCACCATGCTGGTGCCCGCCATTTCGACCCGGTTCACGCCCTTGTGGAGAACCTTCTTCGCTGACCCACCCCACGATGGTGGTTCCAGGAACGTTGCGCCCAGAACCCCCAGATCTGCATACTCCACGAACTTCTCTAGGTCGGAAGCGATGGCGTTCGCAGCGCGGGTCACCCGCCGGGACGTCAGAGGGTTGGCCACCCTGTTCAAGTCCGAGAGATCCGAGAGCTGTTGGAGGGTGGACGAAATGTCCCGGACGGCATCCACCACCTGCTCTCCCCGCTTGGTCCTGCTGGTGGCTATGGCCCGGCGGCTGTCGTCCAGTTCCATGGGCTCCTGCGTGGTGATCCGCGCCAGCTGCAGCACGTGGTACTGGTCCTGCAGCTTCATTGCTTGCCCCAGGACGGCGAGCCAGAACGTCACGTCCTGCTGTCCAGTGGCGATCGCACCGGCCAGCGCATCCGTGTCCCCGCGGTGTCTGCCCACCCTGACGGCCACGTCCTTGAGCTGGCCCAGGCATTCGGCCTGAGCAGTGGCCAGCGCCAATCCCGTGCCCTGGACCGTGGACCAGCTCATGGCGGTCACCTGACCGGTGCCTTCGCAGAGCTCGGCGGCTTCCTGGAGTATCCACGAGATCCCGTTCAGCTGACCGACCGTTTCGATCTTGCGCTGCCGTAGTAGATCGTCCAGTTTCTGGTCCATGGATTCCAGGTACATGCGCATGGCGTCCAGAGATGACTGCAAGGAGAGCTGCAACGCCGCCGCCGCGAGGATTGCCGGTGCCGCCGGGGTCAGCAGCCCTGCTGGCATCACGGTAAGATGCTTGGCGATCTGGCCGGGATTACCGGGGGCACCAGAAATGTCCTTGATGCGGACCACCCCGGAGCCGAGATTCTTGACGCCATTCTTGGCAAGCCATTCTGCGCTCTCAGCATCGGCTTTGAACCATCGCCCACGCTGCAGTTCCAGGCCTTCGACCCCCTGGATTACCGCCGCGATCCTGCCCAAGATCGAGGCCGGAACCTCCTGCCCCAGATGGGGTGCGGTACGCGCCATGTCCGCCACGTCATCGGACTCCCCCAGAAGGAGCAGACCGTCTTCAGTGGGCCACAGCAAGCACCCATCTATATGCGTATTCATGAAGTGATGGTGTCACGCATCACCATAGTTTCATACTGGGCAGCGGTTTTCGCGTGGATACCTCCCCCGCCAGAGCGCCTCCTTCGGCCCTCACGTACCCAAGAGCAGAGCTGCTATCTGGGACTGGGGTCTGAGCAGATTCAATCGTAGGTGCGCACAACCACCCGGTGACCGCCGATCGAGAACCTTCCCCGTTCCGTGCCCTCCCTTAGAAAATCAGCCGCGCGCCACCGCGCCGGACGCCGAATTGTTCGCCCGCTGTCCCAGCTCCAGCCGCTCCAGCGCTCCCGCGGTGAGCGCCCAGTCCGCCACTGGTTGTAGCAGTCAGGCAAGCCCCCCGGCCGCGAGCTCCGGTGGTCACTCAGTACCAGAACCATCCGTTCCTGGTGGGGCGGTCCACGTGCAGCCCCACAGCTCGCACGACGCCCGCCTCGCTGCACACTGCCCAGACGACGCGGCTGTCCGGACCCGTCACACCCCGCACGTACTCCCCCGCTTCGGGCAGGGTGGTGACCATAATCTGCCAGCATATCGCCGGATCAGAGCGGAACGCCGTCAGGTCGTCCGGAGTCTCCGCCGCACGGAGGGGACGGGAGGTGGGGTGCAGGCGAGGCGGCGGCGCTGATCCTGGCCATGAGCGCTCCGGTGTGGTCGTGTGCGGCTCGCACTGCTCGATCACGGTGTCCCGGTAGATCTCCCACGTGAGCGCGTTGGCGTCCCCGTCCACCTTCTCCAGGGCCTGGTAGATGGGCACCGTGCCGATGGGGATGGGCGAGTTGCGCAGGATCCACTCGCGCGTGGTGTGGATGTCGTTGCCCGTGGAGAGGTCCATGAGCGTGTCCGCTCCCCACTTGGCGGCCCACTCCAGCTTGGCCACCTCCTCGCCGATGGAGCTGGTCACCGCCGAGTTGCCGATGTTCGCGTTCACCTTCACCAGGAACTTCCGCCCGATGACCATGGGCTCGGACTCCGGGTGGTTCACGTTCAGGGGGATCACGGCGCGGCCGGCGGCGACCTCCTCCCGCACGAGCTCGACGTCGCACTGCTCGCGCAGGGCCACGAAGCGCATCTCCGGGGTGACGACGCCGCGGCGCGCGTAGTGCATCTGGGTCACGCACCTGCCGGGGAGGGCCCGCCGGGGTTCCGGCTTACTCCCCCGCCAGTGCTGCTGCGGGGCGCCACGACGGACGGCGCCGCGGCCGTCGTCCTCGAATCTCCTGCCGCGGGCCTCGTAGACCTCGGTGTCCCCGCGGGCCTCGATCCACTCGGCGCGCCAGGGCTCCAGGCCCTCCTCCGGAATGCTGCCCGGGCCCATGGTGCGGTACACGCGCAACGGCTCGTTGGGGGTGCCGTCCGGGGAGTCCACCTGGTGGATCTCCGTGACGGGGACCTGGATGCCGTGCTCCGTGTCCTCCAGCCAGGCGAGGTGGTGGGACTCGTGCTGCTCGGACTGGTTCTTGGGGGTGCCCTGTGTGGGGGCATGTGCAGATATGGCCGTTCCTCACTTCCTACGCCGGTATGACCCGGTTCAGGTTCGACGGTCTCGGGCAGCGCTGGCCCGATCTCAGCCCCCGCGTCTGGGGCTCCCGTGTGGACGGTCACATGTCTAGCACAGTTCCGCGGTGCGGGCCGCGGTTCACCGGGTGTTGAGCGGCTTCACCATGATGAGGCAGGGCGTCCCCTCACCCCACAGATCGGTTTCCTCCAGTGGCAAGAAGCCCCACTTCTCGTAGAAATGTCTGGTGCGCGCGTATCCGGGATCAGGGTCCGATGCGCCGAGTGTCTTGACTTCCAGGAGTCTGACTCCGCGTGCTGTGGAGTCAGGTTCAATGGCGGCCATCATGGCAGTGCCTACGCTTTGGCCGTGAACGGCTCGATCCACGACCGTGAGGTGGATTTCGGCTACGTGGGGAAAGTGGCGGTCCACAAGGGTCACGCCAACGGCATTGTTCGCGGTGTCCCGGACAGTCCACGTCTACATGTTGCGGGCCGCATTAATGTACTCGGCATTAGACTCGGGCTGGCCAAACCATTCCGGGACGGTGGCCAGCAACCGGGCCACGTCCTCGGGGACATGCTGGCCCTTTGCCGACCGCCATTCAATTTTCGACACGATGACTTCTTATGGGTAGTTGCAGGAGAGTCAGACGATCCCCTCCGGGCCAAGTGACGACAAAGAATACGAGCAGCTACTCCATGCACCCGATAAATAATCCCTACTGCTCTTGGGTCACGCTAACATAATTCCCCAATTTGGATTCCAGGTACCCTTTGATTTTCTGCGTACTGGTGTCGTTTATAGCCGTGAACTCAAATACATGCGCAGATCGCCGTATAGCGGTACGGATCGCCGCAGGATCGTCACTGAGCGAACTGAGCAGGGAGGCAGGGGTAAAATCTGTGACCACAAAGTCTGGACGGTAAGTCAAAAACCCGTCGGCCGCAGTATCGTATCCGGGCAATATGGATTTGAGCGCGCGCTCATATGTGGTGGATCGATGCTGCCCAGATCTCCAAAAATCCCTCGAGTCGGCCACCGGAATTTCCCATTCATCAATACAACGCGTGTATTGAACGGCATCGTTAGCGCGAGTCTGCTCTTGAGTCCCAGGACCTCGGTAAATTTTTAACTTGTCCAGAAGATCCTGAACCTGGTTTTGCTGCGTAACATTGCCCGATTCTGCTTCCAGTAAGCTTCGAACAAACGGATCGCCTAAAACGCAGAGCCTAAGTACCCACTCCGACTCGAGCAGGCCCGCCTCGCGTTCGCCAAGTGACCGAGGAGCCCATCCTTCCTCGTAGGTAGTGAGGGACATCCATTTGTGGTCAAGATCTCTTCGTTTAATCTTACCTAGATCCCCAACGGTAACACAACTTGCATCTTCAATAGTTGCGAGCGTAACTAGAGTGATAACGTTTTTCTTTGCGGGGCGCCCGATTCGATTAATCGACGCATTATCTACCGCACGGAAAGATTCGGGGAAGGTGCTGTCGCTCGACAGCGCGCGTTTGAGCGCCAACCTATCTTTTTCGGCAGCCTGATCAATAGCCGACCAATATGATGCGGGGTTCAGTCGATTAGTATTGACCCGGATTATTGTTTCCTTGGTACGCGGATCTGCAAGAGTCAGGTTCGCTATACTCATGAGACCAGCGTGTTGCGCCTCCACTTCCTCTTGCAGTCCCAATAGGAATTGCTCGTTGTTGCTCAGCACGACCAAAAGGGTGCCTCGCAATTGGGTCCGCAGCTTGTCGACGAGACGCTCAGCCGAGAGGCGGTTCAAGGCTGGGTTATTTGCCACTTCCATATATTCGATATCGCTCATCTCAACAAGTCCCTGACGGAAATAAGCGCGCTCCGCGTTATCCGCAATAAGGACTCTGGCGCGAGAACGCTGCTGTCCCTTCGCGAAGCCCGCCGCATCTTCGGTCCAACTTTTTTGATTCTCGACCTTATGGAACTCAGTCTCACTGGTGGCCGTATCAATGAGGGTCGGATCAAGGGACCGCCCTCCCGCTACGCGATGCCAGAAGTTATTTTTATCAACCACGAATTGACCCTTGGCGTTCTTGGTCGTGTTGAAGTCAGTCCAAAGCTTTTGCGCGAGTAGCGTTTTCCCTGTGCCTTGAGTGCCGAAAATTCCAAGTATTCCAGATTCACCCCGAAGTGCGACGCCGCTCCAATGGGACCGCAACGTGTCAGCGATCGGCTCCCATGGATCGAGGAAGACTCGATACCCTTCGAAACTGATCAGCGCCTCGGCGCGATCCGGGAAGCGAATACCAGGGTGTGTTGGTGACATGCCTTTCATGCTGTCACACGAAACCTCGAACACGCGGCAAGCCGGCAACATCGAATCGTGTCGGACCCGGGTAACGTAGCCTGCGGCGAGGAACTACCCTGATAGCAGAATCCGAGACGTTACGCACCCCGGGTGGCGATGAGGCGTTCTCGTTCACCGCATAGTGCCAACACTGATTCCATATTCGACCAGCGGTCGCGGGCACAGATTGGAGCTGGCAGTCCTCGCCTGAATCTGCGCCGAGGATGTGCATTATGACCCCACGCCGACCACTCGCGCCGCCCTGCAAATCGACCGTGTCAACCGCCATGGACAAACAGTGCCTACTTGGTCGAGAAGACCCCTAGACGTTAAACCGGAACTCCACCACATCCCCGTCCTGCATCACGTACTCCTTGCCCTCCATGCGCACCTTGCCCGCGGCCTTGGCATCGGCCATGGACCCGGCGGCCATGAGGTCGTCGTAGGAGACGATCTCCGCCTTGATGAAGCCACGCTCGAAGTCCGAGTGGATCACCCCGGCGGCCTTGGGGGCGGTGTCGCCCTGGTTGATGGTCCACGCGCGGGCCTCCTTGGGGCCGGCGGTGAGGTAGGTCTGCAGGCCCAGGGTGGAGAAGCCCACGCGGGCGAGCTTGTCCAGGCCGGACTCGTCCTGGCCCTCCATCTCGAGCATCTCGCGGGCCTCCTCCTCGGAGAGCTCCACCAGATCCGCTTCGAGCTTCGCGTCCAGGAAGACGCACTGCGCGGGCGCCACCAGCGCCTCCAGCTCGGCCTGGCGCTCCGGCGAGGACAGCACACCCTCGTCCGCGTTGAACACGTAGATGAACGGCTTGGCGGTGAGCAGGTTCAGCTCGCGCAGGTTGTCGGTGTCCAGCTTCTCGGGCCCGGCGGCCTCGAAGATCGTGCGGCCCTCGGCCAGCACCTTCTCCGCGGCCTGGTACGCCGCGAGCTGCTCGGGCGAGCCCTTCTTGATCTTGACCTGCTTCTCCAGCTTGGGAATCGCGTTCTCCAGCGTCTGCAGGTCCGCGAGGATCAGCTCGGTGTTGATGGTCTCGCGGTCCGAGGCCGGGTCGATCTTGCCGTCCACGTGGATCACGTCCGGGTCGTCGAACACGCGGATCACCTGGGCGATCGCGTGCGCCTCGCGGATGTTGGCCAGGAACTGGTTGCCCAGCCCCTCCCCCTCGGACGCGCCCTTCACGATGCCCGCGATGTCCACGAAGGACACCGTGGCCGGCACGATCTTCTGCGAACCGTGCATCTCCGCGAGCTTGTCCAGCCGCTCGTCCGGCAGGTTCACCACGCCCACGTTCGGCTCGATGGTCGCGAACGGATAGTTCGCGGCGAGCACCGTGTTGCGCGTGAGCGCGTTGAACAGGGTTGATTTTCCGACGTTCGGCAGACCGACGATTCCAATAGTAAGAGCCACGGTCCGCCATCCTACCGGCGCCGCCCGACGACGTCGCCACGCGACTCCGCGCCCCACCGCGTCTCTCCGCGCGGGCCGTCGGCACGTCCCACCCCTGACACATGTCACGCCCCACTCGTGACAACCGACAGTTCTCCACCGCTCCCCCGGCGGCGACTCTGGAGGCATGAACCGCTCCGGCACAGCCACCACCCCGCGAAAATCGACTGACCCCGCCATCGAGGTCCGCGACGTCGTCAAGACTTTCCGGACCCGCTCCGAGACGGTCCACGCCGTGAAGGGTGTCTCGCTCGATATCCCGCGCGGCGCCGTCGTCGCCCTGCTGGGCCCGAACGGCGCGGGGAAGACCACCCTGCTGGACATGGTCCTGGGCATGACGGACCCCACCGCGGGAACCATGGCAGTGTGCGGGGAGCCGCCCCGGAGCGCGACGTCGCACGGCCGGGTGGGTGCCGTGCAGCAGGTGGGCGGGCTACTCCCGGACGTCTCCGTGCGCGAGGCGGTGACGATGGTCGCGTCCCTCTACCCGGACCCCCTGCCCGTGACCGAGGCCCTCGAACGCTCCGGTGCCGCCGAGTTCGCCGGCCGGAAGATCTCCACGTGCTCGGGCGGTCAGCAGCAGCGGGTGCGCTTCGCCCTGGCCCTGCTCCCCCGCCCCGAGCTGCTCGTCCTGGACGAGCCCACCGCCGGCATGGACGTGGCCTCCCGCACCGCCTTCTGGGACGCGCTGCGAGCACAGACCGAGGGCGGCGTGACGGTCGTGTTCGCCACGCACTACCTGCAGGAGGCCGAGCAGATGGCGGACCGCGTGGTCCTCATGGACGCCGGGCGCATCACGTTCGACGGCTCCGTGGACGAGCTGCGGAGCACGTCCCGCCACCACACGGTCAGCTTCGCGTGGCCGCGGTCGGAGCCGCTGCCGCAGCTGCCGGGTGTCACCGAGACCACTCGCTCGGCCGGGAGGGTGCGGCTGCGCACGCAGGACCCGGACGCCGTCACCCGAGCCCTGCTCACCGGCACCGCCGCGAGCGAGCTGGAGATCTCGCGCGGCGGCCTCGACGAGGCCTTCGCCGTGCTGCTGCGCCACGACGACGACGCCACGTGACCCTGCCCGCGTCGCAGCGCCCCGCCATCGCAGCACTTCACCACCACATCGCCTCACCGCGAGCGCACCGTGCAGGGCAACCACACGGCGACGAGCTCTCCGGACGCACCGTCCCCGGCCACGACCCGGCCACCGGGCCATGCCGGGCCATCCACCCCGAACAACGAACGACCGCCCCAGGAGGCACCCCGTGTCACTGACCTACACCGCCTACGACGTCCTGCGGCACCTGCGTGCCGTCTCCAGCATGTTCTTCGTGGCCGTGCTGCCCAGCGTGCTCTTCATTCTCTTCGGAGTGGCACAGGGGTGGTCCGAGGAGCCCCTGCCCGGTGGCAACGTCTCCGCCTCCGTGATGGTCACCATGGCCGCCTACGGTGCCATCACCGCGACCACGGGCATTGCGGGCAGCGCCGCGGTGGAACGCCTGCAGGGCTGGGGCCGCCAGTTGGCGCTCACTCCCATGGGCACCGCCGGGTACGCGGCCACGAAGGTGGCGGTGGCCATGACCACTGCGGTGGTGCCCGTGGTCGTCGTCTTCGCCGTGGGGCTGTTCACGAACGCCACGATGGACGGCGCCTGGCGGTGGGTGCTGAGCGCAGTCCTGGCCGTGGTGCTGTCCTCCGTGTTCGCGCTCTACGGCCTGGCCGCCGGTCTGCTCTTCCGCTCGGACGCCGCCGTGGGGGCCGCGAGCGGGTGCCTCGTGATCCTGGGGTTCTTCGGCAACGTGTTCATGCCGCTCTCGGGCGGGCTGCTGGAGGTGGCTCGGTTCACCCCCATGTATGGGATCGTGGGACTCGTCCGGTACCCCGTGACGGAAGGGTCGGTGGCCTCGATGGACGGCACTCCGCAGACCGACAGCGTGTGGCTGCTGCTCGCCAACACGGCGGTGTGGGCCATCGTGTTCGGCGTGGCCGCCCTGCTGGCCGCGCGGAAGGCCACGGCCCGCCGGTGAGCACCCTGCCGAACCGACCCCGCAGGGAGCGCACCCCGGAGCCCCAGCACCAGAGGTCCGACCTGCTCTACGCCGTGGTGTGGCTCGTGTTCCTCTTCTTTCCCGCGGCCGCCGTTCTGCAGAGTCCCGCGGGCCCCGGCATCCGGGCCCTGGGCTGCGCGGGCCTCGCACTGTTCGCGGTGCTGTACACCGCGTCCTGGATCCGTCAGATCCCGGCTCCCCGGCTGAGCCCACTGCTCAACGCCGCGCTCTGGAGCCTCGTTCTGGTTCTGGCGCTCCTGCTGGTGGTCCCCGCCTCGCCGTGGGGCTTCACCTACACCGCGCCGTTCTTCGTGGCCCTGTTCGTCTTCCGGCTGCCCCTGCGCCACGGTGCCCTCGCCTCCGTGGCAGTCGTGGCTCTCGCCCTGCTCCCCGCTCTCCTTCTGCTGCCGAGGGAGCAGGTCGTGTGGCCCCTCGTCGGGGTGCTCCCGGGCTGGCTCATCATTCTGGCCTCGCGCCTCGCCATGGAGCGCTCGGAGGCCCACGAACGCCTCACCCGAGAGCTCGCCATCTCCCGGCAGCGCGAGGAGGTGGGTCGGGACGTCCACGACATCCTGGGCCACTCCCTCACCGTCATCACGGTCAAGGCCCAGCTCGCCCGGCGGCTCGTGGAGAACGACCCGCAGCGCGCCGTCGCCGAGCTCGACGACGTCCTGGCCCTGTCCCGAGAAGCCCTCGCCGATGTGCGCTCCACGGTGGGCAGGATGCGCGAGCTGGACCTGGACGTGGAACTCGTCCAGGCACGCGCCGCCCTGCGCGCCGCGGGCATCACCCCGCACCTGCCCTTGTCCGCGCCTCCCCTGGACGCGACCACGCGCTCCGCATTCGCGGGCATCCTGCGCGAGGCGGTCACCAACGTGGTGCGCCACTCGGGCGCCTCCCACTGCCGGGTCACGGTCACGGGCGCGTCGCTGCGCATTGCGGACGACGGCGCCCGGGCGGGCAGGGCAGCGTCGCGCAACGCCGCGGCGTCGCCCTCTGGGGACGAGGAGGTGCAGGCCTGGGCGCCGGAACTGCGCGAGGGCAACGGGATCCGCGGCATGAGGGAGCGGGCGCGGGCGGCAGGATGTGAGGTGACCGTCACCCGGAACTCCCGGGGCGGCACGACCGTGGAGGTGTTCCGGGCATGAACGTGATCCGCGTGCTGGTCGCGGACGACCAGGCCCTCGTGCGCGCGGGGCTCGCCGCCCTGCTGGACCTGGAGCCGGACCTCACCGTGGTGGCACAGGCGGCGGACGGGCACGAGGCCGTGGCACTCGCCGCCCGTGACCGCGTGGACGTGGCCCTGCTGGACATCGAGATGCCGGACCTCACGGGCCTGGAGGCCGCCGAGCAGATCGTCGCCGCGGGAAGCGGCACACGGTGCCTGATCGTCACCACGTTCGATCGCCCCGGGTACCTGCGCCGCGCGTTCGACGCCGGGGCGTCCGGCTTCGTGGTCAAGGACACCCCCGCGCCCGAGCTGGCCGAGGCCATCCGCAGGGTGCACGCCGGGCTGCGGGTGGTGGACCCCGCGCTGGCAGAGAAGTCCCTGCTGGCCGGCCCCAATCCCCTGACCGCGCGGGAGCGGGAGGTGCTGCGTGAGGCGTCGGGCGGCGTCTCCGCGGGGCAGATCGCCCGGGCCCTGCACCTGTCAGCGGGCACGGTGCGCAACCACCTCTCCTCCGCGATCGGCAAGACGGGGACCCGCAACCGCGCCGAGGCGGTCGCCGTGGCGGCGCGCAACGGGTGGCTGTAGCCGCGCGTCCACACTGCACGATGCCGACCCTCGGCCTGAGCCGCTCGGCATCGCCGCGCCCCCACCGTGCAAGTGGGCGGCAGGCACGGCTCGGGTGAGGGGCCCGTCCACGAAGCTTGTGCGTGTCGGAGCACCTTGTCACAGTGACCGCATGGAGGCTTCCGTGATGTCGCAGGTGTGGTGGTTGTGGGCGCTGCTCGCGCTCGTCGTGGGCGGGGTGCTCGGCTACATCCTGGCGGCCCGGAAGGCCCGGGAGCTGGAGGTGGAGCTGAACCAGTCCCAGGAGCAGCGCCTCGCCGCGGTGCAGGACGCCGCCTCGGCCCGCTCCGCCCAGGAGCAGCTGCAGCAGCGGGTGGACTCGCTCGAGGCCCGCTCCGTGCAGGACCAGAACGTGATGCGCGCCCTGGCGCCCCTGAACGACCAGCTGAGCATCGTGGGCCGCCACCTCACGCAGCTGGAGCGGGACCGCGCCGAGCAGTTCGGCGCCGTGGCGCAGGCGCTGGAGGCCGCGCGGACCACGGACCGGCAGCTGCTGGAGGCCACCGGCTCCCTGGAGTCCTCTCTCCGCTCCACCACCGCCCGCGGTGCCTGGGGTGAGATGCAGCTGCGCCGCGTGGTGGAGGCCGCGGGCATGACCCGCCACGTGGACTTCACGGAGCAGGCCGTCCGCAGCACGGAGAGCGGTGTGCAGCGCCCGGACATGGTCATCAACCTCCCGGGCGCCCAGTCCGTGGTGGTGGACGCCAAGGCCCCCATGACCTCCTACCTGGACGCCCAGGCGGTCCCCGCGGACGGCTCTCCCGAGAACGAGCAGCGCCGCGCCCAGCTGCTGGCCGCCCACGCCAAGGCGCTGCGCTCCCACGTGAACACGCTAGGGACCAAGAAGTACTGGTCCGCGGAGCAGAACTCCCCCGAGCTGGTGATGTGCTTCGTGCCGGTGGAGTCCGCCCTGGCCGCCGCCCTGGACGCGGACGCCTCCCTGCTGGACCACGCAGCCCGCAGCAACGTGGCACTGGTGTCCCCGGTGTCCCTGCTCGCATCCCTGAAGGCCGTGGCGTTCAGCTGGCGCCAGGCCACACTCACGGACAACGCGCGGGAGCTGTACCGGCTGTCCCGGGAGCTCTACGACCGCATGGGCGCGGTGGGCAAGCACCTCTCGGACATGGGAGGCTCGCTGCGGCGCTCCGTGGAGGGCTACAACAAGCTCGTGGGCTCCCTGGAGTCACGCGTGTTGCCCTCGGCCCGAAAGATCGCAGAGCTTGACCCCACGGCCACGGACTCCGAGGCCCTGGAGACCCGGCCCGTGGACTCGGTCCCCCGCCCGGTCACGGCCGCGGAGTTCCTCAACGACTGAGCTCCCGAACCGGCCGCGCTGAGCCCTCGGAGGACTGAGTTCCCGGCGGGTCAGCGATTCGGCTGAACTCCCGGGGACTGAGCCCCCGGAGGGCTGTGTTCCGGAAGGGTCAGCGGTTCGGCTTGGCCCCTCGTCCGCCCAGTCGGCGAGAGTTGTCGCCGTCCTCGGCGAGCTTGGCCCGCAGCTCCTTGGGCAGGGAGAACAGGATGTCCTCCTGGGCGGTGACCACTTCCTCCACGGCGCCGTAGCCGTACTCGGACAGCAGATCCAGGACCTCCCGCACCAGCACCTCGGGAACGGACGCGCCGGAGGTCACACCCACGGTGGCCACGCCCTCGAACCAGGACTCGTCGACCTGGTTGGCGAAGTCCACCCGTTCGGCCCGCGCGGCCCCGTACTCCAGGGCCACCTCCTTGAGCCGCACCGAGTTGGAGGAGTTCGCGGAGCCCACCACGATCACCAGGTCCGCCTGCGGGGCGATCTTCTTGATGGCCGCCTGCCGGTTGGACGTGGCGTAGCAGATGTCGTCACTGGGCGGGTCGATCATGTTCGGGAACTTGGCGCGCAGCCGGTTCACCGTCTCCATGGTCTCGTCCACGCTCAGGGTGGTCTGGGAGAGCCACACCACCTTGTCCGGGTCGCGCACCTCCAGGGTGTCCACGTCCTCCGGGGAGTTCACGATCTGGATGTGCTCGGGTGCCTCGCCGAAGGTGCCCTCCACCTCCTCGTGGCCCACGTGGCCGATCAGCAGGATCTCGTAGTCGTTGTTCGCGAAGCGCACGGCCTCGCGGTGCACCTTGGTGACCAGCGGGCAGGTGGCGTCGATGGTGTTCAGGTTCCGGTCCTGCGCGGACTGCACCACCGCCGGGGACACCCCGTGGGCGGAGAACACCAGCATGGCGCCCTCGGGCACCTGGTCCGTCTCGTCCACGAACACCGCGCCGCGCTCCTCCAGGGTGGCGACCACGTGCTTGTTATGCACAATCTCCTTGCGCACGTACACCGGCGCGCCGTAGTGCTCCAGGGCCTTCTCCACGGCGATCACCGCGCGGTCCACGCCCGCGCAGTACCCGCGGGGGGCGGCGAGCAGCACCTTGCGCTCACCGTGCACGGGAGCGGCGGCCGCGACCTCCTCCGGCGTGCGGCGCACCCGGGGAACGGTGGGCATGGACAGATCAACCACGGTGGACATGCCCTCCATGGTAGGGGACCGCTCTGACGCGCACCACGGAGAGCACCACCCCCGCCAGGGCCACCACCGCAGCCCAGACCATGCCCGTGACGGCGCTTCCCACGAAGGACTCCCACAGCACGGAGACCACACGGTCCGTCACCAGGTGGGCCACCGGGTCCGCGGCGGAGGCGTCCACCACCGCCTGGGCGCCGGACAGCACCACGGCCAGCATCGCGCCCGCGCACACGAGCCCCGCCAGACCCACGCCCACGAGCGCGAGCCGGCGACGCGGCGCCGTCGCCACCGCGAGCACGGCCAGTCCGCCCGCGAGCCAGGGCAGGACGTAGCGCCACTGTGCGGCCCACACGAGCGCGTCCAGCACCCGCCCCGTGTGTGCGCCGGGCACGGTGATCCGCAGCTCCTGCGCGGAGAGCCCCGGGGAGATGCCCACGGTGTCCTGGACCTGCCGGTCCACGGCGTCCCCCAGGGAACTGGCGTCCACCACGAGCTCGTCGGGGGCGTGCCCGGCGGAGGGCGTGAGGGGAACGTTCGCGTCGTGGGTGTCGTCCAGGATCCTGATCCACGTTCCCTGCTGCTCCGTGGCGGTCAGCCAGGAGCGGACGGCGTCGAGCGCCGAGTCGCGGACCCGCTGCACGGCGTCGTCCACCGCCCCGATGCCGGTGTGCACGTCCTTGCCCACGGAGACCCGGTCCAGCACCGTGCTCACCAGCTGGTCCTGGAACTGCCTGTCAAGCACCACGGAGGCCGTGGTGTCCTGGAAGCCCGAGGGCGAGAGGATGTGCTCCTGCGTCCAGGACAGGCCCAGCCACAGGGCGAACCCGGCCCCTGCCAGGATGGCGCACAGTGCGGCGGCCAGGCTGCGGGCGAGGGGGGCGGGGCGGGACACGGCGGAGGAGGTCACCGTCCCACTGTAGGGAGGAGCGCCTGTGCGTGTCCCCGGCGGGTGATACTGATGTGCCATGGACACCTCGTTCCCCTCCGACGCCGCGGTCCCCGCGAGCGCCCCCGGTGCGCCCGCGAACGCACCCGCGCAGCAGGAGCTGCCGCGCCTCGCCCGGGACACCTCCCCCGAGAACCCCTGGCCGCTGAGCAGGCTCTCCCACGCGCTGCACGGGTGGATCCAGAAGGCCCCGGACGCCTGGGTGGAGGGCCAGGTGATCGAGGTCAACCAGCGCGCCCGCGTCACGTACCTGACCCTGCGGGACCTGCAGGAGGAGGCCTCGGTGAGCGTGACCCTGTTCCAGAAGGAGATGGCCCGGCTGGAGCGGCCCCTGGAGCGCGGCAGCCGGGTGGTCGTGAACCTGAAGTCGGACTTCTACGTCAAGACCGGGCGGCTGTCCATGCTGGGCCGGGACATCCGCCCCGTGGGCCTCGGGGACCTGCTGGAACGCCTGGAGCGGCTGCGGCGGGCGCTGGCGGACGAGGGGCTGTTCGACCCCGCGCACAAGAAGCCGCTGCCGGTGCTCCCCCGGCGGGTGGGTCTGGTCACGGGGCGCAACTCGGACGCGGAGAAGGACGTGGTGCGCAACGCCACCAACCGCTGGCCGGGCGTGCAGTTCGAGATCCGCGAGGTCGCCGTTCAGGGCGCCGGGTCCGCGCGCGCGGTCATCGGGGCGCTGGAGGAGCTGGACCGGACGCCCGAGGTGGACGTGGTCGTGATCGCCCGCGGCGGCGGCGCGTTCGAGGACCTGCTGTCCTTCAGCGAGGAGTCCCTGCTGCGCGCGGTCTTCGCGGCCCGGACCCCGGTGGTCAGCGCGATCGGCCACGAGAACGACCAGCCGCTGCTGGACTGGGTCGCGGACGTCCGGGCCTCCACCCCCACGGACGCCGGCAAGCGCGTGGTCCCGGACGTCCAGGACGAGCGGCTGCGGCTCGCGCAGGCCCGCTCCGCCCTGGACCGGGCGGTGGCCGCGTTCATCGAGCGGGAGGAGCGCGGTCTGGAGACCGTGCGCTCCCGCCCCGCCCTCGCACAGCCGGACGGGATGATCCTGATGCGTGAGGAGGAGCTGGACCGGCTGCGCTCCCGGGCGTGGTCCGCCGCGAACTCCCTGACCCTGCGGGCGCAGGACTCCGTGGTCCAGATGCGCGCCCGCGTCCGTGCCCTCTCCCCCCAGCAGACCCTGGACCGCGGCTACGCCGTGGTGCAGACCGCCGACGGCTCCGTGCTCACGGACGCCGCCCGCGCCGAGGTGGACCAGCCGCTCACCGTCCGGCTCGCCGCCGGGGAGCTCGGCGTGGCCGTCACGGAGACCAGCTCACGCCAACCAGGCGAGCACTGACGCCCTCCCGCCCACCTCGGCACCCAACGCTCGGCGGGCAGCCGGGGGTCGCACGAGCCCCGCACCAGCACGTCCCCGCACACCAGTCACCCACCGGAAGGAACACCGTGGCACAGCAGCACCAGAACCCCGACTCCCAGCAGGGCACCCAGCGCAGTGCGCCGGACCTCTCGGACGTGGACCAGCTCGGCTACGAGCAGGCCCGCGAGCAGCTCGTGGAGGTCGTCTCCCGCCTCGAGGCGGGCGGCACCACCCTGGAGGAGTCCCTGCAGCTGTGGGAGCGCGGCGAGGCGCTCGCCACCCGCTGCGAGCAGTGGCTCGACGGCGCCCGGGAACGGCTCGACGCCGCCCGGGCCCGGCGGGAGAACCGGGACCAGGCGGCGTCGGACACGGAGTGAGCCGAGCGGGCGGCGGCGCCTACTGGTGGTAGGTGGAGAGGAACTCGCCCAGGCGGTCCAGGGCGGTGTCCAGCATGTCCACCGGGGGCAGCGTGACCAGGCGGAAGTGGTCCGGCTTGTCCCAGTTGAACGCCGTGCCGTGGCTGAGCAGGATCTTCTGCTCCTTGAGCAGGTCCAGGGCGAAGCGCTCGTCGTCCACGATCCCGAACTTCTCCACGTCCAGCTTGGGGAACAGGTACAGCGCGCCGTAGGCCTGCTCGCACGTGACGCCGTCGATCTCGTTGAGCTTGCGGTGGGCGATGTCCCGCTGCGCCTTGAGCCGCCCGCCCGGGAGGATGAGGTCGTTGATGGACTGGTAGCCGCCCAGCGCGGTCTGGATGGCGTGCTGCGCGGGCACGTTCGCGCACATGCGCATGTTGGCCAGCAGCTTGATGCCCTCCAGGTAGGACTCCGCCCGCCAGCTGGGGCCGGTGATCGCCACCCACCCGGCGCGGTAGCCGGCCACCCGGTACGCCTTGGACAGCCCCGAGAACGTCAGGCAGAGCACGTCCTCACCCGTGAGGCTCGCGGTGTTGATCATCTCCGCGCCGTCGTAGGTGATCTTCTCGTAGATCTCGTCCGAGAACAGGATCAGCTCGTGCTCCTTGGCCAGGTCCACGATCCGCTGGAGGGTCTCGCGCGAGTACACCGCCCCGGTGGGGTTGTTGGGGTTGATGATCACGATCCCCTTGGTGTGCTCCGTGATCTTGGACTCCAGGTCCGCCAGGTCCGGGTTCCACCCGTTGTCCTCGTCACACCGGTAGTGCACCGGCGTGCCCCCGGACAGCGCCACGGACGCGGTCCACAGGGGGTAGTCCGGGGAGGGGATCAGGATCTCGTCCCCCGGGTTGCACAGCGCCTGCAGGGTCATGGTGATCATCTCGGACACGCCGTTGCCCAGGTACACGTCGTCCGTGTCCAGGTTCATGATCCCGCGCGTCTGGTAGTACTGCACCACGGCGGTGCGCGCGGAGTAGATCCCGCGGGAGTCCGAGTAGCCCTGCGCGTTGGGCAGGTTCTTGATCATGTCCACCAGCACGGCGTCCGGTGCCTCGAAGCCGAAGGGCGCGGGGTTGCCGATGTTCAGGCGCAGGATGCGCTGGCCGGCCGCCTCCATCTTCTCCGCCTGCTCCAGGACGGGCCCGCGGATGTCGTAGAGGACGTTCTTCAGCTTGTCGGACTGCTTCACCTTTGCCATGGGGCCAGCGTACTCGGGGCCCCCTCGGCGGGTCCGGGCGTGACACCCCCGCGGGTCAGCGCGGCTGCTCCCGCAGGAACTGCGCGGCCTTCTCCGGGCTCATCGCCGGGGAGGAGCCGCTCGTGAGCCGCGTGATGGTGGTCAGGTCCTCGCTGCGCAAGTCCGCGGACGCGGCGTTGAGGGAGGAGACCGCCCGGTCCTCCAGGGTGTCGGAGCCGAGCACCACGGCCCGTTCGGGCCGGAACAGCCGGTCGGGGTCGTCCAGCGTGACGAGCCCGTCGTCCGCGATCACCGGCTCGGAGGAGCGCAGCACCGCGGCCTGCACCTTGTCGGTGAGCAGGGCGTCCACGAGCTCTCCGGTGGTGGCGTACTCGGGCGTGGCCCTGGGCGCGCAGTCGTAGTACGCCTTCAGCCCCCGCTCGCCCTGGGCGCCGTCCGAGTACCCGGAGGCCATGCCCACGGACAGCTTCCCGCACTGCTTGCCCGCGGAGTCCAGGCTCCCCAGGTCGTACTGGGCGGCGGTCGCCGCGGTCACGACCATCCGGTCCGTGCGCTGGGCCCCGGAGCTGTCCAGGACCCGCAGCCCCTCGGGCAGGGCGTCGGGCAGGGCGCGGTACACGTCGTCGTCGGAGGGGCCCGTCTCCCCCGTGATGCCGAGCAGCTGGCCCAGCGAGTCCAGCAGCCCGCGCGGGGCGTCCGTGTCCGCGGTGGCCGAGGGCGAGGGACTCGGCGGCTGCCCGGCCGGCTGCTCGTGCTCGCGCGCGTAGACGTAGAGGTCGCCGGTGAAGTCGGGCACCGCGGACACCCGCCCCGCCTTCAGCGCCGCGAAGATCTCCTCCCGGGTGGAGCCCACGTCCACCACGCGCGCCGCGACGCCGTCCTGCGCCAGGCGCTGCTGGTAGTAGTTCGCGAGCACACGGGTCTGGGTGTCCACGCCCGTGGCGATGGTCACGGTGTTCCCGCCGGGGGACGACGCCGCCGCGCTCGCCCCGGTCGTGTCCGTCCTGGCCTGCTCCCCGCCTGCCCCGCAGCCGGCGAGCGCCAGTGTCCCCGCGGCCAGCACGGCGGCGGCCCGCAGGCGCAGGGGGTGGTTCACCGCTCGTGACCGGGCTCGGTGGAGACGTCCTGCTCCGCGACCGCGGCGGGTGGGGTGCGCTCGGTGACCCGGTCCGCGAGCCCGGCCAGGCGCAGACCCTGGTCCACCAGGTCCAGGCGCGGCAGGGCGCCGACCTCCGCGAGGGGGAACCAGGCGGCGTCGTCCGAGGAGCCGTCCTGCTCCACGGCGAGCTCCCCGCCGGTGACGTGCGCGGTGTAGAGCACCCGGCAGGCGTGGTTGCCGCGCGTGGTGGGGTCCAGGCGCTGCTCGGGGGTCATCCAGTAGCTGTGGACGCCCACCAGGCCGTCGGAGGCCACGCGGTAGCCGGTCTCCTCGAACACCTCGCGCAGCATGGCCTCCTCCGGCTGCTCCCCCGGCTCCATGCCGCCGCCGGGCAGGGTCCACGCGCCCTCGAAGTCCGGGTGGCGCGGGTTCCAGTGCGTCAGCAGCAGGTGGTCGTCACGGGTGATCAGGGCGTAGGCGCCCACGCGGGAATCGAACGGCTGGCTCATGCCGCCAGTGTAGTGGTGCGCCCGCACGCCCCCTGGGCCCGCCGGGGGTGCGTGCGCGGCGGGGCCGGGACGGCACGGACCCCCATAATGGACGGGTGAGCATCGTGGAGAACGCCATTTACCGCAACGGGACCAAGGTGGAGTCCCCGGACTCCCTGGAGGAGACATACTCCCTCCTGCAGCGGGTGGTGGACCAGCCCGCGGAGAACCCGTCTGGCGAGGACACCGTGCTGGCGTGGATCGGGCTGTACCGTCCGTCCGCCACGGAGATCGACTCGCTGGCGCAGCACTTCGGGCTCCACGAGCTCGCCGTGGAGGACGCCGTGCAGGCCCACCAGCGGCCCAAGATGGAGCGCTACGGGCAGACGCTGTTCACCGTGATCCGCCCGGCCGTGTACCAGGACGAGACCGAGACCGTGGAGATCGGGGAGATCCACATCTTCACCGGCCCGAACTTCGTGATCACCATCCGCCACTCCGAGTCCAGCGGCGTGGGCCGGGTGCGCAAACGGGTGGAGGCGGACTCCGAGCTGCTGTGCTTCGGCCCGGACGGGGTCCTCTACGCCCTCCTGGACCAGATCGTGGACGACTACTTCCCCGTGCTCTCGGGGCTGGAGAACGACATCGACGAGATCGAGGACGGCCTGTTCGCCGGGGAGTCCAGCGTGTCCCAGCGGATCTACGAGCTCGCCCGCGAGATCAACGACTTCCACCGCGGCGTGGCGCCCCTCAGCGCCGTGATGCAGCGCTACTTCGCGGGCTTCGGCAAGTACGGCACCCCCGAGGAGCTCCAGCACCGGCTGCGGGACGTGCTGGACCACGTGATACAGGTCAGCGGCAAGCTCGAGTCCATGCGCTCCTCCCTCACGGACGCCATGAGCCTGGACTCCACGCTGACCACCGCCCGGCAGAACGAGTCCGCCATGGTGCAGAACGACCAGATGAAGAAGATCTCCTCCTGGGCGGCCATCCTCTTCGCCCCGTCCATCGTGGGTTCCATCTACGGCATGAACTTCAAGGACATGCCCGAGCTGGAGTGGGCGTACGGCTACCCCATGTCCCTCGGGCTCATGGTCCTGGTGGGCCTGGTCCTGTACGTGGTGTTCAAGCGCAAGGACTGGCTCTGATCCCCGCCCACTGAGCAGGCACGCCGCGCGCCCGCGCAGGGAGCGACGTCGCCCGCCCCGGTCCCGCACGGAACGCACCGGGGGCTCCGAGCGGACACCCACCCGGCACAGATATCGTGGAGGGTGATGCAGACTCTGGAATTCTGGCTCGACAAACCCTTCCGTGTGGTCCTGGTGATCGTGGGGGCCGCGATCCTCTCCGCCGTGATCCGGCTGGTGATCCGCAAGGTCACCCGCGGCATCGCCCGTGGCACCCAGACACGGATCGTGCGGCGGATCGACCGCGGCCAGGCCCGGTGGGTCAAGGACGTGGGAGTGGCCGCGGAGCGCCAGTCGCTGCGGGCCCGCACCATCGGGGCGGTGCTCTCCTCGGTGTCCACGGTCATCGTGTGGGCCATCGCGATCCTGATGATCATCTCCGAGCTGGGCTTCAACATCGCCCCCGTGATCGCGTCCGCCGGGATCGCGGGTGTCGCACTGTCCTTCGGCGCGCAGTCCCTGGTGAAGGACTACCTCTCGGGCATCTTCATGGTCGCGGAGGACCAGCTGGGCATCGGGGACTCCGTGGACCTGGGCGAGGCCGTGGGCACGGTGGAGAACGTGGGCCTGCGCGTCACCCAGGTGAGGGACATGAAGGGCACCCTGTGGCACGTGCGCAACGGCGAGATCCTGCGGGTGGGCAACCAGTCGCAGGGCTGGGCCCGCTGCGTGCTGGACATCCCGGTGCCCTACGACACGAACATCGACCTCGTGGCGGACATGATCGAGCACGAGGCGCTGCTGGTGCGCGACGACCCGGACGTGGGCCCCAGCATCGTGGCCGACCCCGAGGTCTGGGGCGTGGAGAGCGTCACGGGCGAGAGCATCACCATCCGCCTGGCCGTGAAGACCGCGCCGCTGGAGCAGTGGGACGTGGCACGTGTGATGCGCGTGCGGATCAAGAAGATGCTGGACCGGGACGGGCTGCGCATCCCCTTGACCACCCAGGTGACCGTGCGCGCCGGCTCCGAGCCGGAGACCCGCGCGGACATACCCACCACCTCGTTCCCCGTGCCGCGCGTGCCCACCGCGGGCAGCGTGCGCACCACGCCCGTGCACCCGTCCTCCCCCACCACGGAGACCCACACGTTCGACGGCCGCACCCCCAGCAAGGACGACGGCGGCGAGGGCACCTCCTCCGCCGAGCGCCGCGGGGACGGCTGAGCCGGGCTCAGCGCCGCTTCCGGTTCCGCCCGTTCTTGACCTTCTTCCCGGGCTTGCGCCGCAGCCCGGGCTTGGTGCTCGCTCCCGCCTTGGCCCACCCACCGGAACGGCCCTTCGCGGCTCCCTTCCCGGCGGCGGCGGTTGCCGGTTCCGCCGCGGCGGCGGTCTCCTGAGCCGGGCGCGCACCGGTTCCCGCACCGCGGGTCGCCGCTTCGGAGGACGACGCCGCCCGCGCCCCCTCGTCACGACGGGCGGGTTCCCCGCCGGTGGACTCTGCGTCCCCGGCCTCCCTGCCACTGCCCTCCCGGCGGCCGCGGACGACCCCCACGAAGCGCTGCACGGCGTCCTCTGTCTCCTCCTCCAGACCCCGGGGCCACACCAGGAACACCGGGACCGGCGGTGCATCGGTGATCTCGCGCGTGGTCACGTCCTTGCGGGCGTGCAGCCGGGCGACGGACATGGGCAGCACCACCGGACCCACACCGGCGGCCGCGAGCTCCACGGCCATGGCGGCGTCGTCGATGTCCGCGTGGGCCTGGGGTGTGGCCTCCTCGGTGAGCTGGGCGGTGGTGAGGGTGTCCAGGACCCCGAGGACGTCGTCCGTGCCCAGCACCGCCACCCGGCGCTCGTCGTAGAGGTGCACCGCGTGGTGGGTGCTCCGCAGCTCCTCCGGGCTCGGGTCACCGGGAGCCCACCCCAGGCGGACGAAGCACGCGGTCACGGTGGCGTCCTCCAGCGCGGCGCGCCACCCGCCAGCAGGGAGCAGCTCGTCACGCAGAACGGGCTTGAGCCTGCGCTCGCGCCACCTCCCGAACCACTTGCCGGGCATCACGCCGGGGACGTAGCCGACCGTGAAGGCGGGGCCGGCGGCGTCGTCGGACGGGGCGGGCACGGGCGGGGCGGGCTCAGCTGAGGTCATGCCCCCACCCTAGAGGTCTCCTGACCGCTGCCGGTCCGGGCCCGCGGCGACCGCACGGGTCATGTGTCGGGCACTTGTGCGGCGCTGATGTGCGAAATCCGGGCGGGGGGACTACAGTGATGCCTGTTGTCCGGGGCCTTAGCTCAGTTGGTAGAGCGTTTCGTTCGCAATGAAAAGGTCAGGGGTTCGATTCCCCTAGGCTCCACCCCGAAGATCCCGTGCCTTTCCAGGCACGGGATCTTTTTCGTGGGTGCCAGCCCACGGCGGATCTGTTGCGCCCGACGTGTCCTAACCCGGCCACGTGAAACCGCGGCTCAGTCCTTCCACGCCCACAGAATCCCGTGCCCCCAGTGGTTCGGTCGAGCGAAGCCCGTGCGGAAGCCTGCCCTCGTGAGCAGCTGCCGCGCGGCGTCCGCGGCCGGCAGGAACGGGGCGCCATGGCGGTGGTACTCCATGACCAGGGTGACGGAGCGCAGGTCCGCCAGGCGCGGATCGGCCAGGATGGGCCACTCTCCGCCCTCGATGTCCATCTTGATGACATCGGCATCCGCCATGACCGGAAGGATGTCCACGACCGGGACCGTGACGAACCCCGTCCCCACGGTCTGCTGGTCGCCCTGCATGTCATCGGGTGAGGCGCGCCGGTCACCACCGCCCATCCCCTGCACGAACACCGCGTGCCCCGGCTCCGTCCCGGCAGCCGCCTCAATGAGACGGAGGGTGTCCTGGGCAGTCGTGGCCCAGGCGCGATACACGCGAGCGTTCTCGGCCACCGGCTCCACAGCGACGATGTCGGCCTGAGGCCAGCGGCCACGTGCCCACGCTGAGAACGCCCCGATGTTCGCGCCGATGTCCAGGACGACGGACGGGTTCGTCAGGCGCGCCCGCAGCTCGCTCGGCGGTTCGTACTCCCCACGGACGAAGACTTCGAACAGTGCCTCCATGTCCCGCCCATGCTGGAGCGCGATCGGCAACCCTGTGCGGCGCAGCACGTAGAGGTGTGTGGTGCCCGCGTCCAGGAATTCGCGACGCAGAACGGTCCACGGCGTCGTGGTGCACCACGCCCCGACCAAGAAACGCGCTGCCAGCACCCGAGCGATCCTGCGGCGCACTCCCGGCCGCAGCACTACCGCGCGAATTCCGGGGAGGTCGGCAACGCGTCGAAGAGCGTTCATGAGGGACATGGCTGTACCTTAGCGGGCTCTGACCCCGGCGGAGGATGCTAAGACATGCTTTTGCCCCTGTTCCCATCTCCTGCCGTGCCTCGCGGGGGCCGCCATTCGCGAGCGGGCATCAAGAACGACGTGGTGCCCGGTGCGAGGATAGGGTGCGTCCATGAAGATCCTCGTGACCGGCTTCGAGCCCTTCGGCGGCGAGCGGGAGAACGCGAGCGGCGTCGCCGTCCACCGGCTCGGGGGCACCGGCGTCGTCGACGGCGCACAGGTCGTCACGGCGATCCTCCCCGTGACGTGGTCCGGGGCGGGCCCCGCGCTGCTGCAAGCCGTCGCGGCCCACCGGCCGGACGCGGTCGTGGCGGCGGGGGAAGCAGGTGGTCGCGCGGCAGTCACCCCCGAGCGCTGGGCAAAGAACGTGGGTCACGGGCGCATCCCGGACAACGACGGCGTGGTCCGGAGCCGTGGTCCGCTCACGCGTGGACCCGATCGCCTCGAGTCCCGCATCGACCCCGCGGCGCTCACCCGTGCCGTCCGGGACGCGGGCGTGCCCGCCGAGATCTCCAGCGATGCCGGCGCGTTCCTGTGCAATGCGGTGTTCTGGACCGCGCTGCACGGAACGGATCTGACCGCCGCCTTCATCCACGTGCCCGCGGTCAGATCACGTGGGTTGGCGGGAATCGGCGCGGAGACCGACCCGGACGGCGCCCCCGCGCAGTCAGCGCTGAGTTTTGGCGACCTCGTGCGTGGGCTGGCGGCCGTGGTGCGCACGGTCGCGGGGGAAGCACGACCACAACCGTTCTGAGCCGCTCCGCCAGGAGATCAGTGCCCCTGAACTGCGACCCGGATAGCGGGTCCCATGACGAAGGGCCCCACCGAGAGGTGGGGCCCTTCGTCGTCGCCGGGGTTGACGGTGCAGCAGGCCCAGGTGGGAAACAGCGTTCCCCCGGAGCACCGTGCCTACGCCGCGGGGACGGCCGGGATGCGGCCGGTGAGCTGCGCCTCGATCTCCTCCAGGGACCGGCCCTTGGTCTCGGGCAGCAGCCGCCACGCGAAGATCAGGGCCAGGAACGTCATCACAGCGAAGAAGAAGAAGTTCGGGGCCGCGCCGAACACGGCCAGGAACGTGGGGAAGATCAGCGCCACGGTCAGGTTGAACAGCCAGTTCAGCGTGGTGGCCACGCCCATGGCACCCGCGCGGATGCTCTGGGGGAACAGCTCGGGGAGCATGACCCACTGCACCGGGCCCCAGGAGATCGCGAAGGACGCGATGTAGATGCCGATGCCCACCAGGGTCACGGTGACCGCCAGCCCGCCCTGCCGGGTGGTGAGCCCCAGCACCGTCATGACGCCCAGGAAGAGCATGCCCACGCACATGCCGGCGGCCCCGACGATGAGCAGCCTCTTGCGCCCGATCCTGTCGATGAGCTTGATGGCCGGCAGAGTCATGAGCATGTTGAGCAGGCCGATCGCCGCATTGGCCAGCAGGGCCTGCTGGGGGTTGAAGCCGATGTTGGACAGCAGCGTGGGGCAGTAGTAGATGATCGTGTTGATCCCGCCGAAGTTCTGGAAGAACACCAGCAGCACGCCGATCACCAGCAGGATCCGCAACCGGGAGCTGAGCAGGTCCCCGAGCTTCAGGGGCTCCGGCTCCGCCTCCTCGGCGGCCACGGAGGCCTTGATCTCCGCCAGCTCGCGCTCCGCCTCGCCCCGGTCCCCGCGCAGCCGTTCGAGGGTGCGCAGCGCCGGTTCCTCGCCACGGTGGGAGGCGATGATCCAGCGGGGGCTCTCCGGCTGGGTCATGATGCCGATCATCAGCACGATCGCCGGGACCACACCCAGCCCGATCATCCACCGCCACAGCCCGGCGTCCTGGAACGCGAGGTCCACCAGGTACGCCAGGAAGATGCCCGTGGTCACCATGAGCTGCATGAGGGAGGCCAGGCCGCCGCGGATGCTCTTGGGCGCCAGCTCGCTGAGGTACATGGGCACGATCACGGAGACGATGCCCACGCCCACACCGATCAGGAACCGGAACAGGATCAGCATGAGTGAGCTGACCGCGAGCGCGGCGCCCGCGGACCCCAGGACGAAGATGACGGAACCGATGAGGATCAGCTTCTTGCGTCC
Organism: Kocuria sp.; assembly: GCF_030530945.1. Lineage (GTDB taxonomy): Bacteria > Actinomycetota > Actinomycetes > Actinomycetales > Micrococcaceae > Kocuria. The sequence goes on along the minus strand of NZ_JAUMTZ010000003.1, from coordinate 111,915 downwards.
GAGCCGGTCGGACAGCCGTCCCGAGCCCAGGGCACCGACCATGGCGCCGAGCAGCAGGCCGCTCACCACCAGACCCTCGATCAGCGGGGTGGGAATGATCTCGTCCGGGATGAACAGCAGCGCGCCGCCGATCACCCCGGTGTCGTAGCCCCACAGGATGCCGCCGAGGGCCCCGAAGAACCAGATGGCGACGTTGCGGGAGCGGGTTCCCGGCGTCTTCCCGGGCCCCGGGGTCGGTGCGGGGTCCGCGCGGGGCTCTCGTCTCCCGGTGGGGCCCGCGGATGGTGCGTGCTCGGTCACGGTTGTCCTCGTTCTGTCGAAGCGTCCTGGGGACGACGCCTCGAGGCCACGGAAGCGGGAACGAGCAGGTCATCGCGTCGTCAGGGGGTCAGCGTGGCACCGCGGTCCCCGCGTGTCAAAGACGCCGCACGGGCCCCCGGGAGGCGTCGGCGGTCGTTGGCTCCGGCGCCAGGACCAGGATGAGCAGCACCACCGCGAGCACGCCCAGGCCTGCCCACCCCGTGACGGAGAGCCTTTCCCCCACCACGAGAACCGCGAGCACGGTGGCGACGGCTGGTTCCAGGAGGGTGACCGTGGTGGCGGTGCTGGCGGGCACGCGGGTGAGCCCGAAACCGAACAGGACGTACCCGCAGAACATGGGGACCAGGGCCATGTACGCGCTCACCCAGGCGTTCTGGGGCGAGGCCACGAGCGGTGCTCCGGTGAGGACCAGGACGGGCATCAGCAGCAGTCCCCCGGCACCGAACACCGAGCCCATGGCCGCGTCGCGGCGGACTCCGCGGGCGAGCAGGCGCTGCACCGCCCGTGAGTACGCGGCGTAGCTGACACCGGCCACGAGACCCAGCAGAACGCCCTGGACGGTCGCGCCGGCAGAAGTGGCGCCGCCCTGCAGGGTGGCCACGCACAGCATGGCGCTGCCCGCGACCCCCAGCACCGCGGAGAGGGCCCACCAGCCTCCGAGGGGGGTCTTGTCCACGAGGCGCTCCAGCAGCCCCGAGGCCAGGGGAGCCGAGGCCAGGGAGATCGTGGAGCCCACGGCCACGCCGGCCAGGTGCATGGAGGTGTAGAACGCGAGGGGGTAGACCGCCACGAACACTGCCCCTGCGGCCACCGTGGCTGCGCCCCGGCGCAGAGCATCTGAGTCCCGGCGCAGCCCGGGAACGGCGATCACCCCCTGCAGGATGCCGCCGAGACCCAGCGCGACGGCGCCGATCGCGAGGGGTCCCGCACCCTGCGCGAAGGTGGCGGCCGTTCCCGTGGTCCCCCACAGCACGGCGGTGAGGGTGAGTGCCGCGAGACCCGCGGCGCGGTGCCGGTTCACGTGGCGTTCTTCCCGGTGGTGAGCAGCTGCTCCACCATCGCCCGGGCAGTGCGCAGCCTGTGGTCGGTGCCCTCCAGCCCGGCCCTGGTCATGGCCCCCTCCAGGAGGAAGGAGACATGCTCCGCCGTGGCAGCGGGATCGACGCACTCCGCCTCCGCAAGCTGCTCCCGCAGGATCTGCTCCACCTGCTCTTTGTGCTCCCTCACCCTGTCGCGTGCCGGCGCACCCGCGGGCAGCTCCGCGGCGGCGTTGAGCAGCCCGCAGCCGCGGAAACCGTGCTCGTACGCGCACCGTGCGTGGTCCAGGTATGCGTCCACGACGGCGAGCACGCGCTCCCGGGGGCTGGTCCGCCCCTCGCAGCGTGCCCGGTACAGGGCGAGCCACTCCTCGTGCCGCTCCTGCACGTACGCGGCCACGAGCTCCTCCTTGGACGCGAAGTTGTTGTACAGACTCATCTTGGCCACGCCGGCCTCCGCCGTGACGCGGTCGATGCCGGTGGCGGTGATGCCGTGGGCGTAGAAGAGCCGCGACGCGGCCTCCAGGAGTCGGGACCGGGCGGATCCCCGGGCAGTGATGGGCATGAGGCTCCCTCCAGTTGTTAGTTAGACCAGTCTACCTAGATAATGCCGCCTCCCGGACCCGGCGATATCATCGGGCCATGGTGACCCCCGTTCGTGAGCCCATCCGTCCGCGCCGCGCACCCTTGGCTCCGCTGGCCGCCACCGCGGGCGACGTCGGCCGGTGTCCCCTGCAGCCCGCCTCGTTCCGCGCGGGACGCACCAGCGCGCGGCGCATCGCGCCGCTGCGGAGAGGGCGCTGATGGGCGCGGGACACTCCCACGGCCACAGCCACGACGCCGGGGACCACCGCGGCCGGCTGTGGATCGCCTTCGGCCTCACGGCCGGGATGGTGGTGGCGCAGTCCGTGGGCTCCGTGCTCACCGGCAGCCTCGCGCTGTTCACGGACACCGTCCACGCCCTCACGGACGCGCTCGGACTGCTGGTGGCACTCGCGACCGCCTACCTGGTGCGCCGACCAGCCAGTTCCCGCCGCACCTGGGGGTTCCGCCGCGGGGAGGTGATCGCCGCCCTGGCCCAGGCCACCCTGCTGCTGGGGGTGGGGGTCTTCGCGGTGGTGGAGGGCATCCACCGCCTCTCGCAGCCCCGGGCGGTGCCGCCTACGGAGCTGCTGGTCTTCGGCGCCGTGGGGCTGGCGTGCAACGTGGTGGCCATCCTGGTGCTCGCCTCGGGGCGGGGCTCGAACCTCAACATGCGGGCGGCGTTCCTGGAGGTGGCGAACGACGCCCTGGGGTCACTGGGTGTCATCGTGGCCGCGGTGGTCATCGCCACCACCGGCTTCCAGCGCGCGGACACCGTGGCCGCCCTGTTCATTGCGGCCCTGATCCTCCCCCGCGCCGTGGCCATCATGCGGGAGACCGCGGCCGTGCTCATGGAGTTCACGCCCGAGGGCCTGGACCTGGAGCTCTTCCGCTCCCACGTGCTGGGACTGCACCACGTGGTGGACGTGCACGACGTCCACGCCTCCACCGTGGCCACCGGCCTGCCCACCATCAGCGCGCACGTGGTGGTCGAGGACGAGTGCTTCCGAGACGGCCACGCCGCGCAGCTGCTCCAGGACGTGAAGACCTGCGTGGCCGAGCACTTCGACGTCTCCGTGCACCACTCCACGTTCCAGATCGAGACCGTGCAGATCCGGGATGCCGAGTCCGAGGACGTCCTGCACGCCTGATCACTCCCCCGTCCGGCGAGGGCCCGGTCCCGAGGGCCCGGTGTCCGGGCGATCCCGCCCGGGCACCGGGAACTCAGCCCCGCGCCAGCCGCTCCCACGCGACCGCGGCGAGCGCGGCCGCCTGGGTGCCCAGGACGGCGTCGTCGAACAGGACCGTGGGCGAGTGGTTCCACCCGGCGGCCGCGGGGTCCACCTCGGGCGGGGTGCAGTGCAGGAAGAAGTAGCAGCCGGGGACCTCGCGCAGCACGAAGGAGAAGTCCTCGGAGCCCATGCGGGGGTCCCTGTTGCGGGTGACCCGCTCCGCGCCGACCATGCGGGTGAGGGTGTCGCTGACAAGGTCCGTCTCGGCGGGGTCGTTGACCGTGGGCGGGTACAGCTCGGCCCACTCCACCTGGGCGCGCAGCCCGTGGGACGCGGCGATGCCCTCGGCGAGCTCCCGCACCAGGCGCGGGAAGCGTTCGGTGGTCTCGCGGGAGAGGGTGCGCACGTCCCCGGAGATCGAGGCGCTGTCCGGGATCACGTTGCCGGCCTCGCCCGCGCTGAGCCTGGTCATGGTGGCCACCACGGGGTCGAACACCCCGAACCGGCGGGTCACCATGGCCTGCAGCGCCGTGCCGAACTCGCACACGGCGGGCACCGGGTCCAGGGCGGTGTGCGGCTGGGAGCCGTGACCGCCGCGGCCGTGGAACGTGACGGAGAGGTTGTTGGCGCCGGCCATGGCGGTCTCCGGCCGGTAGCTGAAGACCCCCAGGGGTCCGGGGTTCACGTGGATCCCGTACGCCGCCACGGGCCGTTCACCGGTCACGTCCAGGACACCCTCGCGGATCATGGGCTCCGCCCCACCGGGGCCCTCCTCCCCCGGCTGGAACATGAACGTGACGGTGCCGGGCAGCTCCGCGCGGCGCGCACTCAGCAGCCGGGCCGCCCCCACGAGTGCCGCGGTGTGCAGGTCGTGCCCGCACGCGTGCATCGCGCCGTTGGTGGAGGCGTACTCCAGCCCTGTCTGCTCCACGACCGGCAGCCCGTCCATGTCCGCGCGCAGCAGCACGGTGGGTCCGGGACGGCCACCGCGCAGCACCGCGGTCACGGAGGTCAGCGACTCTCCCGTGGTGAGCTCCAGGCCCAGCCCCTCCAGCGCCCGCAGCACCTGCTGCTGGGTCCACGGCAGCTGGGTTCCCACCTCCGGGTTCGTGTGCAGCGTGCGGCGCAGGGCCACCAGCTCCGGGTGCAGCGGCTGGGCATCCTCCAGGAAGCTCACGGGGGACTCCTCGGTCTGGGCGGACGGGCTCACCCGTCCGCGGGCATCCCCGCGAGCGCCGGACCGGGTGCGAGCCGGACGGGGCCGCGGGCTGTACGGACGTCCACTGTCTCACCTTTTTGCTGCACGACGATCTCGCCCGTGTCCGCCATTGCGGCGGCCACGTCCCGGACCTGGGGCATCAAATCGCGCCAGTCCTCCCCTCCCAGCGTGCGCGCCACGTCCGAGGGGCAGATGGTCTTCCCCGCGCGGTGGCGCAGCAGCGCCCTCACGGTTGCGGCCTCCCGCGCCAGCAGCCCCTCCTCGGAGGGGGTCTCCCACCACGGCTCACCACGCTCTCCCAGGGCCACCTTCGCGTCCTGCACGCGGTTCCGGGCGTGCTCGTCCCGGGTCTTCACGGCGCGCCGGGCTGCCATGAGCTCCTTCACGAGTTCCTCCCGGAAGTTCTCCGGGATCCCGGTGTCCGTGGCACGCCACTTGCGCCCCTTCACCACGATGTGGTGCCCGTCCGGGGTGCGTTCCGGGCCGGCCGACGACGCCGCTGCCGCCGCCTTCTCCGCCCCGCTCGCCCCGTCCGCGGGGGCGCCCCCGCGGACGTCCGTGGCAGTGTCCTCCGTGCTCATGCGTGCAGCCCCAACCGGGTGATGAGGTCCGCGTGGCGCGCCATCCCGGCGGCCACCACGGACGGGTGGTGCGCGTACCAGCGCAGGTGCTCCGCGGCGACGTCCTCCTCGGACACGTGCTCCCCGTGGATGATCCAGTCGTCGTGGGGCCCGCCCGCCAGCTCCGCGGGGTCGTGGCCGAGGGCCGTGAGGGTGCTCGCGTGGATGGGCGCGCGGATGCCACCGAGCAGCACCCGTCCGGGGTCCGGGACCGGCGCGGACAGCGCCACCTCGTCCAGGACCGCACCCGCCACCGCGCGCAGCACGCCGTTGCCCGGGTGGTTGATCACGTGCACGGCGTTGGGCCCGGCGGCGTCCAGGAGGGAGGCCGCATCCACCGTGCGGTGGACCTCCTGGCGCAGCCGCAGCTGCCTCAGGGACTCCTCACGGGCGATCCGTGCGGCCGCCCCGGACGGACGGGTCAGGTGCACCCGGGTCTCGCCGCGTGCGGCAGCGGTGAGCACCCGCAGGTCGTGGTAGGGCGCCACGGGCGGATCCCCCACGCCCGGGGCCCGCACGATGGCGAGGGTGGGCATCAGCGCGGTCCAGCGCATCACCGGGATGCGCACCACCCGGGCGTCCGCACCCAGCAGGGCCTGGACGTCGTCGGTGCCCAGGGGCAGGCCGCGGTAGCCCGCGACCACGGGCTGGGTGACCAGCAGGTCCAGCCGCGGCAGCAGCGCGTGCAGACGGGGAAGGTCCTCCGCGAGCAGCTCGTGCACCGGGGGCAGTCGCACGCCGTGCCAGTGCCCGCCCAGGGCGCCGTGGAGCAGCACCCTCAGGGACTCCGCCTGGCAGTTGCCGTGCACCGCGAACAGGGGCACGTCCGGCAGCTCGGCGAGTCCGTAGAACTCCCCGTAGTGGGCGCGGCGGCCCGGATCGTGCGGGTCGAAGCCCAGCTCAGTCATGGTGTCCCACCCTGTCCTCCAGTCGTCGGTCGGTGCGCGCCGCGTGCACGGGGATTCCCTGCTGGTCCCCGGAAAAGGGTTGCGGCAGGGACTCCCCCCGGTGGACCGCCCGGACGGAGCGCACTGTGAGCAGTCCGGGCACCTGGCTCTCCCCCCGGTCGCACCACTGCCGCAGGGGCACGTCCAGCGTGAGGGGCGCGTGCACGTCCACGGTGAACACCGCACGCCGCTCCACGGGCCGTGGCGGGGCGCCCGCACGAATCCGGGGATCGGCGCGGAGGGCGGCAGGCAGGTCCGCCCGGTCCGTGAACCAGACCCCGGCGTCCGTGTCCCGCAGCAGGTGGCAGGCCGTGAGGTAGGCCTCGGCGTCCTCACGGTGGCCGTGCACGCGCACCACGGCCCACGGCTGCTCGTGCACGACGCCCGCCCCACGCGTGCTGGGAAGCGGGATCCGCTGCGCGAGCGCGAGGGTCTCGGCGTCCTTCACGCCACGGGTGGCGGTGCGCCCGGCCAGGTCCGGGCCGTCGTGCCAGGCCCCGGCGCCTGGCACGTGGCGGAAGCGGGCCCCCAGCTGCCAGCACCGGTACGCGAGGTCCCAGTCCTCCCCGCCGTAGCCCACGAGGGTCTCGTCGAAGCCGCCGCAGCGCTCGAAGAGGGCGCGGTCCACCGCGAGCAGCGCACTGATGACCAGGCGGAAGTCCTCGACCCCCGCCTCACGCAGGTCCGCGGTGCGGGCGTACCCGTCCGCGAGCCAGGCGGGGTCCGCGAGCCGTTCCACGCCCGGTACCTCCTCCCCGGCCACCCAGCGCAGCACGTCGGGGACGGTGCACGCCGCGAGGTCCGCGTGGTGGCGTGCGCCCACCGCCAGGGCACCGTGGCCGTCGTCGGCCTCACGCCGCCCCGCGAGCAGGGCGGGGAGGAAGCCCGGCTCGGGGATCATGTCCCCGTCCAGGAACACGAGCACCGCGCCCGACGCCGCCCGGGCACCCAGGTTGCGCGCGGCGCCCGCCCGGAACCCCCGGTCCTCCTGCCACACCGTGCGGCACGCGAACGGGGTGGACGGAAGCCGCGGCGGGGTGGCGGAGCCGTCGTCGGCGACCACCACCTCCATGTCCTGCGGGGGAAGCTCCTGGCGGGCCAGAGCGGCCAGCGCCCGGTCCAGTCCCGTCTGGTTCTCGAAGTAGGGGATGACCACGCTCACCCTCGGCGCGCTCACGCCGTCTCCCCCGGGTGGTGCGCGCCCGGGTGGTGAGCACCCGTGACGCGGGCCCACTGGACCGCGGCGGCCAGCTCGGTGGACGGCAGGTCCTCGGTCCGCCACGCGGCCGGGTCGATCCAGGTGCTCAGGGGATCCGCGAGCGCCCGCGCAAGTGCCGCCTCCAGGTCCTCGGTGAGCGTGAGCGCCCAGGGTGCACGCCCGGCCAGCTCCTCGAAGAAGGGGTGGGCGGTGACCAGCGGCCGGCGCCCGGCGGCGATCCAGCGCCCCACGGACCCGGACGCGGAGACGTGGGAGGGCGCGACCACCGGGACGGTAACGGCCTGCGCGGCACGGGTCAGGGCGGCGTCGTCCAGGAAGCCCGTGGCGCGGAAGGAATGCCCGTGGGCGCGAGCGGCGGCGTCCAGCTCCGGGACGAGGTCCTCGTGGCCGTCCGAGGCCCGCCCGAGCGCGAGGACCTCCACCGGTCCGGACACGCCTGCGAGCGCGCCGACCACCCGGTCGTGGCCCTTGCCCGGGTAGAGGAAGCCGAGGACACCCACCGTGGGGTCGGCCGGGTGCGCGGCGCGGCGCCGGGCCTCGTGCCACTGCCGGGGCTCGGGCGGGTCCACGGGCAGCGGGTCCACGGCGAGCTCAGGGGTGGTGGTGAAGGGGACGTGCCGGTGCAGCTGCGCGCGCTCCGAGTCGCTGCTGAGCACCACGAGGCGCGCGGCGTCCACAATGGCGGCGTAGGCCGCGCGGCGGGCCTCGAAGGCGTGGCCGTCCGAGGGCTGGGGGATGTCGTGGAGGGTCACGGACAGCGGCCGGGAGCGAGCGAGCCCCGTGAGGGCCTCCGCGGCGAGAGCAGGAGAGGTGCCGAAGATCCGGTCCGTCACGTGCAGGTGCACGGCGGAGGTGCCGCGCCGCAGCTCGTCGCGCAGCTGGGGCCACTCACCGCACACCGACGGTGCCTGCGGCGTGCGGGAGGCCAGGTTCTCCGCGTGCATGCGGACGCCGTGCTGGGCGGGGCCCACGCAGGCCAGGAGCGGTGCTGTCACGCACTCACTCTAACGGCGCCCCCGGACACGCAGAACGGCTCGGGCACAGGCCGACGTGAGCAGAATCATACCCGCAGGGCAAAGGGTGCACTTGTGCAATTTTGCACAGGTGCATAATCTTTCCCGGTGACCACCACCCCACCGTCCCTGCGCGAACGCCACCGCGCCCGCACCCTCGCCGAGATCCACCAGGCCGCCCTGGACCTGGTCGGCGAGGGCGGCTGCTCCGAGGTCACGGTGGACGCCATCGCCGAGCGCGCCGGCATCTCCCGGCGCACGTTCTTCAACTACTACGCGAGCAAGGAAGACGCGATCCTCGGGATCACGCCGCCCCAGATCTCGGACGAGGCCCGCGCCCGCTACACGGACCACACCACGGGGGACGAGTTCGCCCGCACCGTGCGCCTGTTCATGGACGTGCTGCGGGACGCCACCGGCCCGTTCGAGTTCATGGAGCAGCGGCGGGAACTCGTGGACACCCACCCGGAGCTCAAGCGCCGCATCGGTCTGCACGTGAACACCGCCGAGAACCTGGTGGTCACCACGGTGGCGGAGGAGTCCTCCCGCGGTGCCAGCCCGCGCACCGAGGAGACCTCCCACGCCTTCGTCCTGCTTGCCGGTTCCGTCATCAAGTTCGCGTTCCGCACCGATTCCCACCTGGCAGCCGCGTCCCGCGACGACGCCGCCATCCAGCACGCACTCGACCACGCCATCTGCGTGTTCCGCACCGCCCTCAAGGAGATTTCATGACCGCCACTGCTTCCCGGGCTCAGGTCAGCCCCGACACGGAAGAGAAACCACCCCACCTCGGACTCCTGTTCGCGAGCCTCATGGTCGTGATGCTGCTCGCGTCCCTGGGCCAGACCATCCTCTCCACCGCCCTGCCCACCATCGTGGGAGACCTGGGCGGCGTGGACCACATGAGCTGGGTCATCACCGGCTTCATCCTCGCCTCCACCGTGATGATGCCCGTGTACGGGCGGATCTCGGACCTCTTCGGCCGCAAGCCCGTGCTGATCGCGGCGATCGTGCTGTTCGTCGTGGGCTCCATCATGGGTGCCTCGGCCAGCACCATGAGCTGGCTCATCACCGCCCGCGTGGTCCAGGGCCTGGGCGGCGGCGGTCTGATGATCCTCGCCCAGACCTCCATCGCGGACGTCGTTCCCGCCCGTGAGCGCGGCAAGTACATGGGCGTCATGGGCGCCGTCTTCGCCGTGTCCTCCGTGGCCGGCCCGCTGCTCGGCGGCTGGATCACGGAGGGACCCGGGTGGCGCTGGGCGTTCTCCTTCAACATCCCGCTGGGAATCCTGGCCATCATCGCCGTGGCCGTGTTCCTGCGCCTGCCCCAGCGCCCCCGCGAGGAGCGCGAGCGCATCGACTACCTGGGCATGATCCTGCTGGCCGGCGCCACCACCTGCCTGATCCTCGTGTGCACCTGGGGCGGCACCCAGTACGACTGGAACTCCCCGCAGATCCTGCTGCTGTGCGCCACCACCCTCGCCGGGGCCGTGGCGTTCGTGGTGGCCGAGACCCGCGCGAGCAGCCCGGTGATCCCGCTGTCCCTGTTCAAGGACCGCAACTTCACCCTGACCACCCTCGCCGGGCTGGCCGTGGGCGTGGCCATGTTCGGCGCGATCGGCTACATGCCCACCTACATCCAGATGGTCAAGGGCGTGGACGCCACCGAGGCGGGTCTGCTGATGACCCCCATGATGGGCGCCCTGCTGCTGACCTCCATCGCCTCCGGCCAGATCGTCTCGCGAACCGGGCGCTACAAGATGTTCCCCCTGGTGGGCATGGTGATCATGGCCGTGGGCCTGTGGCTGATGTCCACCCTGGAGGTCTCGGACCCCACCTGGAAGATGTGCCTGTTCCTGGCCGTGTTCGGCGCGGGCATCGGCCTGAGCATGCAGATCCTGGTGCTCATCGTGCAGAACTCCGTGCCCAACCGGATCGTGGGCACCGCCACCGCCTCCAGCAACTTCTTCCGCCAGGTGGGCGCCACGGTGGGCTCCGCCGTGGTGGGCTCGCTGTTCATCTCCCGCCTGAAGGACCTCCTCGTGGAGAACATGCCCAAGGTTCCCGGCAAGGCGGCCGGCGGCTCGATGAACGCGAACTCGTTCACCCCCACCACGGTGCACGCGCTGCCCCCCATGTTCCGGGACCCGGTGATCCAGTCCTACAACGACGCCCTGCTGCCGATCTTCCTCTACATGATCCCCCTGGCGCTGATCGCCCTGGCGATGCTCCTGTTCGTGGAGGAGAAGCCGCTGTCCACCCGCGTGGACCTGGCCACGGGCGAGATGCCCGCCGTGGATCCCGCTCCCGCCCGTCTGACCACGGACGAGTCCCAGACCGCCCAGGCGTCCCTGGCCAGCGGGTCCTCGCACACCACCGCGCAGGGCACCACGCACTCCGGTGCCGGTGCGGAGGCCGCCGCGTCGCACCGGCACCGCGGCTCCGGCCACGGCCGCCGCAGGGCACCGCGCCACCGCGCCTGAGCCGGAGCACCCGAGTCGGGGCGCCTGACACGGGCGCCGACCCCTCCGCACGACGTGTGGAGATGGACAAGGGGCCGGTCACGCGGGACGAGATCGTCCCGCGCGACCGGCCCCTTGCGCGTTCCCCCGGCCGTACTCGCAGCGTCCGGAGAGAGGGTCGGGGATCCACCGGCACCCGGTGAGCACCCGCGCTGGTCGGAGTCTGGTCGTTCGGCCGGGTACGACTCTCCCGCCGTGCCCGCCACCGTGCCCGTGACGGGTCGGTGCGTCAGTCCTGGGCCGGCAGCGCGTCCCGCAGGTCCGCGACCAGGTCCTCCAGGATCTCCGGGGTCTCCAGCATGCCGGTGCGCAGCTCCGTGAGCTCCATCCCGTGCAGGACCCCCACCGCGTACCGGTCCCGGCCGGTGCGCTGGAACGAGCGGGCGGCCCGCGCGAGCCACTCCTCCATCACCGCGGCATCCGTGATCACGCCCAGATCGTCCTGGTAGTCCTTGGCCACAGCGGCGGCGCGCACCCGCTTCTTCCCCGGGGTGGCGTGGGCCGCCGCGAGGGCCTCCGCCACGTAGCGAGCGGACTTCGCCGCCTTGCGGGTCTCGTGCAGCACGTCGAACGCCGCGGCCGTGCGGGTCGGATCGCTGCCCGGAAGAGCGATCCGCCGGCCCACGTCCTCGGCCATGGGGCTGACCTCCGCCTCGGTCCCGGGCTCGGGCAGGGGGGTCCGGGCGCAGGTCACGACCCGTTCCAGGGCGGTTCCGAGGACCTCCTTGGCGAATTTCCGCGGGGACAGCGCGGCAGCCTCCGCCGTGACTCCCTCCCCGCGGCCCAGGGCCTGCAGGTCACGCAGCAGCTGGAAGTACGGGGCGCTGTCCAGCTCGCGGCGCACAGCGCGGCCGGTGTCCGCGCCCAGCTCACCGGCGGCCTCGCGCAGCTCGGCCGTGGCGGCAGCGCTCAGCACGCCCGCGGGCTGGCCCGCCAGCAGCACGTCCAACCGCTCGAGCGCCACCTCCTGGTCGCGCGCGTCCCCCAGCACACGGGCGAGCTCCTTGAGACGCTGCGCCAGGTCCGTGGCCGTCTCCTCCACCACGAACCCCTGCGAGGCGCGCAGCACGCTGCGCAGCGCCCGGGAGCGGACGCGCATCTGGTGCACGGAGTCCTCCGCGCCGATCCGCACCCCCAGGTCCCAGCGCTGCAGCTGGACGGTGAGGCCCGAGACCATCTCGGCCAGCACGTCCGCACCGGTGCGCTCCGGGGACTCGTCGGCCCCCTGCCCCTTCTTCCCGCTCTTCTTCTCGGCCTTCCCCGCCGACTTCTTCTTGGCGCTCTTGGAGGACGTCGGGGTCTTGGAGGACTTCCCGGCCTTCGAAGGGGCTCCGCCCGCGCCGTCCTTCCCGGCGTCCGCCGCCGTGGCATCCTCAGAGTCCGACGCCGCCGCCACTGCACCCTCGTGGGCGGCGTCGTGCGAGGCCGGATCCGCCGGTTCCTGCGGCCCCGAGACCACGCGGACCACGTCCTCGCCGTCCTGGCCCAGCGCGCGGGCGATCTTGGCCGCCGAGGAGGACGGCACGGCGCCCGCGGCGAACAGGACGCCCTCCAGCGCCTGGAACACGGCCTTGGTCTGCTTGGGGGTGAGGTCGTCCCGGGAGAGCTCGACCTCGCACTCCGTCCACTCTCGAACCACCCCGGCCCGCTCGTCGCGTGCCGCCACACGGTCCACGCACAGCTCCGCGTGCTGCTCGCCCTCGGACAGCACCGGGTACACGGTGCGGTGCGTGTCCACGGTGGCCACGGGGCTCAGCTCCGCCCCCAGGGTGAGCCCCAGCAGCAGCTTGCGCAGTGCCGCGGGAAGGCGCGCGGGGGCGGTCTTCAGCGGTTCCAGGTGCAGCTCGCCACGCGCCGAGCCGGTCTCGTACTTCACGTGCCAGCCGTCGTCGCTGCCCCCTGTGCGACGCCGCACGGCCACCGCGGCGCGGGCGAGCGCCAGGTCCGCGGTGTCGTAGTAGGTGGCGGACATGTGGTGCTCCACGGGCTCACCCGCCGTGAAACGCTCCAGCTTGTGCAGCTTCAGCTTGGGCTTCTTGCGGCCCGCCACGTCGTACTTGCGTTCGATCTCGACCTGCTGGGTGACCATGGTGCTCCCTGTGTGAAACGCGCCGCGGCCCTGTCCGGGTCCCGCGGCGCGTTGCTGTCATCTGGATGGTGGGTGGGGCGTCAGGCGCGGCGCCGCTTCAGGACGTCGTCCAGGTTCAGTGCGGCGCTCTCCCGCTCTCCGGCGCGCACGGCGTCCTTGAGCGTGGTGGTCCTGGCGGCGGGGCGCTCCGGCACGCGCAGGGGTTCCGGTGCGCTGCGGTGGACCACGGGCGCCTCGGTGTAGAGCGGTTTGGGCACGGGGACGGGCTGCCAGGTGCTGGCCCCTGCGGTCTCGGACCCGGCCACCTTCAGGGCCATGGCGCGCAGCTCCGCCACGGTGTACGTGGGCTCCACGACGGGACGGGACGGCTGCCCGGACTTCTGCTCCGCCTCCTCAGCGGGGGCGACGACGGCCGACGACTCCTGCTGCTGGGCGGCGAGCTCCTGACGGGCCTCGTCCTCGTTGTCGAAGATGGCGTGCTGAGGGGCGGCCGTCGTGGGGCGGGCGGAGGTGCGGACCGCGCCACGCTGGGCGCGGTCGGTGACCGCCAGGTAGCGCAGTCCGGCCACGCACCCGGCGCCCAGCAGGAGCAGGACCACGGGAACGGCCCACGTGACGGCTGTGAACGGCGCCGCGAGGGCCGTGAGCAGTGCCGCGGCGAGCATCAGCAACCCGGCGGCGAAGACGATGGTGCGGTCCCACCGGATGCGCAACCCCGCCAGGGACCCCTGCTGAACGGGAAGGGCGGTCGGCGCGGGTGCCGTCGTGTCCATGGCTGTCGTCTCCCGTTCGTGAAGGGGTGGGGGGTCGTCGCTGACCACTCTACTGGGCGAGGGCCGTTCGTGGGGGGTGGTGTGGAGGGCGGAATGCAGCTGCAGGTCCGGGGCGTCCACCTGCGCCTGCACCGGGGCGTCGCAACGCCTGGCCATCCGGGGGACGAACCACAGCGCGCACAGCACGACGACCACCGCCAGCACCAGCGAGCTGCTCACCCATGACAATCCCACCCTGTCAGGGTAGGCCAGGCGGGAAGGATTCCCTGGACGGAATGCGTGTGTTGCGGAAATCATCGACTTTCGATGGAAAAGACCAGCGCCGCATTCCTGCCCGTGGAGTCCCGGGGGCCATCACGGCTCCCCGTCACTCCCGGCGCCACCCAGACCACCGGGCGGAGCCGGAACTGGCTTCTGGGGGTTCCGCTCAGCGCGGCGCCCGGCGCACCGTGATGCCGTCCTCGCTGCCGGTGAACCGGCGCACGAGCCCCTCGGGGACCTCCTCGGCGGTGAGGGCGAAGCTGCGGTGGTCCGCCCAGCGGCCGTCGATGTGCAGGAGCCGTTCGCGAAGCCCCTCGTCCCGGAACCCCAGCTTCTCCACCACGCGCAGGGACTTGGCGTTCTCCGGGCGGATGTTGATCTCCATCCGGTGCAGCCGCAGGTGCTGGAAGCAGTAGTCGGTGGCCATGGCCACGGCCATGGGGGCGATCCCCCGCCCCGCCTGGTCGCCGTCCACCCAGTAGCCCAGGGTGGCGGAACGCGAGGAGCCCAGGGTGATTCCCGAGACGGTCAGCTGGCCCACCAGCTCCTGGTGGCGGGCTCCGGGGGCCAGCTCGGTGATCAGCCAGGGCAGGGCCTGACCCGCCCGTGCCTGCTCGCGCATGTGCCGCACGAAGCTCCGGAACGAGGGCGCCCCGGCGTGGGGCTCAGGGTTGCTGGCCTCCCAGGGCTCGAGCCACTGCTGGTTGCGGTAGCGGACCCGGTCCCACTCCCCGCGGTCACTCGTGGACAGTGGACGCAGCATCAGCTGCGCCCACTGCACGGTGACGGGCCACCCGGTCGTCGCGCTCACCCGGTGCGGTCCCTCAGGCGTCGAGGGTCTGCGCGTAGTCCTTGATCCAGGACCGCAGCCCGGGGCCGAGGTCCTCGCGCTCACAGGCGAGCTCGATGTTCGCCTTGAGGTAGGAGAGCTTGTCGCCGGTGTCGAAGCGGCGGCCCTTGAAGACCACCCCGTACATGCCGTGGGCGTCCTCGCCACGGTCCGCGATGGTCTGCATGGCGTCCGTGAGCTGGATCTCGCCCCCGCGGCCCGGTGCGGTGTGCTCCAGGATCTCGAAGATCTCCGGGTGCAGCACGTAGCGGCCGATGATCGCCAGGTTGGAGGGGGCGTCCTCCGGAGCGGGCTTCTCCACCAGGCCGTTGACCCGCACGTGGTCCTGGCCCTCCACCGCGGTGACGTCCGCGCAGCCGTACGCGCCGATGCTCTCGCGCGGCACCTCCATGAGGGCCACCACGGAGCCACCGGTGCGCTGCTGCACCTCGATCATCTGCGCGAGCAGGTCCTCCTTCTCGTCGATGAGGTCGTCACCGAGCAGCACCGCGAAGGGCTCTCCGCCCACGTGGGTCTTGGCGCGCAGCACCGCGTGCCCCAGGCCCTGGGGGTCCTGCTGGCGCAGGTAGTGGATCTCTCCGAGGTCCGAGGCGTGCTCCACCTCCGCGAGCAGGGCGTCCTTGCCGGACTCCTTCAACTGTGCCTCGAGCGCCGGCACACGGTCGAAGTGGTCCTCGAGCGCGCGCTTGGAACGCCCGGTGATCATGAGGACGTCGTCCAGACCGGCGTTCACGGCTTCCTGCACCACGTACTGGATGGCCGGGCGGTCCACGACCGGCAGCATCTCCTTGGGCATGGCCTTGGTGGCCGGCAGGAATCGGGTCCCCAGCCCTGCGGCGGGGACGACGGCCTTGTGGACGCGCGGAGTCTGTTGTGAGGTCATGCACTTAGGGTAGACGACGAGGCATCGGCGGCGGCCCCACCGGCAGCGTGTGCAGGCGGGAACCACCCGGTTGTACTCCCAAGAGCGGACACCCGGACCAGGAGCAGGACGTGACCCACGACTCACCGGACGCCGAGGCCAAGGCCCGGCTGCGCGCCGAGGTGCTGGGGCGGCGTCGTCGTCGCAGTGCTGCGGCGCGGCGTGCGGCGGAGGCCGGCTTCGTCACCCACCTCGCCGGACTGCTCTCGCGGGCGGGCGCGGACGACGTCGCCGCGTTCCTCCCCCTGCCCGGCGAACCCCCGCTGCTGCCCGCCCTGGCGGAGGCCCACCGCCGCGGCCACCGGGTGTGGCTGCCCGTGGTGGAGCCGTTGCGGCAGCTCAGCTGGGTGCGCTGGCACCCGGAGGTTCCGCTGGTGCCGGGCACTCTGCCGGAGCTGCTCGAACCGGCGGGTGAGCGCCACGGCCTGGACGCGTTCGCGACCGTGGGGCTCGTGGTGGTGCCCGTGGTGGCCGTGGACGGGAACGGGGTCCGGCTGGGCTTCGGCGGCGGCTACTACGACCGGTTCCTCCCCCGGCTCGCCGCGGCGGGCCACGCGCCCGAGGTGGTGGCCTGCTGCTTCGCGGACGAGGTCCTGCCGGCCGGGACCGTCCCGCGGGAGCCCCACGACGCCGTGCTCGCCGAGGCCCTCACCGAGCGCGGCCCCGTGCGGCTGGGCGGTGACGACGCTGCCGCCGGGCCCGGATCCGCCACCGGGCCGTCAGCGCCAGGGGCCTGAGGGCTCCACCCCGCGGGACGTGCGCGCTCGCCCGCGGGGCGCGAGTAGCATGAGGCCCCGGTCATCCACCACCCGAACCCACTCCGAAGGAGCACCACCGTGCCCGTCTACGCCTACGCCTGCAAGGACTGCGGGCACGCCTTCGACATCCGCCAGTCCTTCTCGGACGACGCCCTGACCGTCTGCCCCGAGTGCGGCGGCCACCTGCGCAAGAAGTTCAACTCCGTGGGCGTGGTGTTCAAGGGCTCCGGCTTCTACCGCACGGACTCCCGGTCCGAGTCCACCGGGGGCCCAGGCGCCTCTTCCGGTTCGGGGACCACGGACTCATCGGGGTCCGGAACCTCCGGGACGTCGTCCTCCGGCGGGTCGGACCAGAAGACCTCCGGTGCCTCCCACTCCGGCGGGAGCGGTTCCGGCACGGGCTCGGGCGCCGGGGGCACGTCCTCCGGGTCGGGAACTTCCTCCGCCGCGTCCAGCACGGGGTCGGGCTCCACGGGGAGCTGAGGCTCCGCCGCTCCGGTGCGCCGCGGCATCCGCACTGCACAGGCCCACATACCGGTCCCCGGAGCCGCACCGATCTCCACCGGCGCAGGGACTGTCCGGGCAGAGCACCGCGCGGTGCGTAGCGTCCGAGCATGTCCTCCCGACGCCGCCCGCGCTATCCCCTGGGTCTGCGCCTGCGCACCGCGGTGCGCAGGCGCCACCGTCTCGTGGCAGCCGCCCTGTGCGCGCTGGCCCTGACCCTCGTGGTCCTCCGCCTCGCCCCGCCGGGGGAGCGCACGTCGCCGGTGGTCACCGCCGCGGCGGACGTCCCTGCCGGACAACCCCTCTCGGCCGCCGACCTCACCGTGGTGCAGTTTCCCGTGGACGTCGCGCCTGCCGGGGCGCTGGCCAGCACCGGGGAGGCCGAGGGTCAGACCACCACGGTGGGCCTGACCGCGGGCCAGCCCGTCACACCCTCCACGGTCCTGGGTCCCGGGGTCCTCACGGGCCAGCCCTCCGGAACCACGGCCGCCACCGTGCGGGTCAGCGATCCCGCCACGCTGCGCCACGTGCGCCCGGGTGACGCCGTGGACGTGGTCCACCACGCGGACGACGACCGCTCCGCCCCGGGGCGCACCGCCGCCCGTGCGGTGACGGTCCTGTGGGCGGCCGCCACACCCTCCGGAGCGGACGCCTCCGTCCTGGGGACCGGCGCCTCGGACACGGACGCCGGTCTGGTGGTGCTCGCGGCCCCGCGGGAGACCGCGGCGGAGCTGGCCACGCTGGAGGGCTCTGGCCGGGTCTCCCTGGTCCTGGTCTCGCGGTGAGCGCCGTGCACGTGACTCCGGCCTGTTCTCAGCCCCAGTGCGGAGGGCGCTGCTCCCGCAGCCACTGCTCGTGGCCCGCTCCCCCGCCGCCGTCCCCCGGTTCCGGGGCGTCGGCACCGAGCTGCCGGGCGGTGGCGTCCCACTCCGCGGGTCGCAGGGCCCGCTCGGTGTCCGGGGCGGTGCCACCGGTGGCGCGGCGGCGGGTGCCACGACGCCGCCCGGACGGCCGCGCGCCGGTGCGTTCGGGGGACACCGCATCCTGCCGACCGGACGCCGTGCGTCCCGCGCCCGTGGTGCCGCCGGCGGACGACGCCGCCCGCTCGCCGTCGACCGCGGAATCCGGCCCGTGCGTCGTGCCGTCGCCGACGGTCCCGTCCCAGGGTCCGCCGCGCTCAGCGGCCACGACCGGCGCCGCCCTCCCAGCCCGGGCCCTCCGGGACACCGGTGTGCGCGGCCCGGCCCCGACCCGCACCCCCGCCGGACACGGGACCCCCGGCACCGGAGCTCTCCCCGAGTCCGAGGTAGCGCAGCACGAGTCCGGCCACGGTCTGCGGATCGGTGAAGACCTCCACGGACCACAGGCTCACGTAGTTCCACCCGGCGCGTTCAAGCTGCTGGGGGATCAGGCGGGAGCGCTCGCGCACGCTCAGGGCGCGGCTGCGCTCGGAGCCGTCGGAGCGCAGGGCCACGGGGATCCGCACCGGGGTGTCGGGTGCACCCCCGTGCACCACCGCGCCCGCGGACAGCGACTCCGCCTCCGCGTGGGCGGCCATGTCCACTGCGTGGGCGTATCCCGTGAGCACCGTGGCACCGGCCTCGCGCAGCCGCCGTGCGAGATCGGCCACGAGCGCGTCCGGAGCCTCCGTCACGTCCTGCGCCGGAGCACGCTCCGAGGTGGTCTCGTCCCCGAAGAGCACCTCCAGCATGTGGTACATGTCCTTCGCGCCGTACTGCAGGCGCCGGGGCTCGGTGTCCTTCGGGTGGATGGACGTGACGATGTGCGTGTGCCGGCGGGAACGGGTCATCCCCCGCACGAACGCCTGGCGGCCGTCCCGCTCGGACAGCGCTCCCAGCTGCGGGGTGCTGCGCCCGGAGGTCGTGCGCCCGAAGCCCAGGGAGAAGATCACCGTGTCCCGCTCGATGCCTGCCGCACGGTGCAGCTCCACCACGCGGAAGGACTCGTGGCCCGGGGCGAAGAACTCCGCCGACTCGCCCGTCTCGCGCAGCCGCCGCTGCACGGCCTGCGCCACCCGGGCGGCGTGCATGGCGCTCGCGGTGACCACGGCGAGCGAGCGCTCGGGGTGGCGGGCGGCGTGCGCGAACACCAGGTCCACGGTGCGCTGGACCTCCGCCACAGGGGCCTGCACGCCCTCACCGCCGGCCGTGAGTACTCCCACGCCGTCCACCACGTACTCGGCGGACATCCCCGTGGTGGCGCTCATCAGCTCGGAGGCGAACGGCGCGCGGGTGAGCGCGCCGTCGTAGAAGGCCTCGTTCAGGTACGCGAACAGGCGCGGGTCCAGGGGCCGGCGCACCGAGGTCAGGGTGCGGGAGTCCACCACCCGGGACAGGGCCTCGTACGCGGAGTCCACCTCCGCCACCGGGTGCGGCAGCTCACGGAGGGAGGCGTGGGGCGCCACCGTGAACGGCTGCGGACCCCCGGCGTGGCGGTCGCCGAAGGCGATCACCTGACGGGCCCGGACGATCGCGGGCAGGGCCGCCGCCAGGGGGGTTGACTCGGCGTCCAGGATCACCACGGTGTCCACGTCCAGCTCCTCGCCCAGCGTGGCGCTGAGCACCAGCGGGCTGGCGGTCCACACGGGCACGAGGGACGGCGTGAGGTGCTGGACCCGGTCCAGCTCCTCGGTCCGCACGCGACCGGCGCGCAGCATGTCCCGCAGCTGGTGGGCCTCCCGGGGGAAGCGGCGCGAGTCGCGCGCCCAGCGGGTGGCCAGCTCGTGCTCCAGACGTGCGGGGGCGGAGGCGATGTGCGCCGAGTCCGCCCGGCGGAACGCGGACTCCGCCGCCCGCAGCCGGGAGCCGTCCGGCATGGCCACGAAGTCGTCACCGCTGATCATGGCCTCCAGCACGGACTGCCACCAGGCGAGCTCCAGCTCGTCCTTCACCTGCTCCGGGCCCACGCCGCGAGCCTCCAGGTCCTCCAGGAACTCCCCCAGACCGCGGGCCCGCAGGTCGTCCAGGAGCACCGTGCGCTCCGGGAGCGTGGTGAGGTGGGCCTCGTCGTTGATGAGCTCGTCCAGGATCTGCTGCAGCTCGTCCACGGTGGCGGTCTCCAGCCGCCGGGCAGTGGCCGATCCCTCCAGGGCGATCGCGAGACCCTCCAGGTCCTCCGAGAAGCGGCGCAGCGTGCGCAGGGACTCCTCGGCGCGCTCGGACACGGCCGGCTGCTCCAGGGTGGTGGCCCACCGGCGCCACCGGTCCCGCTCGGACTGCACCTTCACCAGCGCGGCGTGCAGGTCCGAGAGGTGGACCCCCGGGCGGATGTACTCCTTGGCGGCCTTGCGCAGCCGCGAGCGCTGCAGCCCGCTGAGCTCGATCTCGTGCTCGCGCCGCCAGGACGCGGAGGCCGTGGCCGCGATCAGGTCCGTCACCGGCCGGTCGTAGATGTCCGGCGTGAGGTGCTCCAGGGAGCTGCCCACGTCGATCACGAGCTCCAGCTGCTGCTCCCACTCCGCCACGGTGGTCCCCACCCGCAGCCCGGAGACCCCCAGGACGTGGCGCATGGCGGTGCTCAGGGTGGTCAGTTCCAGGAGCAGGGACTTGGCGAGGTCGTGCGCCTGGCGGGCCTCGTCGTCGTTGACCAGCCGGGCGCCGTGCCAGGGGCTGGCCAGGGTGCCCGCGTCGAAGCCCCCCAGGGCGGCTGCCCGCTGCAGCCGCCGCAGCACCTCGCCGCGGTGGGACACGGCGTCGAGCACCGAGCGGCGGAAGCGGACCGTGGTCTGCGGACCGGGCTCCCGGGCCGTGAGCTCCGCGAGCGCCTGCATGGCCTCGTACGGGGACGCCTGCCAGCGCGGGCGCGGCGCGTGCAGCGAGTCCTCGTGCGCGCGCAGCTGCTCACGGGCCTGGCGCAGCGCGTCCAAGACCTGTTCCGTGCTCGGCTCCCCGGCCCGCTCGTTGCGGGCCACGGCGCGCACGAGCCGCTCGGCGACGTCGTCGGGACTGAGGTGGGAGCCCAGGGGCAGCACCAGGGTGTCCAGGCCGGTGCGGTTCCACGCCCGGGTGAACGCGGCGAGCGTGGTGCGGGACTCACCCAGGACCAGCACGCTGCGGCCCCGGTGGACCAGGGCGCCCACGGTGGAGACCACGGTGTCCACCGCGGCGGTGCCCACGGGGGTGCCCACCACGAAGCTCTCCCCCTGCTCGGCGAGGTCCACGACCTCCTGCTGGTTCGCGTCCAGGTCCGTGAGCAGCAGCTCGTCCGCCGGGTCGCGGGAGTCCAGCGCGGGGGCCCGGCTGGTGAGCTCGCGCACCACCGGCAGCTTGCCCACCTCGGGGTTCTTCAGACGGGCGAGGTCCTCCACCAGCTGCGTGCGTGCCACCACGTGCTCGTCCGCGGGCCGGTCGTGGAGGTCCGCGAAGGTGGAGACCACCAGCTGGTGCTCCACGTGCATTCCCGGCACGTCCACGGCCAGCTGACGCAGGGTCTCCAGCACCGGGGCGGGGTCGAGCTTGCGGGTGCCGTACGCGAGCCGGGCCATCTCGGCGGTGGCGAGCTCCACCCCGTGGTCCTCGCGCAGCCGCCGCACCAGGGCGGGGTTGAGGTGCGCCGGGCCCACGATGTGCAGCTCGAAGTCCTGCTGGTCGGGTCGCAGCTTCAAACTCACCGGGGCCAGCAGGACCGGGGCGATGAAACGGCGCAGCCCGTCGGCCACGGGGTCGGCGAGCCAGGATGCCGTGCCCGCGGCCAGGTAGGCGGCGTCGAGACCGTGGCCCACCGACAGCTCGTGGATCTTGGTCCGCAGCGCCCGGGCGGCCCGCACGGCGCGCTCGTAGGCGGGGGAATCACGGTGGACCATCGTGGAGAGCCGCGTGGGGCGCTGCATCAGCAGCTGCGCCTGACCGGAGGAGTTCGCCTCTGTGAGGTCGATGCACACGTTGTCCACCTGGTTGAAGTCCAGGAGGGTGTCCGGTCCCGTGTAGGCGTCCATCTGCTGGGTCCACGACCGCAGGGACACCCGCGGGTGCTCCCGCGGCCCCGGTGCGGCACCCGGTTCCTGGGGGGTCTCTCGGGGGCTGTCCTGGGGTGCGGGTGTCGACATGGTGCTCCTACTCACGAGTGCGCCGGTCTGCCTGCCACGGGGGTGGAGCGGACCGGCGCACCGGGACTGACGGTGGTCCTCAGGGGGTGGGGCTCACTCCCACTCGATGGTTCCCGGGGGCTTGGAGGTGACGTCCAGGACCACCCGGTTGATCTCCTCCACCTCGTTGGTGATGCGGTTGGAGATCCGCGCCAGCAGCTCGGAGGGCAGGCGGGACCAGTCGGCGGTCATGGCGTCCTCGGAGCTGACCGGGCGCAGCACGATGGGGTGGCCGTAGGTCCGGCCGTCGCCCTGCACGCCCACCGAGCGGACGTCCGCGAGCAGGACCACGGGCATCTGCCACACCTCGTCGTCCAGGCCCGCGCGGGTGAGCTCCTCGCGCGCGATTGCATCCGCGCGGCGCAGGACGTCCAGGCGCTCCTGCGTGACCTCGCCGATGATCCGGATCCCCAGGCCGGGGCCGGGGAAGGGCTGGCGGCCCACGATGTTCTCGGGCAGGCCCAGCTCGCGGCCCACCGCACGGACCTCGTCCTTGAACAGGGCGCGCAGGGGCTCCACGAGCTCGAACTGCAGGTCCTCGGGCAGTCCGCCCACGTTGTGGTGGCTCTTGATGTTGGCCGCGCCCTCGCCGCCACCGGACTCGACGACGTCCGGGTAGAGGGTGCCCTGGACCAGGAACCGCACGGGCTCGCCGTCCTGGGCCTCCTCGCGCAGCACCTTCTCCTCCGCGGCCTCGAAGGCCCGGATGAACTCCCGGCCGATGGCCTTGCGCTTGGCCTCCGGGTCCGTGACCCCGCGCAGTGCACCCAGGAAGCGGTCCTGCTCGCGGGCCACGTGCAGCTTGATGCCGGTGGCGGCGACGTAGTCCTTCTCCACCTGGGCCACCTCGTCCTGGCGCATCAGCCCGTGGTCCACCAGGACGCACGTGAGGCGGTCCCCGATGGCGCGCTGCACGAGTGCCGCGGCCACCGCGGAGTCCACCCCTCCGGAGAGACCGCACAGGGCCTTGCCGTCGCCCACCTGGGCGCGGATGGCGGCCACCTGCTCCTCGATGATGTTGCCGGTGGACCACGTGGGGCTCAGCTGCGCGCCCTCGAACAGGAAGTTCTCGATGACCTTCTGCCCGTACGCGGAGTGCTTGACCTCCGGGTGCCACTGCACGCCGTAGAGCCGGCGCTCGCGGTCCTCGAAGGCCGCCACGGGAGCACCCTCGGTGGTTGCCAGGGTGGTGAACCCCTCGGGCGCCGCCGTGACGGAGTCGCCGTGGCTCATCCACACGGTCTGCGCGGTGGGCGTGCCGTCCAGCACGCTGCCCGTGCCGGTTCCGGTGAGCGCCGCCGCCGTGGCGCCGTACTCGCGCGCACCCGTGCGCTCCACGGTCCCGCCCAGCGCACTGGCCATGACCTGGAACCCGTAGCAGATCCCCAGCACCGGCACCCCGGCCTCGAAGAGCTCGGCGTCACGCTGCGGGGCGCCGGGGGCGTAGACGGACGCGGGGCCGCCGGAGAGGATCAGGGCGGCGGGGTTGCGCGCCATGATCTTCTCGGTGGACCAGGTGTGCGGGACGATCTCGGAGTAGACGTTGGCCTCGCGCACCCTGCGGGCGATCAGCTGCGCGTACTGCGCACCGTAGTCGACCACGAGTACCGGGCGCTGCTCCAGTTCGCTCAGGTTGTCAGGGGTTTCAGTCACGCCCCCAAGTCTAGGACACGAGGGCCCAGCCCCCGCCCGGGCTCAGTAGCGCTTGGCGGCCTTGGGATTGGCCGCGAGCTCCGCCTCGGTGGAGCGGTGGATCTTGCGCTCCACGATGAACGACAGGAAGGGCACCACACCACCCAGCGCCATGACCACCAGCTGCGGGAAGGGCCAGCGCATGAGGGACCACACCCGCAGGCAGGACAGGACGTAGACCACGTAGAACCAGCCGTGGACGATCAGCACCCACGTGGAGAGGTTCACCCCGCCGGAGAGGTTCTCCAGGTCCAGGTTCTGCCACCCCAGGGCCACGCTCTGCCCGGTGGCCTTGTCCGTGCCGCCGGCGATGAGGTCGAAGCCCAGGGCGTAGCGGGTGATCATCTCAGCCACGAGCAGCAGCAGGAAGGTGCCGGAGACCCACGCGCACACCTTGTAGAGCTTCAGTGCGGAGCGGATCTGCGCCTCCGTGCCGCCGAAGCGACGGCGCGGCTTCAGGGCCGCGGCCTTCGCACGGACGCTGTCCGGGACGGTGGCACGTTCGGGGCTCGCGTCCTCGGGGGCGGTGACCCGCACACCGTCGGTGCGGCGCACCGGGCGGGGCTGCGGATCGTGCTGCGGCGTGGAATCAGTCATCGTGGGCTCCGTTGTCGGTTCGCTGCGCGGGGTGCGCCTCCTCGGTGCGGGAGCGCGCGGCCACGGCGGGTTGGTCGTCGAAGTAGTAGTAGCACCGGTCCTGGGCGTCCCAGTAGTAGTAGGACTGCGCGTCCTCGTCCCAGAAGTAGGCGCCGTCGAAGTAGTAGTACTGCTCGGGGTTCAGCCGACGCAGGTGCTCGTCCCGCACGAAACGCCACCACAGGAAGAAGGCGAAGCCCGCGAAGACCACCCACTCCACGGCGTAGAACAGGTTCAGCGCGTGGATGGAGGTGTCGGTGGGCTGCTGCTCGATCTGCAGCCGCGCGAGCCCCTCCCCCATGGGACGGGCCGACGCCGCCACGGTCCCGTCTCCGGTGACGGGCGCCGGGTCCGCGGCCGGGGTCTCGGCGAACGCCGCCACATAGCCGGAGTACAGGGGGGCGTTCCACAGGTTGCCCAGCTGGGCGGAGGACACGGAGGCCACCTGCCCGGCGGGGACCTTTTGGCTGGGCACCGGGGAGTCCGTGGGCATGAGGCGACCGGTCACGCGAATCTCCCCCGCGGGGGCGCGGGGCACACGGTCCGCGGCGGCCACCCAGCCCCGGGCCACGGCGATGCCGAGGTCCCCGTCCGCTGCGGCCCAGCGCTTCCGGGAGTCCGGGATCACCAGTTCGGTGACCACCCAGTACCCGGACACGCCGTCCTGCAGCCGCCCGGGGACCAGCACCGTGGAATCGGCACGGTAGGTGCCCACCGTGTCCACCACGTGGTCCGCCTGCTGCGCGGAGGTGGCCTCCCCGGGGACGACGACCTTCTCCAGGGCGCTCACCCGGTCCTTGGCGGGGTCCGCCACGGTGGTGGACTCCAGGGACGCGTTGAGCTGCCAGCGGCTCAGGGAGACGAACAGCACCGCCACGAGCAGGGCTACCGCCAGGAAGGCCAGGGAGCGGGGACGCAGCGCGGTTCTGAGCACCCCTCAACACTACTGGTCGGTCCTGAGGGTTTCCCAACCCCCGGGAGCGGCCTCAGCTGCGGATCACCACGTCCGCACGCTGGAACTCCTTGAGGTCCGAGTACCCCGTTGTGGCCATCGCGCGGCGCAGCGCGCCCATCACGTTGGAGGAGCCGTCCACGTGCCGCGCGGGCCCGTTGAGCAGCTCGTCCAGGGGACCCACGGTGCCCACGTGGGTGCGAACCCCGCGGGGCGAGTGGGGGTTGTGGGCCTCCGCGCCCCACAGCCAGCCCTGCCCGGGAGCCTCCTCCGCGCGGGCCAGGAGGGTGCCCAGCATCACGGCGTCGGCGCCCATGGCGATGGCCTTGACGATGTCGCCCGAGGTGCCCAGACCGCCGTCGGCGATCACGTGGACGTAGCGACCGCCGGACTCGTCGAGGTAGTCGCGGCGGGCGGCCGCGACGTCCGAGATGGCCGAGGCCATGGCGGCGTGGATGCCCAGGATGGACTCCGTGCGCAGGGACGCGCCGCCGCCGAAGCCCACGAGCACGCCCGCGGCCCCCGTGCGCATGAGGTGCAGGGCCGGGGTGTAGCCCGCGGCGCCGCCCACGATCACAGGGACGTCCAGGTCGTAGATGAACTGCTTGAGGTCCAGGGGGTCCTGCGTCCGGGACACGTGCTCCGCGGAGACGGTGGTGCCGCGGATCACGAACAGGTCCACGCCCGCCTCGAGGACGGTGCGGTAGTGCTCCACCACGCGCTGCGGGGACAGGGAGCCGGAGACGATCGCACCGGACTCGCGGATCTCCGCCAGGCGCGCGGTGATCAGTTCGGGCTGGATGGGGGCCGAGTAGAGCTCCTGCATGCGCCGGGTGGCCTGCGGGAGGTTCTCCGAGCTGAGGTCCGCGATCTCGTCCAGCACGGGCTGCGGGTCCTCGTAGCGGGTCCACAGCCCCTCGAGGTCCAGCACGCCCAGCCCGCCCGCACGGCCCAGGTCGATCGCCGTGGCCGGGGACATCACCGAGTCCATGGGCGCACCCACCACGGGAATGTCGAACTGGTAGGCGTCGATCTGCCACGCGGTGCTCACGTCCTGCGGGTCCCGGGTGCGCCGCGAGGGGACCAGGGCGATCTCGTCCAGGCTGAAGGTGCGGCGCGCGCGCTTGGAACGCCCGATTTCGATGTCGTAGCTCACGAGGGGTCCTTTCACCGCGCCGGGCGCGGGGGTGTCACGGGCGGATCAGCGCCGGTAGTTGGGGGCTTCCACCGTCATGGTGATGTCGTGCGGGTGGGACTCCTTGAGCCCCGCCGGGGTGATGCGCACGAAGCGCCCCTTCTGCTTGAGCTCCGCGACGTCGTGGGCGCCCACGTAGAACATGGTCTGGCGCAGCCCGCCGTCCAGCTGGTGCAGCACGGAGGCCAGCGGCCCGCGGTAGGGCACCTGGCCCTCGATGCCCTCGGGGATGAGCTTCTCGTCGTCGGAGACGTCCGCCTGGAAGTAGCGGTCCTTGGAGAAGGAGGTGTTCTTGCCGCGCGACTGCATGGCGCCCAGGGACCCCATGCCGCGGTAGGCCTTGTACTGCTTGCCCGCCACGAACACGAGCTCCCCCGGGGACTCGTCGCAGCCTGCCAGCAGGGAGCCCAGCATCACGGAGTCCGCACCGGCCACCAGCGCCTTGCCGATGTCCCCGGAGTGCTGCAGACCGCCGTCCGCGATCAGGGGCACGCCCGCGGGGATGGTCACCTGCGCGGCCTCGTTGATCGCCGTCACCTGGGGCACACCCACGCCCGCGATGATGCGCGTGGTGCAGATGGAGCCCGGGCCCACGCCCACCTTTACGGCGTCCGCGCCGGCGTCCACGAGCGCCTGGGCTCCAGCACGGGTGGCGGCCTGGCCTCCGATCACGTCCACGTGGTCCGCGGCGGACTCCTTCTTGAGACGTGCGATCATCTCCAGCACGCCCTGGGAGTGCCCGTTCGCGGTGTCGATGAACAGGGCGTCCACCCCGGCCTCCACGAGCGTCATGGCGCGCTCCCAGCCGTCGCCGAAGAACCCCACGGCGGCACCCACGCGCAGCCGGCCTTCATCGTCCTTGGTGGCCAGCGGGTACTGCTCCGCCTTGGTGAAGTCCTTGACCGTGATGAGACCGGTCAGCCGGTCCTGCTCGTCCACCAGCGGCAGCTTCTCGATCTTGTGCGTGGCCAGCAGCTTGTGGGCCTCGTCCTTACTCATGCCCACTTTGCCGGTGACCAGCGGCATGGGGGTCATCACGTCGCGCACGAGCCGGGTCTCGAAGTCGCTCTCGGGCAGGTAGCGGGTGTCCCGGTTGGTGATGATGCCCAGCAGCTTCTGGTTCTCGTCCACCACGGGCAGCCCCGAGACCTTGAAGTAGCCGCACAGCCGGTCCAGCTCCGCGAGTGTGGCGTCCGGGGCCACGGTCACCGGGTTAGTGATCATCCCGGACTCGCTGCGCTTGACGCGGTCCACGTGGTCCGCCTGGTCCTGGATGGACAGGTTGCGGTGGATCACGCCCAGCCCGCCCTGGCGGGCCATGGCGATGGCCATCGCGGACTCGGTGACGGTGTCCATGGCCGCGGAGAGCACCGGCGCCTCCAGCGTGATCCGGCGCGAGAGCCGGGTCCTGGTCGAGGCGTCCGAGGGGATCACGTCCGTGTTGCCGGGCAGCAGCAGGACGTCGTCGTAGGTCAGTCCGGTGAAACCGAACGGGTTGTCCATGAGGGCGGTGGGCACGTTGTCAGACACGGATAATCCCTTTCACGCGAGGTCGTCCCCACAGTGTACGGGCCGCCGTGGCACCGCCCCCGCCCGGGGATCACCCCCGACGACGCCGCCGCGGCCGTTCCAGCCGGGACCCGCCGGTCGAGCTCGGCGGGTGACGACCGGACGGCCCGCCCCCTGGGGGGGCGGGCCCGGCGGCGCCGCCACGGGGGGGGGGGGGCTCTGCCCCACCCCGGGCCTGGTGTAGGGCCCGACGGGGG
>NZ_JAUMTZ010000003.1:0-83691 GCF_030530945.1 Kocuria sp. | reverse complement strand
ACCACCCCCGCCGCCGCGGCGGCGGCGGTCCCCGCCGGCCCCCGCGGGCCGCGCGGGGGGGGTGCCGCCGGGCCGGCCCGCCCCTGGCCGGGCCGGGCCGCCCCGCGACTCACGGGGCGGGGAGGATCAGTCCTCCTCGCCGTCCTTCTTCTCGGCCACTAGGGTCTCGGTGGTGAGCACGAGCGCCGCGATGGACGCCGCGTTCTGCAGGGCGGAACGGGTCACCTTCACGGGGTCGATGATGCCCGCGGCGAGCAGGTTCTCGTACTCGTCCGTCATGGCGTTGTAGCCGTTGCCCGGCTCCATCTCGGCCACGCGCGCGGCCACCACAAAGCCGTCCTGGCCCGCGTTCTCCGCGATCCAGCGCAGGGGCTGGGTCAGGGCGCGGCGCACGATGGTGACGGCCGTGGCGGCGTCGCCGGTGAGGCCCAGGTCCGTGCCCTCGAGGGACTTGGAGGCGTGGACCAGGGCGGAACCGCCGCCGGCCACGATGCCCTCCTCCAGCGCCGCACGGGTGGAGGACACGGCGTCCTCGATGCGGTGCTTGCGCTCCTTCTGCTCCACCTCGGTGGCGGCACCCACCTTGATCACGGAGATGCCACCGGCCAGGCGGGCGAGGCGCTCCTGGAGCTTCTCGCGGTCCCACTCGGAGTCGGTGCGGGCGATCTCGGCCTTGATCTCGGCCACACGCTCGGCGACGGCGTCCGAGGAGCCGGCGCCGTCCACCAGGGTGGTCTGGTTCTTGGTCACGGTGATCCGGCGGGCGGTGCCCAGCTGGGAGAGCTCCACGCCGTCCAGCGAGATGCCGAGCTCCGGGGTGATCACGGTGGCGTCCGTGAGCACCGCGAGGTCCTGCATGATCGCCTTGCGGCGGTCGCCGAAGCCGGGAGCCTTCAGGGCCACGACGTCCAGCGTGCCGCGCAGCTTGTTGACCACCAGCGTGGACAGGGCCTCGCCCTCGACGTCCTCCGCGATGATGGTCAGCGGCTTCTTGGCCTGCAGCACCTTCTCCAGCACGGGCATGAGGTCCTGGATGGCGGAGATCTTGCCCTGGTACAGCAGCACGAAGGTGTCGTCCAGGACGGCCTCCTGGCGCTCCTGGTCCGTGATGAAGGACGGGGAGAGGTAGCCCTTGTCGAACTGCATGCCCTCGGTGACGTCCAGCTCCACCTCGGTGGAGGAGCCGTCCTCGATGGTGATGACGCCGTCCGTGCCCACGGTCTCGAAGGCGCGGGCGATCAGCTCGCCGATCTCCGGGGACTGGGCGGAGATCGCGGCCACGTGGGCCACGTCCTTGCCCTCCACGGGGCGGGCGTCGTCCAGCAGGCGCTGGGACACGGTGGCCACGGCCGCTTCCACCCCGCGCTTGATGTCGCTGGGGGCGGCGCCGGCGGCCACGTTGCGCAGGCCCTCACGAACGATGGCCTGGGCCAGCACGGTGGCGGTGGTGGTGCCGTCACCGGCGACGTCGTTGGTCTTGGTGGCCACCTCCTTGGCCAGCTGCGCGCCGAGGTTCTCGTAGGGGTCGTCGAGCTCCACCTCACGGGCGATGGTCACGCCGTCGTTGGTGATGGTGGGCGCGCCCCACTTCTTGTCCAGGACCACGTTGCGGCCGCGGGGGCCCAGGGTGACCTTGACGGTGTCGGCCAGGCGGTTCACGCCGGACTCGAGCGCTTTGCGAGCGGTGTCGTTGAACACCAACTGCTTGGGCATGTGTGCTCCTTGTGAAGAGTCTGCGGGTCGGTGGACCCTGTGGGAGAACGGCGAACGCGGTGCCCGTGCGGCCCGATTCCGGGCGGACGTCACGGGCACCGCGCACGAAGAGTCGGTGGAGAGGCTACTTCTCGATGACGGCCAGCACGTCGCGTGCCGGGAGCACCAGGTACTCCTCGCCGTTGTACTTGACCTCGGTCCCGCCGTACTTGGAGAAGATGACCACGTCACCCTCCTTGACGTCCACGGGGATGCGGTTGCCCTTGTCGTCCACGCGGCCCGGGCCCACGGCCAGGACGGTGCCCTCCTGGGGCTTCTCCTTGGCGGTGTCCGGGATGACCAGACCGGAGGCGGTGGTCTGTTCAGCGGCCAGCGGCTGAACCACGATGCGATCCTCGAGGGGCTTGATGGAGACCGACACGATCTCTCCCTTTCTTCTAGGCGTGTGAGACGGTGTGCGTCCGCCGGTGCCGCGGGGTCCCACGGCGGCGTTCGCCACAGGCCAGTTGGCGTGCCAACCGTCGTCGCGGTGCCGATTGAGCGCCTGGCCTTTTAGCACCCTCACTACGAGAGTGCTAATCCTCACTGTAGGGACGCGCCCCGCGCCCGGTCAAGGCGCGCGCGGGCGCTGCCCTGTGGGCTGAACGGACTCCGGTCCCCTGCCCCGCGGCCCCCGTCCCAGGCCCCGGGATCCGGTCGCCACGGCCCGTCCCGGTCCCGCCCACGAGCAGCCCCGGGCGTGATGTGATGGGGAGGTGAACTCACCTGCCGCCTCCGACGACGCCGAGACCCGGGGCCTCGCCCACCTGCTGACCCCGGAGGGCCTGCAGCTGCTCGACTCGCTCGGCCCCTACGACCCCGACGCCTCGCTCACCCTCTCGGAGACGCTGCGGGCCCAGGGCCACTCCCCCGAGCTGGTGGCCGCCGCGCTCACCCAGTCGCGGCTGCGCGCCAGGGCGCGGGGCAAGTTCGGGGACTTCGCCGCGCACATGGTGTTCACGCGCGACGGCGTGGAGCAGGCCACCCGCTGGACGGTGGCCGCCCTGCACGCGCAGCGCTTCGCCCAGGCCGGGATCGAGCACGTGGTGGACCTGGGCTGCGGGATCGGCGCGGACTCCCTGGCACTGGCCGCGCTCGAGCGCACCGTCACGGCGGTGGAGCGGGATCCGCTCACCGCGGCCGTGGCCACGCTCAACCTCACGGGGTGGCCCCGCGCCCGCGTGCTCTGCGCGGACGCCGAGTCGTTGGACCTCACCGAGCTCGCGGCCGGCCCGGCCCAGGGCATCTGGCTGGACCCGGCGCGCCGCGTGACCGGCGGGGGCCGCACCCGGCGCGTGTTCGACCCCGAGGCCTTCTCCCCTCCGCTGTCCTTCGTGTCCCGGCTCGCGGCCGGCGGGTTGGCGGTGGGCGCCAAGCTGGGCCCCGGCATACCCCACGAGCACGTGCCCGAAGGAGCGGAGGCCCAGTGGATCTCCGACCACGGGGACGTGGTCGAGGCGGTGCTGTGGTTCAACGCCGTCCGCCGCCCGGACGTCGCACGCGCCGCCCTCGTGCTGGGCCGCGGCACCGAGTCCTCCCCGGGCGCGGCGGGTATGGAGGACGGCGGTGACGCCGCGGTCTCCCGCGCCAAGGACGACGACGCCGCGTCGTCGGCCGCGGAGCTGACCTCCCCCTCCTGGGACTCGCCACCCGCCGAGGGGGAGCTGCTGGGGCGCGTGGGGAGCTACCTGCACGAGCCGGACGGGGCGGTGATCCGTGCGGGGCTCGTCACCGACCTCGCGCAGCGCCTCGACGCCCACCTGCTGCACCCGACCATCGCGTACCTGTCCTCCGAGAACCCCGCGAGCACCCCGTTCGCCCGTACGTACCAGGTCCGGGAGGTGCTGCCGCACACCGTGAAGGTGCTCAGGAAGTGGGTCCGGGACCACGACGTCGGCGCCCTGGAGATCAAGAAGCGCGGCACGGACGTGACCCCCGAGCAGCTGCGCCGCCAGCTGGCCCCGCGGGGCGCCCGGCGCGCGACCCTCGTGATGACGCGCCTCATGGAGCCTGGCGGGGAGCGGCGTGTGGTGCTGGTGGTGGAACCCCTAGACTGAGGGCTCCCTGTGCCTAGACGGCGGGCAGCACGTGACCAGGCGATCACGGCCCCCGGCACGGGACCCAGCCGCCCTCACCGGCGCACCCCATGAGAGGACCACGCCGTGCACATTGACTTCGAGACCTCCGAGAACTCCACCCTGGGCGTGGAATGGGAGGTGGCGCTGGTGGACCGCGCCACGGGCGAACTCGCACCAAGGGCGCAGGAGGTCCTTGCGGCCGTGGTGGCCGAGCACCCCGAGCTCGGGGAGGAGGGCGACCACCCCCGGGTCACCGGCGAGTTCCTGCAGAACACGGTGGAGATGGTCACCGGGGTGTGCCGCTCCGTGCCCGAGGCCGTGGCGCACATGGCGCAGACGCAGGAGCGGATCCGCGCCGTCACCGACCCCCGCTCCCTGGAGATCTACGCCGCGGGCACCCACCCCTTCTCCGAGTGGAACGAGCAGCCCGTGGTGGACGACGAGCGATACCACAAGGTGGTGGACCGCGCGCAGTACTGGGCCCGGCAGATGGTGATCTTCGGGATGCACGTGCACGTGGGCATCGACCACCGGGACAAGGCCCTGCCGGTGCTGGACGGGCTCATGAACTACTACCCCCACCTGCTGGCGCTGTCCGCGAACTCGCCGTACTGGTCCGGCCACGACACCGGGTACGCCTCCCACCGGACGCAGATCTTCCAGCAGCTCTCCACCGCGGGCCTGCCCTACCACTTCGACACCTGGGCCGAGTACGAGTCCTACGTGGCGGACCTGCTGGCCACCGGGGTGATCGCGGAGATCTCCGAGAACCGCTGGGACATCCGCCCCGTGCCGCGCTTCGGCACTGTGGAGATGCGCGCGTGCGACGGGCCCTCCGACCTGCGGGGGGTGGGGGCGCTCGCCGCGCTCACCCAGTGCCTCGTGGAGTCCTTCTCCCGCACCCTCGACGACGGCGGCACCATCCCCGTGCTGCCCCCGTGGCACCACGCGGAGAACAAGTGGCGGGCGGCCCGGTACGGGATGGACGCGGAGATCATCCGTGACGCCCGGAACCACCAGCGCCCCCTCCGGGAGGACCTGGTGGACCTGCTGAACACCCTTGAGCCCGTGGCGGACGAACTCGGGTGCGCCACCGAGCTGGCCCACGTGGAGACCATGGTGAGCGGGGAGACGGGCTACGAGCGCCAGCGCAGGATTGCCCGGGAGAACGGCGGGGACCTGCGCGCGGTGGTCATGGACGTGGTGGCGCGCAACCGCGAGGCCGGCTGAGGCGGCTGCGGGCCCCAGCGAACCGCAGGAAAGCCGCTGGGGAACCAGCTGTGCCGGCAACAAAACAAAAACTGTTCCCCCAACAGGAGAAGAATGGCCAACCCGACAAGCTCAAGCGATCCAGAAAACAGCAAGAAGAACGCCGGGTGGAACGTCCTCATCATCGTACTCTCGGCAATCCTGTTGATTGAAGCGGGCGCAGTGGCCCACACCTTCCTGGAGGAAAGACGCCTGGAAAGAAGGGTGGCGGAGCTGGGGGCCGCGCCGTCGTGCCTGGTCTTCGAAGACCAGCAGAGCGGTCGAACAACGCAGGTCCTGCTGTGAGCAGAAGTTGGAAGGTCGGCATCGCGGCAGTGCTCGGAGCTCTTGTCGTCCTCACCATTGTTCCGACGTTCGCAATAGTGGGCTGGGGCGAGTACTCGAACTCCCTGCTGGAGGACAGGATTTCCCGTCAGGAGTTTGAGACCCAGAAGGTGGGGGAAGTTACTTCTCACGTGGACCGGTCCTACTTCAAGGAGCTTGATTTCTATCCGGACTACTCCGATGATTCGGTGACGGTATCGGGCACGCTCAAGAGTGCCACGCTTAAAAATCCTGCTGCCTTTGTTGCCGAGGTCAACTCTGTGCGGGGGGAAGTGTCTGTCGATCTGTTCTTCTCGCTTGTGGATGACCACGGGAAACGCGTTCTCTTCGTGGTGAAGGATGCCTCGAGGGATCGACTGACGGTGGATCTTCTGAAGAGGGCTTTCAGGACGCCGGGGGAGCCGATCCAGGGAGCCAGTGTGGTGACCATCGATCTGGATGAGGGCGAGGTTGTTGCTGGCCGGGGCGATGATCTGTGATCGGCCCCGCCATGTCACCCATGGCCTAGAGCCGGAGAGCCCTCCAAGAACTCGGCGAGGCATGATCCGGGGGGCAGCTGTGAGTCTTGGGATGCGAGGCCACGGAGGATCCCGTTTCAGCGCAACAGCTGAATCAGCCTCTCGCAGCGAGCTTTCCGTAGAAAAGTTTTTCCGTGACGTGCAGCCAACCCGCTGTCCGCTGCGAGGGACGCCGGGGCCTGGGCTCAGAGGCTCGCCGCGACCGACACCGTGGACACGGGCAGCCCCGGGTCCGCGGCGAAGGAGATCCCGGTGGGGGCCACCCCGGAGGACACCAGCCGGGAGCCCAGGGCGGCCACCATGGCGCCGTTGTCGGTGCACAGGGACAGCGGGGGGACCACCACGGTGATGCCGCGCTCGGCGCAACGGGCGGTGACCAGCTCCCGCAGCCGTGAGTTCGCGGCCACTCCCCCACCCATGAGCAGGGTGGTGATGCCGTGCTCGGTGCAGGCCAGCGCGGTCTTGCGGGAGATCACGTCCACCACGGCCTCCTGGAAGCTCGCGGCCACGTCCGCCACGGGAACGGGCTGCCCCGCGGCCCGGAACGCCTCGACCACGCGGGCCACGGCGGTCTTGAGTCCCGAGAAGGACATGTCGTAGCGGTGGGGACCGGGCGCCTGCGCGGAGCCCATGTACTTCCCGGCCGTCAGTGCCCGCGGGAACGCGAACGCGGCCGGGTCCCCCTTCCGGGCGGCGGCGTCGATGGCGGGCCCCCCGGGGTAGGCGAGCCCCAGCAGCCGGGCGACCTTGTCGTAGGCCTCGCCGGCGGCGTCGTCGATCGTGGCGCCCAGGAGGCGGACGTCGCTCGTGATGTCCCGCACGGCGAGGATCTCGGTGTGCCCGCCCGAGACGAGCAGCGCGCCGAGGTGCTCGGGCAGCCGCCCGTCCCCGTCCAGCAGCCCCACGCCCACGTGGGCCACCAGGTGGTTGATCGCGTAGAGGGGGGTGCCCGTGGCCACCGCGAGCGCCTTGGCCGCGGCCACGCCCACCATGAGCGCGCCGGCGAGACCGGGGCCGGAGGTCACGGCGATGGCGTCGATCTCCTCCAGGGCCACGCCAGCCTCGGCGAGCGCCTCCCGGACCGCGGGCACGAAGGCCTCGAGGTGCGCGCGGGAGGCGATCTCGGGAATGACCCCGCCGAAGCGCACGTGCTGCTCCATGGACGAGGACACGGTGTTGGTCAGCAGCTCGGTGCCGCGCACGATGCCCACCCCGGTCTCGTCGCACGAGGACTCGATGCCCAGCACGAGGGGCTCAGCGGTGTTCATGGATGGTCCTTCCGTCCGGGCTGCGCGTCTCCGGACCCGCAGCCACCAGTTCGCAGCGCATGATCAGGGCGTCGTGGCCCGGGCCGTAGTAGTGGGCGCGGGTGTGGATGTGCTCGTAGCCGAAGCGGCGATAGAGGGCCTGCGCCCGGGGGTTGTCCGCCCGGACCTCGAGCATGATCTCGGTGGCGCCGGCTCGCACGGCCGCCTCGTGGAGCACCCGCAGCAGGGTGGAGCCGAGTCCGCGCCCCTCGTGCTCGGCGGCCACGGCAATGGTCTGGACGTCCGCGACCGGCGGGATGCACATCATCCCCGCGTACGCCACGACCTCCCGCTCCCGGGTGAGCACCCAGTACTGCCGGGTGGGGTGGGCGAGCTCCTCGTCGAACAGGGGCCGGGGCCAGGCGTCCTCGGGGAACAGTTCCGTCTCCAGCGCGTGGACGCTGTCCAGGTCCCCGGGCTGCATGGGCCGCAGGGCGTACCCCGGCGGCAGCGACGACGCCGCGGCCGTGGCCGCCCCGTGGCCCCCGTGCGGGGCGCTCACGGGCGGGCCCCCTGCACGGCCGCGGGCACCTGGGCGTCCGAGTCCCGCAGGTAGAGGGGGGAGGTGTCGGTGGAGAGCTCGTGTCCGCGGCGGGTCAGCGCCCACGCGGCGCGGGCGAGGTCCGCGGCGGTGGGCTGCAGGTGCGCTCCGGCCTGGACCGGCTGCGCCAGGCGGTCCGGGTAGAGGGCGGCGCCGGGGCCGTGGCAGGGCAGCGCGGGGACGTCCTCGGCGGGACCCACGCGGGGTTCGCCGGTGGGGACGGCCAGCACGCCGTCGCGGTCCGTGACGGCCCGATAGACGCGCCAGTAGAGCTCCCGGCGGCGGGCGTCGGTGGCCACCACGAACTCGGGGCGGTTCCCCGGGGCGTCCTGTGCCACCCTGTGGGCCACGGCGTCCAGGGAGCACAGCCCGTGCACGGGCAGCTCCCACGCGAAGGCGAGGGCCCGAGCGGTGACCAGTCCGGCGCGCAGCCCGGTGAACGGTCCCGGCCCGGTGCCCACGAGAATCCCGTCCAGCTGCGATCCCGTGATCCCCTCGGCCGCCATGAGGTCGCGGACGGCCGGGGCCAGCGCCTCGGCGTGGGAGCGGGTGTCCGGAGTGGCGAACTCCCGCAGCACCTCGCCGTCACGGGACAGCGCCACGGAGGCGATCGACGCGGAGTCCAGGGTCAGCACAAGCACCCGGACAGTCTAGTCCCGCGTGGACGGAGCCCCTCCGCCCGTCCCGGAGGGAACGCGCAGAGGGGCCGGTGGGGAATCCGCGAACCGTCTACTCCTGGGCTGTCAGGCGCTGCGCGGCGCGGGCGTCGCCGCGCTCGAGCATCCCGAACAGCACGCGGTAGGCCACCAGGCCCAGCAGGGTGATGACCACCAGGAACCACAGGATGGTCGAGAAGTAGTCGCCCTCGGGCGTGCTGCCCACGCTCAGAGCGCTGAACCACGTGGGCCTGCCGGACATCAGGGTGGCCGTGTACGCCACGCCGATCGGGGAGGCCACGTTGATCACCAGGTTGTAGAAGCCCACGGCCACACCGGACTTCGCGGCCGGCATGAGAAGCAGCGCGCTGGACATCAGCGGGGCGTACAGCAGGCCGAAGCCCACCGAGAACATGGCCATGGCCACCACCAGGGCCACCACGGACACGTTCACGAAGATCCCCGCGACCGCGAGTGCTGCGGCGAGCAGGCACAGCGCCAGGGTCACGGCCTGCTTGGAGTCCAGCCGCCTGCTGACCACGCCGGACATGGCCGCGGTGGAGGCACCCAGGACGTAGCCGGGAACGGTGAGCAGCGAGACCCGGTCCATGGCCATGCCGTGGACACCGTGGATCGCGAACGGGAAGAGGAACACGAACGCCAGGTTCACCGAGTAGATGATGAACACGATCACCAGGGCGCTGATGTACGGACGGTTGGTGAAGAAGGACCAGTCCACCAGGGCGTGCGGGTTGGTGCGCACGTGGCGGACGAACAGGACGCCGGCGATCACCACCGGGATCCACCACCACCCCGTGAACTCCTGCATGAACATGATCACGCCCGTGGCGACCACTGCCACGAGGAACAGCCCGTACACGTCCACGCCGGAGCTCGCGTGCTCCACCTCGTCCGGCACGCGCCTCCTGATGAACGGCAACGAGAGCACCATGAGCAGCGGCACCAGGAACATCCAGGTCCAGGACACGTACGTGGCCAGGTAGCCCGAGACCAGCGTGCCGATCAGCGACGCCAGCTGGAAGGACATGTTGGAGAAGCCCAGGTACTTCTTCAGCTCCACGCCCTGGAAGTGCTTGGTCACGTAGACCACGTAGAGGGTCTCCGCCGCCGCGAGACCCGCCGTCTGGACGATCCGGCCCACGAGCACCACGCCGAAGGACGCGCTGCCCACGAAGCCGACCACCGAGCCCACCACGACGAGCCCGATGCTCAGGTACAGCAGCCTGCGGATGGCCACGGAGTCCGCGAGCGCGGAGTAGACCACGGCGCCGATGCCGACCAGCACGCCGGTGAGCGTGGCCTGCAGGCTCACGGTGGACTCGCTCAGGCTCAGCGCCTGCGCCATGGGCTGGGAGGTGAACTTGAAGCCCTGGTCCACCACCAGGCAGAAGACGAACAGGAACAGCAGCACGGGCACGGCCCGGCGCGGGTCCACGCCGCCCGTGCGGGTGGGCACCGCGCCGTCGGCGGCCGTCGTCCCTGAGCCCGTCCCGGTGGCGGGGACGGCCGCCGCGGGGGTCGACGCCGCGCTGTCGGGTCCCGCGCTCGCGGCACCTGCGGAGCGGTCCGGGTCCTGGCGGGGGTGTGTCATCCCGTTCACGGCTCCGTCACCGTGGTGGCCCGCTCGATCATGGTCGCGAAGCCCGTCTGGCGCTGCTCCGGGGGCAGCTCCGCACGGGTCACGTGGTTGTCCGAGACCGTGAGCACGGCGGGGGCGATCGAGGGGATGCCCGTGCCCATCACGGACAGCTCCCGGCCGCGGTGGGTGCCGGTGTACCCGAGCATGTTGCGCACGGCGCTGAACTGCACGGCGTCCTCGGGCAACGTCTCGGCGATGAACGTCGCGCGCAGCGGGTCCCCCGGCAGCAGGATCGTCTCCGCGATGGGGGCGCCGTGGGGCTTGGTGTGGGGTGTCGCCGTCGGTGGCATGGCCTTCTCCTCGGATCGCTCAGCAGTGTCTGCAGAACGCCCGCGGGCCGGGGAGGGCGTCGGAACTCCCCCGGTGCCGTGCTGCCCGGGCGGGACGTCCAGACTCACGTCCAGTGTGTCACGCGGGCCCCCTGGACACGCGGGAGCCTCCCCGGCACGGGCCTCGCCGGGGCACCCGCGCAGTCCCCTGCCGGGCCGCCGCCCCGGGACCTCCACACGGGCGCCGCCACAGCGGGGGCTCCCGGCCGTGGTGTCACAGCACCGGCGGCTCGCTCCAGCGGGCGCCGAATCCGCGCACGGTCACCCGCCGCGGCTCGCCGCCCGTGCCACCGTCCTCCCACTGCCGCCCGAGGTCTGCGAGCACCCCGCCCAGGTCCGCGGGCGCAGCCCCCGTGGCGGCGTCCGCACCGCGGGCCCGGTCGATGTCCACCACCAGGCGGGAGGCACTGAGCTCCTCCACCTTCCCGGTCCCCCACTCCACCACGGTCACGCAGGTGTCCAGGGTGTCCTCCAGGTCGATGCTCGCCATCTCCTCCGCGCTGCCCAGGCGGTACGCGTCCACGTGCACGAGGTCCGGTCCCCCGGGGTTCGGCCCGTCCGGAAGGTTCGGGTGGCGCCGGGTCAGGACGAAGGTGGGAGAGATGATGCCCTCGCGCACCCCCAGGCCTGCCCCGAGTCCCTGCGTGAACGTGGTCTTGCCCGCCCCCAGCTCGCCGTTGAGCAGCACCAGGTCACCGGCGCGCAGCGACCGCGCCAGCGTGTGCGCCAGCGCCCTGGTCTCCTCCGGGGACGCGAGCTGACGGGTCAGCGTCCACCGTGCGCCGTCGGGATCCTGCCCGGCCGCCCCGTCGACGACGCCGCCCGGCCCGGTCGCGGACGCACCGTCCGCCGCGTGGTCCCCGCCCGGCTCCCCGGTGTCCACGTGCTCACGCGGCACCCGCGGGGAGATCCGGGTGACCACTTCGTAGTTGATGGTCCCGGCGGCCTCGGCCCACTCGGTGACGGAGGGGTTCTCCCCCGCGCCGAACAGCACGGCCTCGTCGCCGGTGCGCACCGGTGGCTGCGCGTCGTCGCCGGTGGGCGCACCCGTGAGCGCGTCCCGCCCGCGGGAGAGGTCCACCACGCACTGGTCCATGGCGATCCGGCCCACCACGGGGTAGGTCCGGGACCCGATGCGCACGGGCGCGCCCGTGGCCACGCGCGGCACACCGTCGGCGTACCCCAGGGGGATCAGGGCCAGGTGCGTGGGCCCGTCCGTGCGGTAGCTGAGCCCGTAGGAGACACCTGTGCCCCCGGGGACGGCCTTGACGTTCGCCACGCGCGTGCGCAGGGTCATGGCCGGGACCAGCCCCAGGTCCTCGGGGGTGCGGTCCGCGAACGGGCTCAGCCCGTACAGCCCCAGCCCCACCCGCACGGCGTCCCGCAGCATGGCGTCCGGGTCCGGGATCCAGTCCGCGGAGAGCAGCCCGGGGGTGTTGGCCGCGTGGACCATGGCCGGGTCCAGCCCGGCGTCCCGGGCCGCGGCGACCGCGCGGGTGAGTGCGGCCAGCTGCTCGGCGGTCTCGGGGCGCTCCGGCTCGTCCGCGACCGCCAGGTGGGTGAAGATCCCCTCCACCGTGAGCAGTCCCTCCCGCTCGGCGCGCACCACCCGCTCCAGCAGCCCCGGCCACTGCTCGGCGGTGGCACCGTTGCGACCCAGGCCGGTGTCCACCTTGAGGTGGACCACCGCGGGAGTGCCGGTGGCGCGCACGGCGGCCAGGACGGCGTCGAGCTCCCCGCCGCTCAGACCCAGCCGCACGTCCCGCCGCACGGCAGCGGTGAAGTCCGTGGCCGGAGTGTGCAGCCAGGCCAGCACGGGTGCGGTGATCCCCGCGTCCCGCAGGGCCAGGGCCTCGGAGACGTGGGCGGTGCCGAGCATGTCCGCACCGGCCGCGAGCGCCGCCCGGGCCACCTCGGGAGCGCCGTGGCCGTAGGCGTCCGCCTTCACCACCGCGATCAGTGTGCGGCCGCGCGCCAGGTGCAGCAGCCGCCGCACGTTGTGCCGCACGGCGGCGAGGTCCACCACCGCGCTGCGCTCGCTGGGCTGCCGGTTCTGCCAGGGGGTCGTCTCACTCACGCCTCCATTGTGCCCCGAGCGGTGGCGGCCGGGCCCGCGGTCCGGGGACGGTGCGGGGGCCGGTACGCGGGGCCGACCGCGTCCTGCTGCTCAGCATGCACACCTCACCCGTGGAGCAACCGGGATCGGGTGATGCGGGCGGAATGAACGTCTACGTGTGGCACCTGGCCCACGCCCTGGCCCAGGCCGGATGGCTCGTGGACATGGCCACCCTGGACCGCCGCCCCGACAGGCCCGCGGGGGTTTCCGTGGAACCCGTGGCCGCGGGGATCCGGCTGCTGAACGTTGCCGTGACCGGCGCCGCCGCGGCCTCCAAGGAGCAGCTGCCCGCCTTCGCGGACGCGTTCGGTGCGGCGCTCGCCGCGTTCTACGACGACCCCGCGGCCGCCCCTCGGGTGCTCCACGCCCACTACTGGCTCTCCGGCGCGGCCGGGCTCGTCCTCGCCGAGGCCCTGGACGTCCCCCTGGTGCTGACCCTGCACACCTCCGCCGCCGCGAAGAACCTGCGCGCCGGCCCGGACGAGACCCCTGAGCCCGCCGCGCGGGAGGACGCCGAGCGGCTGCTGGTCTCCCGCGCGTGCCGCACCGTGGTCAACACGCCCGTGGAGGAGGCGCAGGTGGTGTCGCTCTACGGAGCGGACCCTGCGCGCGTGGTCGTCATCCCGCCCGGCGTGGACACCCTGATGTTCCACCCCCCGGCCGGCGAACCGGACGCCGCGCCCGCCACCGGGTCCTTCACGGTGCTCTGCGCCGGGAGGATGCAGCCGCTGAAGGGCCAGCAGGTCCTCGTCCGGGCCCTCGGGATCCTCTCCCGGGAGCACCCCGA
Source organism: Kocuria sp. (assembly GCF_030530945.1). Lineage (GTDB taxonomy): Bacteria > Actinomycetota > Actinomycetes > Actinomycetales > Micrococcaceae > Kocuria. The sequence continues at coordinate 70,354 of NZ_JAUMTZ010000003.1, read as the reverse complement.
GACCCCCGTGCGCCTGGTGCTCGCGGGCACGGGCTCCCCCGAGTTCCTGGAGCACCTGCGCGAGCTGGCGCGCACGGAGGGGGTGGCGGACCGTGTCGAGTTCCGCGGCTCGCTCCCCCGCCCCGAGCTCGCGCGGCTCATGGGCGAGGTGGACGCGGTGGCCGTGGCGTCGTCGTCGGAGACGTTCGGACTGGTGGCGGTGGAGGCCCAGGCGTGCGGGACCCCAGTGCTGGCCACGGACGTGGACGGGCTGCGCCTGGCCGTGCGGGACGGTGAGACCGGTCGCCTGGTGCCCGGGCGGGAGCCCGCAGAGTGGGCGCGGGAGCTGCACCGGGCGGCCCGGGACCCCCGGGCGTGGAGAGCGATGTCACACGCCGCGGTGCGCCGGGCCCGGGAGCTGACGTGGGACGACGTCGCCGCGCAGCACGCCGCGGCGTACCTCGCCTGTGCGGGGGTGGCGGTCACCGCCTAAACTCGCCCGTGTGACCACCGCGTACCTGAGCCGTGACTCCCTCGCCCGCTACCTGGACCGCTCCCGCATCACCGGGGCCGTGGCGACCCCCCGCGAGGCCAACCTCCGCAACATCCAGGGCTTCCTGGACGGGGACCAGCACCAGCACATGGGGGTGGAGCGGACCCGCGAGTGGGACTTCGACTCCGTCTTCGAGCTCATGCGGGACCGCGTGGGCATCAACGACGACCGCGGGTACCTCAGCGGCCAGGACTCCATCTCCGCGCAGCTGTGCGTGGCCGGGCTGGACCGCTACGCCGAGGCCTTCAGCCGCGCGGTGCAGGGGCGCAAGCGCCTGCTGTTCGCCACCGGACACCCCTCGGGACTGGCTCCCGTCTACGCCCGTCTGGCCCGGGTGGCCCGCGCCTCCGGTGCGCGGGTGATCCGCTTCGACGAGGCCCTTCCCTTCGAGGACGGGGACGTCCGCCAGGTGGAGGACGTGGTGATGGTGGAGCAGTACGGCGGGCTGCGCCACACCCACTTCCCCGATCCCATGCGCCTGGTGCTGGAGCACCTGCGGGAGCAGGGACGCGAGGCGCCGGACCTGGTGGTGGCGGACCACGGCATGGCCGGGTGGGCCGGTTCCCGCGCCGGGCTGCCCACCATTGCCATGGGGGACTGCAACGACCCCGGGGTGTTCGTGGCCGAGGCACAGGGCCAGGTGGACGTGGTGGTGCCCCTGGACGACAACGTCCCCCCGCACCTCTACGACCCGCTGGTGGACTACATCGTCTCCCGTGCCGGACTGGCCGGGCACGAGCGGGCCTGAACCGCCTGACGGCGCCCGTCACCGGGGTGGACCGGTGCCGGGCGCCGTCGTCACGGCCGCGGGCTCACCCGCGGTGGCACGCCGAGCTCAGCGCTGCACCTCGCCGCGGATGAAGCGCTCCACGTTCTCCCGGGCGGTGTCGTCGTCCGCCTGCTCGGGCGGAGACTTCATGAAGTACGAGGACGCCGAGACCAGCGGGCCGCCGATGCCGCGGTCCAGCCCGATCTTCGCGGCACGGATCGCGTCGATGATCACACCCGCGGAGTTCGGCGAGTCCCACACCTCCAGCTTGTACTCCAGGGAGATCGGGGCGTTGCCGAAGCCGTGGCCCTCCAGCCGCACGAACGCGAACTTGCGGTCGTCGAGCCACCCCACGTAGTCGGACGGGCCGATGTGGACGTCCTTCGCGCGCATCTCGTGCGGCACGTTGGAGGTCACCGCCTGCGTCTTGGAGATCTTCTTGGACTCCAGCCGGGAGCGCTCCAGCATGTTCTTGAAGTCCATGTTCCCGCCCACGTTCAGCTGGTAGGTGCGGTCCAGCACGTAGCCGCGGTCCTCCAGGAGCTTCGCGAGCACGCGGTGGGTGATGGTGGCCCCCACCTGGGACTTGATGTCGTCCCCCACGATCGGCAGCCCGGCGTCCGTGAACTTCTGCGCCCACTCGTCCGTGCCCGCGATGAACACGGGCAGGGCGTTGACGAAGGCCACCCCGGCGTCGATCGCGGCCTGCGCGTAGAAGCGGTCCGCCTCCTCGGAGCCCACCGGCAGGTAGGACACCAGCACGTCCACCTCCCGCTCGCGCAGCACCGCCGCCACGTCCACGGGCTCGGCGTCGGACTCGGTGATGGTCTCGCGGTAGTACTTCCCGAGCCCGTCCAGGGTGGGGCCGCGGTCCACGGCCACGCCCAGCGGCGGGACCTGCGTGATCTGCATGGTGTTGTTCTCGCCGGCCAGGATGGCCTCGGAGAGGTCCAGGCCCACCTTGGCGGCGTCCACGTCGAACGCGGCCACGAACTGGACGTCCCCCACGTGGTAGTCGCCGAAGCGCACGTGCATCAGACCGGGCACGGTGTCGGAGGGGTCGGCGTCACGGTAGAAGTGCACGCCCTGGACGAGTGACGCGGCGCAGTTGCCCACGCCGGCAACGGCCACGCGGATGGGATGTTCGGACACGGTTCTCCTCGGCTCGGTGGTGGCGGTCGCGCGCTGCCTGCGCCGGGCGCGGGCGCGGCGTCGCCGCCGTGCCGCACCGCACTTGACCGAGATCACACTCTAGCCGGGCGCCCCACGAGATCCGCTCCCACCCGTTCCGCGACGACGACGCCGCCCGCACCCGTGCGGAGCGCGGCCCACCCGGGTGCTTCAGAGGGTGAGCGCCACCTCCACGAGCAGACCCACCGCCACCAGCAGGAACACCACCCCGGAGACGATCTCCACCTCGGCGCCGCGGGCCTGGAAGCGGCTGGCCAGCGCCGGGACGGAGCCCACCCACGCCACGGTCGGGAACCACACGAGGGCCGTGCCCACGAGCATCCCGAGCACCCTGAGCGCCTCCGTCCAGCTGATGTCCGCGGGCACCAGCGAGCCGAACAGCGCCACGAAGAACACCAGGGCCTTGGCGTTGGCCAGGTTGGTCACGAGCCCCTGCACCGCGGCCCGCCACGGGGTCAGTCCGGAGGGGCCCAGGAAACGGCTGCGACCGCCCACGGAGAGCTCCTGCCGCTGCGCCTCGTCCTCGGCGGACGGGGCCCGCCCCGCGCGCGCTGCGGGGTGGGGGCCCTCGCGGGCGCCCCCGGGCGCGGCGGCGTCGCCCGAGCCCGCTGCTCGCGAGAGCATCCCGGCCCGGATCGCGGTCCAGCCCATCCTGGCGAGGAACAGCGCCCCGCCCACCTGCACCGCGAGCTTCAGCACGGGGTTGCCGCTGATGAGCACGGTGACACCCATCAGCGACAGCACGATCCAGGTGGTGTTGCCCACCACCACGCCCAGCGCCGTGACCACGGCGTTGCGGCGCGAGGACAGGAACGCGTTGCGCAGGATCACGAAGACGTCCGGGCCGGGGACCACGATCCCCGCGATCCACACCCCCAGCAGCGCCCCGTACTGCGCGCCCGTCATGCGTGCTTGGACTCGGTGGCCGTGCTCCAGATGTTGACGCCGGCGTCCGTGACCAGCTCGTCGATGCGGCGCAGCTCGTCCTGCGAGAAGTCCAGGTTGGCCACCGCGCGCGCGGAGTCCTCGATCTGCCGCGCGGAGGACGCCCCCACCAGCGCGGAGGTGACCTGCCCGGACTCCTGGGGGCGCAGGGTCCAGGCGATCGCCATCTGCGCGAGGGTCTGGCCGCGCTCCTGCGCCATGGTGTTCAGCGCACGGATCTGCTCCAGGGTCTGCTCGCTGAGCCACTCGGGGTCCAGGGACTTGCCCTCGGACGCCCGCGAGCCCTCCGGCACACCGTTCAGGTACTTGTCCGTGAGCATCCCCTGCGCCAGCGGCGTGAAGCAGATGGAGCCCATGCCCGCCTCCGTGAGGGCGCCCAGCAGGTTCTTGCCGCCCGCGCGCTCGTCCGGCTGCTCGATCCAGCGGTTGAGCATCGAGTAGGAGGGCTGGTGGATCAGCAGCGGCGTGCCGAGCTCCCGCATGATCCGCTGCGCCTCGAGGGTGAGGTCCGCACTGTAGGAAGAGACGCCCACGTACGTCGCGCGCCCGGAGCGCACAATGTGGTCCAGCGCCCGCATGGTCTCCTCCAGCGGGGTGTTCGGGTCCGGGCGGTGGTGGTAGAAGATGTCCACGTGGTCCAGGCCCATGCGCTCGAGCGACTGGTCCAGGGAGGTCACCAGGTACTTCCGGGATCCGCCCACGTCTCCGTAGGGCCCGGGCCACATGTCCCAGCCGGCCTTGGAGGAGATCACCAGCTCGTGGCGGAGCCCCGCGAAGTCCTCGCGCAGGATCCGCCCCACGTTCAGCTCCGCGGAGCCCGCGGGCGGGCCGTAGTTGTTGGCCAGGTCGAAGTGGGTGATCCCCAGGTCGAACGCGCGCCGCAGCGTGGCCCGCATGCTCGCCAGGGGCTTGTCGTCCCCGAAGTTGTGCCACATCCCCAGGGAGACGGCCGGAAGCTTCAGCCCCGACTCCCCCACACGCCGGTACGGCATGCTCTCGTAGCGGTCCTCGGCCGGGGTCCAGACGGTGTCGTCACCATAGATCAGCATGGACACCAGTCTGCCACTGCCCCACCCGCCCGCGTCACACGGGAACCCGGCCCGGACCCCACGCTCCCCGCACGACGACGCCGTCCGCGTCCCGGCCCGCGCTCCGCAGTCCCCGGCCCCCGGCCCCCACCAGCGAACCCCGCCCCACGACGACGGCGCCCGCCCCCCCCGTGCGGGGAGCGGGCGCCGTCGCGCTCGGTGCACCGCAGGCGGTGGCCTGCGGGTGGCTCGTGCGGGGCGGGAAGCGGCCCCCGCCCGGGGCTCAGACCCGCAGCACCACGGCGGTCTCGGGGGCCACGCGCACCGTGCCCTCGGCACCCGGCTCGGGACCGGCGCCGCTCGTGAACAGCAGCTGCGGCGCGTCCCCACCCATGAGCGGCAGGTTGCGCGGCTCGGTCCCCAGGTTGATCGCGACGACCACACCGTGCTCCGAGCCGGGCTCGCCCATGCGCTTGAGCACGAACCACTGCTCGTGGTCACTGGCCTGGGTGGCCACGGTGTCCCAGCGCTGGTCGGTGAGCTCGGGGGTGCCCAGTCGCAGGGCGATCAGGTCCCGGTACGCGGTGTAGACGCGCTCGTGGTCCCCCTGGTGGACCTCGGACCAGTCCAGCTTGGAGCGCTCGAAGGTCTGCGGGTCCTGCGGGTCCGGGACGGTGGCGTGGTCCCAGGCCATCTGGGCGAACTCCGCCTTGCGCCCCGTGGCCACGGCCTCGCCGAGCTCCGGCTCGGGGTGCGCGGTGAAGAACTGCCACGGCGTGCTCGCCCCGTACTCCTCACCCATGAACAGCATGGGCGTGTACGGCTGGGTCATGAGCCACGTGGCCGCGGCCACCGTCCGGTCCACGCTCATGGACTGGTTCATCCGGTCCCCGGCTGCGCGGTTGCCCACCTGGTCGTGGTTCTGCAGGAACGTGACGAACTGCCACGGCCGCTGCTGCGAGGGGTCGATCTCCCGGCCGTGGGAGCGGCCCCGGAACGTGGAGTACGTGCCGTTGTGGAAGTACGCCGTGTGCATGGTCTTCTCGAGCGCGTGCAGGGAGGCGAAGTCCCCGTAGTAGCCGTGGGTCTCCCCCGTGAACGCGGTGTGTGCCGCGTGGTGGACGTCGTCGAGCCACTGCGCGTCCATGCCCAACCCGTGGCGGTCCGTGCCGGCCACCATGCGGGGGTCGTTGAGGTCGGACTCCGCGATGGTCACCAGGTCCTTGCCCGTGCGGGCGGACTCGTCCGCGACGCGTTCGGCGATCTCCTCCAGGACGTGCTTCGCCCGGGAGTCCGCGAGCGCGTGCACGGCGTCCAGGCGGAAGCCGTCCACGTGGTAGTCGCGCAGCCACATGGTGATGTTGTCCAGGATGTACTCGCGCACCCCGTCCGAGCCCCACCCGTCCAGGTTGATGAGGTCGCCCCAGCTGGAGGCGCCCGGCTTGAAGTAGTCGGCGAACAGCGGCAGGTAGTTCCCGCTGGGGCCCAGGTGGTTGTACACCACGTCCTGGAGCACCGAGAGGCCCCGGACGTGGCACGCGTCCACGAAGCGCTGGTAGGCCTCGGGGCCGCCGTAGGGCTCGGCCACCGTGTACCAGGCGACGCCGTCGTAGCCCCAGTTGTGCTCGCCGTTGAAGCCGTTGACGGGCAGCAGCTCCACCGCGGTCACGCCGAGGTCCACCAGGTGGTCCAGCCGCCCGATCGCGGCGTCCAGCGTGCCCTCGGGGGTGAAGGTTCCCGGGTGCAGCTCGTACAGCACGGACTCCTGCAGCGGGCGGGGGCGGAATTCGGCGTCGTGCCACTCGAAGGCGCTCGGGTCGAACGTGCAGGAGAGCTCGTGAACGCCCTGCGGCTGCCGGCGCGAGCGCGGGTCCGGGAGCACGTCCGAGACCTGCTCGCGCTCCTCCGGGGTGCCGGCGTCGAAGGTCTTGGTCAGGACGTAGCCGTAGCGCACGGTGCCCCGGGGGACGTCGGTCCCCTCCGGCAGGGTCCACCAGCCGGGACGGTCCGCCAGGCCCTCCATAGGGTGGTCCCGGCCCTCGATGCGGACGGTGACCTTGCGGGCGTGCGGGGCCCAGACGTCGAAGCGGTGATCGGTGCTCATGGTTCAGCTGTCCTTCCGGCGCAGAACGGCCACGGGATAGGTGTCGAGGAGGTCGGCGAGTGCCACGGGCGCGTTGGGACCTGCCGTGAAATCGCGCTGGGTCAGGGTGTCCTGCCACGTGCCGGGGGCCAGCTCCACGGTCTCGTCCGTGAAGCCGCCCGCGGCGGCGAGGCCCACGGGGAAGCGGGTGACCACGGTGGCCGCCCCACCCCGGTCGAAGGCCAGGGTGTGCTCGGCGAGCGCACCCGTCACGCGCAGCGGGGTGTAGCCGGAGAACAGCCCGGGGTGCTCCCGGCGCAGGCGCAGCACGCGGGATGTCAGCAGCATCCGGGCCGCGCCGGTGCCGTCCACGGGCGGGGTGGCGGCCGGGGAACCGGGCGCGGCGGCGTCGAGCTCCGAGAGCAGGGCCTCCCGCGCGGCGAAGTCCACCGGGCGGCGGTTGTCCGGGTCCACGAGCGAGGGCTCCCACAGCTCCTGGCCCTGGTAGACGTCCGGGACGCCGGGCAGGGTCAGCTGCAGCGCCGTGGCGGCCAGGGCGTTGGACCATCCGGGCTCACTCACCCGGGCCACGCAGCCCTCCACGACCCCGCGGGCGCTCGGGTCCGTGAACAGGAAGTCGATGAAGCGCGTGAGCTCGCCCTCGAACTCCTCGTCCCCGTCCACCCAGGTGGTGGACACCGCAGCCTCGCGCACGGCCTTCATGGCGTAGTCCACCGCGCGGTCCCGCTCCAGCGGCCAGGCGCCCACCACGGCCTGGAGCACCAGGTTCACCGCCGGACCGTCCGTGAGGGAGATCCCGGCCTCCCGGGCCCGGGTGAGCAGGGTGGACACCGTCTCGGACCACGCCTGCGGCCGCTCGGAGAGCACCGTGATGCGCGCCCGCACGGCGGCGGAGCGCTTGGTGTCGTGGGTGGTGAGGGCGTTCATCGTGGTGGGCGACTCGCCCTGGCGGGCCGCGGCCGCCTCGTGGAACTGCTCGGGGCTCAGCGAGAAGACGGACGGGTCACCGCCCACCTCCGTGAGGGACGTGAGCTGGGTGTAGCGGTAGAACGCGGTGTCCTCCACGCCCTTGGCCATGACCATGCCCGAGGTCTGTTGGAAGCGCCGGGCGGCCACGCCCAGCTCGGCGGAGTCCTGCGCGTCCGCACCCAGCACCCCCCTGAGGTCCGTGAGCACGGAATCCAGGTCGGGACGGTGCCCGCGCGCGGCGGCCACGGCGTCGCGCAGGTGGTCCCCACCCTCGGGGAGGTAGGTGCGGTACACGGGGAAGTTCGAGAGGATCTCCGCCAGCCCGTCGTAGGCCGCCTCGGGGCCGTGGGGGAAGCCGGCGGGCAGCTCCCGGACCAGGCGGTGCACCTCCGCGGAGAGGCCCTCGTCCGCCATGGCCCGTTTGGTCCCGTGGATCAGCTCGTCCCAGTGCGCCGGCTCACCGCCGCGCAGCCGGGTGTCCAGGGACGCGAGCTCGTAGTGGCCGCGGGAGTCCGTGAGCACACGGTCGATCCAGCCCAGGGAGTCGTAGCCCGTGGTTCCGGCGGTGCGCCAGTCGCGGGGCAGCTTCTCCCCCGGCTCGAGGATCTTCTCCACCACGGTCCAGGCGCCGTCCGTGACCCGCGCCAGTTTCTCCAGGTAGTCCCGCGGGTCCCGGACCCCGTCCGGGTGGTCGATCCGCAGCCCGTCCACGAGACCCTCGCGGAACCAGCGGCCCACCTCCTGGTGGGACTCCTCGAAGACCCCCTGGTCCTCCACACGCACACCGGCCAGGGTGGCCACGGTGAAGAAACGGCGGTAGTTCAGCTCGGAGTCCCCGCGCCGCCAGCTGATCAGCTCGTAGTGCTGGCGGTCGTGCACCTCGGCGGGGTCGTCCCCCTCGCTCCAGGTCCCCTCGGCCAGGGGGTAGACGTTGTCGTAGTAGCGCAGCGTGCCGTCCTGCACGGTGAGGGCGGAGAGGTCCTCGTCCCCGTCACCCAGCACGGGGATCAGCACCTTGCCGCGGCCCGCCTCCCAGTCCACGTCGAACGCGGTGGCGTAGGGGCTCTGCGGCCCCTCGGCCAGCAGGGACCACCACCACGGGTTCTCCCGCGGCACGGCAACGCCCTGGTGGTTGGGGACGATGTCCACCACCACGCCCATGCCCGCGGCGTGGGCCGCCTCGGACAGCGCCGCGAGTCCCGCGGAGCCGCCCCGCTCCGGATCCACCTCGGTGGGATCCACCACGTCGTAGCCGTGGTCCGAGCCGCTCGTGGCCCGCAGGATCGGCGAGAGGTAGACCCAGTCCGCGCCCAGGCGCTTGAGGTAGGGGACCAGTTCCGCCGCGCGGTGGAGGTCCTGCTGGGTGGTGATTTGCAACCGGTAGGTCGAAGAGGGTGTCAGCACCCTTCCAGTCTCCCGGAGTGCGCGCCCTCGTGCCAGTCCATCCGCCCAGGGCGAGAACCACGGGAGGTGGACACGGCGGACGCGCCACCCGCGAGAGGTGGCGCGTCCAGCGCGTCCGGTGGCAGCGGCGTCGACCGCGGAGACCTGGGCTCAGACTTCGTCGGTGTAGACCGCCGCCGCCACGGAGGCGGCAACCGAGGCGTCGGGCTCCTCCTCGGGCTCCTCCCACGCGCGCAGCATGATCGTGGACTTGCCCGCCATGCTCAGCACGGAGGAGTGGCCCCGCACCTCGCCGTCCGCGTGCTCGCCGGCCGTGTCCAGGATCTCCTCCCAGTGCTGGCCGTACTCGGCCGGGGGCAGGGTGACCTCCACGGCCTCCGGGTTGGAGTTGAAGTACACGATGAAGTTGTCGTCCGTGATCCGGCGGCCGCGCATGTCCACCCCGGCGATGCCCTGCCCGTTGAGCCACATGCCCACGGAGCGGGCCAGCGGCTCGTCCCAGTCCGCGGGGACCATGGGGGTGCCATCCGTGTTGAGCCACGCGATGTCCGGCATGGGATCACCCTCGCCGAGCTCGCCCATGTCCACGGGGCGGCCGTCGAAGAACTGCGAGCGGCGGAACGTGGGGTGCTCGTGGCGCAGCCGGGTGATGGCCGCGGTGAACTCCACGAGGGGCGCGTCCACCTTCTCCCAGTTGATCCACGTGAGCTCGTTGTCCTGGCAGTAGGTGTTGTTGTTGCCCTTCTGCGTGCGGCCCAGCTCGTCGCCGTGCAGCAGCATGGGGGTGCCCTGGGACAGCAGCAGGGTGGCCAGGAAGTTGCGCTGCTGGCGGGCGCGCAGGGCCAGCACCTCGGCGTCGTCGGTGGGGCCCTCCGTGCCGCAGTTCCACGAGCGGTTGTGGGACTCGCCGTCGTTGTTGTCCTCGCCGTTGGCCTCGTTGTGCTTCTCGTTGTAGGACACCAGGTCCCGCAGCGTGAAGCCGTCGTGGGCGGTGACGAAGTTGACGGAGGCGAACGGGCGCCGCCCGCTGTTCTCGTAGAGGTCCGCGGAACCCGTCACGCGGGACGCGAACTCGCCGAGGGTGGCGGGCTCGCCGCGCCAGAAGTCTCGGACGGTGTCCCGGTACTTGCCGTTCCACTCGGTCCACTGCGGCGGGAAGTTGCCCACCTGGTAGCCACCGGGGCCGATGTCCCACGGCTCCGCGATCAGCTTGACCTGCGAGACGATCGGGTCCTGCTGGACCAGCTCGAAGAACGTGGAGAGCTTGTCCACGTCGTAGAACTCGCGGGCCAGGGTGGCCGCGAGGTCGAAGCGGAAGCCGTCCACGTGCATCTCGGTGACCCAGTAGCGCAGGGAGTCCATGATCAGCTGCAGGGAGTGGGGGTGGCGCACGTTGAGCGAGTTCCCGGTGCCCGTGTAGTCCATGTAGAACTTGTGGTCGTCGTCCACGGTGCGGTAGTAGGCGTTGTTGTCGATGCCCTTCATGGACAGCGTGGGGCCCATGTGGTTGCCCTCGGCGGTGTGGTTGTAGACCACGTCCAGGATGACCTCGATGTCCGCCTGGTGCAGGGCGCGGACCATGGCCTTGAACTCCTGCACCTGGCTGCCCAGGTGGGAGGCCGCGCTGTACTCGTTGTGAGGGGCGAAGAACGCGATGGTGTTGTAGCCCCAGTAGTTGCGCAGGTCCTTCTCCAGCAGGGTGGAGTCCTGCACGAACTGGTGCACGGGCATGAGCTCGATCGCGGTGATCCCGAGCTTCTTCAGGTGTGCGATCACCGCCGGGTGGGACACCCCTGCATAGGTGCCGCGCTGCTCCTCGGGGACCTCGGGGTGCTGCTCGGTGAGGCCCTTGACGTGCGCCTCGTAGATCACGGACTTGTGGTACGGGGTGTGCGGGGTGCGGTCGCCCTCCCAGTCGAAGAACGGGTTGATCACCACGCCCTTCATCATGTGGGCGGCGGAGTCCTGGTGGTTCTCGGAGTCCTCGTCGCCGAAGTTGTAGGAGAACAGGGACTCGTCCCAGTCGATCTCCCCCTCCACGGCCTTCGCGTACGGGTCCAGCAGCAGCTTGTCGGGGTTGCAACGCAGCCCCTGGGACGGGTCCCACGGGCCGTGCACGCGGTAGCCGTAGCGCTGGCCCGGCTGGACCTGCGGCAGGTAGCAGTGCCACACGTAGCTGTCCACGGCGGTGACCTCCACGCGGGTCTCCGTGCCGTCGGCGTCGAACAGGCACAGCTCCACGCGGTCCGCGACCTCGGAGAAGAGCGCGAAATTGGTTCCCGTGCCGTCGAACGTGGCGCCCAGCGGGTACGGGTGTCCGGGCCAAACTTCCATGAACTTCTCCTCAGGGTGTGGTGGGGCCGAGCACGGGTCCCCCGTTCTCGGCCGAGTCCCCACGATAGCCGCTCCGCGGGTTCCTCACGGACGGGTGAGCACCGCCCGCACGTTCTCCGCCAGCACGGACGGAGGCACGGGGCCCTCCCCCTGCGCCCGCGACGCGAGCGCGTGCAGGCCCGCCCCGAGCGCTGCCGCCGCGGCCCAGCGGCCCTCGCCGCGGGCCCAGTGCCCCAGGGCGGCCAGGGCGTCCGGGTGCTCGGCCACGTGGGCCAGCACGGTGCCCAGGATGCCGCCGAGCGTGTCCCCGGAGCCGGCCGTGGCCAGCCACGGACTCGCGCCCCCCACGCTCAGGAGCAGCACGTCCCCGCCGGACGACGCCGCCGGGTCCGGGGCGCCCCGACCCTCTCGGCCGTCCCGCGGCCGCGGTTCGGCGTCCTCCCGCCGTCCGGAGACCTCACCGGGCACAGCGCCGGACGCGGCGCCACCACCCACCCCGGCCGCGGTGCCACCGGTGGAGCCGACGGGCGAGGCCACCACGGTGGTGGCCCCCTTGAGCAGGACGGTGGCGCCGGTCAGCCGGGCCGCCTCTGCGGCCCAGTGCACGGGGTCCGCCTCGATCTCGGAGCGCTCCACGGCGGCGTCGCACAGTCCGAAGCCGTGCAGCCACTCGAAGACCTGGGAGAGCTCCCCGGCGTGGGGCGTGAGGATCTTGTGGGCACCCAGCCGGGAGTCCGCCACGGAGCGGGCGGCGGCGTCGAGCGCGCCCGCGTCCAGCACCGCGGGTTCCCGCGCCTCGATCACGGCCTGGACGCGCGCGGCCTGGGACTCGTCCCCCACCACCCCGGGACCGGCGAGCCAGGCCTGGACGTGCACGTCCCAGGGCTGGTCCTCGGAGCAGACCACCTCGGGGCTGCGTGCTAGGACCATGGCGCGCGCGGTGGAGTCCCCCAGGAAGCGGACCATGCCCGCACCCGCGTTCACCGCGGCCTGGGTGCACATGATCGCGGCCCCCGGGTAGCTGGGCGCCCCGGCCACCACGCCGAGGACCCCGCGGGAGTACTTGGTGTCGGTGGCCCCGGGACGCGGCCAGGCGGCCAGTACGTCGGACGGCTCGAGACGGTGCACCGCGGGAGCACCCAGCCGGTTCTCGATGCCGATGGGAACCATCGTGAGCTCACCGCCCGCCTGCTCCCCGGGGGAGACCACGTGCGCGGTCTTGGCCCCACCGAACGTGACGGTGGCGTGGGCGCGCAGCACGGGCTCGGGAGCCCGCCCCGTGCTGGCGGCCACCCCCGAGACCACGTCGCAGGCCACGATGCGCGGTGTGCGCCGGGTGAAAGGCACGGCCGGGTCCTGCTCACGCTCCCGGAAGGCGGAGACGAGGCGCGCCGGGGCGCCTCGCAACCCGCCGGAGGCACCGGTGCCCAGCATGCCGTCCACCACCAGGCGGGCGCGGGCCATGAGATCCACCGCGTCCGCGACGCCCACGGCAGGGGCGGCCGCCACCTCGGCGGCGAGCGCCGAACGGTCCGGTCCGTCCGAGTCCTCCAGGCGCAGGACGTGCCCGCCCGCCGCGGTCAGGGCGGCCAGTCCCTCCCGGTGGACGCGGGAACCCGTGAGCACCGCGGTCACGGCCACACCCCGCTCCCGCAGAAAGGCACCGGCCCACAGCGCATCGCCGCCGTTGTTGCCGGATCCCACCAGCAGCACCGCTGTGCCGCCCCGCAGGCTCCCGTCCGGGCTGCTCGTCCGCAGCTGCTCCTCGCAGCCTCGGGCCAGCCCTCTGGCTGCCCGGCGCATCAGGGTTTCGCCGAGCCCCTGCTCCAGCAGCGGCTGCTCGGCCGCGCGGATGCTTTCACCGGTGTACGCCTCAATCATGGCGGGTGCTCCCCTCTCCTTCGGCCACCACGAACGCCACGGCCATGCCGCCGTCGTGGGAGATGCTCACGTGCCAGGTGCGGATGCCCAGCCGCCGCTGCTGGGCGGCCACGGTGCCCGCGGTGTGCAGCTCCGGGGCCCCGTGGGCGTCGTTGGTGACCCAGCAGTCCCGCCAGACCATCCCCGGCGGGGCCTTCAGCGCCTTTGCGGCAGCCTCCTTCACGGCGAACCGCGCCGCCAGGGACCGCGGGGTCAGCCGCTGCTCGTGCGGCACGAACAGGCGCTCCCGCAGACGGGGGGCCCGCTCGAGCTGGCGCTCGAAACGCCCGATGTCCACGATGTCCACGCCGGTGCCCACGATCATCCCGCCAGCCTACCGGCGCGCTCCGACCGTCACAGGGTGACCGTGAGCACGGACAGGTCTGCCCCGCGGCGGCTGCCCGCCTCGGCGCTAAGGGAGCCGAGGTGCCAGGGGGCCAAGGCGTCCGGTCCGCGTGGGGTCAGAGGCGGCTCCGGCCCGGCCGGAACCCGAGAGGTGCCGCCCGGCCACGGGATCGACGGTCTCCTGCCCGCCACGCGGGCGCGGCGGCGTCGTCACCGGGGTGGGGACGACGACGGCGGGTGACGGCTCCCGTGGGAGGCGTCACCCGCCGTGGTGGGCCGGCAGGCCGCGGTCTACTCGACCGTGACGGACTTGGCCAGGTTGCGCGGCTGGTCCACGTCGTAGCCCTTGGCTCCGGCGAGCTCGCACGCGAAGATCTGCAACGGCACGGTGGCCAGCAGGGGCTGCAGCAGGGTGGGGGCCTCGGGGACGTAGAAGACGTGGTTGGCGAACTCGCGCACCGCCTCGTCCCCCTCCTCCGCGATCACGATGGTCTCGGCACCGCGCGCGCGGATCTCCTGGATGTTGGAGACCACCTTGGCGTGCAGCGAGTCCCGCCCGTTGGGCGAGGGCACGATCACGATCACCGGCTGGCCCTGGTCGATCAGGGCTATGGGGCCGTGCTTGAGCTCCCCCGCCGCAAAGCCCTCGGCGTGGATGTAGGCGATCTCCTTGAGCTTCAGAGCACCCTCCATGGCCACGGGGAAGCCCACGTGGCGACCCAGGAACAGGACCGAGCCGGCGTCCTTCATGTCCGAGGCGAGCTCCTTGACCTGGGGCTCCACCTCGTCCAGCACGCGCTGAATCTTGGCGGGCATGGCGTCGAGCTCCGAGAGCAGCGTGGCGATCTCGTCCTTGAACTTGTTGCCGCGCAGCTGCGCCAGGTACAGGCCCAGGAGGTACGCGGCGGTGATCTGGGCCAGGAACGCCTTGGTGGAGGCCACAGCGATCTCCGGGCCGGCGTGCGTGTACAGCACCGCGTCGGCCTCGCGCGGGATCGTGGAGCCGTTGGTGTTGCAGATGGCCACCACCTTCGCGCCCTGCTCCTGCGCGTGGCGCACCGCCATCAGAGTGTCCATGGTCTCCCCGGACTGGGAGACGGCCACCACGAGGGTCTTCTCGTTCACGATCGGGTCCCGGTAGCGGAACTCGTGGGCCAGCTCCACCTCGGTGGGGATCCGGCACCAGTGCTCGATGGCGTAGCGGGCCACCTGGCCGGCGTACGCCGCGGTGCCGCACGCGATCACCACGATCTTGTCGATGGAGCGCAGCACGGACTCGTCGATCTTCAGCTCGTCCAGGGTGAGGCGGCCGCTCTCGTCCAGCCGCCCCAGCAGGGTGTCCCCCACGGCCGCCGGCTGGTCGTGGATCTCCTTCTCCATGAAGGAGGGGTACCCGTCCTTCTCCGCGGCGGCGGCGTCCCACTCGATGTCGAAGGGCTTGCCCTCGGCGGGGTTGCCGTCGAAGTCCACGATCGTGTAGTCGTCCGCGGTGATGGTGACGATCTGGTCCTGTCCCATCTCCACGGCGTGCTTGGTGTAGTCGATGAATCCGGAGACGTCCGAACCCAGGAAGTTCTCGCCCTCGCCCAGCCCGATCACCAGGGGGGAGTTGCGCCGAGCCGCCACCACACGGTCCGGGACATCCGCGTGGACGGCCAGCAGGGTGAACGCGCCCTCGAGCCGGCGGCACGTGTCCTGCATGGCCACGGTGAGGTCCTTGGCATCCGCAGGCTGGGCGTTGTAGGTGCGCGCCAGGAGCACGGCGGCCACCTCGGTGTCCGTCTCGGACACGAAGCTCTCGCCCTCGGCGGCCAGCTCGCGCTTGATCTCGCTGAAGTTCTCGATGATGCCGTTGTGGATCATGGCCAGCTTGCCGCCGTCCACCACGTGCGGGTGGGCGTTGACGTCCGAGGGTCCGCCGTGGGTCGCCCACCGGGTGTGGCCGATGCCGATGTTCGAGTCCGGGAGGGGGTGCTCCTCCAGCTCCGCCACGAGGTTGCTGAGCTTGCCCGCCTTCTTGCGGTACTCCACCTCACCCTCCGCGATGACCGCCACGCCGGCGGAGTCGTACCCGCGGTACTCCAGGCGGCGGAGGCCCTCCAGAATCACGTCCAGTGCAGTGTGCTTCCGCCCGTCAGCACGCTCTGAGCCCACATATCCCACAATTCCACACATGCAAAGCACTGTACCGGAAACGGGTCACCGACTGACCTCCGCGTCCGCGCCCCGGGCCTACACTGGTCCGAGCATGAGCACACAGCCCCTCACCCACCGCGCCACGCCGTTCGTGGAGCTGGACCGCCAGACCTGGTCCCGGCTCTCGCACGAGATCGACGTCCCGCTCACCGCGCAGGAGATCGAGAACCTGCGCGGTCTCGGCGACCGCCTGGACGTGGACGAGGTGCGCGAGGTCTACCTCCCCCTCTCTCGGCTGCTCACCCTCTACGACACGTCCTCCACGCAGCTCAACGCCGCCACCAACTCGTTCCTGGGCGAGCACCACGCGCGCACCCCCTTCGTGATCGGGATCGCCGGGTCCGTGGCCGCGGGCAAGTCCACCACGGCCCGCCTGCTGCGGGAGATGCTCGCCCGGTGGCCCTCCACCCCCAACGTGCAGCTCGTGACCACGGACGGGTTCCTGTACCCCAACGCCGAGCTGCGACGGCGCGGGCTCATGGACCGCAAGGGCTTCCCCGAGTCCTACGACCGCCGGGCGCTGCTGCGCTTCGTCTCGGAGATCAAGTCCGGGGCCGCCGAGGTCCGCGCCCCCAGGTACTCCCACGTCACCTACGACATCCTCCCGGACGAGGAGGTGGTGGTGACCCGCCCGGACGTGGTGATCGTGGAGGGGCTCAACGTCCTGGCACCGGCCAAGCTGGAGAGCGGCAGGCCCGCTGCACTGGCCCTGAGCGACTTCTTCGACTTCACCATCTACGTGGACGCCCGCACCCAGGACATCGAGCGCTGGTACGTGGAGCGTTTCCAGGCCCTGCGCTCCTCCGCGTTCTCCGACCCGGAGTCCTACTTCCACCGCTACGCGGGCCTCACGGACGCCGAGGCGCGGGAGCTGGCCACCGACATCTGGCGCAGGATCAACGAGCCCAACCTGGTGCAGAACGTCCGCCCCACCCGCGGCCGCGCCCGTCTCATCCTCTCCAAGGACCACGACCACAAGATCCGCCGCGTGCTGCTGCGCAAGAACTGACCCGCCGGCGGCGACACGACCCCCGTGTGGGCGCTTCGGCACGCCTTCCATGCACACGCCCCGTACTGTGGACGTCATGCTCAGTGGTTTCAAGGAATTCATCATGAAGGGCAACGTGATGGACCTGGCCGTTGCCGTCATCATCGGCGCCGCCTTCTCCAAGATCGTCAACGCCCTCGTGGAGAACGTGCTCATGCCCGCCATCTCCGCCGTCGTGGGATCTCCCAACTTCGACACCTTCGCCGTGGTCTCCCTGCGCGGCAACGATCTCAAGTTCGGTGTGCTGCTCACCGCAGTCGTGAACTTCCTGCTCATCGCCGCGGCCGTTTACTTCTGCATCGTGCTGCCCATGAACAAGATGATCGAGCGGCGCAACCGGCGCATGGGCATCACTCCCACCGAGGAGCCCGCCGACCCCCAGACGGTGCTGCTCACCGAGATCCGCGACGCCCTCATCGACCGGGGCACCACCACCCCGGCCGAGGGCCGGCACTCCGGCCCCACCGCCTGACCCACCCGTCCACCCCGTCACGCAACGAGGGCCCCGCATCCTTCCGGATGCGGGGCCCTCGTTCATGGAAGGGTGCGCTCAGCCCTGCAGGCTCAGGTTCTCCTGCACCACCGCCACCAGGGCCTCGGCCTCGTGCTGGGCGTCCTCGTGGGTGGCCGCCTCCACCATCACGCGCACCACGGGCTCAGTGCCGGAGGGCCGCAGCAGCACGCGTCCAGTCTCCCCCAGCCGCTCCTCGGTGCGGGCCACTGCATCCTGCACGGCGGGGTTGCTGCCCGCGGCGGCCCGGTCCACATTCTTCACGTTGATCATCACCTGCGGCATGCGGGTCATGGCCGTGGCCAGCTCCTGGAGCGGCATCCCGGTCTGGGCCACGCGCGAGGCGAGCATCAGCCCGGTCAGCAGGCCGTCGCCGGTGGTGGCGAAGTCCGCCATGATCACGTGGCCCGACTGCTCACCGCCCAGGTTGTAGCCGTTGGCCACCATGGACTCCAGCACGTACCGGTCCCCCACGGAGGTGCGCACCAGCTCGATGCCCGCGTCCTCCAGGGCCAGCTGCAGTCCCAGGTTGCTCATCACGGTGGCCACCAGGGTGTTGCTGTTCAGGGCTCCGGCATCCTTCATGGCCAGCGCCAGGATGCACATGATCTGGTCCCCGTCCACCTCCGTGCCGGTGTGGTCCACCGCGAGGCAGCGGTCGGCGTCGCCGTCGTGGGCGATCCCCATGTCCGCACCGAACTCGCGGACGGCCTGCTTCAGCGGACCCAGGTGGGTGGAGCCCACGCCGTCGTTGATGTTCAGCCCGTCCGGCTCCGCACCGATCACGTGGACGGTGGCCCCGGCGTCCCGGAAGGCGTCCGGGGAGGTGCCGGAGGCCGCGCCGTGGGCGCAGTCCAGCACGATGGACAGTCCGTCCAGGCGGTGCGGGATGGCCCCCACCAGGTGGAGGATGTACCGGTCCTCGGCGTCGGAGAGCCGGGTCACGCGACCCACGTCCGCGCCGGTGGGGCGCACGAAGTCGCGCGCCTCGTAGACCTGCTGGATGGTGTCCTCCACGGCATCCGGCAGCTTCTTGCCCCCGTGTGCCAGGAACTTGATCCCGTTGTCCGGGGCGGGGTTGTGGGACGCGGAGATCATCACACCGAAGTCGGCGTCGATGTCCCCCACCAGGTAGGCCGCGGCAGGGGTGGGCAGCACCCCGGCGTCGTACACGTCCACGCCGGAGCTGGCGAGCCCGGCGGTGACCGCCGCGCCCAGGAACTCACCGCTCGCGCGGCCGTCACGGGCCACCACGGCCGTGGGGCGCTTCCCTTCTCCGGCGTGGCGGTGACCCAGGACGATGGCCGCGGCCTGCGACAGTTCCATGGCGAGTTCAGCTGTGAGGAGGCCGTTCGCGAGACCGCGCACGCCGTCCGTTCCAAAGATTCTAGACATCGCAGATCATCCTACGACCATCGACCGGGCAACCGCCGCGCATCCGGATCAGTCCTTCCCCGGACGCACCACCGGGAACCCGTCGGGGTTGGAGCCGTTGTCGTCGGTGAAGTCCGTGGCTCCGCCCACGATCTTGGAGTCCACGGTGCCCACGAGCTCGTGGTCCTTGTCCGGGTAGTCGAACTGCGCGAGCACGTAGCGCATGGCCTCCAGCCGTGCCCGCTTCTTGTCGTTGGACTTGATCACCGTCCAAGGAGCGTCCCCCGTGTCCGTGTAGAAGAACATGGCCTCCTTGGCCTCCGTGTAGTCGTCCCACTTGTCCAGGGACGCCACGTCGGTGGGAGACAGCTTCCACTGCCGCACGGGGTCCGTGCGGCGGGACTGGAACCGCGCGAGCTGCTCTGCGCGGGTCACGGAGAACCAGAACTTGATCAGGTGGGTGCCGGAGTTGACCAGCATGCGCTCGAACTCGGGCGCCTGGCGCATGAACTCGTAGTACTCCTGCGAGGTGCAGTAGCCCATGACGCGCTCCACCCCGGCGCGGTTGTACCACGAGCGGTCCATGAGGACGATCTCCCCGCCGGAGGGCAGGTGCGCCACGTAGCGCTGGAAGTACCACTGCGTCTCCTCGATGCTGGTGGGCTTCTCCAGCGCCACCACCCGCGCGCCGCGGGGGTTCAGGTGCTCGGTGAAGCGCTTGATGGCTCCACCCTTGCCCGCGGCGTCGCGGCCCTCGAAGATGATGAGCAGCTTCTGCCCGGTCTCCTTGATCCACAGCTGCAGCTTCAGCAGCTCGATCTGCAGAGCCCGCTTCGTGTGCTCGTACTCCTTGCGGGAGAGCTTCTGGTCGTAGGGGTAGCCGATCTTCCACGCCTTGGACGACTCCGCGTCCGCCTGCCCGTGCAGCTTCCTGTCCAGCTCGGAGAGCTCGTCCAGCTCCGCGGCGTAGTCCTGCACCACCGAGGCCCGGTGCGGCCCCGTGGGCAGCACCTCCGTGGGCGCGGTCTTCTGGGCGGCACCGACGCGGGCGGCCTCGGCGACCTTGCCTCCGGCCTTCTCCGTGGCGGCCTTCTCCTGCTGGTGGTCCGGTTGCTTGCTCATGCGGGCCCTCTCGTGACGGTGCGGTGGGAGCGACGGTGCTCCGCCTCACACTTTACGCGCGCGTCACGACCCGTTCGCCCGCGCAACACCGAGGACTACGGCGCAGGGCCCCGTTTTCCGGTCGAAACCGGAAAACGGGGCCCTGCGGGGAACGCCCGGTGGGAACCGGAGCGTCGGCGATCAGCGCTTGGAGTACTGCGGGGCCTTGCGGGCCTTCTTCAGACCGGCCTTCTTGCGCTCGATGACGCGGGCGTCACGGGTCAGGAAGCCAGCCTTCTTCAGAGCCGGACGGTTGTGCTCGGCGTCGATCTCGTTCAGCGCACGGGCCACACCCAGGCGGAGGGCACCGGCCTGGCCGGAGGGGCCGCCGCCGCTGATGCGGGCGATCACGTCGTAGCCGCCCTGCAGCTCCAGCAGCGTGAAGGGGTCGTTGACCTCCTGCTGGTGCAGCTTGTTGGGGAAGTACTCCTCCAGGGTGCGGCCGTTGACGGTCCACTTCCCGGAGCCGGGCACGAGGCGCACGCGGGCGATGGCCTGCTTGCGGCGGCCCACGGCCTGACCGGGAACGGTCAGAGCGGGGCGCTCGGACAGTGCGGCGCCGCCGACGGCGGAGTCGGTGGATTCGGAGGTGTAGCTGGTCAGCTCCACGTCCTCGGTCATCTGCTCTTCAGTGTTCTGAGCCACGATTCTCCTTTAAGTGTTCTTCGTTGGCCCGAATTACTGGGCGACCTGCGTGAATTCGTAGGGCTTGGGCTGCTGGGCCTGGTGCGGGTGCTCGGCGCCCGCGTAAACCTTCAGCTTGGTCAGCTGCTGAGCCGCCAGCTTGTTCTTGGGGAGCATGCCCTTGACGGCCTTCTCCACGGCGCGGGTGGGGTTCTTGGCCAGCAGCTCTTCGTAGCTGGTGGACTTCAGACCGCCCGGGTAGCCGGAGTGGCGGTAGGCGCGCTTCTTCTGCAGCTTGGCGCCGGTGAGGGCCACCTTGTCCGCGTTGATGATGATGACGAAGTCGCCGGTGTCCACGTGGGGCGCGAAGGTCGGCTTGTGCTTCCCGCGCAGCAGCGTTGCGGTCTGGCTGGCAAGACGACCCAGGACGACGTCGGTGGCATCGATGACGTGCCACTGACGCTGGACGTCACCGGGCTTCGGAGTGTACGTACGCACGTTGATCTGCCTTCGTTTGTCTGGTGAAGACACGATTACTCGTGTCGATCTGTTCCGCTGTGCTTCGGGGCCCGGGTGAGATCCGGGCGGCATCCGTGCGTCCGCAACCCGGTGCACCGCTCGGCCGTGCGCTCTGCAACATGAGCGACCGAGGCGGGTACACGTGAACCGGGGCAGAACACGCACAACAGCATTCCATGATACCGGATCCCCGTTCACCCCGCCACTTCGCGGATGCGGAACCGGCGTCAGGAAGCGTCTCGCCGGGCCCTCGTGAGCAGCGCCCGCTCCGCCAGCCGCTCCGGTGACGGGTAGTTCACGGCCTCCAGCACGAGACCGTGGGCGGGTGCCATGGGCACGGAGGCATCCCGGTTCGCGGCCCGCAGCCGTTCCCCCGGCCACGAGGCGTCCCGGCGTCCTTCCCCCACGCGGGCCACGGCCCCCACCACCGAGCGGACCATGTGGTGGCAGAAGGCGTCCGCGGTGAGGCGCACGAGGACCGTCCCTGCGGCGTCGCGCTCCACGCCCGCGCCCTGCAGCTCCCGCACCGTGGTCGCACCCTCCCGGGGCTTGCAGAAGCTCAGGAAGTCGTGCAGCCCCAGCAGCTCGTGCACCGCCCGGTCCATCGCGGCCACGTCCAGCTCGGAGTTCAGCCACCACGCCCACGTGCGTGTGAGGGGGTCGTGGCCGGTGACGGTGTCCGCCACGCGGTACAGGTACCCGCGGGACAGCGCGGAGAAGCGCGCGTCGAAGCCTGCCGGGGCCACGGCGACGTCGTGCACGACCACCGCTCCCACGGCCGGTTCCCAGCCGTGGGCCTCCCGTTCCCTCCCCAGCACGCGGGCCAGTGCCCCGTTGAGCCGACGGGTGATCGCGGGGACGGAGCCGGCGGCGAGGCCTCCCACGCCGCTCCCCGCACCCGGCGAGCCGTCCGCAGCCCCACCCCGGCCCGCGGGGGTGGCGGAACGGGCGGGCCCCGATTCCCCGCCTCCGCGCGGGGCGCTCAGCTCGCGCCAACGGGTCACCGGCACGTCCACGTGCACGGTCTGGTTCCGCGCGTGCACCCCGGTGTCCGTGCGCCCGGCAACCACCGTGCGGCACGGCGCGCGGACGACCAGCTCGAGGGCGTCCTCGAGCGCGGCCTGCACACTGGGAAGCCCAGGCTGGCGCGCCCATCCCCTGAAGGGCGCGCCGTCGTAGGCCAGCTCGATCCGCAGCCGTGTGGTCTCGTCCAGCACCTCGTGCTCCTCTCCCCCGCTCATCCCCGGGGCCGTGCCCGGACACGACGACGCCGCCGCAGGCGTCCTGCGGCGGCGTCGTCACCGGTGCGTGCGCGACCGGGGAACTTCTCGACTACTCGGAGATCTTCTGGGCGGCCGCGCCGCCGGCGGGCTGGAAGCCAGCCGCCTCGGCGTTGGCCGGGGAGTCGAACCAGATCTCCGCGGTGGTCCCGGAGTACCAGCGCGAACCGGGCACGTGGTACTTCATGGAGTTGCGGTTGCCCTTGACGGCGAAGCCCTCGGGGGCCTCACCGGACTCGAGCGGGGCGTGCGAGCCCGGGAACTCGGCGTCCTTGTTCTCGGCGGCGACCTCGGCGGCCTCCTCGGAGCCCACGGCCGGAGCCTGCTCCTCGGCGGGGATCTCCTCGGCCTTGACGTCCGCGGTCGAGGAGCCAGCGGGGGTGTCCACCGGAGCAGCCGGGGCCGGGGCGGCCTTGGCGGTGGCCCGCTCGGCCTCGGCGACGGTCTCGCGCTTGGCCACGGGCTCCATGACCAGCTCGATCACGGCCATGGGGGCGTTGTCGCCCTTGCGGTTGCCGATCTTGGTGATGCGGGTGTAGCCGCCCTCGCGGCCCTCCATGGCGGAGGCGATGCTGGTGAACAGCTCGTGCACCACGGACTTGTCGGTCAGCTGACGCATGACGCGACGGCGGGAGGCCAGGTCACCGCGCTTGGCGAAGGTGATCAGGCGCTCGGCCACGGGACGCAGGCGCTTGGCCTTGGTCACAGTGGTGGTGATGCGCTTGTGCTCGAACAGCTGCTGGGACATGTTCGAGAGGATCATGCGCTCGTGGGTCGGCCCGGCGCCGAGACGGGGTCCCTTGGTAGGGGTAGGCATAGTAGATCTCCTGGTGGTCGGGCCCGCGCGGCCGGCTCAGCCGCCGCGGGGCACGGGAAGTGGTGTGGGCGTCAGTCGAGGTCGACGTCGAACGGGTTGTTGTTGTCGTCCTCGTCCTCGAGGGACGCCGCGTGGGCGGCGAGGTCGTAGCCCGGAGGGGAGTCCTTCAGGGCCAGACCGAGCTCACCGAGCTTGTCCTTGACCTCGTCGATCGACTTGGCACCGAAGTTGCGGATGTCCATGAGGTCCGCCTCGGAACGGCCCACGAGCTCACCCACGCTGTGGATGCCCTCGCGCTTGAGGCAGTTGTACGAGCGGACGGACAGCTCCAGGTCCTCGATGGGCAACGCCATGTCCGCGGCGGCAGCCGCGTCCGTGGGGGACGGCCCGATCTCGATGCCCTCGGCCGCGGAGTTCAGCTCGCGCGCCAGACCGAAAAGCTCCACCAGCGTGGTGCCCGCAGAGGCCACCGCGTCACGCGGGGAGATGGCCTCCTTGGTCTCCACGTCGAGGATGAGCTTGTCGAAGTCCGTGCGCTGCTCGACACGGGTGGCCTCCACGCGGAAGGTCACCTTGAGCACGGGCGAGTAGATGGAGTCCACGGGGATCCGACCGACCTCGGCGTCACCGGACTTGTTCTGCGACGCCGAGACGTAGCCGCGGCCGCGCTCGATGGTCAGCTCGATCTCCAGCTGGCCCTTCGAGTTGAGGGTCGCGATGTGCAGCTCGGGGTTGTGGACCTCCACACCCGCCGGAGCCGAGATGTCCGCCGCGGTGACCTCACCCGGGCCCTGCTTTCGCAGCCAGGCGGTGACCGGCTCGTCCTCCTCGGAGGACAGCGAGAGCTGCTTGATGTTCAGGATGAGCTCGGTGACGTCCTCCTTGACACCCTCCACGGTGGAGAACTCGTGCAGCACGCCGTCGATGCGAATGCTGGTCACGGAGGCACCGGGAATGGAGGACAGGAGCGTGCGGCGCAGGGAGTTGCCGAGGGTGTAGCCGAAGCCCGGCTCCAGCGGTTCGATCACGAACCGGGAGCGGTTCTCGGCCACAGCCTCTTCCGTGAGGGTGGGACGCTGTGCAATCAGCACTGATGTTTCCTTTCAGCGTGCCTCCGCCATATGACGCACGCAGGTGGTGGAAAACAAGATGGGTGGATGCCGCGGTGAGCAGGCGAGGACACCGCGTCGAGACGCGGCCGTCCGGGACCGTGGGTCCGGACGACCGCGTGACACGGATCAGACGCGGCGGCGCTTGGGGGGACGGCAGCCGTTGTGCGCGGACGGGGTGACGTCCTGGATGGAGCCGACCTCCAGACCGGTCGCCTGCAGGGCGCGGATCGCGGTCTCGCGTCCCGAGCCCGGTCCCTTGACGAACACATCCACCTTGCGCATGCCGTGCTCCTGAGCACCCTTCGCGGCGGCCTCGGCGGCCTGCTGCGCGGCGAACGGGGTGGACTTGCGCGAGCCCTTGAAGCCCATGCCGCCGGCCGAGGCCCACGACAGGACCGCACCCGAGGGGTCGGTGATGGAAACGATGGTGTTGTTGAACGTGGACTTGATGTGAGCCTGACCTTGGGTCACATTCTTGTTCACCTTGCGGCGCGGCTTGCGAGCGGCCGTGGCGCGAGTCTTCTGGGCCATGAGTTCTCCTACAAAGATCTTCGACGTTGATCAGCCATCCCCTGGATGGCGACCACGATTACTTCTTCTTACCGGCGACCGTGCGCTTGGGACCCTTGCGGGTGCGAGCGTTGGTCTTGGTGCGCTGGCCGTGGACCGGCAGGCCGCGGCGGTGGCGCAGGCCCTGGTAGCTGCCGATCTCCACCTTGCGGCGGATGTCAGCGGCCACCTCACGGCGCAGATCGCCTTCGACCTTGTAGTTGCCCTCGATGTAGTCGCGCAGCTCCACGAGCTGCGGATCGGTGAGATCCTTGACGCGCACGTCCCCGGAGATGCCCGTGGCCTCCAGGGTTTCCAGTGCGCGGGTACGGCCCACGCCGTAGATGTAGGTCAGCGCAACTTCCAGCCGCTTTTCACGGGGAAGATCGACGCCTGCGAGACGAGCCATGGTGGCGGTTCTCCTTGATGTTCCGGAGGTCTTGAACACCGCGTCCCGAACGCTCTGCGATCGGTCTCCGGCCTCCGTGCCGGGGGTTGCCGCGCCCTGGGGCGGCGGCTGCGGTGTCCGTTCTTGTCAATCCACGTCTGTGGGCGGGTGCGTCTCCGTCAGCCCTGGCGCTGCTTGTGGCGCGGGTTCTCGCAGATCACCATGACCCGCCCGTTGCGGCGGATCACCTTGCACTTGTCGCAGATCTGCTTGACGCTCGGTTGGACCTTCATCGCATTCCTTCGCGTACTCGTAATGGCGTGTGCACCTGGGCCGCTCGCGAAGGACGGGGTCCCGTCCGGGTGCGGCGGCCGTGGATGCTACTTGTAGCGGTAGACGATCCGGCCTCGGGAGAGGTCATAGGGACTGAGCTCCACCACCACGCGGTCCTCGGGGAGGATCCGGATGTAGTGCTGGCGCATCTTGCCCGAGATGTGGGCGAGCACCTTGTGACCGTTGGTCAGCTCAACACGGAACGACGCGTTGGGCAGTGCCTCGACCACAGTGCCTTCGATCTCGATGACTCCGTCTTTCTTGGCCATATCCTCCGCTAACTTCTCGAGGGGTCCGGTTGTCTATCCGGACGGCGGTGCCCGGACCTCGCGACCCCCAGACGAACAACCCCGCGCCGCGAGCCGCAGCGGGGGGTCGGAGGTGGTGGGGGCGTGGCTCGGTCTGTGAGCACAAACAACCAACGCACGACAGTACGTTGCTGCGGCCGATTTTGCAAGGCCAGCCGCCACCCGGCGAAGCCCCGTCAGGCCTCGGTGGCGAGCTGCCCGCAGGCGCCGTCGATGTCGGAGCCGCGGGTGTCGCGCACCGTGGTGGGGATTCCGTGGGCGCGCAGCCGCTCCACGAAGTTCTGCTCCACACCCGGGCGGGAGGCCGTCCACTTGGAACCCGGTGTGGGGTTCAGCGGGATGGGATTCACGTGCACCCACCCAGCACCTCGCCTGTTGAGCTTCTCCCCCAGCAGGTCCGCCCGCCAGCCCTGGTCGTTGATGTCCCGGATCAGGGCGTACTCGATGGAGACGCGGCGCCCGGTGACGTCGTAGTAGTCGCGGGCGGCGTCCAGCGCCTCGTCCACCTTCCAGCGTGTGTTGATGGGGATCAGCTCGTCGCGCAGCTCGTCGTCCGGGGCGTGCAGGGACAGGGCCAGGGTGATGGGCAGCTTCTCCTGGGTGAACTTCCGGATCCCCGGCACCAGGCCCACGGTGGACATGGTGAGTCCGCGTGCAGAGATACCCAGCCCCTCCGGCGAGGGGTCGATGATCCGGTGGACCGCGCCCATGGTGGCCTTGTAGTTCGCGAGGGCCTCCCCCATGCCCATGAACACGATGTTGGAGACGCGCTGGGGAGCCTCCTCGGGGTCCCCCACCGCACCGTCGCGCAGAGCGCGGACGCCCTGGACCACCTGGTCCACGATCTCCGCCGCGGAAAGGTTGCGCGTGAGCCCCGACTGCCCCGTGGCGCAGAACGGGCAGTTCATCCCGCAGCCCGCCTGGGAGGAGATGCACATGGTCACGCGCTTGTCGTAGCGCATGAGCACCGACTCCACCATGGCGTTGTCGAAGAGCCGGTGCACGGACTTCACGGTCATGCCCTGGTCCGCGCGCAGCTGGCGAACCGTGGTGAGCAGCGGGGGCATCGCCCGTGCCACGAGCTCCTCGCGCTGGGCGGCGGGCAGGTCGGTCATGACCGCCGGGTCTGCCTCGAAGCGCTCGAAGTAGTGGGTGGACAGCTGCGAGGCCCGGAACGCCGGGTAGCCCGCCTCGCGCAGGAACTCCTTGCGTCCCGCCATGTCGAAGTCCGCGATGTGCAGCGGGGGCTTGCCCCGGCGGGCGGGGGTGAAGACGAGCTGGCCGGTCTTGGGCCGAGGGGTGATTTCCACGGGCTGGGCCGTCATGGTGGTCCTCCCTTTCGGGGTGAGGTGGGGCCGGGGGTCAGGAGCCGGGGATCGGCACGGGCGTCACGCCCAGGGGCACGAGCCCGGAGGCCCCGCCGTCCTCGGCCGTCAGCACCCAGACCCCTTCGCTGTGCAGGCAGACGCTGTGCTCCCACTGGCTGGCGCGGGAGCCGTCCACGGTGACGACCGTCCAGTCGTCCGCGAGGACGCGGGTCTCGATGCCGCCGCGCACCAGCATGGGCTCGATGGCCAGGGCCATGCCGGTGACGAGCTTGGGGCCACGCTGGCGGCTCGCGAAGTTCGGGACGTCGGGGTCCATGTGCATCTCCGTGCCGATCCCGTGGCCCACGTAGTCCTCGAGGATCCCGAGGCGCGTACCCACGCTCTCGCGCACGTGGTTCTCCACGGCGAGGCCGATGTCCCCCACGTGCGTGCCCGTGGCCATCGCGGCGATGCCGCACCACATGGCGGCACGGGTGACGTCGGAGAGCTCCTGGTCCGCGGGGTCGTGGTGCTCCCCCACGAGCACGGTGCGGGCGGAGTCCCCGTGCCACCCGGCCACGACGGCACCGCCGTCGATCGAGACGATGTCCCCGTCCGCCAGCACGCGGTCCCCGGGAATGCCGTGGACCACCTCCTCGTTCACGGAGGCGCAGACGGTGGCCGGGTAGCCGTAGTAGCCCAGGAAGTTGGACCCGGCGTCGTACTCGTCGAGCACGGCACGGAAGGCCCTGTCCAGGTCCGCGGTGGTGGCACCCGGGCGGGCGGCGGCGACGGCGGCGTCCAGCGCACGCGAGGTCACCACCCCCGCGCGGGCCATGGCGGCCAGCTCGGCGTCCGACTTGACTTGGATCTTGCGGCGTCCGAACACGGTTCCCGGTCCTTCCCTCAGCGGCTCTCGGAGGAGCCTTGGTGCTTGCGGGGGTGAGCCCCCGGGTCGCGCGCAGACGTCCCGGGGGCTCACCCGTTCTGCAGAGCGCGCGTGGCGCGCAGTGCCTCGGCTCAGCGGCCCAGTGCCGCCATGATGCGCTCGGTGACCTGGTCGATGCTGCCGAGACCGTCCACGCGCACCACGATGCCGCGGTCCTCGTAGACGCCGACCACCGGCGCCGTCTGCTCGTCGTACACGTCCAGACGGTGGCGGATCACGTCCTCGGTGTCGTCGGTGCGCCCCTGCTCCTGGGCACGTCCGAGCAGACGTGCCACCAGCTCGTCGTTGTCGGCGGTGAGCAGGAGGACCACGTCCAGGCCCACCCCGTTCGCCTCGAGGATTCGGTCCAGCTCCTCGACCTGGGCCACGGTGCGCGGGTAGCCGTCCAGCAGGAAGCCGCCGGTCACGTCCCCGTGGGAGAGCCGGTCACGGACCATCTCGTTGGTCACCGAGTCCGGCACCAGGTTCCCCGCGTCGGTGTAGCGCTGCGCCTCGCGGCCCAGCTCGGTCTGCTCCTTGATGTTCGCGCGGAAGATGTCCCCGGTGGAGATGGCCGGGACGCCCAGCCGATCGCAGATCCGGGCGGCCTGGGTGCCCTTGCCTGCGCCTGGCGGTCCGATGATCAGCATGCGGGTCATGATCTCTCCTTGCGTGAGCGGATACGTGGCCCCACTCTAGCGGGGCCGCAGAACGCGGGCTGGCCCGCGCGAGGCGCGGGCGGAGTCGCCCGGGGGTGCGGGCGGCGTCGTGGTCCGGGGACGCGTGCCCCCTCCCGACGCCGCCGGGGCCGGTCTCAGACGCGCAGCAGACCCTCGTAGTGGCGCTGCTGCAGCTGGGCGTCGATCTGCTTGACCGTGTCCAGGCCCACGCCCACCATGATCAGCAGCGACGGACCGCCGAACGGGAAGTTCTGGTTGGCGTCGAAGAGCACCAGCGCGACCAGCGGGATCATCGAGATGATGCCCAGGTAGAGGGCGCCCGGCAGCGTGATGCGGGCCAGCACGTAGCGCAGGTAGTTCTCCGTGGGTCGCCCGGCGCGGATGCCCGGGATGAAACCCCCGTAGCGCTTCATGTTGTCGGAGACCTCCTCCGGGTTGAACGTGATGGACACGTAGAAGTACGTGAAGGCCACGATCAGCAGGAAGTACACCGTCATGTACACGGGGTGGTCCCCGCGCGCCAGGTAGGTGTTCACCCAGGTGACCCACCCCGGGACGGGACTGCCGTCGTCGGGCATGGCGAACTGGGCGACCATGGTGGGCAGCATGAGCATGGAGGAGGCGAAGATGATGGGAATCACGCCGGCCATGTTGACCTTGAGCGGGATGTACGTGCTCGTGCCGCCGATCGTGCGCCGGCCCACCATGCGCTTGGCGTACTGCACGGGGATGCGGCGCTGGGACTGCTCCACGAAGACCACGCAGGTGATGACCACGAGCCCGATCGCGCACACGCCCAGGAAGATCCCCCACCCGCGGGTGCGCAGGATCTCGCCGAGCGCGGACGGGAAGGTGGCTGCGATGGACGTGAAGATCAGCAGGGACATGCCGTTGCCCACGCCGCGGTCGGTGATCCGCTCGCCCAGCCACATGATGACCGTGGTGCCCGCGGTCATGGTGATGATCATGACCACCAGGACCAGCAGGGAGTCGTCGGGGATGATCGGCAGGGAGCAGTTGCCCAGCAGGTTCCCCGAACGGGCCAGCGAGATCACCGTGGTGGCGTTCAGCGCCGCGAGCCCGATGGTCAGGTACCGCGTGTACTGCGTCAGCTTCGTCTGCCCCTGGGCGCCCTCCTCGTGGAGCTCCTGGAAGCGTGGGATGACCACCCGAAGCAGCTGCACGATGATGCTGGCGGTGATGTAGGGCATCACGCCGAGGGCGAAGATGGACAGCTGCAGCAGGGCGCCGCCGCTGAACAGGTTGACCAGGTCGTACGCGCCGCCCGTGGTGTTCCCCATGGCCAGGCACTGCTGGACGTTGCCGTAGTCCACACCCGGGGCCGGGATGAACGTCCCCAGCCGATAGATCACGATGATCCCCAGTGTGAACAGCAGCTTGTTGCGCAGCTCCGGCGTGGTAAACGCCCGCGCGAAAGCACTGAGCACAGGTCCTCCTCCAAGAACGTGGTGGCCCGGTCGGTTCCGACCCCGGGCAAGTCTAGCGAAGGATGTCCGGGAGCCCCTTCGGGCAGCGGTGCGGACACCCTGGGAAAAGCAACGGGCCCCGTGCCGGCAATCCGGCACGGGGCCCGTTCCAGTTCAGGGTCTCACCCTACAACTGCAGCGTTCACGCGTTCTGCGTGGAACCACCCGCCGCGGAGATCTTCTCGGCCGCGGAGGCCGAGAACTTGTCCGCGGTGATGTTCAGGGCCACGGAGATCTCTCCGCTGCCCAGCACCTTGACCGGCTGGTTCTTGCGCACGGCGCCCTTGGCGACGAGGTCCGCGACGGTGACGGTGCCACCCTCGGGGAACAGCTCGCCCAGGCGGTCCAGGTTCACGACCTGGTACTCCACGCGGAACGGGTTCTTGAACCCGCGCAGCTTGGGCAGCCGCATGTACAGCGGCAGCTGGCCGCCGGCGAACCCGGCCTTGACCTGGTAGCGCGCCTTGGTGCCCTTGGTACCGCGACCGGACGTCTTGCCCTTGGAGGCCTCACCACGGCCAAGACGGGTCTTGGCCTGGTGCGATCCGGGGGCCGGACGCAGGTGGTGAACCTTCAGAGCGTGGCTCTTGTTCTGGGTGTTCTCAGCCATGCTCAAGCCTCCTCAACCTCGACGAGATGCGACACCGTGTTGATCATGCCCGCGGTGGCCGCATCGGCCTTGCGCTCCACGACCTGGCCCGGACGCTTGAGACCGAGCGAGCGCAGGGTGTCGCGCATGTTCTGCTTCTGACCGACCACGGAGCGGACCTGCTTCACGCGCAGGGACGCGCCGGTGGCCTGGATGCGCTTTCCGTTCATCAGGCACCTGCCTTCTGGATGTCACGCAGCAGCGGCGCCGGGACGACCTCGTCCATGGGCAGCCCACGACGGGCGGCCACGGACGCGGGCTCCTCGAGCTCACGCAGCGCCTGGATGGTCGCGTGCACGATGTTGATCTGGTTGGACGAGCCCAGGGACTTGGACAGCACGTCGTGGATCCCGGCGCACTCCAGCACGGCGCGCACCGGACCACCGGCGATCACACCGGTACCCGGGGTTGCCGGGCGGAGCATGACGACACCGGCAGCGGCCTCGCCCTGCACGCGGTGCGGGATAGTGCGGTCCTCGATGCGGGGCACGCGGAAGAAGTTCTTCTTCGCCTCCTCCACACCCTTGGAGATAGCGGCGGGGACCTCCTTGGCCTTGCCGTAGCCCACGCCGACCATGCCGTTGCCGTCACCGACGACCACGAGGGCGGTGAAGCTGAAGCGACGACCGCCCTTGACCACCTTGGACACGCGGTTGATGGTCACGACGCGCTCGAGGAACTTGTCCTTGTCGTCGTCGCGGCCGCCACGACCGCCGGGGCCTCGAGTGACGGTGACACCCCCCCCGCGGAGCTTCCCGCGTCCGGCGCGCTCCTTGCGACCGCCGCGTCCGCCGCGGTTCTCGTCAGTCCCCTGACGCTCCGAGGCAGCCCCGGTCGTCTCGTTGGAACCGTTGGTGGCTTCGCTCACCTGAGTTTCCTTCTCGTTCTTCTGCTCGCTCACAGCGCCAGACCTCCTTCACGGGCACCCTCGGCCACCGCGGCCACGCGGCCGTGGTACTTGTTGCCGCCGCGGTCGAACACGACGGTCTCGATCCCCGCGGCCTTGGCGCGCTCGGCGATCAGCTCACCGATGCGCTTGGCCTTGGCGGTCTTGTCGTCGGACGACGCACGCAGGTCGTTCTCCATGGTGGAGGCCGAGACGAGGGTG
Organism: Kocuria sp.; assembly: GCF_030530945.1. Lineage (GTDB taxonomy): Bacteria > Actinomycetota > Actinomycetes > Actinomycetales > Micrococcaceae > Kocuria. The sequence continues at coordinate 38,434 of NZ_JAUMTZ010000003.1, read as the reverse complement.
TGGCCCTTGTCGTCGTCGATCACCTGGGCGACCATGTGGCGGGTGGAACGCGTGACCACCAGGCGGGGGCGCAGCGCGGTTCCGGCGATGTGCTTGCGAACGCGGCGGTGACGCCGAGCCCGCTGAGCAGCCTTCGACTTGCCCTTGATTACGAGAGCCATGATTACTTACCAGCCTTTCCGGCCTTGCGGCGGATCTGCTCGCCGGCGTAACGAACACCCTTGCCCTTGTAGGGATCGGGCAGACGCAGGGAGCGGATCTTCGCGGCGACCTGGCCAACCTGCTGCTTGTCGATGCCGGACACGGCGACCTTGTTGTTCCCCTCGACCGAGAGCGTGATGCCCTCCGGCGCGCTGAAGGGAACCGGGTGGCTGTAGCCCAGAGCGAACTCGAGGTCGGCGCCCTTGGCCTGCACGCGGTAACCGGTGCCCACGATCTCCAGCTGCTTGGTGTATCCCTCGGACACACCCTGGACCATGTTGGCGATCAGGGAACGCGTGAGACCGTGCAGCGAGCGGGACTCGCGCTCGTCGTTGGGGCGGGACACCTGAACGGTGCCGTCCTCCACGACCACCGTGATGGGTGCCGCGACCGTGTGGGTCAGCGTGCCCTTGGGGCCCTTGACCGACACCGCGGAACCGTCCACGGAAACCTCCACACCGGCGGGCACAGAGATCGGGAGACGTCCAATACGTGACATGTCTTCTTCCTTTCTTCTTCTGTGCTACCGATTACCAGACGTACGCGAGGACTTCCCCGCCCACGCCCTTCTTGCCGGCCTGCTTGTCAGTCAGCAGCCCGGAGGAGGTGGACAGGATCGCGATACCGAGGCCACCGAACACCCGAGGGAGGTTGGTGGACTTGGCGTAGACGCGCAGTCCCGGCTTGGAGATGCGGCGAACACCGGCGATCGAGCGCTCACGGTTGGAGCCGAACTTGAGCTTCAGGGTGAGCGTCTTGCCGACCCGTGCGGGCTCCTCGGTCCAGTCCGCGATGTAGCCCTCGACCTTGAGGATGTCCGCGATCCGAGCCTTCAGCTTGGAGTACGGCATGCTCACGGTGTCGTGATAGGCGGAGTTCGCGTTGCGCAGACGCGTCAGCATGTCTGCGACAGGATCTGTCATTGTCATGTGGGCTTCAGCCCTTCCTCACCACGGTTTCCCTGCCGGTTGCAGCCCGCAGGGACCTTCTGGCGTCGATGAATCAGTTGGTCTTGAACGGGAAGCCGAGCGCCTTCAGCAGCGCACGACCCTCGTCGTCGGTCTTGGCGGAGGTCACCACGGTGATGTCCATGCCGCGCACGCGATCGATCTTGTCCTGGTCGATCTCGTGGAACATGGACTGCTCCGTCAGGCCGAAGGTGTAGTTGCCGTTGCCGTCGAAGTGGCGGTCGGACAGACCACGGAAGTCACGGATGCGCGGCAGCGCGAGCGTGACAAGACGGTCCAGGAACTCCCACATGCGGTCACCGCGCATGGTCACGTGCGCGCCGATGGGCATGCCCTCACGCAGCTTGAACTGCGCGATGGACTTCTTGGCGCGGTTGACCACGGGCTTCTGACCCGTGATGGCGGTGAGGTCCTTGATGGCGTTGTCCACCAGCTTGGAGTCCTTGGCCGCCTCGCCCAGACCCATGTTGACCACGACCTTGACCACGCGCGGCATCTCCATGACGTTCGCGTAGCCGAACTGCTCCTGCAGCGCCGGGGCAACGGTCTCCTGGTACTTGGTCTTGAACCGGGGGGTGAAGTTGGTTTCGGTCGTTTCGCTCATCACAGATCCTTGCCGGTGCTCTTGGACACGCGGACGCGGACGGTCTTCTGCTTGCCGTCACGCTCCACGGTCTCGGTGCGGTAGCCCACACGGGTCGGCTTGCCGGTCTCGGGATCCACGAGCATCACGTTCGAGATGTGGATCGGAGCCTCGGACTTGACGAGGCCGCCGGCTTCGCCCTGGGCATTGGCGCGCTTGTGCTTGGTCACCACGTTGACGCCCTCGACCACCACGCGGGAGGTCTCGGTGATCACGCGCAGAACCTTGCCCTGCTCGCCCTTGTTCTTGCCGGTGATGACCTGCACGAGGTCACCGGTCTTGATCTTGAATTTCGCCATGTCAGAGCACCTCCGGAGCCAGCGAGACGATCTTCATGAACTTCTTGTCGCGCAGCTCACGGCCCACGGGGCCGAAGATGCGCGTGCCGCGGGGGTCCCCGTCGTTCTTCAAGATCACTGCGGCGTTCTCGTCAAAACGGATGTAGGAACCGTCGGGACGGCGCCTCTGCTTCTTGGTACGCACCACAACCGCCTTGACCACGTCGCCCTTCTTGACGTTGCCGCCGGGGATGGCGTCCTTGACGGTGGCGACGATGACGTCACCGATGCCTGCGTAGCGGCGTCCGGATCCGCCGAGCACACGGATGGTGAGAATTTCCTTCGCACCCGTGTTGTCGGCAACCCGCAGCCGCGATTCCTGCTGAATCACTGAATACTCCTGTCGTCGCGCCGGTTCTCATCCAAACCCACTGAATGTCGAGCCTTGCGGAACGGTGGTCGTGTGAACGCTCCACGCCGTGGTCCTCCCCGAAGCCGTAGGAGGGGCCCGAGGCACTGCGCGGAGTTCGTACGCGGAGACCGCACGTGAGGGGCGGAGCAATCCGCCCTGCTGCCCTGCCCGGATTCGTGTCTGAGCGCAGAATCAACGGGCAAGTTCTCGCAGCGTGCGCACCGTCGAGGACGGTGCGCTGCCACGCCCGCACGCGTGTGCGGGGGCTTGCGGCCGGTCCTGGTCCGTGCTTGCACGGACGGATCGGCGCGAGGATTCTGACTCAGCAGGGTCGAAGCCAGAGAAGGGCACACGTGCGTCGACACGCGTACCGGCCTACTCTACCGCGTGGGAACCCGGAACTCCAGTCCTGGCCCGTCGGACTGCCTTGCCTCCCCGTTGCCACCGTGGACGCTCCCTCGGCGGGCCACCGGCGCTCCCCGCCCACTACGCGCGGCACTCGGCGGCAGCTGCGTGTCCCTCGCCCGAGAAGAGCTCCACGAGGGCCGGCACGAGCGACTCGCGCCAGCAGGCCCAGTCGTGACCGCCGTCGTAGCGCCGCAGGCCCAGCCGGGCCGGGGTCTCGGCCAGCACCCGGGCGAACTCGTCGTGCGGGCCGGTGAGAACCCACTCATGCTCCCCCACCTCGGCGACGATGCGCGTGTCCGCCAGCCCGGCGGCGTCGTCCGCGGCGAGGGCGGCGCGCACCGCGTCGAAGGGGGCACGCTGCCACAGCGAGGCGGACTGGGAGACGGCCCGGCCCACCGCGTCCGGGCGCCGCAGCGCGCACAGCAGCGCGGTGAGACCCCCGAGGCTCTGACCCACCACGGCCACGCGCCGCGGATCGCGGGACACCCCGTGGTGCGCGGCGAGCCACGGCAGGAACCGGTCCGCGAGGCGGTCCTCGAAGCCCGAGGTCCCGTCCAGCTCGGCCCAGCGGCGGTCCCGACCACCGGAGTCCACGAGCACGAGCGTGACGGGCCGCAGGGCACCGTCCGCGACGGCGGAGCGCACCGCGGCCACGAGACCCTGGGCGAGCCACACCTGGCCGTCGAGCACGAGCACCGTGGCCGCCTCCCGCTCCCCCGCCGCACCCGGCGCCCGCACGGGCTGGACCGTCACGCGCAGCCCGCCGTCCGCCGTCTCCCACCGCGGCGTCGCGGCCGCGGGGTCCGGGCGCACCGGCCACGGCGAGCACGGGGCCCGGTCCAGGGCGACCACGCTCATCTCCCGTCCGAGCTGGGTGGGGCAGGTGTGCGGGTTGCGGGGGTCGACGACGCCGCGGTCCAGCGCCGCGCGCAGCCGCACGTGGTCCCCGCCCACCTCCCACGGCGCGGGCTGCCCGGGACGCACGGGCAGGAAGCAGTAGGACGCCCGCCAGGAGGCGCGCATCCGGAACCCGACGTGCCACACGTTCGTGCCCGGCAGCCGCCGCATCAGGCACTCGGAGAGCGAGGACTCGTCCGTGAGGCGGTTGGCGAAGAGCAGGACGTCGGTGGCGTGCGGGTCCTCGAACAGGAACGTGACAATGCGCCGAGAGGGCTCTCCGGCGGGGACGTCCTCGTGCTCGCACAGCGGAGTGCCCCCGGCCAGGACCGCGGCGATCTCGTCCCGCACCGCGCGGGCCTCCGCGCCGCCCGCGGCCAGGGCGCGCTCCCAGCCGCGCACGGTCGGGCCGGTCACGCGGGGCACCGGCGTGGGGCGCGGAACCTTCGGGGGCCGGCGCTGCTCGGGTGTGGCGGTCACGGGACGTCCTCCCTGCTCTCGAAAACTGGCGGGGCTCCGCACACGGAACCGCCTTCGGGGACGACGAAGGGCCCCGACCCGGCTGCACCGGATCAGGGCCCTCGTCACAGGATCACTGGATGGGGCCTACTTGGCCTTCTCCACGATCTCCACGATCCGCCAGGTCTTGTTGGCGGACAGGGGGCGGGTCTCGACGATCCGCACGAGGTCCCCGACGCCGCAGGAGTTCTGCTCGTCGTGGGCCTTCACCCGCTTGGACTTGCGCAGCACCTTGCCGTAGAGCGCGTGCTTCACGCGATCCTCGACCTGGACCACCACGGTCTTGTCCATCTTGTCGGAGACCACGTAGCCCTGGCGGGACTTGCGGTCACCGCGCTCGGCCGCGGCCGCTTCGTTGTTGACCTGCTCGCTCACTTGGCATCATCCTCAGACTTGGCAGCCTTCTTCGAGGCCTTCTTCTCGGTCGTCCCGGCAGCCGGCGCCACGTCCTCGCGGATCCCCAGCTCGCGCTCACGCAGAACGGTGTAGATCCGGGCGATGTCCCGCTTGACGGACTTGAGACGCCCGTTGCTCTCGAGCTGACCGGTCGCGGCCTGGAAGCGCAGGTTGAACAGCTCTTCCTTGGACTTGCGCAGCTGGTCGGTGAGGGCACCGGTGTCAAGAGCCGCGAGGTTGTCCATGTTCAGATCCTTGGATCCAATAGCCATTGATCATTCACCGCCTTCGCGACGCACGATGCGTGCCTTCATCGGGAGCTTGTGGATTGCCAGACGCAGCGCCTCACGCGCCACTTCCTCGCTCACGCCGGAGATCTCGAACATGATGCGTCCGGGCTTGACGTTGGCGATCCACCACTCGGGGGAACCCTTACCGGAACCCATGCGGGTCTCGGCGGGCTTCTTGGTCAGGGGACGGTCCGGGTAGATGTTGATCCAGACCTTGCCGCCACGCTTGATGTGACGGGTCATGGCGATACGCGCGGCCTCGATCTGACGGTTCGTGACGTAGGCCGGGCTCAGCGCCTGGATGCCCCACTCACCGAACGTGACCTGGGTTCCGCCCTTGGCCTGTCCCCGACGGCGCGGGTGGTGCTGCTTGCGGAACTTCACACGACGTGGGATGAGCATTACTTACCACCCTCTGCGTTGGTCGCCTCCGCAGCGGTGCTCTGCTGCGGGGCAGCGGCGGAGTCGCGCTCACGGCGTCCGCCACGGTCGTTACGATCATTCGGGCGACGACGACGCTCGCCGCCTCCGCCGCCACCGCGACGGTCGTTGCGCCCGCGCGAGGACGGAGCAGCGGCCTGCTGGGCGGCCAGTTCCTTGTCGGTGAGATCGCCCTTGTAGACCCAGACCTTCACACCGATGCGGCCGAAGGTGGTCTTCGCCTCGAAGAAGCCGTAGTCGATGTTCGCGCGCAGGGTGTGCAGGGGCACACGGCCTTCGCGGTAGAACTCCGAGCGGGACATCTCGGCGCCGCCCAGGCGGCCGGCGCACTGGATGCGGATGCCCTTGGCGCCCGCGCGCTGCGCGGACTGGATGGCCTTCTTCATGGCGCGGCGGAACGCCACGCGGGAGGCGAGCTGCTCGGCGACACCCTGCGCCACCAGCTGAGCGTCGATCTCGGGGTTCTTGACCTCGAGGATGTTCAGCTGGATCTGCTTGCCGGTGAGCTTTTCGAGCTCACCGCGGATGCGGTCGGCCTCGGCGCCGCGGCGACCGATGACGATGCCCGGACGCGCCGTGTGGATGTCCACGCGGACACGGTCACGGGTGCGCTCGATCTCGACCTTGGAGATGCCGGCGCGGTCCATGCCCTTGGACATGAGCTCGCGGATCTTCACGTCCTCGCGGATGTAGTCCTTGTACTGCTGACCCTTCTGGTGCGAGTCGGAGTACCAGTGCGAGACGTGGTCGGTGGTGATGCCCAGACGGAATCCGTTGGGGTTGATTTTCTGTCCCACTTAGCGGACCTCCTCCTTCTCCGGGGTCGCCACGACCACGGTCACGTGGCTCGTGCGCTTGTTGATGCGGTACGCACGGCCCTGGGCACGCGGCTGGAACCGCTTCATGGTGGGTCCCTCGTCCACGAAGGCCGCAGAGACCACGAGGTCCTCCGGCTTGAACGCGAGGCCGTCACGATCGGCCTTCTGCCGGGCGTTGGCCACGGCGGATTCGAGAACCTTGAACACCGGCTCCGAAGCTGCCTGGGGGGCAAACTTCAGAATCGCCAATGCCTCATTCGCCTGCTGGCCACGAATCAGGTTGACGACGCGCCGGGCCTTCATAGGCGTCACGCGGATGTAGCGCGCAGATGCCTTGGCTTCCATTGCTTTCCTTCTCTCGTCTTGTCGAAGAAGTGCAACGTGCTCACCCCGTGGGGTCAGCGACGCTTGCCCTTCTTGTCGTCCTTCACATGGCCGCGGAACGTGCGGGTGGGAGCGAATTCGCCGAGCTTGTGGCCGACCATCGACTCCGTGATGAAGACCGGAACGTGCTTGCGTCCGTCGTGCACGGCGATCGTGTGGCCGAGCATGTCGGGGATGATCATCGAGCGGCGGGACCACGTCTTGATGACGTTCTTGGTGCCCTTCTCGTTCTCCCTGGCGACCTTCACGAAGAGGTGCTGATCAACGAAAGGGCCCTTCTTGAGGCTGCGTGGCATTAGTCAGGCTCCTTAGCGCTTGTTCTTGCCGGTACGGCGACGACGCACGATGAGCTTGTCGCTTTCCTTGTTGGGGCGACGGGTGCGTCCCTCGGGCTTGCCATTGGGGTTGACCGGGTGACGTCCACCGGAGGTCTTGCCCTCACCACCACCGTGGGGGTGGTCCACCGGGTTCATCACGACGCCGCGGACGGTCGGGCGGATGCCCTTCCAGCGGTTGCGGCCGGCCTTGCCCCAGTTGATGTTCGACTGCTCGGCGTTGCCGACCTCGCCGATGGTCGCGCGGCAGCGCACGTCCACGTTGCGGATCTCACCGGAGGGCAGGCGCAGCTGGCCGTACTTGCCCTCGCGGGCCACCAGCTGCACGGAGGCACCGGCGGAACGGGCGAGCTTGGCGCCGCCGCCCGGGCGCAGCTCCACGGCGTGGAGCACGGTGCCCACGGGGATGTTGCGCAGCGGGAGGTTGTTGCCCGGCTTGATGTCCGCGTTGGGGCCGGACTCCACCACGTCGCCCTGCTTCAGGCGGTTGGGCGCGATGATGTAGCGCTTGGTGCCGTCCACGTAGTGCAGCAGCGCGATGCGCGCGGTGCGGTTCGGGTCGTACTCGATGTGCGCGACCTTGGCGTCCACACCGTCCTTGTCGTGACGACGGAAGTCGATCACGCGGTACTGGCGCTTGTGCCCACCGCCCTTGTGACGGGTGGTGATGCGGCCCGTGTTGTTGCGCCCGCCCTTCTTGGGCAGCGGACGCACCAGGGACTTCTCGGGTGTGGTGCGCGTGATTTCTACGAAGTCCGCAACCGACGAGCCACGACGGCCCGGGGTTGTCGGCTTGTGCTTACGGATAGCCATGTTTTGAGTTCCTCGTTAAAGTGGTCTCCGCTCAGGAGAGCGGACCGCCGAAGATGTCGATGGAGCCTTCCCGAAGGGACACGACGGCACGCTTGGTGGCCTTCCGCTGTCCCCAGCCGAAGCGAGTGCGCTTGCGCTTGCCGGGTCGGTTGAGAGTGTTGATGGACGCGACCTTCACGCCGAAGATCTGCTCGATCGCGTACTTGATCTCGGTCTTGTTCGCCGAGGGGTCCACCTGGAAGGTGTATTTGCCCTCGTCGATCAGGCCGTAGGACTTCTCGGAGACCACGGGACGGATGATGACGTCGCGCGGGTCCTTGTTGTAGATGGCGCTCACTTGGCGTCCTCCTGCTTGCTACCGGACGCGGCTGCGACGAACGAGTCGTAGGCGGCCTTGGTGAAGACCACGTCGTCCGAGACCAGCACGTCGTACGTGTTGAGCTGATCGGCGTACACCGCGTGCACGTTCACCAGGTTGCGCACGGACAGCGCGGCGTTGTCCTCGCCGCGGCCCAGCACGACCAGCAGGTTCTTGCGCTCGGAGATCGAGCGCAGCGCCTCCTTGGCGGCCTTGGTGGACGGCTGCGAGCCACCCAGCTCGGCGACCACGTGGATGCGGCCGTTGCGGGCCCGGTCGGAGAGGGCACCGCGCAGGGCAGCCGCCTTCATCTTCTTGGGCGTGCGCTGGGAGTAGTCACGCGGCGTGGGGCCGTGCACCACGCCACCACCGGTCATGTGAGGGGCGCGGATGGAGCCCTGACGAGCCCGGCCGGTGCCCTTCTGCTTGAACGGCTTGCGGCCGGCGCCGGAGACCTCGGCGCGGGTCTTGGTCTTGTGCGTGCCCTGACGGGCGGCGGCCAGCTGCGCGACGACGACCTGGTGCAGCAGCGCCACATTGGTCTGCGCGTCGAAGATCTCAGCGGGCAGCTCGACGTTGACGGTTTCAGTTGCCATGGGTATCAAGCTCCCTTCACGGTGGAACGGACGAGGACGACCGAACCCTTGGGGCCCGGCAGGGCACCCTTGATGAGCAGCAGGGAGTTCTCGGCGTCAACCGCGTGCACGGTCAGGTTCATGGTGGTGTGACGGGCGTTGCCCATCCGACCGGCCATGCGCATGCCCTTGAACACGCGAGCGGGGTACGACGCGCCGCCGATGGAACCCGGCTTGCGGTGGTTCTTGTGCGCACCGTGGGAGGCGCCCACGCCGGAGAAGCCGTGACGCTTCATGACACCGGCGGTGCCCTTGCCCTTGGTGGTGCCGACCACGTCGACCTTGGAGCCAGCCTCGAAGAGCTCGACGGACAGTTCCTGCCCGAGCTCGTAGGCGGCGGCGTCGGAAGTACGCAGTTCGACGACGTGGCGGCGGGGCGTCACGCCGGCAGCGGCGAAGTGACCGGCCAGGGGCTTGGTCACCTTGCGGGGATCGATCGCACCGAAGCCGATCTGCACGGCGTTGTAGCCGTCCTTGTCCTCGTTGCGCAGCTGCGTCACGACGTTGGAGTCGGCCTTGACCACGGTCACCGGCACGAACTTCCCGTTCTCGTCCCAGACCTGGGTCATGCCGAGCTTGGTGCCCAGCAGGCCCTTCACCTGGCGTTCGAAAGTGGTAGTCATTGGGGTGCGATCCTTTTTACAGCTTGATTTCGATGTTCACGTCAGCGGGCAGGTCGAGACGCATGAGCGAGTCGACGGCCTTGGGCGTGGGGTCGATGATGTCGATCAGCCGCTTGTGCGTGCGCATCTCGAAGTGCTCACGGCTGTCCTTGTACTTGTGCGGCGAGCGGATCACGCAGTACACATTCTTCTCGGTGGGCAGCGGAACGGGTCCCACCACCGTGGCACCTGCGCGCGTCACCGTCTCAACGATCTTCCGGGCCGAGACGTCGATGACCTCGTGGTCATAGGACTTCAGCCGGATGCGGATTTTTTGTCCCGCCATGGCGTCGTGACTCTCTTTCTTCAAGTACTTCCCTGTATGGAGTCCGTGACTCCTTGTGTTCGGCGTGGTCCACGCCACCTCGCACAGGCTGAATCCGGAGGTGTTCCGGGTTCCTCACCCTGCCGGGGCTCCGGCACCCGAACTCGGGCGTGTCGCGCAGTGGCGACGCGGCCGAGTCCACACAGTGACCCGGTGCCGGTGAAAGTGGTTGTCCGCGGTGCGGTCGCGCCGTGCGGAGCCCATGGCGCTTGCTTCGGCTGCGCACCTGCTCTGCACCCGGTTCTCGCCGTGGTTCCGACGTCCGTCCTGGGGGCGCGATTTCTCGCACCGCCGAGCGAACAACAGCGACCATTCTGCCAGAGGATGCACCAGGGTGCAAACAGGGCGGGAGTCCTCCCCCACCGCGCCGGCCCTCCGAGTCGTGGTGCACGCCGGGTACGACGAAGCCCCGCACGCCACAGTGGACGCGCGGGGCTTCGATGCGGCGAGGCTCAACGCCTCACCGGATCATCGGCACTTACTTGATGATCTTGGTGACTCGTCCGGAGCCCACGGTGCGGCCGCCCTCGCGGATGGCGAAGCCGAGGCCCTCCTCCATGGCGATCGGCTGGATGAGCTCGACCGTCATCTCGGTGTTGTCACCGGGCATGACCATCTCGGTGCCCTCGGGCAGCGTGATGACGCCGGTGACGTCCGTGGTGCGGAAGTAGAACTGCGGACGGTAGTTCGAGTAGAACGGGTTGTGACGTCCACCCTCCTCCTTGGAGAGGATGTACACGTTCGCCTCGAAGTCGGTGTGCGGGGTGATGGAACCCGGCTTGCACACCACCTGGCCGCGCTCGACGTCGTCGCGCTTGAGACCGCGCAGCAGCAGGCCGCAGTTCTCGCCCGCCATGGCCTCGTCCATCTGCTTGTGGAACATCTCGATGCCGGTCACCGTGGTCTTCTGCACGGGGCGGATGCCCACGATCTCGACCTCGGAGTTGATCGGCAGGGTGCCGCGCTCGGCGCGGCCGGTCACCACGGTGCCGCGACCGGTGATGGTGAAGACGTCCTCGATGGGCATGAGGAAGGGCTTGTCGGTGTCACGGACGGGGTCCGGCACGTTCTCGTCCACGGCCTCCATGAGCTCCTCGACGGACTTGACCCACTCGGGGTCTCCCTCGAGGGCCTTCAGAGCGGAGACGCGCACCACGGGGGCGTTGTCACCGTCGAAGCCCTGGTCCGACAGCAGCTCGCGGACCTCCATCTCGACCAGGTCGAGGAGCTCCTCGTCGTCCACCATGTCGGACTTGTTCAGGGCCACCAGCAGGTAGGGCACGCCCACCTGGCGGGCGAGCAGCACGTGCTCGCGGGTCTGGGCCATGGGGCCGTCCGTGGCGGCGACCACGAGGATGGCGCCGTCCATCTGCGCCGCACCGGTGATCATGTTCTTCACGTAGTCGGCGTGACCGGGGGCGTCCACGTGGGCGTAGTGGCGCTTGTCGGTCTGGTACTCGATGTGCGCGATGTTGATCGTGATGCCGCGCTGCTTCTCCTCCGGGGCGGAGTCGATGGCACCGAAGTCGCGCTGCTCGTTGACGTCCGGGTACTTGTCGGCCAGGACCTTGGAGATTGCAGCGGTGAGCGTGGTCTTGCCGTGGTCAACGTGGCCGATGGTGCCGATGTTGAGGTGCGGCTTGGTGCGCTCGAACTTGGCCTTCGCCATGGTGTGTTCCTCCTAGAACATTGAGGTGAGACTTGCTCGACTGCTCCGGACCACGGAGCCTGGGGACCGCAGCGCGTCGGCGCTGAGCGTGTCGAAACCTGTGCAAGTCTACTTCTGGATTACGAATTTACTGAAATTCCGGGGCGAACCCCGGGGGCTCACTCGCCGCGGTTCTTCTGGATGATCTCCTCGGCCACGGCCTTGGGGACCTCCGAGTAGCTGTCGAACTGCATCGAGTACACGGCACGTCCCTGGGTCTTGGAACGCAGGTCGCCGATGTAGCCGAACATCTCGGACAGGGGCACCAGCGCCTGCACGAGCTTCACGCCCGTGACGTCCTCCATGGACTGGATCTGGCCGCGACGGGAGTTCAGGTCGCCGATGACGTCGCCCATGTACTCCTCCGGCGTGCGCACCTCGACCGCCATGAGCGGCTCGAGCAGCACCGGGTTCGCGCGGCGCGCGCCCTCCTTGAACACCATGGAGCCGGCGATCTTGAACGCCATCTCCGAGGAGTCGACGTCGTGGTACGCACCGTCGATCAGGGTGGCCTTCACGCCCACCACCGGGTACCCGGCGAGGATGCCCAGCTGCATGGCGTCCTGGATGCCGTGGTCCACGGAGGGGATGTACTCGCGCGGCACGCGACCACCGGTCACGGCGTTGTCGAACTCGTACAGCTCCTCGGCGTCCAGGGGCAGCGGCTCGAAGGAGACCTGCACCTTGGCGAACTGGCCGGAACCGCCGGTCTGCTTCTTGTGGGTGTAGTCGACCTTCTCGACGGCCTTCTTGATCGTCTCGCGGTAGGCCACCTGGGGCTTGCCCACGTTGGCCTCGACCTTGAACTCGCGCTTCATGCGGTCCACCAGGATGTCCAGGTGCAGCTCGCCCATGCCGCCGATCTCGGTCTGGCCGGTCTCGTCGTTCAGGGACACCGTGAAGGTGGGGTCCTCGGCGGAGAGCTTCTGGATGGCGGTGGAGAGCTTCTCCTGGTCACCCTTGGTCTTGGGCTCGATGGCCACGAAGATCACGGGCTTCGGGAAGCTCATGGACTCCAGCACGATGGGGTTCGAGGGATCGCACAGGGTGTCGCCCGTGGTGGTGTCCTTGAGCCCGATCGCGGCGTAGATGTGACCGGCGGAGATCTCCTCCACCGGGTTCTCCTTGTTGGAGTGCATCTGGAAGAGCTTGCCGATGCGCTCGCGCTTGCCCTTGGTGGAGTTCAGCACCTGCTCGCCGGCCTTGGCCTTGCCGGAGTACACGCGGATGTAGGTCAGCTGGCCGTAGAACGGGTGCGCCGCGACCTTGAACGCCAGGGCCGCGAAGGGGCCGTTGGCGTCGGCGGTGCGGGTGAGCACCTCTTCCTCGTCGTTGACGGAGTGGCCCTGCACGTCCTCCACGTCCAGCGGGGAGGGCAGGTAGTCCACCACGGCGTCGAGCATGGGCTGCACACCGCGGTTCTTGAACGCGGAGCCGCACAGCACGGGGTACGCGGCCGAGGAGATGGTGAGCTTGCGCACGCCCATCTTGATCTCGTCCTCGGTGAGCTCTTCGCCGCCGAGGTACTTCTCCATGAGGTCGTCGTCGGACTCGGCGACGGCCTCGACCAGCTGGTTGCGGTACTCCGCGGCGCGGTCCTGGAGGTCCTCGGGGATCTCGCGGGTCTCGTACTTGGCACCCAGGGAGACGTCGCCCTTGGAGTCGCCCTCCCAGACCAGTGCCTTCATGGTGACCAGGTCGATGACGCCCACGAAGTCGTTCTCGGCACCGATGGGCAGCTGCAGAACCAGCGGGGTGGCACCCAGACGGGACTTGATGGTGTCCACGGTGAAGTAGAAGTCCGCGCCGAGCTTGTCCATCTTGTTGACGAAGCAGATGCGGGGGACCTCGTACTTGTCCGCCTGACGCCACACTGTCTCGGACTGGGGCTCCACGCCCTCCTTGCCGTCGAAGACCGCCACGGCGCCGTCGAGCACGCGCAGGGAGCGCTCGACCTCGACCGTGAAGTCCACGTGGCCCGGGGTGTCGATGATGTTGATCTGGTAGTCGTGCCAGTAGCACGAGGTCGCGGCGGAGGTGATGGTGATGCCGCGTTCCTGCTCCTGCGCCATCCAGTCCATCGTGGAGGCACCGTCGTGCGTCTCGCCGAGCTTGTGGTTGATGCCCGTGTAGAACAGGATTCGTTCGGTGGTCGTGGTCTTACCGGCATCGATGTGAGCCATGATGCCGATGTTGCGGACCTTCTTGAGGTCGGTAAGCACGTCGAGTGCCACGATGGTTCCCTTCGTAAAAGGTGGTGCCGGGCCCGGTGTCGGCCCCGCTCTGGGCGGGGCCGACGGGGCTGCCCAATTTTACCAGCGGTAGTGGGCGAAGGCCTTGTTGGATTCGGCCATCTTGTGAGTGTCCTCGCGGCGCTTCACAGCGGCACCGAGACCGTTGGACGCGTCCAGGATCTCGTTCTGCAGACGCTCGGTCATGGTGTTCTCACGGCGGGCCTTGGAGTAGCCCACGAGCCAGCGCAGGGACAGGGCCTGCGCGCGACCGGCCTTGACCTCGACCGGCACCTGGTAGGTGGCACCGCCCACGCGACGGGAGCGGACCTCGAGGGCCGGCTTCACGTTCTCGAGGGCCTTCTTCAGGGTGGCCACGGGATCGGAGTTGGTCTTGTTGCGCACACCCTCGAGAGCACCGTAGACGATGCGCTCGGCGGTGGACTTCTTGCCGTCCTGCAGGACCTTGTTGATCAGCTGCGTGACCACGGGCGAGCCGTAGACGGGATCGACGACCAGGGGGCGCTTGGGAGCGGGACCTTTACGAGGCATTACTTCTTCTCCTTCTTGGCGCCGTAGCGGGAGCGGGCCTGCTGGCGGCCCTTGACACCCTGGGTGTCGAGGGCGCCGCGCACGATCTTGTAGCGGACACCCGGCAGGTCTTTCACGCGACCGCCGCGCACGAGCACGATGGAGTGCTCCTGGAGGTTGTGGCCCTCGCCGGGGATGTAGGCCGTAACCTCCACGCCACCGTTGAGCTTCACGCGGGCAACCTTGCGCAGCGCCGAGTTCGGCTTCTTGGGGGTGGTGGTGAACACGCGGGTGCAGACGCCGCGCTTCATGGGGTTGCCCTTGAGCGCGGGAGCCTTGGTCTTCACGACCTTGGAGTGCCGGCCCTTGCGGACCAGTTGCTGGATAGTTGGCACGGTGCCTCCTGTTGGGGCGGCGGCCGGTGGATGCCGACCCCGCCGATGACGGAACGGTGATCCCGGGAGCTCCAGGACGGCGGGTGACGCAGAACCTGGTGCAGAGCATGACTAAAGATGGCATCTAGGTACAAGGTGCGTACCACAGGACGGAGTCCGATTTGCCATCTCGTTGCAAACTGCCCGGAATCGAGCAATTCTGCCCCAGCATATCAGCTGTGGACCCGCACGTGAAGACGGACCCGCTGACCGGGCCCGACGACGTCGTCGTAGCGGGCCGGGCCGGACGAGACGGAGCCCGGGCGTGGTCCCCCGAGGGGAGGACGCGCCCGGGCTCCGGGGGTCACTCAGCGCTCACCGCGGGGCCCGGACGCCGGGTCCGGCCCCTGCGGTGAGAGGTCAACCACAACGACTCAGTTGCCGCCGAAGTCGTAGTCGTCGAGCGGAATCGCCTGGAACTCGGAACCGAGTCCGCCGGCGTTCTCCTCGGCGTAGCTGAAGTCGGCGAACGCGGACGGATCCGTGAACATCTGGGCCTTCGCCTCCTCGGTGGGCTCCACGTCCACGCTGTTGTACCGGTCCAGACCGGTGCCCGCGGGGATGAGCTTGCCGATGATGACGTTCTCCTTCAGGCCCAGCAGCGGGTCCGACTTGCCCTCCATGGCGGCCTGCGTGAGAACACGCGTGGTCTCCTGGAAGGACGCGGCGGACAGCCACGAGTCCGTGGCGAGCGAGGCCTTGGTGATGCCCATGAGCTCCGGACGACCGGCGGCAGGACGCTTGCCCTCGGCCACCGCACCGCGGTTGGCCTCGAGGAAGCGCACGTTGTCCACCAGCTCACCCGGCAGCAGCGCGGTGTCGCCGGACTCGATGATGGTCACGCGACGCAGCATCTGCCGGACGATGACCTCCACGTGCTTGTCGTGGATGCCCACGCCCTGCGAGCGGTACACGCCCTGGACCTCGTCCACGAGGTGCTTCTGCGCCTCGCGGGGACCGCGGATGCGCAGCACCTCCTTGGGGTCCACCGCACCGGTGACGAGCTGCTGTCCCACGTCCACGTGGTCGCCGTCCGCCACGAGCAGCTTGGCGCGCCGCAGCACGGGGTACGCGAACTCCTCGTCGCCGTTGTCCGGGACCACGACGATCTTGAGGGACTTGTCCGTGTCCTCGATGCGGACCCGGCCGGCCACCTCGGAGATCGGGGCCACACCCTTGGGGGTGCGGGCCTCGAAGAGCTCCTGGATACGGGGCAGACCCTGCGTGATGTCACCGTCCGAGGACGCGACACCACCGGTGTGGAACGTGCGCATGGTCAGCTGCGTGCCGGGCTCGCCGATGGACTGCGCGGCCACGATGCCCACGGCCTCGCCGATGTCCACCAGCTGGTTGGTGGCCAGGGAGCGGCCGTAGCACGCGGCGCACACGCCCACGGCGGACTCGCACGTGAGCACCGAGCGCACACGCACCTGGTCCACACCCGCGGCGTAGAGCTTCTCGATCATGGCGTCGGACATGTCCGCACCGGCCTCGGCCAGCACCTCGCCGTTCTCATCCGCCACGGCACTGGCCAGCACGCGGCCGTGCACCGTGTTCTCCACGTCCTCCTGCAGCGTGCGCACACCGGTGTCGGTGACGTCCGCGAGCGGGAGGGTCAGACCGCGCACGGTCTGGCAGTCGGACTCGCGCACGATCACGTCCTGCGAGACGTCCACCAGACGACGGGTCAGGTAGCCCGAGTTGGCCGTACGCAGCGCGGTGTCCGCGAGACCCTTGCGGGCACCGTGGGTGGCGATGAAGTACTCCAGCACCGACAGGCCCTCACGGTAGGAGGACTTGATGGGGCGGGGCATGATCTCGCCCTTGGGGTTCGCCACGAGACCGCGGATGCCCGCGATCTGACGGACCTGCATCCAGTTGCCTCGGGCACCGGAGGACACCATGCGGTTGATGGTGTTCGTGGGTGCGAGGTTGTCGCGCATGGCCTGCGCCACCTCGTCCGTGGCCTTGGACCAGATGTCGATGAGCTCCGAGCGGCGCTCGTCGTCGTCGATCAGACCCTTGTCGTACTGGCCCTGGATGCGCGCGGCCTGCGCCTCGTAGCCCTCCATGATGGCGGGCTTCTCCGGCGGGGTCGCGATGTCCGAGATGGCCACCGTGACGCCCGAGCGCGAGGCCCAGTGGAAGCCGGCGTCCTTGAGGTTGTCCAGGGTCCGGGCCACCCGGGTCATGGGGTAGCGCTCCGCGAGGTCGTTCACGAGCGCGGACAGGTGCTTCTTGTCCGCGACGTTCTCGTCCCACGGGTAGTCCTCGGGCAGGGTCTCGTTGAACAGCACGCGACCCAGGGTGGTCTCCACGACGGCGGGCTGACCCAGCTCCCAGCCCTCGGGAGCCTCCCAGCCGGCGTACGGCACGAAGTCCTCGAGGCGGATCTTGCACTTGGCGTTCAGGTGCAGCTCGCCGGAGTCGTTGGCCATGATGGCCTCGGCCACGGACGAGTAGCTGTTGCCCTCCCCGGCCCAGCCCTCACGCACGGTGGTGAGGTGGAACAGGCCGATGATCATGTCCTGCGAGGGCAGGGCGATCGGCTTGCCGTCCGAGGGCTTGAGGATGTTGTTCGAGGACAGCATCAGCACGCGCGCCTCGGCCTGGGCCTCCGGCGACAGCGGCAGGTGCACCGCCATCTGGTCACCGTCGAAGTCGGCGTTGAACGCACCGCACACCAGCGGGTGCAGCTGGATGGCCTTGCCCTCCACGAGCTGCGGCTCGAACGCCTGGATGCCCAGGCGGTGCAGGGTGGGGGCACGGTTCAGCAGCACCGGGTGCTCGGTGATGACCTCTTCCAGGACGTCCCACACCTGCGGGCGGTAGCGCTCCACCATGCGCTTGGCGGACTTGATGTTCTGCGCGTGGTTCAGGTCCACCAGGCGCTTCATCACGAACGGCTTGAACAGCTCCAGGGCCATCTGCTTGGGCAGACCGCACTGGTGCAGCTTCAGCTGCGGGCCCACCACGATCACGGAACGACCGGAGTAGTCCACACGCTTGCCCAGCAGGTTCTGGCGGAAGCGGCCCTGCTTGCCCTTGAGCATGTCCGAGAGGGACTTCAGGGCGCGGTTGCCCGGACCCGTGACCGGACGGCCACGACGGCCGTTGTCGAACAGGGAGTCCACGGCCTCCTGCAGCATGCGCTTCTCGTTGTTCACGATGATCTCGGGGGCACCGAGGTCCAGCAGGCGCTTCAGGCGGTTGTTGCGGTTGATCACACGACGGTAGAGGTCGTTGAGGTCAGAGGTCGCGAAGCGCCCACCGTCCAGCTGCACCATGGGACGCAGCTCCGGCGGGATCACCGGCACGGCGTCCAGGACCATGCCCAGCGGCGAGTTGTCGGTGGTCAGGAACGCGTTGACCACCTTCAGCCGCTTCAGGGCGCGGGTCTTGCGCTGGCCCTTGCCCGTGGCGATGGTCTCGCGCAGCGCCTCGGCCTCGGCCGCGAGGTCGAAGGTCTCCAGACGCTTCTTGATGGACTCCGCGCCCATGGAGCCCTCGAAGTACATCCCGTAGCGGTCCACCATCTGGCGGTACAGGGCCTCGTCACCCTCGAGGTCGTTGACCTTGAGGTTCTTGAAGCGGTCCCAGACCTTCTCCAGGTAGTCGATCTCGCGGTCCGCGCGCTTGCGCACGTTCGCCATCTGGCGGTCGGCGGAGTCACGCAGCTTGCGCTTCTCGGCGGCCTTGCCGCCCTCCTCCTCCACGCGGGCCAGGTCGTTCTCGAGGTCACGGGCGATCGCGTTGATGTCCGCGTCCCGGGTGTCCTCGAGCTGCTTCTTCTCACGGTCGATCGCGGCCTGCAGGTTGGGCAGGTCGTCGTGACGGGCCTGCTCGTCCACGGACGTGATCATGTACGCCGCGAAGTAGATGACCTTCTCGAGGTCCTTCGGGGCGAGGTCCAGCAGGTAGCCCAAGCGCGAGGGGACGCCCTTGAAGTACCAGATGTGGGTCACGGGAGCGGCGAGCTCGATGTGGCCCATCCGCTCACGGCGCACCTTGGCGCGGGTGACCTCCACGCCGCAGCGCTCGCAGATGATGCCCTTGTAGCGCACGCGCTTGTACTTGCCGCAGTAGCACTCCCAGTCCCGGGTGGGACCGAAGATCTTCTCGCAGAACAAGCCGTCCTTCTCGGGCTTGAGCGTGCGGTAGTTGATGGTTTCCGGCTTCTTGACCTCACCGTAGGACCAGCCGCGGATCTGATCCGCGGTGGCGAGGCCGATGCGCATGAGGCCCAATGAAGAATCGTTGGACATAAGGTCCTGTCCCTCTTTCGTAAAATCCTGAAATCTGACGGGCTGAACTGGGAACGAGAGCGGTCTCAGACCTCTTCGACCGAGCTGGGCTCGGAGTGGGAGAGGTCGATGCCGAGCTCGTCGGCAGCCCGGAAGCTGTCGTCCTCGGAGTCACGCATCTCCACCGTGTTGCCGTCCGCGGAGAGGACCTCCACGTTCAGGCACAGGGACTGCATCTCCTTGATGAGCACCTTGAAGGACTCGGGCACCCCCGGCTCGGGGATGTTCTCGCCCTTGACGATGGCCTCGTACACCTTCACGCGGCCGTGGACGTCGTCGGACTTCACCGTGAGCAGCTCCTGGAGGGTGTACGCGGCGCCGTACGCCTCCAGCGCCCACACCTCCATCTCACCGAAGCGCTGGCCGCCGAACTGCGCCTTACCGCCCAGCGGCTGCTGGGTGATCATGGAGTACGGTCCGGTGGAGCGCGCGTGGATCTTGTCGTCCACGAGGTGGTGGAGCTTCAGGATGTACTGGTAGCCCACGGACACCGGGTCCGGGAACGGCTGGCCGGAGCGGCCGTCGTACAGCTTGGCCTTGCCGGAGCGCCCGATCAGGCGGTCGCCGTCCCGGGTGGGGTTGGTGTGGTCCAGCAGGTCGAAGATCTCGTCCTCGCGGGCGCCGTCGAACACCGGGGTGGCCACGTTCGTGGGGCCGGTGCTCTTCGGGAAGTTGCTCAGCCCGTGCAGCCACTCGGGGTCGCCCTCGATGTTCCAGCCCTGCTTGGCGAGCCAGCCGGTGTGGACCTCGAGCACCTGGCCCAGGTTCATGCGGCCGGGCACACCCAGCGGGTTCAGGATCACGTCCACTGGGGTGCCGTCCTCCATGAACGGCATGTCCTCGATGGGCAGGATCTTGGAGATGACACCCTTGTTGCCGTGGCGGCCGGCGAGCTTGTCGCCGTCCGTGATCTTGCGCTTCTGCGCCACGTACACGCGCACCACCTGGTTCACACCGGCGGGAAGGTCGTCGTCCTCGTCCTCGCGGTCGAACACGCGCACGCCGATCACGGTGCCGGACTCTCCGTGGGGCACCTTCAGGGAGGTGTCGCGCACCTCGCGGGACTTCTCGCCGAAGATGGCGCGCAGCAGGCGCTCCTCCGGGGTCAGCTCGGTCTCGCCCTTGGGCGTGACCTTGCCCACCAGGATGTCGCCCGCCTGGACCTCGGCACCGATGTGGATGATGCCGCGCTCGTCTAGGGCGGAGAGCACCTCCTCGGACACGTTCGGGATGTCGCGCGTGATCTCCTCGGCACCGAGCTTGGTGTCGCGGGCGTCGATCTCGTGCTCCTCGATGTGGATGGACGTCAGGACATCCTCCGAGACCATGCGCTGGGAGAGAATGATGGCGTCCTCGTAGTTGAGGCCCTCCCAGGACATGTAGGCGATCAGCAGGTTCTTGCCCAGCGCCAGCTCGCCGTGGTCCGTGGAGGGGCCGTCGGCGATCACGGTGCGGGGCTCGACGCGCTGGCCCTCGGACACGATCACGCGCTGGTTGTACGTGTTGCCCGGGTTGGAGCGCACGAACTTGTTGATCGGGTAGAGCGTGGTGGTGCCGTCGTCGTTGAGCACGGAGACGAGGTCCGCGGAGACCTCCTCGACCACGCCCGGCTTGGTGGCCAGGACGGAGTCGCCGGCGTCCAGGGCGGCGTAGCGCTCCATGCCGGTGCCCACGAGAGGGGCCTCGGAGGTCAGCAGCGGCACGGCCTGACGCTGCATGTTCGCACCCATGAGCGCGCGGTTGGCGTCGTCGTGCTCGAGGTACGGGATCAGGGCCGTGGCCACCGACACCATCTGGCGCGGGGAGACGTCCATGAACTCGATGTCCGTGGGGGCCACGAGCACGGCCTCGCCGGAGCCGTCGGAGGCACGGGCCAGCACGGCGTCCTCGGCGAAGTGGCCGTCGTCGGTCAGCGGCGCGTTGGCCTGGGCGATGGTGAGCCCGCGCTCGTCGTCCGCGGTGAGGTAGACGACGTCGTCGGTGACGGTGCCGTCCACGACCTTGCGGTAGGGCGTCTCGATGAACCCGAACGGGTTGATGCGCGCGTACGTGGCGAGCGAGCCGATCAGGCCGATGTTCGAGCCCTCGGGGGTCTCGATGGGGCACATGCGGCCGTAGTGCGACGGGTGGACGTCACGGACCTCCATGCCCGCGCGGTCACGGGACAGGCCGCCGGGGCCCAGCGCGGACAGGCGGCGCTTGTGGGTCAGGCCCGCGAGCGGGTTGTTCTGGTCCATGAACTGCGAGAGCTGGGACGTTCCGAAGAACTCCTTGATCGCGGCGACCACGGGACGGATGTTGATCAGGGTCTGGGGCGTGATCGCCTCGACGTCCTGGGTGGTCATCCGCTCGCGGACCACGCGCTCCATGCGGGAGAGACCCGTGCGGATCTGGTTCTCGATCAGCTCGCCCACGGCGCGGATGCGACGGTTGCCGAAGTGGTCGATGTCGTCCACGGCCACGTGGATCTCGCGCTCCTGGCCGTCCCGGATGCCGGGCATGGTGGAGCCGCCGTCGTGCAGGGTGACGAGGTAGCGGATCATGGCCACGATGTCGTCCAGGGACAGCACGGAGGCGTCCGGGTCCGTGAACGGCTTGTCCAGACCCAGCTTGCGGTTGAGCTTGTAGCGGCCCACCTTGGCGAGGTCGTAGCGCTTGGGGTTGAAGTACATGTTGTCCAGCAGGGACTGGGCGGCATCCACCGTGGGGGGCTCCCCCGGGCGCAGCTTGCGGTAGATGTCCAGCAGCGCCTCCTCGCGGGTCTCCGTGCCGTCCTTCTCCAGGGTGGCGCGGATGGAGTCGAACTCGCCGAACTCCTCGAGGATCTTGGCCTCGGACCAGCCCAGCGCCTTGAGCAGGACCGTCACGGACTGCTTGCGCTTGCGGTCCAGACGCACGCCCACCTGGTCGCGCTTGTCGATCTCCAGCTCGAACCACGCACCGCGCGAGGGGATGATCTTGGCGGAGTAGATGTCCTTGTCGGAGGTCCGGTCCTGGCCCTTCTCGAAGTAGGCACCGGGGGAACGCACGAGCTGGGAGACGACGACGCGCTCGGACCCGTTGATCACGAACGTGCCCTTGTCGGTCATCAGCGGGAAGTCACCCATGAACACGGTCTGCTGCTTGATCTCCCCCGTGTTGTTGTTCATGAACTCGGCCTTGACGTACAGCGGCGCCGAGTAGGTGGCGTCACGGTCCTTGCACTCGTCCGTCGTGTACTTGGGGTCGTAGAACTCCGGCTCGGAGAACGAGAGGGACATGGTCCCCTGGAAGTCCTCGATCGGGGAGATCTCCTCGAAGATGTCGGAGAGCCCGGACGTGGTGGACACGCTCGTGTCCCCGGTCTCCTGGGCCTCGACCACGCGGGCCTGCCAGCGCTCGTTGCCCACCAGGCGGTCGAAGCTGTCGGTCTGCAGGGCCAGCAGGTTGGGGACGTCCAGCGGCTCGTGGATCTTCGCGAAGGAGACGCGGCGAGGGATGTTGTCGCTGGTGGGGTGGTTGGCGGAGACGTTCGTATCGGTGCTCGAGGCGACCAAGATGTGATCCTTCCACAGACATGCAGTGAATACGCGAGGTTCCCGGGGAGAGAAAAAGGGGCCGGTCACGAGGAGACTCGCCGACCGCCCCTGCGGCGCCCACCGCTATATGAAGGCACGCATGCATAAGGGACAACGCAAAGCACTAGCTTAGGCCAGATCTGCCCCGTTGTCCACACCTGTGCTGGACGAATCCCCGTCCGCGACGTAATATGCGCGTCCGCCGCTCAGGCGACCCCGTTCACCCGGGCTCGCGACGCCGCCCGCTCGGCTCCCAGCCGCCAGGGGTCCCCGTGGCCCGGCAGGACGGTGGTGGCCCCGGTGGCGGCGATCGCGTCCAGCGAGGCCACCGCCATCTGGGCATCGGCGGTGGCCGCACCGGCCACGATGCGCGGGCCGGTCAGACCGGTGTAGGGGTCGAGGGTGACGAGCGCGTCCCCGGACAGCACGGCGTCGGCGGCCGGGACGTGCAGCGCGCAGTGGCCCCACGTGTGGCCCGCGGTGAACACCACGCGGGGCGCTCCGGGCACCGGCACCGTCTCCCCCGCCACGAGCTCCCGGGTCACGCTCACGCCGCGCACCGCGGCTGCGCCGCCGGCGAGCATGGCCGCAAGCACGGGGACCGCCCGGGGGTGGCGCAGGGGATAGAGCGCCGCGGGGTTCTCGTGGGCGTAGCTGTACGGGTGGGCGGCCAGGTGGCGCTCGCTGCGGTGCGCGTACACCGGCAGGCCCAGCCGGGTCACCAGCTTCGCGGCGACCCCCACGTGGTCGAAGTGCGCGTGGGTCAGCACGAGGGCCTTGAGGTCCTGCGGGGTGCGGCCCAGCTCGCGGACCGCCCACCCCAGCTCGTTCCACGCCCGTGGCAGCCCCGCGTCCACGAGCGTGAGACCCTCCCGGCCCTCGAGCAGGTAGCAGTTCACCCCGTGGCTCTGGATCATGTGGATCCCGGGGGCGACATCTCGCAGGAACACGGCTCTCTCCTTCTCGGACCGGGCCCGGCACCCGTGGCCCGGGTCCCGGCGGGCCCGCGCGGTCTGCCGGGTCCCGGCCAGGACACGAAAGAGCGGGCCTGCCGGAAGAATACGTCCGGCAGGTCCGCTCTCGGCACCACCCCTGGGGGTCGTTCCCGGGGCGCTCAGCCCCGCTTGTAGAACGGCATGGGGGTCTGGGCGACCTCCACGCCGCGGCCGCGGGGGTCCTGGACGCCCACGTTGCCGGCGGCGATCTCCTCGAGGGCGTCCGTGGCCACGAGGGCCATGGCCACGGGCTTGCCCAGGGTCGGGGAGGGCAGACCGCTCGTGACCTCGCCGACGGGACGCTCGCCCACCAGCACGGTGTAGCCCGCGCGCACCGGCTTGCGTCCGAGCCCCTGCAGGCCGATCAGGGTGCGTCGCGGCTCCTCACGCAGCAGCGCCGCGAGCGCGTCGTGGCCCACCGTGCGGGTGCCCGCCTCGTCCTTCTTGCGCAGGGCCACCTCCACGAGCTTGCCGAGCCCGGCCTCCGCGGGGGTGATCTCCGTGGAGAGCTCGTGGCCGTAGAGGGGCATGCCGGCCTCCAGACGGAGGGAGTCGCGGGCCGCCAGGCCCGCGGGCCGCACCGGGGCGTCCTCCGTGCCGAGCTCCGCCGCGGTGGCGAGCAGGGCGTCCCACAGCCGCACGGCGTCCCCGTTGGGGCAGTAGAGCTCGAAACCGTCCTCGCCGGTGTACCCGGTGCGTGCCGCGAGCACGTCCACGCCGCCGCAGCGGGCGGGGGTGCAGGCGTAGTACTTCAGGCCCGCGACGTCCTCGGCCGGTTCCAGTCCCGTGGCCTCCAGGACCTCGAGCGCGCGGGGCCCCTGCACGGCGATCAGCGAGGTCTCCGCGCCCCGGTCCGTGACCGTGACGTCGAAGCCCTCGGCGCGCTCCTGCAGGGCCCGGACCACGGTCTCCTGGTTGCCCGCGTTGGGCACCACGAGGTAGCGGTCCTCCGCGAGGCGGTAGGTGATGAGGTCGTCCAGGACGCGTGCCTGCTCGTCCACGATCACCGAGTACTTGGCACGGCCCACGCCGATCGAGGACAGCACGCCCACGAGCGCGTGGTCCAGGAACGCCCCGGCCTGGGCCCCGGTGACCTCCACCTCGCCCATGTGGGAGAGGTCGAAGATCCCCGCTCCCCGGCGCACGGCGTGGTGCTCGGCGGTGTCGCTGTCGTAGCGCACGGGCATCGACCAGCCGCCGAAGTCCGTGAAGCGGGCGCCGAGCTTCTCGTGCGCCCCGTGCAGTGCGGTCTGCTTCTCGCTCATCAGTTCTCCTCCCCCGCGGCAGCGGAGTACGCGGCGTCGAACGCCTCGATCGGCGGGCACTCGCACACCAGGTTGCGGTCACCGGCGGCGTTGTCCACGCGGCCCACCGGCGGCCAGTACTTGACGCGGCGCAGCGTGGCCACGGGATAGCCGGCCTGGGAGCGGGCGTAGGAGCGGTCCCACTGGTCCGCGGTGAGCACCTGTGCGGTGTGCGGGGCGTGGCGGATCACGGAGTCCTCGAGGGCCACCGTGCCGTCCGCGATCTCCTGCATCTCCGCGTGGATGGTGCGCATGGCCTCGATGAAACGGTCCAGCTCCTGGAGCCCCTCGGACTCCGTGGGCTCCACCATGAGGGTGCCGGCCACGGGGAACGCGAGCGTGGGCGCGTGGAAGCCGTAGTCCACGAGACGCTTGCAGACGTCTTCCGCGGTGACCCCGGACGCCTTGGTCATGGGGCGCAGGTCCAGGATGCACTCGTGCGCCACCAGGCCGCCGTCCCCGGTGTAGAGCGTGGGGAACACGTCGGAGAGCTGCCGGGAGATGTAGTTGGCGCCGAGCACCGCGGTGCGGGAGGACTCGGTGAGCCCCTGCGCGCCGGTCATCGCGATGTACATCCACGTGATGGGCAGCACCCCGGCGGAGCCGTGCGGGGCCTCGGCCACGGGGAAGCCCGCGCCGCTCTCCTCGAGGTCAGCGGTGACCGGGTTGCCGGGCAGGTACGGGGCGAGGTGCTCCGCCACGGCCACGGGGCCCACACCGGGCCCGCCGCCGCCGTGGGGGATGCAGAACGTCTTGTGCAGGTTCAGGTGGGAGACGTCCCCGCCGAAGCGGCCGGGCCGGGCCAGGCCCATGAGCGCGTTCAGGTTGGCGCCGTCCACGTAGACCTGCCCGCCGGCGTCGTGCACCGCCGCGCAGACCTGCGTGATGTCGGTGTCGTACACGCCGTGGGTGGAGGGGTAGGTGACCATGATGCCCGCGAGCTCGTCCCCCACGGTCTCGATCTTGGCCGCGAGGTCCTCCTGGTCGATCGTGCCGTCCTGGGCGGTGGCCACCACCACGACCTTCAGGTCCGCGAGCACGGCCGACGCCGCGTTGGTGCCGTGGGCGGAGGACGGGATCAGGATGGTCTTGCGCTGGGACTCCCCGCGGTCCATCTGGTAGCGCCGGATGGCCAGCAGCCCGGCCAGCTCGCCCTGGGAGCCCGCGTTGGGCTGCAGGGACACGGCAGCGTAGCCGGTGATCTCGGCGAGCCACTGCTGCAGCTGCTCGATCAGCTCGAGCCAGCCGCGGGTCTGGTCCTCGGGGGCCAGGGGGTGGATGCTCGCGAACTCCGGCCAGGAGATGGGCTCCATCTCCGCGGCGGCGTTGAGCTTCATGGTGCACGAGCCCAGCGGGATCATGGTGCGGTCCAGGGCGAGGTCCTTGTCGGAGAGCTCGCGCAGCCACCGCATGAGGGAGGTCTCGGAGCGGTGCGTGTGGAACACCGGGTGGGTCATGTACTCGTCGGTGCGCAGCGCGTCCTGCGGCAGCTCGAACACCGAGGCGTCCGCGGCGGTCCCGGACTCCGCGGCGTCGCACGCCTCGCCGACGGCCGTGAGGACCTCGGCGACGTCGCGCTCGGTGTGCGGCTCGCCGAAGCTCGCGCCCACGGTGTCCGCGTCCACGCGGCGCAGGTTGATCCCGCGGTCGGCGGCGGCCGCCACGACGGCGTCGGCCCGGCCCGGGACCGTGAAGGTCACCGTGTCGAAGAAGCGCTCGTGGGCCACCTCGATGCCGCGGGCGCGCAGCCCGACGGCGAACTCGGCGGCGAGCCCGTGCAGCCGCTCGGCCAGCGCGCGCAGTGCCGCAGGGCCGTGGTGCACCGCGTACGCGGCGGCGACGATCGCCAGCAGCGCCTGGGCGGTGCAGATGTTGGAGGTGGCCTTCTCGCGGCGGATGTGCTGCTCGCGCGTCTGCAGGGCCAGTCGGTAGGCGGGAGCCCCGGAGGAGTCCGTGGACACGCCCACGATGCGCCCGGGCAGGGAGCGCTCGGTGCCCTTGCGGGACGCCATGAACGCCGCGTGCGGGCCGCCGAAGAACAGGGGCACGCCAAAGCGCTGGGCGGAGCCCACGGCGATGTCCGCGCCCATCTCACCCGGGCTGCGCAGCAGGGTCAGCGCGAGCAGGTCGGTGCTCACGGTCACCAGGGCACCGGACTCGTGGGCGGCGTCGATCACCGCGGTGGGATCCGTCACGTCCCCGTCCGCGCCGATCTGCGCCACCACGACGCCGTAGTAGTCGCCGTCCGCGACCGCCTTCGCGGCGGTCTCTGGGTCGCCGAGGTCGGCGAGGACCAGCTCGATGCCCGCGGCACGGGTGCGCCCGGTGAGCACGGCGAGGGTCTGCGGCAGGCTGCGGCTGTCCACGAGCACCCGGGTGCTCTTGGACCGGCGGTTGGCGCGGCGCATCATCAGCACGGCCTCGGCCACGGCGGAGGACTCGTCCAGCAGGGACGCGTTCGCGACCTCCAGGCCGGTGAGGTCGATCACCGCGTTCTGGAACGTGAGCAGCAGCTCGAGCCGCCCCTGGGAGATCTCCGGCTGGTACGGCGTGTAGGAGGTGTAGAAGCCGGGGTTCTCCAGGATGTTGCGTCGGATGGCGGCGGGCGTGACGGTCTCGTGGTACCCCTGGCCGATCATCTGGCGCATCACCGTGTTGCGTGATGCGATCCGGCGCAGTGTGGACAGCGCCTCCGGCTCGTCCAGCGGCTCTGGGAGATCGAGGGTGCCGCGGAGGCGGATGCTCTCCGGGACGGCCCGGTCGATGAGCGCGTCCAGGCTCTCGGCGCCCACGGCGCTGAGCATGGTGGCGATCTCATCGGCGTCCGGGCCGATGTGTCGGGACAGGAAGGACATGCGAGGGTCTCCTGGGCTGCTTGTGGGCGCGTGAGGGCCCGGTGTGTCCTCCCCGCTCTGTTCCGAACCTGAGAGATTTCGCCGGTGGGCGCAGCAGCTCGCGCCTCCCGACCTGCCCCGACGGTGTTTCCCGCCGCGCGGACGGGGAACTCTCCAGAGTGGCCTGGTGCGGCGGTACGGGTGCCTGAGAGGTTCCCGGGGAGGGTTTGCTCCTTCGGCGATGACGCGGTCCGGCACGTGCTCCTGAACCCGCCATGCTCTCCCGCCGCACCGTGGCGGCCAGATGGTCGCTCATAGTTTCGCACATCACACTGACACCGTGAACGCCCCCGGCCGCAGAGCCGGACTGATGGCGCCGCCGTCCCCGGGAACGCGCAGGACCCCGCACCTGGCGGTGCGGGGTCCTGCGGTGGCAACCCGCGCGTGGCGTCCGGGGACGCTCACGCGGAGCCGGGGGCGCGCGAGGCGCCCGGAGTCACTTGACGGTGACGGTGGCGCCGGCGCCCTCGAGGGCTTCCTTCGCCTTGTCAGCGGCTTCCTTGGTGGCGCCTTCCAGGACGGCCTTGGGGGCGCTGTCCACGAGGTCCTTGGCCTCCTTCAGACCCAGCGAGGTCAGACCGCGGACCTCCTTGATGACCTGGATCTTCTTGTCACCGGCGGACTCGAGGACGACGTCGAACTCCGTCTTCTCCTCCTCGGCGGCACCGGCGTCGCCGCCGGCGGGGGCGGCACCGGCCACGGCCACGGGGGCGGCAGCGGTGACGTCGAAGGTCTCCTCGAACGCCTTCACGAACTCGGAGAGCTCGATGAGGGACAGTTCCTTGAAGGCCTCGATGAGCTCTTCGGTGGTCAGCTTAGCCATGGTGTTGGCTCCTTACTTCTACGTGGCGCCGGTGCGGGTGGCTCCGGCGAGGTGTGCGTGGTGAGAAGAACACGGGTGCGGTTCCGACGAGCGGAACGACCACCCGCGACCCGGGATGCCCCGGGAAGGGATCAGGCTGCGCTCTCGCCCTGCTCGTCCAGCTTGGCGCGCAGCGCGTCCGCGGTGCGCACGGTCTTGGACAGCGGGGCCTGGAACAGCGCGGCGGCCTTGGAGAGCGACGCCTTGGCGGCGCCGGCAACCTTGGCCAGCAGAACCTCGCGGGACTCGAGGTCCGCGAGCTTCTTGATCTCGGCCTCGTCCATCGCGACGCCGTCCAGGTAACCGCCCTTGACGATCAGCTGGGGGTTGTCCTTGGCGAAGTCACGCAGGGTCTTGGCCGTCGCAACGGCGTCACCGGAGACGAACGCGATGGCGGAGGGGCCCTGGAGCTGCCCCTCGAACGCGTCGATGCCGGATTCGCGCGCCGCAATGGCGGTGAGCGTGTTCTTCACCACGGCGTATTCGGCGTTCTCACCCAGCGTGCGGCGCAGCGTCTTCAGCTGAGCCACGGTGAGCCCGCGGTACTCCGTCAGGACAGCAGCGTGCGAGTTGGAGAACAAGTCCTTCAACTCCGCGACCGCGGCAGCCTTTTCAGGATTCGCCATGGTGCTCCTTCCTTACATGTGGATGCCGGCTCCGCGTCCCCGCGAGGAGAAACGACAAAAGCCCCGCGCAGATGCCCGGGGCTCGACCACCACGGGAGAGTTGCACCGAGGTGCGTGCTCCCGAGGGAAGGATTCGTGCTGGTTCACCTGCGCTGGACGGCCCTCGTTTCCGAGGACCTCTTCGACCACGCGCACCGGGGCGCGCATGATGACCGGCGGTCTTTGGTGATCACACCGTACCCCGGACCGCCGCGGCACGCCAAATCCCCTCCTCAGTGGAGCCCGTGGGGGTGGCCGTCCCGTCCGGCGGGGCCGACCCGCCGGCCGGACCGGTGGCGGTACCCGCTACGCGGTGATCCGCTCCGGGTGGGTGTAGACGTTGCACCGGCCCCGGCGGTTGAAGCCCACCACGGTCACGCCGCTCTCCCGACCGCGGGTCACGGCCAGGGCAGAGGGGGCGCTGACCGCGGAGAGGACGGGGATCCCGGCCATCGCGGCCTTGTTCACCAGTTCGAACGATGCGCGTGCAGAGACCTGGAGGACCACCTCGTGCAGCGGCAGCAGCCCACGCTGCACGGCCCAGCCCACCACCTTGTCCACGGCGTTGTGCCGGCCCACGTCCTCGCGCACCACGAGCGGCTCCGCGCTGCCCACCGGGAAGAGGGCCGCGGCGTGGACCCCGCCCGTGGCGTCGAAGACCCGCTGGTGCCCGCGCAGCTCGTCCGGCAGCGCCACCAGCCGCGCGGCCGGCACCAGGGGACGCGGCGGTGCCACCGGGTGGGCGGAGGGCTTCACGACCGCGTCCAGGGATGGGGTGCCGCACACCCCGCACGAGGACGAGGTGAAGACCTGCCGCTGCGCGCCGCGGTCGGGGCCGGGGGCGCCGGGCGCCAGGCGGACGTCCACCACGTTGTAGGTGCGGTGGCCGTCCCGGTCCACGCCGGAGCGGTAGTCCATCTTCACCACGTGGGAGACCTCCGTGATCACGGCCTCGCTCAGCAGAAGGCCGGTCACGAGCTCGAAGTCGTCCCCCGGGGTGCGCATGGTCACGGTGAACTGCTGGCCGTCCAGGCGGATCTCCAGGGGCTCCTCCCCCGCGAGCCGGTCCGGGCCGGCCCGCACCTCGCCGTGGGCGTCGAAGGTGCGCACGCGCGCGGGAACGATGATCCGTGCGGGCATCTCAGGCGTCCAGCCCCACCCAGGTGTGGCCGCCGTCGTCGAAGCTCTCGCGCTTCCAGATGGGCACCCGCTCCTTGATCCGGTCCACGAGCAGCGCGCACGCCTCGAACGCCTCCCGGCGGTGTGCGGCCGCCACGGCCACCTCCAGGGCGCTGTCTCCCACGGCGAGCGCGCCGGTGCGGTGCGCCGCCCACAGTCGCGTGCCGGGGTGCTCACGGGCCACCTCCTGCGCCACGTCCGCCAGCACCTGCCCGGCGCTCGGGTGCGCGGAGTACTCCAGGGCGGTGACACCCTCCCTCCCGCCGTCGTGGTCGCGGATCACGCCGCTGAACCCCACCACCGCACCGCAGCTCGGGTGGGAGACCGCGAGCCGCGCCCGCGCGGCGTCCAGGGGGCCCTCAGTGGTCCCGGCGTGCAGGACCTCACCGGGGCTTTCGCGCCCCGCGTGCGCCGCCTCTCCTCCCCCGGACGACGCCGCCGGGCCCGCCCGGGGTGGCCCGGCGGCGTCGGCCGGGGTGCCACCCGCGGGGACCGTCTCTTCCCCGGAGCGTGTCACGGAGCGGTCCTCGCCGTGGCCGTGGACGTCCTCGAGCTGCGCGCTGATGTGGTCCAGCAGCGGATCCAGCACGGCGATGCCGTCCTTGACGCCCCCGCGGGAGCCGGGGAGGTTCACCAGGAACGTGCGGCCCACGTGACCTGCCACCCCGCGGCTCATCACGGCCGTGGGGGTCTTCTCCAGGCCCGTGGCCCAGAGCGCGTGCATGATGCCCGGGGCCTCGCGCGCGACCACCCGGGCGGTGGACTCGGGGGTCACGTCGTCCGAGTTCAGGCCCGTGCCGCCGGAGGTGACCACGAAGCGCGGGGCGCTCTCGCGCTCCGCGTCCGCGGTGAGCTCGCGCAGCAGCGTGAGCACCTCGGGCCCGTCCGGGACCACGCGGACCGTGACACGCATTCCGCGGCGCTCGAGCCACTCGCGCAGCAGGGGCCCGCACCGGTCCTCGGCCTCGCCCCGTGCGGCGGAGCTGGAGACGACCACGACCTCCGCCCGGCGGTTCGTCAGGTGGTAGTCCCCCACCTCGTCCCGGTGGGGCGGGCGCTCGGTGCCCGCGTGCCTGTGCGTGCCCTGCGTCATGGCCTGCTCCACTCCCCGCTCTTGCCGCCGGACTTGGCCAGCACCCGCGTCCGCTCGATGGTGGCCGCCTTGTCCACGGCCTTGATCATGTCGTAGAGGGTCAGCGCCGCCACGCTCGCCGCCGTCAGGGCCTCCATCTCCACGCCCGTCACACCGCGGGTGCGGACGGTGGCCCGGACGACCACGCGGTCCTGCTGCGGCGTGAGGTCCACGCTGACCTTGCTGAGGGGCAGCGGGTGGCACAGCGGCACGAGGTCGGGGGTGCGCTTGGCGGCCATGATCCCGGCCACGCGCGCGACCGCCAGGGCATCCCCCTTGGGCAGGTCCCCGGTGCTCAGCATCGCGATGACGTCCGGGCGGGTGAGCAGCACCGACTCCGCGGTGGCCTCGCGGGACGTCACCGCCTTCTCGCTGACGTCCACCATGTGGGCGGTGCCGTCCTCGCGCACGTGCGTGAGCCGCTGCGGTGCGGGCTCGTCCTGGTCGTGGGTCACCGTGGTTCTCCTTGCCTGGTCTGCTTGCCTGGTCCGCGGACCCGCGGTCCGTCGGTTGCTGCGTGGCGTGCTCGTGGGTCGCCGCGCGACGGCCTGTTCGGCGTTTGCCGGGCCCCTCACCCGGGGGCCTCACCGGCACGCGGTGTGAGCACTCCCCCCGCCACGGGCAGCACCGTGACGGGCGTGCCCGCCGCCAGGGGCCGTTCCCCCGGTGGGATCACCACCAGGACATCCGCTCCAGCCGCGGCGGTGAGCAGGTGCGAGGAAGCCCCGCCCACCAGTACCACCCGCGGCGCGGCCGTGTCCTGCCCCGCCAGCGCACCCCGGCGCAGCTGCGTGCGGTCCGCGAGGGGCGTCGCGGTCCGGACCAGCACGGCGGTGAGCCGCCGCGGCGGCGCGCAGCACCCCCAGACCGCGGCGAGCGCGGGGCGCACGAGCACCTCGCACGAGACCCAGGTGCTCACGGGGTTGCCCGGCAGGCACACCACCGGAACGCCCTGGACTGTACCGCACCCCTGGGGCCCGCCCGGCTGCATCGCCACGTGGCCGAACC
This sequence comes from Kocuria sp., assembly GCF_030530945.1. GTDB lineage: Bacteria > Actinomycetota > Actinomycetes > Actinomycetales > Micrococcaceae > Kocuria. The sequence continues at coordinate 5,847 of NZ_JAUMTZ010000003.1, read as the reverse complement.
ACGTGGCCGTCCCCGCGGCCCCCAGGCCCTGGCGCACCACCTCGAACGCCCCGGCGCTGATCCCGCCGCTCGTGAGCACCAGCTCCGGGCGGTCGCGCTCCACGGCCGCGCCGAGGCCGCGCACGAACGCCCGTGGGTCGTCGTCCACGCGCAGGTGCGTCACCCGCTCGGCCCCGGCGCCCACCAGCCACTCGTGCAGCAGCGGGGCGTTGGCGTCGTGCACGGTCCCGGGCCGCAGCGGCTCGCCCGCGGGCAGGACCTCGTCCCCTCCACTGACCACGAGCACCCGCGGTCCCCGGTGCACGGTCACCTCGTGCTCGGGCGGCAGCCCCAGGGCCGCGCAGGCCCCGACAGCCGCGGGGCCCAGCACGGTCCCGGCCGGCAGGGCCACCGCTCCGCGGGCGACGTCGCTGCCGGCCTCCCGCACGAATGTCCCCGCGGGGTGCGCACGGGCCGTCTCTGCGGCCACGGTGACCGCGGGGGTGTCGAAGCGGGCGGGGAGCACACGCTCCACGGGGACCACGGTGTCCGCGCCCGCGGGCAGCGCGGCTCCGGTCATCACGGCCGTGGCGGTGCCCGGTTCGTGGCGGGAGGGGACTGAGCCCGCGGCCCGGGTGGCCGCGACGGGCAGCTCGACCGCGCCGTGGGTGAGCGCGGGCTCGAGGTCCACCGCGCGCACGGCGAAGCCGTCCATCTGGGAGTTCGTCTCGGGGGGCAGGTCCAGCGGTGCCACCACGTCCCGCGCGAGCACCCGGCCACCGGCACGGGACAGCGGGAGGGCGCGGGCGGCGTCGTCCGGACGGTGGGCGCGGAGCAGCTCGCGGAGCGCGCGGACGTGGGCCTCGATGCTGCGGGACATGCGTCCAGGGTAGCCACCGCACCGGAGCCGGGAGGGCGTCGGAGATCGGGCCTAGAGTGGGTGCCATGCCCGTCTTCCTCGGTAATCCCCAGGTGCTCCCCGCGCGGGGAGCCCCCACCCAGGGTCCGCTGACGGACCGTTTCGGGCGCACCGCCACGGACCTGCGGATCTCCCTCACCGACAAGTGCAACCTGCGCTGCACGTACTGCATGCCCGCGGAGGGGATGCAGTGGCTGCCCCGCGAGTCCCTGCTGAGCGTCGCCGAGATCGTGCGCCTGGCGCGGATCGCGGTCACGGACTTCGGGGTGCGGGAGGTCCGGCTCACGGGCGGTGAACCGCTGATCCGCCCGGACCTGGAGGAGCTCGTGTCCGAGCTGAGCACGCGGCTGCCCGGGATCCCCGTGTCCATGACCAGCAACGGGATCGGGCTCGCGGCGCGCGCCCAGGGGCTGAAGGACGCTGGGATGACCCGCGTGAACATCTCCCTGGACACGCTGTGCGCGGAGACCTACGCCCGCCTGGCCCGGCGCGGGCGGCTCGGACAGGCGCTGGAGGGCGTGGCGGCCGCGCAGCGGGTGGGCATGAGCCCCGTGAAGCTCAACGCCGTGCTGATGCGGGGCGTGAACGACCACGAGGCCCCTCAGCTGCTGCGCTGGTCCCTGGAGAACGGGTGCGACCTGCGCTTCATCGAGCAGATGCCCCTGGACGCGGACCACGGGTGGACCCGCGAGAACATGGTGACCGCCCAGGACATCCGGGCCAGCCTCTCCCAGCACTTCGACATCACCCCGGACGCCGCGCCCCGTGCCGGAGCGCCGGCCGAGAAGTACCTCGTGCGCGAGCGCGGGGAGCACCGCGTGCTCGGCACCGTGGGCATCATCGCCTCGGTCACCGAACCGTTCTGCGAGGACTGCACCCGCACCCGCATCACCGCCGAGGGCCACGTGCGCTCGTGCCTGTTCTCCCACCACGAGACCGATCTCATGCACCTGCTGCGCTCGGGGGCCTCGGACGAGGACGTCGCGCAGCGCTGGCGGGACGCCATGTGGGTCAAGCCACGCGCCCACGGGATGGAGCACACGGGCCTGGACTCCGGGGACTACGTCCAGCCGGACCGCAGCATGAGCGCGATCGGAGGCTGAGACGGTGCTCGTGAGGTACTTCGCGGCCGCCGCGGCCGCCACCGGGATCGACGAGGAGCACGTGGAGACCACCACCGTGGTGACCCGCACCGACCTCGAGCAGCTGCTCGTCACCCGGCACCCCGTGGCCCCCGCGGGCGAGAGGACGCTCGCGCAGGTGCTGCCGCAGTGCTCCCTGCTGGTGGACGGCGTAGCCACACGGGATCCCTCGGCGCCGCTCGCGCCGGGTGCCACTGTGGACGTCCTGCCCCCGTTCGCGGGCGGCTGAGGTGGGAGAGCGGATCTTCCCCGCAGCCGGACCGGGCTGGGCACGGGAGCTGCCCGGGGAGGAGCACGTCCCCCGTGGACGGGCCGTGGAGCTCGCCCACCGCGCGGGATCCGCCCTTGCGGCCGCGCGCGGCGACACCTGCCAGGAGGTCTCCCTCACCGCCGCGGTGGGCAGGGTCACCGCCCGGGACGTGCAGGCCGCGTGCGCCGTTCCGCACTACGCCTCCAGCGCCATGGACGGCTACGCGGTCAGCGGGCCCGGACCGTGGCGGCTGTCCCCGGGAGACGCAGCCGCCGACGACCTGCCCAGCACGGCATCGGACGTGCCCCTGGCCCCCGGAACGGCTGTCCCCGTGGTCACCGGAGGTGTGATCCCCCGGGGCACGACCACCGTGGTCCGCGAGGAGTTCGCCGCGCGCTGCGGGGATCTGGTGGAGCTCGCCGCCGGTGCACCCCGCACGGAGCTGGCCGGGCGCCACATCCGACCCGCCGGAACCGAGTGTGCCGCCGGTGAGGTGCTGCTCCCCTCCGGGACCGTGGTCTCCCCCGCCGGTGCGGCCTTCGCCGCGGTCGCGGGGGCAGACGTCCTGGCGGTGCGCCGCGCCCCGCGCGTCGCGGTCCTGCTGACCGGTTCCGAGGTGCTCACCGAGGGGATCCCCGGGCCGGGTCGGGTGCGGGACGCGTTCAGCATGTCCCTGCCCCACGTGGTCACGGCCCAGGGCGGGAGTGTGGGCACCGTGCGCCGGGTCCCCGACCACGCGCGGTCCCTGCGCGACGCCTTCGAGGAGGCCGCCACGGAGCACGACCTCGTGCTCACCACGGGGGGCACCGCGCGCTCCCGGGCGGACCTCGTGCGTCCCCTCGTGCACCGGCGCACCCGGCTGCTGGTGGACCAGCTGGACCTGCAGCCGGGGCACCCCACGCTGCTCGGGGCGGGCGAGCAGGGCGCGGTACTGGCGCTGCCCGGAAACCCGCTGGGTGCCGTGGTGGCCCTGATACTGCTCGGCGGGGCGTTCACGGCAGGGTTCCTGGGCCTGGCCCCCGCCCCGTTCCGCCCGGCCGTTCTCGGCGCGGACGTGGCCGGTGGACGTGCCGAGCGGCTGGTCCCGGCGCGGCGGCACGACGGGCTGTGGCAGCCGTGCCGAGCGGTGGGCTCCAACATGCTGCGCGGGCTCACTGCCGCGGATGCCCTGCTGGCGGTCCCGCCCGCCGGGCTGAGGGCCGGGGAGAGCTCGGTGGTCCTCGCGCTGCCCTGGTGACCGGGAAGCCCCGGCGCGGAGACCCCCCGTGGGAATGGTCTCTGCGGCCGGGGGGGGGCGCCAGGCCGTTTCCGCGAGGACCACCGGGTCAGGGCGTGCTGAAGTCCTGCTCCCAGATGGCGGACTGTCCCGCGTCCCGGAAGCCCAGCCGCGCGTTGACCCAGTTCATCCGGTCGTTGCCGCTGTGGGTCCACGAGTAGACCGTGTGCGCCTCCGGCACCTCCCGCGCCAGCTGGTCCAGGTTGGCGAGTTTCAGCCGCATGCCCAGCCTGTGGCCGCGGTGCTCCCGCACCACCAGTGTCTCGTCCTGCAGGGCGAGCGTGGCGCGGTGCTGCGCGACGATCAGTTCTGTCATACCCACGAGCTCCCCCGTACGGACGTCCTGGACCACCGCCATGAGGGAGCGGTCGCCGTCCTCCTGGCGCAGCTGCTCCGTGCGGCGCACCCGCGCACCGTCCCACGGGTCGGGATCCGTCACGGCGGGGCGCACGAAGGAGTCCGTGGGCAGCTTGGAGTGCAGCCGCGCCAGCGGTTCCAGCAGCTCCCCGGGCGCCTCCCCCACCCAGGTGTGCATCCGGTAGTGCTCCGCGAAGGGGGTGGCGGCCAGAGACTCCTCGATCCGCTCCCTGCGCTCGGGATCCAGGGGTACGGGCAGCAGCGCGAAGCTGCTCACCGTTCGCAGCGAGTACCCCGCGTGCTGCGCGAAACGGGTCTGCCGATGGCTCGCGGGAAGACGACCGGAGCCGTCCGAGGCGTCCAGCCACTGCACCGGCGCGGCGGCACCGCCGCTGCCGTCCACGCTGCCGTCGCCGGGCCCCGAGGGATCCCGCGCCTCGGAGGCCGGGTGCTCCGTGACGAGCCGCAGGAACCGGCGGGACTCCCCGTGGGCGAGCTGCTCGGCGGCCTCCAGCAGGGAGCGGCCAATGCCCTCGGAGGTCTCCGCGGGCGCCACGTGCACCAGCACCTGGGCGGCGTCGGTGTCCGCGAGCAGAGGCATGCGCACCTCGGCGCGACCCACCACGCGCCCGTCCACGCTCGCGCACAGGATGTTGACGCGCTCGTACGGGTCCTTCAGGTCGCGGAAGATGTCGTCCGCCTCGTTGCTGAGCTGGTCCGTGCCCCACACGTGGCGCCGCGAGGCCTTCACCACGTCCGCCACGCCCCCGAGAACGCGCTGGGCGTGCTCGTCGAACGCTTCCGGGATGCGCAGCAGCTGGATCCGTACCGGTGACGACTGCGTCACAGTGCTCTCCTTCCGTGCCGCCCTCAGCCCGGGCGGCACCGCGTCGAGGGACCCGCACCGGGGTCCGGCGTCCAGTACACCACGGATGCCCGGACGTGCTCCGGTTCCGGACACGGGAAGAGGGCCCGGCCTGCACGGCACGGACCCTCTTCCTCGTCCACGGGCTCACGGGACCCGGGGGTCGCCGTGAGAGCTCCGGATCACGCCTGGGGCACGACCTCGGTGGCGTTCGGGTCCACGGGGATGCCCGGGCCGAACGTGGTGGCCACGGTGGCCTTGGTGACGTAGCGGCCCTTGGACGCGGAGGGCTTCAGACGAAGCACCTCCTCCAGCGCTGCACCGTAGTTCTCGGCAAGCTTCTGGGCGTCGAAGGACGCCTTGCCGATGATGAAGTGCAGGTTGGAGTGCTTGTCCACGCGGAAGTCGATCTTGCCGCCCTTGATGTCGTTCACGGCCTTGGTGACGTCCATGGTCACCGTGCCGGTCTTCGGGTTCGGCATGAGGTTGCGGGGGCCCAGGATCTTGCCCAGGCGACCGACCTTGCCCATCATGTCCGGGGTGGCCACGGCGGCGTCGAAGTCGGTCCAGCCGCCCTGGATCTTGGCGATCAGGTCGTCGGAGCCCACGAAGTCGGCGCCGGCGGCCTCGGCCGCGGCGGCCTTGTCACCCACGGCGAAGACGACCACGCGGGCGGTCTTGCCGGTGCCGTTGGGCAGGTTCACGGTGCCGCGGACCATCTGGTCCGCCTTGCGGGGATCCACGCCGAGACGCATGGAGACCTCCACGGTGGGGTCGGACTTGCTGCCCTCGGCCAGTTCCTTCGCCAGGGCCACTGCCTCGGCGGGAGCGTAGAACCTGCCCGCCTCGATCTTCTCGGCAGCCGCCCGGTATGCCTTGCTGCGCTTTGCCATCTGCTTCTTCTCCTTGTGCAGTTGTGGTCAGCGGACCGCGCTCGGCCCTGCCACGGTGAATGTCGTGCGGGTGAACCCGGGAGGGTTCAGTTGACCTCGATGCCCATGGAGCGGGCGGTGCCGGCGATGATCTTCGCGGCGGCGTCGATGTCGTTGGCGTTGAGGT
>NZ_JAUMTZ010000017.1 GCF_030530945.1 Kocuria sp. | reverse complement strand
GGGCCGCCGGGCCGGCGGGGGGCGGGGGGGGGGGGGGGGGGGCCCCCCGCGGGTTGGGGGCCCGGTCGGACCGGGGCGGGGGGGGGGGGGCGCCGGGGGGGAGCCGCCACCGGTGGGGATCAGAGCTTGGGCTTGATGTCCGAGTCGATGATCTTCTGGGTCTCGTCCTGGAGCTGCTGGAAGACGGTCCGCACGTCCTCGCCCCCGAACGTGATGCGGTCCAGCGCACCGCCGATGCGCTGGCCCCCGCCGGAGACGAAGACGCGCGCGGCGTCCTGCGGCTTGGTGTTGTCGCGCATCTGGTGGATCGCCGTCATGGAGTCCGGGTTCTGCGCCATGAACTTCTTCTCGTCCGCGCGGTCCATGGCGTCCTTGCGCACCGGCATGTAGCCCGTGGCCTGCGTGAACGTGATGGTGTTCTCCGTGTTGGTGATGAAGTCGATGAACTTGGCGGCGGTCTGCTTGCGCTCGTCGCTGATGCCGTTCGGGATGGCCAGGCCCGCACCGCCGGTGGCGCAGCCGGGCTTCGGGCCCGGCAGGTAGGTGGTGTAGAAGTCGAACTTGGCGGCCTCCCGCAGGCTGCCCAGGGACCCCGTGGACTCGAGCAGCGAGGCGCCGTTGCCCACGCCGAAGTCGTTGGCGCCGTCCTTGACGATCTTGATGTGCCCCTGCTCCACGTGCTTCTTGAGGAACTCCCCGGCCTTGATGGAGTTCTCCTCCGTGAACGTGGCCTTCCAGTCCCGGGAGTAGGCGCCCCCGAAGGTCCAGATCATGCCCTGGAAGTACCAGTCCAGGTAGTTGGAGCCGTCCGGGAGGACCAGCGCGGGCTTGCCCCCGTTGGCCTTGACCAGCTGCGGCGCCCACTGGGCGAACTCCTCCCAGGTGCGGGGTCCCCGGTCCACGGGCAGCCCGGCCTTCTGCACCATGTCCTTGTTGAAGTACATGATGCAGGTGGAGCGGGAGTAGGGCGCGCAGTAGTGCTTGTCCTTGAGCTTGTAGTCCTCGCGCAGCGTGTCCACGTAGGTGCTGGCGTCGATCCCGTTCTTCTCCCAGAGCTCGTCCAGGGGTGTCACGGACTCGTTGAGCGCGAAGTTGAACCAGTTCACGTCCGACGCCACGAAGACGTCCGGCAGGTCCCCGCCGGCGAGTGCGGCGTTGACCTTCTGGGCGATCTCCTCGTAGTCGGCGCCGCCGTCCACGAGTTCCGCGGGGGTGTCCGGGTTGGCCTTGTTCCAGGCGTCCACCATCTTCTGCTCCAGGTCCTTGGAGCTGGCCGGGTGGTTGGACCAGAACTGCAGCTTCCCGGAGCCCTCCTGGCCGCCGGAGGAGCCGGAGCCGCCGGCTCCTGCGCAGCCGGAGAGGGTGACGGCCGCGGCGGTTCCGAGGCCCAGGAGTCCGAGGGCGTGACGGCGGGAGATGTCCATGTGTGCTTCCTTCTTCGAGGGTGTGATGGGTGTGTCGGACGGGATGGTGCGGGGTCTCAGCCCTTGACCGCTCCGGCGGTCAGGCCCTTGATCATGTGCCGCTGCAGCAGGATGAAGACCACGATCATGGGGATGGTCGCGATGACAGTGCCTGCCATGACCGGGCCCCAGTTGCTCAGGCCCTCGTTGTTCTGCAGCTGGGTGAGTCCGATGGGCAGCGGCGCCACGGCGTCGGTGTCGGACATCAGGAACGGCCAGAGGTACTCGTTCCACTCGGTCACCACGGTGATGAGGATGAAGGCGATCAGGGTGGGCCAGGACATGGGCAGCACCACGCGGAACAGCTTGCGCAGGAACCCGGTGCCGTCCATCTCCGCGGCCTCCATGACCTCGCGGGGCAGGCTGAGGAAGTGGTTGCGCATCAGGAAAGTGCCGAAGGCCACGCCGGCCAGCGGCACGATGATGCCCTGGAAGGTGTTGCGCCATCCCAGCTGCGCCACCAGGGCGTAGTTGGAGATGACGGTGATCTGGCTGGGCACCATGAGGGACGCCAGCACGAACAGGAACAGCACCTTGCGCCCGGGGAAGCGCAGGAACGCGAAGGCGTACGCGGTCAGGACGCCCAGGACCACCTCGATCAGCGAGAGCACGCCGGTGATGACCACGGAGTTGGCCAGGTACCGGCCGAACTTCACCTTCTCGAACACGTACTGGTAGTTCTCCGGGGCGAAGGGGTGGGGCCACCACGTGATGGGGTCGGAGTAGATGTCCGAGTGCCCCTTCAGGGAGGTGATCACGATGAAGTACACGGGCACGGCCACGAGCGCGAAGGCCGCCACCATTCCCAGGTAGCCGATGACGCGGGAGATCTTCATGACAGCTGCTCGCTCCGTTCCTGGAAGCGCACCTGGACGGCGGTGATGACCAGCACGATCAGGAACATGATGGTGGCCACCGCGGCGCCGTAGCCCGCCCGGCTGTTGACGAACGTCTCCTGGTAGACCTGGTACACCATGGTGGTGGTGGCGGTCTCGAAGGGACCCCCGGAGGTCATGACCTGGATGATGTCGAACACCTGGAACGAGTTCAGCAGCACGGTGATGGACAGGAAGAACGTGGTGGGCCGCAGCTGCGGCAGGATGATCCGGTGGAAGCGGCGCCACGCGGGGGTGCCGTCGATCTCGGCCGCCTCGTCCAGATCCGTGCGCCGGCCCTGCAGGGCGGCGAGGTAGATCACGAACGTGTACCCCAGGTTCTTCCACACGTAGGTGGTGGTGATCATGGCGAGCGCCCACCCGGGCTCCTGGTAGAAGTTCGGGGTGGCGATCCCGAAGCGGCCCAGCAGGTCCTGGACCAGCCCGTAGCTGGGGTCGAAGACGAACTGGAAGGCCACGCCCACGGCGGCGCCGGAGATGACGTACGGCGCGAAGACCACGGAGCGCACGAAGCCGCGGCCGCGCAGCCTCTGGTCCAGCAGCAGGGCGAGCGCCAGTCCCAGGGCCATGGAGCCCACCACGGCGAAGCCGGTGAAGACCACCGTGTGCCACAGGATCTGCCAGCTGGTGGGGTCCTTGGCCCACGCCACGTAGTTGTCCAGCCCGATGAACGTGGCCCGCGGCGAGGAGATGTTCCAGCTGAAGAAGGACAGCCGGATGTTGTCCAGCAGCGGCCTGTAGGTGAACACGGCCAGCAGGATCAGGTTCGGGGCGATCAGCACCAGCGCCAGGCCCACCTGCGCGGGGTCCCAGCGGCGGCGTCGCCGGATCTTCCCGGGACGGCTCGCGGACGGCAGGGGCTCAGGGCCTGCGCTCAGGGATGTACTCACGGAGAGCCATCGTGGAGGGTCCGCGTGACGCGGCGGGAAACGGGGGTGGGGGGTATCCGTCACGCACAGTTCGCCCTCCGGCAACCTGGGGTTGTTACCTCCCGCGGCAGGTTTCCCGGCCCGGCTTTCCCGGCCCGGCCGAGCACGACGCCGCCCGCCCGCGTCCCGGTGCACCGCCCACCTCCCGGGTGGGCCGCGTCCAGGCGCCTGTGCCTGTCGGACGGCGGTGCTAGACAGGAGGCATGTCGAACCTCGAGCAGCTTCCACGGGACCTCGTGACCGGGCTCCACGCCAGCGCCGCGCACCCCCTGAGCGGCGGGGACAGCGCCAACGCCTTCCGGCTGGACACGCCGGAGGGCCCGGTGTTCGCCAAGACCATGCCCCGCGTGGTGGAGGGCGTGCTCCCGCTGGAGGCCGCCGGGCTGGAGGCCCTGCGCGCGGTGGCCCCGGAGGAGGTCCGCGTGCCCCGGGTGCGCCACGTGAGCGAGGAGGCCCTGGCCCTGGAGTGGATCGAGGAGACCTCAGGCGGGCGGAACACCGCCACGGAGCGCAGCTTCGGGACCGGGCTGGCCCTGATCCACCGGGCCCAGGCCCCGCACGTCGGCTGGCTGGCGCCGGATCTGCCGGAGCGCATCGGGTCGGTGCCCGTGGACCTCACACCCACCGACGACTGGGCCGACTTCCTGCTACGGCGGCGGATCGAACCGCTGCTGCGCGAGGCGGTCGAGGCGGGGAACCTGGACCCGGCGGCGTCGGGCCTGCTCGAACGCCTGGCGCCGCGCGCCGCGGAGCTGGCGGGACCCCCCGAGCCGCCGAGCCTGCTCCACGGGGACCTGTGGGCGGGCAACCGGGTGGTGGACCGCTCGGGCGCCAACTGGCTGATCGACCCTTCCGCGTTCTACGGCCACCGCGAGTACGACATCGCCATGATGCAGCTCTTCGGGGGCTTCGGGCGGGACTGCTTCGCCGCCTACCACGAGACCTACCCCCTCGCGGACGGCTGGCAGCAGCGGGTGCCGTGGTACCAGCTGCCGCCCCTGCTGATCCACGCCATCCGCTTCGGCGGGGGCTACGGCGGATCCGTGATGCGGGCGCTGCGCAGTCTCGGGTGAGACCCGCGCGGGGTTGGACACGCCCGGCGTGCGTACAGCATGATGCTCACTAGATTGTCTAACTACCGTGGACGTGAGGAGCCGGATGGACACCAGCTGGTCGGAGCTCGTCGACGCCGGTCCCCACGCGCACGCCCTGCGGCGTGTGATCTCCCTCAACGCCGACATCGGGTTCCAGGTGCGCCGCATCGTGGGCCTGAAGGACACGGACTACACCGCCATGGCCCTGCTGATGCACCGCCCCATGGGGCCCACGGAACTGGCTCGCGCCCTGCACATCACCACGGCCTCCGCGACCGCCATGGTGGACCGCCTCGTCCGTGCCGGCCACGTGGTGCGCGAACCGCACGGTGAGGACCGTCGGCGCATGACGGTGCGCGCGGTGGAGGCGTCCAAGGCGGACGTCGCCGGGTACGTGGTCCCCCTGGTGGGCATGGTCGAGGACGAGCTCGTGGGGCTGGACGAGTCCGACCGGCAGGTGGTGCTGCGGTTCCTCGCCGGCACGGCCACCCGCATGGAGGACTACCTGGAGCAGCTGCGCGAACGTCCCGCCAAGCACGCCGCGGCCCCCGCGCCCGGCACCGGTCACGCCCCGAGGAACGCATGAGCGGGCAGGCGCCGGACGCGCGCACTCAGCTCCCCGGGGCCCGGGAACCCCGGGACGCAGCCGGCCCGACCACACCGGACGGCCACGCCGCCTGCGCACCGTCCCTGCCGGGTGACGACCCCGCCTGGCAGCGTTTCCGCACGGCAGTCACCGAGGAGCTGGACGCGTTCTTCGCCGCGCCGGCCAACCGCGTGCCCACCAGTCCGGGCTTCCCGCTGCTGTGGGAGCGCATCCGTGAGCAGGTGGCGGGCGGCAAGCTCATCCGCCCGCGGCTCACGCACATCGCGTGGCGGGCGTTCGCCGGGGACCACGCGGGGGACTCGGTGGGCGCGGCCGAGGTGCCGGACCCGCAGTGCGTGCGCCTGGCGGCGTCGTTCGAGATGCTGCACGCCGCCCTGCTGGTCCACGACGACGTGGTGGACCGCGACTGGCGTCGGCGCGGGCGGCCCACGGTGGGGGAGCTGTTCCGCCGTGACGCCGCCGCGGCCGGGGCGCCCGAGCACGAGGCCGAGCACGCCGGGGAGTCCGCCGCGATCCTCGCGGGTGACCTCCTCCTGGCGGGTGCGCTGCGCCTGGCCACCACCTGCACCACCCACCCGGAGCGCTCCCGCGCGGTGGCGGACGTGGTGTTCGAGGCCGTGGCGGCGTCCGCCGCGGGGGAGCTGGACGACCTGCTGCTGTCCCTGCACCGCTACGGCGCGGAGCACCCGGGCGTCCAGGACATCCTGGACATGGAGCGGCTGAAGACCGCCACGTACTCCTTCGAGGCGCCGCTGCGCGCGGGCTCCCTGCTCGCGGGGGCGTCCGTGGCGCACGCCGAGCGCCTGGCGCAGGCGGGTGCGCTGCTGGGGGTCGGCTACCAGGTGGTGGACGACCTCCTGGGAACCTTCGGGGACCCCGCGGTGACCGGAAAGTCCGTGGAGGCGGACCTGAGCTCCGGCAAGGCCACGGTGCTGACCGCCCACGGCATGGGTGTCCCGGACGCACGGAGGGCGCTGGAGGACCTCGCCGCCGGGGCCACCACGGTGGGCGCGGCCCGGGAGGCACTGACCTCCTCGGGCGCCCGGGAGGCCGCTGTGGAGCTGGCCACGGACCTCGTGGACCGTGCCCGCGCCATCCTGGACGGTCTCCCGCTGCCCACCCCCCAGCGGGAGCAGCTGAACGAGCTGTGCCACCACGTCCTGAACAGACACTCGTAGTGAGGACCCCCATGAGCCACCCGGACGCGCCGGCCACGCCCGCGTCGCTGCGCCTGTACACGGACACCGCCCTGGCCGCCTCCGGGCGGGTGATCGGCGAGTACTCCACGTCCTTCTCGCTCGCGTGCCGCACCCTGCCCCCGGCCGTGCGTCGTGACATCGCCGGGATCTACGCGCTCGTGCGGGTCGCGGACGAGGTGGTGGACGGCACCGCCCAGGAGGCCGGCCTGGACGCCGAGCGGATCCGGCAGGCACTGGACGGGTACGAGGCCGCCGTGGAGGCGGCCCTGGACACCGGGTTCGCCACGGACCTGGTGGTCCACGGCTTCGCGGACGTGGCCCGCCGCCACGGTTTCGGCAGCGAGCTGACCCGCCCGTTCTTCGCCTCCATGCGCGCGGACCTGCACGTCGCGGAGCACGACGGCGCCTCCCTGGACTCCTACATCTACGGCTCCGCCGAGGTGGTGGGCCTGATGTGCCTGGAGGTCTTCATGGACATGCGCGGCACCCGCTCGGACACCCCCGAGCAGCGGGAGATGCTGCGCGCCACGGCCCGGCGCCTGGGTGCGGCGTTCCAGAAGGTCAACTTCCTGCGGGACCTCGGAGCGGACCACGACCAGCTGGGCCGCACCTACTTCCCCGGAGCGGACCCCGAGCACCTGGACGAGGCCCAGAAGGCGGCCCTGCTCGCGGACCTCACGGCGGACCTCGACGCCGCCGTGCCCGGCATCCTCGCACTGGACCGGCGTGCGCGCCGCGCGGTGGCGATCGCCCACGGCCTGTTCCGGGAACTCGCGCGGCGGATCGAACGGGTCCCCGCGCACGAACTCACTCAGCGACGCATCAGCGTGCCCACCGCGGTGAAGCTGCGGATCGCGGCGCGCTCCCTCAAGGATTCGGTGGTGGCATGACACGCACAGTGGTGATCGGCGGCGGGTTCGCGGGCCTGGCCACGGCGGGACTGCTCGCCAGGGACGGCCACGAGGTGACCCTGCTGGAGCAGCAGGACACACTCGGCGGGCGCTCCGGGCGCTGGTCCGCGGAGGGCTTCACGTTCGACACCGGCCCCAGCTGGTACCTCATGCCGGAGGTCATCGACCGGTGGTTCCGGCTCATGGGCACCAGCGCCGCCGCGGAGCTGGACCTGCGGCGGCTGAACCCGGGGTACCGCACGTTCTTCGAGGAGCACCTGGACGAGGCGCCCACGGACGTGGTGAGCGGACGGGCCGAGGAGCTCTTCGAGCAGCTGGACCCCGGTTCCTCCCGGGCGCTGCGCGAGTACCTGGACTCCGGGGAGGAGGTCTACGGGCTCGCCAAGAAGCACTTCCTCTACACGAACTTCTCCCGCCCCACGGAGCTGCTGCGCCCCGAGGTGCTGAAGAACCTGCCGCGCCTGGCGGGTCTGCTCTCCACGTCCATGCAGCGCTACGTGGCCGCGCGGTTCCCGGACCCCCGCGAGCGCCAGATCCTGGGCTACCCCGCCGTGTTCCTGGGCGCGTCCCCGGACACCGCGCCTGCGATGTACCACCTGATGAGTCACCTGGACCTCACGGACGGCGTGCAGTACCCGGTGGGCGGTTTCGCGGCCCTCGTGGACGCCATGGCGCGGCTGGTGCGCGCCGCCGGGGTGGAGGTCGTCACGGGTGCCACGGTCACCGGGATCCGGGTGGATCCCGCTCCCGCGTCCCTGCGCTCCCGCCTGGGTGCCGCCCGCGCACGACGCCGCTCGGCCGGCTCGGTGCGCGGGGTCAGCTACCGCGCGTCGGCCGCGGGCGGCGTCGCCCTGGCGGGGGAGGACACCGCCGGTCCCGGGGCGGGGGTGCTCGGCGAGGAGGTGACGGTGCCCGCGGACGTGGTGGTGGGTGCCACCGATCTGCACCACCTGCAGACCCGGCTGCTGCCGAGTGGGTACCGCGCGCCGGAGTCCCGCTGGAAGCGCCGCGATCCCGGTCCCTCGGGCGTGCTCGTGTGCCTGGGTGTGCGGGGGAAGCTGCCGCAGCTGGTGCACCACAACCTGCTGTTCACCGCGGACTGGGACGACAACTTCGCGCGCATCGCGGACGGCACGCCCCTGGCGGAGGAGACGTCCATCTACGTGTCCAAGACCTCGGCCACGGACCCCGGCACCGCGCCGGAGGGGGACGAGAACCTGTTCATCCTGGTCCCCTCCCCGGCGGTGCCGGACTGGGGGCGTGGAGGGGTGCACACCCCGGGCACCGATGAGCCCGGGTCGCCGCGCGTGGAGCAGGTGGCGGACCGCGCCGTGGCCCAGCTCGCCCGGTGGGCGAGGATCCCGGACCTCGCGGAGCGGATCGTGGTGCGGCGCACCTACGGTCCCGGGGACTTCGCCGCGGACGTCAACGCGTGGCGCGGGTCCATGCTCGGCCCCGGCCACACCCTGGGTCAGTCCGCGCTGTTCCGCCCGAGCGTCACCGACCCCGGGATCGAGGGGCTGTTCTACGCGGGGTCCTCGGTGCGTCCCGGGATCGGCGTGCCCATGTGCCTGATCTCCTCCGAGGTGGTCCGGGACGCGGTCCGGGAGCACTGAACGGTCCGGGCCCGGGCCGCTGCCCGCCGCACCCGCATGACCGACGGGGCCGGTCCTGCCATCATGGCCGCATGAGCCAATCAGCGTTCCCCGCCCACACCGTCCGCGTGCGCGGCACCGAGCTGAGCTTCACGGACGAGGGCCAGGGCCCTCCGGTCCTGCTGGTGCATGGTCACGCCTACGACCGCTCCCTGTGGGACGCCCAGGTGCGCACCCTCGTGGCGGGCGGGTGGCGTGCGCTCGCCCCGGACCTGCGCGGCTTCGGGGACTCGGAGGTCACCGAGGGCATCGTCTACACCGAGGAGTTCGCCGCGGACCTCGCGGCACTGCTGGACGCCCTCGGGCTGGAGACCGTGGTGCTGCTGGGCTTCTCGATGGGCGGCCAGATCGCCATGCAGCTGCTCGCGTCCCACCCCGAGCGGGTGCGGGCGCTGGTGGTCAGCGACACGGTGCCGCACGCGGAGGACGCGGCCGGGCGGCGTCGCCGTCACGTCACCGCGGACCGCATGGTGCGCGACGGCATGGCCGCGTACGCGAGCTCCGTGCTGCCCGTGATGATCCGCGAGCAGAACGTGGAGCGGCTGCCGGAGGTCGCCCGCGCCGTGGCGGAGATGATCCGCTCTGCCCCGCTGACGGGTGCGACCGCCGCGATGCGTGGGCGCGCCGAGCGCGCGGACTTCACGGAGACCCTGCGCGGGTGGGACGGGCCCGCGCTCGTGGTGGTGGGCTCGGACGACGCATTCGACGGCGGGGCGGCGCGGACGATGGCCGAGCTGCTGCCGCGCGGCGAGCTCGCCGTGGTCCCGGAGAGCGGGCACACGCCCAACCTGGAGAACCCCGCCGCGTACGACGCCGCCCTGCTCGGCTTCCTGGACGGGCTCGCCTGAGCGCGCCCCAGGTCGTGGGCGGGTGCACCCCGTGGTGCGGGCCCAGGTCAGGGGCGGGCGTCGTCGGAGCCGTGCGGGCCCACCCGGGAACGGGTGCGCAGACTCAGGACCAGGCGTTCGCGAGCAGCTCCATGGAGCGCAGGACGTCCTGCTGGCGGGTGGACACCGGGGAGATCATGAGCTCGTCCGCGTCCGCATGGTCCGCGAAGCGGTGCAGGTAGTCCACCACGGTCTCCGGGGTGCCGGTGCCCATGTAGCGCAGCATGTGCAGCACCTGCGAGGCGGCGGGGGAGGCCATGACCATGTCCATCTCCTCGTCCGTGAACTCGCGGCCACGGCCCACCATGGCACGCACCCGGGCGCGCTGGGTGGCCTCGAGCTGGTGGGCGGCGTCCTGCGGGTCCTCGGAGACGATCACGTTCACCGCGGCGATCACGTACGGCTCGGCGAGCTGCTCGGAGGGCTGGAACTGGGAGCGGTACGCGGCCACGGCGTCCACCAGGGCGTCCGGAGCGAAGTGGGACGCGAACGCGTACGGCAGCCCGTAGGCCGCCGCGAGCTGCGCACCGAACAGGGACGATCCCAGGATGGTGAGGGGCACGTTCGTCCCGGCGCCGGGCACCGCGCGCACGCCCGGGACCACCGACTCGTCCCGCAGGTAGCCCTGCAGCTCCCGGACGTCCTGCGGGAAGTTCTCGGCCGCCTCGGGGGAGCGCCGCAGCGCCCGCAGCGTGCGCATGTCCGTGCCGGGGGCGCGGCCCAGCCCCAGGTCGATGCGTCCGGGGTGCAGCTCCGCGAGCGTCCCGAACTGCTCGGCCACGGTGAGGGGGGAGTGGTTGGGCAGCATCACGCCGCCGGAGCCCAGCCGGATGCGCTCGGTGTGCGCGGCAACGTGCGCAATCAGCACGGCGGGGGCCGAGGACGCGATGGTGGGCATGTTGTGGTGCTCGGCGTACCAGACGCGGGAGTAGCCCAGCTTCTCGGCGTGCTGGGCGAGCGTCACGGAGTCCGCGAAGCTCTCACCCACCGACTGGTTCTCGCGCACGGTGGCGAAGTCGATGACGGACAGGGGCAGTGCCATGTGAAGGCCTTTCCAGACGAAAACTTGCTGTGGAAATAACGTGGCCGGCGGGGCTGGTATTCCGCGGTGCGGGTGCCGGGCCCCGGGTGTCGGAGCGCGGTCCTAGGCTCACGGCATGGCCGACTACGAGCTCCCCGAGCTGTTCACCGTGGCGCGGGAGCGCACGGTTCCGGCCCCGGGAGCCGTGCACGTCCCGGACTGGCTGGACCCGCGGAGGCAGCGGGAGCTGGTCGCCCAGTGCCGCGCCTGGGTGCGTTCCGCGCCCATGAGGCACCAGGTGATGCCCGGTGGTGGGCGGATGTCCGTGCAGTCGGTGATGCTCGGCGCGCACGGCGGGGCCTACCGCTACGGCGCCTCCGGCGGCTCTCAGCTGCCGCGGCTGCCGGACTGGCTCGTGCAGCTGGGGCGGCAGGCCGTCGCGGACGCGTACGGCACGGGGGGCGCCGAGGCGCCCGCGGACCCGGGGTTCCACGGCGCCCACGACGCGGCGCGCGACTACCTCCCCGACTCCGCCCTGGTGAACTACTACGACGGCGCCGCGCACATGGGCATGCACCAGGATCGGGACGAGTTCTCCGCGGCACCCATCGTCTCCCTCTCGCTGGGGGACACGTGCGTGTTCCGGCTGGGCAACACCGAGACGCGCACTGCCCCGTACCAGGACGTGGAGCTGCGCTCCGGGGACCTCTTCGTCTTCGGCGGGCCATCGCGATACGCGTTCCACGGCGTGCCGAAGGTGCTGCCGGGCACCGGCGGGCGCCGGCTGGGCCTGAGGAACGGCGGCCGGCTGAACATCACCCTGCGCATGACGGGCGGGCGGGGCCCCGGCGCGCGCTGACCGCGGAGTCCGGGAACGACGTCGCGCGGCCGTCGGCGCATGGTGCGGCACGCACGGGTCTGGCGCCGGGGCCCGGTGGCGCCGCCGCGGGCGGTGACCGCGCGGACCCGGTGACAGACTGGGGCCATGGAGATCGAGCCCCTGGACGAGCAGCCCACCGAGGCGCAGACGGAGCGCTACCGTGCGCTCGCCGCCGAGCACGCGGTGGGGGTGGGGGTGGTGTGCTCGCGCCACCGGGGCAAGGACCACGCCATCACGGTCACGGCGTTCGCGGACGTGTCCTACGACCCTCCCACCATGCTGGTGTGCCTGTACGACATGGGGCGCATGTGCGAGGCCGTGGAGAGCTCCGGTGCGTGGACCCTGTCCCTGCTCGCCGCCGGGCAGCGCTCCGTGGCCAACTGGCTCGCGAGCCCGGGCAATCCCGTGGACGGGCTGCTGGACACGGTGGCCTTCCACCGCACGGAGCGCACCGGCACGCCGGTGGTCGACGGCTGCCTCAGCTGGTTCGAGCTGGACACCGTGTCCACCCACACGGCCGCCACGCACCTGGTGGTGGTGGGCCGGGTCACCGCCATGGGCAGGGGGGAGGGGGTGGCCACCACGGAGCAGCCGCTCATCCACTACGCGAAGGAGTACAAGAGCATCGGATGACATGGGGCACTTCCGCCCCGCATCCCCGGCCGGGCCCGGCGGACTCAGCCCCCGGTCCGTCCCACAGTTGCCCCGTTGTCACGCCACCTGTGGGCTCATCGGTGCAGTTGCATGTGTGAATCCGTCCCCCAGGATGGCGACGGCTGCCACCGTGTGGACCAGAGTGTGGACCCGTGGGCCGTGGGCGCCACGGGTGATCCCTGGCAGGATCGTGAGTGGGAGAGAAGGCCGGGCTGCATGCCCCGGCCACAGCCGTGGGAGAGGACCAGATGATGCCGGACCGTGCCAGTTGCCAGACCCCCCAGGAGACCGTCACCGCGGGACAGGACCCCGTGATGGGCTCCGTTCCCGCCTCCGGCGGAGAGGCGGAGCGGGTCGCCGCGCAGGCCGTGGACCTGGTGGCCCCCACCGAGGCCCTGCAGAGCGACCCCCACCTCACGGACGGGTTCAAGTCCGCGTTCGGCCAGCACCCCGCGGGGATCGCCATCATCACGGTGGCCGGGCCGGAGGGACCGGTGGGTCTCACCGCCTCCTCCGTCTCCTCCATCTCTGCGGATCCGCCCATCCTGGGGTTCTCACTGCAGGCCAAGCGGGGCTCGGCGGCCGTGGTGGCCGCCGCGAACTCGTTCGTGGTGCACTTCCTGGACTCGGACAACGTGTCCCTGGCGCGCTCCTTCGCCGTCTCGGGTGCGCCCCGCTTCGGTGCGGACATGGAGTGGGAGACCCTCCCCACGGGCGAGCCGCGGCTGCTGGGGGTCCGGCGCGTGCTCCGGGCTGTGCCGCTGGCCCGCATCAAGGCCGGGCCGGCACTGGTGTTCAACGCCGCGGTGATCCAGGTCCTCGGGGAGGAGGGCTCGGGGAGTCCGCTGGTCTACCACCAGCGCCAGTTCCACGGCCTCAGCCACAACTCGGTGCTGGACCTGCCGCTCTGACGGAGCACGCCGGCCCGTCCGTCCAGAGGGCGGCTCGCCTCAGCTGCAGGCGGTCCACTGAACCGGAGTTCGGCTGTCCGGCCGCGGCTGACCTGGACCGCCAGGCACCATCCGGATGACAGTCCGAGAAACTTTCCGGGGAAAGCTTGACGATGATGTGAGCCGGTCCTATATTAGTTTCCGAAGCAAGCACATGGGGCCGCGCACCGCGGCCCCCCACCAGCTGAGGAGCAGATCATGAGCACTCTCGACGGAATGACCACCGGCACCTGGACCCTGGACCCCGCCCACACGGAGGTCGGCTTCTCCGTGCGCCACGCGGGCATCTCCAAGGTGCGCGGCGTGTTCGGCGACGTCTCCGGCGAGCTCACCGTGGCCGAGGACGCCTCCCGCTCCACCGGGCACGTGAGCATCGGCATGGCCTCCGTGGACACCAAGAACGAGGCGCGTGACAACCACGTGCGCGGTGGCGACTTCTTCGACGTGGAGAACCACCCGGAGATGACCTACGAGATCACGGGGCTGAACCTCTCCGACGGTGAGGGCACCGTCACGGGCAAGCTCACCCTGCGCGGGGTCACCCAGGAGGTTGACCTGGACGCCGAGTTCAACGGTGTTGCCGTGGACGCCTTCGGCACCACCCGCGCGGGCTTCTCCGCCACCACCTCGATCTCCCGCAAGGAGTTCGGCGTCACCTGGAATGCCGCGCTGGAGGCCGGCGGGGTCATGGTCTCGGACAAGGTCCAGATCTCCCTGGACGTGGAGTTCACCGCTCCGGAGGCCCAGAACTGACACCTGCGCACCGCACGACGAAGGCCCCCGCCGCAGGCGGGGGCCTTCGTCGTCTGCGTCCGCCCGGCCCGCTGCCACCCGGTCCAGGATGGGTTGGGGCGGGTCAGAGCAGACCGGAGGCGACCCGGCGCAGGACGGTTCCGTGGAGCCCGGCACCTCGATCCGGTGGTCGGGTAGCTCAGCGCAGCGACTGCAGGATGAAGTAGACCACCGGCACCAGCACCAGCCCCAGCAGGGCGAGCCGCCGTACCCGCACCTCCATGCGGGCCGGGTTGATGCGGTGGCGGTGCTCGGACCCGTCGGAGGGGGAGCGCTCCGGTTCCGCGGCGGCGTCGTCGGCCACGGGTCCCGGTGCCGTGACCCGGGGGTCGTCCCCCTGCGGGGTGCTGGACGGGTGGCTCACTGTGCCTCCTGGGTAGCGCGGGTGGCCGGGGGGGTGCGTTCTCAGCGCCATCGCGTGGTCATGATGAGCCCGGCGAACATGAAGCCCAGCCCGATTATCAGGTTCCACACGCCGATCCCGGGGATGGGGATTTGTCCCTGGAACAGGTAGTAGCTGATGATCCACAGCAACCCCACGATCATCAGCCCGATCATGATGACCTTGTACCACAGCGGGGTGGGCTGGTAGTCCGTGGAGCGCCGCTCCCGGGCCTCGGCCCGGGCTGCCTTGGCCTCGCGGCGCTTGGCCTGGCGTTCGCGCTTCTTCCGCGCCTTCGGGTCCTCGGCGCTGGCGCCGTCCGTGGCCTCGGTCGGCGTGTCCTCCTCGGCCTCGGTGGCGGTGGCCGCTCCAGCCGTGGTCTTTCCCGCGGCGGAGGGCGACGCCGCCCGCCCGGTCTTCTTCGCCCCGTGCCCCTTCCGCGGGGTCGTTCCACCGGCCCCGCCCTCCGTGGTGGCCGGGACCGGAGTGTCGGCGGGGTCGGACGCGGAGCCGGTGGCGGCGTCGTCGTCCGGTGCGGTGTCCGTGACGGCGTCCCGCGCGGAGACGGAGGAGGAGCCCGCCTTGCGGGAGGCGGCCCGCTCGAAGGAGGCCGCGGCGCTGTTGCGCGGCAGGATCTCGGCCGCGAGGGCGGCGAGCTCGCGGTCACGCTCCGTGAGGGTGAACTGCTGGGTGTCGTCCTGGGTGCCGCGGGACCTGCCGAAGCGCTTCTTGGGCTGGGACACTGCCGATCAATCCTCCTGCTGCGTGGACCCGGACCCGGTGCCGCCCGGGTGGGCTCGCGACCGGCGGGGTCCCCGCCGGCGGGATCCGGGGGCGGCCCCGGTGCGAAATCAGCGTTCAGTCTATCCGTCCGGGCGGGCGTAGACTTGCGCGAGTTCTTTCAACCGGTGAACGCGCAGGAGTTCTTGAGTGTCTGTGAAGATTCTCGTCGTGGACAACTACGACAGCTTTGTCTACACGCTGGTGGGCTACCTCCAGCAGCTCGGTGCCCAGACCACCGTGGTCCGCAACGACGACCTCGACGTCGCCGCCGCCACCGCGCTGGCCGGGGAGCACCAGGGCGTGCTGCTCTCCCCGGGGCCGGGTGCCCCCGCGGACGCCGGGGTGTGCGCGGAGCTGATCCGGTGGGCCGAGCGCACCCGCACCCCGCTGCTGGGCGTCTGCCTGGGCCACCAGGCCCTGGGTGAGGTCTACGGCGCCCGGGTGGGCCACGCGCAGCAGCTCATGCACGGCAAGACCTCCCAGCTGGTCCACGAGGGGGAGGGCGTCTTCGAGTCCGTGCCCTCGCCGTTCACCGCCACCCGGTACCACTCACTCGCCGTGGCCGCGGACACCGTCCCGGAGTGCCTGGAGGTCACCGCCACCACGGAGGACGGCCAGGTGGTGATGGGACTGAAGCACCGCACCGCACCGCTGCACGGTGTGCAGTTCCACCCCGAGTCCGTGCTCACCGAGGGCGGGTACCTCATGCTGGGCAACTGGCTCGAAGAGGTGGGCCAGCACGGCGCCGCCGCCGCGGCCGCCGGGCTCTCCCCGCTGATGACCGCCTGAGCGGGTTGCGACGCCGCGGGCGAGCACCGCGGCACCGCCACTTTTCCGCCTGCGCACCGTGGCCGACGGCCCGCGTCCCTCTCAGGGGCGCGGGCCGTCGTCGTGCCGGCGGTGGTTACGGTGGGCAGTCCCGCGCAGAGCCTCAGCGGTCGTCGTCGCCGGCCCGCGTGGCGGTGGGGTACATGGCGGGCCGGGTGCGCGTGGGCGCGGCGGTCGGTTCCGCGGGCTCCTGCGTCGGCTGCGCGGGCGTCGCCGTCTCCTCGGGGGTCTCGCTCGGGGTGGGCGTGGGGGTGCTCGTGGGTGAGGGCGTGACCCTGCGGGCCACCGTGAGCGTGACAGTGGAGCCCTGGTTCACGGAGGACCCGGCGGGGGCGGACTGCTCGAGCACCGTGCCCGTCTCCGCGTCCTCGGTCTCCCGGATCTCCACGTCCGACGTGAGTCGGACGTCCTCCGCGCGCAGGGCGGCCTCGGCGTCGGAACGGCTGCGGCCCACCAGGTCCGGAACGGTGACCTTCCCGGAGGACACCCGCAGTCCCACCGCGCTGCCCTTGGCCACGGAGGCCCCGGGGACGGGATCTGCGGAGACCACCGAGTTGGCCGGCACCGTGGCACTGTTGACCGTCTCCACGGCACCCACCGTGAGGCCGGCGTCCCGCAGCGAGCCGCGGGCGTACTCCAGCGACTGCCCCACGAGATCCTGCGGGACCGTCACGCTGCCGGGACCGTCGGAGACGCGCACCGTCACCGTGGAGCCGCTGTCCACCTCGGTCCCGGCAGCTGGCGAGGCGTCGATCACGTGCTTCTCGGGCACGCTCTCGCTGTGCTCGGTGGTGAACGAGGGATTCAGCCCGGCGTCCCGCAGCGTGTTCTCCGCGGTGGTGCTGTCCATCCCCTTGACCTGGGGGACGCTCACGCGGGCCACCTGCTCCACCTGGTGAGCCTGCCACCACTGCACGCCCAGCACCGTGCCCACGCCGATCAGGGCGAGCAGCAGCACCAGGACCAGGGCCAGGACCCACCCGCGGCGGCGCCGGGGCTTCTCCGGCCGGTCGGAGTGGGAACCGGGGACTGCGGTGCGGTCCTGCGGGTCCGGGTCGAAGCGCTCGCGGTCGGCGACGGGGGAGGGTTCCGTGTCCTCGCTGCGCCCGGCAGCCGTCACCACCGCAGTGGGTGCGCCCGCGCCCACCGCGGGCAGGGTCTTGGTGCTGGAGCCCGCGGCGCCCGTGGCGGCCATGGGCCGGGTGGCGTCCATGTCCCCGGGCAGGGTCGCGGCGAGCTCGCGCACCGCCCGGCGCATCTGCCCGGCGTCCGCGAAGCGGTCCTGCGGGTCCTTGGCCAGTGCGCGCTCCATGAACCGGTCCACGGCGGACGGCAGCCGCGGGTTCAGGGCCGACGGCGCGGGAGGAGCGTCCCGGACGTGCTGCGCCGCGATCGCCACGGAGGACTCGCCCACGAAGGGCGCGCGGCCCGTCAGCATCTCGAACAGCACACAGGCCGCGGAGTAGAGGTCCGAGCGCTGGTCCACGGCGGCACCCCGGGCCTGCTCGGGGGAGAGGTACTGCGCGGTGCCCAGCACCGCCTGCGACTGCGTGAGGGCGGCCTGCGTGTCCTCCACGGCCCGGGCGATCCCGAAGTCCATGACCTTCACGCTGCCGTCCGGGGTGACCTTCACGTTGGCGGGTTTGATGTCCCGGTGCACGATCCCCGCTCGGTGGCTGTAGGCGAGGGCGTCCAGGATGCCGAGCATGTACTCCACGGCCTGCTCCGGGGCGATCCCCGGACCGTGGATCAGCTCCCGCAGGGTCTGACCGGGCACGTACTCCATGACGATGTACGGGCGCATCACCCCGTCCGGGCCCTGGGGCCGGATCTCCCCGGTGTCGTAGACGGCCACGACGGAGTGGTGGTTCAGGGAGGCCACCGCGTGGGCCTCCCGCTGGAAGCGCTCGTGGAACGTCTGGTCCGCGGCGAGCTCCGGGCGCAGGACCTTGATGGCCACGCGGCGCCCCAGCCGGACGTCCTGGCCCACATGGACGGTGGCCATCCCGCCACGGCCGATGACCTCACCGAGCTCGTAGCGGCCGTTGACCAGCTCCGGAACCGGCTGCGTGCCCATCCGCGCTACCCGTTCGTGCCCGTGCCGGCGCTCGGGACGGCCACGGAGCCCGTGCCGGAGCCGGTGGAGGTGCTGCCGCCCTCGGCGGTGGTCTGCCCGGTCTGCGTACCGTCACCGGCGGTGCCCAGGGCCTGGGGCTGGCTGGTCTGCGCGCCGGTCTGCTCGGAGCCCGTGGTCTGGCCACCGGTGTCCTCGCCGCCGGTGCCCGTGCCGCCGCCGTCACCGGAACCGTTGCCCGTGCCGCTCGTGGCACCGGAGCCGGAGTCCTGGGTGGTACCGGGTGCCGCGGTGCGCTGGGGTTCGGAGGTGGCCTGCTGGGTAGGGGCCTGCGAGGAGGTGCCCCCGCCGGAGCCCTGCCCGGAGTCCGGGGTCCACGCCACGGTGAGCACCACCGTGGAACCCACTTTCACCCTGGCCCCGGCCGCGGGGTCCGAGGCGACCACGGTGTTCTCCGCCTTGCCCGTGCCCTGCTGCAGCCGCTTGTCCACGTTCACGCCCAGGGCCGCGATCTCGGCCGAGACCTGGTTCGCGTCACGGCCCACGATCTCCCGGGGCAGGGTCACGGTGTTGTCCGGGGTGGGGCTCACGGTGGAGGAGGTCACGGTGCCGGGCGCCGGTTTGTCGTCGCTCCCGGCGGAGGTGAGGAACCAGGCGCCGATCCCGCCGAGCACCAGCAGCGCCACGAGCAGCGGCAGCAGCCAGGCCCACACCGAACGCCTGCGCCCGCCGTTCCTGCCGGAGGACCCCGCCTGGGAGCGGTCGCCCTGGTGCACGGCGTCGAACTGGGCGGTGGAGGGGTGGGCGCTGTACTCGGGCGCGGGGCGGTCCGCGGCGGCCGCAGAGCCTGTGCCCACCGTGGCGTCCACGGCGGTGCCGGGCATGGCGCGGGTGCGGGGCCCGGAGACCGGGGGCATGGCCTCGGTGGGCTGGCCGTCGTCCGAGAAGTTCTCCGAGAGGAAGGTCGCCATCCCCGGCACCATGGCCACGGCAGAGCGCACGTCGCCGCGGCGCAGGGCGTCCACGGCGTTCGCGAGCTTGCCCGCGTTCTCCGGGCGGTCCTCCGGGTCCTTCGCGAGCATGGACATGATCAGGGCCCGCACCGGCTCGGGAACGGTGTCCGGCAGCGGCGGCGGGTTGTCGTTGACCTGCGCCAGGGCGATCGCGATCTGCGACTCCCCCGTGAACGGGCGGCGCCCCGCGAGCAGCTCGTAGCCGATGATGCCCAGCGAGTAGATGTCGGAGGAGCCCGTGGCGGTCTGGCCCGTGGCCTGCTCCGGCGCAAGGTACTGGGCGGTTCCCATCACCTGGCCCGTGGCCGTGAGGGGCACCTGGTCCGCGAGGCGGGCGATGCCGAAGTCCGTGACCTTCACCCGGTTGTCCGGGGTGATGATGAGGTTGCCGGGCTTCACGTCCCGGTGCACCAGGCCCTGCGCGTGGGCGGCGGCCAGTGCACGGGCGGTCTGGCCGATGTAGTTCAGCACCGTGTCCGGGTCCAGCGTCTTCTGCCGGTCGATGACGTTGGACAGCGGCTCCCCGGGCACCAGCTCCATGACCAGGAACGCGGAGCCCTCGTCCTCGCCGTAGTCGAAGACGTTGGCCACGCCCGGGTGGTTGAGCAGCGCCGTGTGGCGGGCCTCGGCCCGGAAACGCTGCAGGAACGTGGGATCCCCGTTGTACTCGTCCTTGAGGATCTTCACGGCCACGATCCGGCCCAGGACCTGGTCCTTGGCCTTCCAGACCTCACCCATGCCGCCGATGGCAATTCGTTCCGTGAGCGCGTAGCGACCGCCCAGAATGGTGTTCGACGATGGCCTCACTTGTTCAACACCGCCTCGAAGAGTTGCCGTGCGCTGGGGCTGGTCAGGGACGCTCCCGTGGTGACGTCCACGTCCTCGACAACCACCGCCACCGCCAGTTGGGGGTCATCGGCGGGCGCGAATCCAGTGAACCACGAATCGTTCAATCCGTCCTTGCCGATCTCAGCCGTGCCGGTCTTGCCGGCCACCTTCACGCCCGGCACGGCCGCGCCGGAGGCGATGCCGTTGTCCACCACGGAGGTCATCAGGTCCTTGACCGTGCTCGCGGTCTGGGAGTCCGTGGAACGCCGCAGCTGCTCTGCCTTGAACTCGTCGATCACGGACAGGTCCGAGGAGCGGACGTCCTTCACCAGGCTGGGCTTCATCATCACGCCGTCGTTGGCGATCGCGGCGGAGGTCATGGCCACCTGCAGGGGAGTGGTGCGGACGTCGTACTGCCCGATCGAGGAGAGCGCGAGCTGGGCCTGGTTCATGTCCTGGGGGAACACGGAGGGCGTCACGTCCAGGGGGATGCTCAGGTCCTGGCCGTAGCCGAAGTTCTCCGCCGTCCTGCGCAGGTCGTCCTGGCCCAGGTCCATGGCGATCTGGGCGAACGGCGTGTTGCAGGACTGCTCCAGGGCGAAACGCAGGTCCACCTGCGTGCGCGCGGCGCACCCGCCCTGGCGGTAGTTCGGCAGGGTCACGGTGGTGTCCGGCAGGGGCAGCTCGGCGGGGTTCTGCAGCGTGGAGTCCGTGGTGTACTTCCCGGACTCCAGTGCGGCCACGGTGTCGATGAGCTTGAACGTGGAGCCGGGGGCGTAGAGGTCCCCGCCGATGGCGCGGTTCACGAGCGGCTTGTCCGGGTCTGAGTTCAGCTGGTTGGAGGCGGCCACGACCTCGTTGGTGTCGTGGGAGGACATGGCGTTCGCGTCGTAGCTCTTGCGGGACACCATGGCCTTGATCTCGCCGGTCTTGGGGTCCACGGCCACGATCGAGCCGTTGTGACCCTCCAGGGCGTCGTACGCGACCTTCTGCAGCGCTGGGTCCAGCGTGAGCTCCACGGAGGCGCCCTTGGGCTGCTCCCCGGAGAACAGGGACATCACGCGGTCGTAGAACTGGTCGTCGGACGCGCCGGAGAGCTCGTCCCCCATGGCCGACTCCAGTCCCGTGGCCCCGTACACCAGCGAGAAGTAGCCGGTGAGCCCGGAGTACATGGGGGAGTCGGTGTAGATGCGCTGGTGCTCGAAGTCGTCGTTCGAGGGGACGGACTTCGCGATCTCCGTGCCGCCCACCAGGATCGAGCCACGGTCCTGGCCGAACTGCTCGTAGAGCGTGCGGTTGTTCCAGGGGTTGGCCTGGAGGGCGTTCGCCGCGAAGAACTGCACGTACGTCAGGGTCAGCAGCAGCACCATGACGATGGCCGAGACCATCAGCCACATCCTGCGGATCGCCTTGTTCACGGGGTCCCTCCTTCCTGGTCGGTGTAGTCCGGTGCGGACTCGTCACGGGGTGCGCGGTGCTCGGACCGCGTCGCCCGGCCCGGTTTGCGTGCCGCTCCCCGTTCGCGCGCGGCGGCGCCGGAGCGGTCGGTGATCCGGGACATGGCCTCGGTCGCCGAGCCGGCGTCGCCGGGATCGAGGTGCGGGGTGGTGCGGCTGCCGCCCGCCGCCGCGGAGCTCAGGGCGGTGGAACGCGGAGGTTCCACGGCGGCGTCGCCCCGGGTGGCGTCCGCGGTCCGCGTCTGGGCGCGCTGCTCCTCGCGGGCGCGGCGGCGGCGCTCGAGGGACTCGAGGTCCTCGGGGGAGGCGGGGCCGGTGGCTACGGGGCGGCGGGCGCTGTGGGAGATGGCCAGCAGAATGGCCACGATGATCCAGTTGGACAGCAGGGACGAGCCGCCCGCGGACATGAACGGGGTGGTCAGGCCGGTGAGCGGCAGCAGCCGGGTGACGCCGCCGACCACGATGAACAGCTGCAGGACCATCAGCGCGGAGAGCCCGGCGGCCAGCAGCTTGCCGAACGCGTCCCGGGCGCCCAGGGCCGCGCGCAGCCCGCGGGATGCGAAGAGCAGGAACATCACGAGGATCGCGCCGAGCCCGATCAGGCCGAGCTCCTCGCCGAGGGCCGTGATGATCATGTCCGAGTTGGAGTAGGACACGAGGTCCGGGCGGCCCTGGCCGAGGCCCTTGCCGAAGAGCCCGCCGGAGGCGAGACCGAACAGCCCCTGCACGATCTGTGCGGACCCGCCGGGGGAGCGGTTGTAGACCGCGGGGTCGAAGGCGTCGAGCCAGGCGTCCAGGCGCAGGCTCACGTGGGAGAACACGCGGCTGGCGGCGAACCCGCCCACGAGCATGAGCACCAGGCCCAGCACGATCCAGCCCAGGCGCCCGGTGGCCAGGTAGATCATGGCCAGGAACAGGCCGAAGAACATGATGGCCGTGCCCATGTCCTTCTGCAGCACCAGGATGCCGATGGCGATCGCCCACGCCGCGAGCATGGGGGCGATGTCCCGGAAGCGTGGCAGCCGCACGGGTCCGATCCGGCGCCCGGCCAGCAGGATGAGGTCACGGTTGGTGGAGAGGTAGCCGGCGAAGAAGACGGCCAGGGTGATCTTGGCGATCTCCCCGGGCTGGAAGGTGCGCCCGGCCACCGAGATCCACAGCCGTGCGCCGTTGATCTCCACGCCGAGTCCCGGGACCATGGGCAGCACCAGCAGCAGGGCGGAGACCAGGAGCATGGTGTAGGTGACCGCGCGCAGCCGCCGGTGGTCCTTGAGCAGCCACAGCACCACGCAGCACACCAGCATGGCCACGCCGGTCCAGACCACCTGGGTGTTCGCCGCGGTCTGGTTCGTGGAGAGGTCGATGCGGTGGATCATGGCCAGCCCCAGCCCGTTCAGCGCCACGGCGATGGGCAGCAGGTAAGGGTCCGCGTACCGGGCCCGCACCCACAGCACCACGTGCACCAGCAGGGCTCCCGCGCCGAGCACGGTGCCACTGACGATCACCTGTGAGGGGTCCGCGGCCAGCTGGTCCGGGTCCACCAGGATGTTCGCGCCCACGCCCACGACCAGCGCCAGCAGGAGCAGCAGCAGCTCGGTGATCCGACGGGGCCGCGGGCGCACCCCGGTCCCGGGGGCGGGCGGTGCGGTGGTGGCGGTGGTGCTCATCAGCGGCCACCCCCCGAGGGGGCCGCGGAGGCGCTGGGGCTCGACGAACCGGAGCGCGAGGAGCTCGCGGACGGGTCCGGGGTGGGGGTGGTGACGGTCACGCGGCCGGTGGGCCGGGGAGCCCCCGAGGTCTCCAGGTCCGCCACGATCCGCTGCGCCTCGTCCCGGCTGCCGGCGGGGATGGTGGAGCGCACCCGCTCCTGGGCGTACTGCGGTAGGGAGTCCACGGCGATGTCCGTGGCGGAGTCCAGCTCGTGCAGGGAGATGGGCCCCAGCGACTGGGAGACGCCCTGGAACACGGCCACCCGGCCGTCCGCCTCGCCCACGTAGTACTGGGAGGAGGTCCAGGCGCGCGCCCCCCACCCGCCCAGCAGCAGGGCCACGGCGAGCACGACGACGCCCGCGATCCACAGCGCCCGGCGCCGCCCGGATGCGGGGGCGGGGTCCGCGCCGCGCCGCCGGAGCAGGCTGCGCACCTCCGCGGGGTCCGTGGTGGCGTCCAGGGTGGACGTGGAGGTCATGGTGGCCCGGCGCTGGATGGCCGAGTCCGAGACCGTGGGAATCCGTCCGGTCTGTGTGGCGTTCGCCGCCGCTCCCACGAGCAGGTGGGGCCGCTCGGCCAGGTCCCGGCGCAGCACGGAGGCCGAGGACTGCTCCTGCCCCGCGGGACCGGGGTCCCGTCCGGGTTCGCGGTAGTCGCGCCCGCCGCCGGCCACGGGGGAGTCCATGGGTCCGTCCCAGTGCTCCTCCACGGTGTCGTGGCGCAGCTGCTCGTCCGAGGTGCGGGACTCGTCCGGCACGGCCCCGTGGCTCTCGCCGGTCATGGGGTGGGCGTCCCCGCCGCGGGGGATCTCGTCCACCTGCACCACCACCACGGTCACGTTGTCCGGGGCGCCGCGGTCCAGGGTGAGCTCCACCAGGGAGTTCACGATCTGGTTCAGGTCCCCGGTGGACTCCATGACGTTCTCGATGGTCTGCGCGCTGACCACCGCGTTGAGCCCGTCCGAGCACAGCAGCCAGCGCTCGCCCACGGCGGGGCGCACGGTGTGGACCTCGAGCTCGGGGGAGGCGTCCACGTCCCCGAGGACGCGCATGAGCACGTTCTTGTGGGGGTGGTTCTCCGCCTCCTCCGGGCGCAGCCTGCCCTCGTCGATCAGGCGCTGGACGAACGTGTGGTCCGTGGTGACCTGCTGGAAGCCCTCGGCCTGGGACAGCCGGTACGCGCGGGAGTCGCCGATGTGCGCCACGGAGATCTCGTCCCCGTCGATCAGCAGGGAGGTCACGGTGGTGCCCATCCCGCCCAGCCGGGGGTTGGACTGCACGAGCTTGGCGAGGTTCTGGTTCGCGTTCTGGATCTCGTCCGCGAGCACGGTCTCGGCGTCGCCGTCGTGGCCCGCGTGGTCCAGGTGGGTGAGGTCGATCACCGCGGACGCGGAGGCCACGTCCCCGCCCACGTGCCCGCCCATGCCGTCGGCGACCACGGCCAGGTACCGCCCCGCGTAGGCGGAGTCGTCGTTCTTGGAGCGCACGCGGCCCACGTCGGAGCGCGCGGCGTAGCGGAAGGCGATGGGCATGGGTCTACGGCCTCAGTTCCATCACGGTGCGTCCCACCCGGAACCGGACGCCCGGCTCCACGGCCACGGCGCGGGAGAGCTTCTGGTCCTGCACGTACGTGCCGTTCGTGGAACCGAGGTCCTCCAGGAACCAGCGGGAGCCCTGCGGGAACAGCCGGGCGTGGCGCCCGGAGGCGTAGTCGTCCTCCAGCGGCACGGTGGCCTCGGTGGAGCGTCCCAGCATCACGGGGGCGGAGCCCAGCTGGTAGCTGCTGCCGGCCAGCGGGCCCTCCAGCACCACGAGCTGCTGCGGGCGGTGGCGCGCGCCCCCCGTCACGGGCGCGGCACTCTGCTGGGGTTGGGGCTGGGGCTGCGGAGTGGGCTCCGGGCGGCGCCCGTTCTCCTCGGGCGCCACGGCGGACCGGGTGCGCCCCCGGGAGGCGGAGCGGGCCTTGCCGCTCACCGTCAGGTCACGCGCCTGCGAGAGCACCACGGCGGCGATGAACAGCCACAGCAGCGCGAGGAAGCCGAAGCGCAGCAGGGTCACGGTCAGTTCGGACACGTCAGCGCCTCTCCTTCGGGACCAGCAGCCGGAAGACCAGCCTGGTGCGTCCCATGGTGATCACGGAGCCGTCCACGAGCTGGGCGCGGCCCTCGATCCTGCGGCCGTCCACGGAGGAGCCGTTGGTGGAGCCGAGGTCCACGGCCAGGAAGTTCTCCCCCTCCCGCCGGATCTCCAGGTGCCTGCGGGAGACCCCGGTGTCCTCCACGGTGATGTCCGCCTCCGCGGAGCGGCCCACGCTCACGCTCGGGGCGTTGAGGGAGAACCGCTCGGAGCCCACCTCGATCACCGGCACCCGGCGCGGGGTGTACGGGGTGACGGGCTCGTGGGCGGCGGTGGGGGCGTTCTGGGACTCCTCGACGCCGCGTGTGCCGCGGCCCCTCGCGTGCGGTGCGGGGGCCGGGGGCTGGGGCGCGCGGGCGGAGGTGCCGGCGTCCGCGGGAGCCTGCGGGGTGCTGGTGCGCTCGAAGGAGGAGACGATGCTGACGTCCCCGGCCTCCAGCTCGGACTCGCGCGTGAAGCTCACCCGGACCGCGCCCTGAAGGGTGTACGCCTGGGAGCGGGCGTGGCGGATGACCACGTCGCACAGCTCCTCGGCCAGCTGCACGCCCCACTCCTGGGCGCGCGGGAAGTCGTCGTCGGAGAACTCCACGGTGAACACGTTGGGGGCCATGGTGCGCCCACCCGAGACGCTGAAGGACTCCTGGTCCAGCTCCCGGCGCAGGGCGCTCGCGATCTCGACGGCCTCCACCCGCCTGCGCGAGCCCGCGGTGAAGGCGGTGCGCAGGGCTCTCTCGATCCCGTTCTCCAGCCCGGTCCAGAAACCCATCCCGCCTCCTTTCTCGGTCAGCCGGTGGCGGCGCGTCCCGTGCGACCGTGGGGGTCGGCGACGCGCACGGTCGTGGACAGTTCCCTGCATAGTATCCGGCCGGGCTGGGTGCACGGTGACAGCACCGTCCCCCGGCGGGGTTCCCGCCCGCCCCCGCGGGGGACGCGGGTGCCGCCCGGGCGCGTCGCCTCACGGCAGGGAGGCCGCGAGCTCCACCGCCTCCCGGATGGCGCGCTTGGCGTCCAGCTCCGCCGCCACGTTCGCCCCGCCCACCACGTGCACGGGGCGCTCACCACCCAGCTGCGCCGCGAGCTCCGCGCGCGGCTCCTGGCCCGCGCACAGCACCACGGTCTCCGCGGGGACCAGCAGGCGCCTGCGCCCCGGCCGCTCCGCCACCGCGGTGGTTCCGGGGCTCGCCGCGGCCCCTGGAGTCCCGGGGGCACCGTCCGCGACCCGCGCTGCCCGCGTGGGTGCCTCCCCGGCCGACGCCGCCGCCCCGGACGACGCCGCCCCGGCCCCCGCGGCCTCGTCGACCCGGACCCGCACGGCCAGCCCCCGCTCGGCGCGGCGCTCGTACTCCACGCCGGTGACGAAGCGGACGTCCGCCATGCGCAGCTCTGCACGGTGGATCCACCCGGTGGTGGTGCCCAGGCGGGCGCCGGGCTTGCCCGCGGTGCGCTGCAGCAGGGTCACGGCCCGCACCGGGGGAGCGGGCTCGGGGAGCAGCAGCCCGCCGCGCGCCTCGAGGGAGCGGTCCACGCCCCACTCGCGGTAGAAGTCCGCGTGGGGGTCGTGGGTGAGGAAGTGGGCCACGTCGAAGCCGATCCCCCCACCGCCGACGACCGCCACCCGCTCGCCCACGGGGGCGCCCGAGAGGACCTCCCTGTAGCCGAGCACGGTGGGACCGTCCTCCCCGGGGATCCCGGGTACGCGCGGCATGACGCCCGTGGCCACCACCACCCGGTCCGCGAAGGCGAGGTCCGCGGGGGTGGCGGTGCGTCCGGTGTGCACGGTGACGCCCAGCTCCTCCAGGCGGGCGCGGAAGTAGCGGATGGTGTGGCCGTAGTCCGCCTTGCCCGGGATGCGGCGGGCCAGCTGGAACTGCCCGCCGATCTCGGTGTGCTGCTCGAAGACCGTGACCCGGTGGCCGCGCTGCGCGGCGGCCTCCGCGAAGGCCAGGCCCGCGGGGCCCGCACCTACCACGGCGATCCGCTCTGCCGTGCGGGTGGGGCCCAGCACCAGCTGGTCCTCGCGCATGGCCCGCGGGTTGACCAGGCAGGACATGCGCCTGCCCGCGAACGTGTGGTCCAGGCACGCCTGGTTGCACGCGATGCACGTGTTGATCCGCTCGGAGCGTCCCTCCCGGGCCTTCGCCACGAACTGCGGGTCCGCGAGGAACGGGCGGGCCAGGCACACCAGGTCCGCGTCACCGCGCTCGATCACGGCCTCGCCGATCTCCGGGGTGTTCATGCGGTTCACGGCGGCCACCGGCACCGAGAGGTTCTCCCGCAGGGCACGGCTCACCCACGAGAACGCGGCCGGCGGGACACTCGTGGCGATCGTGGGGATCCGGGCCTCGTGCCAGCCGATGCCCGTGTTGACCACCGACACCCCGGCCGCCTCGACCTCGCGCCCGAGGGCCAGCACCTGCTCGAACTCCTGGGCGTCCGGGACCAGGTCCAGCGCCGAGAGGCGGTACATCACCAGGAAGTCCGGGCCGGTCACCTCGCGGACGCGCCGGACCACCTCCACCGCGAAGCGGCGGCGGGCGGCGTCGGAACCCCCGTAGCGGTCCGTGCGGTGGTTGGTGTGGGCCACCAGGAACTCGTTGATCAGGTAGCCCTCGGAGCCCATGATCTCCACGCCGTCGTAGCCCGCCTGCCGGGCCAGGTCCGCGGCGCGCGCGAAGTCCTCCACCGTGCGCTCCACGTCCTCGGTGCTCAGCTCGCGCGGGGTGACCCGGCTGATGGGGGCTCGCACGGGCGACGGCGCCACGGCGTCCGCGTGCATGGCGTAGCGCCCGCTGTGCATCAGCTGCAGGGCGATCAGCCCACCCTCCCGGTGCACGGCGTCCGTGACCGTGCGGTGCGGGGGCAGCTGCTCCACGCTGCTCAGGTGCGCGCCGTCCTGGCGGGCCGCACCTTCCCTGTTGGGGGAGATGCCCCCGGTGACGATCAGCCCGGCTCCGCCGCGCACGCGCTCCACGTAGAAGCGGGCGAGCTCCGCCTCCCCGCCGGGCGTCTCCTCCAGCCCGGTGTGCATGGAGCCCATGATCACGCGGTGCGGCAGGGTCAGGGAGCCCACGCGCAGGGGGGACAGAAGGTGGGGGTAGGCGGTCATCCGATACTCCAGGTCTCAGGTATTTCTCCCACCCTAGAACCCGTGAGCTGGATCACCAATCGGCGAGGGGTGCGACACCTTGCGGGTGGGCTCGAGCGCACCCCACGGGGGTTCGTGATGGCGTGCCAGGGCCCGGGGCCTGGTCCGGAGCCGCCACGATTGTTATTGTGAATTCATCACAATAAGTCGGATTCGTGGGGTTCCGGATGGGAGCCACCGCTCCGGCAAGGAGGATGTCATGGCCAAGAAGTCCACCCGGATCGCCGCGTACACCGTTCCCGGCCTCACAACCGAGCAGGGCCACGCGGTCGCGGAGATCCTGCAGCAGCGCCTGCACGCTCTCAACGACCTGCAGCTGACCCTCAAGCACGCCCACTGGAACGTGGTGGGTCCCAACTTCATCGCCGTCCACGAGATGCTGGACCCGCAGATCGACGAGGTCCGCGGGTACGTGGACGACCTCGCCGAGCGCATGGCCACCATGGGCGTGTCCCCCAACGGCACCCCCGGCGCCATCGTGGCCGAGCGCACCTGGGACGACTACAGCGTGAACCGCGCCCCCGGCGTGGAGCACCTGGCCGCCCTGGACCTCGTCTACGACGGCGTGATCAGCGACCACCGCGAGGCGCTCGCCCGCGTGAGCGACGTGGACCCCATCACCGAGGACATGCTGATCGGGCAGGTCCGCGGCCTGGAGCTGTTCCAGTGGTTCATGCGCTCGCACATCGAGTCCAGCTCGGGCGTGCTGGAGCACTCCGGGGCCCGCACCGAGAAGGCGGCCGCGCGCGCCGTCGCCCCCGGGGCCTCGAAGAAGACCGGCAAGGGCACCCGCAAGGCCGCCAAGAAGAAGTAGGCGCCGCGGGAAGGCATGCGACCCCCGGACCCGTGCAGGGTTCCGGGGGTCGCGCGCGTTCGGGGGCCCGACCCCCGTTCCGGCGGGGGAGGGGCGGCTCAGGAGACGGTGGCCACCCGGACGGTCTCGGGCAGGGCCTTCACGGCCGCCACCACGTCCTCGGTGACCCCGTTGCCGCAGTCCGTGACCAGGTAGCCCATCTGCCCGCGGGTCACGAGCTGCTGGCGGTCCACGTTGATCCCGTGCTCGCCGAGCACCGAGTTCACGCGCGCCAGCACGCCCGGCACGTTGCTGTGGATGTGGAGCAGACGGGTGCCGCGGATCTCCGGGTCCAGCTGCACCTCGGGGAAGTTCACAGACAGGCTCGTGGTGCCGTAGCGGCAGTAGTCGACCAGCTTCCCGGCGACGAAGCCCCCGATGTTCTCCTGCGCCTCCGCCGTGGAGCCGCCCACGTGCGGGGTGAGGATCACGTTCGGCAGCCCCTGCAGCGGGGACTCGAAGGGCTCCCCGGAGGCCTTGGGCTCGGAGGGGTAGACGTCCAGCCCGGCGCCCGCCAGGTGGCCGGAGGTCAGGGCCTCGTGCAGGGCGTCCAGGTCCACCACGTGCCCGCGGGAGAGGTTCAGGAAGATGGAGCGCGGCTGCATCTGGCGGAACTGCTCGCGGCCGAACATGCCGGTGTTGGCCTCGCGCCCGTCCACGTGCAGGGTGACGGTCTCCACACTGGACAGCAGCTGCTCCAGGGAGTCGCACTTGGTGGCGTTGCCCATGGCCAGGCGGTCCACCACGTCGTAGTAGTAGACGTCCATCCCGAACGCCTCCGCCACCACGGACAGCTGCTTGCCGATGTTGCCGTAGCCCACGATCCCCAGGGTGCGCCCGCGGACCTCGTGGGAGCCCTCCGCGGACTTGTTCCACTCGCCCCGGTGCATGGCGGCGTTCTTGTCCGTGAGGTGGCGGGCCAGGGCGATGATCTCCCCGAGCGCGAGCTCCACCACGGAGCGGGTGTTGGAGAACGGGGCGTTGAACACGGCCGTGGCGGTGTCCGTGGCCGCGGTCAGGTCGATCTGGTTGGTGCCGATGCAGAAGGCCCCCACGGCCTGCAGCTGCGGGTGCGCCTCCAGGACCTCGCGGGTGACCTGCGTCTTGGAACGGATCCCGAGCAGGTCCACCCCGTTTAGCGCCTCGATCAGCTCCTGGGGGTCCAGGGCGCCCTTGCGGGACTCGACCTCGAACCCGCGGCTGCGCAGGGCGTCGACGGCGTCGGCATGGATGTTCTCGAGCAGTAAGGCCTTCATCCGTTCATCCTACGGGGTGGGCTCCCGCACCCGGACAGCACTCACGGCCCCCACCAGAAGGTGAGGGCCGTGAGTGTCGGGCGGTCGGCGTGCGCCGCCTCCCGGTACGGGTTCGGCTGATCAGCCGGCGATCCCGAAGGCCTTGAGGAACTCGAGCACGATGCTGGCAACGCTGCCGAGGGACTGGATGATGGAGCTGAAGATGTCCACGATGTGTGTCCTTTGCTGTTGATCGTCTGTGACAGTCACCGGGTCACCCCCGGGCCGATCCCCTTGCGGCATCGGCCCTTCGACCCGGTAGTGACAACGCTACGGACACACCGCCCCCGGCCGACACCGCCCAACGGCCAGACCTTCACTGTCCCTCCGGCCAGTGGTGGACTGGCCGTCCGGCCACCCCCGTGTCCACCGGCTGGAGGACGGGTGCAGACAGGAGCGCCCGCCCCGGTGTCCTCCGGCAGTGCTCAGTCCCCGTAGGCGC
Organism: Kocuria sp.; assembly: GCF_030530945.1. GTDB lineage: Bacteria > Actinomycetota > Actinomycetes > Actinomycetales > Micrococcaceae > Kocuria. The sequence continues at coordinate 7,359 of NZ_JAUMTZ010000017.1, read as the reverse complement.
TCAGCAGCCGCTGCACCACGGCGTCCATCCCGTACTCCCGCGCGATCGTCTCCCGTGCCGCGCGCCCGGAGCGTTCCCGCAGGTCGGGGCGCGAGAGCAGCTCGTCCAGGGCCCGCTCCAGATCCTGCTGCGAGTGGTCCACCACCGCGCCCGACCCCGTGCGGCGCACGGTGTCCGCCAAACCGCACGTGTCTGTGACGACCACGGGCAGCCCGCTGGACATGGCCTCCAGCACGGACATCGGGTAGGGCTCGTCCACGGACGGCAGGACGTACAGGTCCGAGTCCGCCATCCAGCGGGCCGCGCCCGCCGAGTCCACCGGGCCCGCCCACGTGAGGCGGTCCCCGAGTCCGGACTCCGCGATCGCGCGGCGCACCGCGTCCCCCTGACCCTCGTCCGGGCCCACCAGGGTGAAGGTGGCGTTCGGGTGGCGCTGCGCCAGGGCGCGGGCGGCGGCCACGAACGCGAGCGGGCGTTTGCGCTCCTGCAGCCGGGCGAGGAATAGCACGCGGCACGCGTCCCCGGCGCGGACCTCGCGGGGCGCCGCACTCACGGGCATGCCGTTGTGCAGCTCCATGAGGTTCACCGGGCCGCGCGCCACCTGCGCCACCTCGCCCTCCTCGCGCGGGGTGAGGTGCAGGACCCTGTGGGCACTGCGCAGCACCCGGCGGGTCAGGGCGGCGTCCAGCGGGCCGGCGAGCGGGTTGTCCGACGGATCGATCATCCCGTGGGTCTGCAGCACCACCCGGGTGCCCGCGCGCTGCGCGAGCCACGCCGACGGCAGGGTCAGGAGGTCGCGGGCCATGTGCACGTGCACCACGTCCGCGCTCGGCGCCACCCGGCGCACCCACGAGAGCATGGCGGGGGAGGTGAGCCCCGCGAAGCCCGCCCCCGGCAGGACGTAGTGCGGCGGGAACAGGGCCGTGCGCACGCCGTCGCGCTCCGTGGGCAGCGGGGTGCCCAGCTCGGAGCCGGTGGCGGCGAGGACGACGTCGTGACCGGCGTCGGCCAGCGCCCGGCACTGGTTGAGGGCGACCGTGGTGGGGCCGCCGTACGCGTTGGTGCCCGAGACGAGGGCGACGACCTGCAGGATCCGCACGCCGCTCACACCCTCGCTGCCGCGGGGGCGAGCACGCGCTCGCCGGCCGGCACGTCCCGGGTGACGAGCGCGGTGGCGCCCACCACCGCGCCCTCGCCCACGGTGACGCCCCGCAGGACGGTGGCGCGCAGCGCGATCCAGGCGCCGTCCTCGACCGTGACGGGCGCGTTGTCGAACTCGAACGAGGGATCGTCCGCGCGGTGGCTGCCCGTGCAGAGCATGGCCCCCTGGGAGATGCACACGTCCGAGCCGATCGTGATGGGCTCCAGGTTCAGCAGCCACGCGCCGACGCCGATCCACGAGTTCTCGCCCACGCTCAGCTTCCAGGGCCAGTGGATCCGGACGTCGTGGCGGATCAGGGTGCCCTCCCCGATCTCCGCTCCGAACGCGCGCAGGATCCTGGTGCGCACCGCGGGCGGGCACAGCACGGAGCGCTGCAGCGGCTCCGCCACGAGTGCCCACGCCGCGCACTGCAGGGTGCTGCGGCCCTTGTCGTAGCCGCGCCCCGTGAAGGTGGCGAGGCGGCGTCGTTGTGTCATGTGTTCTCCCCTTGAACTCGAACCGCACGGGCGCGTGCAACCGCGGCAGCCGGCCCCGTGCTCCCCCGATGTCGCCGCAGTCGTCGACGTCCAAGCTTGGCACACCCACCCAGAGGGGCGGGGCGGACTTGACCCCACAAGAGGGAACACTGCGGGCGGGCGTCTCCGCGCGGAGAGAGAGCGCGGTCCGACCGCGATGGCCGTAAAAGTTGATGTGGAATCATGGTGTTGGTGCAGGTCGCAGGGGTGGTGACCGGACCCCGCGGTGCTTGTTGAATGCATGGGATTTCCGTGGACGGTTCGCAGAAAACCGGATTTGGCGGGCCGGAATGGCTGATTTCCCCCTGTCGAATTGCTGTTTTATCCCCCGATATGGGTACAAGGTCATCCACCGGGAAATATCTCCGCGCTCGGTGCCGATGAATCGGGCGTTAGACTTGCGCCAATTGCACAAAAGGGGAGAGACGGCCGAAATCGGGATCATCCGTGCCGGGCGCTGGGCAGCGCCGGGGGGAACGGATCGCACTCGGCCGTCGACACAAGGGGCTGGAGGACGCATGACGCTGCGTGACTACGTGGACATCTTGAAGAAGTGGTGGACGGTGATTGCCGCGCTCGCACTGGTGGGCGCGGTCGTGGGGGGAGCAGCGGCGCTGATGGTGCCGACCAAGTACCAGTCGTCGTCGCAGCTGTACGTGTCCATCCCCACCAACGACTCCGCCACGGAGCTGAACCAGGCGGCAACGTACCTGTCCCGGGAGCTGAAGTCCTACACCACCGTGGCCACCTCCCCCTACGTCCTGGATCCGGTGCGCCGTGACACGGGACTGGACGACAGCGTGGAGCAGCTCCAGGCCATGCTGGACGTCACCAACCCCACGGCCACGTCCGTGATCCAGGTCAGCGCCACCGCCGACACCCCCGAGAAGGCTCAGACCCTCGCGAACGGTGTGGCTGAGCAGCTGACCAAGGGCGTGGGGTCCCTGTCGCCGGAGGTCGCCAACAGGTCCGGCGCCGTGAAGGCCGAGGTGCTGAGCAAGGCGGAGCGCCCCGAGGCCTCGACAGGTCTCCCCTCGTGGGTCTACCCCGTGGGCGGCATCGTGCTCGGTGCCCTGGTGGGAACGGTGCTGGCATTCATCCTGGAGAGTCTCGTCCGCCGGCCGCGCACCGTCCGTGACCTCCGCGACGTCCCGGGGGTCACCCTGGCCGCGTCCGTGCCACGGCTGAAGCACCGCAGCGACGCCCGCACGTTCGATCCCGCGGCCGCCGGTTCCACCGGGTCCGAGGAGTCGACGCCGCAGATCACCGCCCTGCGCTCCCGGCTCCAGCAGCGTCACGCCGAGGTCCTGCCCCACGTGGAGGGCTCCGCCGTCGTCGCCGTCACTGGCAGCCGGACCGGGGACGGCGCCTCCACCGTGGCACTGGAACTGGCCCGCAGCTTCGCCGGGCTCGGCAGCCGGGTGGTCCTCGTGGACGCCCACCTCTCCGACCGGGGTCTCACGACGCTCCTGGCGCAGGGATCGCACCTCGGCATCTCGGACATCGTGCAGCAGTGGGGCCTGGCGGAGCAGAGTGCCGTGCAGCTCCAGCAGGGGCTCACGTTCCTGCCCGCGGGCTCAGCCACCACGCGTCCCAGTGACCTGGTGTGCTCGGAGTCCATGGTGACCCTGCTTCGGGACCTGGAGAGGGAGTTCGACGTCGTCATCCTGGACTGCTCCCCGCTGAGCGAGTCCGCCGACGCGGCGGTGCTGGGCGAGCTGTCCGACGAGGTCCTCCTCGTCACCGTGCCCGGCCACGTGGCCACGGAGCAGCTGCAGAACTCGGTGGAGTCCTTCCGCGGCTCCCGCGTGTCGGTGGTCGCCAACAAGGTGCGGTCTTCACGCGGTCGTTCCGGTCTGCTCTGAGCGCCGTGGACGCGATGAATCCCGTCGCCGGCGCACTCCTGCTCCTGACGGCCTCCGCGATCGTGGGGGTTCTGGCGCTGATCCACGTGCGCACCCGTCAGGTGGACGGCATGAACTTGCGCATGTGGATGCTGCTGAACTTCCTTCTGGCCAACGTGGTTTCCGGGTTCGCGCACGTCCTGGGATGGTCCAAGGACCGGGGTTTCTACGAAGTCCTCACCGGCGACCCCGTGGGGAGCACCTCGGGTCTGAGCACTGCAGCCTGGGCGACCTTTCTGGGGAGCTGCGCGCTCTGGGCTGGACTGGTCGTGCCCCGCCCCCGGCTGTTCGCCGCATCCCGCAGCGCCGGGAGCATTCCCCGCCGCTCCCTGATCCCGGAGAACCTGTACTCGTTCGCCGCGGCGCACCGCATCGGTGTGGGAGGAATTGCTCTCATCCTGGCGGCCGCGGGGGCCGTGGGGCTGGTGCGCGTCATGGGAGCGACAACCGATCAGACCGGCGGGCGCATCATCGCGGTGGACGGGGGCAATGCACGGTACGCATTCCTCGCCGGCTGGCTGCCCTGGGCGGTCACCCTGCTGGTCCTTGCTCTCGCATCACGGCGCAGGGCGCCCGGGCCCTCGGTGTGGAACACTGTCCTGCTCGTGTCGGGACTCGGCGCCCTGGCTGTCAGTGCCACCTGGAACGGCGGTCGCGCCGAGATCGCCTACGTGGCTTTCCCGCTGCTCGCCCTGATGCTGCCGAGGATCAACGTTCTCCGCTGGCCTTTCGTCGCCGTGGGGGCTGTGGCCTTCGCAGGGTACATCGTGTTCACCACTTCGAACCGAGTGGGTGCCACCACCGATCCCTGGTCCTTCATCGACTGGCAGTGGGGCCGCTTCTCCATGGCGGCATGGGCTTCCAACCACACGGCCATTCACGGCTCCCTGCACGGTGAGACGGTGTGGAGCGCCCTGCTCAATGTTCCGCTCTCACTGCTGCACTTCGCCGGCGTGCCAGCCGAGAACCCGTTCCGCTCCATGGTGCAGGTCTCCGGTTTCGACCTGCTGGGCGGGGAGGACCAGATCTACGTGGTTCCTGGATTCAGTGCGGAGATGCTGCTCAACTTCGGGATGCTGGGCGTGGTGGTGGGCTACTTCCTGCTGGGGCTGCTCTCCGCCGTGGTCTCGGACGCCTACAGCCGCAGCCGGAGCGAGACGAACCGCGTACTTCTCGCCGCAGTGGGATCCACCCTGGTGTTTCAGGGCATCGTGGGGCAGCTGGAATCGTTCGAGGTCTTCTTGACACTGTCGATCCTGCCGCTGTGGGGGCTGTGGATCGCTGAGCGTCTCTTCGCCCGCCCCCGTGATGCGGGCCAGCCGATTGCACCGGCCCCGGCCTGTGCGGGCGCCGCCCCACCATGGCAGGCGAGCCCCTCCAGACTCTGAACCCCTGTGCCCCGGCTGCCGGGTTGGGCACCCCAGCCGACCCTCCACGATCGGAAAGAAAACCATGCCACTACTGACTGTCATCATGCCCGCCTACCGGGCGAGCTCGACCGTGGGCCATGCCATGACCTCCACCCTTCGAGCCATGCCTCGCGACGCAAAGCTCGTCGTGGGGGTCGACGGGCCCGACGCCGACACGGAGGCCGCTGCGCGCGCGGTGGCGGACCCCCGGGTGGACGTCCGCGTGTTCGAACGCAACCAGGGGGCCGTGGCCTGCTCCCGGCAGCTGCTGCTCGAGACAGACGGCGAATTCGTGGCCAAGATGGATGCCGACGACCTATGCGCGCCGTGGCGGTTCCAGGTGGAGCTGGCAGCCATGCGCCACGCGGACATCGTGTGCGGCAGCGCCATCCGGTTCGGGGGGAGAGCGCTGCCCCGGCCGTCGTACTTCGGTTCACTCACGAGCACCGAGATCGGACTCCTGTTGCCGTTCACCAACCCCCTGTTCCACCCCAGCCTCCTCGCACGGCGGCAGACGCTCCTGGACGCCGGTGCCTACGCCATCAACTCACCCGCCGAGGACTACGTGCTGTGGCTCGACGCACTGCTGAACGGTGCACGCATTGTGAAGACGGCGGTGCCCGTGATCGCCTACCGGCTCAGCGCGAGCCAGATCTCAGGTGCCCCCGACTACCACCGTCGGGTGGCGGAGGACCCCGAGGTGAACCGCGCCTACCGGGCGTGGGCCGAGGCCACCGGCCGGCCGTGGCTGCTGGAGAACGGCGGGACGGCGTCGCGCCCTTCGCTGACCCGGCAGCAGCTCGAGGAGATCGTCGCCGCGGTGCGACCCCGCACCCGCGCCTACGCGCGCCGTCAGCTCCAGCTGCATGCCGCCGTCCTGGACGCGGCATGCTGAACCAGATCAAGTCCCTGATCGAGCGGATCATCCCGCGGGTCTCCTCCGCGCTGGTCATCCTGACGCTCGCCGCGTTCACCAACCCGCACTACGTGGGCATCTACAACGTGGTGACGCTGCTCTACACGGCCATCCAGGTCACGATCGACTCCGGCGCCCGGTTCGCCGTGATGCGCGTGCTCACGGAGCCCGGGGGCATGCGGATCATGAACCGCTACCGCACTTTCATGCCGGTGGTGGCGTTCGTGCTGCTCGTGGGGCTCATGCTCGTCCTGCGCTGGAACGGCACCCTGGAGAACTGGTACGAGTTCTTCCAGGTGCTGCCCGTTGCCTTCGCCCCCGGCTTCGGAGCACTGGGGCTGCTCTACGTGGGAACCCTGCAGGCCACGAGCCAGTGGGGCCTGCTCGCGCGCCTGCAGCTGCGGGCCGCCCTGGCGGGTCTGCTGGTGGGCGGCGGCGTCCTGGTGCTCACCCGTTCCCTGCTCGGTCCGTCCCTGCAGCTGGCCGTCACGGAGGGCGTCTTCGCCCTGCTGTGCTGGTGGCGGGCCCGGCGCAACACGCTTCCCATTCCCCACGCGGAGCCGGGTGAGCAGTCCATCCTCTCGGACATGGGCGCCATGTCCGGGTACGCGCTCATGGCCTGGTTCCAGGGGCAGGCGGAGCGGCTGTTCATGACGTTCTTCGCGGGCACAGCCGTGCTGGGCACGTACACGGCGGGCAGCGCGGTGGGCCGCGCCCCGGGTGACGCCCTGGCGGCGTCGACCGCCAACATGGTGCGCGTGGGCATCGCGGACAAGGAGTCGCCGCAGGAGATCCGCGAGACCAGCGAGCGCTACCTCTTCGGAGCCCTGCTGCTCGCGGCGGTGGGCGTGGTTGTCGCGCAGGTGGCCTCGATCGTCCTGACCCCGCTGCTGGGGGAGAAGTGGATACCCGCCATGTCCATGGTCCCGTTCATTGCCATGGTCTCCTTCCCCGGGGTGCTCTCCTGGGCCGCTTCGGTGCTGCTCGTGCGCACCGGGGCCGCCTGGAAGACGTTCGTGGGCCCGGTGATCGGCATCGTGTTCGGGGCACTGATCGCGTGGGTGGCGTCCTTCGACCTGCACCTGGCGGCCACCATCCTGGTGCTGCGCGAGTTCGCCGTGGTCCTGGTGGCCTACCTGTTCATCGGCCGGTCAGCACCCTGGCGCTCGTTCTGGTTCGCGGCCGGGCTCTCTGCGGTGGGCCTCGGGGCCTGCTGGTTCGCCGTTCTCTGACGGATCCCCAGCTGGTTCGCGGCCCGTGGTCCCGGCATGACGACGGCGGGCGGCCCCGTCTCGGGGCCCCCCCCCGGTGGCGTGCGGGGCGGGGCGCGACCGGCGAGGAGCCGCCGAACACCGGGCCGTCGGTATTCGGTGGCCGCGGCTGGACCCGGGACACCGAGGCCGACGGCACCCCGGGCCAGTGGTACCTGCACATCTTCGACGTCACCCAGCCC
>NZ_JAUMTZ010000016.1 GCF_030530945.1 Kocuria sp. | reverse complement strand
GGATGTCGCGGCCCCACCCGACGAGGACTTCCACGGCCTGGCGGAGCAGGCCCAGCTCCCGGCGGTCTTCCTCCCGGTCGACCTGCAGCTCCTGCACCTGGCGTTCCAGGCGCAACCGGGCCTTGAACTCCTTGTCCGCGTTGGACCTTGTCTGCCGCAGTTCCTCCTGGACTTCGTTGAGCAGCGCCAGGGTCATCTGCTGGGAGGTGTGCGCAGCCACGGTCTCCGCGTCCGACTTTTGGATCGGCGGGTCCTTCTTGGGGAGCAGGGCGGACAGGAACGGCCACAGCCCACCACCGGCGAGGAGCGCGACGACGATCGCGACGATGCTGTCTTCACTCATGACGCGGGACCACCTCCTGCTCGCCGGTGGCGGCGGCCCTGATCTCGCGGAGGCGGGCGCGGGTGCGGCGGGCCATGAGGTGCAGGGCGGTGACGCGGGTCGCGGCGATGACCACGAAGATCACCCCGGTGCCCCACGCGAACTGGGAGCCGGGGAAGTTCTGGATGACAACGACGGCGTAGGACGCCCACCCGGCGGCTATGAGCACCCACCCGGCTTGTTCGGTGCTCCACGCCCTGGACCTGTTCTCCCAGTCGTTGAGCAGGCCCACGGTGGCGGAGAGGCCCCCGCCAATGAGGGCGACGGCAAGCGCGGCCGCTGTCCACCCGGGCAGGCGCCCCAGGGACGGGGAGGGGGTGAACTCGGGGAGCAGTGGGGACACGGCGAGCATGGCGCCCGCGAGCACGGACCACATGGCCACCCAGATCATGGGGTGTGTCAGGGCCCGCTCCCACCAGGTGGGTGGGTCGTGGGAGGGGATGAACGCGCTCACTCGGCCGCCCCCTCAGCGGTGCGAGTGGCGGCCTCGTAGCGGACCTGCCACTCCAGGGCCGCGAGCTCCGCCTGGGCTTTCTGGGCGGAGAGGGTGCTGATGATGCGCTGGTAGTCCTGCGGGGTGAGGTCAGGCGTCTGCGTCATGGGTGGGTCCTTCCGTGTCGTCCTTCTCGCTGAACATCTCCCCGTCGATCCAGGTGCCGAAGTCGAGGACTTCGGCGCCGCCTGCGGATCCACCGGCTGTCCAGTCGTTGCTGTGCTCGGCCATGGTGCTGCCTCCCTTACCACGTCATATCTGTCACGAACGTTGCGATTTTCACGATCACCGTTCCCGAGGCCTTGCCGCTGGACTTGTTCACGACGTTGACCGTGATCGCCGTCTGCGTCTGGGACACGATGGTCGCCATGACGTCGGCGCCGGTTGCGGACTCCACGGACATCACGGGGATGCGGGTGGTGTCCGCGACGGTGGGGAACGGGGAGGAGTACGCGACGCGGATGGTCGCGTAGGCGTTGGGCCCGAGGCCGGCGGCGTTCTGCAGGACCACGAACTTCAGCGGGTCCGTGTTGCCCGCCCACACACCCTGGAACGCGAACGTCCCCCGTGTGGGGAACAGCCGCAGCGATGGGTTTGATGGGTTGCTGGAGTAGTCCCTGATTGCGGTCAGTGTCAGCGCGGCGTCCGTCTTGCCGGCGACCGCTGCGTCGTAGTAGATCGTGCCGTGGTCAAGGCCGCCGCTGTTGCCGTATAGGTCCATGAACGCGGTGGTGTTCACCGCGTTGATCTTGATGCGCGCCCCGGTGGTCCCAGTCTGGAACGTGCCCTGCACGAGGTTGTCCGCCCCATTCAGGCGAATGGTCTGCTGTCCTGTGTCGTCCCACGCCCGGATGCCCGCGTTGTCGATCTTCACCCCACGGTTCGCGGCCGTGTCTGTCTGCAGCTTCCCCGAGGTGATGATGCGGGCCGCGAGGTCCGCAATGTTCGCCTTCTGGGAGATCAGCTCCGAGGTGACCAGGCCCTCCAGCACCGTGGCCCGGTTGAGGATCGCCTCCTCCGTGACCACCAACTTCTTCGTCTCCGAGGTCATCGACTTCACGATGGCCGCGGCCATCTCCCCGGTGACGTTCAGCGCCGGGGTGTCGACGGTGCCGTTGAGGATGATGTGCCCGTCGATCTTCTCGATCTCCCCGGCCGCGACCCGCCCGATCCGGTCCTGCGCGTCCGCGAGGGTCTGCTCGGTCTGCGCGAGCGTGGCCCGGGTCTGGTCGATCAGCGCCGCCCCCTCCTGGATCCGGGTGTCCCACGTGTTCGCGGTCTCCCAGTCCCAGAAGATCTCCGCCCCGCCCTCCGGGGGGACCAGCTGCAGGCCCTCACCGGGCTGGACGGTCTTCACCCCGTGGGCGACGGTGGCCCCGGACTGGACGTCATTGCGCAGCTGACGCAGCGTGTCCGCCAGCGCCGGCTTCAAGTTCTGCCGCTGTGGCATGTCCGCCTCCTAGATCAGATCGGCCGGGGCGTACCACTGGCCCTGCTGCAGCTCGACCTTCACCATGTCCGTGAGGTCCCCGGAGGCCTTGATGATGTCCATGTCGTGTGCCCCGCCGGGGATCGACCACCAGTCGTCGGTGAGGACCACGGTCACCGTGTCGCCCACATGCCAGGTGCCCCACGGGGACGCCTCGTGCGCGGCGTACACCGTCACCGAGAGCTGGTCGACCATCCGCCGGGAGTCCGCGAGCTCGCCCAAGCACTTCTGCCGGATCGGCTCGGCCTTGGCCTGGTCCTGGTCGGAGATCACCGACTCCAGCGCCGGCCACCCTTCCCGGATCAGGGCCAGGGACTCGGCCTGCGTGCGGGTGGTCTTCTCGCCCTCCCCGGCGCCGGTGCCGAACACGCGGGTGACGATCTGGGTACCGTCCGAGGTGACGGAGGGGCTGGTGACGTGGGTGGCCGCGGCGGTGGTGTCCCACACCATCGTCGTGTCCTGGGCGATCGTGGGGTCCCAGGACGTGCCGTGCACGAAGGCCCACCGCACCCGGGTCATGTCTTCGTCGGCCCACTCGGGCCGGAACATCATGTCCGGCCCGTTGATCACGTTCGTGAGCTCCGTGAGCCGCTTCTCGCAGTTGTTGTTCGCCAGGTTCCACGCCTCGTAGGTGCGCTCGTTCAGCGTGGACTTCGACTCGTACGGGGAGCCGTGCACGACCGGCAGGCCCCCGGCGGGGCGGTCCATCCCCGCCTGGACGACCTCCCAGGCGATCGTGCCCAGCGACAGGCCGCGCAGCGTGTAGTTCTTCTCGAGGTGGCGCTTGGTGAACATCTCGCGCATCCCGCGCCAGTCCAGGGTGATGCTGTGCTCGTCCTCGGCCGGCCAAGAGACGATGGGCCCGCCGCACACCGGGATCACCCGCCCGTCCGGGGTGACGTAGGAGAAAAGCACCGAGGCCCACCACGGGGACAGGCGCCGCCGGTCGATGTCCGCGACGTCGTCCTTGGAGACCTTCACGGACCCGGAGTCGGCCTTGTTCAGCTCGATCGCCCACGTCCCGGACTCCGGTGACAGCGTGCGGCCCACCTGCCCGGTGACGGTCTCCACGAGGTTCACCTGCCAGCTCACACCGACACCCCCGCGTCGTAGACCGTCAGCGCGTCCCCGGGGAACTTGTCCGTGCCGCCCCACCGCACCACCCAGCACGTGTTGCCGGTCATGTCCCCGTCGTCGGCCCACTGGGAGACCACGTGCGCGGTGTGCGCCCCGCGGGCGACCTTGTGCATCGACTCGACCTGCACGGTCGTCCACCGCCGGTCGATACCGACCTCGAAGGTCTTCACGAGCTCGTCGTCGATGAACAGGCTGTACCGCAGCGAGCCCGCGGTGCCGGCGACCGTGCCGATGGACGACACCCCGGAGGCGTTCGTGCGCCCGGCGGTGATCGAGAGCTTCACGTTCACCCCGCGGTCGGTGTCCACCGTGAACCGCTGGGAGCACTTCTTGTACTTCGTGCCCTTCTTCCGCACGTCCCCGCCCTGGTCCACCGCCACCGACAGGCTGCCGAGCGTGGACTGGGAGTGCATCGCGTACTGCCGATCCCACACCCGGGTGCAGGACGAGGTCTTCGTGGTCCCAGCCGGGACGAGGATCTTGTCCAGCACCACCCGGCCCGCCGGCACTGTGCCCGTGGTCATCACCACCGAGGCGGCCTTCGAGGTGGCCGTGTCGGCCTGCTCCACGTAGAAGGAGACGGTCACGTCCCCGGTGGCCGGGGGCGGATCGAGGGTGATGGTCTGCCGGTACACCGGCACCAGCACGCTGCCGCGGTTGTTCCATTTCATCACCACGGCGCCGTCGTACACGTCGACCTTCAGGTCCGAGCGCAGCCCGATGTACGCGCCGGTGAGGATCCCGGCGTTCTGGTACTGCGCGTCGATGATCAGCTGCATGTCCTGCGGGGTGGTGGCGTCGATGATGACGCCGTTCTCGTCGCGCAGGTCGGGGATGCCCCAGGCTGTGGACATGAGTCCTCCTAGATGTAGGTCGATTGAAGGGTGATGTCCGCCCACCCGGTGGACGGGGCGAACTGCTCGGCGCGCACGGTGATCGCGCCCCGCGGGGGCACCTTGAACCACTGGCGGCGCGTGAGCCGGTGCGTCTGGTCCGCGCCGCGCACCGACACGGACCCGGCGCGCATGTCCACCACCACCGGGGACTGGTCGTAGACCGCGTGCGGATACTCGACCGCGTGGCGGCCGTCCGTGAGCCTGAACCCGTTCGGCCAGGAGCCCTGGACCCGGACCGTGGGGTACGCATCCGCGTTCCCCTCGTTCACGATCCGCGCTGAGGTGTTGCGGCCCTCGTGCCACTCCACCCCGCCGCCAGGAAACACCCCGTTCGCCCAGGAGAACCCCACACCCGCCCCGGGCGGGGACACCTGGGCGGTGACCGGCGGAGCGTACAGGAACGGATCCGGGGCCGTGAGCGGGACCTCCAGGTCGATCCACTCGAACCCCTTGGTCGCGTGCTTGACCTCCCCGTCCAGGCGCACCCGGGTGGACAGCTCGAGCCCCTCCACCGTGTAGGTCAGCGTCCCGAACTGCCCGTCCCAGAGGATCCCGGACACGTAGCGGTCCGCGAGGTCCCGCCACTCCTCCTGCCGGAAGTACAGCGACCCCGAGAGGGTCAGGTCACGGCCCGTGCGCACCGCGGTGCGCGGGAACAGGCCGTGACCCAGGGTCCTCTGGGGCATGTCGCCGCTGACCCCGACTCCGCCGTACCAGCCGGTGAGGTTCGTGAGCCAGTGCTCCTCGTCCGAGTCGTTCTCCCGGTTCGAGAGGCGCAGCACCTGGTCCGCCCACTCGAGCGTCACGAGACGGTCGCTGTACTCGTGCATCACACACCTGCTCTCATCAGCTCGAACGCGAGCGCCTCGGATGCCCGCCGGCCGATGTGGTCGGGGTCGTCCGCGGTGCCCTCGAAGTGGAAGTGGTTCTCCATGGGGCCGCGGGCGCCGTCCGTGCGCACCGACTCGGCCAGTGCGTGGAAGTCCGCGAACTGGCCGTTCGTGAGCACCGCATCGGGCTTGGACTCGCGGTGGTGCACGAGCATCGGGTCCGTGGTCTTCCGCAGCCAGCCGCCACCGTCGAAGATGTGGCTGGTGAGGTTCTCCGGGAGGATGCCGCCGAGCGCGTAGCCGTGGCCCTTACCGATGGCGCCCAGCATGCCCTCGACGCCGAACTTCCCCTTGGCGTAGCGCATGCCGGCGACGAGGTTGGCGAGCGGGTCGAACTGGTTGTTCGGCAGCGACGGGTCCCGACTCGCGGCGAACGTCGAGCCGATGACCTGCACGAGGCCCTTGCCGAGGTCGCCCGTGGCGTTGTTCACGTCCCCGATGGCGCCCTGGACCGCGTTGGGGTCACCGCCGGACTCGGTGTCGATCTGCTTGACCCACGCGTCCTGATACGGCTTCGTGGCGGGCAGGCCGGCCTTCTTGAGCGCCTCGATCACCGTGTCGCGCCAGGACTCCGCGGACTGGCCGGAGGCCACCTCGGAGTCCCCGCCGTCGAACGGGTTGATGACGGACGCCGCCCAGGATTTGAACGCCTCCCAGGTGTGCTTGGCCGCACCCACCATGAGGTCCTTGGCGAACCCGGCGCCGGGGATCTTCTCGAGCAGCTTGTCGAACCCGATCAGGTCCAGCAGGCCGGAGAGGATCCCGCCGCCCCCGCCTCCGCCCGGGTCGTCATACTTCTTGACGCCCTTGCCCGGCTCGCCGTAGATCTCCGCCAGCTTCGCGTAGTCCGTGGACGAGGGCCAGTAGCCGCCGTTCATGCCCGCGGACATGATCGAGCCCGTGGCCCCGTACCCGCCGGGCGGGTGGTTCAGGGACAGGACGTGGCCGATCTCGTGGGCGATGGTGCCGCGCACGGCGTCCTTGCCCACAGCGGACGGGCCGCCCGGGGTGATCGTGATCCGCCCGTCCGAGGTTGCGTAACCCCACGGGCCGCCGCCGCCGCCGGAGATCGACTGCACGCCGGGACCACCGGAGCCCATGCGGATGTCCAGCGCGGAGCGGCCCATCCAGGCCCGCGCCGCGGACTCGAAGCTCACGCCCGCCAGGGACCCGCGGGGCACCATGAAGTAGCCCAGCTGCGAGGCCCGCGCCTGGTTCGAGGACCACAGCCCGCCGGACGGGCCGCCCGGGGGTCCCACGGCGAACCGCTTGTCGTTGTCCTTCGGGAACGTCTCGATGGACGGCTTGTGATCGTCCAGCCAGGACTGGGCACCGGACACGCCGCCGTTGTTCGCGGCCGCATTCATCCCGTGGATCCAGGAGGGCCCGAGAGCGCGGGTGGCCTCGGGCACGAGGATGCCCTCACCGCCCCGCAGGGGCTGCACCCCACCGCCGGCGACCGGAGCGAGGTGGTCGTCCACCTTGCGTCGCTGGTAGCCGGGGACGACACCGCCGCGGGCGAGGCCCTTGTAGTGGATCTCGTCGATCGTGCCGATGCCGAACTTGCTCGCGACCTTGTTGAAGTTCTTGATGAACCCGCCGTTGATGACGGTGTTGATCACGAAGTCCACGGGCTTGTCCACGATGGACTTGACCGCGTTCCAGGCGCGGCTGATGCCGTCCTTCGCTGCGTTCCACGCGTTGACCACGTTGGTGCGCAGGAAGTTGATCATTGGCTGCAGGATCGACCCACGCACGAAGTTCCATGTGCTCGAAACGGACCTGCTGATGCCACTCCACACCTGGGCGACGATCGTGGACACCCAGCGCCACGCCGAGGTGAGCGCCCCGCGCAGGAAGTTGATCAGCGGGGTCAGGACGGCGTCTCGCACCCAGGACCAGGCCGAGGACACAGCGCCACGGATCGCGCCCCAGACCTGGGACACGATGCTCCGCAGCCACGTCCATGCGCTGGTCAGCGGCCCACGGACGAAGTTGATCAGCGGGGTGAGAACCGCATCCCGGACCCACGACCAGGCCGAGGAGACCGCAGTCCTGATGGCACCCCACACCTGGGCCACGACGTTGCGGATCCAGTTCCACGCCGCGGTCAGGGGGCCGCGCACGAAGTTCATGAGCGGCGTCAGGACTGCGTCGCGGATCCAGGACCAGGCGGCGCTGATCACGTTGCGGATAGCGGTCCACGCGGGCTGGATGGCGTTGACGTAGAGCCAGTTCCACACGGGCCCGAGCACGTTCTGCACGAACCACGTCAGGCCCTGCCAGATCGTCAGGATGACGGCGACCACCGCGGCGATGAAGACCTTGATGCCGTTCCAGATCGGCTGCACCACGTTCACGTACAGCCAGGAGAACGCCAGCCCGAGGGCGGCCATGGCTGCCTGCACCCAGGGCACCACGATGGTGGTGATCCAGGTGATCACGTTGCTGATTGCACCCTGGATCCACGTCCACACGGGCTGCACGACGCCTGTCCACAGCCACGAGAAGAACGCGCCGATGGCTTGCAGAGCGAGGCCCATGGCGGGCACCGCGACCGTGGTCAGCCAGGTGATGGCCGCACCGATAAGGGTGAGGATCCCGGACGCCAGCGCCGCGACGACGGTCACCACGAACTGCAGCACCGGGATGAGCAGGGACAGCAGGGTGGTGATCAGCGGCATGATCGCGGTGAGCAGTGCACCCACGACCTGGACCACGAGCCCGAAGATCTGCACGAGCGGGGGCAACAGGGTCGTGATGAGCTGCACGATGACCGGAACCAGCTGGGTCAGGAGGGTCGACACCAGCGGCAGGATCGCCACGAGCAGCTGCGCCACGGTCTGCACGACCAGCTGGAACAGCCCCACGAGCAGCGGCAGGACGGTCTGGGCGATCATGGTGAACACGGGTGCGAGCTGGCCCGCGACCTGCGCAACGAGGCCCATGACCGTGGTGGCCAGCGCCCCCAGCGTGCCCTGGAGCTCGGAGGACGACGCGATCGCCGCCCCGACGATGGTGATGATCAGCCCCACAGGGCCCGACAGGAAGGTCAGGGCTCTAGTGAGAATCCCGGCCCCCGATGTGACCTGCGCGAGAGCGCCACCAATGATGGGCAGCTTTCCCAGCACGCTGGAAATGAGGGAACCAATTCCGCTGGAGACAATCGCCCCAAGCTTCGCTGCAAGCAGACCAGCTGCGCCCGCGATGCCAGCGAGCGCCGGGGCGGGGATCGCGCCGACCACGCCCGCGACCGTGTCGCGGAAGGATGCCGCCTTGTCGCTGATCACCTGGAATGCGGTTGCGACGAGACTGCCGGGCTGAACCATGGCCACCAGGGCGCCTGCGACGGTGGCCGCGACGGGCTTGACCACCTTGCCCAGGTTGTCGAACGCGTCGGTGAGGCCGAGCGCCAGATTCTGGATGATCGGCATGAACGGGGTGATGACGTTCGCCCCGAACCGGCTGATGGCTGTTGACAGGTTCGACAGCGCCCCGGAGGTGGTCTTGCCCATGGCGACGGCGGAGCCACCCACCCCGGCCCGCATGGCGGACTCGAAGGTGTCGAAGTCGATCTGGCCCTTCTCGACCATCTTGGAGACGTCCTGGGTGGTCACCCCCAGCTGGTCCGAGAGGAACTTGAGGACGGGCACACCGCGGGAGGACAGCTGGAGCAGGTCGTCGCCCTGGAGCTTGCCGCGGGCGAGCACGGAGTTGAAGATCGTGCCGGCGTCCTGCATGGAGATCCCCGCGATGCCGGCGGTGTCGTTGATGGTGCGGAGCACGCGCTCGAGGTCTTCGCCGGGGGCGACACCCGAGGCCACGGCTGCGGCGGCCACGGTCGCGGACTCGTTCAGGGCTGCGGAGGTGCCCTTCACGGCGGCGTTGGCGTTCTCCATGATCTTCTCGACGTCCTGGGTGGAGTTCCCCAGGCCGATGAGCTTTGCCTGTGCCTGCTCGATCTGCACGGCACGGTTGAAGCCGCCCGCGGCCGCGATCGCGCCGATCGCTCCCACGACCGTGGTCCCGGCGGTAACGGCGGCGCCGCCGAGGCCGGCGATCTGCGAGCCCACAGTCTGGACGCGCTCCGAGATGGGGGCGAACGCCTGGGAAACGGAGGACCCGAAGGTGGAGAACGAGGACCGGACCCCGCCCACGACGGTGGTCACCCCGGACATGGCCGAGGAAACCCCGGCTGCGACGGTGCGGCTCATGCCCACCGCGGAGCGGCCGACCGCGACGGCGCTGTCCGAGACCCGCCGCACGGCCCCGCCGATGGTGCCGAGCGTGCCGGTGAGCGAGGACGATGCCGCGGACGCATCACGGAACCCCGAGACGAGGTTGCGGCCGGGCAGGGCCGCCGTGTCGGCGACCTTGCGGACCATCCCGCCGATCGTTCCCATGGTGCCGGTGAACGAGGAGCCCGCGGCCTTGGCGTCGTTGAAGCCCGCGACGAGGTTCTTCCCCGGCAGGACCGCGGCGTCGGCGACCTTCCGGACGGCTCCGCCCACGGTGCCCACGTAGCCGGTGAACGAGGAGGCTGCCGCCTTCGCGTCGCTGAACCCTGCACGGAAGTTGTTGCCCATGGTCAGCGCGTTCTCGGCGACCTTGCGGGCCGCACCGCCGGCGGTGCCCATCTTGCCCGTGAACGACGAAGCGGCGGCCTCGGCGCTGCGGAACCCGTCCGTGAACCGGGACACCGCGGACACGGCCGGGGCCATGGCCTTGGCGAGGTCCGAGCCGAGGGTGCGGGTGGAGCTGCTCAGCCCACCCAGGGCGCCGCTGATCTCCTGGGACAGGGACTGCCCGGCCAGCCGCCCGACCTTCTCGGTGGCCTTCGTGACCTCCGGGGCCATCTCCTTGTAGATCTGGCCGCTGATGCCCTTGGTAGTGGGGACGATGGCCACGTACAGGGTTCCGAGATTCGCCACCTGCACCACCTCCGGGTATGACGAAGGAGGGGCGAACACGTGTGCGTTCGCCCCTCCTGCCGTGCTTCTCTATTCGGTTTGCTGCGCCGCGACCATCGCCGCGTTGTCGCGCTTCCAGGCCGCTGCGCGCTTCTTCCAGTCGGCCGCGGCCTTGGCCTTCTCCTGCTTCTCCACCAGCCACCCCTTGGGCGGCTGTGGGGCCTCCGGCGCGGAGCCCTTCTTGCCCGTGTGCACCCACCAGATCTGGCGGACCAGGTGGGAGTGGGAGAGCTGGGCGACGACCTCATCGGTCCACGCCCACGCCCCGCCCACGGCCCGGGACACCCGGCACCCCTGGGGGAGCTGCAGAAGGAGTTCGGCGACCTCGCGGGCTGGCATCTCGCGGGTGGCCATGAGCTGACGGAAGTTCAGCCCGTAGAACTGGCGGAAGTCCCCGGCGATCTCCGCGGGGATCTCCTCCGCCAGCCTGGCCAGGGTCAGGAGTTTCCCAGGCCACCAGCTTCCAGGGCCACGGGGATGAACCCAGCCAGGGTCTCGGGATCGACCTTCCCGCGGGAGTTGCGGCACGCGTTCATCAGCACCGGGAAGTCGCCGGGGGCGGTGATCATCCGCACCAGGTTCCCGAGGCCGGACGCGGCGCCCTCCTCGAGCTTGCCGATCGCGTCGAGCAGCTCGAAGTCCGTGGCGGGGTCCAGGTCGGCCTGCACACGGATCGTCGCGCCCTTGTACTCGGTGGGCACGAAGCCGTCAGTGTCGGGCTTGGGCTTCTTCGCCTTGTGGTCCTGCGGCTGCTTCGTGGCCGCGGTGCGGGCGGACTCAGCCTTGCGGCGCTCGAGCTTCTCGGTGGGGGTTTCTTCGGTGGCCATGGTGAGCCCCTTTCGTGTGGCGGGTGGTGGTGTGGTGGGTGGGTCATGCGGGGGTGGGGGTGCTGCCGGCCGTCACCCACCACGAGGACGACCGGCAGCACGTTCGTGCGCGGACTACGCGTCCGCGGGCACCGCGTCCAGGTAGGCCTTGGAGTTGGTGAGCATGTACATCTCGCCGGTGATGTCGCCGGTCATGGTGTAGCCGGTGAGCTCGGAGTTGGTGTGCGAGATGTCCTCGCGCTCACCGATCTCCAGGCGGGAGATCACCAGGGCCTTGGAGACGTCGCCGTCGTTGAGGACGACGATGGCCTTCTTCGCGACCGTGCCGATGCCCTTGGGGAAGTCCACGCGGGCGAGGTCGGTGCCCACCTTGGTGGGAGCGCCGTGGTCGAAGAACATGCCGGTGACGAGCGGGGACTCCTCGATCGCGCCGATCGTCAGCGACCGCTCGGTGGCGGTGACCTTGGAGCGGACCATGGCCGCGCCCTGGTGGGCCTTGAACTTCTCCACGTCGGTGGAAACGGCCAGGGGGATGCCGTCCTCGTTCAGCCAGCCGACGTTGGTGTAGTCGTCGCCGAGGGGCTTGAGGAGGTCCGCCGCGGTGGTGAAGACCGGGTCCGGGGTGCCGATGTCCGCGATGTAGATCGCGTCGTACTGCGATCCGTAGACCCGGACGTTGTCAGTGTTCGTGGCGTTGACCATTACTTGCCGCCTTCCTTGTTCGCCGGGTCAGCCTTTGACGCCGGAGTGGGTGTGGACTTCTGGGCCTGGCGGGGTGCCTCCACGGCCAGGCCGTCGCGGATGAGGGAGCTGGCCACGGCTGGGTGGACCTCGTAGGACTTGCCCTGCTCGTAGACCTGGTCGCCGTCAGTCCATCGGGTCGAGAACTTGACCTTCACGTCTGCCATGTCGTGCCTTTCATCTGGTGCGCTGCTGCGCGGTGAGACTGGTGGTGTAGCGGAACCACCCTTCGGTGCCGGTGTCCAGAGACACCGGCGGGTGGTCCTCGCGGATCTCCCGTAGCCCCCGGGTGAAGGAGGCTGCTTCGAGAGCGTTGGTGGCCCGGAGCATCAGCTGCAGGGCCGCCGTCTTCGTCCGCGCCCAGGCCTCCAGCTCGACGGCGGCGGTCTCCGTGACGAGGTTCTGGTGCTCGCCGCCGTTGAGGAACAGCACCAGGAACTCGGGGCTGTTCGGGAACGTGGCCGGACGCTTCACCCCGGCCGTGAGGCCCGCGGCGGTGAGCGCGTCCACGAACACGCCTTCGGCCAGGGCGCGGTGGCGGGCCGGGGGGATCACCGGGCGCCTCCGCGGGCGCGGGTCAGCGCACGGGCTTTGACCTCCGCCTGGTACGCGGCGTGGTTCTGCGCGGCGACGTGTACGCGCTGGCGGTCGCGGCCCACGAACCCGCGCACGTTGAACTCGGCACCGTCGAAGCCGGAGGCGTTCGCGGTGGCCGCGGCGTTCGCGGCGACGTCGTCCCCGATCTCCTTGAGGTGCGCCCCGATCGCCGGGTCCTTGAGCAGCTCGGCCACGCCCTGCGGGTCCAGCTCGAACTGCATGCGTGTCGTTGCCATCAGCCCTCCAATCGGGTGAGCCCCACGCGCTGGAACGATTCGGCCGGGTCGACGGGGTCGACCATCACCCGCGGGCGGCCGTGGACCTGCAGTCCGCTGACCGTGCCGGTGACCGGGGGAGCGGTGTACGTGAACTCGACCCGGTCGTTCGGTTTCATGGCCGGAGCCAGCGGCGCCCACAGGGTGTAGGCGGTCTCCACAGAGTCGGCGCGCTCGAACGTCTCGGTCGTCGCCCCGTCCTGCACGTGGCATGGGCCGGAGAACTCGATGCGTTCGGGGTGCTCCCAGTCCACGAACTCGCTGCCCATGTCGTTGACGACGCGGGGCCGGAGGATCACGGCGGTCGCGTTCGGGAGGAGGATCACGGGGTCGCCTCCAGCCGGTACGGGGCGAGCGCCTCACGTTCCGAGGCGAACAGGCGCACCCCGCGCTCATCCAGGCCGCCGTACGAGACGGATACGTCGCCGATCTGCTTGCGGGTCACCCCGGCCGGCATGTTCGTGGAGCGGTCTCGGATGCTCGCCACGAGGGCGCCGATGTCCGTGGTGTCCTCGAAGCCGTGCTTTGCGGTCACCTCGATGGCCCCGAACTCCCGGGGTGCGGGGGAGGGCAGCTGCAGCAGCCCGTGCGTGGACCAGTGCACCTGCTCCACCGGCACCTCCCGGCCCGCCACTCGGACGCTGAGGACATCGTCCAGCGCGAGAGTGGGGAGCTTCACCACGGAGGACCCGTACCCGTCGAGGCGGAACGTTTCCTCGATGAGCGGGGCGACGTGCCACCCGCAGTACCGGCGCACGGCCTGCTCGGCAGCCTCCTCGAGGTCCACGGTGGCGCCGGCGGCGGTCATCCGTGGGTACTTCATCACTTGCCGCCGCGGGGCTTGTGTCCGGGGCGGCGGGCGACCTCGGGGGCAGCGGCGTCGTCCGTGACCTCCACGGTGCGTTCCTCGTGGTCGACGGCCACGGCCTTGTTCGCCGGGGTGCGAGCCTTGTTCTCGGGGGCACGGGACTTGAGACCCAGGGCCTCCGCGTCGCGGTCGGAGAGGTCCACCGACACGGAGACTTCCTGCTGGCCGAGGGGCAGTTCGTAGGACTTCATGGGTGCTCCTTGCTCGGGGGTGCCCCACGGCCGTGTGACCCTAACTGTGGTCACACGGCCGTGAGGGGGCACCAGGGGGTTACGCGGACTTCACCGACACCTTGGCGAACGCCGCGGGGCGCTGCACCATCAGGCCGGCGCGCTCCTCGGCGCGGAACGTCACCTTGTTCTGGGTGAAGTTGCGGTCGTGCTGGTCGGAGGCTGCGACCACGATGCCGCCCTTGCGGAGGATCGCCGCCTGCCGGAAGTCGCCGACCAGGGGAGCGCCCTGCTTGGCGTTCGGGGTGACCACGGTCTGCAGGCCCCACAGGGGCGGGGCGAACTGCAGGGTGCCGTTGCCGTATGGGGCGTAGAACGGCCCACCGCCCATGTACTGGCCGTTGCCGTCCTTGTCGAGGCGGGCGTTCTCGTAGTCGATCGGGTGGATGACCAGCCCGGTCGGCACCAGCTTCGACTGGGTGCGGATCGCGGTCGTGGACCGGTAGATGGCGTCCACCAGGTTCGTACCCGCGTCGCCCTGCACGTTCAGCACGCCGGACATGTGGTAGAGCCCGTCGAAGTTGTCGCCCGCGCCGTCGCCGTTGAGGATCTGGTCCTCTTCCTCGAGGATGAGGTCGCGGACCAGGAAGGAGTTGATGAGGGACACCAGGAACGGTGCGTCCTCGGTCATCTCCGTGGTCACGTCGGTGACACCGGCGATCTTCGACAGGCCGGAGGTGACCTGCTCGAACTTGTAGCGCACGTACGGCTTCTCCGTGCCCTCCGGGGTGATGCCGGGCCCGCCCTCGGTGGAGCCGGGGACCTGCCGGAAGTACTTCAGCACCGGGTTCGACATGGCCGCGTTGGTCATGAGGTTCGCCACGGTGGGAGCAGGGCGCACCTCCTCGATGACCTGCTGGGTCACGTCCTCGAAGGCCAGGCCCTCCAGGGTGTGCGCGGTGTTCGCGGCCTTGAACTCGGGGGCCTCGACGCCGCCGGACTTGATGCGGCGGGCCAGGGCGCTCAGGTCGCCGGCCTTCGTCAGGAACGCCTCACCCAGGGACTTCACGGCGGGCCCACGCGAGAACGTGGTGCCCTCACCCTCGGTGACCCCGGAGTTCAGGGCGTCCAGGAGGTCCTGGGCGGACTTCGCGGAGTCCATCTGGGTCTTGGCGGTCTTGAGCTCGTCGCCGATGGCCACGAGGCGGGACTTCTGCTCGTCCGTGGCCGTGCCCTTGTTGAATGCGTCCACAAGGCTCTTCGCTTCGGCCTTGAGTTCCTCAAACTTGTCCACTGGTCTGTCCTTTCAGTTCGTGGAGTCGTCGGTCAGGTACTCACTGAGACCGATCGCGGCGGCTGCGTACTGCGCGTCGTCGGACTTAACGCCAGCAGCGCCCTCATCCTCCGAACCAGCACGACTAGCGGCGGCTGTATCTTCGTGAGTTTCGGTGCTCGCGTGCTTCGCGAGCGCCCGGCCCACCGCGTCCTCGACGGCGGACGCGATGGCGTCCACGGTGAGCGCGGGGTCGGGAATCGTGGGGGTGGACTTGATGGCCACCAGGCGGGTCGCGGGGTTCGCGCCGAGGATCGTCATGGACGCCTCCAGGAGGTCGACGTCCTTGACATAGCGGACGTGCTCGCCGTTCTTCTCGCCGTCCTCGGCGTCACGGACGATGAACCCGAAGGAGAACTCGCGGACCCGGCCGGACTTGAGCAGCTTGTACGCCTGCCGGGACTGGTCGGTGTCCAGGTCGAATTGGCCGCGCACGAGCAGTCCCTCGTCGGTCTCCTTGGCCTCGTGGATCCCGGCCACGTAGGACATGGGGTCGTTCGAGGCGTGGGACCAGAGGAACGGGATCTCCCCGCCGTTCTCGCGCCACTCGGCCAGGGTGCGCTCGAACGCGCCCTTGACCATGACGTCCCCGTAGGAGTCGATGTTGCCGAACGCGGAGACGACGGCCTCGAACGTGCCGTCCTCGTCGTTGCGGGACTTCACCGCGATCCCGCGGGAGCGGGTCTCGATGTCGGTCATGATGGTTCCTCCGTTGTGATCTCGACGCCGCACTGGCAGTTGGCAACCTCGGAGACGGGCAGGGACTTCGAGTCGCCGGGCCACTCGGAGCCGTTGCTGAACTTCTCGTTGATGCCCACGGTCTGGCCGTTCATGGCCGCGTGCGTGTGCCGGGGGTTGTTCGATCGGACCACCCACGTCTTGGTGGTGTTCCGGCCCGAGCGGTGCACCTGTCGTCCCGCCTCGACCGCGGCGAACCCGGCGAGCGCGGCCGCGATGGACGCGCCCCACATGGCGCCGCGGGACTCGCGGAGCTCGGTGAACACGTCCTCGGGGGTCTTGCCCTCCGGGGCGGTGCCCTCGACCACGGCCTCGAGTGCCTGGCGGGTGCCCTCGTTGAGCATGTGCGCCCGGGTCTCCGCGACGGCGGTGAGGAACGCGACCGTGGCCTGCAGGTCGTAGTCCCCGTCGTAACCCAGCTGCGCGGCTGTCTTCGCCCCGATCTGGGCGGTGACGACCTTGGAGAGGGTCAGGAGGTCCGCAGACAGCTCCCGGTCCCACCGCTCACCGTCCCACCAGGGCGTGTCAGCCTTGGAGTTCAGGGCGGCGACCACGGCAGCCTGCTGGCGGCGGCTGTGCGACTCGATGAGGTCCTGGATCCGTCCGGGCTGGGTGCCCTCCGGCTCGGCCTTCACCGACGCGGTCGCGGACTTCGCCTCCACGGCCGCGGACTTCCCGCCCGCGGGGTCCTCATCGGGTACGTCCGTGGCGCCGAGCGCGGCCATGTTCAGCGGCTGCAGTACCTGGTCCCCGTTGGGCACAGGCTTGAGGTTCTGGGTGGCGCGGGCCTCGTTCACCGTCATCCACGCACCGGAGCCCGTGGCCGTGGACAGCACGTCCGCTTCTTCCTCGAAGGAACCGCGGAGCTTCTCCTTGACGTTGAACTCGAAGTACGAGCCGTCCTCCATGCCCAGCATCGGCAGGAGCCGGGTGTTCAGGTGGTCCTCGACCATGCGCAGCAGGGGCCCCAGGGTCTCCCCGTACAGCGACTTCCGGAACTCGCGCATGTTCGCGTACGTCACGCCACCGGTCTCACCCAGCATCGCCGGGTTCACGTGGTAGGTACGGGCCACCGTCGCCAGGGACAGCTGTGCGGCTTCGACGTACTGCTGCTCTTTCGAGTTCAGCGCGCCGGCCTCGATCTTCATGCCGTCCTCGAGGAGCGGCATCCCGCCGGACTGCACGCCGCCGGAGCGGAACTCGCGCATGTCCTGCTTGAAGCGGGCCAGGGCTTCCTTCGACCAGCCGGGCGCGCCGGAGGGTCGGGAGATGTACGAGGAGATCAGCCCGCCGTTGCGCCACACCGACAGGCGGTACGCCTGCGCGGCGACCTGCTCGGTGAGCGTGTCCCGCAGCGCGTCGATCGGGGAGGAGCCCTTGTGCCCGTACGCGGGGGAGTACCCGCGGAAGTGGATCAGGTTCTCGGCGGGGATCCGCACGGTCTTCCCGTCCAGGCGCACGTCCACGGACAGGGTGCCGTTCCACTCGGAGCCGTGGCGTTCCACGACGTCGGCCACCGGGAGCGGGCGGATCGAGAGGATGCCGGGGGCGTTGAACACCACCCAGAACGCCTCGTCGTAGAGGTCCATGTCCGCGACCAGGCTGTACATCAGCTGGTAGCCGGTCTGCGCCGGGTTCGGGTTCGCGAGCACCCGGGCGGCCGCCGACGTGCGGTCCCGCTCGCGGCCCTGCTCGACCGGCCGGAACACGTGCAGCCCCAGCTGGGCGACGTTGCGCGCCCGGAAGTCCACCACGGCCCGCAGGTTCGGCTGCGTTCGGTGCAGGTCCGCCGGGGTGAACCGGGAGAGCTTGTCGATCAGCGCACGCGTCTCCCGGCCCGACAGCGTCGACCCGGGGGCCACCTCCACGGACGGGGCCATGCTCATCCGCACCGACTCGATCCGGTCACCGAGACCACCGAAGGCCCCGGACAGGGCATCAACCACTCCCATGTGCACCCCCTTCCAGGTCAGAACACCATCAGCCCGTGCGACTCGTACGCCGAGGACTCCGTCTCAGAAACTTCCATCGAGTGCGCGAACACGAACCACGCCATCGACACCGCCACCAGTGGGGCGATGTCCACCGGGGACTTCCGCCGGTCGAACATGAACAGGCCGTCGCCGGTGAGTCGCGTCTGCGCGGCCTTCGCGGCGATGTCCAGGACCGGCTGCGGCAGGTGCTCCACGAGCCCGTCTCGGACCGCGGAGAAGAACTCCATGGCCGAGCCGGTCACGTCCGAGCCCTGGCACCGGTACACCGGGATGCCGCGCTCCTCGAATAGGTCAATCAGGCCCGTTGCCGGGGCACCCTTGCCCTGGATCACGACCTTCGACGCGCCGATCGCGTCCCAGCGGGCGTTCACCCACGGCACGACCCATGCGTCGCCCTCGCGCATCGCGATGACCTCCACATGGGTGCGGCCCGAGGCGTTCGCGCCCACCGCGGTCACGTAGGACATGGCCCGGTCGATGGAGGTGTCCACGGCCAGCACGATCTCCGAGTCGGCGGCGATGCTGGATGCCGGGTTCTCCCCGGACTCCCACACGCCCTCCTTCCACGGCCCGCCCTCCAGGGCGTTCACCCACTGGCACAGGTTCTCCGTGCGCCAGGCGACCTCCGTGGACGTCTCGTAGGCCACGCGCAGCGCGTCCAGGCTCAGCCCGTACCCGAGCGACGGGTTCGCCTTCGCCCAGTTCAAGGGGTTGCCGGTGTCGTCGTCCTCCGCCGCGGACCACTCGCAGATCAGGGTCTGCGTGTCCGGGTCGTCCAAGGACTCGATGGCGCGGCGCCGCAGGTCCCGCAGGACCACCGACCGGGAGTCCCCGGCGTTCGACACCCCGAGCACCAGCGCGTCCTCCTGCGCGAGCGTCGTGTTCGAGATCGCGTTCCACGAGTCCCAGGACAGGTGCTCGCGCAGCTCGTCCATCAGGACCAGCGGGGAGGACTTGCCTCGCCCGCCGCCACGGTTCGCCGCGGCCACCGCCCACCGGGACCCGTTGTCCAGCTTCATCGCGTTCCGCCCGGCGCCCAGCCAGGTCTTCGCGACCAGCGGCGGGTCCGAGTCCACGGACTCCAGCAGCTCCAGGCCCTGATTCCAAGTCTCCTGCGAGGTGTCCAGGTTCTGCGCGGTCGACAGGACCGGCTCGCCCTCCTTGAGCACGAGCATGAAGTACAGGGCCAGGACAATCATCACCGCGGACTTGCCGTTCTGGCGGGCCACCAGCAGCAGCACCACACGGAACCGCAGGCGGCCGTCCGGCCGGAGCTCCAGCGCCCGCTTCAGGAAGTGCTCCTGCCACGGGCGGCCCTGCCACCCGAACAGGTCACGGGCGAACTCCAGGCAGTCGAACCCCAACGTCGTCTCGGGGGTCAACTCGCGCAGCGGCTTCGTCTCGATCCGCGGCGCCGTGTGGCCCTTGAGGTCCGAGAGCATCACGCGCCCTTGGAGGCCTTGGCCCGTTTCCGGTACTTGTCCAGAGTCGACGCCGTCGCACTGGTGGGCTTGCCCGTGTCCAGCTGCCCGCGGGCATCCGGGGCGCCACCCAAGGCGCGCAGGGTGTTCAGCAGGTGCGGGCCCAGGTACAGGGCCTTCGTGACCTCCTGCCCCTCACCTGTGGCCAGGGCCTCGTCGATCCGCGCCGCGTACGTGCGCGCCAACGTGATCGCGCCGTCGTCGGCGTCCGTGATCCAGTCCATGGCCTTGATCGACGCCTCCACCGCGTCCGTGAGGGTCGCGTGGAGCACCGTGCCCGACTGGGCGCCGCCCGTGATGCTGACGAGATCGTTCATGGGCTGGTCCTCCGTCCTGGGGTGGGCCTCACGCGATGGGTACTACCCCTCAGTGAGTGAAGGATGACTACCGGCGGCCACGCGAGGGCCCGTTCGGTGCTCAACATTTGCGCCACCCCCTGGGGTGGGTGCGGCCCGTACCGGGGGGCTATCACCCCAGGGGGTCGAGTCCGAGGTGCTCGGTGACGGCGCGCCGTACGTCGGCGTGGGTCACTCCGATGCCGAAGGGGATGCTTCCGGCGGGCCGTGGGGTCTCGGTGGTGATGGGCACGTGGATGGTGCCGAGGTCTTCGTGGGTGTCGAAGGCGCGCATGGCGATGACCATGGGCAGGTGACCGACGATGGCCGGTGTTGCCTCGTGCTCGTCGGTGGTGTCCTCGTGCGCGGGTGCTGCGGCCTCATGCTCGTCGTGCTCGGTGCGGGCTCGTCTCAGGTCGTCGGCTGCTTGCCCGAGGGACGCGGCGAGCTCGGCGCTGACCTTGTCGTGGGTTGCCTTGAGCTCGGTCTTGAGCTTGGCCCAGTTCGCCGCGAGGTCCGTGGTCGGGTCCGGTCGTGCGGTCATGCCGTGGTCCTCCCGTGCGTGGTGGTGTGCTGGCGGCCGTGGGGGTTCAGGCCCTCTCCGTCAGCGATGAGGCCGCGGTCCCGGAGGAGCTGCTCCATGTCCCGCATGGACGTGCCCGCGGGGGCGAACACCGCGGTGCCGAAGGTTTGCGCGTGGGCCTCGTCGTGGCGCAGCATGCCGCTGCCGTGAGGTGCCGTGGTCATGCAGTTACCTCCTCGTCATGGAAGAGGATGCGGATGATCGCTTCTCCCGTGGCCTCAGCCGCCCGTGCGTGGTCGACGACGATGGCGCTTCCGTCCGGCGTGGCGTACAAGGGGATCGTGTCCTGCCCGAGGGACTGGGGGTCGCCATCGCCGATCTGTACAAGGAGGGTGACAGGTACGGTGCCGAGGGCGTCCTCTTGCGCTTGGGCGGCGGCGTCCCGTTGCGCAGATCGCGCAGTGCTGTCCAAGACGCGCAACAGGTCGCGCCGTCGCTTCTCGTCGATGCCCGGGTGCTCGGTCATGGTGGGTGCTCCTCGTGGTGGTGGGTCAGGTGGCCAGGGCCTCCCAGTCGCAGGAGGTGGTGCCCAGCTCGGGGAGGGTCATGCTGTTCCCACGGGAGAGGTTGCACCCGGCATGCGCGGGGCGCATGTTCTCCTGGTCCGCGGCGTGGTCCGGGTGGGTGGACACCGGGAACATGTGGTCGACCTGGAGGGAGTCGGGGGAGTACGGGTCCGTGGTGTCGTAGTCGATGGCCTGCCCGCACAGCCAGCACGGGGGCTGGTCCCGCTTGCACTTCTCCCGGTAGTCGTTGACGGCGTCGCGTACCGCCCGGGTCTTGCGGAGGGTGCTGGACCGTGAACCTTGAGCTGGCATGCCGTCCCCCTTGTGGTGCGCCCCTCGCGCTGGGGTGCCCTCATCGGGTTTTGGTAGAGGAGTCCCGGTCATGGGGTCCCATCGGTCCGGGTGCTGGATGGGCTGGCCCGGTGCCGTTGACGCGAGGGTGGGTGGGTGGCGGTGCAGGTGCGCCTGGCCACCCAGGGGCGGCGTCGTGGGCATCCTTGCCCCTCGAGAGACGGAGGGGTGAACACCACCAGTAGCGGCCGTGGGGGTCGAACCCACACTGTCCGGGGCTTGATGCCGGTGCCTCTGCCTGTTGGGCTAGGCCGCTGCGCACCGCCAGGAGACGGCGGCAAGGCGGCATCACCTGGGTGATGCTGCGTACGGCAGCCAGGACTCGAACCTGGGGCAGCACCCGAGGTGCCTGGGATCCAACTCCCTGCCGTGGCCCGGAGGCCGGAGTGGTGTGGGTGAGCGCGACCCCCCAATGACTTTTCCTCGCGCTCACCTGCACCTCGGCCCGTGGGCCGTTTTCGGGCGCGTGGTAGCGCCTTCGTGTCCCAGCGTACCAGGAGTGACCCTAGTTATGGTCACTCGGCGCTGACTGTTTCGGCGGGGGTGCGCACCAGCCCTCGCAGGTGGTGGATTGCTTGGCCCTCCCAGGTGGTGCCGCACACCGCGCAGGCCACGTGGGCGGGCTCGGTGTACGCGGTGAGGGCGTGGTTGTACGTGTGCTCCCCAGTCTCGGAGTCGGTGTTCATGACGTGGGTGCACTGGCACGACGGGCAGGTGCCCATGATGTCGATGCGCTTCACGGGGTGGATGGCGCGGGTGATCTGCTCGGCCCACGCGAGGCACTGGTCCGTGAGGCGGGCGTTCTCCGGGTCGTGCTCGGCCCAGGCGCGCAGCTTGAAGCCGAGGGGTACGGCCTGGGTGACGGGGCGCCCGGCGCCCGGCCAGCCCTGGTTCACGGTGGTGGTGATCTCGTTGAGTAGGTCCAGGGCGCGCAGGTTGATCGGGGGCTTCGACCCGCCGCCCGCACCGCTGCGCTCCTGGCCGCCGTGGCCGGTGCCGCGCACGAGCATGCGCAGCTGCTCGAGGAGGGGGAGGGCGTCTGCGTACTGGGCGGGGTGCTCGGTGCCGGGGATGCGGACTTTGTGGGTGCGGGTGAGTTGGTGGACGGTCTCAGCGAGGAGGGTCATGTGAAATTCCTTTGTTTCGCCTGGGGGGTATGCCAGAAGACACACTGACCTTATCAGAGAAACAAGGTTTTATAACTCGCTACCAGAGTAAACGCCAACAATAGGACCATCCCCAAAAAAATGACACAGTTATCGAGAACAACACAGAACCTATACCAGTGAGGGTGGTCCTTGATCATGTTCGAAACACGAGTTTCGGGGTTTGCTCGAGATGGGTACCGATCATGCGCACAGGATACGAAGTAGTTCATAAATATTCTGCGCCGGGTCAAATGGATAAATGCGTGCGAGGGATTATCCACAGAGGGCAGGAGATCTGACCCGGCGGCACCTACCTCCCCGGGTGAACTCTTGACCTCCCGGGCTACGGCAGGAGGGCAGAGAGTCTGCGGCTCGTCCGAGGGTTGCCCATCACGCTTAGGATCAGATGACACTACCAAGCACCACCTATCCGCCTATTTTGAGATGTTGCTTGCGGAGTTGAACCGCTTGCAAAGAAACGTCGAAATAATTAGTGAGCGCGAAATCTGTCAAGCCCTCTTGGCACTTTTTGCGAAAGTGATCTTCTGGCATAAGGAGTGAGGCTGCGAACTCATTGGCATAGACCTCAATAGGCAGTCCGTGGCCTGCAGAACTTCTTGAGTCGACGTACCCTGTGCCGGGGGCGAGATTACTCTGCCGATCTACAAAGTGACCCAGCTCATGGGCGCACGAAAAACGGTAACGCTTGGGGGGTTGGTCGACATCTAAATAAATGTCAGCACCGTTAGATCCGCCGATGATCATGCCCCACGTCTCATCGCCAAGTTGAGCGCTAAAAACCGAGACACCCAGCTCTCGAGCGATCTGCACAGGGTCGATGGGGTACCCGCCAGCCCACGCTGACTCGAGGGCGTCCGCTGCGGCGTTACGAGCTTCCTGGCGAATCTTATCTGTGGTTGCTCCCTCGGTTGGCATGGACCTCACCTCCTATGGTTGAGCGAAGCGTTCGCTTCGCTGGTATGTCGACCTATGTATACCCGATGGGACTGAACATGTGGCACTGTTCCTCGACGATGACCGATCGTGGCGCCGGCGGCGGCCCTGGCTCTCGTCTCGGCGGCCTCGGCCTGGTACTTGGCGGCTTTCCGTTGCAAGTAGATGGTGAACCCCAGGAAGCAGACCGTGAGCACCTGGCAGATGATCGCGATGGTGATGATCACGCCCCTTCCTGGGTGCCGAGTGCGGCGTCAAGGATGGTGCGGGCGTCGTCGCGCCAGGAGTCGCGGACGTACTCCGGGAGCCGATCCCACTTGCTCTCGGTGTTCCTGAGCGAATCGCTGAGGAACAACGCCCGCGCCGCCCGTTCGGCCATGTCGTCGTCCACGGTGAGCCGTGCCCGCAGCCGCTCCACCTCGTCCAGCAGGTCCGCAAGGTCCTGGGGTGCGTGGGCGATCAGCTCGGCGTCGTTAGAGGACTCGATCTGCCCGTCCTCGTTAGTGACCGGCATGCAAGAATCAGGCCACTCCGAGGACTCGGGGTCAGGGACGCTCACGGCGCGCAGGTCGGCCTCGCCCCACCACTCCCACGGGCCGGGTGTCGCGTCCTCCACCCGCCCCCGTATCCCGGCCAGCCGTTCCGGTCTGAGCGGGGTCGTGCTCTCGTGCTTGCTCATGCTTCCTCCTTGGTGTACTCCCAGGCGACACAGTCGCCGCACCAGGTGATCGTGATGGGGCCGGAGCGGACGGGCTCCCCATCCGGACCGCAGATAACGGCGCAGTCCCCGTCCTCCATCCAAAACTTCATCCAGCAGTCGTCATGGGGTACGAACACGTCCGCGTCCGCGTCACCCCACGTCTCCATCTCCAACTCCGTGGGCGGGTACTGGTGGCAGGGTGAGGTGCGGTCCCCGGTGCAGGTGAACTGGGTGCTGATGCCGTACCCGGCGTCATGGACGTGGGTGATGTGGTGCAGGTGCTCGGTCATGTCGGTCTCGCTTTCGGTTGGTGTCCACCCGTGGGCGGGCGGTTGACGGTGGGCCCAGCGTGCGGCGACCTGGGCCAGGAGAACTCCGAGGGTCACGGGGTGGCCTCAACGGCGCACGTCGGGCAGAGGTCGCGGACGGGTGTGCCTGGTGAACACACCCACCCCATGTCCCGGTACTCGTCCAGGGACGGGGGTCTCCAGTGCCCAGAGCTGCCGTACGTGCCGCACTCGTCGCACCGCATGAACCAGATGGACCTGTGTGGTGGCGGGTCGCACAACGGGCGGGCGTGGATCTCGAAGCTACACTGCGTCATGGCTTCCTCCTGGGGTTGGGGTGGCAGTCCCACCAGTGGAGCGTCCCCGTGGCCGTGGGAACGCGGTAGTGCATCTTCTCGGTCTCGTGCGCGGCGATCCGGCGGCGGGCCTTGACGTCCCAGGCGGACACGGGCGCCCACTCGTAGCGCGGGCGCCACGAGTTCTTCGCGCCCTGGTACTGCTCCCGGTACTTCCACCAGCGGCCGCAGTCCGGGCACTCCCACAGGGTGCCGAGCGCGGAGAGAGGACGCGTGATCTCGTACGGGTTGTCCAGCGGCTCGCACTCGTGCCGGGGCGCGGGTCGGGGCGGCGGGAGGATCGTCATGCCCTCACCCCATCCCGCCAGTCGGTGTACAGGGACACACCCACCAGGACACCCACCATCACGGCCATGAGCACGCACACGGCCGCGCCGGTGAGGGCGTAGGCCAGGATCAAAGTCAGCATGAGGGCTCCTTCCGCATGCGGTGGGGCTTCGTGGGTGTGCGGTGAGCTTCGAGGTCCTTCACCGTCACCGGACGAGCCGGGTACGTGCCCCGGGTCGCGGCCCAGAAGAACACCGCCCGCGGCACTGCCCCGTCTCGTAGCCCCATGTCGAAGATCGTGAACCAGTGCACCGGATTGTCGTGCTTCCCGTGCACGAGGTCCCACGCTTCCGCCAGGGCACGCCGGTAGGTGAGTCGCCCCGTGCGGTAGCGGAACTCCTCCGTGTCGATCCAGAGCTTGTACCTCTCCGTGTCGATCCACGGCCTCGGGAATGGCCGGACGATGTTCATGGCTTCTCTTTCGTGTGGTGTCCGATCGCGTAGATCACGGCGCCGCCAACAGCGGCCGTGAGGTACCCGTAGTGCGTGTCGAGGTCGTGGCCCGGATAGATCCACAGGGAGACGATCGAGACGACGAACGTCGCCCCACCCGCGATCTCCATGAACCAGCTCATTGCTCCTCCTCCTTCGGTTCTTCGATCCACGTGTTCCAGGTGATGGGTGTATCCGCGCCCAGGTCGATCCCGTAGAGGGTGCCGTCCCGGTCCACGATGGACAGGTGCAGCCCTTCATCGGCCATGCGCTCCAGGTTCAGGATCCGCACGTCCTCGATCACGAGTTCGTCGTCCACCTCGTGACGGATCAGCATGAAGGGGCCTCCAGCTCGGTGATGGTGATGTGCGCCCCGGGCGGGGTGTCGGGTGTCGCCCAGCGTTTCCAGGCGTCCCAGTGCACGATCCGGGCGTCATCCCGGATGACCCCGGAGGCGGTGAGCGCGTCTCCCGCGGACCGCTGGAGCTTGTCAGCGTCCGGCGGGCCCGCGGGGTACGTCTTGAACTTCGTGGTGCGCGGTCTCGCCAGGTACACGGTCATGGCCACGGACACGGGCCCGTCGATGGGCGGGCGCCCCTGGTGCGCGGCCCGTGCCGCACCGGCGACGGCGGCACGCCAGGCCGGGAGGTCCTTCGACATCTCCACCATCACCCCCCGCCCCACATGGCGTTTCGAGCCCTGCGCCGCGGCCTTCCCCGGCACGAAGAACGACAGGTCACGCATCGTCGCCCCCGGGGTGCTCGGTGCACGCCTGGTCGAGTCGGGCCGCGAGGAACGGGAACGCTTTCCACACCTGGTTCTTCGCCGCCCCGTGCAACACGGTCTGCGGGCCGGGCACACGCCAGGCGTCCAGCACCGCCACCACGGAGGCAGGCAGGCCGGACGGGGCGGAGCCCGCCTTCGCGAGGGCGTCTTCCAAGACGGCGGCCGCCATGTTCCGGGCGTGCGCCGCGGGGGTGAGCCATCCGACCAGCGGGGCGTCACACTCGGCGCAGTAGCGGATGCGGTCGCGGGTCACGACGTCCTCGTGCTCGGCGTACGTGTCGAGCACGAGCTGCACCATCTCCGGGGTGACCACCGGGGCCGGCGGCTCCGGGTCCTGCGCGCCCTCGGTCAGCTCGTCCAGGTCGAGGAGCGCGGTCGCGCACCGGCCGTCGAGCATGGTCGCCGCGAGGCGCAGCACGTCCGCGGAAAGCAAGCACCCGTGGTCCTGCATGGAGATCAAGGTCGCCTGGCCGTCGAAGACGACGGTGCCGAGCACGTGGCCGCGCCCGTCCAGGCCGGTCATGAGGACCTTCGTGTCCTCGCCGTCCTCGATGGTCGTGAGGGTTGTGCCGGCGGTGGTGGTGCCGCTGATGATGTCGGGGTTCATGGGGACTCCTGGTGGTAAGTGACTCTAACTGTGGTCAGAATGGCCGGAGGTTGCCCGCTGGGCGTCTAGCAGGGCGGTTCGGGGGAGTAGTGCCCCCTGTGGTTCCGGATAGCCCTGTCGGCCGCCTGGAGGGCGTTGGCCCAGGTCCAGCACGCGGTGGTGAGCTGCCAGCCGATGCCCGGCTGGAACGCGAACACCTCCCACGCGCACGTGACCCGGCCTGACCGGTTCTTCCGGATGCGGATCCAGGAGGTCATGGCTGGGTGTCCGCCCCGCTGACCTCCCGGTTCTCCCGCTCCCAGGCGAGGACGTCCTCGAGGGGGAACCGGATCTGCCGCCCGGCCCGCAGCGACGGGGGAGCGATGCCGCGCTTGCGCCAGTTGTGGATGGTCGTCTCGGTGACGCGGTAGCGCGTCGCGAGGTCCTCGACCGTGAGGAAGGTGGTGGGTTCCACGGTGTCTCCTTCTCGTGGGGCGGGGCGCCCCACTGAACCCAATATAGCACTAATGAATCTAACTATGGTCATATTGGGGGACTACTTCGACAGGGCCCCGAACCCCGGGTCAGCCAGCATGTCCCGCACCCGGGCGAACCGCGGATCCATCTCCGGGTCCTCATCCCACGGCTGCACCGCCCCATCCGCGACCTTCCGCCCGTACTCCGCCACCCGCGACCGGTACGCCGTCACCGCCCGCGGCTGCGACTCGTACTCCGCCCGCGCATGCGGCGGCAACGACGCCAGCAGCTTCTCCCGCTGCGCCCGCTTCCGGGCCATGATCTCCTCCGTCTCCTGCCCCTCCATCGCCCGCAGGTACGCATCCAGGGACAGCAAGGACCGGACCGTCTTCTCCCGCTCCGCCTTCAGCTCCTCCCACACCTTCGCTGCGTGCCCCGGCTGCAGCACCAGCATCTGCGGCTGCGCGTACAGGGCCTTCAAGATGTACCGGGCCTCCCGGAACGGCACGTCCTCCAGCACCGCCTGCCACGCCGAGGCCATCACCCCCTGGTCGTCCAAGGGCTTGATCCGCCCGTCGATCGCCATCGCCATCGCGTGGAACTGCGCGGTCTCCGTGACGTTCACTGCTCCTCCTCCTGCATCCACCCCTGCGCGGCCAGCGCGAGGTGCTCGGTGTGCTCGGCCTGGCGGGTACCCTGCCGGTACGCGGCGGCCATCCGCTCGTTGTTGTCCATCTGCCAGGACGGCCGCGGCCGTCGTGTCGGCGGCTCGTCCTCCCACTGCCGGTTGTTCAGCCAGGTCGCGGGGTAGGGGATGAACTGCTTCTCGATCCCCGCGGATGCCCACATGCGGGCCCCGGCCATGAGCTCCTCGAAGCTGGCGCCCTTCCGGGCCTTGGCGAACGCCCGTTCCGCCGCTGGCCGCTTGGCCTTCTTCGGATAAACCTCGTACCACTGGTCAAACTCCGCCGGCGCAGCCGGTGCCGCGATGGCGACCTCGGCCGAGGGGGTGGGGGGAGTGTTCCTAGAGGTTCTGAGTTCCTGTTGGTTATTAGTTCGTGAGCAAGATTCTGCGCCCCCGGGAGTGCAAGATTCTGCGCCCCTACCGGCGGGCGCACGGCGGCCTCGGCCTGGCTTGCTCAGCACCACGTACTCGTTGGTTGTCTGCCGGTTCTTGCTCACCCTGGGGGTCACTCGCAGAGCCCCGACGTCAACCAGTTCGGAGGTGTACTGGTCCACGGATCGTGGGGACTTGAGGTTCATGAGCGCGGCGAGCTTCTTCCGTGACCAGAAGCTCCCGCGGTTGTCGTTGTCTCCGCACCTACGCAGGATCAGGTACAGGCGGATTGCCTGGGCAGAGACCTCTGACATCAGGAGCCAGTCTGGGCAGATCTGGAACCGGTCCTCGTTGATGACTTCGATGCTCGCGCCGTCACTCACTGGGCGTTCCCTTCGGCCTACGAGAGCGAGTGTTATGGCTAGTACGCACGACGCGGAACGGCCTCATGGTACTGCCGTCTGATGCGTCGAGCTCCTCCAGTTCACCCGCCTGCATCAAGGACACGATGGACTGCTCCACGCTCTGGGGGGAAGTCTGGCAAACGCTCGCCAGGGCATCGAAAGAGATCCACGAAATCTGCGAGTAACGGGTGGCTCCCCGTGCGATGGCCAGTAGGACCAGCCGGTCCTGGCCTTGTGAAGACGAAGACTCCCAGACCCATTCCTCAGCTGTCTGGAAATTACTTGCCTCCCAATCTTCTTGCTCTTTGAGTGCGGAATTGTACGAATTGCGCATATCGCCCAAGTGCTTGATGCGTAGGTCAATATCTGCTACGGAGAGCTGGTCGCCGTCGAGGGTTTGTGCTCGCACTCCTTCCTCCGGGTCAAACACCAGCTCGATGTTGCAGTCTAGGTAGTTGCGCATGGAAGCTTCGTGCTCCCAAAGCGCGGGCGCTTCTGACGGGAAATCGGGATCTGCGAGGGCGACGAACTTTGTGGGGATGAAAGCGGGGGTGTAGCTGGCCATGGTAACTACCTTTCGGGGGTGGGGGGGGGTAGCGGACGCATCGGGGTTTGGATTCCTGGGTGCGGAACTTGAAGCGCAGGGCTACAGGCCTTGGTATTTCTCAACTGCCTCGCGGGGGATACGCCATGGCGATGTCTTTCCGCCAATTCCGGACCGGAAAGCACCGGGAAAGGCGCCGGCTGCGATGAGTTCGTAGATGGTGCTCCGATCGTGTCGCAGCAGGGCAGCTACTTCGCTGACTGTCATGAAGTCCATCTGTTCTTCCTCCTAGCTCGGCCGGACCGTCCTGCCTGATCACCAAGTCTACGCCATTTGGGGTAGGTTGCAAGTTCTGGCGGTAACTTGGGGTGACGCAGGGTGCGAAGGCTGTGCTCTACGGTGGGTGCATGGGTACTAGTGCCAACGCCGTGGGTCCTTTCGCCCGCGCAGTCAACGAGAAGATTCGACAGCTGATGCTGGATCGGGGGATCTCGCAGGTGCGGCTTTCCGGGATGACCGGGATCCCTCAGACATCGATCAGCAACGCCGTGTTCCGGGAACGAAGTGCGCTGACGGTGCACAATTTCGAACTCATATGCCGGTCTCTGGGGGTTCGCCCTGGCGCTATAGCTGACCTAGCCGAGGAGCGGGCCAAGGGTGATGACGCGCCGCCCGCGTGACCACGGCTATGGTCACGCGGGGCGGTCAAGGTACTGAGGTGGATCAGAACGGGGGTTCGTCCTCGGAGTCGGCGCCCCAGTCGTAGCCGCCTCGTGCGCCGCCCTGGGGGGCGGGCTGGGACCACGCGCTGCGGCCGCCCTGGGAGGACTGCTGGCCGCGCTGGCCGCCCTGGGGCTTCTCCCGCGGAGCCCGCAGGACCAGGGCGATCTTCGGCCACTTCATGACCGCGTTGAAGTACGTCTTGCCGTCTCGGCCCTCCTGCTGCTCCAGCTCGGGCATGCCCGTGAACTGGATCAGCGATCCCTCCTGCAGGTGCTCGGCCTGGAACTCGGCGTCCTCCTGCCAGGTGGTCAGCTGCCACCAGGTGGTGTTCGTGGTCTCCCACTCGCCGGTGTCCTTGTTCTTCGCCCGCCGGTCGATGGGGACCTTGAGGTTCAGGACCGCGGTGCCGCTGGGGGTGTAGCGGAGGTCGATCTTGCGGACGAACCCTTCGAGGGTGACTTCGTTGCGTGCCATGCGTGGCCTACTTTCCGGTGATGTGGGTGGTGATCAGGTCGGGGCGGTACCCGGACCAGTGGTGGGTGGTCTCGCCGTCCGAGGCGTAGACCACGGGGGCGGCTTGGTGGCCGAGCTCCGCGGTGATGAAGT
Source organism: Kocuria sp. (assembly GCF_030530945.1). Classification (GTDB taxonomy): domain Bacteria; phylum Actinomycetota; class Actinomycetes; order Actinomycetales; family Micrococcaceae; genus Kocuria. The sequence continues at coordinate 14,035 of NZ_JAUMTZ010000016.1, read as the reverse complement.
CGTACGCGGACTGGTCCTGGGTGACGTCGACCTCGGTGAAGTCCACGGCCCGCTTCCGGAGGCGGCGCTTCGTCGCGACGCACGAGGGGCACGAGGGCTTCGTGTACACGGTCACTGCTGGGTGGGTCATGTGGTGGGTCCTTCCATGTCGTGCAGGTCGTCCTGGATGCCGGCTGCCAGGGTCGTGGCGGCCTCGGCGAGCTCGTGGGCGGTGCGGTCCAGGCGGGTGGCCGCGGCCCGCGCTTGGTCGCGGTTCGCGGGGGTGTTCGTGCTCAGCCGCCGCAGCGTGGCCGCCAAGACCACGGCGTCCGCGTCCAGGCCGGACTGCAGGCGCTTGAACCTCTGGGCCCGTTGGCCCGCTTCGAGTGGGGTGGTCATGGGGTCTTCCTCTCCGTGGTGAGTCGGGATCCGTCGTCCGCGAGGAACAGCCAGGTGCGGCCGCCGTCGAAGGACACGGGCACCTCGTGCGGGCTGCGGGTGCCGTTCTTGGGGACCAGCAGGCCGAGCTCGAGCGCTTCGGCCCGGTGCGACTCCACCCAGCCGTGGTGGCCGGTGGTCCCGGATCCGCACAGCACGATCCCGTTCGCGGCGCCGTTGGTGGCCGTGGCCTTGGAGCCGCCCATGCCGCGGGGCTGCCGGTGGTGGATGGAGTCGAACGCGGGCCGGTAGGGCTTGCCGCACAGCACGCACGCCCAGCCGTCGCGCTCGAGGATCCGCTGGCGGGTGGCCGTCGTGAATCCAGCCATCACGCCCCCTCTCCGTGGGTTGCGTACAGCCGGTTCGACTCGCGCTCGTCCACGCGCTCCGTGCGCAGCGCGTCCGACTTCGCCCGCATCAGGTACAGGCGCTGCCGGGTGGACTCCGCCTTGGCCTCGGCGGCGAGCATCGCCAGCCGGGACGCGTACACGTCGTCATCTGCGGCGGCCTCCGTCTCGGCCTGCGCCTGGGACATGCGGTCGTTGCCCGCCCGTGCCTTCACGATGAACCGGGCCCGGTCCCGCTCGTACTCGGCCTTCGCCCGGCCCGCCTCCTCGACCTCACGGCGGTAGGTGCGCGTCGTGCCGTCCCACTCGAGCAGGACGTCGTTGATGCGCTGCTGGGCGCTCACTCCTCGACCTCCCCGAGCACCCCGCCGGTGATCTCCGCGATGCGCCCCTCACGGGCGATCAGCGACAGCGACTGGTGGATGTCCTTGGCGGGGGTGTAGCGCACAGCCGAGCTGGTGCCAGTTGCCCAGGACAGGCCGGGGATGACCTCGCCGTCCTCGGTGATCGCCGCGTTCTGGGTGGTGACCCGCTTGATCAGGTCCGCCACCGCCTTCTCCTTCAGCACAGTGACGGTCTCCACGAGCTCCGGCATGCTGGTCTCCGCCCACTCGGCCAGAGCGTCCTTGTCCGTAACCCGCCACGCGGGCTTGGGCTCGGTGCGCTGGATCTTCCCCAGGGGCAGCTCCTGGCCGTCCAGGTCGAAGCGGGCCGAGGTGGCGTCGCCGGGCTCCATGTCCTTGGTGATCAGGTGCTCGTGGTCCTTCACGAACTTGTAGAGCTGGCCCTTGAGGTAGTAGGCGGCCATGACCTGTGCTGCGGTGGGGGTGCTCATGATGCGTTCCTCATCTGTGCGTGGTGGTTGCGGAGTTCCTGCAGGGCCCACTCGGGCCAGCCGTGCTGACCAGCCCAGGTGCCGAGCGACTGCACGGCGTCCGGGCCCTTCTGAACGGCGTTCGCGATGCTCTCCCGGATGCGCTGCTCGGGGTCCTCCGCCTGCGCGGCAGGCTGGGCATGCGGGCGGGTCTCCTGGATGTAGTCGTGGTCCGGGTCCGGGTCGTCCGTGGGCAGGCACAGGGCCTGCAGCAGGAAGGTCCGGTACGCCACGGACATGGCCTTCGCGGTCCCCTTGTCTCCTGCGTCGAAGGACTCGGCGGACACCTGCCCGATGAAGTGGTCACCCTCCGGGCCGAACACCGTGTAGTCCACGGTCACGGTCACGAAGTTCATGGGCGTGCCCTTGGCCGTGTTCTTCGACGCGATGTGGTGCTCGGTCTTCGTCGGGGCGATCACGACGCCGTGCTTGCGCAGCGCCGGCCCGACCGCGTTCACGACGGCGTCGATGCCGCGGAAGTTGAAGCCCTGCTGCTTGTTGCGTTCGCCCTTGCGGACCTCGCGCACCTCGGCCATGACGGCCGCGAGCGCCTGGTAAACGGTGGTCATCGGTTCTCCTTGATCGCGGTGAGCGTCTCGGCGGTCTCCTGGTGGGTGGCCCCGTACCGTGTGCGGCACAGCTCGACCATCCCGTCGTCGTCCGTGACCTCGAGCACCCCGGCCAGGGCGGCACGGAAGTCGTCCATCTGGGACGCCGGCATCGGCTGCGGGGCGCTCACGAGACGCTCCGCAGACCCGCCGAGACGGCACGGCCGTCGCGGGGCACACCCTTGGCGCGGCGGCGGGCGATGTACGGGTCCACGTCCGCGGGGTCGACCTCCGGCCAACGGGCGTACACGTCGAAGCCCTTGCCGTCGTCGCGGCGGGTCGAGGTGGCCTCGCACCCGCGGTTCTTCCAGGGGGTCGAGGCGCTGCTGTGCTTGCTGGCCTCCTGGACCAGAGCCCACCGGCCGGGGTGCTCCTTGAGCTGGGCGACGGTCGCGTCACGTTCGCGGCTGGCCGCCCGGCCCTTCCCGGCCTTCGACAGCGGGGGGTCCTGCCATTTGAGGGTGGTCACTTCGTGTTCTCCTTCTCGTGGTGGTCTGCGCGGAACCCGGCCCACAGGGCGCCAGTGAGCACAGCTATGGTCAGCAAGTGCCAAAAGATGGGGGCGTCGATGAACTGGACGAGGGTCATGCGGTGGTCCTTCCGGCGTACCAGACCATGACGGGCGCACGTCGGCGGCCGCCGGTCCGGGAGAGGGTGTAGGTGTGCGAGGGGCGGATGAGGCCCGCCAGCTTGGCCTGGCGGAAGACCCGCCCGGTGATGTACCGGTCCGGGGGCGGGCCCGCGATCCCGCGGACCTCGTCGGCAGTGAACTCGCCCTCGGACTCGGCGAGCTCCCGGATCGCGTCCAGGCACCGGGCCTGGTACTGCTCGCGTTCGCTCGGAGGGGCCGGGGGCAGCCCCTCGATCTGCGGCTGAGTGACCATAGCTGTGGTCACTGGGCCCGGCGCACGAGGCCGACCTTGGCCTGCATGCGCTCCCGATAGGCCTGGACGGCGGAGTAGGGGATGACCCAGGGCGCGTTGCCTTCGCCCATCCCGGCCTTGTAGGCGCCGGGGAAGTAGCCGGCGCGCACGAGGCGGCCCACCACAGCGGGGGACTGGGAGGTAAGCTCGGCGACTTCCTTGATGGGCAGGTCTTTGTCGAGGTGCATGATGCGTTCCTTGAGGGTGGATGCAGCTGTCGTCTCGTGGCGTTGGGCCTGGGCGTACAGCTGGCTCATGGTCATGGTGTCCATTGGGGGGATCCTTTCGACGTCCCCCATTGTGACCATAACTAGGGTCATAGCGCAACCCCTGGATTCAAACATGTGCGTTTCGAGTGCTCCTGAGTGTGACACAGTGGCATGACCACAGATATGCTCAGTGCATGCAACGAAGAAGCAACTCCTCCCCAGCGCCACTGCCGAACGCCTTCGCCCGAGCTGTCAACGCCGAGCTGCGCGCCTACGCGGCGCGGCGCAAGTGGTCGCAGCGCCGACTCGCCGCCGAGAGCGGGGTGCCGCAGAGCACGCTCAGCAAGATGGTCTGGCGCGAGACCGGGCCGCTGACCGTGCACTACCTCAAGGTCATCAGCGACGCCCTGCAGGTCGACCCCGTCAGCATCGTCGCCGCCGCCGAGCGGACCCTGCGCGCCCAGGGGATCGACCCCACCCAGGAGGACTACCGCCTCGCCGCCAAGGAGCACGGACAGCCAGACGTGAGCGAGGAGGACTACCTCTGATGTACGACCCGTGGGAACACGCCGAGCAGCTCGGGCTGACCGTTCGGTACACCCCCTCCCTCGGGACCATGGGACTCTACGAGCACGGCACGATCTGGCTCCTGCCCGACCTGCCGCAGCGCGTGGAGCGGTGCGTGCTCGCTCACGAGATCTCGCACGCCATCCACGGCGACGAGCCGACCAACGACCATGCGCTCTACGCGAGGCGGGAGCAGCGCGCCGACCGCGAGGCCGCAAGCTGGCTGATCCGTGAGCACGACCTCCGCCGTTGCGCGCAGGTCACCGACGACCTCGGAGCGTGGGCACTGGAACTCGACGTCACCGGGTGGATCCTCACCGCACGACTGCAGAACCTCGAAAAGGAGAATGCCGCGTAATGGCACACGTAGTCGACCGCTGGCACTCGATTAGCAGCGAGACTGGGCGCAAGAAGCGCACCGACCGATATGGCAAGGGCCTGCGCTGGCAGGTCGAGTACATCAACGGTGACGGCGCCAAGCGCCGGCGCTCGTTCGCGTACCGGGAGCTCGCCGACGAGTTCTGCACCGCGGTCAAGGCCGAGCAGCACCGGGGCGTCTACCGGCGCGGCACCGGCCGTGAGACGTTCCAGGACGTGGCCAAGCAGTGGCTCGACGCGCAGATCCACCTGCGGGACACCTCCCGCAACGCGGCGCGCATCCGGCTCGAGAAGACCGTCTACCCCTCGCTCGGGTCCCGCCCCATCACGCTGATCAGCCAGGCGGACGTGCAGGCGGCCGTGGCCGCGTGGGCGCTGGACTACGCCCCGTCGACGGTGCGCCTGGCCTACGGCTACATGTCCAGCGTGTTCCACTACGCCGTGGCCCGGGAGCTGATCCCGCGCTCCCCGTGCGTGAAGATCCGGCTCCCGCGGGAGTCCACGGACAAGATCGTCCCGCTCGCGGACGAGACGGTGGCCCGCGTGGCTGCTGCGGTGCCCGCGCACCTGGAGGCCATGGTGTGGCTGATCGCGGCGACCGGGCTGCGCGGGGGAGAGGCCCGCGCCCTCACCTGGGACCGGGTCCACGAGTCGCACCTGGTGGTGGACCGCCAGGTTGTCGCCCTCGACGCCGGGCGGCCCGTGTGGGGTCCGCCGAAGACGGAGTCCTCGCGGCGGAAGGTCACGATCGGGCCGATGGTGCACGCCATGCTCACCAAGCACCGGGAGATGTTTGGGGAAGGCCCGGACGGGATCGTGTTCCGATCGGCCACGGGCCAGCCGGTGATGCGCTCCACCATGTCCCGGGCGTGGCGGTCGGCCCGGGAGAAGGCCCCACTCGCGGGCGCCGGCTGGCACCAGTTGCGCCACTACCACGCCTCGAAGCTGATCGCCGCGGGCCTGTCGCCGGTGGCGGTCGCGCACCGCCTCGGGCACAAGGACGCGACCGAGACCCTGCAGACCTACGCGCACTTGTGGCCCTCCGAGGACTCGGTCATGGCCGCGCAGGGGGACGAGATCGTCGCCCCGGTGATGGGCGGCAACGTGCGCGCCCTGCGGAATGCCTAACCCTCCGTACGCCCTCCAAGGCTATATCGCCGCAGGTCAGCGGGGCGGGAGCCAGTTCCCGGCTCACAGGCCCACCTGTCCACCACCCCCCTCCGCGTGCGCTCCCCTCGAGGTTTCCCGGGGCGTCGCCACTCTCGTCCCAGGAGACTCCGTGAACCGTCGCGTCCGTGCCCTGCCGCTATCCCTCGCGCTCGCCGCGCTCGCACTCACCGGCTGCGGCGGGGGCGACGACGCCCCGACGGACGCCGCCGGCTCGTCCGCCAGCGCCACCACCAGCGCGACGACGAGTCCCACCCGGGCGGCGTCGAGCACTCCGGCCGCCGAGCCGCCGAGCGAGTCGGCAGCCGCCACGGCCCCCGTCGAGACGGCGGAGCCGGTGGAGACGACGGGCCCCGAGCCCGATCAGACCCCGGTCGCCGAGGCCGCCGGGGAGGCCGACGTGCAGGAGTTCTTCCGGACCGGCGGGCAGTGCATCGCGGACGTCTGGAGCTCCTCCCTGCCCGCCACCGATGAGCTGCACCAGCAGGTCATCGACTACTGCGCGGCTCACCAGCTGGGTGACTGGAGCCACGGGTACGACCCGATGGACCCGGAGAACATGGGCGGTGGCACGGCGGAGCCCCGCCGGGCCGGCGAGGAGACACCGGCTGCTGACGAGAACGGCTACGTGGGTCCGTCGGACGAGTACTACGACTACAGCGGGTACGTTGCACCGGGCTTCGAGTACCAGGTCGGCTCGGAGTGCTTCGACCCGACCCTGGGCCGCTGCAAGAGCAGCGGTGAGATCCAGTCCGAGAACCTGGGCCGGTAGCTCTGCGTCCCAGCAACCGGGGGACGGTGCGTTCCCCTCACCTGGGCCCCGCGTCGTGGCCGCTCGGTACCAGCACCGTTGGGAGGGCGGCGCCCTACACTCGTGGGGTGCTGATTCTGCTGCCGCCCTCCGAGTCCAAGACCGCGCCCGCCTCGGGGGATCCCCTGGACCTGCCCGCCCTGAGCCTGGCCCGGCTCACGCCCGAGCGCGAGCAGCTGGTGGACACCCTGGCGGCGGTGAGCGTCCGCGACGACGCGCTGGAGGTGCTGGGCGTGGGCCCCTCGCTCGCGGCCGACGTCGCCCGCAACCGTGAGCTGCGCACCGCACCCGCCGCACCGGCGCTCGAGGTCTACACGGGGGTGCTCTACGACGCCCTGGACGCGGACACCCTGAGCCCGGCGGGCCGCGCCGCGGCGGACGAGTCCCTGCTGGTGGTCTCCGCGCTGTGGGGTGCCGTGCGCCCGGGCGACCGCATCCCGGCCTACCGCCTGTCCATGGGGACCGCGCTGCCGGGGACCGGGCGGCTGAGCACCTGGTGGAAACCGCGTCTGAGCCCGGTGCTGGACGAGCTCGCGGCCGGGAAGGTGGTGGTGGACTGCCGGTCCGCCGCCTACGCCGCGGCGTGGAGAGCACCGGCGCTGCGCACGGTGTCCGTGCGGGTGGAGCAGCGGAGACCGGACGGCTCCCGCGCCGTGGTGTCCCACCACGCCAAGCACACCCGCGGTCTGGTGGCCAGGGCGCTGTGCGAGTTCCGCGGGGCCGGGGGAGACCTCGCCACGGTGGAGCAGGTCGGGGACGCGGTGGCCGAGCACTGGACCGTGGAGCTCACGGTGCCCACCGCCCGCTCCGCCGGTGTCCTGACGGTGGTGCTGGACCCGCAGTGACGGGGTCGTGACCCTGGCGGCCCGGGAACCCCTTCAGGTTGCGGTCCCCTCGGGGCATGACGAGGCGGAAGCCGGCGGCACACTGCTCACCGGGTGTGCTCCCTGCTCAGTGGCCTCAGTGGCCGAACGGGTCCTCGTCCACGCCGGGCAGCCACGTGCCGTCCGTGCCCCAGCGCTCCCTGGCGATGGCCTTGCGGGCCTTGCGGGTCCACTTGGGGTTGAGCCGGTCCACGTAGAGCTTGCCGTCCAGGTGGTCGTACTCGTGCTGCATGACCCGGGCGAACCAGCCGGTGGCCTCGAACGCCACGGGATCGCCGTTCTCGTCCTGACCCGCGACCCGCACCCAGTCCGCGCGCTTGAGGGGCCAGGCCTGGCCCGGCACCGACAGGCACCCCTCTGACTCCTCCTCCGGATCCGGGGCGGTCTCCGAGATCTTCCCGGTGCTCAGCACGGGGTTCACGAGAGTCCCCCGGGGTGCCACCCCGTCCTCGTTCTCGTAGAGGTACGTGAAGATCCGCAGCCCCACGCCGATCTGCGGGGCGGCCAGACCCACGCCGTGGGCGAGGTCCATGGTCTCGTGCATGTCCGCGACCAGGGTGCGCAGGGCGTCGTCGAACTCCGTGACCCTGGCGGCGGGACGGTGCAGCACGGGGCTGCCGGAGATCACGATGGGACGGACGCTCATGCGGGACACCTCGGAACTTCGGGGACGGTCCGCCGCGGACCCGGCAGGGGGCCGCGACGCTCGATGGCGCCCGCGACCGGCGGAGCGGGCGGGCGCAGGCCAATATATCGTGTCGGAACCGTCAGTAAGATGGGTATCGTCGCCCGGGACCGCACGAGCACTCGTGCACGGCGTCGTCCCGCGCTCGGCACTGCACCGCGCGGTGAACCGGTGTCCCCGCGGACACCCGCAGCAGAAGCACAGTTCGTTTACCGCAGGAGGTTCCACCGAGTGAGGGTCGCGTCCTTACCCCACGGTCACGTGTACGTCGAGCACCTCAGTGACCCCGACGGTCCGGGGACCGTCCACCGGCTGCCGGACCCTGCCCCCGCGCACCCCGTCCCGGGTGCCCCGTGGTGGCCCCTGGTGATGCTGGACGAGACCTGGATCCGTGAGCACGCGGAGGACTTCGACCTCTACCACCTGCACTTCGGCTTCGACCAGACGCCGCCCGCGGCCCTGCGCCGGATCGTGGACACCCTGCACGAGCTGGGCAAGGCGTTCGTCTACACCGTCCACGACCTGCGCAACCCGCACCAGGAGGACCCCGCCGCCCAGGACGCCGCCCTGGACGTGCTGGTCCCCGCCGCGGACGCGCTGATCACCCTCACCCCCGGCGCCGCCCGGGCGATCCACCAGCGGTGGGGCCGCACCGCCACGGTCGTCCCGCACCCGCACGTGCTCCCGCTGCACGCCTGGGCGCCACACCGGTCCGTGCCGCGGACCCCCACGGTGGGGCTGCACCTCAAGAGCATGCGCACCAACATGAGCCCCCTGCCCGTGGCCCGGGTTCTCCTGGCCGCCGCGGCGCGCGGGGACATCCACCTGGTGCTCGACGCCCACACCGACGTGGTGACTCCGGGGGCCCGCCACCACGACCCCCGCGTGGTCGAGCTGCTGGCCGCCGCCCGCACCACCGCGAACACCACCGTCCACGTCCACGACATCTACTCGGACGAGCAGCTGCGGGAGTACCTGCGGGCCCTGGACCTGTCCGTGCTGGCCTACCGGTTCGGCACCCACTCGGGATGGCTCGAGCTGTGCCGGGACCTCGGCACCCGCGTGCTCGCCCCCACCGTGGGCTTCTACCACGAGCAGCACCCCGGCGTGCTGGGCTTCGAGTGGGACGCGTCCGGTCGGCCCCGCGCCGAGCAGATCGACGCCGCGGTCGCCGGACTCGCCGGCAGCCCGGCCTGGCAGGCGGGCGCGGAGGACCGCGCGGCCCAGCGCCGTCGGATCGCCGCCGCCCACGAGGACGTCTACCGCCGCGCTCTCGCCGCGCGCGCCGCGCGGGAGGGGGATGCCGCGTGAAGGTCGCACTGCTCGCGCACGACCGCTACCCCGTGGCCCCGCCGTTCTCCGGAGGTCTGGAGTCCTTCACGTGGCACCTGGCCCGTGGCCTGAAGCGGCGCGGGGTGGAGGTGGTGGTCTTCGCCGCGCCCGGCTCCGACCCCCAGTTGGGCGTCGAGGAGCTGGACGTGGAGCCGCTCGTGCTCAGCGAGGAGGCCCGCAACGACGTCGCCATGCCGCCCGAGGCCCAGGTGCGCGAGACGTTCTCCTACATGCAGGTGATGCGCGCGTTCGCGAACCGCCCGGACATCGACGTGGTGCACAACAACTCTCTGCACTTCCTGCCCATCGTGATGTCCGCGGCCATTCCGCAGCCGCTCGTGACCACCCTGCACACTCCGGCCACGCCGTGGCTCGAACCCGCGCTGCGGCTCACGCCCACCGCCCACACGGTGGCGGTCAGCGACTCCGTCGCGCAGCTGTGGAGCACGGTCACGCCCGCGCGGGTGATCCGCAACGGCGTGGACCCGCAGGAGTGGCGGCCCGGTCCGGGCGGGGACACCCTGGTGTGGTCCGGGCGGATCGTGCCTGAGAAGGCGCCGCACGTGGCCGCCCTGATCGCCAGCCGGGCGGGTTGGAAGCTGCGGATCGCGGGCCCCATCGCGGACCGGCAGTACTTCGACGCCGGGCTCAGACCCCTCCTGGACGAGGACGTCACCTACGTGGGCCACCTGGACACCCACCAGCTGCGGGAGCTCGTCGGGCACAGCGCCGCGGCGCTGGTGACCCCCGCGTGGGAGGAGCCCTACGGCCTGGTGGCCGCGGAGGCCATGGCGTGCGGCACCCCCGTGCTGGCCGTGGCCCGGGGCGGTCTCAGCGAGGTGGTGCGCTTCCCCGGGGGCCTCACGTCCCAGCCGGGTGCGAGCGAGGCGGAGACCGTGGCCGCCGCCGCGGCCGTGCTGCCCCTCGTGGTGGGCATGGACCGCACCCGCGTCCGCCACTACGCCCTGGAGCACTGCTCGCTGGACGCCACCGTGGACGCCTACGCCGAGCTCTACCGGGAACTGGTGGGCGCGTGATCGGCTACTACGTCCACCACCAAGGCCTGGGCCACCGCAACCGCGCCACCCAGATCGCCCGGGAGCTCACGGTTCCGGTCACCGGATTCAGCACGCTCGAGCGGCCGGAGGACTGGCCCGGCGAGTGGGTCCAGCTGCCCCCGGACCTCGCGGAGCACCCGGTGGACCCCACGGCCCACGGCGTGCTGCACTGGGCGCCCCTGGCCCACCCCGACCACCGCGAGCGCATGGGCATCATGGCCGATCGGCTGCGCACGGACCTGGAGCTCATGGTCACGGACACCTCCGCGGAGGTCACCCTGCTGGCCCGGCTGATGGGCGTCCCCACGGTGGTGATGGCCATGCGCGGGGACCGCACCGACCGCACGCACCGCGCCGCGTACGACGCCGCCACGGCCCTCGTGGCCCCGTGGTCCCGCGAGACGGCGGAGCCCGACTGGCTGCAGGAGTGGAACCGCAAGACCACCTTCACGGGTGCCATCTCCCGATTCGACCCACCCTCGAACGCCGCCCCCTCGTCCCTCGCCCCGGGGGACGACGCCGCGTCGCACACCCTCGCGCACCCCGGCCCCGCGCCGGCGGCGCCCGCGCCCGCGCAGGCCCCGGGCGGCGTCGCCGGGCCGAGAACCGTTCTCGTGGTGTGGGGGCGCGGCGGCAGGGTCGTGGGGGATGCAGAGATCGCCGCGGCCCGCGCCGCAACCCCCGGGTGGCGGTGGACGGTGCGCACACCGGACGAGCCCTCACCGGACCTGTGGCGCGAGCTGCATGAGGCCACCGTGGTGGTCACGCACGGCGGGAACAACGCCGTGGCGGAGCTCTCCGCGGCCCGGGCCCGGGCGGTGGTGGTGGCGCAGCCGCGGCCCCACGACGAGCAGCTCGCCACCGCAGCAGCCTTGGACCGCGCGGAGATCTGCGTGGGTCTCGACGCCTGGCCGGAGGCTCGTGCCTGGCCCGTTCTGCTGGAGCGCGCCCGCACCCTCGGCGGGGAGCGGTGGCAGCGGTGGCACCACGGCGACGGCGCCCGGCGCGCGGCCCGTGCGCTGGAGTCCGTCCTGCGGGGGAGCGGCTGGTGAGCACGGCACTCGTCACCATCGCCTCTGGGCGCCACACGCACCTGCGGCGCCAGCGGGAGTGGCTCGCGGCGCAGAGCGGGGCGCCGCTCGTGCACGTGGTGGTCAGCATGGGGGACCCCGGGATCCACGAGGTCGTGGCGCTGCGTGCTGAGGTGCCGAGCGTCGTCGTGGACCTCCCTGCGGGGAAGGACCTGCCGCTGGCGGCCGCGCGCAACGCGGGAGTGGCCCGTGCAGCCCGTCAGGGCGCGGACCGGGTGGTGCTGCTGGACGTGGACTGCCTGCCGCACCCGGACATGGTGCGCGACTACGGGCGGGCGCTCGACGGGCTGGGCTCGCGGCGGGCCGTGGTCAGTGGACGGGTGCAGTACCTCCCGGAGGGGCTGCAGGAGCACGACCACACCCCCGGGAACGCCGCCCGGGTGGGCCGTGACCACGCCGCCCGCGTGCTGCCCCCTCCCGGGGAGCTGGCGCCCGCGGACCCGCGGATGCTGTGGTCGCTGTCCATGGCCTGCACCGTGGAGACCTGGAACGCGGCGGGCGGCTTCGACGAGCGCTACGTGGGCTACGGGGGCGAGGACACGGACTTCGGTCAACGCCTCGCGGCGGTGGGCGGCGAGCTGTGGTGGTACGGGGGAGCGGCCGCGTACCACCAGTACCACCCCACGCAGTCGCCCCCGGTCCAGCACGCTGCGGCCATCGCGCGCAACGCGAACCTCTTCCGCCGCGCCTGGGGCTTCGACCCCATGGAGGGCTGGCTGCGGGAGCTGGCGGCGCTGGGGCACCTCACCCGGGAGGGAGAGGACTGGCGGGCGGTCGAACAGTGTTCGAGAAATGGTGCGTGAGCTTACCATTATGCTCGTGGGGTGGTTTCTCGACTCCCTGACATCTCCCTGGCCCTGATCAACGACTACCCCGTGGTGGTCGAAGGGGTGGCGCGCATGCTGGAGGACCACCCCCGGCTGCGGATCGTGGAGATGGACTCGGGGCACCTGCCCGAGCGCGAGGCTCACGTGGTGCTCTACGACGCGTTCGCCGCCACGGACCGGGGTGCCTCGGACGTGCGGCGTCTGGTGGCGGACCCCCGCTGCCACCGGGTGGTCATGTACACGTGGCACGTGGACGCCGGGCAGGTGGACGAGGCTATGGGACTGGGCATGGACGGCTACCTCTCCAAGCAGCTCAGCGCCGAGGAGCTCACCGGCGCCCTGGTGCGCATCCACGAGGGGGAGCGCGTGGTGCGGCCCGAACCGGTGCGCGAGGAGGCGAACCTGCCGGACTGGCCCGGTCGCCCCGAGGGGCTCTCGGCCCGGGAGGCCGAGGTGATCGCCCTGATCACCCAGGGGTTCACGAACGACGAGATCGCCCGCAACTGCTACCTGAGCATCAACTCGGTGAAGTCCTACATCCGCTCCGCCTACCGCAAGATGGGCGTGGAGCGGCGCAGCCAGGCCGTGCTGTGGGGCGTGCGCCACGGCATGGAACCGAGCGCGCAGAAGCGCCGCGTCACCACGGTCTGAACCCGCCTCCGCCGCATTCCACCCGCTCAGGTGGGCGACACGGGCGCGCCCTGAGGGGCACAATGGGGACATGACCGATAACAAGTTCGCAGCAGACAAGAAGGCCCAGGAGCTCGCCGGGGAGGAGGGCGGTTTCCCGGAGCAGGAGCAGACCCCTCCCGGGCTGTCCACGGAGATGAACCCGTTCCCGGACCACGGCGAGGAGAACTGGGTGGGCCACGGCCGCCTGGAGGGCCTCAAGGCCCTCATCACCGGCGGCGACTCCGGCATCGGCCGGGCCGTGGCCATCGCCTTCGCCCGTGAGGGCGCGGACGTGGCCATCAACTATCTCCAGGACGAGGAGTCGGACGCCCAGGACACCAAGCAGTGGATCGAGAAGGCCGGGCGCAAGGCCGTCCTGCTCCCCGCGGACCTCCGCGAGGAGTCCGCGGCCCGCGGCGTGGTGGACCAGGCTGCCGAGCAGCTCGGCGGGCTGGACATCGTTGTCAACAACGCCGGGTTCCAGTGGGCCCGCCGTGACGGCGGCCTGCAGGGCCTGAAGACCGAGGAGATGGACCGGGTCTTCAAGACCAACCTCTACGCCCTGTTCTGGGTCTCCCAGCAGTCCCTGCAGTACCTGGGCCACGGTTCCTCGATCATCAACGTCAGCTCCATCCAGGCCTACGACCCCTCGGAGAACCTGATCGACTACGCCGCCACCAAGGCCGCGATCAACAACTTCACGGTCAACCTGGCCAGCGAGCTGGGCGAGAAGGGCATCCGCGTGAACGCGGTGGCCCCGGGCCCCATCTGGACCCCGCTGCAGCCCGCCACCAAGGCCGGGGACGGCATGCCGAGCTTCGGCAGCGACACCCCGCTGGGACGCGCGGGCCAGCCCTCCGAGATGGCGGGGGCCTTCGTGTTCCTGGCCAGCCCGGCGGAGGCCTCCTACGTCTCCGGCACGGTCATCGGCGTGACCGGCGGCAAGCCCGTCTTCTGATCGGGCGAGGCTCGAAGGAGCAGTGAGTGCGGGCGGGACGGATCATCACGACCCCCCCCCCCCCAATGCGCCCCCGCCCCCCCGGCCCCCCCCCCACAACACACATATAAAACTTTTGTCGATAAAAACTATTTCACAGATATCTGTGTAGATATCTGATACTTAGATTCAGAGCGCGGAAGACTTAAGATAGATAAGTGCAGAAACAGTTAAAGTGTGTGTGTGTG
>NZ_JAUMTZ010000015.1 GCF_030530945.1 Kocuria sp. | reverse complement strand
CTCGAACCAGTAACCCTTCGATTAACAGTCGAATGCTCTGCCAATTGAGCTACGGGGGAATGCACGTGTTGCTCAGCAACGAGACGATACTTTACAGCCCCCTCCAGGCTTCCTCAAATCGCCCGGCCACGCGACCCCACACGTCTGTGGCTCCCGCGGCGGGGTCACACGCCCATGAGGCTGCGCCGCTGCAGCTCCAGGTCCAGGAGCTCGCGGTTGAGCCGCTGGTAGAGGTCCGGCTCGCGCTGGGCGTTGAGCCGGTTGAGGTGGGCGAGCTTGTCCGACTTCTCCCGGTTGATGTGCATCTCCACCAGCGAGGTCAGCACGCCCACCGCGTAGTTGCGCATCTGCTGCTCGGTGGCCGCGGGCAGCGGGGTCACGGACAGCTGCGCGAGGTAGCCGTGCAAAGGTTCGGGCAGGTGGTTCCGCACGGCCTCCAGCCACGCGCGCCCGCCCTGGAGCTGGTCACCCAGATCCGCGCGGGCACCCACCACGGCGTCGTGCACCACCTGGTGCACCCGGTACGTCATGCCCGCGGACTCGAAGTGCTCCCAGTAGGAGGCCGGCACGAGGTCCGGGACCTGCAGCACCACCTCCAGCGCCTCACGCTCCATCCGGGACACCGGCTCCCGGGGGTCGGGCAGCTCCACGGGACGCGGCCCCTCCGACTCCCCGGGAGAGTCGCCGCGAGCGCCCGCGGCGCCACGGGCACCCCGTGGATCGTTGCCCGTGGCCCCGCGCCCGGCCTCCTGGGTCTGCGGCCGGGACCGGGCGCCGTCGTGCGCGGAACCGGCAGGCCCGGAACCGGCAGACGCTGAGCCGGCGTGCCCCGAGCCACCGCGCTGCGCGGACTTCGCCGCCGCGCTCACCGCGCGCACCACCTCGTCCGTCTCGATCCCGAGCCACCCGGAGAGCTCCCGGGCGTAGGCCGGGCGCAAGGAGGGGTCGCGGATCTGCGCGACGATGGGTGCGCACGCCCGCATGGCCCGCAGCCGCCCCTCCAGGCTGTTGACGTCGTACTCCCTGATGGTGGCTCGCAGCGCGAACTCGAACAGCGGGGTGCGGGTCTCCACGAGGTCCCGCACGGCCACGTCCCCGCGGGCCAGGCGGAGATCGCACGGGTCCATACCGTGGGGCTCCACGGCCACGTAGGTTTGCGCCACGAACCGCTGGTCCTCCTGGAAGGCGCGCAGCGCGGCCTTCTGCCCGGCGGCGTCGCCGTCGAACGTGAAAACCACCTCGCCGCCGGCGGAGTCGTCGGAGAGGAAGCGGCGCACGATCTTGATGTGCTCCGCGCCGAACGCCGTGCCGCACGTGGCCACCGCCGTGGTGACCCCGGCCAGGTGGCACGCCATGACGTCCGTGTACCCCTCCACCACCACCACCTGCTTGGACCTGGCGATGGGTCGCTTGGCCAGGTCGATGCCGTAGAGCACCTGGGACTTCTTGTACAGCTGGGTCTCCGGAGTGTTGAGGTACTTGGGCCCCTGGTCGTCCTCGTACAGCTTGCGCGCGCCGAAACCGATCACCTCGCCGGCCACCGCGCGGATGGGCCAGATGAGACGGCCCCGGAAGCGGTCGTAGAGCCCGCGGTTGCCCTCCGAGAACATGCCGGTGAGCTTGAGCTCCTGGTCCGTGAACCCCTGGTTGCGCAAGTGGTGGAGCAGGTTGGACCACCCCTGCGGTGCGTAGCCCACGCCGTAGGTGCGGGCGGCGTCGTGGTCGAAGCCCCGCTCCCCCAGGAAGCGCTGCGCGGCGGCGGCCTGGCGGGTGTAGAGGTTGCGCTGGAAGAACTCGGCGGCCACCTTGTGTGCGTCCAGCAGCCGCTGGCGGCGGCCCACCTCCTCGCGGTTGGGAGCGCCACCCTGCTCGTAGTGCAGCTCGTAGCCGATGCGCGCGGCCAGCCGCTCCACGGTCTCCGTGAAGGGGGTGTGGTCCATCTCCATGAGGAACGCGATCACGTCCCCGGACTCGTCGCAGCCGAAGCAGTGGTACGTGCCCATCTGCGGGCGCACGTGGAAGGACGGTGAGCGCTCGTCGTGGAACGGGCAGAGACCCTTGTAGGAGCCGATCCCGGCGGGCTTGAGCGTCACGTACTGCTCCACGACCTCGCGGATGTCCGTGCGCGCCCGCACCTCGTCGATGTCTT
The DNA here is from genome assembly GCF_030530945.1 of Kocuria sp. Taxonomy (GTDB): domain Bacteria; phylum Actinomycetota; class Actinomycetes; order Actinomycetales; family Micrococcaceae; genus Kocuria. The sequence continues at coordinate 43,199 of NZ_JAUMTZ010000015.1, read as the reverse complement.
CACGCTTGATCAGTCCGGCCACTGGCCCAGTGTAGGCAACGGGGTCAAACCCGTCCGACGCCGCCCGGGCGGGTGTGCAGTGCCCCCGGAGCACGACGCCGCCGCGCCACCCGGGCTGCGCACCTCACCAGAGCGGCTTGTCCCCCGTGCGCCAGTTGGTCCCGCGGATGCGGTCGTGCAGCGCCACCGCGGAGTGGTCCGTGAGGCACGCGATCTGGTCCACCACGAGCCGCAGCCGGGCGGCCTCTGCTCCGGGTCCGTCCCCCAGCTCCCGCCAGTCCGCGGCGAACTCGGTGGCGAGGAACCGGCCGTCCGTCTCCATGAGGGCCTCCACCAGGATGGTGAGGATCTCGTGCTGGTTGTCGTAGAGCGGCTGGGCGTCCCGCACGGTCATCACGAACGCGGTGGCGATGCCCTTGAGCACGCCGATCTCCAGCTGCGTCTCCCACGGCACCACCAGCGAGGCCCGGTAGCGGGTGAGCCGCTCGTCCCCGGCCACTTCCCGGGTGGCCTCCACCGCGGACATCGCGAAGCGTCCGATGAGCTGGCTCGTCATGTTCTTGAGCCGCGCGAGGTCCGCGCGGGTGCCGTCCATGCGCGGCACCCAGGCGGGGGTGGCCTCCAGACGGGCCAGGGCGGCGTCGAGCTCCACATCCGTGGCCTCGGGCAGGTACCAGCCGCGCGTGCACTCGATGACGCGACCGCGCTGGGCGGGCTCGGCCAGCAGCTCCAGCTGCAGGGCGTGGGCGGCCACGGCGTCCTCCACATCGTGCACGCTGTAGGAGATGTCGTCCGCGAGGTCCATCACCTGCGCCTCCAGGCACTTGCGGCCCGGCACCGCGCCCTGACGGAACCACTCGAACACCGGGAGGTCGTCCTGGTACGCGCCGAACTTGCGGTTGGGACGCCCGTCCGGCCGCGGCGGGGCGTCCGCGGCGGACCACGGGTACTTGCACGTGGCGTCCAGCGTGGCGCGGGTGAGGTTGAGCCCGGCGGGCTCCCCCGCGGGCGTCACGATCTTGGGCTCCAGGCGCACGAGCAGGCGCAGGGTCTGGGCATTGCCCTCGAAGCCGCCGATCCCCCGGGTCAGCTGCGCGAGCGCCGTCTCCCCGTTGTGCCCGAACGGCGGGTGGCCGAGGTCGTGGGACAGGCACGCGGCGTCCACTACGTCCGGATCGCAGCCCAGTGCCTTGCCGAGCTCCCGCCCGATCTGCGCCACCTCCAGGGAGTGGGTGAGGCGGTTGCGCACGAAGTCCGAGGTCTGCGGGTCCACCACCTGGGTCTTCGCAGCCAGCCGGCGCAGGGCGGAGCTGTGCAGCACGCGGGCGCGGTCCCGCTCGAAGTGGCTGCGGTGGCGGTTGTGGTGGTCCTCGGTGACGAACCGCTCGGTGTCCGTGGTCGTGTAGCCGGGAGGCAGTGCCTCCAGCCTGTCCGGGGTGTGCACGGTGCTCAGCCTCCCGAGACGTCGAGCTCGGCGGCCGCGAGACCCAGCCGTTCGGCGTCACCCAGGATCCGCGAGGACAGCCAGCCGTCCGGCAGGTGCGGCTTCTTGGGCGAGCCCGCGCGGCCGCGGGGTCCCTCCACGTCCGCACCCGGGTACGGCGCGTCCAGGTCCAGCTGGTCCAGCAGCTCGCGCAACGCGGCGAGCGTGGGCACCTGCGCCATCTTCGCGCGCAGCTCCCCGCCCACGGGGTAGCCCTTGAAGTACCAGGAGACGTGCTTGCGGATCTCGCGGCAGCCCTTGGCCTCGTCCCCGAACTCCTCCGCGAGCAGCTCCGCGTGGCGGTAGACGGTCTCCGCCACCTTGCGCACGCCGGGGCGGAAGCGGCGCGGGCTGCCCTCGAACGCGGCCTGCAGGTCCCCGAACAGCCACGGGCGCCCCTGGCAGCCGCGGCCCACCACCACACCGTCCACACCCGTGTGGTTCACCATGGCCACCGCGTCCTCGGCGGAGAAGATGTCCCCGTTGCCGAGCACGGGGATGTCCGGCAGGGCCTCGCGCAGCCGGGCGATGGCGTCCCAGTTGGCGGTGCCCGAGTAGTGCTGCTCCAGGGTGCGCCCGTGCAGGGCGACGGCGGCCACGCCCTCGTCCCGGGCCATGCGCCCGGCGTCCAGGTAGGTCTGGTGCTCGTCGTCGATGCCGATGCGCATCTTCACCGTCACCGGGATGTCCGCCACGGAGGCCTCGCGCACCGCGGTGCTCACGATCGCGCGGAACAGGTCTGTCTTCCACGGCAGGGCGGAGCCCCCGCCACGCTTGGTGACCTTGGGAACCGGGCAGCCGAAGTTCAGGTCGATGTGGTCAGCGCGGTCCTCCTGCGCCACCATCCGCACCGCCTCGCCCACGTTCACGGCGTCCACACCGTAGATCTGGATGGAGCGCGGCGTCTCGTCCGGGTCGTGGTGGATGATCCGCAGGGACTCCGGACGGCGCTCCACCAGGGCGCGCGCGGTGACCATCTCGGTCACGTACAGCCCCCCGCCGTACTCGCGGCACAGCTTCCGGAAGGACTTGTTCGTCACCCCGGCCATGGGGGCCAGCACCACGGGCACATCCACGGTCAGGGGGCCCAGGTGCAACGGTTTCAGGTTCAGCACGGCCGGTTCGCGGTCCGCGGTCTCAGTCGTCTCGGTGCTCATCGCCTGACATTCTCTCACCTGCGCCCCGCCGCACCGCTCCGGACGACGTCGCCCGGGCCGGTGGTGCGCCCGGCGTCGCCGCCCACCCTGCGCCGTCTCAGACGGAGGTGTCCCCGGCGAGCCCCGTCCCGGAGGCCGCGATCTGCTCCAGGCGCACCGCGAGCTTGAATGCGCGGATCTGCTCGTCCCGGCGGCCCAGGGTCTTGCACACCGCCCCGAGCTCCCGCAGGCACGCCACCCACTCGTCCGTGTGCGCCTCGGGGTCCGGCAGCGCCGAGTACAGGTTCGAGGCGTTCTCCAGGGAGTGCGCGGCGTCGGCCCAGGCCATCCGGTCCCGCGCGAGGGCGGCCAGGCCCTGCCAGCAGAGAATCTGCCCGGCCACGTCCCGGCGGGTCTCGCACCCGTGCAGCACCGCCTCGTAGTGCTCCTCCGCGAGCTTGCGCCGCCCGGCCGCCTGCGCCGCCGTGGCCAGGTGGGAGGTCCAGCGCAGGTCCTCGCGCGTGACGAACCCGGCCCCGCGCACGTCCACGGCCCGGGGGTCCACGCCGGCAGCCTCGGCGCCCTCCTGGAACACGCGGTAGGCGTCCCACGGCCGCCCGAGGGCGAGCAGCACGTCCCCCAGCTCCTCCAGGCACCGCACCCGCCCCCGCGCCGAGCGCGCGGAGCGCTCCGCCCGCCGGTACTGGACGGCGCCGATCCGGTAGTGGTGCTCTGCCTCGGTCAGGTTCCCGGTATCCCGCTCCAGGTCCCCCCACGACGACGCCGCGTCACCCGCCGCGCACCACGCATCCCCCAGCCGGGCCACGCGCAGGGCCTCCTCGAACAGCTTCCGGGCCTCCGGGACGTCCCCATGGTCTCGGGCGGCGAGGCCGCGCCTGAGCCGGCGGGCGGAGGTGTGGGCTGCGAACACGGGTGCCTCCCGGGACCTGGGCTCAGCGCACCCGGCGCCCAGCGGGCGACGGGGTCAGGGTGAGGAACAGGGGGTCGCGGAAGCCGTGCTCCGCGAAGGACCTGCACACGGACGCTGCGAGCACATCGAGCTCCGCCGCGGAGGCCAGGGCGATCACGGAGCCGCCGAAGCCACCGCCCACCACCTTGGCGCCCAGGGCGCCCGCGTCGAGGCACGCGGTCACGGCGGCATCGAGCTCCGGGACGGTGACCTGGCAGTCGCGGCGCATGGACTCGTGGCCGGCCACGAGCAGGCGGCCCACGAGCGGCCAGTCCGGGTCCGGGGAGGCGAGCTGGTCCGCGATCCGCACCGAGCGGACCATCTCGGTCAGGGAGTGCCGCAGCCGCAGGCGCACACCGTCCGGGTTCCCGCGCAGGGTGGCCCCGGAGGAGACGAGGGCGTCGAAGCGCTCGAGGACCGCGGCGGCGTCGTCCTCGGTGGGGTGCACGGGCAGGGCGTCGCGCAGCCGGGGCACGCCGAGGACCGCGGCAGCGGCTTCGCACTCGTCCCGGCGGGAGCTGTACTGGCCGTCCGCGAGCCGGTGGGGGGCGCGGGTGTCCACCGCGAGCCACGCGAGACCCGCGGTGGCAGGATCGGCGGGCAGGCGGGCGGCGTCGAAGTCGCGGCAGTCCAGGGCCAGCGTCTCCCCCGCGTGGGAGCGCAGGGACGCGGTCTGGTCCAGCCCGCCCGTGTTCGCACCCACGATGTAGTTCTCCGCGTCCATGCACGCGCGGGCCAGGGCGCGGCGGCGGGCGTCGTCGGGGTCGTCCTCGCCCGTGTGCAGCGAGTGCAGGGCAAGCGCCACCGAGCACTCCAGGGCCGCGGACGAGGCCAGCCCGGCGCCGATGGGCACACTGGAGTCCACCATGAGGTCTGCGCCGAACTCCGCGGGCAGTCCGAGCTCCGGCACGGCCACCGGGTGGGCGGAGGCGCCCGCGGCCACGCGGTTCATGCCCCACGCGACCCCGGCGGCGTAGCCGAACCAGCCGCCGATCGCGCCGGGGGCGATCTCCGCCACGCGGGCCTCGCGCAGCCGGTGGTCCGCGACGGACTCGTCCGCGTCCTGCAGGGACAGTGCGCGCAGCACCCCGTCCGTGCGCGGCGCGGCGGCCGTGAGCGTCACGTACTGGTGGGCGAACGGCAGGCACATCCCGCCCGAGAAGTCGATGTACTCCCCCATGAGGTTCGCGCGTCCGGGCGCGGCCCACACCCCCACGGGTGCGCGGCCGTATGCCCGCTCGAAGCGCTCGCTCAGCTCCCGCGCGCGGGCGGCGACGTCCGGCTGGGGCACCCACTGCGGGCACCCGGCTTCCTCAGACGGGGCGACGACGCTGGCTTCACAGGACACGGACGGTTTCCTCACGTGGTGGATCGGGTGGTGCGGGGCGACAGACCATTGTCCCCTACGCACCACGGAAGTGCTGCTCCAGCTCCTCCAGGGTGCGGTCCTTGGTCTCCGGGGCCACGCGGTGCACCCACACCAGGGCCAGCACCTGCAGCGCCACGAAGATCAGCACCGTGTACCCCACGCCCAGCGCGTTCGTGAGCAGCGGGAAGGTGAGGCCCACCACGAAGGTCATCATCCACAGCAGCCACGCGCACACGCCCATGCCCACTCCGCGCACGGACAGCGGGAAGATCTCGGACATGTACAGCCACGTGACGGTTCCCACGCAGCACTGCTCGAACCCCACGAACACCACGATGCACGCGAGCACCACCCACGCCCGGGCGGCGCTGTCCTCGGGGATCAGCAGGTAGGACAGCGCGAACAGCGTCAGCGACGACGCCGTGCCCACCAGGCCCGTGAGCAGCAGGCGGCGCCGGCCCACGTGCTTGAGCAGCACCATGGCGAGTGCCACGGCGGCCACGCCCACGAGCCCGGGGATGATGTTGGCGTAGAACGCGCCGTTGCCGCCGAAGCCCGAGTCCTGGAGCACGGTCACGCCGTAGTACTGGATGGCGTTGATCCCGGAGATCTGGTTGATCACGGCCATCGCGGCACCGATCCCGAAGATTCTGCGGATCCACGGCACCCGCACCAGGTCCAGCACCCCCGCGGCGGGACGCTCCGCGTCCTGCGCGGCGAGCTCCCGCACGGTCTCCGCCTCCCGCGGCGCGTACGCCTCCTCACGGATCCGGCGCAGCACGCGCGCCATCTCCTCGAAGCGCCCGTTCCTGGCGAGCCAGCGCGGGGACTCGGGCACCACGGTCATCCCGATCCACAGGGCCAAGGCGGGCAGGGTGGCGAGCACGAGCATGTAGCGCCACACGTGCGGGACGTGCCCGAACGCCGTGGCCAGCCCGGCATTGAAGACGAACGCGAGCGCCTGCCCGCCCACGAGCATCAGCTCGTTCTGGGCCACCACCCGCCCGCGCAGGTGGGCGGGCGCGAGCTCCGCGAGGAACACGGGCACGATCACCGAGGACGCACCCACCGCGAGTCCCAGCACCGCACGGAACGCCACAAGCACCCCCACGGTCGGCGCGGTGGCGCACCCGATCGTGGCGGCCACGAACACCACCGCGAGCACCGTGAGCAGACGACGCCGCCCGAAGCGGTCCGCGAGCCGGCCGCCGAACGCCGCGCCCCAGGCCGCGCCGAAGGGCAGGATGGAGGCCACCAGCCCCTCCAGGAACGGGGTGAGCCGCAGGTCCGTGACCAGGGAGGGCAGGGCACCGTTGATCACGCCGGTGTCGTAGCCGAAGAGCAGACCGCCGAACGTGGCCACGGTGGCGACCAGCCGCAGCCGTCCGTTCATGGGAGCCTCCGGCGGTGCGGCGTTCTGGGCGTTCTCACGGGCGTGCGCCTGGGATGCGGGCATCGGTGTCCTTTCGTCCGTGAATGTCTTACCACGGTCCTCACCGCGGAAAGCACATGTGCGGGGATGGGTCGGAGCGCGCGAGAGCCCTCCCACCGTGTGCGCGGCGAGAGGGCTCTCGGGGGAGGTCCTAGTCCAGGACCAGGGTCTCGGTCTCCGTGACCACCCGTGCCACCCCGGCGTCCAGGAGGTTGTCCACCACGGTCACGAGCGGGCCCATGGAGTCGTCCACCTCCAGCTCCACCGGGTAGTCGCCCACGAGCAGGGCGAGCAGGGTCTCCAGGGCGGCACCCGCCTGGGCCGCCGTGGCACCGGCGGCACCGGGCACGTAGCCCAGCAGCACGTCCGCCACCTCGTTCGGCAGCGGCTCGTCGTGCGGGTTGGCGGGGTCGAAGGGGCGGTAGCTCACCGCGAAGGCCGCGATCGGCCCCTTCCCCTCTGTACCGTCCTCCGCGCGCCGCAGCACCACGGCGCCGTATGCCCCGGCGGTGTCCGAGAGGAACTGCTTGTTGAACGCCCCGATGCTCACGTCCCCCACGGGGTCCCACTCGTGCACCGCACGGTAGAAGGCCTCCACCGCGCGGGTCAGCTCCACCGAGCCGGTTGCGAGGTCCGCCACGGACTCGGCGTCGGAGCCGTCCGGATTCTTCCCCAGGGTGGGCGCCGGCAGGGCACCGGCGTCCACGCGCACCACACGCGAGCGCATCGCGTCACGGAAGCCCAGGGAGCGGGCGAAGCCCTCCCCCGTGGACTCCGGGGCCACGCGCGTGCGCAGCGCCTGCACGGGCGCACCGTCCTCCCGGGCGGCCTCCCGCAGCCGGTCCACGAGCTCCCGCCCGATCCCCTCCCGGCGGTGGTCAGGAGCCACCTCCACGGAGAGCCACAGCCGCTGCGGGTGCCACGCAGAGGCGTAGCAGACCCCGGCTGCAACCGGCACGCCGTCGTCCGTGGCCACGAGCGTGGTGGACCAGCCGCTGTGGTCCTGCGCCCCGAGCCGGGCGCGGAACGCCTGGACGGGTGCGGACTCGACGTCGGGCCACAGTTCGAGCAGACGGAGGTCGTCGTCCTCCTGCCAGGGGCGGTAGTCGATGCTCATGCGCTCACTTCTCCAGGCGCTCGGCCAGGTACTGCTGCACGTGGTCCAGCCCCACGCGCTCCTGGGTCATCTCGTCCCGGGAGCGGATGGTCACGGCCTGGTCCTCCAGGGTGTCGAAGTCCACGGTGATGCAGAACGGCGTGCCGATCTCGTCCTGGCGGCGGTAGCGGCGGCCGATGGCCCCGGCGTCGTCGTAGTCGATGTTCCAGCGGCGGCGCAGCTCGGCGTCCAGGTTCTGCGCGGCCGGGCGCAGGTCCTCTTTCTTGGACAGCGGCAGCACCGCGGCCTTGACCGGGGCCAGGCGGGGGTCCAGGCGCAGCACGGTGCGGGTGTCCACGCCGCCCTTGGTGTTGGGCGCCTCGTCCTCCACGTAGGCGTCCACCAGGAACGCCATCATGGAGCGGGTGAGCCCGAAGGACGGCTCGATCACGTACGGGGTGTAGCGCTCGCCGGAGGCCTGGTCGAAGTACTGCATCTTGGTGCCGGAGGCCTCGGTGTGGTTGGTGAGGTCGAAGTCCGTGCGGTTGGCCACGCCCATGAGCTCACCCCACTCGGAGCCCTGGAACCCGAAGCGGTACTCGATGTCGATGGTGCCGTCCGAGTAGTGCGCGCGGTCGTCCTCGGGGACGTCGAAGCGGCGCATGTTGTCCGGGTTCACACCCAGGTCCACGAACCAGTTCCAGCACGCCTCGACCCACTCGTCGAAGTACTGCTTGGCCTCGTCCGGGTGGATGAAGTACTCGATCTCCATCTGCTCGAACTCGCGCGTGCGGAAGATGAAGTTGCCCGGGGTGATCTCGTTGCGGAACGCCTTGCCGATCTGTCCGATGCCGAACGGCGGCTTCTTCCGCGCGGCGGTCACCACGTTGAGGAAGTTCACGAAGATGCCCTGGGCGGTCTCCGGGCGCAGGAAGTGCTTGCCCTCCTCGTTGTCCACGGGGCCCAGGAAGGTCTTCATCAGGCCGGAGAACTGCTGCGGCTCGGTCCACTTGCCGTCCTGGCCCGTCTCCGGGTCCTTGACGTCCGCCAGCCCGTTCACCGGCGGGTGGCCGTGCTTGGCCTCGTACGCCTCCAGCAGGTGGTCCGCGCGGTAGCGCTTGTGCGTGTGCAGGGACTCCACCAGGGGGTCGGTGAACGTCTCCACGTGCCCGGAGGCCTGCCACACCGCGGAGGGCAGGATGATCGAGGAGTCCAGGCCCACCATGTCCGCGCGGCCGCGCACGAACGTCTGCCACCACTGCCGCTTGATGTTCTCCTTCAGCTCCGCACCCAGGGGCCCGTAGTCCCACGCGGAGCGCGAACCACCGTAGATCTCACCCGCCTGGAACACGAAGCCCCGGCGCTTGGCCAGGGAGATGACATTGTCCAGGGTGGATTTCGGGGCCATGCGGTCTCACTTCCGTTTCTCGCGCGGGCCTCGCGAGGGCTCGCGCGTGGGGATCGGTGGGCTCAGGCTCTCGACCCGCGCGGGCAGAGCCGTTCCGCTCCAGGGTAGCGAGGTTCCGCGGCACGGGCCTAACCCCCTTCCCCCGACGACGACGCCGCACGGCCGGGCCCCGCGCGCACCGCACCGGCCCGCGGCGGAGACGCCCCGGCGGCGTCGTCGACCGGGCGCCGCTACGAGACGAACGCGGAGACCCCCGTGAGGGCGCGGGCCACGATGAGCGAGTTGATGTGGTAGCTGCCCTCGTACGTGTGGATGGCCTCGATGTCCGCCATGACCTTGGCGATCCCGTACTCGCTGAGCAGCCCGTTGCCGCCCAGCACGTCCCGCGCCTGCGCGGCGGACTGGCGGGCCAGGCGCGTGGCGGTGGACTTGGCCAGGGCCGCCTGCACCATCTCCAGCTCGCCGTCCTCCTGGACCCGGCTCACCTGGGCCATCAGCCCGGAGCTCGCGGCGAGGTTGCCCGCCACCTCCGCGACCACCTGCTGCACGAGCTGGAAGCTGGCCAGGGGCCTGCCGAACTGGATGCGCTCCAGGGCGTAGTCGCGCACGATGTCGAACACCGCCTGCTGCGCGCCCACGGCCTGCCAGCCCACCCACGCCCGGGAGTCCCGGAGCAGGTCCTTGGTGGCCCCGAAGTCCGCGGCCCCGGGAAGCAGGGCGTCCGCGGGCAGCCGCAGGTCCGCGAGCTCCACGTCCGCGTTCTGCATGATCCGCAGACCCATCTTGTGCTCGATCTTGGTGGCTGTGTACCCCGGCAGGGTGGTGTCCACGGCGAAGCACTTGATGCGATGGTCCGCCGTGTCCCGGGCCCACACCAGGGCCAGGTCCGCCACGGTGCCGAGCCCGATCCAGCGCTTGGAGCCGTTGAGCACCCACCCGTCCGCGTCCCGCGTGGCGGTGGTGGCGAGGCCCCCGGCGATGTCCGAGCCGTGCTCGGGCTCCGTGAGACAGAACGTACCCAGCTGCGTCAGCTCCATGAGCCCGGGCAGCCACTTCTGCTTCTGCTCCTCGGAGCCGAATGCCAGCAGGGTGCCCACGATCAGCTCGTTGTGGATACCCAGCAGCGCGGAGAGGGAGAGGTCCGCGCGGGCGACCTGCGCGTGCACGAGGTTCTGGAACAGCCGTGAGCCGCCGCCCTGCGCCAGACGCCCCAGCCCCAGGTCCGCGAGCCCCGGCAGCAGCTGCACGGGCAGCTCTTCCCGGTTCCAGAACTCGATGCTCCGCGGGCGCACCTCCCGCTGCAGGTGCTCGGTGACGGTGCGCAGCCGGGCCCGCTCCTCGCCGCTGAGCTGGTGCTCCAGGTGCAGCAGGTCCGGGCTGGGGAGGGTGGCGGTGGTGGTGGCGCGCGGGAGTGGTGCGGCTGGGCTCATGGTCCTGGTCCTCGGTGGTGGGGAGGTCGACAGTGGTACGTCCAACAATATCGGAGGAGCGGCTTTTCTGTGCTGTGCATCACATGACGGTGCGCCCGGTCCGGGCACTCCCACCCCGCACCGTCTGCCCGTGTGGGCGCCGCACTACACTGCGGGGCATGCCCCCTCAGGACCCGCTGCCCCGTGACCCCCTAGCCGACGCCCGGCGCAACTGGGAGCGGCAGGGCTGGTCGGAGGCCGCCGGGCCCATGGCGGCCGTGGCATCGATCATGCGGGCGCAGCAGATCCTGCTGGCGCGGGCGGACCGGGTCCTCAAGCCCTTCCGGCTCACGTTCTCCCGCTACGAGCTGCTCGCCCTGCTGAGCTTCGCCCGCGAGCACCGCATGCTCATGAAACGCGCCAGCGCCCTGCTGCAGGTGCACCCCACGTCCATCACCAACGCCGTGGACCGCCTGGAGGGCGCCGGTCTGGTGCGCCGCGAGCCGCTGAGCACGGACCGCCGGGCCGTGAACGTGGCCCTCACGGCGGAGGGCCTGGACGTGGTGGGGCGGGCCACCCGGGCGCTGAACGAGGAGCTGTTCCTCACCACGGGTTTCGAGGAGCACGAGGTGGAGGCGGTTGTCGCGGCGCTGAGCGGTCTACGGGCGCGTTCCGGGGACTTCACCCCTCCCGAGAGCTCTCCCGGCTCCCTTCCCGAGCATCCTCCCGCAGGGTCGTGATGATCCCGGAGAAGTCCGTGCCCGCGTGGCCGTCCGCCACGAACCGCTCGTAGAGCTCCGCCGCGAGCCGTCCCATGGGGGCGGTGGTCCCGGTCTCGTCCAGCGCCGTGGTGGCGAGGTCGAGGTCCTTGACCATCAGCGCGCCGGCGAAGCCGGGTTGGTAGTCGTTGTTGGCCGGGCTGGTGGGCACCGGGCCGGGAACGGGGCAGTTGGTGGTCAGCGCCCAGCACTGGCCGGAGGCGTGGGAGACCACGTCGAACATGGCCTGGTGCTCCAGCCCCAGCCTCTCCGCGAGCACGAACGCCTCGCTGACCGCGACCATGGACACGCCCAGGATCATGTTGTTGCAGATCTTCGCCGCCTGGCCCATGCCGCTGCCCCCGCAGTGCACCACGCGCCCGCCCATGATCTCCAGCAGGGGCCGCACCCGCTCGAAGACCTCCCGCCCCCCTCCCACCATGAACGCAAGCGTCCCGGCGGTGGCGCCCACCACGCCCCCGGACACCGGGGCGTCCGCGGCCGTGAATCCCGCGGCGCGGGCCAGCTCCGCGGCCTCCTGCGCCTCGGAGATGTTGATGGTGGAGCAGTCCAGGAACGTGGCACCCGCGGGAGCCGCGGCGAGCAGGCCCCCGGCGGCGTCGTCCCCGGTGTAGGCCTCGACCACGTGCCTGCCGGACGGGAACATGGTGATCACCACGTCCGCCGAGCGCACGGCGTCCTGCGGGCTCTCCGCCACCTCGATCCCCTGCGCACGCGCTGCCGCGCACGCCTCGGTCACGACGTCGTAGCCGGTCACCCGCACACCCGCCGTCACGAGGTTCGCGGCCATGGGACCGCCCATGTGGCCCAGGCCCAGGAAGGCGACGGCGGGAAGCTGCTGGTTGGTGCTCTCGGTCATGGCGTTCCTCGTTCCGGGAGTGGCGGTGGCCCCGCGCGGTGCGGAGCCGAGGGAATCTGGGAGTGCCGGGGTGCCGGGACTCCGCCGGGCGACGTCGTGCGGCTCAGCTGCCCGCGGGCATCACGAAGCTCGCACCCTCCTTGGCCCCGGAGGGCCACCGCGTGGTGACGGTCTTGGTCTTCGTGTAGAACTTGAGCCCGTCCGTGCCGTGCTGGTTGAGGTCCCCGAAGCCCGAGGCCTTCCAGCCGCCGAAGGTGTAGTAGGCGATGGGCACGGGGATGGGGACGTTCACACCCACCATGCCCACGTCCACGCGGGTGGTGAAGTCCCGGGCGGTGTCCCCGTCCCGGGTGAAGATGGCCACGCCGTTGCCGAACTCGTGCTCGCTGGGCAGGCGCAGCGCTTCCTCATAGTCCGCGGCGCGGGCGATGCACAGCACCGGGCCGAAGATCTCCTCACGGTAGATGCTCATGTCCGTGGTGACGTGGTCGAACAGGGTGGCGCCCACCCAGAAGCCGTTGGGATGCCCGGCCACGGTGGCCCCGCGGCCGTCTACCACGAGCTCCGCACCCTCCTCCTCACCGGCAGCGATGTCCGCCTCGATGCGCTCCTTGGCATGCGCACTGATCACGGGGCCGAAGTCCGAGGACGGGTCCAGCGAGGGGCCCAGCGTGAGGCCCGCAATCCGCTCCTCGAGCAGCTGCCGCAGGGTGATCGCGGTGGTCTCCCCCACGGGCACGGCCACGGAGATGGCCATGCAGCGCTCGCCGGCCGAGCCGAAGGCCGCGCCGATCAGGGCGTCCGCGGCCTGCTCCAGGTCCGCATCCGGCATGACCACCATGTGGTTCTTGGCGCCGCCGAAGCACTGCGCCCGCTTGTTGTGGGCGGCCGTGGCGCTGTAGATGGACTGGGCGATGGGCGTGGACCCCACGAAACCGATGGCCCGCACCCGCGGGTCCTCGACCAGGGCGTCCACGGCGGTCTTGTCCCCGTGGACCACGTTCAGCGTGCCCGCGGGCATCCCGGCCTCCAGTGCCAGCTCCGCGAGCCGCACGGGGACGGAGGGGTCCCGCTCGGAGGGCTTGAGCACGAACGTGTTGCCCGCGGCAAGCGCGATCCCGGCCTTCCACAGCGGGATCATGGCGGGGAAGTTGAACGGGGTGATCCCGGCCACCACGCCCAGGGGCTGGCGCAGCGAGTGCACGTCGATTCCCGTTCCGGCGTCGCTGGAGAACTCGCCCTTGAGCAGGTGCGGCGCACCGGCCGCGAACTCCACGACCTCGATGCCGCGCTGGATGTCCCCCCTGGCGTCCGGGAGGGTCTTGCCGTGCTCGGTGGAGAGCAGGGTGGCCAGCTCGTCCATGTTCTCGGTGATGAGGTCCACCCACTTGAGCAGGATGCGCGCGCGCCGCTGGGCGTTGAGCCCGGACCAATCGGGGAAGGCCCGCTCCGCGGAGCTCACGGCCTCCGCGACCTCCGCCGCGGTGGCCAGGGGAACCTGCGCGCTGACCGCGCCCTCCACGGGGTTGTAGACGTCCTGGGCCCGTCCCGAGCTGCCCTCGATCCTGCGGCCGTGGACGAAGTGGGGAACGAGGGTCATGGCTGCTCCTGGGGTGTGATGCGCGTCTCCCCAGAACGTATCCCCACCTTGTTGGACGTGCAACAGTTTTCGCGGACGACGCCGTTCGTGGGCTTCTCCGGCTCGCCGCACCACCCCGGCCCCGCCCCGTGTCCCCGGCCCTCCCACGCACGGGCGACCGAGCCGCCTGGGGCGCCTGAGACAATGGGGCGCATGAGTGACAACGCCTACGAAGAGCTGCCGATCCGCGACGAGATGATCCGCCTGGGCCAGGCACTGAAGCTGGCCAACCTGGCCGAGGACGGGCACGTGGCCAAGAGCCTGGTGGCGGAGGGCAGGGTCACGGTGAACGGCGCGGTGGAGACCCGCCGCGGCGCGCAGCTGCACAGCGGGGACGTGGTGGGTGTGACCGGTTCGGGCCAGCCGGACGTGCGCATCGTCACCGGGTGACGGCACCCGCTGACGGGCACCGGCGCCCGTCAGCCGCCGCGGCGGTCAGTCCGTGAGCGCGCGCAGGTACTCCCCCACGTGGGCGATCTCCTGCGGGGACACCCCGTGGCCCACGCCGCGGTACTGCACCTTGGTAACGTCCGCGTGCTCCTGCAGCCACTCGGCCGTGAAGTCCACCATCCCGGGCGGGATCACGGGGTCCTCGGGGTCGCGGCCCCAGAACATGGGCAGGGGCTGCTCGCGCAGGGCGGCGTCGTGGAAGAAGTCCGCCTGGGCGTCGTCGGGCGCCACCGGGACCACGAAGCCGGAGAGGCCCACCACGGCGTCCACCAGGTCCGGGGCGTGGCGGGCCACCGTGGTGGCCATTGCCATGCCCTGCGAGAAGCCCAGCAGGATCACGTGGGAGTGCTGCTGGGACTCCTCCCGCAGCCACTGCACCACGGGCTCCGCGGCGGCCACCACGGCGTCCGTGGTGAAGCTGAGGTCTCCCGCCAGGGGGAACCACTGGAAGCCCGCCCCCGCGCGCTGCGGTGCGCGCACGGACGCATAGCTGAAGGAGTCCGGGAGGGACTCGCTCAGGGCCATGAGGTCTCCCTCGTGCGAACCGTAGCCGTGGAGCAGCACCACCAGCGGGGTGGCCGCGCGGTCCTCGGGGTCGTTGTTCCAGATCACGTGTGGGGCGTGGTTCATGCTCCCCATCCTGGCACGGGTGCAGGCACAGCACCGTGGAAGTCGCGCACACCCCTGGGGGCGTGTTAGAAACCGGATATGGACCAGAGCACCCCAGCGCAGAACCCGGCGGCAGAAAGCCCGCAGACCCCGGCGGTGGAGCCGCTGCACCCGTGGCACCGCATGGTGTCCGTCGGGGACTCCTTCACCGAGGGCGTGGGTGATCCCGACGACACCGTCCCGGGCGGGTTCCGGGGCTGGGCGGACCGCGTGGCCGAGGAGCTCGCCCGCACCACGGACGACTTCGCCTACGCGAACCTGGCCATCCGCGGGCGGCTCTTCCAGCCCATCGTGGACGAGCAGCTGGAGCCCGCCCTGGAGCTCAAGCCGGACCTCGTGACCATCAGCGCGGGCGGCAACGACATGCTGCGCCCGGGAGCGGACCCGGACGACATCGCCTCCCGCCTGGACGCCGTGATCGAGCGGCTCACCGCCACCGGCGCCACCGTGGCCATGTTCGACGGCCCGGACATCGGCAACACCCCCGTGCTGCGCAGCATCCGCGGGCGCGTGGCCATCTGGAACGAGAACGTGCGCACGGTGGCCGCCCGCCACGACGCCGTGCTGGTGGACCTGTGGGGTCTGCACCAGCTGGGCGACCCGCGCATGTGGGCCCCTGACCGTCTTCACTTCTCCCCCCTGGGCCACCAGCTCATCGCGTGCGAGACCCTGGACAGCCTGGGTGTGGACCACGGCCTCACCCCGGACCACCCCGAGGCGCGCCCCGAGCGCACGTGGCGCCAGGCCCGCCGCGACGACATGGTCTGGGCCCGCAAGTACTTCGTGCCGTGGGTGGGCCGCCGCCTCCGCCACCGCAGCTCCGGCGACCACATCACCGCCAAGCGCCCCGTGTTCGGCCAGGCCACGATCCCCGGCGCCGGCGAGCAGATCCCCCAGCAGGGCGAGGAGGCCTGAGCCCGCTCTGGTCAGCCCCACGACGACGGCGCCCGCGCCCCGGCAAGGGGAGCGGGCGCCGTCGCGCGCGGTGGGCTGCTCAGTCCCGCAGCACCGTGGCCCGCAGCAGCCGACCCACCTGCGGGGTCTCCAGGAGGAAGCCGTCGTGCCCGCTCGGTGAGGTGATGGTGTGCACCTCGTGCTCACCGGGCAGCGCGGCCGCGAGCTCCGCGGACTCCTCGGGCGGGAACAGCCGGTCCGAGTCCACGGCGGCCACGAGCCACTCGCAGCGGGTGCGGGCGAGTGCCTGCCGCAGGCTGCCGCGGCCGCGGGCGACGTCGTGGGACATCAGCGTCTCGTTGACGCTGAGGTAGGCGTTCGCGTCGAAGCGCGCGGCGAGCTTGTGCGCCTGGTGGTCCAGGTAGCCCTCCACCCGGTAGCGGCCGCGGCTGCCCGGGTGCGTGCCCGCGGGGTCCTCGTGCGGCTGCGCCTCCCGCCCGAATCGCGCGGCGAGCTCGTGGGCGCTGCGGTAGGTGATGTGCGCGATCCGCCGCGCCAGGCCCAGACCCTCCACGGGGTGCGGCCCGGCGTAGTAGTCGCCGTGGCGGAACCGGGGGTCCTGCCGGATGGCAAGCGCCTGGGTGCGGCCCCAGGCGAGCTGGTCCGCGCTGACCCGGGCGTTCGCGGCGATCACCGCGCACGCGGCGACCCGACGGGGGTGGCACACGGCCCACTCCAGGGCGCGGGCACCGCCCATGGAGCCGCCCACCACGAGCCGCCACCGTTCGATCCCGAGCTGGTCCGCGAGCCGCGCCTCCGCCGCCACGGTGTCCCGCACGGTGATCCGCGGGAAGCGTGAGCCCCACGGGGTGCCGTCCGGGGCCAGGCTGGCCGGGCCGGTGCTGCCGTGGCAGCCGCCCAGGATGTTCGCGCACACCACGAACCACCGGTTCGTGTCGATGGCCGCGCCCGGTCCCACGAGACCGTCCCACCAGCCGTCGGTGTCGGCCGCCGCACGCCGGTCCAGGGTGTCGAACGGCGCGGTGTCCCCGTAGCCCACGCTCGTGCCGCGTGCCACGTGGGAGTCGCCGGTCAGGGCGTGCTCCACCAGCACCGCGTTGGAGCCGTCCGGGGCGAGCTCGCCCCACGTCTCGTACGCCAGGCGCACGTCCGGCAGGCGCACCCCGGACTCCAGCTCCAGCTCGCCCAGCTCCGCGCACCGCACCACGCCGTCCCGGCGCACCGCCGGCGGCGTCTGCACCGCGCTCACGCCGCACCCTCGGCGTCCGGGCGGCCATTCGCCGTCGACGACGCCGCGGGGCCGCCTCCACGAGCCGAGCCCGCCGCCGCGTGGGCGACCCCGGCGTCTTCGTCACCCTGTGCCGACTGCGCCGACCGCGGGCGCGCCGGTTCCTGCGCGTCTCCCGTGGCCGGGGTGCCTGCCACTGCCGCGAAGCCGGCGTCGAGGTCCGCGAGGATGTCCTCGATCCCCTCGGTGCCCACGGACAGGCGCACGAAACCTGGCTCCACGCCCGCGGCGAGCTGCTCCGCCTCCGAGAGCTGCGCGTGCGTGGTGGAGGCAGGGTGGATCACGAGCGAGCGCACGTCCCCGATGTTCGCCACGTGGGAGTGCAGGCTCAGCGCGTCCACGAACGCGATCCCCGCCTCCCTGCCGCCGTCCAGGACGAAGCCGAGGACGGATCCCGCGCCGCGCGGTGCGTACTTCCGGGCGCGCTCGTGCCACGGCGAGGACGGCAGACCGGCGTAGGAGACGGAGCGCACCTCGGGGCGGGCCTCCAGCCACTCGGCCACGCGCTGGGCGTTGGCCACGTGGCGCTCCATGCGCAGGGACAGCGTTTCGATGCCCTGCTCGATCAGGAACGCGTTGAACGGGGAGACCGAGGAGCCGAGGTCGCGCAGCAGCTGCACCCGGGCCTTGAGGATGTAGGACAGGTTGGCGCCGAAGGCTCCCCCCTCCCCCAGGTCCCGCGCGTAGACCAGGCCGTTGTACGTGGGGTCGGGCTCGGTGAAACCGGGGAACCGGGCGGGGTCCGCGCCGTAGTCGAAGCGCCCGGCGTCCACGATGAACCCGCCGATCGCGGTGCCGTGCCCGCCCAGGAACTTGGTGCCGGAGTGCAGCACGATGTCCGCGCCCCACTCGATGGGCCGCACCAGGTACGGAGTGGCCACGGTGTTGTCCACGATCAGCGGCACGCCCACCTCGTGGGCGATCCCGGCGACGGCGGCCACGTCCAGGACGTCGTTGCGGGGGTTGGGGATCATCTCCCCGAAGAACGCCACGGTGTTCGGACGGGCGGCGTCCCGCCACTGCTGCGGGTCGTCCGGGTCTGCCACGAACGTGGTCTCCACCCCCAGCCGGGCGAGGGTGTGCTTCAGCAGGTTGTAGGAGCCCCCGTAGAGGGAGGGGCTGGCCACCACGTGGCTCCCGGCCCCGCCCAGGTTCAGGACGGCCAGCGTGGCGGCGGCCTGGCCGGAGGAGACCATGAGGGCA
Source organism: Kocuria sp. (assembly GCF_030530945.1). GTDB lineage: Bacteria > Actinomycetota > Actinomycetes > Actinomycetales > Micrococcaceae > Kocuria. Next base: position 25,094 of record NZ_JAUMTZ010000015.1, on the reverse strand, counting down.
CCCACACCACCCTCCAGCGAGGCGATGCGCTTCTCCGCCACCTCGGTGGTGGGGTTGGTCAGGCGCGTGTAGATGGGGCCCATCTCCGCGAGCGCGAACCGGGCGGCCGCGGTGGCGGCGTCCGGGAACACGAAGGACGACGTCTGGTGGATGGGCAGCGCCCGGGATCCCGTCACCGGGTCCGCGTTCTGCCCGGCGTGGATCTGACGGGTCTCGAAGGACCAGCCCTGGGGGTTCTCGGGGGTGGGTGCGGTGCTCATGGCCGTGCTCCTTCTGGGAAGGATCAGGGGTCCGGTGACGGTCCGCACGGCGCCCGTGCGAGAACCGGGCACCTGTGACCCGCGCTTGCCGGATGCGTCGGACGACGTCCCGGCCAGGTCTTCACCCAGGGCACCCCGCCGCGGTGGGAGGGTTGCCGGCCAGCAAGCTGGGGCTTGACGCTGGCTCTCATGACCTATCCCTCCATTCTGGGAACCCCGTGCCGTCCACGTCAAGGCCGGTGGCACGGAGGGACACAGCCAGGGGCGGCACCGACCGCGTCCGGGATGCCGGACCCGCACCCCCGCCCCCTCGGTAGGGTGGAACCATGCCGCTGCGCCCCACCGCCCCGGAGATGCCCTCGCGCCAGCGCGCCCTGCCCCCGGGATGGCGGCGCAGGGACTGCCTGGAGGCCGTCGTCCTCGCCCTGGCCGGTGTCGAGCTGGTCTACCTCTCGGACTTCATCCAGAAGGTCCCGTGGAAGACGGACGTGGGATGGGTTGCCCTGGGCGCCGTGGCACTGGCCGTGCCCCTGGCGTGGCGGCGGCGTTTCCCCGTCACCGTGATGGTGGCCGTGTCCGTCCTGTACTTCGCGCTCGCCACATGGGCGGGGGTGGAGATGTACGCCTCACAGGTGGTGCTCTTCCTGGGCTTCTACTCGGTCGGTGCGTGGTGTCCGGACCGCCGCCGGGCCACATGGTCCCGCACCGCGGTCGCGGTGGGGATGGGGGTGTGGCTCGTGTGGGTCACCGTGGACCAGTTCACGGACCCGCGAGTGGGCGAACGCGGCGTCAACGCCTACATGGCGTTCGCGGCGATCCAGTTCTTGATCAACATCGCCTACTTCACCGGGGCGTGGATCTTCGGGAACCGCACGTGGCACGCGGCCATGGAACGGGAGGACCTCCGGGCCGCGCACGCAGAGATCAGGGACCAGCAGGACCACCTGGCGGAGCAGGCGGTCACCCTGGAACGTCTCAGGATCGCCCGGGAGCTGCACGACGTGGTGGCCCACCACGTCACGGCCATGGGGGTGCAGGCGGGAGCGGCACGGGTGAGCATGCCGCGCGATCCTGGTGCGGCGGCCGAGCACCTGCGCGGCGTCGAGTCCTCCGCACGGGAGGCTGTTGCGGAGCTGAAGACCCTGGTCCACACGCTGCGCGACGGCGAGGGGGTCCCCGACTCGGTGCCCCGGCTGAGCGACCTGGAGGCGCTCGTGGCCGAGGCCCGTGCACTGGGCCAGGACGCGGTGCTCGAACGGATCGGCCCGGAGCCGCAGCTGGCACCCCCGGCCCAGCTGGCCCTCTACCGCACGGCGCAGGAGGCCATCACCAACGCCCGCAAGCACGCGGGACCTCGTGCCGCCCTGACGGTGCGGCTGCGCACCGAGAGGGAGCGTGTGGAGCTGGAGGTCAGCGACGACGGCCGCGGCGGACACCCCGGCGGGCCCGGGCCCAGCGGTACCGGACTCGGCGTGGTGGGCATGCGGGAGAGGATCACGGCACTGGGTGGTGTCCTGGAGGCGGGTCCGAAGCCGCACGGTGGGTGGCTCGTGCGCGCCACGGTGCCCGCCGTGCGTGAGCCGGAGGCGGTCCTGTGAGCCTGCGGGTGCTGCTCGTGGACGACCAGCCCCTGATCCGCGTGGGCTTCGCAGCCATCCTCGGCTCCCAGGAGGGCATCGAGGTGGTGGGCGCCGCCGAGGACGGACTCGCGGCCCTCGACCTCGCCGCCTCCCTGGACCCCGACGTGGTGTGCATGGACGTGCAGATGCCGCGGCTGGACGGGATCGAGACCACCCGCAGGCTCCTCGCCTCCGGTTCACGCGCCGCGGTGCTGGTCCTCACCACGTTCGACACGGACGAGGCCCTGTTCGACGCGCTCGCCGCCGGGGCCTCGGGGTTCCTCCTCAAGACCGCGGGCCCAGAGGAGCTGATCCAGGCGGTCCGGGTGCTCGGCCGCGGGGATGCGCTGCTGGATCCGCTCGTCACGCGGCGGGTTCTCGCGCGCGCGGCGACCGTACCCGCAGAGGGGCCCGGGACGTCGTCGTCGGCGAGGCACTCGGAGGACGCTCCCCTCCGGGGAGACGACGCCGCCCCCGCGGGTCTCACGGCACGGGAGACCGAGGTGCTGGCCGCGATGGCGCGGGGCCTGTCCAACGACGAGATCGCCCGTGAGCTGTTCGTGGGCAGGGCCACGGTGAAGACCCACGTGTCGAACGTGCTGCTGAAGACGGGAGCGCGCGACCGGGTCCACGCGGTCATCTGGGCGTTCGAGCACGGCGTGACCGGCTCCTGACCCGAGAGGGTCGGCACGGCTGGTGCCCTCCTCCCCTGGAAGGAGGGGCTCGGGCCGGCAGATCCGCCTCCCGGGGGAGGTGGCACGCCCCGCGGATTCCTAGGCTCGGAGCATGATCACACTGAACGGGGTGAACAAGTCCTTCGGTTCCGCGCACGTGCTGAAGGACCTCTCCTTCACCATCCGCCCGGGCCTGATGACCGGGTTCGTGGGCGGCAACGGCGCGGGCAAGACCACCACCATGCGCATCCTCCTGGGTGTCATGGCACCGGACTCGGGCGTGGTGGAGGTGGACGGCGCCCCGATCACCGCCGACTACCGCGCGGGGATCGGGTACATGCCGGAGGAGCGTGGCCTCTATCCGAAGATGACCGTCCTGGACCAGCTGGTCTACCTGGGCCGGCTGCACCACATGACCGGAGCCGCCGCGAAGGCCCGCGCCATGGCCCTGCTCGAACGCCTGGGGCTGCGGGAGCGCGCGGGCAGCAAGCTGGAGGAGCTGTCGCTGGGCAACCAGCAGCGGGCGCAGATCGCCGCCGCCCTGGTGCACGACCCGGTGGCGCTCGTCCTGGACGAGCCCTTCTCCGGCCTCGACCCCCTGGCCGTGGACACCACCCTGCAGGTCCTGCGGGAGACCGCGGACACCGGAGTCCCCGTCCTGTTCTCCTCCCACCAGCTGGACCTGGTGGAACGGCTGTGCGACGAGCTCGTCATCCTCGCCGACGGGCAGGTCCGAGCGGCCGGCACGCGGGCCGAGCTGCTGGCCGCGCACGCCGAGCCGGAGTGGGAGCTCGTGGCCGGCACCGACACCGGGTGGGTGCGCGGAACCCCCGGCGTGGAGGTCCTCTCCTTCGACGGCGGCCGCGTCCGTTTCCGCGCCGACTCCGCCCCGGCCGCCCATGCCGTCCTCGGCGAGGCCGTGGACAGGGGCACCGTCCACAGCTTCGGACCCGTCACCCGCACCCTGCACGAGATCTTCACGGAGGTCACCCGATGATCACCACCACCGCGTCCACGCCCACCGCCCCGGTCCGCGGCCCCCGGCGCACCCCTTTCTGGTCCGCCGTGGGCACCGTGGCTGCCCGCGAGATGAAGACGAAGGCCACGTCCCGGCCCTTCATCATCACCACGCTCATCCTGCTCGCCGCGGCCCTGGCCGCCACGCTGCTCGTGCCGCGCCTGGGCGAGGTGTTCTCCGGGGACGCGATGCACGTCGCCGTGGTCGACCAGACGGCCCCCGCCGTGTCCGCCCTCGGAGAGGACTACTCCCCGCAGCCGGTGGACTCCGTGGCGGCAGCCCGCGAGGCCGTCCGCAGCGGAGAGGCGGACGCCGCCGTCGTCCCGGACCCGGGCAGTCCCTCCGGCCTGAGCGTCCTGGCCATGACCGATGCCCCCACGGACCTCGTGCAGGCGCTGTCCACGAGCCCGGACGTGGAGCTGCTCGATCCTGCCGCGCCGAATCCCCTGCTGCGCTATGTCATCGCGTTCGGCTTCGGCATCGTCTTCTTCCTGGCCGCGATCACGTTCGGCCAGCAGATCGCCGTGTCCGTGATCGAGGAGAAGCAGTCGCGGATCGTGGAGATCCTGCTCGCGGCCGTCCCGGCCCGGGCCATGATGGCCGGGAAGGTGCTGGGCAACGCGGCCATGGCCATCCTGCAGGTGTGCCTCGTGGCCGCAGGTCTGCTGCTGGGCATGCAGATCAACGGGGACGTGCTGCCCCTGGACGGGCTGGGCGTTCCCATCCTGTGGTTCGTGGTCCTGTTCTCGATCGGGTTCGTGATGATCGCGGCCCTCTACGCCGCCGCGGCGTCCATGGTCTCGCGTCAGGAGGACATCGGCTCCACGTCCATGCCGGTGATGCTCCTGATCATGCTCCCGTACTTCGCGGTCATCTTCTTCAACTCCAACCCGGAGGCGCTGCGGATCATGAGCTGGATCCCGTTCTCGGCCCCGGTGGCGGTGCCGCTGCGCATCTTCCTGCAGCAGGGGCAGTGGTGGGAGCACGTGGGCTCGCTGCTCGTCCTGCTCGCGGCCACGGCCCTGGCCATCTGGCTCGCCGCCACCATCTACGAGCGGTCCATCCTGCGCACGGGCAGGGCGCTGAAGTGGCGGGAGGCGCTGCGGGGCTGACGGAGCGGAGGTGACGGGGACGGGGACGCGCCCCTCGTGGCCGCGGCCCCCTCGGCCCGTCCCCCTCAGAGCAGCTGCGGGGCCAGGAAGCCCACGGCGTCCAGGAGGAAGTGGGCGATCAGTAGCGGCATCACCCGTCCCCCGCGGCGGTAGCACCACACGAACACGAGGCCCATGACCAGGTTCCCGAGTGCGGGCCCCACCCCCTGGTACAGGTGGTAGCTCGCGCGGAACACGGCGGAGCAGACGGCCACGGTCCACCACGAGTGCCCCAGCCGGCGCATCCGGTCCGCGAGGAACGCCACCACGAGGACCTCCTCCACCAGTGCGTGGCGGGCTGCGGAGGCCAGCAGCAGCGGCACGGACCACCACGTGTTCTCGAGGCTCGACGTGGTGATCTGCGCGGTGATTCCCAGGGCGCGTCCCGCCTGGTATAGGGCGAGGGTGCCGCCGCCCATGACCGCGAACAGCGCCAGGCCCCGGGCGGCGTCGTGCACCGGATGGCGGCCGTCCGCCCCGATCCCCCGCAGCACCCCGGGCACACGGGAGACGGTGCCCGCCAACAGGTACACCGCGAGTGCCACGGGCACGAGGGCGAAGCAGATGCCGGTGAGCTGACGCAGGGCGTCCACCGCCGGCACGGGGCTGAGGGACCGGTTCAGGGTGGTGGAGCTCTCCGCCACGGACGAGCGCAGCACCATCTCCGCCAGGTCCAGAACCGAGTACACGGCCGAGGCGCCCAGGGAGACTCCCAGCACCAGGAGGATCTGCAGTCGGAGGTCCGCCCGGGACACGGACTGCGGCGGTTCCAGGGAGGGTGTCACACCCCCATTGTGCGTCCACCGCGTGGGCCCCGCCGCCGCTCGTGCCGGAGGACGCCTCGACAGGGTCGGGGGCGGGCGTACGGGCACGGCCCCCAGGTGGCGGGGCAACGCGGCGCTGCCGACGTCGCCGGGGTCCACCGGGCGCGGCCGCCCACCTCCCCCCTGGGGGCGTGGACGGCCGCACCCGGTCAGCACCGGAGTGTCAGTCCAGGTAGTTCTCCACGGTGCGCCCGCTGCGTTCGTGGGCCAGACCGGTGGACTGGCCGGCGTTCCGACGTGCAGCACGCTGGCGCAGCAGGTCCCACAGCCGGTCCAGCTCCACCTCCAGGTCCCCCAGTCGGCGCTGCTCCTCGGCCGAGGTGATCCGTCCCTCGGCGAGCGCGCTGCGCAGTGCGTGCTCCTCCTCGACCAGCGCGTCGATGTCGTGGTGAATGCTGCGGTCATCAGTCATGGTGCGGGTCCTCCTGCTGGGTGATGGTTCCGGTGAGTGCTTCCATGGCGGCGAGCACGGTGTCCCGGTTGCGCTCGACGATCCCTCGGGCGTCCACGAGGTGCAGGTCGTGGCCGTAGTCCTCGCCACCGAGCTCCAGCGCGAAGCCGGGTTCCACCACGCGGTTGCGGGTGACCTGGAAGACGGTGCGCAGCTGCTGTCCCGCGGAGGATCCCCCGCCGGAGCGGTGGCCGCCGTAGGTGCCGATGAGTGTGGGCTTGTCCCGCCACTCGGCGTAGACCGTGTCCACGGCGTTCTTCAACGGCGCGGGGTACCCGCCGTTGTACTGGGCGCTGAGAACCACCACGGCGTCCCAGGAGGACACCTCGCGGGCCCACGCGCGGGTGCTCTCCAGCTGGTAGTCGCCCGCCGACGGCGGGCGGGGCTCGTCCAGCCACGGCAGGGCCACCTCGGCCAGGTCGACCAGACGGAAATCCGCCGCGACCTCGTCCCGGATGCTCTCGAGCAGGGCGTCGGCGAGCTGCCTGCCCACCCTGGCGTGCCGGGTGGTGGAGACCAGCAGCGCGACCACCGGTTTCTGGGACGTCGTCATGGGTTCGTGGTCCTTTCGGATCGAGAGAGGGGTCATGCCTGGCCCAGGGAGCGCAGCAGGTCGCCGAAGTCGCCGATCTGCTCCCCGCTGGCGCGGGACATGCTGCGCTGCGCCTCGCCGAGGGCGTCGTCCCCCGTGGCGGGAGTGCTCCGCGCGCAGTGCAGCGAGGTGAGAGCCGCCAGCTCCTGGGCCGCTCGCTCGATGCGCTGCTCGAGTGCCACGGTGCCGGCACCGAAGTCCTGCGTGGCGGCGTAGACGGCGGTGGGCACCGTGGCGGCGCCCAGGTAGGAGAACAGCGGGCGCAGGGCGTGGTCGATGACCAGCGAGTGCCGCTCGCTGCCACCCGTCGCAGCCAGCAGCACGGGTGTGCGCCGCAGCGCGGTGGCGTCCAGCAGGTCCACGAAGCTCTTGAACAGCCCGGCGTAGGAGCCCTGGAAGGTGGGCGTGACGACGATCAGGCTGTCCGTGGTGGAGACCGCGTCGAGTGCGTCCTGCAGGGCGGGCGGGTTGAACCCGTCCAGCAGGGCGCTGCCGATGTCCTTGACGAGCTCTCTCAGCTCGATGACGCGCGGAGTGGGGGCGCCGGGCAGGGCGGCGCTCGCCGCCGCGGCGAGCTCGTCTGCCAGCATCCGCGTGGACGAGGGCGAGCGCAGGCCGGAGCTGATGACGGTGAGTGTGCTCATGAGGGGTCTCCCAGGGTGTTGCCGTCCTCGGCCCGGGTACCGGTCCAGCGGTCGGTGGCGGGTGCTGCGGTCTCCTCGCGCGGAGCTGCCGCGGCCAGAAGGGACTCGTGCGTGGGCGCGTCGGGAACCCCCGGGGCCCGGAGTGCGTCGAACTCGGCGCGCAGCGTGGGCAGAATCTCCCCGATCAGGTCCAGCTGCTCCATGGCCGTGCTGTGCGGGAGTCCGGCGTGGTCCACGAGGAACAGCTGACGCTGGTAGTCACCGGCGTACTCCCGGAACGAGAGGGTCTTCTCGATCACCTCCTGGGGCGAGCCCACGGTCAGCGGGGTCTGGCGCATGAACTCCTCCAGGCTGGAGCCACCACCGTAGACGGGCGCGTTGTCGAAGTAGGGGCGGAACTCCCGGACCGCGTCCTGCGAGTTCCGGCGCATGAAGACGTGTCCTCCCAGGCCCACCACGGCCTGCTCCGGAGTCCCGTGCCCGTAGTGTGCGTAGCGGGTGCGGTACAGCTCGATCATGGAACGGGTGTGACTGGGCGGCCAGAAGATGTGGTTCGCGAAGAACCCGTCACCGTAGTACGCGGCCTGCTCCGCGATCTCGGGGCTCCGGATGGAGCCGTGCCACACGAACGGAGGAATCTGGTCCATGGGACGCGGAGTGGCGGTGAAGCGGTGCAGCGCACTGCGGTGCCTGCCCTCCCAGCTGACGTCCGTCTCCCGCCACAGCCGGTGCAGCAGGGCGTAGTTCTCCACCGCCAGCTCGATGCCGTCCCGGATGTCCTTGCCGAACCAGGGGTAGACCGGCCCGGTGTTGCCGCGCCCGAGCATGAGGTCGATGCGGCCGTCGGCCACGTGCTGCGCGTAGGCGTAGTCCTCCGCCAGGCGCACCGGGTCGCTGGTGGTGACTAGCGTGGTGGCGCTGGAGAGCAGGATGCGCCGGGTGGCCGTGGCCAGGGCCGCCATGAACACGGCTGGGTTGCCGGGCGCCGCGAAGGGCGGATTGTGGTGCTCACCGGTGGCGAAGACGTCCAGGCCCACCTCCTCGGCGTGGACCGCGAGCTCCACGGTGTTCTTGATGCGCTGGTGCTCGGTGGGTGTGCGGCCGGTGAGCGGGTCGGTGGTCACGTCACCGATGGTGAAGATGCCGAAGTGCATGGGTGCCTCCTGGGACCGTGCACCGTTATTGGTGCACGTGCACACAGTGTGGCACGGGTTCGTCGGCCACGGAACCGGACCGCGTCCTCCGCGCCGCCGCAGGGATGGCGCCCGAGCACGGAGGGCCCGGCAGCCGGCTGCCCCTCCACCGGCTGAGTCCCGGCGCCCAGGCACCAGCCGGGGGCAGCGGACCGCCATCCCGTGAGACGATGACGCCACCACCACGAGAGGACAGGGCATGAACGCGCACGGGACGAGCCAGGAGGACCCCCTGACGGGTCCTCGCGTGCTGGCGTGGCGCAGCCTGATGCGGGCCCAGGTGCGCGTCCTGTCGCAGATCCGCGGGGAGCTGCGACCCCTCGGGGTGTCGGTCTCCGACTTCGACGTGCTGGTGAACATCGAGCCCGGGGAGCAGCTGCGGCACAGCACCCTGGCCGAGCGCGTGGTCCTGAGCCGCACGGGCCTCACGCGGCTCGTGGACCGCATGTGCCGGCGTGGCCTGGTGCGGCGCGACGGCGTCGCCACGGACGGCCGCGGTGTCCTGATCAGTCTCACGCCCGAGGGCGAGGAGCTTCGACGGGAGGCTGTCCGGCTCAATGCCCGCGCCGTCCACCGCGCGATGGCCGAGCTCACTGCATCGGACGTCACCGCACTGCGCGCCCTCACCTCCGCGCTGGGCCGGGAGCCCAAGGGGACCTGACCGGGGAGCGTCTCCCTAGACTGGGCCCATGACGTCCGAGCAACCCACCCGGCCCTCGAGCCCCTCCTCCGAGACCTCTTCCCCTGCGTCGCCGCCCCCGGTGCCCCCTCACCCCGTGGCTCCGCGCCGACCGGTGGAGCGCACCTTCCACGGCCACACCTTCTCCGACCCCTACGAGTGGCTGCGGGAGAAGGACTCCCCCGAGGTCCGTGCGCACCTGGAGGCCGAGAACGCGTACTCGGAGGCCGTCACCGCGGACCTCGCCCCGCTGCGGGAGCGCATCTACGGTGAGATCAAGAGCCGCACCCGGGAGACCGACCTCTCCGTCCCCGGACGCCACGGCGACTGGTGGTACTTCGCGCGCACCGTCGAAGGGGGCGAGCACCAGGTGTTCTGCCGAGTGCCGGTCGCGAACCCCGCGGACTGGAGCCCACCCTCCGTGGAACCGGGCGTCGAGCTGTCCGGCGAGGAGGTCCTCCTGGACGCGAACGCCGCCTCCCGGGACCACGAGTTCTACTCACTGGGTGCGTTCAGCGTCTCCGACGACGGCTCCCGGCTCGCGTGGTCCGAGGACACCGCCGGGGACGAGCGGTTCACGGTGCGCGTCCGGGACCTCGCAACGGGCGAGCTGCTGGCCGACCGTGTGGAGCAGACCTCCTACGGCGCCTTCCTCACCCCGGACGCCGCCCAGCTGATCTACACGGTGGTGGACGAGTCCTGGCGCCCCTACCGCGTCTACCGTCACACCGTGGGCCAGGACGCCGCCGGGGACGAGCTGCTCTTCCAGGAGGACGACCCCGGCATGTGGCTCGGCGCGGAGCTCTCCGCGGACAAGCAGTGGCTCATGCTCTCCTCCTCCTGCTCGGAGTACAGCGAGTACCGGATCCTGCGCCTGGACGAGCTGGCCGCCCACGCGCCCTCCGCCTCGACCTCGGCCGACGACGCCGCCCGGCCCCTCGAGCTGCCGTGGCGCACCGTGCTCTCCCGGCAGGACCGCGTGCTGTACGAGGTGGAGCCCATCCGCCTCGCCGGCGGCGAGCACCTGCTGCTCTCCCACGACGCGGATGCTCCCAACGGCCGGATCAGTCTCCTCCCCCTGGCCGACGCCGGGCGCCCCCTCGCGCAGCTCCCGCTCGTGGACGTGGTGCCAGCCTCGGACGCCACCCGTGTTGAGTCCTGTGTCCCCACGGCCACGCACCTGGTGGTGGCACTGCGTGAGGAGACGACGCCGCGCGTGCGGCTCATCCCCCGCGTCGCCGTGGAGCGCCTGGTGAGCGAGGTCGAACAGGGCGGCGGCGCCCAGGACGCAAAGCTGCTCGCTGGCACCGAGGCCGCGTTCGACGAGGAGCTCTACTCCGCCGCCGTGCTCTCCGCGGAGTACGAGAACCCCGTGGTGCGGGTGTCCTACACGTCCTTCGTGACGCCCCCGCGCGTGTACGACATCCCCACCGGCGAGCCCGGGGCGGATGCGCTGGACGAGTTCGGCGTGGGCGAGCCCGTGCTGCGGCGCGAGGCCACCGTGCTGGGCGGCTACCGCAGGGAGGACTACACCGTGGAGCGGGACTGGGCAGTGGCGGAGGACGGAACGCGGATCCCCGTGAGCCTCGTGCGCCGCGCGGACCTGGACCCCGCGGTGCCCGCGCCCGTGCTGCAGTACGCGTACGGCTCCTACGAGATCAGCACCGACCCCGCGTTCTCGATCTCCCGGCTCTCGCTGCTGGACCGCGGCGTGGTCTGGGCCGTGGCCCACGTGCGCGGCGGCGGTGAGCTGGGGCGCGCGTGGTACGAGAACGGCAAGAAGCAGACCAAGGCCAACACGTTCACGGACTTCGTGGCCGTGACCCGGCACCTCGCGGCGCGCCCGGACGTGGCCGCGAACCGCATCGCCGTGATGGGCGGCTCGGCGGGCGGACTGCTGGTGGGAGCCGTGCTCAACCTGGCACCCGAGCTGTACTGCGGTGCCCTGGCGGCCGTGCCCTTCGTGGACGCACTGACCTCCATGCTCATGCCCGAGCTGCCGCTCACCGCACTGGAGTGGGAGGAGTGGGGCAACCCCGTGGAGTCCGCGGAGGTGTACGAGTACATGCGCTCGTACTCCCCCTACGAGAACGTCCGGGACACCGCCTACCCGCCGGTGCTCGCCGTCACGAGCCTCAACGACACCCGCGTGCTGTACGTGGAGCCCGCCAAGTGGGTGGCCGAGCTGCGTGCCCGCACGGCGCACCCCGAGACGGTGCTGCTGCGCTGCGAGATGGCCGGCGGCCACGGCGGGGCCTCAGGACGGTACGCGCAGTGGCGGGACACCGCGTGGGAGTACGCGTGGCTCGCGCGGCAGCTGGGGGTGGCGGGCTGAGCGCGGGCACCGGGCCGGAGCTCGTGGCTGGGCCCAGCCCGGGGACCTACTGGTAGTCCTCGAAGCCCAGCAGTAGGTCCGGGTCCTGGCGCACGTGGGACAGGTGCTTGAGCTGCAGGGGGTGCAGGACACCGCCGAGCAGCCGGGTCCACGAGATGGGGTATCCCACCACCTCACCGCGTTGCTCCCCCGGGAACTCGGCGGCCTGGTCCGCGTAGTAGTCCAGGCGCCGCTCCACCTCCCGCAGCCACTCGGCGGTCAGCGGGGTGTGGGAGCGCAGCAGGTACGCGCCCATGCCGACGAGCCGGTGGTAGTGCCACGCAAGATCCTCGCCGAGCGCGCCGGGCAGCCGGGTCACGTCCTGCACCACCCGCTCGGGGTAGCCGGCCAGCCAGGCCTGCTCGTCCGCGTGCATCCGCGCAAAAGCACCCTCCCAGGAGCACAGAGGTGCCTTGAGATCGCTGTACCCTCCCCCGTGGTGGTGCATGAGGTAGGCGCGCAGGTAGTCCGAGCGGTGAACCAGGGACAGGTTCTTGTACGCGGGATGCAGGGGGTGCCCGGGGACCACCCACGCCTCCAGGTTCTCGGGGGTAACCAGCTCCACCGGCAGCCCGATCCGCTCCCGCAGCACCTCCAGGTTGGCCCGGCGCCGCGGAGTCAGCGGATTGTCCCCGACCCACAGGACGAAGACCCGCCGAGGGAGCTGCCGAGGGCCGTCCACGGCCGGGGCGTCCCGGGTGACGAAAGAGCGGCGGTACCGGGCGGCGTCGAACTCGTAGGGCTTCCACCGGGACCGCACCGGGCCCAGGGCGGTCACGGCCCCGAACACCAGGTCCTTCTGCGCACGACGACGGCGCTTGTCCGCCACGAACAGGGCGTGCTTGAGCTTGCGCGCCGCCAGCACCGGGTCCACGGGGCTCACGCGGCGCACTCCGGCTGCAGTGCGGCCACGGTCTCCGGGCTCAACCACTCCCCCACACTCCCAGCCACGATCTGCTCGGCGGCCGCCCTGGCCATGCCCGCGCTCGTCTGGAAGCCGTAGCCGCCCTGGCCCGCGAGCCAGAACACACCCTCGGCGGCAGCGTCCCAGCCGCACACCGGGAGGTCGGACGCACGCCTGGTCCGCAGTCCGGTCCAGGCCTTCGCCACCCCCGTGATCCGCAGGTCCGTGTGCGCCTCGACGGTGGCGACCAGGCGCTCCACGGCGCCCGGGTGCGGCCGCGCGTCGCACGCCTCGCTGGGCTCGGACTCTCCCACCGAGACCATGGCGCCCACGGGGTCCGGCCGGTAGTACCAGTGCCGCGCGGCGTCCATGGCCATGGGGTGCTCCGGCGGCATCGCCTCGGCCAGACGCACGAGGGCCGCGGTGCGTCGCAGCGGCTGCAGGCCCTGCAGTGCGGCCCCCAGCAATGACCCCACGTCCTCTGCCCACGCGCCGGCCGCGTTCACGACGGTGCCCGCTCGCACGACGCCGCCGGGTTCAGCCCCGCGCGCGCCCACCGCGGTCGTCAGCTCCCACACGCCACCGGCCCGGTGAGCCGTGCCCACGCGGAACCCCGTGCGCACGGTGACCCCCGCGCTCTCGGCCCGGCTGCGGTGCCACGTGAGCAGCGCGGTGGCGTCCGAGCGCACGGCGGAGTCGTCCACCGCGGCGGCGGGGTAGCGTCCCGCGTCCGCCTGCAGCTCGGGACACAGGGTGAACAGTTCGGCTCCGCTCAAAGAGCGCATTCCCGGGACCGTCTCCGCCGTCACGTCCTCGGGGGATCCCGCCACCACGAAGGGGCTCGCCCACACCAGGGGTGAGGAGAGGTGCGCGGACGCCTGGACGAGCTCGGCAATGGACCACCGGGTCAGCTCCAGGACCGGTTCCGGACCGTAGCTGGGGATGAGCTGCTGAGCGGACCGGGCGGAGCTGTGCTGGGCCACGGCGTCCTCGGCCTCCAGAACGCAGATGCCCCGTCCGGTCCCCAGCAACCGGGCCAGCTCCGATGCTGCAGACAGGCCCGCGATGCCAGCCCCGATGATCGCGATGTCGTAGTGCATGGGCCCATCGTGCCACTGCTCAGCAGACCGGGCGATAGAGATGCGGTCCAGCGCACGGCGGTGGCGGCCGCACCTCGCACACGGAAAGAGCCCCGCCCCTCACCGTGGTGGTGAAGGGCGGGGCTCTGCGGTGGCGCGTGCCGATCAGCTCGGCTGCGCCATCCGTTCGTCGACGTGCGACGAGTGCCTGGATCAGGCGGGGATGTTCAGGACCTGGCCCGGGAAGATCAGGTTGGCATCCGCGATGGAACCGGTGTTGGCGGCGTACAGGGCCTGCCAGCCACCGTTCACACCCAGCTTGTTGGCGATGGTGCCCAGGGTGTCGCCAGCCTGCACGGTGTAGGTGCCGGCGGCCGGAGCGACCTGCTGCACGGGAGCGGCCGGAGCGGTGTACTCCACGGCGGGAGCCTGGGCCACGGGAGCGGCAGCAACGGGCGCCTGGGCGACCGGGGCGGCCTGCTGCACGGGGGCAGCCTGCTGGACCGGAGCGGTCTCCTTGACCGGGGCGGCCTGCTGCACGGGAGCGGCCTCCTACACGGAGGAGGACTGGGTGCTCACGGACGCGGCGGCGCCGGAGGCGATCATGCTGGAGCACTCCCACTGGCTGGCGCCGGAGCGGGCCATGAGAGCAGCGGCGGCGGCGTCCTGCACGGAGGCGGGAGCGTCGGCGGCGGTGGCGTAGCCGGCAGTGATGGAGCCCATGCCCTGCCAGGTGGAGGTCAGGAACTGGTAGGCGCCGGAGGCACCCGAGGAGGCGTTGACCGCCTGGTAGTTTCCACCGGACTCGCACTGCTTGATGGCGTCCAGGCTGGGAGCGGCGTTGGCGGGAACGGCGAACGCACCCACGGCCACACCGCCCATCACGACAGCAGCGGCACCACGGCGAATTGCGGTTGAAGTCTTCATCATGCTCCGTGAGGCCACCTACGCTCGTTCCCATCCCTGGGTGTCTTCGCGCCGTCGTCTACCCGTGACTTTTGGTTTTAGGGGTAGTAACTACGGAATGCTGCCATCTAGACGACGTACGGTGTTGCGGCAGCATCCAGCACAATCCAGGTCACGGATCGTGTGGCCTGGGAGCGAACTTCCACTCAGGAAAGTCCGCTGAGGAAGTTGTTGATAACAGTAGCGTAACATTCGTGGTTTCGCCACTAGAACGTTATGCCTTTGTTATCCCGCTTCGGGGGACAACCCCGTGCGCGGGTACGTATCACGACCCTGGGGGCCGTTCAACTCGCGCTACGCTAGGGCACCCCCGCTGGACGGGTCAACCCGAGCGGCCCCCCGGGAGTGGATAACAGGGTGATTGCCAGCTGATAACAAGTTGATATCCAGGCGTCAGCGGGCGCTCCATGCCCCGATGACGCTGGTCAGACGGACCTTCTCGTACTCCGCCTCGAGGGTGGCGGACGTGCTGTGCGCTTGCTCACCCAGCGCGGGCGGCGGGGGCAGGTCCGGGCGCTCCACGCGGACTCCCGCCTCCTGGGCGATGAGCGCACCCGCGGCCCAGTCGTGCTCGTGCAGGCCGCGCTCGGAGTAGCCGTCCAGACTCCCCTCCGCCACCAGGCACAGGTCCAGCGAGGCGGCCCCGAGGCGCCGCATGTCGGAGAAGTCCTCCATGGTGTCCAGGAAGGCGCCGAACTGCTCCCGGCGCGCCGCGGCGTCGTAGGAGAACCCCGTTCCGTAGAGGGCCCCGCGGCGTGCCGGCTCGGGACCGGAGAGCCGCCGGTCCGTGCCGTCCCGCCGCACCCACGATCCGAGGCCGGCGACGGCGAAGTAGATCCGGTCCAGGGCGGGTGCGTCGACCACGCCCACGAGCCAGTTGCCGTGCTCGTCGCACGCCGCGACGGAGGTGGCGTAGTACACGATGTCGCGGATGAAGTTGGTGGTCCCGTCCAGGGGGTCCACGGACCAGCGCACGCCCGAGCGGTGCTCCGGCACGCGCGTGCCGGACTCCTCCCCCGTGACGGCGTCGAACGGGCGCCGCCTGCCCAGCACCTCGGAGACGGCCTCCTCCGCCGCCAGGTCGTAGGCCGTGACCCAGTCGCCGTCCGAGGACTTGTTCACGGCGTGCAGGGCCGAGACGTCCCGCCCGCGCAGCACCTGGGCTCCCGCCGCGGCGGCCTCCAGGGCCACCTCCAGCAGCTCCGCCAGCTCGTCGGTTCCGGGGCCGAGCCCCTCCAGTGCGTCCGCCATGGTGCTCCTACTCCTCGGTGTGCTTCGCGGTCTGGTTCTCTTCATCCTTCTCCGCGCTCCGCGAGGGCGTGTCCTGCCCGGCCGGGTCCTCGAAGGCCACGGGGCCCCGGGCCAGCAGCGTCTCGAACCCCGCCTCGTCCAGCACGGGGACGCCCAGGGACTCCGCCTTGTCCAGCTTGGTCCCGGCGTTCTCCCCCGCCACCAGAAAGTGCGTCTTCCGGGACACCGAGCCGGAGGCCTTGCCGCCGCGCCGGAGGATGGCCTCCTTGGCGGAGTCCCGGCTGTAGCCCTCCAGTGAACCGGTGACCACCACGGTGACGCCCTCCAGGGTGCGGGGGGTGGACTCGTCCACGGCCTCCTCCATGCGCACACCCGCGGCCGCCCACCGCTCAACGACGTTGCACCGCCAGGGCTCCGCGAAGAACTCCTGCACGGCCTGGGCGATCACGGGACCCACACCGTCCGTGCCGGCGAGGGTGCCGGGGTCCGCCGAGCGGATGGCATCCATGCTGCGCAGGGAGGTGGCCAGGGAGCGGGCGGCCGTGGGTCCCACGTGGCGGATGGACAGGGCCACCAGCACGCGCCACAGGTCCGTGTCCTTGGCCTGCTCCAGCTGCACGAACATCTGCTCCGTGGTCTTGGACGGCACGCTGGGCTTCGTCCGGGTGGGCTTGGTCCAGAAGTACGGGACAAGCTCGGGCGTGACCCGCTGCACCTTCTCCCCGCTCTCCCGGTCCGTGACGGTGCGCCGGGCGTCCCGCCAGACCATCACGTCCCGCAGGTCCTCGGGGGTGAGGTCGAACAGCCCCGCCTCGTTGCGCAGCGGTGGTGTGGAGAACTCGGTGCCGTCCGGGGCGTCCAGCGGCACCGGCTGCGTCAGGGCCTTCGCGGCCTCCTCTCCCAGCGCCTCGATGTCGAACGCGCCGCGCCCGGCCGCGTGGTTCACACGCTCCTTGAGCTGCGACGGGCAGGTCTCGGCGTTGGGGCAGCGGATGTCCACGTCCCCCTCCTTCGCCGGGCGCAGCGGGGTGCCGCACGAGGGGCACACGGTGGGCATCACGAACTCCCGCTCGGTGCCGTCCCGCAGCGCGACCACGGGTCCCACGATCTCCGGGATCACGTCCCCGGCCTTGCGCAGCACCACGGTGTCACCAATCAGCACACCCTTGGCCCTGACCACGTCCTGGTTGTGCAGCGTGGCCATCTCCACGGTGGACCCGGCCACCCGAACGGGGTCCATGAGGCCGAACGGGGTCACCCGGCCCGTGCGGCCCACGTTCACCAGGATGTCCACGAGCGTGGTGTTGACCTCCTCCGGCGGGTACTTGTACGCCACCGCCCAGCGGGGCACGCGGGAGGTGTACCCCAGCCGGAACTGGGTGCGGCGGTCGTCCACCTTGACCACGATGCCGTCGATCTCGTGCAGCAGGCTGTGCCGCCTGTCCCCGAACTCCGCGATGAACTCCAGCACCTCCGCCACGGAGCCCAGCACCTTGGAGTACGGGCTCACGGGCAGACCCCAGCCCTTGAGGACGTCGTAGGCCTGCGACTGCGTGGCGAGCTCGAAGCCGCGGGCGTGTCCGATGCCGTGCACGAACATGGACAGCGGGCGGCGCGCGGTGACCTGCGGGTCCTTCTGGCGCAGGGAGCCCGCCGCCGCGTTGCGCGGGTTGGCGAAGGGTGCCCGCCCCTCCTCCACCATGGTCTCGTTCAGCGCCCGGAAGTCCTTGGAGGAGATGAACACCTCGCCGCGGACCTCCACCTCCTCGGGGAGGTTCTCGCCCGTGAGCCGCTGCGGGATGCTGCGGATGGTGGCCACGTTGTGGGTGATGTCTTCGCCCGTGGTGCCGTCCCCGCGGGTGGCCGCCCGCACGAGCACACCGTCCCGGTAGAGCAGGTTCACGGCCAGGCCGTCGATCTTGACCTCGCTGAGCCAGGCGACCTCCGGGGCGCCGGGCAGCTCGGCCACCTGCCGCTGCGCCCGTTCCAGCCAGGCCACGAGCTCGTCCGTGGAGAAGACGTCCTCCAGGGAGTACATCTTCTCCAGGTGCCTCACGGGGCTGAACGCCGCCCCGACCTCCCCGCCCACCTCCTGGGTGGGCGAGTCGTTGGCCTTGAGCTCGGGGTGCAGCGCCTCGAACTCCTCGAGCGAGCGGTAGAGGGCGTCGTACTCGGCGTCCGAGATGACGGGCTGGTCGTGCACGTAGTAGGCGGCGCGCGCCTCGCGGACACGGTCCGAGAGCTGGGCGTACTCCTCGCGCAGCGCCTCGCTGGGCTCGTCCGGGTTGAGGCTCTGACCGTTGGCGTCCGTGGCCCGGTGGGCGGTCTTGGCGTTGGCTGTGCTCACCGCACCATTGTGACCCAGCACTCCGACACGCACGAGACACGCGGAAGGGGCCCGGACAGCGTGGTCCGGGCCCCTTCCCGCAGCGACCTGGCTACAGCGCCGTGACCCGCAGGTCCGCGTGCGGACGGTCCCGCCCGGGGTCCCACAGCTGGACGCGAGACGCGCTCCAGTGGGCGCCACGGCCGTCGTCGTCCACCGCGACCGCCACGGTGGCGGGCAGGCGGACGGGCGCGGCGAACTCCACCGACCACGCGAAGGGGACTCCCGCGGGCACCCCCGTCAGGGCCAGGGCGCGCGACGCCGTGTACATCCCGTGCGCGATCGCCCCCTTCATGCCCAGGGCACGCGCGGACGGGTCCGAGAGGTGGATGGGGTTGTAGTCCCCGCTCACCGCGGCGTACTCGCGCCCCGTCCCGGCGCCGAGGGACCACTGCCCGGTGGGCTGCGGCGCCTCGAACGCGGGCCGCTCGGCCTCGGACGACTCCCCCGCGCGGGGTTCGTCACCGGCCACCGCGGCGTGCACCCCCTTGGCCAGGTACGTGGAGCGCCCGGCCCACGCGACCGTGCCGTCCTCGCGGGCCAGGGTCACCACCGCGTCCAGCGCGGTCCCGGAGCGGTGGGCGCGCAGCCCCTCGGTCCACGCGGTGGCCGTCAGGGCCTCCCCGACCGCCACGTCCGCCAGGTGGTGGACCGTGTTGCCCAGGTGCACCATGCCGAGCACGGGCAGCGGGAAGTCCCGGCGCGTGAGCACGGACATGGCCACCGGGAACGCGAGCGCGTGCAGGGCTCCGGAGAACACGGCGGTCTCGACGGAACCCGGGGCCAGGGGGTGCGGGCTGGCGTGGACCACGCGGCAGAACCGCTCGTGCCACTCCGGCTGCGCCCGCAGTCCGTCCACCACGTGCACCACGCGGGGCAGCTCCAGCGCACCGGAGACCTTCTGGGGCCCGGAGGACCGCAGGGACGCGGGCAGCACCCGCCCCACGGGCGAGTTCCGCAGCGCGGGCAGCACCTTGCGGGACGCCGCCGACGCCGCCCCGCCCGCCGCGGAGGCGGCCGCACGGGCACCGGCGCTCGCGTACAGGGCGGGCAGCGCCACCGTGCCCGAGGGCCGGGTGCGCTCGTAGCCCTCCGGGACGGAGGGGACGGTGGGATCCACGGCGCTCATGAGATCACGCACCCACCATGTTCTGGCCGCACACGCGCAGCGTCTGACCGTTGATCCCACCCGCGGCGTCCGAGAGCAGGAAGGTGATGGCCTGGGCCACGTCCACGGGCGTTCCGCCCTGCTGCAGGGAGTTCAGCCGGCGCGCGACCTGCCGCCGGGCGGCGGGGATCTTCGCGGTCATCTCCGACTCGATGAACCCGGGCGCCACGGCGTTGACGGTGCCGCCCTTCGCGGCGACCAGCGGTGCGGTGGCGGCCACCGCACCGATCACCCCGGCCTTGGACGCCGCGTAGTTGGTCTGGCCGCGGTTGCCCGCCACGCCGCTCGTGGACGCCAGGCACACGATGCGAGGGGCGGGGCCCAGCTTGTCCGAGGCCAGCAGGGTCTCGTTGATGCGCAGCTGGGACTCGATGTTCACGGCGATCACGGAGTTCCACCGGGCCTCGTCCATGTTCGCGAGCATCTTGTCGCGGGTGATCCCGGCGTTGTGCACCACCAGGTCCAGGTGGCCGTAGTGAGCCGACACCAGGTCCAGGATCTTCTGCCCGGCCTGCGGGTCCGTGACGTCCAGCTGCAGCGCGGGAACGCGCAGCTCGTTGGCGAGCGCGGTGAGCGCGTCACCGGCCGCGGGCACGTCCACGGGCACCACGGTGGCCCCGGCGGCGGACAGCGTGCGCGTGACCTGCGCGCCGATTCCGCGTGCCGCCCCGGTGACCACGGCCACCTTCCCCGCCACGGGGTGCTCCCAGTCCACCGAGGCGTCCCCGCGGTCGTCGCCGACCGTGAGGAACTGGCCGTCCACGTACGCGCTGCGCCCGGAGAGGAAGAAGCGGATGGCTCCGGTCACGCTGGGGGCGTCCACGGCCACGCCGTCCGCAATCAGCACGCCGTTAGCGGTGACACCCCCGCGCATCTCCTGGGCCACGGAGCGCAGCAGGCCCACCACACCCTGACGGGCCGCGGCCTGGGCGGGGGGCAGCTGCTCGGCGCCGGCCGCCGTGCCCGACGCCGCCCCGGTGCCGATTCCGGGTGCCGGCCGGGAGAGCGTGATCACGCGCCCACCCTGGCTCAGCTTCCGCAGCGCGGCGGCCAGTTCCATTGCGGGTCCGCCGAGGTCGGAGGGGCTGGCCACCTCCGTGTAGTCCAGCAGGACCGCGCCCACGCGGTCCACGTCCGCGGCGGCGCGCCGGACGTCGAGGTCCCAGTCGAGCAGTGCCTGCGCGGCGGCGTCGGCGGCGGGGCCCCTGCCCAGGACCAGCACCGCGCCCTGGGGGAAGTCCCCGTTGACGCGGTAGCGGCGCAGGGTGACGGGGCGTGGCAGCCCCAGCTTGGAGGCCACCTGCTTGCCCAGTCCCGAGCTGACCATGTCCAGATACGTGTCGGTCATGTGTTCCTTCTCCCAGATCTCGTGTGCTCTCGCGGTTGCCGTGGTGCCGCTCAGACCGAGCGCAGCAGCATGGCCACGCCCTGCCCGCCGGCGGCGCACACCGAGATGAGCGCGGTCTGCTGCCGGCCCTCGGCCTTGGCACGGGCGGCGAGCTCCTTGGCGGTGGAGGCCACGATGCGGCCACCGGTGGCGGCGAACGGGTGGCCGGTGGCCAGCGAGGAGCCGTTGACGTTCACCCTGGAGCGGTCCACCGAGCCCAGCGGGGCGTCCAGGCCCAGGCGCTCCCGGCAGAACTCCGGGGACTCCCACGCCTTCAGGATGGACAGCACGGTGGAGGCGAACGCCTCGTGGATCTCCACGAGGTCCAGGTCCTGCAGGGTGAGGCCCTGGCGCGCGAGCAGGCGCGGCACGGCGTAGGCGGGGGCCATCAGCAGACCCTCGTTGCCGGTGACGAAGTCCACCGCGGCGGCCTCGCTGTCCACGACCTCGGCCAGCGGCGTCAGGCCGTGCTCCGAGGCCCAGCCGTCCGTGGTGATGAGCACGGCGGAGGCGCCGTCCGTGAGGGGGGTGGAGTTGCCGGCCGTCATGGTGGCCTCCCCCGCGAGCTTCGTGCCGAACACCGGCTTCAGCGTGCCCAGCTTCTCCACCGTGGAGTCCGGGCGCATGTTGTTGTCCCTGGTGAGGCCCTTGAACGGGGTCACGAGGTCGTCGAAGAACCCGCGCTCGTACGCGGCCGCCAGGTGCTGGTGGGAGGCTGCGGCGAGCTCGTCCTGCGCCTGGCGGGTGATGCCCCAGTGCTGGGTGGTCAGCGCCTGGTGCTCCCCCATGGACAGACCCGTGCGGGGCTCGCCCGAGCTGGGGACGGCCGGAGCCAGGTCCGCGGGACGGACGTCCTTGAACGCCTGGATCTTCTGCACGGTGGTCTTGGCGCGCTGCAGCTTGAGCAGGGCACGCCGCAGGCCCTCGCTCACGGCGATGGGGGCGTCCGAGGAGGAGTCCACGCCACCGGCGATCCCGGCCTCGATCTGGCCCAGGCGGATCTTGTTGGAGATCGAGCTGACCGTCTCCATGCCCGTGGCGCACGCCATCTGGACGTCGTACGCCGGGGTGGCCGGGTCCAGCGCGGAGCCCAGGACGGACTCGCGGGTGAGGTTGAAGTCACGGGAGTGCTTGATCACGGCACCGGCCGCCACCGCGCCCAGGCGCTCGCCGGCGATCCCCGCACGGGCCACCAGGCCGTCGATGGCCGCGGTCAGCATGTCCTGGTTGGAGGCGTTCGCGTAGGGGCCACCGGCACGGGAGAAGGGGATGCGGTTGCCCGCGACCACCACGGCACGCGCGCCCGACCCGGCGGCGGGGGCGGCGGGCTTGGCGGCGGCGGTCTTCGGGCCCGCGGCCGTGGCCTCGGCGGCGCCGTTCGTGGCGGCGGGCTTCTGCGTGCTCTCGGACATGGTGGTTCCTCCTGAGGGGTGCGTGCGACGTGGATCACGTGAAACTCACAGTAGCTGATACTCTCGGTATCGTGAAACAGGTCACCCCCTCCCTGGACGGCAGGAACAGCCGCTGGCAGCGCCACCGCGCCAGGCGGCGCACCGAGCTGATCACGGCCGCGCGCGACGCCGTGGCCGCGCACGGTGCCGCCATCTCCATGGAGGAGATCGCCACGGCCTGCGGCACGTCCAAGTCCGTGTTCTACCGCTACTTCACGGACAAGGCGGGCGTGCAGGCCGCGGTGGGCGAGTACTTCGTGAACCGCATGCGACGCCGCATGGTGGCCGCCGCGAGCGAGGCGGACACCTTCGCCGCCACCGTCCACGCCCTGGTCTCCGAGTACCTGCGCTCGGTGGCGGGCTCCGGCGAGGTGTACCGCTTCGTCGTGACCGCTCCGGACGAGCAGGGCTCCGCGGTCGAGGGCTTCGTGGACTCCGTGCGGCAGCTGCTCGTGGAGCAGCACGGACGCCACCACGGCGAGCAGGACCTGCCCCCGGGCGTGCTGCAGTGCTGGGCGGCGGCCACCGTGGGCATGGTCCGCGGAGCCGGGGAGGCCTGGCTCGCGCAGGGGGACCTCCCCGGCAGGCCGGACCGCCACGCCATGAGCCGCACCATCACCACGTGGGCCGTGGAGGGCCTGCGCCCCGTGGCGAGCACCGCACCTCCGGGACCACCCGGAACCGGCGCACCCTCCCTCCCGGACCACACCTAGGACGGGCCCCTCCGTCCCCGACTCACCCTTCAGGAGCCACCATGTCCATCACCGCACCCGGCCGGAGCATCCCGGACACCGACCGCATCGAGGACCTGCCCGGGGAGGGCGCCACGGCGCCGTCGGGCATCGACACCGCGGAGCTCGGCAGGATCCTGCTGGGCCGCTGGCCCGAGGCGCGGCTTGCCGCCCGCAAGCGCGCCGAGGACCCCCGCTTCCAGTCCCAGTACAACCTCTCCTTCGAGGACCAGCGCAACGTCACGTTCGAGCAGCTCAAGCTCCTCGCGGACGCCGGGCCCCAGTACCTGGGCATGCCCGAGAGCGTGGGCGGTGCCATGAGCCCCGGCGCGAACCTCTCCGCGTTCGAGGAGCTCGTGCTCGCGGACCCCTCCCTGCAGATCAAGTCCGGCGTGCAGTGGGGCCTGTTCGGATCGGCCGTGCTGAACCTGGGCACGGAGGAGCACCACCAGAAGTGGCTGCCGGGGATCCTGGACCTGAGCATGCCGGGCGCGTTCGCCATGACGGAGATCGGCCACGGCTCGGACGTGGCCTCGATCGGCACCACCGCCACCTATGTCCCCGAGACGGACGAGTTCGAGATCCACACCCCCTTCAAGGCGGCGTGGAAGGACTACCTGGGCAACGCCGCCGTGCACGGGCGCGCCGCCACCGTGTTCGCGCAGCTGATCGTGGACGGCACCAACCACGGCGTGCACTGCCTGTACGTCCCCCTGCGGGACGAGAACGGCGAGTTCCTGCCCGGTGTGGGCGGCGAGGACGACGGCCGCAAGGGCGGGCTCAACGGCATCGACAACGGCCGGCTGCACTTCGACCACGTGCGCGTGCCCCGCACCAACCTGCTCAACCGCTACGGGGACGTGGACGAGAACGGCGTCTACTCCTCCCCCATCCCCTCCCCGGGGCGGCGGTTCTTCACGATGATCGGCACCCTGGTGCAGGGGCGCGTGTCCCTGGACGGCGCCGCCACGCTCGCGAACCAGGCGGCCCTGAGCATCGCGGTGCGCTACGCCGAGCAGCGCCGTCAGTTCACCACGGACTCGGACATCCGCGAGCAGACGCTGCTGGACTACCAGCGCCACCAGCGCCGGCTGATCCCGCGCATCGCCGAGACCTATGCCATGACGTTCGCCCACCAGCAGCTGCTGGACAAGTTCCACGAGGTCTTCTCCGGCGAGGACGAGTCCGACGGCAACCGCCAGGAGCTGGAGACGCTGGCCGCCGCATTCAAGCCCATGTCCACGTGGAGCGCGCTGGACACCCTGCAGGAGTGCCGGGAGGCGTGCGGCGGCGCCGGGTTCATGGCCAAAAACCGCTTCGTGCAGCTGCGCGCGGACCTGGACGTGTACGTGACCTTCGAGGGTGACAACACGATCCTGCTCCAGCTGGTGGCCAAGCGGCTGCTCAACGACTACTCCGCGGAGTTCAAGAACGCGGACGTGGGGGTCATGGCCCGTTACGTGGCGGACCGCGCCACGGAGGCAGGCTTCAACCGGTCGGGTCTGCGCAAGCTCACCCAGGCGTTCTCCGACACCGGGGACTCCCGCAAGTCGGTCAACGCCCTGCGGGACCCCGCGGCCCAGCGCGCGCTGCTCACCGACCGCGTGCAGACCATGGTCGGGGACATCGCGGACGAGCTGCGCTCGGTGGCCCGCAAGTCCCGCGCCGAGCAGGCAGAGGCGTTCAACAACAACCAGAACCGGCTGCTGGAGGCCGCCCGTTCCCACGCCCAGCTGCTGCAGTGGGAGGCCTTCACCGCCGGCCTGGAGAAGATCGAGGACCCGGACACCAAGCGCGTGATGACCTGGCTGCGGGACCTGTTCGGGCTGCACCTGATCGAGCAGGACCTCGCGTGGTACCTCTCCTACGGCCGCCTCTCCATGCGCCGCGGCCGGGCCCTGGAGTCCTACGTCAACCGCCTGATCGCCCGGCTGCGCCCGTACTCCCTGGAGCTCGTGGACTCGTTCGGGCTCTCCCCGGAGCTGCTGCGCGCAGAGATCGGCGGGACCGTGGAGGCGGAGCGGCAGGAGGAGGCCGAGGCCTACTACCGCCGGTTGCGTGCCAGCGGTGAGGCGCCCGTCAAGGAGCCCAAGCCGGCCAGGGATCCCGGGGCCCAGACGCGCGGCCAGCACGCCTGAGCCACTGCCCCGCCCGTGCCCTCCCCCCTCCTGGGAGCGGCGCGGACGGGCCCTGCGCGCAGAGTCGGGCCCCCCGCGGCGGCCGGCCCCCCCCCCCCCCCCGGGGCGGGGGGGGGGGCCGGCGGGCGGGGGCGCCCGCCCCGGGGCGCCGCCC
>NZ_JAUMTZ010000002.1:273953-327712 GCF_030530945.1 Kocuria sp. | reverse complement strand
GAGCACGGCTCCGCCCAGCCCGTTGCTGCGCGAGCCGCCGTACCCGCCGCGGCCGTAGCCCACGGGGGAGTCGTAGAAGCGGTCCACGTCCATCTGGGCCGCACGCTGGGCGGAGTCGGCCAGCCGGATGGACTCGTTGGCCTCGGTGAGGGCGCGCTCGGGGTCCGAGTCCCGCAGCCGCTGGGCGAGCTCCAGGTGGCGCTCGGCCTCCGCGAGCTCGGTCCGCGCCTGGGCCCCCACCCCGCCGCGGCGCGCCCACACGTAGTCGGACGCCGTGGTCAGGCTCGCCTGCGCGCTCACCAGCGCGTGGGAGAGGGTCTCGCGGGCGGAGCGGGCGCGGTCGTTGGCGTCGCGCACGCCCTGCAGCCCCTTGTCCAGCTCGGCCTTCGCCTGGGCGAGGCGTCGGGTGGCGCCCACCGGGTCGTAGTGGCCCGAGGACATCTGCTGGGTGACGGTCTGCAGCACGGAGCGCACTCCCGCGGCGGCACCGGCGAGCTCCGGGCGGGAGCCCTGCCGGACCAGGCCCTCGGCCTCCGCGACGTCCCGCTGGGCGATGCTCACCGCGTCCTTGAGGGACTCCTCGGCGCGGGAGAGTTCCCGGCGCGCGTTCTCCACCGAGGTGACGAGCCCCTCCGCCTGGCCCTGCGCCTCCTCCGCCGCGCGGATGTTCAGCACGGCCTCGGATACGCGTCCCGCGTCCAGGTCCTGCTGGGCGCGCGCGGTCGCGGAGTCCGCGAACTCGAGCCGCTCCCGCGCCTGCTGGCCGTTGTCCCGCACGGGTGCCAGGGCGGCGTCGTCGTAGCGGGAGTGCAGGGACACCAGCAGGGACTCGGCGTCCTGGAGGCGGGGGCGGGTGCCCGCCACCGCCGCGCGCACGGCCTGCAGCGCGTCCGGGGCGCGCGTCTCCAGCTGGCGCAGCTGGGAGAAGTTCTGCTCCTGCTCGGCCAGCGGCGCACGGGCCTGGCGGGTGCGCTCGATGATCTCCCCGAGCCACGCCCGCTGCTCGGCCTCGGTGTCCGGGATGTCGTCGTCCAGCTTCTGCTGCAGCTCGAACGAGGCGCGCATGTGCTCCTTGGCGCGCGCGAGCGCCTCCTCGAACGGACGGGTCTGCTCGCTGCCGTACTGCAGCTGCGCGAACGCGAGCTCCTGCTCGGAGTGCTGGATGGCGTTGTCCGCCTCCACGAGCGCCGAGCCCGCCTGCTTGTGCAGCTCCGGCAGCGGCACCTGCGGCTGCTGCGGGGCGCGCTCGCCCTGGGCGGCACCCGTCTGCTGGGCCCCGTCCCGACGACGACGCCGCGAGCGCGCCACCCCGAACGCACCCACCCCGATGGCCGCCGCACCACCGGCCACCACGAGGGCGGTGACACCGACGCCCGTGCCGCCCAGCTCGTGGTTGATGCCGTCGACCGCGCCCTGGGCCGCGCCGTCCCAGTCGCGGGTGCTCAGGGCGGGAGCGATGTCGTCGTTGTAGATGGTCTTCTGGTCCTCGCGGGAGAGGGGGCCCGCGGAGCTGGCGGCGAAGCGGGCCTGGCGGCTCGAAGTGGCCACGGCCAGCACGGCGTCGTTGGTGCCGAAGCCGTTGGCCTTGGCGAAGTCCTGCACCCACTGGTCGGGATCGGTGGGGTCGGTGAAGCGGTCCACGTAGACCACGTAGAGCGTGATGTGGTGCTTCTGCGCCACCTCCGCGATCCCGCTCTCCAGCTGCGAGGTGTTGCCCAGCACCCCGGCCTTGTCCACCACGCGCACTCCGGCGTCAACTGTGGAGGGCGCTTCGGCGACGGCCGCGGGGACGGCCAGGAAGTACGCCCCCGACAGTGCGGTGGCCGCCAGTGCGCGGCGCCAGACGGTGCGTGAGCTCATGTCCTGTGTTCTCCTCGTGGTCAGCCCGGACGGGCCCAGGGCGGTCGTGGAGGGCTTCGACGCACTGCGGTCCGCTCCACAGAATACGCGGTGGGCCCACCACGGTCACCCGCTCAGGCGGCACCGGGTGGACCATCAGGAAACTCCCCGAAATCCGCCAGTTCTCACAGCCCCAGCACAGTCGGGCGGGGCATACTGGGCGTCCTGACCGCGCCGGAGCGCACACCCGGACAGAGGCTGACCAAGGAGAGAACATGGCTGATTCCCACGATCCCCGCACCGGGGACGATCCCCGGCGTCCCGTGCCCCGGTACGGGGAGTACGGTCCCGCGGGAGCCGGATCCGGCAGTGACGGCTCCCCGTGGCGGTCCCGGGACGCCACCGAGCCCATCCCGTCCGCCGGACGCGGCGACGACTCCTACTACGGCGTCCAGAACGGGGGCTCGAGCGCCCCCGGCTACTCCTACGGCTACGACGGCGGCCAGGGCGGCGGGAACGTCCCGCCGTACTCGGGCGGACCCGGCCAGGGCGGCTATCCCGAGGGCTCTCCGCAGGGCGGCACCGCCACGGCCAGGAAGCGCACGTTCGGTGCCGGGACCATGGTGGCCGGACTCGCGCTCGCGGGTCTGCTGGGAGCCGGGGTTGCCGTGGGCACGGGAGCCGTGGGCACCGAGAACTCGTCCGCCACGAGCACCAGCAGCTCCCCGGTGATCGTGAACGACACCGACTCCGTCAACGAGATCACCGCCGCCACGCAGAAGGCGTCCCCGTCCGTGGTGACCATCTCCGCCACGTCCGGCAGCGAGTCCGGCACCGGCTCCGGCGTGGTCCTGGACGACCAGGGCCACATCCTGACCAACACCCACGTGGTCACCCTGGACGGGGCGAGCTCCGACGCCAACCTGGAGGTCCAGACCTCGGACGGCTCCGTGCGCAAGGCCACCACGGTGGGCACCGACCCGGAGTCCGACCTCGCCGTGATCAAGGTGGACCCGAACGGCCTCACCCCCGCCGAGTTCGGCGACTCCGGCAAGCTCAACGTGGGTGACGCCGCGATCGCCATCGGCGCACCGCTGGGGCTGAGCGGCACCGTCACGGACGGAATCGTCTCCACCCTCAACCGCACCATCGCGGTGGCCTCGTCCGCCGCGCAGGACACCCCGGACGACTCCTCCCAGCAGAGCCCGGGCGGACCCCAGGACTTCTTCTTCAACTTCCCGGACAACGGGCAGTCCGGATCGCAGTCCGCGAAGTCCAGCGTGTACCTGAACGTGCTCCAGACGGACGCGGCCATCAACCCCGGCAACTCGGGCGGTGCGCTCGTGAACGCCCAGGGCCAGGTGATCGGCATCAACGTGGCCATCGCCTCCGCCGGGGGCTCCTCCTCCAGCGACTCCACGGCCGCGGGCAACATCGGCGTGGGCTTCTCCATCCCGTCGAACACCGCAAAGCGCGTGGCGGACGAGATCATCAAGGACGGCAAGGCCACGCACGGCTACCTGGGGGCCTCGGTCTCCGCGTACACGCCGTCGGGGAGCACCTCCGAGGCGTTCTCCTCCGGCGCGAAGGTCCGTTCGGTGGCCTCCGGCTCGCCCGCCGCGGACGCCGGGCTCAAGGCCAACGACGTGGTCACCAAGTTCAACGGCAAGTCCATCACGGACGCGGACGCGCTCACCGCAGGGGTGCGCGAGCTCGCGGCCGGCTCCACGGCGGAGATCACCTACCGCCGCGGCAACGACGAGCGCACCGCCACGGTCACCGTGGGCGACGCCGCCGCGCAGCAGAGCAACTGACGCTCCTCACCGGGGCGGGTCCGGGCTCCACCGGCCCGCCCCGGTGGGTGCCGCGCCCCGCAAGGCCGCGGGCGGCGTCGTCCCGAGCGGTGCGCGGGTGGTTCACACGCCCTGGGGAAATCCCAGCTGGCGCCACGCCTCGTAGAGGGCGATCGACGCCGAGTTGGCCAGGTTCAGGGACCGCCTGCCCGGGAGCATGGGGATCCGCACGCGCTCGGCCACGTGCTCGTCCGCGAGAACCGGCTCCGGCAGCCCCGTGGACTCCCGGCCGAACAGCAGCACGTCCCCGTCCCGGTACTCGAGATCGGTGTGCCGTGTCCCGGAGTGGGACGTGAACGCGATGACCCGCGCGTCCCCGAGCCGCTCCCACAGGTCCTCGACCGTGGGGTGCACGTCCATGACCGCGAGGTCGTGGTAGTCCAGTCCGGCGCGGCGGAGGTTGGCGTCGTCGAAGTTGAACCCCAGCGGCTCCACCAGGTGCAGGCGTGCGCCCGTGCACGCGGCCAGGCGGATGGCGTTGCCGGTGTTGCCGGGGATCTCGGGGGAGTGGAAGACGAAGTGCAGCATGGCTGCGAGTCTAGGGCGGCACCGGGCCGCCGCGGGTCGGGGCGTCGGGGGCGTTCGTAGAATGGGGCCATGCCCGCACCCCGCGTCTACATGGACCACGCCGCCACCACCGACATGCTGCCCGAGGCCGTCACCGCCTTCGTGGCCCAGGCCCAGCGCGGCGGAAACCCGGCGTCCCTGCACGCCGGGGGCCGCTTGGCCCGCATGGCCCTGGAGACCGGGCGGGACGCCGTGGCGGCGGCGCTGAACGCGGAACCCGTGGAGATCATCCTCACCTCGGGCGGCACCGAGGCGGACAACATGGCGGTGCTCGGGCTGTACCGGGCCGCGCGCGAGGCCGAGCCGCGGCGCCGCGTGATCGCCCTGTCCACGGTGGAGCACCACGCGGTCTCCGAGGCCGCCGAGTGGCTCGCCGCCCACGAGGGTGCGGAGCTCGTGTGGCTCGGCGTGGACGCGACCGGCCGGGTGGACCCGGGAGCGCTCGAGCAGCTGCTCGCCGAGCGCGCGCAGGAGGTGGCCCTGGTCACCGTGATGTGGGCCAACAATGAGGTGGGCACGGTGCAGCCCGTCCGGGAGCTCGCGGCGCTGTGCGAGCGGGCGGGGGTCGCGTTCCACGTGGACGCCGTGCAGGCGTTCTGCGCCGTGCCCGTGGACGCCCACCTGCCCGGGATCAGCACGCTCGCGGTGTCCGCGCACAAGCTGGGAGGGCCCATGGGAGTGGGCGCGCTCTACGCGCCGCGAACCGTGAAGCTCTCGGCCACGAGCTTCGGTGGGGGACAGGAGCGCAGCGTGCGCTCGGGGACCGTGAACGCCGCGGGGGCGGCCGCGTTCGGCGCGGCGGTCGAGGCCGCCGGGCGGGACGCCCGCACCGAGTTCCTGCGCCGCGCCACCCTGCGCGACACCCTCGTGGCGGGCATCCGCGAGCGCGTGCCGGAGGCCGTGCTGCGCGGTCCCGAGCCCGGCTCCCCGGAGGAGGAGTGGGAGGCTCCCACCCGGCTGCCCGGCAACGCCCACTTCACCTTCCCGGGCTGCGAGGGCGACTCCATGCTCTTCCTGTTCGACGCCGCCGGGGTGGCTCTGTCCACGGGCTCCGCGTGCAGCGCGGGGGTGCCACGTGCTTCCCACGTGCTGCTGGCCATGGGGGTGGACGAGCAGACCGCCCGCGGCGCGCAGCGCTTCTCCCTGGGACACTCCAGCACCCCCGAGGACGTCGCGGCGGTGCTCGACGCCCTGCGGGATGTCCACGCCCGGGCCAGGGCGGCGGGGCTGTCCGGGCACGTGCCCGGGTTCTCTGCCTGAGGAGACCTCCGCCGCGGCGCACCACCCGGGGCGGCCGTGGCACGGGGAATAGCACCCGGGAGAGCGGCGTTGTGCCAGGGATCCCACGAGAGAGACTCCAGGAAGGGAACTGCGTGCGCGTACTTGCAGCGATGAGTGGCGGGGTGGACTCCGCGGTGGCCGCGGCCCGCGCGGTGGACGCCGGGCACGACGTGACCGGTGTCCACCTGGCCCTGTCCCGCACCCCGGGGACCCTGCGCACGGGCGCGCGCGGGTGCTGCACCATCGAGGACTCCCGGGACGCGTGGCGTGCCGCCGAGAAGCTGGGGATCCCGTACTACGTGTGGGACTTCTCCGAGCGCTTCCAGGCGGACGTCGTGGACGACTTCGTGGCCGAGTACGCCGCGGGGCGCACCCCCAACCCGTGCATGCGCTGCAACGAGAAGATCAAGTTCGCGGCCCTGCTGGAGAAGGCCCTGGCCCTCGGCTTCGACGCCGTCTGCACGGGGCACTACGCCAAGGTGGTCACCGGCGCGGACGGGCACAAGGAGCTGCACCGCGCCGCGGACTGGGCGAAGGACCAGTCCTACGTGCTGGGCGTGCTCACGGCCGAGCAGCTCGAGCACGCACTGTTCCCGCTCGCCGAGACCCCCTCCAAGGCCCAGGTGCGCGCCGAGGCGGAGCAGCGGGGGCTGTCCGTGGCGAAGAAGCCGGACTCCCACGACATCTGCTTCATCCCCGACGGCGACACCCGGGGCTGGCTCGCGGACCACATGGAGCTGGAGCCCGGCCAGATCGTGGACACCGAGGGCCACGAGCTCGGGGAGCACCGCGGCGCCCAGGCCTACACCGTGGGACAGCGCCGCGGGCTGCACATCGGCCGCCCCGCTCCGGACGGCAAGCCCCGGTTCGTGCTGGAGATCCGGCCCAGGACCAACGAGGTGGTGGTGGGGCCCGAGGCGCTGCTGGCCATCGACGTCATGGAGGGCATCCGCCCCTCCTGGGCCGGTCTGCCACCCCGCGAGGTCCAGGCCCTGCGGGCGGACGGCCGCTCGGAGGAGTTCGCGGTGACGGTGCAGGTGCGCGCCCACGGGGACCCCGCGCCTGCCAGCGCGTGGCTCACCCGGGAGTCCGGTGAACCGCGTCTGCACGTGCGGCTGGACGAGTCGCAGCGCGGCGTGGCACCGGGACAGACCATGGTGCTCTACCAGGGCACCCGCGTGCTGGGCCAGGCCACGATCGACGCCGCGTACGCGGACCGCGCGGCGGTTCCCGCGCGCTGACCCGCGTCCACTGGGGCCCGTGCGGCACCCCGTTTAGAGTGGGGGGATGACCCCCAGCAGCGATCCCGCCGACCACGCACCCGTCGACCCCGCCGCGAGTGCCGCCGCGCGCCAGGCCCCGGACTCCGCGCTGGAGCAGCTGAGCGCCATCCGCGGGACCATCGACAACATCGACGCCGCGCTGATCCACATCCTCGCGGAGCGCTTCAAGGCCACGCAGCGCGTGGGGCGCCTCAAGGCCGAGAACGACCTCCCGCCCTCCGACCCCGAGCGGGAGAAGGCCCAGATCCAGCGGCTGCGCCACCTCGCGGAGGCCGCGCACCTGGATCCGGAGTTCGCGGAGAAGTTCCTGACCTTCATCATCAGCGAGGTCATCCGCCACCACGAGGCCATCTCCGAGGACCGCCGGCGCGGCACGGACGCATGAGCGCCTTCGCCGCGGACGCGACCACCGCCACCCTCACCCGGGCCCTGCGGGGCACCGACCCCGTGGAGGCGTTCACCGTGCTGCGCGGTGAACTGGGCGCACCCCACCGGGCCGCCGTGCCGCTGCTGCCCGAACGCGGTCCGCAGGCGGAGCTCGCGGCGCGCACGTGCGCCGTGCTGGACTCCCTGTACGCGGACCGCCAGCCGCACGGGTGGCGTGTCAGCGGGGTCCCCGGAGACGACTCCCGCCAGGCGCGCGCATTGCTCGCGAGCGACCTCAACGTGGTGGCGGACGTGCTGGGCGCGGAGTCCGGTGCGGACACCGGCCCCGTGGTGTTCTCCCTGCTGGGCCCGGTGTCCCTGGCCGCCACCGTGCACGTCCACAACGGGGAGAAGCTGCAGTCCGACTCCGGTGCACGGCGGGACCTCACGCAGTCGTGGTGCTCCGGGCTTCCCGCTCTCCTGGCGGGTCTGCGCCGCAACACGGACGGGCGGGACACGGTGCTCGTGGTCGAGGAGCCCCACCTGGAGCCGGTGCTCTCCGGCACCATCCCCACGGCCAGTGGCTACCGCACCCTGCGCTCGCTGCCGCCCCACGAGGTGCGCGCCGCCCTCACGGACGCGGTCTCCGCCGCGCACGCCGCCGGCGCGACCGTGGTGCTCGCCGCCGGGACGCCCACCGCGCGCTGGGCCCGCGACACAGGTGCCGACGCCGCCGCTCTCGCCCTGCCCCCGCTGGACCCCGTGCTGTGGGAGCCCCTCGCCGCCCTGCACGAGGCGGGGGTGGGCCTGTGCCTGGACTCGGTCCCCGTCACGGGGCGCGGGCCGGTGCGCCCGCTCGTGGAGCGGGTGGTGCGGCCCTGGAGCGAGCTCGGGATGGACCCTGCGGCGCTGCTGGGGACGGTGCTGGCGCCGTCGTCGGAGATCTCCACGCTGACCCCGCCCGAGGTGCCCGGCGCCCTGCGGCGGCTCACCGACGTGTGCAGCGCGCTCACGGAGGTGTGCGGCGAGGGATGAGCCCTCCCAGGCCGTAGACTTCCACCGGTAGGACGCGGGGCGTCGGCCTCGGCCGCCCCCGCCGGCACGTACGAGGGCGAAGGCGGGCATGAAGGCGCGAATTCTGGTGGTGGACGACGACGCCGCGTTGTCCGAGATGATCGGCATCATTCTGTCCTCGGAGGGCTTCGAGCCGGTGCACTGCTACGACGGTTCCAGCGCGCGGGACGTCTTCCGCGCCTCGGAACCGGACGTGATCCTGCTGGACCTCATGCTGCCCGGGATGGACGGCATCCAGGTGTGCCAGCAGATCCGGGCGGAGTCGGACGTTCCCATCGTGATGCTCACCGCCAAGTCGGACACCGCGGACGTGGTGCGCGGGCTGGAGGCCGGAGCGGACGACTACGTCCCCAAGCCCTTCAAGCCCGCGGAGCTCGTGGCGCGCGTGAAGGCCCGGCTGCGGCCCACCGACCGCGGCACCAGCCAGGAGATCACGCTGGGGGACATCGTCATCGACGTCACCGGGCACACGGTGACCCGCGGCGGCGAGGAGATCGCCCTGACCCCCCTGGAGTTCGACCTGCTGACCACGCTCGCACGCCATCCCCACCAGGTGTTCAGCCGTGACGAGCTGCTGCGCGACGTGTGGGGCTACCCGCACGCGGCGGACAACCGGCTGGTCAACGTGCACGTCCAGCGGCTGCGCTCCAAGGTGGAGCGGGACCCGGAGAACCCGGAAGTGGTGCTCACGGTGCGCGGCATCGGCTACAAGGCCGGCGGGCACCCGCACCGGTGACGCCCGCCCCGGCGCGCTCCACGGCCACGGTCCCTCCCGTGCGCCGCCGTCCCAAGCGGTTCCGCAGGATCCGGTTGGCGCGGCGCACGGTGCTCCGACGCTGGCGCCAGTCCCTGCAGTTCCGCGCGATCGCCGTGGCCCTGTCCCTGACCACCGTGGCGTTCCTCGCCACCGGCAGCTTCCTCTCGCACCAGATCGCGGACCGGCTGTTCACCGACCGCCTCAACCAGGTTCTGGAGGAGGCGCGCGGTGACATCGACACCGCCCAGGCGAGCTTCGACGCCTCGGACGCCTCGGACCGCACCGAGGTCCAGGCGCTCATCAACTCGACCCTGGGCAGCCTGAGCCAGGACGCGGGATCCCAGGACCACCGCTGGATCCTGATCCCCCTGGACCAGGGCACGGGCCAGTCCTTCGTGGGCGTGCAGACGGAGAGCTCGTGGATGACCTCGGCCACGGTTCCGCAGCAGCTGCAGCAGCGCGTGGAGGGCGGTGACGGCACCTACTGGCAGCCGGCGTCCGCGCGCATGACGGAGAACGGCCCCGAGCAGCCCGTCATCGTGATCGGGGACGTGGTGCAGCTGAACCAGAACTCCCGCTACGGCCTGTACTTCGTGTACGACTTCTCCGACCCCCAGGCCACCCTGGACTCCATCCACGCCGTGCTCCTGCTGTCCATGGTGGCGCTGCTGCTGCTCGTGGGCACCGTGGTCTGGTACGTCACCCGGGAGGTGGTGCGCCCGGTGTCCGGCACGGCGCGGGTCTCCCAGCGGCTCTCCGAGGGGGACCTGGACGTGCGGCTGCAGGTGCGCGGGACCAACGAGGTGGCCCGGCTGTCCCGGTCCTTCAACAAGATGGCGGACTCCATCCAGACCCAGATCACGCAGCTGGAGCAGCTGTCCTCCATGCAGCAGACCTTCGTCTCGGACGTCTCCCACGAGCTGCGCACCCCGCTGACCACCGTGAAGATGGCCGCGGAGGTGCTGTACAACGCCCGCGAGGACTTCGACCCGGTCAACCGCCGCTCCGCCGAGCTGCTGCACAACCAGGTGGACCGGTTCGACTCCATGCTCTCGGACCTGCTGGAGATCTCCCGGTTCGACGCCGGCGCCGCCCGCCTGGACACCGCCTCCACGGACATCTTCACCGTGATCTACGACGTGGTGGAGGCGGCCGCCCCGATCGTCCTCACCTCCGGCTCGGAGCTCACGGTGCGCTCCACGCTGACCCGGTGCGTGGTGCAGATGGACCAGCGCCGGATCGACCGGATCCTGCGCAACCTGGTGACCAACGCCCTGGAGCACGGGGAGAGCGAGCCCGTGGACATCTACGTCGCCGCGAACGCGAACTGCGTGGCCGTGGCGGTGCGCGACTACGGGATCGGCATGACGCCGGACCAGGTCACCAAGGTGTTCAACCGCTTCTGGCGGGGAGATCCCGCGCGCGCCCGCACCGTGGGGGGCACGGGGCTGGGGCTCGCGATCGCCACGGAGGACACCCGGCTGCACGGCGGGCGCCTTGAGGCGTGGGCGGAACCGGGCAACGGCGCGTGCTTCCGCCTCACCCTCCCGCTGCTGCACACGCAGCCGCTGGACCCCGAGCTGCCCAACCCCCTGCCCCTGCCCCCGGCCGACCGCTTCACCGAGTCCACCGCCCGCGTCACGGACACAGGGTCCCTGCAGCTCACACCCCCGGCGGTGAAGGCCGTCCCCGGGTCCGCGGCCGTTCTGGAGTCCCCGCCCGCTCCCGCCGACGACGCCGCCGGGTCCGGTCACGGCGGCGTCGGCCCCGCGGTGGCGGGGCACCCCGAGCCCGCATGGCGTGGGGCCCCGGATTCAGGGTCCACGGCCGTCGCCGGAACCGGCGGGACGGCGGACGGGGGCAGGCACACAGGATCGGGCCCCGCGCAGCGCGGAGCCGGGACGGAGGAACCATGAGCCCACGGGGCGCAGCGTCCACCGGGGGAGACCCCGCGGCGGAGGCCGCGAGCATCTCCCGCACCCGCGGAAGGCGGTGCGCCACCGCCGCCACGGTCCTCGCCGTGGCCTTCGCGCTGTCCGCGTGCGGTGCCATGCCCAGCTCCGGTCCCGTGCACAGGGTCATCGAGCCCACCGGGCAGTCGCAGCAGAGCGACATGCCGTTCAACCCGCAGGCCCCGCGCGCCGGAGCCACCGCGCAGGAGGTCGTGGAGGGCTTCCTGGCCGCCGGCGTGGGCGCCCAGGACGACTACTCCGTGGCCCGCCAGTACCTCACCCCGCAGCTGGCCACCACGTGGAAACCGGATGCGCGGGTGCTCATCCACTCCGGCGAACCCACCACGGTGCCGCGCCTGAACGAGGGCGAGTTCCGCACCACCACGGAGGTCAGCTCCGAGCTCGGGGCGAACGGGGTCCTCACGGCCCAGCCCAAGGGCAGCACCCGCGTGCTGGACTTCGCCCTGACCTCCGTGGACGGCCAGTGGCGGATCTCCAGGGCACCGGACGGGGTGCTGGTCCCGGAGACCGACTTCCGTCAGATCTTCTCGCCCGTGGACCTCTACTACTACTCGGCGCAGGACGGGAAGACCCTGGTCCCGGACCCCCGCTGGTTCGCCAAGCGCCCCACGGCGTCCACGGCGGCGGTGCGTGCGCTGCTGGACGGGCCTGCCAGCTACCTGGGGGACGCCGTGAAGAGCGCCATCCCGCAGGCCGCCTCCCTCTCGCGCTCGTCCGTGCCGGTCTCGGGCGGGACGGCCGCCGTGGACCTCAGCCTCTCGAACTTCGATCCGGCGGACGTGGAGCAGGCGCGCCGGATGGAGCGGCAGCTGCGCGCCACCCTGCGGTCCGTGCCCACGGTGGAGGACCTGCACCTCACGGTCGACGACGCCCCGGTGGAGTCCTCGGGCAACCAGGACGTTGACCCGGCCAGCTCCGCGACCGTCCCGAACCGGCAGATCGGGGTCTCGGACAACCAGCTGGCCTTCTTCCAGGGAGGGCAGACCGAGAAGATCCAGGACCTCTCCCTTCCCGCTGGGGCCGTGGTCACCAAGCCGGCAATGGGCGCCGAGGCCTCCACGTTCGGCTTCGTGGACACCGAGGACTCCGCCGTGTACACGGTGAGCCCCGGGAAGACGCCGCAGCGGCGCTGGTCCGGGGACAGGCCCACCCGCCCGAGCTTCGACACCCTGGGGTGGGTCTGGGGCTCGGACCGCTCCGGGGCCGTGCACGCCGTGCCCGCCGCCGCGGACGGATCCGGCGGGACCGTCTCCGCGGAGTGGCTCCAGGGCCAGCACGTGGCCTCCCTGCGGATCTCCCGCGAGGGCAGCCGTGCCCTGGTGGTCACCACGGACGACAGCTCCTCCCGCGCGGTCATCAGCATCGCCGGGGTGGTGCGCGACGCGTCCGGGCGGCCCACGGGCCTGGAGAAGGGCAATGCCGTGGCCGCGGACGTGGATGTGAATACCGCCCAGTGGATCGGAGCGAACGAGTTCGTCACCACCGCGCTGAACCAGGACGGCAACGCCCAGCCCCGCCGCTACACGGTGGCCGGCGAGCACGACGACCTCCCGTCCCTGACCGGGGTCACCTCGATCGCCGGGGGCAACGGGTCCGCCGCGGTCTACGGCGCCTCCGACGGGCGGCTCTACATGCTCACCGGCAGCTCCTGGGCGCTGCAGAGCGAGGACGTCACCGACACCGCGTTCGCGGGCTGACCGGGCCGCGGCCCCGTCCGGGCCCTGGGGTCCGTCCGCCGTGCGGGCCGCCCTCCCCATGGGCGCTGCGCAGTGGCACCCTGCCCCGCCACGGGGTGGGCTGGTGGCATGAGCACCCGACTCCGCCCACCGTCCTCGAGCGGCAACGCCCGCACCGGGCGGAACCGACCACGGCTCGGGTCGGAGGGGCAGGGCCGGACGGAACGCGCCACCCGGGGAACCGCACCGGGAGAGGCCTGGCGCGCGGCCGCGTGGGACCGCACGGCCATCCGGTGGGGCACGTGGTGGTCGCAGGCCCTGGAGCTGCTCCTGCCCGTCTCGTGTGCTGTGTGCGCGCGCCCGGGGGCCGCGCTGTGCCACGGCTGCCGCGTGCTCCTGCGGCGCACCGCGGCTCAGCCGGGACAGGTTGTGCCGCCGGCTCCGCTGGCCGCCGCGGGGGTGGCCGTCTACACCGCGGGCCGGTACGAGCACGAGCTGGCCTCCGCGCTGCTGGCGTTCAAGAACGGTGGACGCACGGATCTCGCGCCCGTGCTCGCCGCCGCGCTCTCCCCGGTGCTGGCCGCGGCGGCTCGGGAGCTGGCACCCGCGTCCGGGACCCTGCACTGGGTGCCGGTGCCCACGAGCGCGCGGGCACGGCGTCGTCGCTGGTTCGATCCCGTGGCCGTGGTTCTCGACGCCGCCGCGGTGCCCGCCCGCACCGAGGTGCGCCATGTGCTTCGGCACCGGGGCCCGGTGCTGAAAGGCGGGGCGGCGCAGAAGGGCAGGGGGCGCGGTGAGCGAGCCCGGGCCATCCGTGGTGTCATGCGCGCCCGGGACGTGACCGGACGCACGTGCGTGGTGGTGGACGACGTCCTCACCACGGGAGCCACGGCCTCGGAGGCCGTGCGGTGCCTGCGCGCGGCCGGGGCCACGGTCCCCGCGGTGGTCACCCTGGCCGGAGTGCGGGTGGTGCGCCGGGAGAACGGCACGTGAACACCGGGTGACGAGATCCGTGAATTACGTCACGTTTTCATCTAGCGTGGGAGCACGGGAGGCATCGAAGGTGTCCCGTGCGGGAGAGCAGCAGATCCCGCGCCGTCCTCAAGTCGTGGAGGCTCTCATGGAACTGAACATCCAAGGCCGCAACGTCACCCTGCCGGAGCGCTTCAAGGAGTACGCGCAGGAGAAGAGCGAGCGGTTCCGGCAGCTCGGCGACCAGATCCAGAGCATCGAGGTCAAGGTCACCAAGGAGAACGCGTCCTCCGGGCACCAGGGCATGCGGGTGGAGCTCACCGTGGTGGGGCGCGGCCCCGTGCTGCGGGCCGAGGCGCGCAACGACGACAAGTTCGCCGCGTTCGACGAGGCCTACGCCAAGCTCGTGGAGCAGCTGCGCCGGGCCCGCGACCGGCGCAAGGTCCACCGCGGTGGCCACCAGAGGCCCGTGGCCGTGCACGAGGCCACGGGGGCGCTGCCCGTGGTCTCCACCGGTCCGTTCCCCGGCTTCGCGTCCGAGCAGGCCCTGGCCGCCGCCGAGGACGAGGCCTTCGACACCGAGCACCCCCTCAGCGAGGCCCCCACGCCCGTGGAGATCCGGCGCAAGCGCTTCCCCGCGGAGCAGGTCTCCGTGGACGAGGCCGTGGACAGGATGGAGCTCGTAGGCCACGACTTCTTCCTCTTCGTGGACCGGGAGACCGGGGAGCCCTCCGCCGTGTACCGCCGCAAAGGCTGGGAGTACGGCGTGATCAGCCTCAGCAGCGACGGCCGCGCCGAGGACGAGGGCACCCGCGCCTACCAGGCGGAGGCACCCGCCTCCTGAAGCCGTGCCGAGTCCGCTGCACCCCGGCGGGCAGGGACGGGCCCCGCGAGCACCGCGCGGGGCCCGTCCCGCTGTCCGGGCCCCGTCCAGACTCACTCACGTACACTGTTCGGCGGTGCACCCGCTGTCGGTTCCGGTGCCCACCACTGATCTCGGAGGAGCGAACACACGTGGCGTCATTCCTGGAAACGGTTCTCCGCACGGGGGACAAGCGCGTCCTGAAGCGGCTGAGGACCTACGCCGACGCCGTCAACAGCCTGGAGGACAGCTTCTCCGCCCTCTCCGACGCCGAGCTGCGTGCCGAGACCGACTCCTTCCGGGAGCGCATCGCGGACGGCGAGTCCCTGGACCGGCTGCTCCCCGAGGCCTTCGCCGCGGTGCGGGAAGCGGCGTCGCGCACCCTGGGGCAGCGCCACTTCGACGTCCAGATCATGGGTGGTGCCGCGCTGCACCTGGGCTACATCGCGGAGATGAAGACCGGTGAGGGCAAGACGCTGGTGGCCACCGCGCCGGCCTACCTCAACGCCCTCACGGGCAAGGGCGTGCACGTGGTCACCGTCAACGACTACCTCGCGGAGTACCAGGCCAACCTGATGGGCCGTGTCTACCGCTTCCTGGGGCTGGAGACCGGCGTGATCCTCGCCGGTCAGGATCCCGCCGCGCGCCGCGAGCAGTACGCCGCGGACATCACCTACGGCACCAACAACGAGTTCGGCTTCGACTACCTGCGCGACAACATGGCGTGGAGCAAGGACGAGCTCGTGCAGCGCGGGCACAACTTCGCGATCGTGGACGAGGTGGACTCCATCCTCATCGACGAGGCCAGGACCCCGCTCATCATCTCCGGTCCCGCCTCGGGGGAGGCCAACCGGTGGTACCGGGAGTTCGCCACCGTGGTCCAGAAGCTGCAGCCCGAGACCGACTACGAGGTGGACGAGAAGAAGCGCACCGTGGGCGTGCTCGAACCCGGCATCGAGAAGGTCGAGGACTGGCTGGGCATCGACAACCTCTACGAGTCCCAGAACACCCCGCTGATCGGCTTCCTGAACAACGCCATCAAGGCCAAGGAGCTGTTCCGCAACAACAAGGACTACATCGTCTCCGGCGGTGAGGTGAAGATCGTGGACGAGCACACCGGTCGTGTGCTCGCCGGGCGCCGGTACAACGAGGGCGTCCACCAGGCCATCGAGGCCAAGGAGGGCGTGGAGATCAAGCCCGAGAACCAGACGATGGCCACGATCACCCTGCAGAACTACTTCCGCCTGTACGACAAGCTCTCCGGCATGACCGGCACGGCCCAGACCGAGGCCGCCGAGTTCATGAACACCTACGAGATCGGCGTGGTGGCCATCCCGCCGCACCGCGGCATCGCCCGCGAGGACAAGCGGGACGTGGTCTACAAGAACGAGGCCACCAAGTACGCCGCCGTGGTGCGCGACATCGAGGAGCGCCACGAGAAGGGCCAACCCGTGCTCGTGGGCACGGCGTCCGTGGAGAAGTCCGAGTACCTCTCCCGTCTGCTGGCCAAGCGCGGGGTCCGGCACGAGGTGCTCAACGCGAAGAACCACGCGCGCGAGGCCGCGATCGTCGCGCAGGCGGGCCGCAAGGGCGCCGTCACGGTGGCCACCAACATGGCCGGGCGCGGCACGGACATCATGCTGGGCGGCAACGCGGAGTTCAACGCCGTGGAGAAGATGGCCGAGATGGGGCTGGACCCGGAGCGGGACGCCGAGGAGTACGAGGCCAGGTGGCCCGAGGTCCTCGAGGCGTGCGAGGCGGCCACCGCGTCCGAGCACGACGAGGTCCTCGAGGCCGGCGGACTCTACGTGCTGGGCACCGAGCGCCACGAGTCCCGCCGCATCGACAACCAGCTGCGCGGGCGCTCCGGCCGCCAGGGGGATCCCGGGGAGTCCCGGTTCTACCTCTCCCTCTCCGACGACCTCATGCGGCTGTTCAACCCCGGTGCCGCGCAGCGTCTGATGGCCATCGCGCCGGACGACGTCCCCGTGACCGGGCGGCTCATCACCTCCGGGATCGCCAACGCGCAGAACCAGGTGGAGGGCCGCAACGCGGAGCAGCGCAAGAACGTGCTGAAGTACGACGACGTCCTGAACCGCCAGCGCGAGGTGATCTACAAGGACCGCAGACGGATCCTCATGGGTGACGACATCGCCGAGCAGATCCAGCAGTTCACCGAGGAGGTCATCACTTCCGCAGTGGCCGAGCGCACCCGCACGGGCCACCCCGAGGACTGGGACCTGGACAAGCTGTGGACCGCGCTGCGAGCCATCTACCCCGTGTCCCTGACCCCGGAGGAGGTCGTGGAGGAAGCGGGCGGCCGCCCGCGGCTGACCTCCGACTTCCTGCAGGAGCAGATCCTCTCCGACGCGAAGGTCATGTACCAGGAGCGGGAGGACCAGCTGGGCTCCGAGGCCATGCGCAACCTGGAGCGGCGCGTGCTGCTCTCCGTGATCGGGCAGCGGTGGCCGGAGCACCTCTACGAGATGGACTACCTCAAGGAGGGCATCGGGCTGCGGGCCATGGCCCAGCGCGATCCCCTCGTGGAGTACCAGCGTGAGGGCCACGCCATGTTCCAGGAGATGATGGCGGCCATCCGGGAGCAGACGGTGGTCACGCTGTTCAACCTGGAGGTCCGCACGCAGCGCACCGGCGCGGACGGCGGAGCGGTGGAGCTGAGCACCCCGCAGCGTCCCGCGTTCCTGCAGTACACCGCCCCGGACGAGGACGGCGAGCCCCAGGCAGCCGTCGAGACCGGGTCCCCGGCCGGGGACGGCGCGGCCACCGCGCAGCGAGGTGCGGCAGCCGGATCCGCACCTGCCGACGGTGGAGCCGCCCCCGGGAGCGCCGGTGGCAGTGCCGCGACGGAGCCCGACGACGCCGTGGACACGGGCGCCAACCGCGCCCAGCGTCGCGGCAAGGCGGGCAGGGGCGGCAAGAAGAAGGGTTCCTCCGCCGCGAAGCGTGGCTCACGCCGCTGACGGCAGCCGGTGACGTGGCGGGTCATCCCACTTCCAGGTGGGTGACCCGCCACTGCCGTGCCACCCGCTCGATGCGCAGGGCCACTGCCCGCGTGCGTGCGGCCTCGTCGATCACGAGCGACGCCTCCCAGCACCCGGGAGCCGGGCTGCAGACCCGCACCCGGCGGACCCTGGCGGCACGGTGCACGTCGAAGAGCGCGCGACGCTCGGGGCACTGCTCCTGCACGAGCTTGAGCATGGCGGCCCGCTGCGCGAAGCGTTCCACCACCTCTGGGTCCGTCCAGCGGGAGAGCTGGGACGCGGGCCGGGTCCCCGCCAGGATCTCCACGGCTGCCTGTCCGATGCTCCGGGCGATGGCGCCCACCCGCTCGGCGTCGTTGCGACCCGTCAGGGCGGCGGCCGAGCGGTCCCTGCGCCAGGTGTAGCCCCCGGCGGGAGTGCGGGGTGCGGACTCCGGGATGGTGAGGGTCATGGCGTTCTCCTTCGTGGGTGTGCTGCTCTGGGTGGTTCGTGTGAGGTGTGGTGTTCGGGGGCGTGCGGACACGGTGCGCGGGGTGGTCCTCACCGCGCGCCGCCGGTCGGGTCCAGCACCTCGGGGGGCACCCGGAGCTGGTCCCCGGGTCGGATCAGGTCTCCGTGCTGCGCGAGGCTGTTGTGCTCGAGCCATGACGTGAGGTGGTGGTAGACGGTCGCGTCGGAGGCCCCCGGGCCCAGGAGCTCCGCCGTGAGGTCCCACAGGGTGTCCCCGCTGACCACCGTGAGCGTGCCGTCCACCACCCGGGTGCGGGCCGGCGCCGCACTGACGGGGGCGGCACCAGGTGTCCCGGTGGCCACAGCGGCGGAGCCACCCGCGGGCAGGTGCGTCGCGGACGGGGTGTCACCGGCGACGCCCCCGTCGGTCGTGGCGCCGCCGTCAGCCGCGTCTGCCGTCTCGGCTTCGGGGGCCGTCGCGTTCGACGCCGCCCGGTCACCTCCCGGCGTCCCCGGCGTTGCGGATGGGGCTGGGGCTTCTGCAGCGGCATCCGGGGTGAGGACCCCGGTGCCGCTTCCGTCGTCCGGGGTGCCGACCTCGGGGCTCTCGCCCTGCACCGTACCGGACCCGTGGTCGGCGGCCGGGGCGAGCTGCTCGGTCCCCGAGGCGGCCGGGGACCAGAAGGGGTCCAGGGCGGCGTCGTCCGCGTGGGCCGGAGCCACCGCGATGAGCTGGGCACCCACCAGGGCCGCGGCCGTGCGGGCCACCAGGCCGGGTGTCAGCCGGGCCGCCCAGCGCTCGAGCGGGGTCCAGCGCAGTCTGCGTGCCAGGGCGCCCACACCGAGCATGAGCAGACCGCCGAGCCACCAGCCGGCCACCGCCAGGCAGGCACCCGCCGCGAGGACCGCCACGAGGAGCTCGGGGTGGGACCCGGTCTCCGCCCGCTCCAGTGAGTGCACGTGCGCCCAGCCGAGCGCGCCGAGGACGGCCGCGAGCAGGGGCACGAGCAGCCACCCCGCCTCCGCGCGAGCGGGCGCCTG
Organism: Kocuria sp.; assembly: GCF_030530945.1. Taxonomy (GTDB): domain Bacteria; phylum Actinomycetota; class Actinomycetes; order Actinomycetales; family Micrococcaceae; genus Kocuria. Next base: position 308,716 of record NZ_JAUMTZ010000002.1, on the reverse strand, counting down.
TGCCTGTTGCGTCGATCGCTCGAAAGCCGCACGTGGCATTTTCGCCTCCGATGTTGTCATTTGATGTCGTTTGACATTTTTAGATCATTCACGTGATGAGTGCGGGAGTCAATGATCCATGCGATCACATGCAGGTTTCCCCTGGAGCGGCTGGGGGAACGGACCCCGGCGTCGTAGCCTGTGGCGGGGATGGGGCGGGCCTGAGCTGGTCCGGTTCTGAGCTGGGCGGAAAGTGTGCGCCGGAGACGAGCCCGCCGGAACCGCGGCGGAGGACAGGGCACGGGCAGGGGAGCAGGCGCGGTCACGGGAACGTGCCGACCGCTCTTCCCAGCGCGGTGCAGGAGAGGAGAGCGGACCATGCGGTGGGACGAGCTGTTCGAGGACATGGAGTCGCAGCTGGCCCAGGCCCGGGTGCGAGAGGTGGAGCAGGAGGCGGCGGAGACTGCGCGCGCGGAGCTGTCCCGGTTGACCCTGGTGGAACGCCTGGCCGCGCACCGGGAGGGGCGGGTGCGGGTGCGCCTCGTGCACGGGGACGTGCTCGAGGGTCTGCTGGTGGACGTGGGCGCGGGCTGGGTGGTGATGCGGGAGGGGCCTGTCCAGCACCTGGTGCCGCTGCACGGCGTGGTGTGGTGGGAGGGCCTGCCCCGGCGCTTCGAGATGCTGCCGGAGCGCTCGACCGTCCGCCGGCTCGGCATGGGACACGTGGTGCGTGCGCTCAGCACGGCCCGGGTCCACGTGCGGGTGGTCGTCCGGGAGCATCCCGGGCACGGGGAGCTGGAGGGCACCGTGGACGCCGTGGGGCAGGACTTCTTCGACGTGGCCGTCCATCCCGGGGACCAGTTCCGACGCCGCCGCGCCGTGCTGGGTCAGCGCACGGTCACCTTCCAGTCGGTGGTGGTGCTCTCCTCCCTGGACCCGGGATGAGTCAGTGCAGGGACCCCTCCCGCACCGCGGTCTGGGTGCGCTCGTAGCCCTGCTGGATGTACTCCTCGAGCTTGGCCTTCTCCACGCGCCACTGCCCGCGCCCGCCCACCTGGATGGCGGGGAGCTCACCGGAGCGCACCATGGCCCTGGCCTGGGGGACGGAGATCGAGAGGATCTCGGCGACGTCCGCCAGGGTGAGGAATCGTTGCTGCGTCATGTCGGTGCATCACTTCCTTTGGTGCTCTTCGATGCTGAATCATCGGTCCTTGGCGCACATTGTCCCATGTGGGGCTGGGAGAACACGGTTATCAACAGGGATCGCGGGGGTTCCGGGCGTGGGCCGCTCCGTCCACATGCGCCACGTCACACTTCCGGGGGAGTCTTTCGGCCGGGCACACTCGGGGGAGCCGGCGGGGGCCGGCGGCACAGGGGGAAGGACACGGACCATGTCAGTCAGCGCACCGCAGGACCGCGCAGCACCGGGGGCGCGCAGCGCGGCCCGGTTCCGGAAACCGTCGTGGCGGGACCCGCGCCTGCTCGTGGGACTGCTGCTGGTGCTGCTCTCCGTCATGGGTGTGGTGCTGCTGGTGGCCACGGCCAACCGCAGCGAGCCGTACTACGTGGCGGCCGACGACCTGCCCGTCGGGCAGCGGATCACGGCCGAGGACCTCACCACGGTGGACGTCCACCTGCAGGACGCCGCCGGTCAGTACGTGCGCGGGGACGAAGTGCTGCGGGAGAACACCGTGGTGACCCAGCGGGTTGCCCGCGGGCAGCTGCTGCCCGCGTCCGCGGTGGGCACGGCGGACTCGCTCGACCGCACGCCCGTGGGAATCGCGCTGGAAACGCCCCTGCCCGCACAGGCCGGGCCGGGCGCCCACGTGGACGTCTGGGTGGCCGCGCCGCGCCCCACGGGCAGGGGCTACGCAGAGCCGAAGAAGCTCGTGACCGCCGCGGAGATCGCCGGGGTGGACACCGCGGACACCGGCCTCGGCGGTTCGGACGGGAAGACCGTGCACGTGCTGGTCCGCCAGTCCCAGGTGGGTCCTCTCGTGGACGCCCTGGGCAACGACGCCAAGGTGACTCTCGTGCTCAACACCGGGGGGAGCGGCTCGTGAGCACCTCCGTGGTCACCCTGGGCACGAGCACGTGGGAGCTCGTGGACCGGCTCGAGAGGCTGCACGGGGAGGTCACCGTGGTGCGCCGCTGCCTGGAGCTCTCCGAGCTGCTGGCGTGCTCCCACACGGGGATGGCGGACGTCGCCGTCGTGGCCGAGGGGGCCGAGGAGCTCACCACCAGCATGCTCCGCCAGCTCGCCGACAACCACCTGCGCGTGCTCGTGGTCGAGGGCCACGACAGCCACCGGCTCGCGGGCCTGGGCGTGGCCGCCGTTCCCGCCGGGGCCTCGGGCGAGGAGCTCTCCCGCCGGGTGCGAGAGGCCGTGGCCGCCCCCGCGTGGCGACCAACCACCGCCCGCGGTGGTTCTGACGGCGGAGACCCACCGGACGGAAGCACCGCTCCTGGCGTCCCGGGGTCCGCGGCCGGCGGGCGTGGTCCTCGCCCGCCCGGTGACGGACCCCGGGGCGGTGACGGCGCGGGCGCGCGCGAGGCGGCGGGCGACGTCGTCGACCGCGGGGACGGTGCGGACGACGCCGCCCGCACGCCCCGTGCACCGGAGGCCGCGGAGCAGGGGTGGGAACCGGACTCCGGCGCCCGCTCAGCCCAGGAGGAGGAGGTCCGGGAGCACCGGCTCGTGGCCGTGTGGGGCCCGGCCGGGGCGCCGGGGCGCACCGTCACCGCGCTGAACGTGGCGGCGGAGGCCGCCCTGCTGGGCCACAGGGTGCTGCTCGTGGACGCGGACACCTACGCCGCGTCGGTGGCTGCGAGCCTGGGGCTGCTGGACGAGGCCGCCGGCCTGGCGCAGGCGTGCCGCCTGGCGGACCAGGGCCGGCTGGACGCGCCCGGTCTGGCGCGGTGCGTCACGCGCGTCTCGGTGGCCGGGGGCTCCGTGGACGTGCTCACGGGCATCACCCGCCACGACCGCTGGCCCGAGCTGCGCGGCTCGGCCCTGGACCTGGTGCTGGAGCGCGCCCGGGAGGAGTACGAACTCGTGGTCGTGGACACCTCCTTCAATCTCGAGCTGGACGAGGAGATCACCAGTGACTTCCTGGCCCCGCGCCGCAACGCAGGGACGCTCGGCGCCGTGGCCGCCGCGGACACCGTGCTCGCGCTGGGCGCGGCGGACGTCCTCGGTGTGCCCCGTCTGGTGAAGGCGCTGCCAGACCTCGAGGAGGCGGCGCCGGACGCGCGGGTGGTCTTGGCGGTGACCAAGCTGCGGCCGGCCGCGGCCGGCCGCTCAGCCGCCGCGGCCGTCACCGAGGCGTGGGAGCGCTTTGCCCCGGGGCACGGCATCGCGCACACCCTCGTGTGGGACCCGGCGGTCTGCGACGACGCCCTGCTCGCGGGCGCGGTGCTGGCCGAGACGGCGCCCCGCAGCGCCCTGCGGCAGGAGTACACCGCGCTCACCCGGGCGGTGGTGCGGGACGCGCACCCCGAGGTGTCGGGCGGCGGCGGGGCCCTGGGCGCCACGCCGGCGCGTACTAGGCTGGGGCACCGGATGGGAGCCTGGCTGCGCCGGGACAGGACGTAGAGAGGCGAGGACGCCATGGCATTCACGGACCCGCTGCGGGGGGTGGCGGACTTCGACGCGGGGGACGCCGAGTGGCTGCACCTGCTGGTCGGGGACTGGCAGCTGGTGGCGGACCTGGGATTCGGCGACCTGCTGCTGTGCTTCCCCCGCGCCGTGGTGCCGGGGCGGGAGAACCCCACGGGGCGTCCCGTTCCGGAGGAAGGTGGCGAGTTCCTGGTCCTGGCCCACGCGCGCCCCACCACCGGGCCCACCGCGTACCAGAAGGACATGGTGGGCGAGGTCGTCACGGGCTCCGCCGCACGGACCCTGCGCCGGGCCTGGATCGACCGTTCCATCGAGCGGGCGGGCTCCTCGGAGTGGTCCAGTCTCGCCTCCCGCTCCGTGACCCTGGTGCCGTTGGTGCGCAACGGGCGCACCATCGCGGTGGTGGGTCTCACGGCGGATCCGCAGCACGACCGTCTGCCCTCCCGCATGGAGCTGGTCTACCGGGAGTCCGCCGCGGACCTGCTGCGCATGGCGAACCAGGGGACCTGGCCGGACTTCGCGGTGCGCAACGACTCCCGCCGCGGGGCGCCGCGCGTGGGTGACGGCATGCTGCGCCTGGACGCCGCGGGTGTGGTGGAGTTCTGCTCGCCCAACGGGCTCTCCACGTTCCGCCGTCTCGGGCTGGAGGGAGACATCCAGGGGCGCAACCTGCTGGAGGTCGCCCGGGGGCTCCCGCTCGCAGCGCCCGGGGTGGACGAGACGCTCGCCCCCGTGCTGGCGGGCACCATGCCATGGCGCGCCGAGCTCTCCGGGGTGAAGGCCTCCGCCACCCTGCGGTCCATTCCCCTGCGGCAGGGCCCCGACCGCACCGGCGCGCTGCTGCTGTGCCGGGACGTCACCGAGCTGCGCCGCCGGGACCTGCAGCTCGTCTCGAAGGACGCCACCATCCGGGAGATCCACCACCGGGTGAAGAACAACCTGCAGACGGTCTCCGCCCTGCTGCGGCTGCAGTCCCGTCGGATGCACTCGGACGAGGGCAGGAACGGCCTGCAGCAGGCCATGCGCCGGGTCAGCTCCATCGCCCGGGTCCACGAGTCCCTGTCCCACGAGATCTCGGAGGATGTGGACTTCGACGACCTCATCCGCCACCAGGTCAAGCTGGCCGTGGAGACGGCCTCCGCGGCCCAGCACGTGCGAACCCGGGTGCGTGGCACCTTCGGGCGGCTGCCCTCCAAGAGTGCGACCTCCGTGGCACTGGTGGTCAACGAGCTCGTGGCCAACGCCGTGGAGCACGGGCTGCGGGACCGCGACGGCACGGTGGAGCTCGTGGTCACCCGCGGGGAGGACGAGGTCTCGGACACGGGTGCGGTGCAGCGAGTGGTGGAGATCGCCATCAACGACGACGGACGCGGCATGGGTGACGCCGTGATCGAGGAGTCCGGGGTCAGTGCCTACCGGCCACCCGCGGAGGGCGAGGGCCTCGGCATGCAGATCGTGCGCACCCTGGTGGCCAGTGAGCTGCAGGGAAGCATCCGGTGGCAGCCCAGGGAGCCGAGCGGCACGAGCGTGGTGGTCACGGCCCGCTTCCCGCGCTCCGCCTCCCACCGCGGCTGAGTGCCCCGCGCTGGAGAACTCCGAGTGCTGGGCTGAGCACTCACAGGCCCGCGTTGCGACTGTGCGCTGCGGACTGCCGGGAACCGGGCACAGCACCACGGCCCGTGCTCCGTCGGATGTGACGGGGCACGGGCCGTGGTGACGGGCCTCGTTCAGGCCGGGTTCTCGGAGCCGCGGGGCGTCCTTGTCAGGACGCGCGACGGGCGCGGGCGGCGCGGCGCTTGAGGGCGCGGCGCTCGTCCTCGCTCATGCCGCCCCACACGCCGGCGTCCTGCCCGGACTCCAGCGCCCACTGCAGGCAGGTGTCCATGACCTCGCACGACCGGCACACGGCCTTGGCCTCTTCGATCTGAAGCAGGGCGGGACCCGTGTTTCCCACGGGGAAGAACAGTTCGGGGTCTTTCTCCAAGCATGCTGCGCGACTACGCCAATCCATGACGACGACACCGCTCCTCTCAACAGTCGGGGTGAGTCCACCTCAGGGCACCCCGAGCGCGGCGGCAGACGCCCGCGGTGGGAAAACCGGTGGTGGAACACAGAAAAGGCCCGGACGATCGGGCCTTTGGGATGTTTCCAGAAGTTTCCCACGTAAACACACGGGGGACAAGGAAATGAGGGGCACATCACACGGCGGGATTCGCGACCACCGGCCCAGTGTGATATTGCGGGGCCACCCAGATCAGGGTGAGAGCTCGGACACCGCCCGTCACTACAGTGGTGGTGTCCCCACCCCGCACGGAAAGGCCACGCCCATGAGCACCCCGGCACCCAGCTCCCGTTCGCAGGCCCCCGGCACCCGTCCGTGGACCGCCTCGACGGTGACCGTCCTGGTGGCGCTGGAGGCCCTCGGCCTGCTGGTGCTGGCGGCAGGCTTCCTGGTCTCGCTGTTCTCGGGGCACGTCCTGCCCCTGGCGGGTGTGCTCTTCGCCGCGGTCGTGCTCGCCGGAGGATCGGTGTGGCTCGCAGCGGCCTCCAGAGGTGCCTGGCGCGGGCAGCGGTGGCCCCGCGCCGCAATCCTGGTGTCGCAGGCGTTCCTTCTCATCGTGGGGCTCTCCCTGCTGCGGGCGGCGTTCGCCGCGTGGGGTGCTGCACTGGCGGTACTCGCGGTGACCACCATCCTCTGCCTGTTCGCGCCGCCCACGGTCGCCTGGATGCACCGCACGCGGGCGGCCGCCACGGCCTGACCCCGAGAGCCTCTGCCCGTCATTCGTCCGTGGGTCCATCCCCGGGGGGAGCGGCGCGCCGTGTGGGCGTCTGCACCGGTTCCGCCGTCCCGCGGTGGAGCCAGTAGCCCCGACCGGGTGGTCCACCCAGGGCGAGTCCGGCGAGCGAGGCCCCGAACATGTCGCCGTCGAAGGCCCGGCGTGGTGTCAGAAGCAGCGTGTCGGCGTGCTGGCGCCAGGCGGGCAGGGGCGGAAAGGTCGCGAGCAGGGAATCCGTGAGTTGCACGCCCAGGACGATCCGCACCCCCGGGAGCAGCCAGGACGGCTGAGGGGGCGGGACAGGGGAGGGGTTGCCCGGTGAGGACCCGTGGTGTGCGACCGGGTGCTCCGTGGCCGCCCACGGTCGGGGATGCCACGCCCCGGCGAGCGCGCGGAGTGCCTCAGGAGTCATGCGCTCCGCGTCGTCCAGCAGCAGGGTGACCGCCCGGTGCGGGTGCTCGAGGGAACGCAGCAGCGCGTGGACCTCCTCGGCGTCGCGGGGCGCGGCGCGCACCACGCGGTGACGAACGCCGTCGTCCCCGGCGCGCCGTGGTGCGTCCGGGGCGAGGCCCGCGCGGGCGGCGTCCAGGAACGTGGAGCGTCCCGACCGTGCGGGGCCCGCAACCAGGAGGGTGGCCCCGGGTCCCCACGGGTGGACCGCAGGGGCGCCGTCGCGGGTGACCCCGAGGAGCAGGCCCGCCGGGTGGCACCGTGGCGCCGCCCAGGTGCGCGGCAGCGGGAAGCATCGAGGCCAGTTAGTGCCCCCGGGCGAGGCCGTTGTCCCCGTGTTCCCCGCGGACGCCGGCGCCGCGCGGGTGCCGGGTCCCTCGGCGACCTGCACCACGGCCATCTCGTCACCGCGCGGTGGCGGCCCGGCCTCGCTGGGGGTCTTCTCCCCGTCGGCTGCGGGGCGGGAGACGGGCCCGCTGACGGCAGCGCGGTGCTCGTGGGGGGTGAACGGTGGCAGGCGCGGCCAGTGCAGCAGAGCGTCGGGAGCCTGGCCCCCGGGGAAGTACAACCGGTTCGGTCCCACCTGCGAGCCGCGGCCGGCCACGAGCGTGCGGTCCCCGGCGAGCAGTGCGGAGAGCCCCCGCGCGGGTCCGGAGACGAGCAGCGCGAGCATCTCGTCCTCCAGGTGGGACCAGGGCCCGGCTCGCAGCAGCTGGCAGCAGCGGTCCCAGTCCGTCACGGCCAGGACCGCGCGCTCTGCACAAGGCCCCGCGGCGGCGCCGTGCCGTTCGAGGTGCTCGCGCAGCCGTCCCAGCAGGTGGGCGAGGTCCGCGGGTTCGTCCGCGCGGGCGGTGCCCCGCACGGCCGGGTGCAGGGGCTCGCCGTCGGCGCCGAGGAGATCCGGAAAGGCACCGCCTCCGGCCGTCACGATGTACAGGGCCGCGCCGGTTCCGGATGCCGCGGAGGGGGTGGGTACTCGCGACGCAGCGCAGCGCAGGAGCAGGGAGCGCAGGGGGTCCAGCACCGCTTCCGGGCGCCCGACGAGCGCCAGGGGACCGTCCCGCCAGGGGTGCCACGTGAACCGGCCGCACCAGTGCTCGGTGGGGCTCTCCCCGGCGCCCAGGTCCACCGCGGAATCCGGCGCGGCGACGGCGGGAACCCTGCGGGGAAGCCCGGGTGGGACGGCGCCGCTCTTGGAGCCTGGGGCCAATCCCGTCTTGAGGAGCCCGCCTGTGCCGGGGCGTTCGTCAGTCGCACGACCGGGGATCGCCGCACTCCACAGCTGCCGCACGTCTGCCACGCTCTGCACCACGCCCTCGCAGGGGTTGTCGGAATCCTGGCCGCCCCGGGGAGCGTGGCAGCCGGGGCGCGCGGCGTCGTCGGGATCACCCGAGTCCTGGGCCAGAAAATCCCGCGTCAGGAAACACAGGCGCAGGGGTGCGGGCTCCGGCGGGGCGAGCCGTGTGAGCACGACGCACTGCAGCTCCACGGGCGCGCCGTCCCCGCGGTCCAGGAACCCCCGGCCGGGGACGCGGGGCGAGACGCGGGCGGCCGCGACGCTGCCGATGACGTCCAGGGACTCCTGGTCGGTGCGCACCCGCAGGCACAGCGCCTGCGAGATGTTCGCCCGGACGTCAGCGGGCAGCGCACCCTGGGGCCGCTGGGTGGCCAGCACCAGGTGGACTCCCAGGGACCGGCCCACGGTGGCGACGACCGCCAGGTGGTGTGCGGCCTCGGGGAACGAGTCGGTGAGCATCTTGGCCTCGTCCACCACGACCACCAGTTCCCGCAGCGCGGACGAGGCTCCCGCATCGCGGAGCAGCTGCGTCATGCTGTCGTGGCCGTGGGCGAGCAGTACGCGTTCGCGGCGGTGCAGCTCGGAGCGCAGGAACGCCAGCGCGCGCCGCACCTCGTCTGGGCCCAGATCGGTCAGCAGGGTGCTCGGATGGGGCAGCGCGGTCAGCGGGGCGAGTGCGGCACCGCCCTTGAAGTCCACGAACAGGAACTCCAGCCGGCTGGGTGGATACTCGCGGGCGAGCCCGGCCACGAGCGAGCGCAGCACCTCGGACTTGCCGCAGCCCGTGGTGCCGGCCACGAGCAGGTGGGGGTTCTCATCGTCCAGCTCCACGTGCTGCACCCCCGCGCGGGACACGCCGATGGCCGTGCGCAGACCCGCCGTGGCGCGACGCGGGCCCGGCACCCCCGCAGGTTCGGCGCCCCCGGGCTCGACGGTGCGTTGCGGGCGAACACGGGTGGGTGAGATCTCGGGGGCGGGCGTGAGGAGCTCGTGGGAGCCGGTCAGCCGCGGCAGCCCCCCACGGGCCGAGGCGGTGCGGCCCGCGGGGGAGTGCCGCCACCCCTGCAACGCCGCCATGGCGGTCCGCCGGGAGACCGTGTCCGGCACGAAGTCCAGGGTGGAGCGCCGTTCTGCGCCCGAAAGCCCCGGGACGGCCGCGCACGCGTGGGTGCTCAGCCGCAGCCCGTCGCCGGTGGTCGTGAGGGTGGCGTCCGCTCCGTCGGGTTCCTCCCCGAGTGTCACCAGCACCCGGACGGTGCCGGGCCCAAGGGGGTGGCCTTCCGCGGTGTCGGGTGTGAGGACCTCCAGGGTGGTGAGGTGAGTGGGCACCTCGTCCGCGGAGAGGGCGGTCGGGTCCGGGGCCGCCAGGTCTGCCACCGGTGCCTGCCACGGCACGTCCGGGGAGACGCGCAGCCGGTGCAGCGCCGCGGGCCCGGTGAACAGCTGGAGGACGAGGGCGTTGAGCACCCCGACGGTGAGCTCGGGGTCTGCGGCGAGCGCGATTGTGCCCAGTTCGGCGAGGTCCACCAGGACGGGGGCGTGCCCGTGGGTGACGGCGCTCAGCGGGGTTCCGCGCTCGCGCGCCAGCTGTGCGGGGCGGGGCCCGTGGCCCAGGCGGACCCACCGGCGCGGGGGAACACCGGGGGCTGTGGCCCACCCGGCGCGGTTCCCGGCGGGGCTGGCCGTGCCGGGAGCGCCGGTCGCGGCGGGGAACCGGGTGGGGTCTCCTGACCCGGTGCCTCCCGCGGTTCCCACGGGCTCTGGTCGTGGCCCGGGCGGCAGGCAGCGTGCCACGAGGGCGGAGACCGCGGGCGCGGCGTGCTCGCACCGCCGCAGGTCCCGTTCCAGCGCGGCCGCCAGGCGGGTGCGGTTCTCGGCGCGGGTGCCCCGGTCCGCGAACCACCCCGCGACCGTGGTGACGGCGCCCAGTGCGCTGAACACCAGGAAGAACCACCAGTGGGTGAACAGTGCGATCCCAATCCCCGCCCCGAGCGGCAGCAGGCCGGTCGCCATGGCCACCACGGCCCGGCCGCGGGAGACGGCTCCGACAGGCAACGGGTGGGCCGGGTCCGCCTCCCGGGCCGTGAAGCCCGCGGGGGGAGCAGAGGGGTCCCGCCACGCCGCGGTCGAGGCGGTTTCCGGAGGGTCCACGCGCAGCCACGAGACGCGTGTCCCCTCCCGGAGGCACCAGCGGTCGCCTGGACCGATCACCGCGCCGGAGGGGTGCAGTGTCACTCCGGAGTCGCCCACGTGGAGGTGGCTGCCACCGGGGCCGTCCTGCGGGATGGCAGTCGGCTCCTCGTCGGTGAGACGGACGCGGTGGTGCCCGCGCGGCAGACGCAGCCGCGCACCCGCTCCAGCCCCCTCCACGACCGTGAGCTGGACGGCGTCCCCCGTGCCCGCTCCGGGAGGAGTGTTCTCTCTGGCAGGCCGCGGAGCGGGCGACAGACTGTGCCGGTGCGCGCCCGTGTGCCGGCTGGCACTGCCCTCACACGTCCGTCCGCCCTCACCGGCACGGCGCAGCACCACGCAGGCCCCCTCCGTGAGGGGAGGCTCACCCAGGCGCGTGTCCTCCAGGGGGATGCCCTCGACCGTGGCCGTGTGGCCCGCGCCGAGCTGCCGGGTGAGTTCCTCCGCCAGCCGTGCCCCACTGGTTCCCGGGGTGCCCGTGACACGCGCGGGATGTCCCGATGGGGAGTTGTTCCACAGAACCTCGAGGCGCCACTGCATGCCGGCAGTCCACATCCTCCCGGCTCTCGGGACACGCCCCGCACCACGATCGGTGGACGGGGCACGATGTCATGAACCGACGCCCCGCCCTGTGCAGTGCGTGTGCCGCGCGCCCCGGGAGTGTCCGCCCCCACCCCCAGCGGCCACCTCACGATCAGCGCAGACGTGAGACAGTAGGGGCCATGAAACCCCGCAAGGTCGTCATCGTCAGCCGCATCTTCCTCCCCGAGCCCGCCGCGGCCTCGTTCCGCCTGGCAGCTCTTGCTCGGGGATTCGCGGCCGAGGGAGCCCAGGTCACGGTCCTCACCACCCGACCGCCGCGGTCGATGGCGGACACGCCCGTGGACGAGCCCTACGACATCGTGCGGGTCCCGGTGCTGCGGGACAGCGAGGACTACGTCCGCGGGGTGGCCCAGTACCTCAGCTTCGACGTCCAGGCCTTCGCCCGCCTGCTCGTGATGGATGCGGACATCGTGGTGAGCGAGCCGCCGCCCACCACGGGACTCGCGGTGTGGCTCTCCAGTGCGCTGCGGCGTCGTCCGTACATCTGGTACAGCCCGGACATCTGGACCTCCGCCACCGTGAACATGGACGTCCCCGGCGTCGTCACCCAGTTGATGCGCGCCGCGGAGTCCGTCTCCGCGCGGTGCGCCGGCGGTGTGATCACCGTGTCCGAGGCCATGGGGGAGGAGCTGCACCGCGTCACGGGCGCCCGGTGGGACAAGATGTTCGTGGCGGAGAACGGCATCGACACCGCCACCTTCACCCCCGAGGGCCCCGCTGAGCCGGTGCCTGGTCCCTACTTCGTCTACGCGGGCTCCATCTCGGAGTGGCAGGGCATGGACCTGTTCATCGAGGCACTGGCCCGCATCCTCCCCGAGCACCCCGAGGTGACCCTGCAGGTGCTGGGCCGCGGGTCGGACCTGGCTCGCGTGCAGGAGGTGGCCGCGCGGGTGGCACCGGGCAGCGTGGTCTTCCACGGTGTGCAGCCGGGCGAGCGCACCGCCGCGTTCATGCGCGGCTCGGTGGCCGCGCTCGCCTCGGTGATCCCCCACCGCGGGTACGACTTCTCCAAGCCCACCAAGCTGTACGCCGCCGCGGCGTGCGGCACCCCGTCCATCTTCGCCGGGGTGGGTGTCGCCGCCGACCTCGTGACGGACAACCAGCTCGGCACGCCGGTGGACTTCACGCCCGAGGCTGTCGCGCAGGTCATGGAGCAGGCCCTCCAGGACGTCGCCTCGGGGCGCCGCGAGGCCATGCGCGGGCCGCGCAGCGAGTGGGCTCGCGAGCACGCCTCCCTGGCTGCGTCCGGTCGCGCGGCCGCAGCCTGGGTGCTCAGCGGCTTCGCGGGCGCGCGCGGCTGATCCCGGTACCCGCACAGCTCGGCGCCCCTCCGGGGGGCTGCCGGAGCGCGCGGGCGCGGAGAACGACGTCGCCCGCCAGGCTCCGCGTGCCCTTCACCGTGCGCCGTGGTACCCGCCGCATCACCCGCCCGGGCGCGAGTCGCACGGGCCGCGGCCAGCGGTGTCCGGTACTTTTAGCCACGACGATGTCCGTGCATGGATCGCGGAGGACCCTAGGAGGGACACATGAACACTGATCTGGTGGTCGTGGGCTCAGGACTGTTCGGTTTGACCGTGGCAGAACGAGCCGCACGCGAGTTGGGTTTGAAGGTCACCATGATCGACCGGCGGCCCCACCTGGGCGGCAACGCCTACAGCGAGAACGAGGAGCGCACCGGGATCGAGGTCCACCGCTACGGCGCGCACCTCTTCCACACCTCCAACGAGCGCGTGTGGGAGTACGTGAACCGCTTCACGGGCTTCACCAACTACGTGCACCGGGTCTACACCCGCCACCAGGGCGAGGTGTTCCCCATGCCCATCAACCTGGGGACCATCAACCAGTTCTTCCGTGCCGCCTACTCCCCGGGAGAGGCCCGCGAGCTGATCCGCGAGCAGGCGGGAGAGCTGGCCGGGACGGATCCGCAGAACCTCAACGACAAGGGCATCCAGCTGATCGGGCGCCCCCTGTACGAGGCGTTCATCAAGCACTACACGGGCAAGCAGTGGCAGACCGATCCCAAGGACCTGCCCGCGTCCATCATCTCCCGGCTGCCCGTGCGCTACACGTACGACAACCGCTACTTCAACGACACCCACGAGGGCCTGCCGGTGGACGGCTACACCGCCTGGCTCGAGCGCATGGCGGACCACCCGAACATCGACGTGCGCCTGGACACGGACTTCTTCGACGACACGCAGGAGTTCTCCAAGGCCAACGTGGTGGGGCAGGTCCCCGTGGTCTACACCGGCCCGGTGGACCGCTACTTCGACTACGCGCAGGGCGACCTCTCCTGGCGGACCATCGACCTGGAAGAGGAGGTGCTGGACATGGAGGACTTCCAGGGCACCTCGGTGATGAACTACCCGGACGCGGACGTCCCCTACACCCGCATCCACGAGTTCCGGCACTTCCACCCCGAGCGTGACTACACCAAGGACGCCACGGTGATCATGCGGGAGTTCTCCCGGTTCGCGGAGAAGGGTGACGAGCCCTACTACCCGGTGAACACCTCGCAGGACCGCGAGAAGCTGCTCGCGTACCGGGACCTGGCCCGCGGCGAGTCCTCGGTGCTCTTCGGAGGGCGCCTCGGCACGTACAAGTACCTGGACATGCACATGGCCATCGGCTCGGCCCTGTCCATGGTGGACAACACGATCGCACCGCACTTCACCGCCGGTGCGCCCCTGACCAGTGGAGGAGTGGACCAGTGAGCCAGGAGAACGCGAAGCGGGCGGGACAGACCGGGGCGGGCGGGACCGAGGGCCAGGAGTACCTGTCCAGGATCACCTCCGAGCCCGGCACGGCCACGGACCTGCGCGAGGTCGCGCGGGTGGTGTTCCCGGCCAACAAGGACCTGGACGCCCTGCCGCTGTACATCGACGGCCCCATCAACAAGGAGGGGCCCTCGTCCGCCGGTTCCGACACCGCGAACCAGCACCCGGACGACATCATCTCCCGCCGTTCGGTCCGGATCCGCCCGGGCCGTCGCGTGTCCTTCGGCTCGTACTTCAACGCCTTCCCCGCCTCCTACTGGCGTCGGTGGACGGTGGCCGAGTCGGTGGTGCTCCGCGTCCGGACCTCCGGCGCCGGTTCCCTGATCGTGTACCGCTCCAACGCCCGGGGGGTGTCCCAGCGTGTGGAGGACCGCCGCGTGGAGGGCTCCACCACGTGCGAGTTCGAGCTCACCCTCGCGCCCTTCGGCGACGGCGGCTGGTACTGGTTCGACCTGATCTCGGACGAGGAGGGCATGACCCTGGACGCGGCGTCATGGCTCGTGCCGTCCCAGGGCCGCCCCGTGGGGCGGGTGACGCTCGGCGTGACCACGTTCAACCGGCCCGACTACTGCGTCAACACCATCCGGACGATTGCCGAGGCGGACGGTCTCGACGAGGTGCTGGACGAGCTGATCATCGTGGACCAGGGCAACAAGCTGGTCCAGGACGAGCCCGACTTCCCCTCCGCCGAGACGGCGATGCGAGAAAAGCTGCGCATGATCCGACAGGGCAACATGGGCGGTTCCGGCGGCTTCGCGCGCAACATGTACGAGGTGGTGGAGGGCCGCAGAACACCGGACGGCGTGCAGAAGTCCGACTACGTCCTCATCCTCGACGACGACATCCTGCTCGAGCCCGAGGGGGTGCTGCGCGCCGTGGCGTTCGCCGACATGTGCCACACGCCCTCCATCGTGGGCGGGCACATGTTCGACATGTACAACAAGCCGCTGCTCAACGCCTACGCGGAGGTCGTGAACCCGTACCGCTTCCTCTGGGGTCCCATCGAGGACCTCGGCGGCGTCGACTTCGCGGAGCGCGGCCTGCGCTCGCGGCCGAAGCTGCACCGGCGGTGGGACGCTGACTACAACGGCTGGTGGATGTGTCTGATACCGCGCAGCATCCTGGAGGACATCGGACTCTCGCTGCCCGTGTTCATCAAGTGGGACGACTCCGAGTACTCCCTGCGCGCCAAGGCGGCCGGCTACCCCACCATCTCGCTGCCGGGCGCCGCGGTGTGGCACGTGTCCTGGGCGGACAAGGACGACGCCGTGGACTGGCAGGCCTACTTCCACGAGCGCAACCGGCTCATCGCCGCGCTGCTGCACTCGCCGTTCGCCAAGGGCGGTCGGATGCTGCGCGAGTCCATCACCACGGACACCAAGCACGTGGTCTCCATGCAGTACTACCCGGCCAAGTCCGTGCTGCTGGCCATCCAGGACGTGCTGGAGGGTCCCGAGCGGCTGCACGAGATGCTGCCCACGCGCATGCCCGAGATCCGCGCCATGAAGGAGCAGTACTCGGACGCCCGCGTG
The DNA here is from genome assembly GCF_030530945.1 of Kocuria sp. Lineage (GTDB taxonomy): Bacteria > Actinomycetota > Actinomycetes > Actinomycetales > Micrococcaceae > Kocuria. Next base: position 293,492 of record NZ_JAUMTZ010000002.1, on the reverse strand, counting down.
GTCAAGGACCCGGCGGAGCTGCCCCCGGTGCGGCGTGCCAAGCCGCCCAAGACGATGGCGGCACCCAAGTCCCCCACCAAGGCGCAGCTCATCCCGTGGGCGGTGCGCACCGTGCTGAAGCAGACCCTGCGTCCCGTGCGCAGCATGGCGAAGGACTACCCGGAGGCCAGCGTGGCACACATGGACGGCCACTGGTCCTACCTGGCCACCCTGGACTCGGCGGTGGTCTCCAACGCGGAGGGCACCGGGGCATCCTGGTACCGCCGGGACCCGGCGCAGGTGCGTGAGCTCATGGCGGAGAGCGTCAAGCTCCACGCGGAGCTGCTCTCCCGCTGGGACGCGCTGAGCGAGCAGTACCGCGCCGCGCTGCCGGAGATCACGTCGGTGGACGCGTGGGCGCGCACCTTCGCGGAGAACGGCCCCGCACAGTAATCCAGCCACCGCTCGACGCCGCACGCCCACCTGCGCGTGCGGCGTCGGCGCGTGTCCGGTGCCCGCACCGGAAGAACGGACCGTGCCAGGAAAGGACGGCAGATGGAAACCCAATCTCCCACCACGCACTTGCGGCCCCCGGGACAGGACCGCGGCCTGAGGGACGTGTTCGCCAACAGGTTCCTGCTGCGGCTGATCGTGGACAAGGAGATCCAGATCAGGTACCGCGGCACCGTGCTGGGCCTGCTGTGGTCCTACCTCAAGCCCGGCGTGCAGTTCCTGGTGTTCTACATCGCCATGGGCGTGTTCCTGGACCTGAACCGGGGGATCGAGAACTTCGCGGTCTACCTCTTCTCCGGCATCGTGGTGATGAACCTCTTCGGGGAGGTCTTCGGCAACGCCTCACGCTCCGTGGTCGCGAACGGCGGTCTGCTCAAGAAGATCTACCTGCCCAGGCAGCTGTTCCCCGTGTCCAACCTGCTGGTGGCGATGATCCACTTCGTGCCGCAGCTGGCCATCCTGCTGCTCGCGTGCTTCCTGACCGGATGGCACCCCGGGATCAAGCAGCTGCTGGCCGTGGTGGTGGGCACTGTGATCATCTCCGTGTTCTCGCTCGCACTGGGCATGCTGTTCACCACGTTCAACGTCTTCTTCCGGGACGCGGAGAACATCGTGGACCTCATCATCATGGTGTCCACGTGGGCCTCTCCCGTGCTCTACATGTGGACCATGGTGCGGGACAAGCTGTGGGACTGGGTGTACTACGTCTACATGGTGAATCCGCTCACGGTGGCGGTGGAGCTGTTCCACTACGGCTTCTGGTTCCCCACCACGGACTCACCCCAGATCTGGCACGTGCCCCCGCACCTGCTCACCGGGTGGACCCCGCTGGCCATCGTCACCAGTCTGATCCTCTTCTTCCTGGCGGACCGTCTGTTCCGCTCGCAAGAGGGCAACTTCGCGCAGGAGCTGTGAACCATGCCTAGTTCAGCCACCCAGCACACCCCGCAGCACACGGACGCGGATCTGGCCATCCGGGTGCGGCACATGACCAAGGAGTTCGTGCTGCGTCACACGCGCTCCATGAAGGAGGCGTTCGTGTGGCTCGTGAAGGGCCGCAGGGGCGATCTCACGGCCAAGTTCACGGCCCTGAACGACGTCTCCTTCGACATCCACGACGGCGAGACCGTGGCCCTCCTCGGGTTCAACGGCTCCGGCAAGTCCACCACCCTGAAGATGATCTCCGGAGTGATGAACCCGGACTCCGGGGAGATCCTCACGCGGGAGAAGGTGGCCGGGCTGATCGAGGTGGGCGCCGGTTTCCACCCGGACCTCACGGGCCGGGACAACGTCTACCTCAACGGCGCGATCCTCGGGATGACCAAGGAGGAGATCGACGAGAAGTTCGACGACATCGTGGCCTTCTCGGAGATCGCCGAGTTCATCGACACCGAGGTGAAGTTCTACAGCTCGGGCATGTACCTGCGCCTCGCGTTCTCCGTGGCCGTGCACACGGACCCCGAGGTCTTCCTGGTGGACGAGATCCTCTCGGTCGGGGACGAGCCGTTCCAGAAGAAGTGCATCGGCCGCATCAAGGACCTGGTGCGCCGCGGCAAGACTCTCGTGGTGGTGAGTCACGACCTGAACCTGGTCATGGACATCTGCGAGCGCGGGATCGTCATGGACCACGGTTCCAAGGTCTTCGACGGCGACGTCTACGGTGCAGTGGCGCACATGCGCAACCAGCCGGTGGAGGACGTCCGCCGGGAGCACGAGGAGGGTCTGGCCCGCGCGCTGGAGGACAAGCGCCGCAAGCGCGAGTGGCAGGCGAGGGAGGCCGAGGAGCGCGGCGAGGAGTTCGTGCCCCAGTACGACCCGGACCTGGACGGTCCCCTGGCGGGCTGATCCCCACCACCGCCCGGACGACGACGGCGCCGCGAGAGTCCTGCTCTCGCGGCGCCGTCGTTATGCGGAGGGGCGTGGATCGGGGGAACGCTCAGCCGCAGCCCACGACCTTGTACAGGACGCTGCCGCCCTGGCGGTCGATCTCCTCGTAGTGGTCGCCGGGGACGTCGTGGACATTCGAATAGGCGGGATAGTCGTACCTGCCGGGTGTGCTGGGCACCAGGGCTCGGTCCCCGAAGTCCAGGACGTAGTCGATGCCCGACTCACGCACCGCGCTGCATGCCTCGGCGGATGCTGAGGGATCCCCCAGATCCTTGCTCACGGTGGCCTCGGCGGGCGTCGGGTGGGTGAAGATGTGGGGAGATGTGACGTGGCGGTCGGCGACGCCGTAGGCCAGGCTCGCTCCGGTCCACGGGTTGACCCCGATGAGAGCGTCCTCGGGGACGTCGCGATCCAGACGCGTGAGGAGTGCATGCTCGTCGGGGGTGAGCCCGTATGAGCCAGCATCCACGTGAAAGGCCTCCCGCAGGTAGACGTCCATCGTGCGGAAGGGAACCTCCTGGGTGGCGGGCAGCATGAGAATGCAGAGAACAACCCCGACAACCAGTTCACTGGGGGCTCGCCACCGCATGACCCTGTCCGATGCGATGTGGAGGGGGAAGAACACATCCGCGACGGAGGTGACCAGTATGGCGGTGAGCATCACACCGGTCATGGCGAACAGCGCCGCCAACCGGGGAGAGTCCTCGTACCACGGGCCCACGAGCCACGTGCGGAAATCCGCATCGGGTGCTCCGGCGGCGTAGATGTAGAGAACGAGCGTGCTGACGTGCAGGAGCGCGAGCCAGAGATACTTCCGGCGCCAGACGGCCACGATGAGACCGGAGATCGAACCGATGGCGTACGCCCAGGGGATCTCGTCACGGCCGTTGGGCGCGAGGAGGAGGGCTTGTCCCACGGCCGTCGTCAGGCCGGTGTCGGATCGACGGTTGTAGTCCGTCTGCAGGAGGGTCCAGATCAGCGCGAACACGGCCACCGTCGCCAGGATCACGATGATCCCGATCAGCAGTTTCCGGTAGTAGCGGCCAGCACTGCTCCCACGGACCAGGGATGGGTGCGTGAAGTTCTCGGCGGCCCGCCGGATGCGCCACCCGCTGCGGCACCCCACCATCAGGGCGGTGGCCACCAGGAGGGTCGCCAGGGCGTTGGGCTGGGCGACCCCGAGTGCGCCGACCGTGGCGAGAACGACCACCGCGCTCTGGCCCCTGCTGGTGGGCAACCTGCGGATGACGCCCGTGAGGGAAGCCATGACGGCGACTGCCAGGGGGAGGAGGGACAGCGACAGGATGTTCGGCAGCAGAGGGCCGTAGTTCAGCAGAGCGAACGGGAAGGAGCTGAAAGCTGCGGAACCCACCCCGGCCACGACCAGCGGCAGGGGTCGGAACCCCGTGATCGTTCCCACAGCAGTCACAAGGGCGAGCGGCCAGACGACGCAGCACACCACGAGGATCACCGCATTGGTGGCCACGAAGACGTCGTCGTGGGTGGTCCCCATGGCCAGAGCCCCGAGGCTGTGCCACAGCGCGGGATAGAAGGAGTAGGACTTGCTGGGCGAGATCATCGTCCCCAGAGTCAGGGACGAGGCGCTGCCCGTGTCGAGGATGAACCTCACGGCGTTCAGGTGGAACAGCACGTCGAAACGCTGGGGAAAAGACCCTGCACCGGACATCACGTCCCGCAACCGGGTGCTGATGAGGTACCCGCCGATTCCGGCGGACAGAAGGGCGACCAGCAGACCGTGCCACGGGATGGGGTGCTCCGCGTCCACCGGTCGACGGTAGACATCGCGGAAGTGGCCCCTCCAGCCACGGTTGAGCCCGCGGTTCTTGCGCCCTCGCACGAGCACCATGACGACGGCGACCAGAACCCAGACCACCACGCACCCGGCAAGGACCGTGCCCCAGTGCCAGGGCAGGTGCAGAAGGCCGAGAACCATGGCCAGGCCACCCAGGACGGCGGCCGAGCCCAACGGGGCGAAGAGCAGTGAACGGGCCCGGGAGGCGGCCAGCGCTCTCCACAACCCGTAGCCGGGGAGGAAGAGCGCGACGGTGACCCACACGATGGAGAACAGGCCAATGTTGGGAAGCAAACGCGTTTCCTTCGACAGGGGGGGGAGATGGAGGATCTGACGCAGTATATCGTCGGGGCTCAAGGAGTCCCCCGAGAGGGCTGACGGAACTCTGCAGGGTCCGCGGACTGGGCTGGAGGTGCCCGCCAGGGACTCCCCTTCACCCTGTGGAACAATGGGCGCCGTGAGTCGAGCGTGGATTGTGATGCCCGTGTACAACGAGGCCGAAGTGGTGGGGGAGGTCCTGGAGACCCTCCGGGAGACCTTCCCGCACGTGGTGTGCGTGGACGACGGCTCCCGTGACGACTCCGCCCGGATCTGCCGGGAGGCCGGGGCGGTGGTGGTCCAGCACCCCATCAACCTGGGTCAGGGGGCGGCGCTGCAGACCGGTTTCGAGTACGCGCTGCAGGACCCGGACATGGACTGCGTGGTCACCTTCGACTCGGACGGTCAGCACCGTGTGGTCGATGCGTACGACATGGTCCAGCGCATCCGCTCGGGTGAGGCCGAGGTGGTCCTGGGGTCACGTTTTCTGGACGACCGCACCCAGGTCTCCACGCTCAAGCGCCTGGTGCTGCGCACCGCCGCGTTCGTCTCCAGGTTCACGAGCGGCATGGACCTCTCGGACGCGCACAACGGCCTGCGGGCCATCAACCGGGACACGGTGGCCAGGCTGCACCTGAAGCAGAACCGCATGGCGCACGCCTCCGAGATCGTCAACCGCTTCGCGGAGCTGCAGCCCCGGTGGGTGGAGCACCCCGTGGAGATCATCTACACCGACTATTCGCGCGGCAAGGGCCAGTCCCTGCTCAACGGCGTGAACATCCTGGCCGAACTGTTCGTGAAGTAGCGGGGCGCACGCATGACCATCGTGGTTCAGATCATCCTCATCCTGGCCGTGGCCTACGGCGCTCTCACTCTGGTGCGCGGCGGGGCCAACGCCAAACACCAGGCCATCCGGCGGCTGTCCGCCGTGGCGTTCTTCCTCTTCGCGGCCGTGTCCATCCTGATCCCGAACCTGGTGTCGCACGCGGCGCGTCTTCTCGGCATCGGCCGCGGCACCGACCTGGTGCTCTATGCGCTGGTGGTGCTGTTCATGGTCTCGCAGTACACCGCAGCCCAGCACCGCCGTGACGAGGAGGTCAGCATCACCCGCCTGGCACGCCACATCGCCATCGCGGAGGCGGAGAAGCCCTGGGAGGCCGACGCCGCCCACGCGGACCGCGCCTCGGTCCGCACCTTCGCCGCGGCGTCGCCGACCACGCGTCCGGTGGACGTGCCCCACACCGGCCCCGTCGGCCCGGATGCTGACCACGACGCCACCCGCGGGGGTTCCACGGCCGTCTGAGCCTGGCGAGTCGCTGGGGAAACCCTGCGCTTTCCATGTGGATGCATTCTGCGTCCGAGCATGACATGCGCCACTCGAGGTGTCGGCGCAGGTCAGCGGGATTATCCACAGAAGCCCGCTCGGACCGTGTCCAGCGCCCCGATTTTCCCCTAGCGTTCCCCAGAGATGACCAGGCAGTGACGGGTTCGGGGGAACCCCAGGGGGAGACATGGCCACCGGTGTGACCGAAGATGCGATCGGGCTGATCGAGGCGGACGTGCGCGAGCAGATCCGCCGCAGCGGGGTGGACCCGCTGCTGCAGGTGGAGCCCACCCGCCAGCTCGTGGCCTCCGCGGTGGCGGAGTACGACCTGCGCTCGGCGCGCACGGGCATGCCCCGGGTCCAGGACCTGGACGCGGCGTGCAAGGCGGTGCTGGACCTCGTGGCGGGGTACGGGCCACTGCAGCCGTACCTGGACGATCCCGAGGTCGAGGAGATCTGGATCAACGGTCCGTCGGAGATCTACGTGGCGCGCGGCGGGGAGTCGGAGCTCACGAGTCTCGTGCTGAGCGAGTCCCACGTGCGCACGCTGGTGGAGCGGATGCTGAAGTCCTCCGGGCGGCGCCTGGACCTCAGCTCGCCGTTCGTGGACGCCTCCCTCCCGGACGGTTCTCGGCTGCACGTGGTGATCCCGGACGTCACCCGCGCCCACTGGGCCGTGAACATCCGCAAGTTCGTGGCGCGCGCCCGCCGGCTCCAGGACCTGGTGGCCCTGGGCTCCCTCACCGTGCAGGCCGCGGACTTCCTGAACGCCGCGGTGGACTCCGGGCTCAACATCCTGGTCTCGGGCGCCACCCAGGCCGGGAAGACCACCATGCTCAACTGCCTCTGCGCGGCCATCGGAGCGCGGGAGCGGGTGGTCACGGTGGAGGAGGTCTTCGAGCTCAAGGTGGCGCTGCGCGACGTCGTGGGGATGCAGTGCCGCCAGGCGAATCTGGAGGGCACCGGCGAGATCCCGCTGCGGCGGCTCGTGAAGGAGGCGCTGCGGATGCGCCCGGACCGCCTGGTGGTGGGGGAGGTGCGCGAGGCCGAGAGCCTGGACATGCTCATCGCCCTGAACGCCGGGCTGCCCGGGATGTGCTCCCTGCACGCCAACTCCGCACGGGACGCCGTGACCAAGATCTGCACCCTTCCCCTGCTCGCCGGGGAGAACATCAGCAGCGCGTTCGTGGTCCCCACCGTCGCCTCGTGCTTCGACCTGGTGGTGCACTGCCACCGCGACCCCACGGGCCACCGCTACGTCGCGGAGATCCTGGGCATCGGCAACCGCGTGGAGAACGGTGTCATCGAGACCTACCCGATCTTCCGGCTCCAGGACGGCACCCTGCGGCCCGTGGCCTCGGAGGTCCCCGCCGCGGAGAAGTTCGTGCGCGCCGGCCACACCCCCGCAGCCCTCATCCACGACGACGACGCCGCTCACCCCACCGCGCGGCAGCGCCCCTCCGAGCGGGTCACCACGTCCGAGGCGCAGGTCCACGCGGGGGACACCGTGGAACGGGATCGCGCTGGGGCATCCGGGGGAACCCCGGCAGCGCCCCGGCCAGCGGCGGGAAAGGACCCCTCGGGAGCGCAGGGGACCCGGCGCAACCGCTCCGGGTCCCGGAACCGGGCCGCGGCCCGTGACGGCGGGAGGGCGGCGTCGTGAGCGCGCTGGTCGGAGCAGTGCTGGGGGTCGGCATGTTCCTCATCTGGTGGTCCTTCTGGGGTCGTTCTCCGGTCATGCGCACCCGGCACGCGCGGACGGGCAGGTTCCGCACCCTGCTGCTGCAGGCGGACCTGCCGGGTGTCTCGCCCGGCGCGTTCGTGGGGGTGAGCCTGCTGCTGGCCACCATCGCCGGGGTGCTCATCCTGGCGGTGACCTCCGCGGCGGTGTTCGGGCTGTGCGTGTTCCTGGTGACCCTGTTCGTGCCCCTCTGGTTCGTGCGCCACCGCGCCCGGCGGCGCACCGCGGTGCTGCGGGAGGTGTGGCCGGACGTGGTGGACCACCTGCGCTCCGCGATCCGCGCGGGCATGGGGCTGCCGGAGGCGCTCATGCAGTTGCAGTACCGCGGTCCGGAGCCCCTGCGGCCGGCCTTCGCGCGCTTCGCCGCGGACTACCGCGCGAGCGGACAGCTCCACGGCTCCCTGACCATGCTCAAGAACCGGCTCGCGGATCCCGTGGCGGACAACATCGTGGAGGCGCTGCGGGTCACCCGCGAGGTAGGCGGCACCGACCTGGGGCGGCTGCTCGGGACGCTCTCGGAGTTCCTGCGGGAGAACGAGCGCACCCGCAGCGAACTGGAGGCGCGCCAGTCCTGGACGGTGAACGCCGCGCGCCTGTCCGTGGCCGCACCGTGGCTGATCCTCGGACTGATGGCCACCCAGCCTGCCGCCGTGGCCGCGTACAACACCCTTGCCGGGGCTGCGGTGCTGATCGGCGGGCTCGCCGTCTCGGTGCTGGCCTACCAGCTCATGCTGCGCCTCGGCGCCCTGCCCGCTGAACGGCGGGTGCTGCGATGAACGTCACCGTGACCGCGGGCCTGCTGGGTCTCGTCCTGGCCCTCGGGCTGTGGCTCGTCCTCAACGCCGCCAAGGCCGTGGGAGCACCCACCTTCGCGGACCGCATCGCGCCGCAGCTGCGCGCGGCCGAGCTCACCAGTGCACTGGGAGGTGGTCCCTGGACCTCGCGCCGGGACCGCGGGCGGTCCCTCACGGGGGCGGCCGGTGGCGTCGCGATGGAGTGGATCCTGCGACGTGCCGCCCCGCTGTTCGCCAACGCCGAGGTCCTCGGGCGGCGCCTGGTCCGGGACGGTTCCCGCAGAGACGTGATGGACTACCGCGCCGAGCAGGTGGTGTGCGCCGTTCTCGGTGCCGCAGCAGGCGGTCTCTGCGGCCTATTGCTGGTGCTGCGGGCGGACGTCAGCGTGGCCATCGTGGCCGTGGGCACCGTACTGGGCGCAGGCACGGGGGTCTGGGTGCGCAACGGTGCGCTCACCCGCAGCATCCGGCGCCGCGAGAAGCGCATGCTCGCGGAGTTCCCCGCGGTGGCGGAGCTCATGGCGCTCGCCGTGGGGGCGGGGGAGAGCACCGTGGGCGCCCTGGAACGGGTGTGCCGCGTGGCCGAGGGCGAGCTCGCCGGAGAGTTCCGCGCCGTCCTCGCCCAGACCCGTGCCGGTTCCGGTCTCACCACGGCGCTGCAGGACTTCTCCGCCAGGACGGACGTGGTGGCGCTCGGGCGGTTCGTGGACGGCATCGTGGTGGCCATCGAACGGGGCACACCGCTCGCGGACGTGCTGCGCGCGCAGGCCCAGGACGTCCGCGACCACGACAAACGGGTGCTGATGGAGGTGGCCGGGAAGAAGGAGATCGCCATGCTCGTCCCGGTGGTCTTCTTCATCCTCCCGCTGAGCGTGGTGTTCGCGGTGTTCCCCGGACTGGCGGTTCTCGACCTCGGGTTCTGACACGAGCCCTGACTGTTCACAACGAAGGAGACGATCATGAAGTACCTGTTGCCCTGCTGGACGGCCCTGCTGCTGGCGGCGAGCACGCTGCTCGCCGGAGGCAACCGGGAGGACGATCCCGATCGCGGGGACGTGCCCGGCTGGGTCATGCTGACGCTGATGTCCGCGGTGCTCGTGGCCGGGCTGCTGCTCATCGCCCGTCCGGCACTGGAGGGGCTGTTCCAGGATGCCATCGACCGCGTCTCCGGCCTCTGATTCCTCCCGGGGCCCGGACGCCGGCAACGCCGTGGCGGAGTACGTCATGGTCCTGGGCCTGGCCATCCTGCTGTTCGGGATGATCCTGCAGGTGGGCTTTGCGCTCCACGTGCGCAACACCCTGATCGACGCCGCCGCCTCCGAAGCCCGCTACGCGAGCCTCGCGGACCGCACGGACGAGGACGGCATCGCCCGCACGCGCGGGATCATCGCCGACACCGTGGGGGAGGGCTACGCGCAGGACGTCACGGTGTCCCGCACCAGGGTGGGGGAGCTGCCCGCGGTGGAGATCCGTGTGGTGGCCCCGCTTCCCGTGGTGGCGGCTCTCGGTCCACAGAGGTCCCTGGAGGTGAGCGGTCATGCCGTGGACATGGACTCGTGAGCGCCGGCTCTCCGCGGAGGATCCGGACCGCGGCAGCGCCGTGGTGGAGTTCGTGGGCCTGGGATTGCTGCTGCTGATCCCCATCATGTACCTGGTGGTCACCGTGGCCCGCGTGCAGGCCGGGTCCTTCGCGGTGGTCGCGGCCGCCGAGCAGGCCGGTCAGGCCGTCTCCGTGCTGGAGGCCAGGGACCTCGGTGCCGCGGGTGTTCACGACGTCGCGGCGGTGGCGGCCCGGGACCACGGCTTCGCACCCGAGGACCTCACGGTCACGGTGTCCTGCTCGGACGGCTCGTGCGAGACGCCCGGTGCTGTGGCCACCGTGCACGCGGTGGTCACGGTCCGCCTCCCCGGGGTACCCGGCTTCGTGACGGCGAACGTGGCCAGCCTGTCCTCGGACGTCACTGTCATCTCGGGGCGGTACTCGTGAGGTGGATGCGTGAAGCCGGGGGCGGCGGGAGAGCCTGGCTCCGGGTGCGCCATGTCCGGAGCGTCCGGGAGCTATCCGGGGGAACCGCGCCGCACGCCGACGCGCACCGGACACCGGGCGGTCGCCGGAGCACGAACGCGGGCCAGGCCCTCGATGACCCCCCGAACACCGATGGCCCCCCGAACGCGAAGGCGAACAGCCGCGGGAACAATCCCCAGGTTCTCCCGGAGGACCCGGACTCCGGACAGACGACCATCGTGCTGGTCGGGTTCGCCCTGGTGACCCTGCTGCTCGTGGTCACCGTGCTGGCCATCACCAGCGTGTACGTGGGCCAGCGGCAGCTGCAGTCCCTCGCGGACCGGGCGGCCGGTGCCGCGGCGGACACCTTCACGGACGTGGACCGTTCGGGATCCGGACCGCCCACGCCCATCCTCACCAACGACGGGGTGGCCGGCGCCGCCACGAGCTATCTGGGCACCGTGGGCGCGTTCCATCAGGTCAGCGACCTCACGGTGGGCGCCCCCACGGGCTCCGCGGACGGCACCACGGCGCAGGTCACCCTCGCGGCTGTGGTGCACCCGCCCGTGGTGAACGCGATCATTCCGGCCGGGGTCCCCATCAGTGCCACCGGGGATGCCCGAGCGGTGATGCGGCGCTGACGGCGGCAGATTGCTGCGGGGCGTACGAGGAGCCGTGTCGAGACGCGACCCGGTGCACCGGGCAGGGGCAGTTTCCCTGCCGTGTGGAGAGATGCACCACATCCCATGCATCCGCATTGCTATGTTGACGCGTCATCAGTATTTTTATTTCCATGACAAGTAAAACTGCCATGACCGACTTCCGTCTCCCCTCGGAGCACTCCGCACCTGCTGCGCCTGCCACCTCCGCGGGTGCTGTCACCGAGCACCACCGGACGCACCACGCCACGCACGCCGTGTCCCTGGGTCTGCTCATCCTGCGCGTGGTCCTGGGCATCACCTTCGTGATGCACGGCTGGCAGAAGGTCTCCGAGTGGGGGATCGCGGGCACCACCGACAGCTTCGAGGGCATGGGTGTTCCCGCCCCGGCCGCGTCCGCCGTCTTCGCGGCCGTGGTGGAACTCGTGGGCGGCATTGCCCTGATCCTGGGTGTGCTGACCCGCATCGTGGGCCTGCTGCTCGCGCTCGACATGCTCGGCGCGCTGGTCCTGGTGCACGCCTCCTCCGGGTTCTTCGCCTCCGGCGGCGGGATCGAGCTGGTCCTGGTGCTCGGCGCGGCCGCCCTCGCCCTCGCGTTCACGGGCCCGGGCCGCTACGCCGTGGCCCGCGTGCTCCCCGCCACCGGTGCAGGACGACTCCTCTCCTGACCCCTCGGGGGCCCGGCGTAGGAGAGGCGCCCGCGCGGTGCAGCTGCCACGAGAAGGGCCGGGGCGGCGTCGTTGTCCGACGACGTCGCCCCGGCCCTGTGTTGCGCCCGTCCCCTCAGCGGCCGCGGAACACCCCGAGGGCGCGCAGCGGCAGGCTCAGCCAGCGCAGCGGCGGGAGGAGCAGGGCGAGCCTCAGCAGCCTGCGCCCGCCCTGGTGCCGAACGGTGCGCAGCAGCTCCCTGCGGAGTGCGGGGCCGAGGGTGGTGCGGGAGGAGCGGAACATTGGGCTGTGGTCCTTTCGGAACGGTTCTGACGGGTGTGGTTCAGGGTGCGGGCCGGTCCCGTGGTGCGCGGGAACGGGCGGGGTCCGAGGCCCCACGACGGGCCAGGTCCAGGGCTGCAGGAACGGGCGGGGACCGTGGCGCGGGGGGCAGGCGGCGCGCACAGGTCGGTGGGCCATGCGCGGTGACCTCAGTACTTCTCGGCGTCACGGGGCAGGGCCGCAGAGGTGTCGAACGCCTCGCGCGCCCCCACCGTGCCCTCCCGGTCGATCACGGTCACGTGCTGGGGCGAGCCGCGCCGGGAGCCTCCGGAGATGTGGGCGCCGGTGTCCGCGACCACGTTCAGCAGCTCCACGCCGGAGCCCACGTGCACGCCGTCCAGGAGCACGCAGTTGCGCACCACAGCACCGGACTCGACCACCACGTTCTCCCCGACCACGGAGTGCTCCACGGTGCCGGCCACGTGCGCGCCGGGAGCCACGAACGAGCGGGTGACCGCGGCGTCGTCCGCGATGAAGCCCGGCAGCAGGGGAGCCTGGCCGCTCCAGATGGGCCAGGCGGGGTCGTCCAGGGTGGCGCCGTCCCCGTCCAGGAGCTGCTGCTGCGCGGTCCAGTAGGACTGGATGGTGCCCAGGTCCATCCAGTAGCCCGTGTGCCGGTGCTCCACCACGGTGTGGTGCTCCATGACGTGGGGGATGAGGTCCTCCCCGTAGTCGCCCAGCTCGCCGAGCTGGTCCTGAAGGTGCTCCAGGGCCTCCAGCAGGACGTCCGTGGTGAAGAGGAACATCTCCCCGGCCACCAGGTCCCCCTGCGGCTCCTCCGGCTTGTACGCGAAGTCCGTGACGTGGCCGAACTCGTCCGTCTGCACCACGCTGTAGCGGGAGGGGTCCTCGCGGACCTGCGTGGTGACCATGGTGAGGTCCGCGCGCTTGCTCAGGTGCGTGCCCACCACGTCCCGGAAGTCCACCGTGTAGAGGTGGTCCGCGGAGAGCACGAGCACCAGGTCCGGGTCAGCCTCCCGGATCAGGTCCGCCTGTCGGAAGATGGAGTCCGAGTTGCCGGTGGCGAAGCCCTCCCCGTCCGCACCCTGGTAGGGCGGGAGCACTTGGAGGCCGCCGTGGGAGCGGTCCAGGTCCCAGGGGCGTCCGCCGGCCATGTAGGCGTTGAGGTCGTGGGGAAGGTACTGCTGCACCATCCAGACGTCCGTGATGTGGGAGTGCACCAGGTTGGACAGCGAGATGTCGATGAGCCGGTAGGTGCCGCCCACGGGCAGCGCGGGCTTCACCACGTGTTCGGTGAGGGGACCCAGCCGGGAGCCCTTCCCTCCGGCGAGGACCAGTGCGAGCACGGTGGGACGTTCCATCGTCAGTCTCCTTAGCAGGGGGAATCGCTGCTGAGCCTACCGACTCCCGGGGCGCGGGGGCCATGACGTAAAGTGATCTGCCATGGCCTCCATTGACTACCCCGCAGAAATCCGCGCCCTCCGCGCCACCTACGAATCGGTGGCCGCTGTCAGCGACGCCGAGACGCTGCAGAAGGAGATCACGGAGCTGGAGCAGCAGGCGGCCGCGCCGGACCTGTGGGACAACCCGGACGAGGCCCAGAAGGTCACCTCCCAGCTCTCCCACAAGCAGTCCAAGGTGGACCGGCTGGCCAAGCTGGAGAGCCGCATCGACGACCTCGAGGTCATGGTGGAGCTCGCGGAGGACGAGGATGACCAGGAGACCCGGGACGCCGCCGCGGTGGAGCTGGAGTCCATCCAGAAGGCGCTGTCCGAGCTGGAGATCCAGACCCTGCTGGCCGGCGAGTACGACGAGCGCGAGGCCGTGGTGACCATCCGCTCCGGTGCCGGTGGCGTGGACGCCGCGGACTTCGCGGAGATCCTCATGCGCATGTACCTGCGCTGGGCCGAGCGCCACGGGTACCCCACCAAGGTCCTGGACACCTCCTACGCGGAGGAGGCGGGGCTGAAGTCCGCCACGTTCGAGGTCAAGGCGCCGTACGCGTTCGGCACCCTCTCGGTGGAGGCGGGCACGCACCGACTGGTGCGCATCTCCCCGTTCGACAACCAGGGCCGTCGACAGACCTCGTTCGCCGCGGTGGAGGTCATCCCGCTGATCGAGTCCGACGACACCGTGGAGATCCCCGAGTCCGAGCTGAAGGTGGACGTGTTCCGCTCCTCGGGCCCCGGTGGACAGTCCGTGAACACCACGGACTCCGCGGTGCGCATGACCCACGTGCCCACCGGGATCGTGGTGTCCATGCAGAACGAGAAGTCCCAGATCCAGAACCGCGCCGCCGCGCTGCGCGTCCTGCAGTCCCGCCTGCTGCTGCTGCGGCAGGAGGAGGCGGACGCCAAGAAGAAGGAGATGGCCGGGGACGTCAAGGCCTCCTGGGGGGACCAGATGCGCTCCTACGTGCTGAACCCCTACCAGATGGTCAAGGACCTGCGCACCAACTACGAGGAGGGCAACCCCTCCTCCGTGTTCGACGGCGGGATCGACAAGTTCATCGACGAAGGCATCCGCTGGCGCGCCGGAGCGCGCCGCGAGGGCGACGACTGAGCCCCCGGCAACCCAGCGCGGTCACCCGTTCCGTGAGCCGCCTCCCGCGCGGAGGAGCAGATCCGGGACGCGGACGCCGCGGTGGTGCGGGGGAGCGAGCAAAGGAAGAACGGGCCGATGGCCAAGAAGAACGCTGACGACGGCCGCCAGATCGTGGCCAACAACAAGAAGGCGCGGCACGACTACACCATCCACGACACCTACGAGGCCGGTCTGGCGCTCATGGGCACGGAGGTGAAGTCGCTGCGCATGGGCAGGGCGTCCCTGGTGGATGCGTTCTGCCAGTTCGACAGCCGCGGGGAGCTGTGGCTCGAGCACGCCCACATTCCGGAGTACCTGCAGGGGTCGTGGACGAACCACTCGGCCCGGCGGCGTCGCAAGCTGCTGCTGCACCGCTCCGAGCTGGACAAGATCGCGGGCAAGACGCGCGAGGCCGGCTACACGATCATCCCGCTGTCCCTGTACTTCGTGCACGGCAAGCGCGTGAAGGTGGAGATCGCGGTGGCGCGCGGCAAGCGCGAGTACGACAAGCGCCAGACCCTGCGCGAGAAGCAGGACAACCGCGAGGCACAGCGCGCCATGCGCTACCGCAACATGCGGGGCTGACCCGGGCCGCCCGTCCCCCTGCGCCGCCCGCGACACGATCGGGAGTCGACCACCGCGCAGCGCGGGAACCCCTACGATGGGTGCTCACCGCGGCCGATGTGGCCGGGGACACCCAACGGTTTCAAAGGGGATCACCGTGACACCACCATCCCGTGCTCAGGCGACGGACCGCCGTCTCACCCCTCTGGTGCTGCGCAGCGCTGTCGTGGCGGCGCTGGGCGGGTTGCTGTTCGGCTTCGACACCGCCGTCATCTCCGGAACCACCAAGTCCCTCACCGAGGTCTTCGACCTCTCCGGATTCGGTCTGGGCTTCACGGTGGCCACGGCACTGATCGGCACGATCATCGGTGCCCTGTCGGCCGGGCAGCCGGCCAACAGGTTCGGACGCAAGAAGGTGCTCCTGGTCATCGGGGTGCTGTACTTCGTCTCCGCCATCGGCAGTGCGGTGGTGTCCGACTGGTACCTGTTCATGCTCTTCCGCTTCCTGGGCGGGATTGGGGTGGGAGCCGCCAGCGTGGTGGCCCCCATCTACACCACCGAGATCTCCCCGGCGCGCCAGCGGGGCCGCCTGGTGGGTCTGGTGCAGTTCAACGTGGTTCTGGGGATCCTGCTCGCCTACGTGTCCAACTGGGTCATTGCCACCTGGATGGCCGGTGACGTGGCGTGGCGGTGGATGTTCGGGATCGAGGCGGTTCCGGCCCTCGTGTTCTTCGCGCTGGTCTTCACCGTTCCGGAGAGCCCCAGGTGGCTGTACATCCGGGGCATGGTGGAGCGCTCCCGTCAGGTTCTCGCGCGGCTCACCTCCACGGAGGCGGAGCTCGAGGCCGAGTTCGCGGAGATGGAGAAGAGCGCCAGGCAGGAGCGCGAGCAGTCCTCGGCAACGCTCTTCACCTCGTCCCACCGGCGCACCATCCTGCTCGCTGTGGCGATCGCGGCCTTCAACCAGCTGTCGGGCATCAACGCGGTGCTCTACTACGCCCCCGACATCTTCACGATGGCCGGGGCCAGCGGGGACGTGGCGCTGCTGCAGTCCATCGCGGTGGGTCTCGTGAACCTGCTGGCCACCATGGCCGCGCTGTTCGTGATCGACAGGTTCGGCCGCAGGCGGCTCATGCTGGTGGGCAGCATCGGGTACCTCGTGTCGCTCGGGGCCATCGCCCTGGTGTTCCTCACCGGGGACGGTCAGTTCGGTCCGGGGCGGGCCATGGTCGTCCTGGCGGGACTCGTGGTGTTCATCGCGTCGCACGCGTTCGGACAGGGTGCCGTGATCTGGGTGTTCATCGCCGAGATCTTCCCCACCAAGGTGCGTGCGCAGGGGCAGGCGCTGGGCAGCTTCGTCCACTGGTTCTTCGCGGCCGTCACGTCGTGGACCTTCCCCGGCGTGGCCGCCAGCCTGGGGGGCGGGGTCGCGTTCCTGGCGTTCTTCCTGTTCATGGTGCTCCAGCTCGTGTGGGTTGTGAAGATCATGCCCGAGACGAAGCAGGTGCCCCTGGAGGAGATGGCGGATACCCTGAGCCTGCCCCGCACCCAGCGGCGGTCCTAGCGCCGGTTCCCCGGGACCCGCGGGCCCCGGAGGCCCTGTCCTCCGGGGCCTTCTCACGGCCGGGTCCTCATGCCAGGGACAGGTGCCGCCCGGCCCACGTCCTGCGCAGCCAGCGGTCGTGGGAGGCGACGACGACGGTCCCCGGGTACCCCGGCAGGGCCGCCTCCAGCTGCGTGGCGAGCACCAGGGAGAAGTGGTTCGTGGGCTCGTCCAGCAGCAGCACCTGTGGCGGGTCCGCGAGCAGCACGGCCAGCGCCAGACGACGCCGCTGTCCCACGCTCAGCGCGCCCAGCCGCCGGTTCTCGTCCCGCCCCGCGAGCAGTCCGAAGGTCCCCAGCGGCACGGCATCCGCCCGGTCCACTCCAATGCGGTCCGTGTAGACCTGGGCGACGGTCCGGTCGGGGTCGGCGTCCGCGAGGGTGTCGTCCTGACCGAGCAGCCCCACGCGCACACCCGGGGCGCGGTGCACGGACCCGCTCGTGGGGTCCAGCCCGCCCGTGAGGAGGCGTAGGAGCGTTGACTTGCCCGAGCCGTTGGGCCCGGTGAGCAACCACTTCTCGCCGGCGCTCACGGCCAGAGAAACCGGTGCGAGCCGGTGTGCCACTGCCGCTCGGGAGGCCGTGAGCATGGGCCCGGACGCCCGGAGGTGGCGTGCGGCGTCGTCGTCTGCCGCGGTCAGACCCCGGAAGAACAGCTCCTGCGGTGGCCTGCGCACCTGCGCCTCCTCCAGCGCGGCCAGGCGCGAGCGGGCGTCGTTGACGCGCCGCGAGACCACGGTGGCGTTCCGGTCCGCGTAGAACTTCCTGGCGGCCCGTGCTTCCGTGCGCGGGGCCCGGTCGGGGTGACCCACCCTCTGCTGCTCCTTGACCGCGGCCCGCAGCTTCTGCAGCTGCGCCTGCTCGTCCCGGTAGGTGCGTTCCCAGCGCTCGCGGGCGTCCAGTCGTGCCAGCACGTACTGCGAGTAGGTGCCGCTGAACCGCGTCACGCCGATCCCCGTGCCTGTGCCGTCACCCACCAGGTCCGCGGTCGTGGCGTGCGGGCGCGGCGCCGGATCCAGGTCCACGAGCGAGCCGACGGTGGCGTCCAGGAACGCGCGATCGTGGCTCGCGAGCAGCACTGGGCCGGGCCACGAGCGCAGCGTGCCGGACACGTAGTCGAGGGCGGCGTCGTCCAGGTGGTTCGTGGGCTCGTCCAGCAGCAGCACGTCCGGGGCGCGAAGCAGTGTCCAGGCGAGGGACAGGCGCGCCCGCTGGCCGCCGGAGAGCTCTCCGGTCCGTCGGTTCCGCGGAATGTGAGCCAGGCTGAGCCCCTCCAGTGCGGCGTCGATCGTGGTGTCCACGTTCCACGCGCCGGTGCGCTCCGCGGCCTCCAGTGCGTCGGCATAGTGGGCGCTCGCCCGCTCGTCGTGCGGTGCGGCGGCCAGGGCCTGGGCAGCGTCGTCGACGGTGCGGGCCGCCTGGCGGGTGGGGCGCACCGCGTTCTCCACGGCCTGGGCCACGGTGTCCTGCGGCGCGAAAGGTGGTTCCTGGTGCAGCAATCCCACGCGGGCGGCACCACCCCCGGGGCCGACGGCACGCACCGTTCCGGCATCCGGCGCCCGGAGACCCGCGAGGATGCGCAGGAGGGTGGACTTGCCGGAGCCATTCTCGCCGATCAGTCCGGTGGGGCGACCGGCTGCCACCGTGAAGGAGATGTCCGTGAGGACACGGTGGGTGCCGTACGACGCGGAGACGCCGTCCACAGCCAGGTGCGTTCCGGTGGACGTGGCCGGGTGGGCGGATATGTCCCGGCGTCCGGGCACGGGGGAGCTCAGGTGGGATGAGTTCACGGGAGTCCTCTGACGGTCGCGGTCCCCGCCGGGCGGTGGCCTCGGGCGCGGGGATTCGGTGGGGACTCATCGGGACATGGCCCCCACCGTAGGGCACGGGGCGGGGGAGGACAAGGTCCCGGCGTCGCGGTGACCGGCCCGGGGGTTCGGGCTGTCCGGCGGGGATGTTGACGGGCGGGCGCGAGCGGACGTACGCTGGGCTGTCCACGACGCGGGCAGAGAATGTTCCGCCGAGTGGACGCTCATTGAAAAATGAATACGGGGATGATCGGTTTCGACGATGTGAGTTGAGACAGGGGAAGCGGGTCGAGGATGCAGAGTCATCTCGTAAACGCTCTCTGTAAAAATATAAGTGCCAAATCCAAGCGCACTGACTTCGCTCTCGCTGCGTAAGTAGCCTGAGCAGTCTGTCAGCCCAGGTTCACCTTCGACCTGGGACCTGACATCAGCTAGAAGGTCACTGCTCTGGACGTACGTCACGGACGTCCAGGGGACTTCTACGTGACTGAGTCCGGCGGCCACTCGTGTGCGAGATGGCCGGGACTGAGAAACCTGCAAGCACACTGCACCCGGAGAAGCCCTGACAATGCTGCATCGGACGGGGGTTCAATTCCCCCCATCTCCACAAATGGTGTCCTCGGACACCCTGAACGCCTCGGGCCCTCGGGTCCGGGGCGTTTTCCATGCCCTGGGGTCTCGTGCCGAGCGTCGGCAGGACCCCTTCACCGCTCCCGTACCGGGCAGGCCCGTGTGAAACACTGGCTCAGGACACGGATCACCACGACCGAAAGGCAGGCGTTTCCATGAACGAGCGTTCCAACGAGCAGTCGGGGTCCTCCTCGGCCTCGGGCAGCCGGCAGCCGGAGTACGGGCAGTACGCCCAGGACCCCGCTTCCGGGACCGGCGGGGAGCAGCACCCCGACGAGAACCGGTACGGCCAGTACTCCACCGGGGGGCAGGGGTATTCGGACCAGAACGGCCAGGGCTACGCCAACGGCGGCTACACCGGCGGCCAC
>NZ_JAUMTZ010000002.1:174684-273943 GCF_030530945.1 Kocuria sp. | reverse complement strand
TACGACTCGCAGAACTACGGCGGCCAGGGCTACGGCTCGCAGCCGGGCTACGACCAGCAGGCCGGCGGGTACCCCACCCACTACCAGAACGGCTACCAGCAGCAGCCGTACGGCGGCCAGGACTACGGCAGCCAGGGGTACGGCGCCCAAGGGTACGGCGGCTACAACAACTACCCCGGCCAGGTCCAGGGCCCGGTTCCCGGCAAGGGTCTGGCCATCGCCTCCCTCGTGCTGGGCATCGTGGGTATCCTCTCCTTCTGGTTCCTGGGTCTGGGCGGTCTGCTGGGCCTGGTGGGTCTGGTGCTGGGCATCATCGGCCTGGTCAAGATCCGCCGGTCCAAGCGGGATTCGCCGGCACTGGCGATCGTGGGCATCGTGCTGTCCTCGCTCGCCCTGCTGGGCGGGATCCTCATGGCGGCTCTCTTCGCGTGGGTCTTCAGCACGTCCGACGACTGCCTGCAGTACGTGGAGCAGGGCAACCAGACGCAGTACCAGCAGTGCGTCGAGGGCTCGCTGAACGGGACCCTGGACTCCTGACACCCCTCGGTCACCCAGGCAGCTGGCCTCCGAGCTCACAAGGGGGGCTCTCAGGCGGGCCCAACCAGGAGCAGGACCTCTCGGCACCACGAGCCCGGCACCACTCGCACGAGTGGTGCCGGGCTCGTCCCGTTCTTTGTTTCAGAGGTGGACGGGGGCCGCGACAGCGGCGGGCTCAGTCGTGGCGCGTGCCGAGGACGTCGAGGGCGGCGTCGTGCAGGGCGCCGTTGCTCGCCAGGGCGTTGCCGCCGAAGGGACCGTCCTGGCCTGCCAGGGAGGTGAACCGCCCGCCGGCCTCGGTGACCACGGGCACGAGGGCGGCCATGTCGTACAGGTTGAGCTCGGGTTCGCAGGCGAGGTCCACGGCGCCCTCCGCCACCAGGCAGTAGGACCAGAAGTCGCCGTACGCGCGCGTGCGCCACACCCGGTCCGTGAGATCCAGGAACTGTTCGCGCACCCCCAGGTCCTTCCAGCCGCCCAGCGAGGAGTAGGACAGCGAGGCGTCCTGCAGGGTGGACACGGAGGACACTGACAGCCGCTGCGCCTGGGACAGCGAGCGGCCGGTGAACGCGCCGGAACCTGCCGCCGCCCACCAGCGGCGGTTCAGTGCGGGGGCCGAGACCACGCCCACCACCACCTCGCCGTCCTCCACGAGACCGATGAGCGTGGCCCACACGGGCACCCCGCGGACGTAGTTCTTGGTGCCGTCGATGGGGTCGATGACCCACTGCCGACCACCCGTGCCGGTGGTGCCGAACTCCTCGCCGATCACGGCGTCCCGGTTGCGCACCCGCCCCAGCTGGGCGCGGATGACCTGCTCGGCCTCGCGGTCCGCCTGGGTGACCGGTGTGAGGTCCGGTTTGGTGTCCACCGTGAAGTCCTGGGACTTGAACCGCTTCATGGTGGGCCCGTCCACGGAGTCCGCGAGGATGTGGGCCAGGCGGAGGTCGTCCGTGTAGTTGCTGGGTGCTCGCATGGGTCTACGTTATCGCCTGTCCGAGCCGCTTCTCGCTGGCCCCGCCCTGCGTCTGCCCGCGCGACGCCGCCAGCAGCCTCCGCAGCGATTCGAGCCGCTGCGGGGCGGCCGGGGACGCCTCCGGCCGCTGGACCCACGCGTCCAGCGCGCAGCCGGGGGAGCTCTCCATGTGCAGGCAGCCGCGGGGACAGTCCGCCGTGGCGGGCACGAGGTCCGTGAAGGCGTCCAGCAGGTTCTCCTCGGGCACGTGGGCGAGCCCGAGCGAGCGGATGCCGGGGGTGTCCACCACCCAGGTCCCCGGTGAGGTCCCGGGGACGGTCAGTGCCAGGGCGGACGAGGAGGTGTGGCGGCCGCGGCCCGTGACGTCGTTGACGCCGCCGGTGGCGCGCTCCGAGCCGGTCAGGGCGTTCACGAGGGTGGACTTGCCCACCCCGGAGGGACCCAGGAACACGCTGATGTGCCCGTCCAGCAGCTCTCGCAGCCGTGCGAGGGACTCCTCCGAGATGGCCAGGGACTCCTCGTGGCGCCCCGCCTCCGGGCGCTGACCGCGCTCGGTGGCCCGCTCCGTGGCGACCGTGAGCACGTCGAGGTCCTGCACGTAGGACAGGAACTCGGTGGGATCGGCGAGGTCGGACTTGGTCATGCAGACCACGGGGGTGATCCCGGCGTCCCACGCGGCCACCAGACCGCGGTCCACGAATCCGGTGCGCGGGGTGGGGGAGGCGGAGGCGAGCACCAGGACCAGGCGGTCCGCGTTGGCCACGATCACCCGTTCCACGGGGTCGGTGTCGTCCGCGCTGCGCCGCAGCACCGTGGCGCGGGGCTCGATGCGCACGATGCGGGCGAGGGTGTCGGCGGCACCGGAGACGTCCCCCACCACGCCCACCAGGTCACCGGGGACGATCGGCTGCCGCCGCAGCTCCTTGGCCCGCACGCACGTCACCGTGCGGGCAGCAGGACCGTCCTCGTCCACCACGCACGTGTACCGGCCGCGGTCCACGGCCACGACGCGCGCGACCACGGCGTCCTCGTGGGAGGGGCGCTGCTTGGTGCGGGGGCGGGAGCCGCGCTTGTTCGCCCGGACGCGGACGTCGGACTCGTCCCAGGTTCTGCCGGCCACGGCTCAGCGGCCCCCACTCACGAGGGAGGTCCACAGCTGCGGGAACTCCGGCAGCGTCTTGGCGGTGGTGGCCACGTTCTCCACGGTGATCCCGGGCACTCGCAGGCCCAGAACGGCTCCAGCGGTGGCCATCCGGTGGTCCTCGTACGTGTGGAACTCGCCGCCGTGCAGCGGCGCGGGCTCGATGGCCAGCCCGTCCGCGGTCTCCCGGACGCTGCCGCCCAGGGCGTTGAGCTCGGTGGTCAGTGCGGCGAGCCGGTCGGTCTCGTGGCCGCGCAGGTGCGCGATGCCGCGCAGCCGGGACGGGCCCTGGGCGAGCGCGCACAGCGCGGCCACCGTGGGGGCGAGCTCCCCGGCCTCGGAGAGGTCCAGGTCCACCCCCCGCTGCCGCTCTGGGCCGGTCACGCTGAGAACGCCGTCCCGGACCGTGACCTCGGCGCCGAAGCGCGGCAGGATGCGGCGCCAGTGGTCACCGCCCTGCGTGGTGCTCCCGGGCCAGTCGGGGATGCTCACGGTGCCCCCCGTGACCACCGCGGCGGCGAGGAAGGGACCGGCGTTGGAGAGGTCCGGCTCCACGGTTACGTCCAGGCCCGGCACGGCACAGGGGGCCACGCGCCACTCGCGCTCACCCGTGCGGCGGGCGTCGACGCCGGCGGCGCGCAGCACCTCCAGGGTCATGTCCACGTGGGGCAGGGACGGCACACCCCCGGCGGCGGGGTCGTGGCGCAGCACCAGGGGCGCGTCGAACCGGGTGGCCGCCAGCAGCAGCGCGGAGACGAACTGGGAGGAGCCGCTCGCGTCGATCGTCACGGTTCCACCGGGCACGGCGCCGGTGCCGACGACGCTCAGGGGCAGCGTGCCTCGGCCCTCGTCCACCACGTGCACGCCGAGCTGGCGCAGCCCGTGGAGCACGGGACCCATGGGGCGGACTCGCGCGGCGGCGTCGCCGTCGAAGTCCACGGTGCCCGAGCAGAGCGCTGCCAGCGCGGGCACGAAGCGCATGACGGTCCCCGCGAGGCCGCAGTCGATGCGGGTGGGGGAGAGGAGGGTCTGGTGCGCGGGCAGGGGCGTCACGCGCAGGTCCGGGCCGTAGGGGCCGGGGTCGGGAAGCGGGGTGATGCGAGCCCCCAGCGCCTCGAGAGCGGCGATCATGAGGGCGCTGTCACGCGAGTGCAGCGGCTTGCGCACCACCGAGGGCTCGGCGGCCAGGGCTGCCAGCACCAGGTACCGGTTGGTGAGGGACTTGGACCCCGGCACGGCGACCGTCCCGCTCACGGGTGAACCGTGCGGGAAGGGCGCCGGCCACGGGGTGGTGTCCTGGGCGTGCGACAAGCCGCTGCGCGTCACGTGGGGACCTCGGATCAGAAGGAGACGGCGTTCTGCACGGCCTTCTCGGCCTCGGTCAGCTTCTTCCTGGTGTCCTTGGCGACGTTCGCGGCGTTCTTGCGCACGTCGTCCGCGAGGTGGCTGGCGCGCCACGCGAGCGACGGGTTGCCGGAGGTGTCCACGGCGGCGATCATCACGCCACCCAGCAGGGACACGTTCTTCAGCAGACCGGCACGGCGCGCGGCCTTGCCCTCGGCGGTGGTGGCGTCCGCGGAACGGTACTGGGTGTAGCCGTTGAGCGCGGTGGTCCCCAGCAGCACGGTGGAGGACAGGCGCGGCAGCTTGCTCACGGCCAGCAGGGACGCGGCCGCGACCTGGGCCGCGGCGATGCCCTGGGCCACGACGGCGCGGTTGGCGGTCACGGGGCGCACCTGGGGGGCGGCCTTCTCCAGGGTCTTCAGCACGGGGTCCAGCTGCTTGGCGGCGGCGGACGAGTTGCGGAACGCGTCCACGCCTCCGGCGACGAAGCCGGTGGCGAGCAGCGGGCGGGCGAGACGACGAACAATGCTCATAATTCTCCTCCTTGGTCATCCCGGCATCTCCGGGAGGGCACGGCGTCCATCCTATCGGCCCGGGCACCGGGCATCCTCTGGGAATACCCGCACGCGCGACGCGTGTTACCCCGAATGTGCAGAAGCGCCACCCGCGTGCGGGGGCCACCACGACGGACCAGGGGAAGGCGGTGACGGCTCGCCATGAGCGCGCCCGCCCTAGACTGGCACGTGATGAACGATCAGCGAACTCACGATTCTCAGGCCGTGGAGCACCCCGAAGAGGTGCCCGACGGCGAGGAGTCCACCCAGCAGCGGCGGGAGCGCTTCGAGCGCGACGCCATGCAGTACGTGGACCAGCTCTACGCCGCGGCCCTGCGCATGGCGCGCAACCCCTCCGACGCCGAGGACCTCGTGCAGGAGGCCTACACCAAGGCCTTCTCCGCGTTCCACCAGTACAAGCCGGGCACCAACCTCAAGGCTTGGCTGTACCGGATCCTCACGAACACCTACATCAACCTGTACCGCAAGCGGCAGCGCGAACCCCGCCAGGCCAACACGGACACCGTGGAGGACTGGCAGCTGCACCGCGCGGAGTCGCACACCTCCACCGGTCTGCGCTCCGCCGAGGTCGAGGCCCTGGACCACCTCCCGGACTCGGACGTCAAGCGGGCCCTGCAGGAGCTGCCGGAGGAGTTCCGGCTGGCGGTGTACTTCTCGGACGTCGAGGGGTTCGCGTACAAGGAGATCTCCGAGATCATGGACACGCCCATCGGCACCGTGATGTCCCGGCTCCACCGCGGGCGCAAGCTTCTGCGCGAGAAGTTGGGCGACTACGCCCAGGAACGAGGATTCGACACGTCCAAGGCCCAGAAGAAGGCCCGGGGCGCGGCACCGGCGAAGGATCGAGGCTGACATCATGACGGAGAAACCGTGCAGCAACGGCTGCACCGACGAGCGCATCCAGCGGATCTACGAGTACCTGGACGGTGCTCTGACCACCGAGGACCTGCAGGAGATCCACGCCCACCTCACCGGGTGCTCGGAGTGCGAGCGCGAGTACAACCTGGAGTGCGTGATCCGCTCGGTCATGAGGCGCTCGTGCAACGAGACCGCTCCGGAGGACCTCAAGCGCTCGATCCTGGCCGGGATCGACGCACAGTGCAACGAGCACCCCGCCGCCTGAGGGCCGAGCCGCCGGGGCCTCCCGGCGACTGCCCCACGGCGGCCATCCGGAGGCTCGCCCCGCGCATGCGCTGAGGAGACGCAGAACGCCCGCAACCGGGAAGGTTGCGGGCGTTCCGTGTGTCGTGCGAAGAACCTCAGGAGTTGGGCCGCTTGCCGCGGTTTGCCGAGTTCTTGCGACGATCCTTGCGCTTACGTCCACGCTTGCTCATGATGTACCTCCTGCAGTGATTGGCTGGGACATCGTCCGCCAGTATCTCACATCCGGAGGCGCACCGTGTGCCGGGGAGGCCACGGGCCGTGGAAAGTGAGGAGCGGAGCCGACGACCGGTCAGCGGGGCTCGGGCAGCTGCAGCCAGTCGTACCAGCCGCGGTGGAGCACGAGCCACGCGATGAGCCCGTATCCGGCCTGCCCGGGGTTGCCGTGGTTTGCGGCCAGGTCCTTGCGCCACTGCTCGTGGTGCTGCAGGGGGTTGAACGTGTCCACGTACACGTGGTTGCGCCGCGTGGTGACGTCCCCGTACGCCGCGGAGAGGTCCGCGATCCTGCGGTTGCGCTGCGGGTCCAGCGTGGGGGGAGGGCCCACCACCAGCACCTTCGCGTTGTTCTGGGTGGCCTGGTCCACGATGTTGGCCATGTTCAGTCGGGACCGGGCGGAGGTGATGCCCAGGTCGATGTCCAGCGCGGAGGGGGCGATCACGAGACGGTTGTCGCACGCCGGGTCGAAGCGGCGCGCGGCCTCGTCGAACCAGCGCTCGTTGAGGCTCTCGCTGCCCTCACCCGGAGCGGCGAGGTTGTAGGCGTCCACGGGGACCATGTCCCGGGGGGTGCGGGCCATGACCCGACCGAACCAGCCGAGGGCACGGGGGTCGTCCACGCCGGCCAGCAGTTCGTCTCCCACGGCCACAATGCGGATCCTGCGTTGGTCCACTCTTTTACATCCTTCGTCTCGCTCATGAGGCCAGGGGGCCGTCGCGGGACGGCCCCCTGGCAGATCGGGTCCGACCGTGGTGGCCGGGGGAGGGTGCCCGCCGAGGGGGACGGCGGGCACCCTCCTCGGGATCACTCCCCGCGGTCGAACGCCTGCTGCACGAGCGTCTCCAGCTCCGCGGCGTGGCGCTTGGCCGAGCCGTTGGCGGGGGAGGCGGACGCCGGACGGGAGGCCAGGGTGACCGGGCGGTCCAGCTGCGGCACCAGGTTCACGGCCATGAACGGCCACGCGCCCTGGTTGGCCGGCTCGTCCTGGGCCCACAGGATGCGGGCGTCCGGGTACCGGTCCAGCTGCTCCTTGATCTCGTCCGCGGGCAGCGGGTAGAGCTGCTCCACGCGCACGATGGCGGTGGAGTGGTCGTCGGACTTCTTCCGCTGCGACTCGAGGTCGTAGTACAGGCGCCCGGACACCAGGATCACGTCCGTGACCTTGGAGTCGTCGAGCCCGGCCACGTCCGGGATCACCGGCTGGAAGTTGCCGTGCGTGAAGTCCTCCACGGGGGAGGCGGCGGCCTTCAGGCGCAGCAGCTGCTTGGGCGTGGCCACGATCAGCGGCCGCCGCGGGCGGGAGTATGCCTGGCGCCGCAGCAGGTGGAAGTGGTTCGCGGGGGTGGAGGGCTGGGCCACGATCATGTTCTTCTCCGCGCACAGCGCGAGGAAGCGCTCGATGCGCGCGGAGGAGTGGTCCGGGCCCTGTCCCTCGAAGCCGTGGGGCAGCAGCATCACCAGGTTGGAGCGCTGGCCCCACTTCTGCTCCGCGGAGGAGATGAACTCGTCCACGATGGTCTGTGCCCCGTTGGTGAAGTCGCCGAACTGCGCCTCCCACACGGTCAGCGCCTCGGGACGCTCCACGGAGTAGCCGTACTCGAAGCCCACCACGCCGTACTCGGAGAGCAGGCTGTTGTAGATCGAGAACCGCGCCTGGTCCGCGGAGAGGTAGTTCAGCGGGGTCCACTCGGCGCCGTTCTCGGCGTCGAAGAACACCGCGTGGCGCTGGGTGAAGGTGCCTCGGCGCACGTCCTGGCCGGACATGCGCACCGGCACCCCGTCCATCAGCAGCGAGCCGAAGGCCATGAGCTCGCCCATGCCCCAGTCGATGCCGCCCTCACGGGTCATGTCACGGCGCTTCTGCGCGAGCTTCTCCAGCTTGCGGTGCATGGTGAAACCCTCGGGCTGCTCCACGTAGACGTCGCCGATGCGCTGGGCGGTCTCCGAAGAGATGGCCGTGGTCTTGGGCACCGAGACCCCGGAGTCCGCCTGCTGGGCGGAGGGGCGCTCGATGTTCGCGATCGCGGCGGCGTCGCCGGTGACCAGCGGAACCGTGGAGTTCTGGGCCTCGTGGGTCTCCGCGAAGACCCGCTCCAGGCGCTCCTGGTAGTCCTTCAGCGCGCGGTCCGCCTCCTCCTGGGTGATGTCGCCGCGGCCCACGAGGTTCTCGGTGTAGACCTTGCGCGTGGAGCGCTTGCCGTCGATCAGGGAGTACATCAGCGGCTGGGTCATCGAGGGGTCGTCGCCCTCGTTGTGGCCGCGCCGGCGGTAGCACACGAGGTCGATCACGACGTCGTGGTGGAAGCGCTGGCGGTACTCGAAGGCGAGCTGCGCCACGCGGGCCACCGCCTCGGGGTCGTCCGCGTTCACGTGGAAGATCGGCGCCTGCACCGTGCGGGCCACGTCCGTGGAGTAGGTGGAGGTGCGTCCCGCGGAGGGCGCCGTGGTGAAGCCCACCTGGTTGTTGACCACCACGTGGATGGTCCCGCCCACGGTGTAGCCCTCCAGCCCGGACATCTGCATGACCTCGTACACGATGCCCTGCCCGGCCATGGCGGCGTCGCCGTGGACCTGGATGGGCAGCACGGGGAACTCGCCGTTGCCCTCGGGCCCGGCGCCGAGCACGTCGGTCTTGGCGCGGGCGATGCCCTCGATCACGGGGTCCGCGGCCTCCAGGTGGGAGGGGTTCGCGGCGAGGTAGACCTGGGTCTCGTTGCCGTTGTCCGAGGTGAACACGCCCTCGGTGCCCAGGTGGTACTTCACGTCCCCGGAGCCCTCGGAGGCCCGCGGGTCCTGGCTGCCCTCGAACTCGCGGAACACCTGGGCGTAGGACTTGCCCGCGATGTTGGTGAGCACGTTGAGGCGCCCGCGGTGGGCCATGGCGATGCCCACCCCGGCCAGGGAGGCGTCCGCGGCGTCGGAGATGATGGCGTCCAGCAGCGGGATCAGGGACTCCCCGCCCTCCAGGGAGAAGCGCTTCTGGCCCACGTACTTGGTCTGCAGGAAGGTCTCGAAGGCCTCCGCGGCGTTGAGCCGCTCCAGGATGTGGAACTGCTCCTCGCGGGCGGGCTTCTGGTAGTCCTGCTCCAGCTTGGCTTGGAACCACTCGCGCTGCTCGGGCTCCTGGATGTGCATGTACTCCACGCCCACCGTGCGGCAGTAGGCGTCCCGGAGCCGGCCCAGAATGGTGCGCAGGGTCAGCAGGTCCTCCCCGCC
This sequence comes from Kocuria sp., assembly GCF_030530945.1. Taxonomy (GTDB): domain Bacteria; phylum Actinomycetota; class Actinomycetes; order Actinomycetales; family Micrococcaceae; genus Kocuria. Next base: position 264,774 of record NZ_JAUMTZ010000002.1, on the reverse strand, counting down.
GAAGCCTCCGGTGGGCCACTCGCGGTCCAGGTCCCACAGCGTGAGCCCGTAGGTGCGGATGTCTAGGTCCGGGTGCTTGCGCATCACGTACTCGAGCGGGTTGGTGTCCGCCATGAGGTGCCCGCGCACGCGGTAGGAGTGGATCAGCTGCTGGATCCGGGCGACCTTGTTGACCTGGATCTCGGGGTTGACCTGGTTGTCCACGGCCCAGCGCACGGGCTCGTAGGGGATGCGCAGGGCCTCGAAGATGCGGTCGTAGAAGTCGTCCCCGCCCAGCAGGTAGTGCTCCACGAGCTTCAGGAACTCGCCGGAGCCCGCACCCTGGATCACGCGGTGGTCGTAGGTGGAGGTGAGGGTGATGACCTTGGAGACGGCGTTGCGGGCAATGGTGCGGGGCGAGGCGCCCTTGTACTCCGCGGGGTAGTCCAGTGCGCCCACGCCGATGATGCAGGCCTGGCCCTTGGACAGCCGCGGGACGGAGTGCACGGTGCCGATGCCACCGGGGTTGGTCAGCGAGACCGTGGTGCCGGCGTAGTCCTCCATGGTCAGGGCGCCGTTGCGCCCGCGCTTGACGATGTCCTCGTAGGCGGTCCAGAACTCCTGGAAGGACATGGTCTCGGCGCCCTTGATGTTGGGCACCACCAGGTTGCGCGAACCGTCCTTGTTGGGGATGTCGATGGCGATCCCGAAGTTCACGTGCGCCGGGTGCACCGCTGCGGGCTTGCCGTCCGGCTCGTCGTAGATGACGTTCATGGACGGGAAGTTGGACAGCGCCCGGATCACCGCGTAGCCCACCAGGTGGGTGAAGGAGACCTTGCCGCCGCGGTTGCGGGCCAGGTGGGAGTTGATGACCAGCCGGTTGTCGATCAGCAGCTTGGCCGGCACTGCTCGCACGGTGGTGGCGGTGGGCACACTGAGGGAGGCGTCCATGTTGGCGGCCACGGCCTTCGCGGGACCGCGCAGCTTGACCACGGTGTCCTGGGCGGGCTCCTCCTGCGCGGGGGACTCGTCGTTCTTGCGGTCCTCGGGCTGCGCCCTGATGGGGCGCTTGGTGCCGGTGCCCTCGTTGCTCTCGCTCTCACTGTCCACGCCCTCGGGGCGTCCCTTCGCCTTCGAGCCGGCGGTGGCCGGAGCGGGCGACGCCGCGCGCTCGGGCGTGGCGGCACCCGGCTTCGCCGCCGGGGTGGCGGCGGGAGCGCCGGGAGTGGGGGTGCTCGAGGTGGACGTGCCGCGCGGGGCCGCCGGACGGGAGGGTGCGGAGGCGGGTGCCGAGGTCCTGCCCTCGCCGTCCATCTGCTCGAAGATGGGCCACCACTTCTTGTCCACCGAGTTCTTGTCCGCCCGGTATTTGTCGTAGAGCTCGTCCACGAGCCATTCGTTGCCGGCAAATTCTTCGGGGATAAGGTGATGCGGCTGGTCTGGCACGAGTGATACGCCTCTTCCGTGTGTGCTTGGTGTCCCGGGTGGCGAGCTGGTCCTCGCGGCCCCTGTCCGACTCCTCCGGATCCTACCGAGGGGAGTCGCGTGCGGGCTTCATGGGCGAAGCCGTCCCGAGTCCGCAGTCTAGTGAGGCGGCCGGACGCGTGCCACCTATCACGCCCGCGGGGCACGGTGCCCGTCATGGCCGGGCGCCCACCCCGTAGACTCCGTGCTCGTGCGCTTCCTGACGACTCCTACCACGGACCTGACCTACAACGACGTCTTCCTGGTTCCCTCCATGTCCCGGGTGACCTCGCGCTTCGACGCGGACCTCTCGCCCGACGACGGCACCGGGGCCACCATTCCGCTCGTGGCCGCGAACATGACCGCGGTGACGGGGCGGCGGATGGTGGAGACCATGGCCCGGCGCGGTGGGCTGGGGATCCTGCCGCAGGACATCCCCCTGGACGTGATCGAGGAGGTGACGGCCTGGGTCAAGGACCGTTCACCGCGCTACGAGACCCCGGTGGTGCTGCGCGTCGACGACACCGTGCAGGACGCCCTGGGCATCATGCACAAGCGGGCCCACGGTGTGGTGGTCGTGGTGGACGAGGGCGGACGCTTCGCGGGCATGGTCCTGGACGCCGACTGCCGGGACGTGGACCGCTTCACCCAGCTGGGGGACCTGGCCCGGACCGACGGTCCGCGGTTCCAGGTGTCCGAGTTCTCCGGGACCTCGGAACCGGAGACCCTGCGCGCGGCCTACGAGGCCCTCTCCGACGCGCGGGTGGGCTCGGCGCCCGTCCTGGACGGGCAGACCGTGGCGGGGATCGTCACGCGCCAAGGGCTCGTGCGCTCCACCATCTACACGCCCGCCCTGGACGCCCGGGGCAGGCTGCGGGTGGGAGCCGCCGTGGGCATCAACGGGGACGTCGCGGGCAAGGCGGCCCGGCTCCTGGACGCGGGGGTGGACGTGCTGGTGGTGGACACCGCCCACGGCCACCAGGTCAAGGCCATGGACGCCGTGGCCGCGGTGCGCTCGCTGGATCCCGGGGTGCCGGTGGTCGCTGGAAACGTGGTCACGGCCGACGGCGTGCGCGACCTCGTCTCCGCGGGCGCGGACATCGTCAAGGTCGGGGTGGGCCCCGGGGCCATGTGCACCACGCGGATGATGACGGCGGTGGGTCGCCCGCAGTTCTCGGCGGTCGTGGAGTGCGCCGAGGCCGCCGCGGACCTGGGGGCCCACGTGTGGGCCGACGGGGGCGTGAAGCACCCGCGCGACGTCGCCCTCGCCCTGGCCGCCGGTGCGAGCCAGGTGATGGTGGGTTCCTGGTTCGCGGGCACCCACGAGGGGCCGGGTGAGCTGAACGTGGACGCGAACGGGCGCGCCTACAAGGAGTCCTTCGGGATGGCCTCGGCGCGCGCCGTGCGCCACCGCACCCTGGGTGAGGACCGCTTCTCCCGCGCGCGCAAGGCGCTGTTCGAGGAGGGGATCTCCAACTCCACCATGTACCTGGACCCGAGGCGCCCGGGGGTGGAGGACCTGCTGGACCACATCACCTCCGGAGTGCGCAGCTCCATGACCTACGCGGGTGCCACGTCCCTGCCGCAGTTCGCCCCCCGCGCGGTGGTGGGCATCCAGTCCGCCTCCGGCTACGACGAGGGCAGGCCCCGCTCCGAGTCCTGGTCCTGACGGGGCGGCCGTGGGGCGTTCTCATCCCGCCGCTACATGAGAATCGTTCGTGATATGCTCACGCCCGTTAACATGACACTGATTCTCATCGGCAGGCGCCGGGAGTCCGAGAGGGAGATGACGCCCATGTCCGCACCACGCACCGTCCGGCCCGCGGCCAGGACCGCTCTCGCGCTGGGGGCCCTGGTGGCCCTCGCCCTGACCGGGTGCTCCTCCCAGGGAGAAGGCGGGGCCACGGGCGGGGACCAGAAGATCCGCGTGGTGACCTCCACGAATGTGTACTCGGACCTGGCGTCCCAGGTGGGCGGCGACAAGGTGGAGGCCACCCCCGTGATCGACTCCACGGCCCAGGACCCCCACTCCTACGAGGCCACGCCCCAGGACCGGCTGACCGTGGAGAAGGCGGACCTGCTAGTGCGCAACGGCGGCGGGTACGACCAGTTCATGACGGACCTGGCCAAGGACGGCCAGCCCGTGGTGGACGCCGTGGACGTCTCCGGACTCCAGTCCCAGGAGGACAAGGACGCGGCGGCGGAGCACGAGCACGCGACGGAGTCCGGCGATGGGCACCAGCACGACCACGGGAGCTTCAACGAGCACGTGTGGTACGACGTCGAGAGCATGTCCAAGGTGGTGGACCGCATCGCCCAGCAGCTCGGGGACGTGGACCAGGGCAACGCGCAGTACTACACGGACAACGCCACCCGGGTGAAGGGCGAGCTGGACACCCTGGAGAAGAAGGTCAAGGGCATCGGCGCGGATGGCGGCTACGTGGCCACGGAGCCCGTGCCCGGGTATCTTCTGGAGGACGCCGGTCTGCACAACGACACCCCGGCGGCGTTCACCGAGGCCATCGACTCCGAGACGGACGCCTCGCCGGCCGTCCTGGAGCAGACCCTGAACCTGGTGAAGGACGAGCACGTGAAGCTGCTCGCCCTCAACAGCCAGACCTCCACGGGCCAGACGGACCGGCTGCGCAGCACGGCGGAGGACTCCGCAACGCCCGTGGTGGAGTTCACCGAGACCGAGCCGGACGGCCAGAACTACCAGCAGTGGATGACCCGGAACGTGGAGCACGTGGCCGAGGCCCTGAAGAAGTAGGGACATGGATGCAGCGATGACGGGCGGCGCCGAGCGGCGCGGCCGTGGACCCCGTGACGGGGAGAGGGCCGTGATCCGGCTCGAGGACGCGGAGCTGGCGTTCGGGGACCGCACCCTGTGGTCCGGGCTGGACCTGGAGGTCGTGCCGGGGGAGTACCTCGCGGTGCTCGGCTCCAACGGGACCGGCAAGACCAGTCTGCTGCGCGTGCTGCTGGGGCTGCAGCAGCTCACGAGCGGGTTGGTCAGGGTCAACGGCACCAGCCCGCGCGCGGCGGCCTCCCACGTGGGGTACGTGCCGCAGCAGCGCGGCTTCCCGGCACGCACGCCGCTGCGTGCCCGGGACCTCGTGGCCCAGGGCGTGGACGGCCACCGCTGGGGCGTCCGGCTGCACCCCCGCCGCGTGCACCGGCGCGTGGACGAGCTGCTGGCCCGGGTGGGGGCCGCCGAGTACGCGGACGCGCCCGTGGGTCTGCTCTCCGGCGGCGAGCAGCAGCGGCTGCGGATCGCCCAGGCGCTCGCCGCGGACCCCACCGTCATGCTGTGCGACGAGGCCCTGCTGTCCCTGGACCTGCACCACCAGCACGTGGTCAGCGAACTGGTCCACGAGCAGCGCGAGCGCACCGGGTGCGCGGTGGTGTTCGTGACGCACGACGTGAACCCCATCATCGAGCACGTGGACCGCATCCTGTACCTGGCCAACGGCTCGTTCCGCATCGGCACCCCGGACGAGGTGCTGCGCTCCGACGTGCTCTCCGAGCTCTACGGCACCCGGATCGAGGTGCTGCGCAGCAACTGCCGCATCCTCGTGGCCGGCAGCCCCGACAGCACCCACCACACCGAGTCCCCGGAGGAGCTGGTCCCGTGATCACGCCCGTCATGGACGCGAGCTCTTTCCTGGGTTCCGTGTTCGTCTTCGACAACTACGGAGAGCTGCTGGCCCTGCTGCGCAACTCCCTCTGGGCGGGTGCGGTCCTGGGTCTCGTGGGCGGCCTCGTGGGCACCTTCGTGATGATGCGCGACCTCGCGTTCGCGGTGCACGGCATCGCGGAGCTCTCCTTCGCGGGGGCGGCGGCCGCGCTGCTCGTCGGCTCGGACGTGGTCACGGGCTCGCTCGCGGGCTCCGTGCTCGCGGCTATCGTGATGGGCTTCACCGGTCTGCGCGCCCGCGAGGGCAACTCCTTCGTGGGCGTGCTCATGCCCTTCGGGCTGGGCCTGGGGATCCTCTTCCTCTCGCTGTACGAGGGCCGCTCGTCCAACAAGTTCTCCCTGCTCACCGGCCAGATCGTGTCCGTCTCCTCCCTGCAGCTGACGTCCATGGTGGTGCTCTCCGCGGTGGTGGTGGTGATCCTCGTGGCCGTGTGGCGACCCCTCACGTTCGCGAGCACCGATCCGCTCGTGGCCCGCGCCAAGGGGCTGCCGGTGCGTGGGCTGTCCCTGCTGTTCATGGTGCTGCTGGGGATCTCCGTGGCGCTGTCCGTGCAGATCGTGGGCTCGCTGCTGGTGCTCGCGCTGCTCATCACCCCCGCGGCGGCGGCCATGAACCTCACCGCGAGTCCCGCGCGGACCGTGGTGCTGTCCGTGGTCTTCGCGGAGCTCGCCATGGTGGGCGGGATCCTGCTGGCCCTGGGCGGGAACATCCCCATCAGCCCCTACGTCACGACCATCTCGTTCGTGCTGTGGCTCGTCTCCCGGGCCGTGCGCGCGGTGCGGGAGCGGACGTCGTCGTACCGGCGGGGCACGACGACGCCGCGCGGCCACCGGGGGCCCGCCCCGCACCAGTGCGTCCCGCTCCAGAACGTCTCGCACCAGCACACGGGGTCCTGACCGGCCCGCGCTCCCTGCCGTGGGGTCCGCCGCGTGGTGGCACGCCCGCGGACGCACCCTCCAGGCGGATGCACCCTCTGGGGTGACCCCTCCCACGGTCTGACGCGGCGGCTCGCCGGGCGGGGGGAGCGCGCCGCCCAGGGACGCACCGGGCCACCCGTGGTGACCGGCCGCCGTCGTCCCCCGCGGGGACGCGTGCCTCAGAAGAGGACGAGCTGGGCGCCCGGCAGCAGCCGCAGGGACACGGGCAGCGGTCCGAGGCGCTCGCCGTCCCCGTGCGCGGCGTCCCGCACGGGGTGGGCGGACGCCGCGCCCGCCAGGGCCACGGTGGCCCGGACCGCCGGTTCCACGGCGACCTCCGGCAGGGCCTCGTGGGTGCGCCGCCACAGTCGCGGCAGAGCACCCAGGAGCCGCGCGGGGCCCACGTCCGAGACCGTGAAGAGCTCCGCGACACCGTCCGCGGCGTCGGCACGGGGGACGATGCCCAGGCCGCCGCCGATCGAGGACGTGTTCGCCACACAGAGGAAGGTCAGCTCCCGCTGCTCGGCGCGCCCGGTGCCGTCCGGGGCCGTCCAGCTCAGGTCGTAGCGCCGGGCGCGCAGGGCCGCTGTCTCCAGCACCAGGGCCACCGCGTACTTCGCGGACGAGCGGACGCGGGGCCAGCCGTTGGCGCGGGCGTTGATCCGGGCGTCCAGGCCCAGGCACACCGCCGTGGTGCACACGTGCTCCGAGCCGTCGGCGCACCGCACGTGCAGCAGGTCCGTGCGGCGCGGCGGCGACTCCAGACCCCGCAGCACGCGTCCCGCGGCCTGTTCCGGGTCGTGGGTGGGCACCCCGTGGAAGCGGGCCAGGTCGTTGCCGGAACCGGCGGGAACGAGCCCCAGTGGAAACTCCACCCCCTGTCCGGCCAGGGTGCGCAGGCACTGCAGCACCAGGTGCGCGGTGCCGTCCCCGCCCACGGCGACCACCGCCGCGGTGGTCAGCGGGTGGGCCCGCAGGTGGGACGTCACCTCGTCCGCGAGGCGGGCCGCGGTGTCCGCGGCCAGCGGGACGGGGCGGCAGCCCCCGGCGCGCACGATGCCCGCGGCGCGGTGGCAGGCGTCCCGCGCGGCGGCGGAGGCCGCGCTGTGGACCAGCAGGACCTCCGGGGTGGTGCGGGTGGTCACCGGGCGGCGTCGGCCGGGTCCGGTGCCGGGGTGGCGCGGCGGCGGCACTCGGCGCAGATCCCCGAGATCTCCACGGTGTGGTCCACCTCGGCGTAGCCGTAGCGGCGTGCGGTGGCCTCGGCCCAGGTCTCGATGTCCGGGGCCTCCAGCTCCACCGCGGCCCCGCACGAGCGGCACACCAGGTGGTGGTGATGGTGCTGCGCCTCGCAGCGGCGGTAGATGGCCTCGCCCTCCACGTTGCGCAGCACGTCCACCTGGCCCAGCTCCGCCATGGACTGCAGGATCCGGTAGGTGGTGGCCAGGGACACGGACTCGCCCTCGTCCCGGAGCAGCCGGTGCAGGTCCTGGGTGGAGATGAAGTCCTCCAGGCGCTGCAGGGCCCCCGTGACGGCACGGCGCTGCTTCGTGTTGCGAACCTCTGCGGGTTCGGTGGTCTTGGTGCTCAACCCCGGCGTCCTTTCCGCAAGTGGGCGTTCACGACATGCTAACGCCCGGGCGCGTGCGGGTGTTCCACCCCCGGTCTCCCCGCGAACGGTGCCCCACCGGGCCGGTGCGGGCGGGTGCCCAGCCACTAGGCTGGGAGCATGCTGCTGACGAAGTTCACCCACTCGTGCGTGCGCCTGGAGAAGGACGGCGCGGTCCTCGTGATCGACCCCGGGACGTTCTCCGAGGTGGAGGAGGCACTGGAGGGCGCGGACACCGTGCTCATCACCCACGGGCACCCGGACCACGTGGACGCCGAGCGGCTGGGCGCAGTCCTCACGGCCCGCCCGGAGCTGTCGGTGCACGCGCCGGGGTCGGTGGTGGCCGACCTGGCCGGGCGCGCACCCCGTCCCGAGCGGCTGCACGCCGTGACCGCGGACACCACGTTCGCGGCCGGGCCGTTCTCGGTGCGCACGTACGGTGGCCAGCACGCACTCATCCACCCCCTGATCCCCACCGTGGCCAACGTGGGGTACGTCGTGGACGACGCCCTGTTCCACCCCGGGGACTCGTTCACCGTCCCGCACGGTCTCACCGTCCCCACCGTTCTGGTGCCCCTGCACGCCCCGTGGTCCAAGATGGCGGAGGTCATCGACTTCGTGATCGCCACGCGCGCCACCCGGGTGCACCAGATCCACGACGCCCTGCTCTCCGACACCGGCTTCCAGGTGGTGGAGAAGCAGGTGGCCCACTTCGCGGGCGTCTACGGCTCCGAGTACCAGCACCTGGCCCCGCGGGAGACCGTTGAGGTTCCCGCGGTCTGAGAACCGCCCACCACGCCGTGGATCCGCCGCGGATCCGCCCCGACGAGAGGACCCGTCATGAGTTCAGTGTTCACCAGGATCATCGAGGGCGAGCTGCCCGGGCGCTTCGTGTGGGCGGACGCCCGGTGCGTGGCGTTCCTCTCCATCCAGCCGCTCGCGCAGGGCCACGTGCTGGTGGTTCCTCGCGAGGAGATCGACTCGTGGGTGGAGCTGCCCACCGAGCTCGCCGCGCACCTGATGACCGTCTCGCAGCAGATCGGCCGCGCCATCGACGCCGCGTTCAACCCCCGGCGGGTGGGGCTCATGATCCAGGGCTTCGAGGTGCCCCACACCCACCTGCACGTGTGGCCCACCAACTCCATCGAGGAGTTCGACTTCGCCAACGTGGACCAGGACCCGGACCCCGTGCTCATGGAGGAGTCCGCCGAGCGCATCCGCCGCGCACTGGAGGAGCAGGGCCACCACGACGAGGTGCCGCAGCAGGCCTGAGCCCGCTCCCCGGCCGACCCCTTCCGGAGCACGTGGTCCGGAAGGGGTCAGCCGAGGTCCCGCAGCTGCTTGCGGATCCGCTTCTCCGACACCGAGTGGGCGGTGCCCAGCTCCTGGGCGAAGAACGAGATCCGCAGCTCCTCGAGGTCCCAGCGCACGGTGGTGAGACCCGGGGGAGTGGGGGCGTTCGCGGGCACCGCCTCACGTGCTGCCCGGTACTCGGCCTCGAGGTCGTGCACGGTCTGCATGGCCACGGCGTCCCGCTGCAGGTGTCCGGACAGCTTGTCCAGGCGTGCGTTCACGCCCGCCAGGTAGCGGGGCAGGTGCTGCAGGGCCCCCCACCCGGTGCGTGCCACGAAGCCCGGGTACACCAGCCGGTCCACCTGCTCGGACATGTCCGAGAACGCGGCCACCGCGCCCAGCGAGCCGGGCTTGCGCAACCGCTTGCGCACGGTGGCGGTCTCGGTGAGCGTGGTGGTCACCAGGGACGTCACCGCGAACACGGTGTCGATGAGCTCCGCCCGCACGTGCTCCGCGAGCTCCCGGAACTGGGCGCCGGTGAAGGGCGGGTCCGCGGGGACCAGGCGGTCCACCGCGGCCACGGTGCAGTCGTGGATCAGGGCCTCCACCGAACCGTGCGGGTTCTGGGTGAAGATCAGCCGCTCCCGCTGGCTCAGGTGCTCCACCATGTAGCGGTGCACGGAGGGCAGCACGTGCTGCAGCAGGGCGATCACACCGTCCCGCTGGGCGGCGCGCTGCTCCTCGGGCGAGCTGAGGATCCGCAGGTCCACGCGGGGGATCTGCCGGTCCTTCCCGGTCACCGCCACCAGGGAGGGGTAGCCGGTGACGGTCTGGCCGGCCACCACGGTCTCCACGCTGCGCGGCGGGTCCGGCTCGGGCCACGCCGCAAGGTCGGTGCGCTCCAGGGACGCGGCAGGGCTCGTGGCGGCCCCGGCGCCGCGACGGCCGGGGCGGCGTCGTCCGCGCCCTCCCGGGGCACGGTCCTCACCGGGGGAACGCTCGGCTGCGGAAGGCTGGACTCCCGCGGCGGCGGCGGCGTCGTAGAGCTGCGCGGCGGCTCCACCCAGGGACTGCGCGAGGGCCTCTCGGATCTGGGGGCGCAGCCGCTGCTTCAGCTCGGTGAGGTCCTCACCGCGGCCGAGCACGCGGTTGCGGGCGTCCCGCACCTCGAAGCGCATGCGCAGGTGGGCGGGCAGCGCCTCGGGGTGGAAGTCCGCGGCCGTGACGGTGTGGCCCCGCAGCCGCTGCAGCACGGTGGCCAGGGACGGCAGGAGGGGATCCCGGGCGGGGTCGAACTCCTCGTCCAGCCGGGCGACGGCCGTGGCCGCCGTGTCCGGCGCGGGCACGAAGTTGCGCCGCACGGCCTTGGGGAGGGACTTGATCAGGGCGGTCACGAGCTCCACGCGCAGCCCGGGGATGTGCCACGCGAACTGCTCGGGCGCCAGCCGGTCCAGGAACAGGACGGGCACGCGCACGGTGACGCCGTCCGCGGTGTCCGCGCCGGGGGCGAACTCGTAGTCCAGGTCCAGGCTCAGCTCGCCGTCCGCGGAGGCCACGGTCCACGAGCGCGGGAACGAGTCCGTGTCCAGCGTGGGCGCCTCCGGGGTGATCAGGTCCTCGGGGGTGAGGTCCAGCAGGTGCTCGTCCTGCTGGCGCGCCTTCTTCCACCACGAGTCGAAGTGGCGCTGGGAGACCACGGACTCCGGGACGCGCGCGTCGTAGAAGTCGAAGACCACCTGGTCGTCCACGCGCAGGTCCTTGCGGCGCATGCGGTTCTCGAGCTCCTCGACCTGCGCGAGCGCCTGGCGGTTGCGCTTCACGAAGGTGTGGCGGGTGGCCCAGTCGCCCTCCACGAGCGCGTGGCGGATGAACAGCTCCCGCGAGAGCGCGGGGTCCACCGCCGAGAACAGCACGGGGCGCTCGCTCACCAGGGGCAGCCCGTACAGGGTGACCTTCTCGTTCGCCACCACCGCGCCGCGCGAACGGGACCAGTGGGGTTCCGAGTAGCTGCGCCTGACCAGCTGCGGGGCGATCTCCTCGACCCACTCCGGCGAGATCGCGGCGTTCGTGCGGGCCCACAGCCGGGAGGTCTCCACGAGCTCCGCGGAGACGATCCAGTCCGGGGCCTTCTTGAACAGCGCCGAGCCGGGGAAGATCGCGAACCGGGTGCCACGGGCGCCGCGGTACTCGCGGGTCCGCTCGTCCCGCGCGCCGATGTTGCTCAGCAGCCCGGACAGCAGCGACTTGTGGACGGCGTCCTGGTTCGCGGCCACGTCGATCTCGCGGGAGGCCCCGGCGTCGATGCCCACCTGGCGGGCGATCTGGCGCAGCTGCGCGTAGAGGTCCTGCCACTCGCGGATGCGCAGGAAGTTCAGGAACTCGCGCTTGCACAGTTTCCGGAACTGCGAGGAGGACAGCTCCGTCTGCTGCTCCTGCAGGTACTGCCACAGCAGTCCGAAGGAGAGGAAGTCGGAGGTCTTGTCGCGGAAGCGGGCGTGGAACTCGTCCGCGGCCTGGCGCTTCTCGAGCGGGCGCTCGCGCGGGTCCTGCACGGTCAGCGCCGCGGTGAGCACGAGCACCTCGCGCACGCACCCGCGGCGCTGGGACTCCACGATCATCCGACCCAGCCGCGGGTCCACGGGCAGCGCGGCGAGGATCTCCCCGGTGCGGGTGAGCGGGCCACGACGCTCCCGCCCGCCCCTGCCGCCGCGGGAGCGACGCCGCCCGCGACCCCGGGTGGGCGACGGCGCGGCGTCGTCCTCGTGCGGATCGCCGGACCCGCGCAGCGCGCCGAGCTCTCGCAGCAGCACCACACCGTCCTTCACGGCGCGGGAGTCCGGTTTCTGCACGAACGGGAAGTCGGCGATGTCCGAGGGCTCGGCGGCCACGCCCACGGAGATCATCTGCAGGATCACCGAGGCCAGGTTGGTGCGCAGAATCTCCGGGTCCGTGAACTCGGGCCGGGACTCGAAGTCCTCCTCGGAGTAGAGCCGGATGCACACGCCGTCGGACACGCGCCCGCAGCGGCCCGCGCGCTGGCGCGCGGAGGCCTGGGAGATCCGCTCGATGGGCAGGCGCTGCACCTTGGTGCGCGCGGAGTAGCGCGAGATCCGCGCGGTTCCGGGGTCCACCACGTACTTGATGCCGGGCACGGTGAGGGAGGTCTCGGCCACGTTGGTGGCGAGCACGATCCGCCGGTGCGACGAGGCGGAGAACACGCGGTTCTGCTCGGCCATGGACAGCCGCCCGAACAGCGGCAGGATCTGCGTGCCCGCGAGCGAGCGGTGCGAGTCGATCACCTTCTGCAGCGCGTCCTGGGCGTCGCGGATCTCGCGCTCGCCGGCGAAGAACACGAGGATGTCCCCGCGGGGCTCGCGGGAGAGCTCCACCACGGCGTCGCACACGGCGTCGATCGGGTCCCTGTCCTCGTCCGCGAGACCGTCCCCGGCGTCGTCCCCGTCCGTGCCGCCGTCCCCGGTGCGCTCCTGGGTGAGCGGTCGGTAGCGGATCTCCACGGGGTAGGTGCGCCCGGAGACCTCGATGATGGGCGCCGGGACCGGGTCCGCGTCCGGGTGCCGGGGGTCGGGCAGCGCGAAGTGCTCCGCGAAGCGCTGCGGGTCGATCGTGGCGGAGGTGATGATGACCTTCAGGTCCGGGCGCTGCGGCAGCAGCCGGCGCAGGTAGCCCAGCAGGAAGTCGATGTTCAGGGAGCGCTCGTGGGCCTCGTCGATGATGATGGCGCTGTAGCGGGACAGCTGCGGGTCGTGGCTGATCTCCGCAAGCATGATGCCGTCGGTCATGAGCTTGATCCGCGAGTCCCGGCCCACCTCCGACGTGAAGCGCACCTGGTAGCCCACGGTGGCTCCCACGCGCTCGCCGAGCTCCGAGGCGATGCGCTCGGCCACGGAGCGCGCGGCGATCCTGCGTGGCTGGGTGTGCCCGATCAGTCCGGTCTCGCCGAGCCCCAGCTCCAGGCACATCTTGGGCAGCTGGGTGGTCTTGCCGGATCCGGTCTCACCGGCCACCACGACCACCTGGTGGTCCCGGATGGCGGCCATGATGTCCTCCCGGCGAGCGCTGACGGGGAGGTTGTCCGGGTACACGATGCGGGGCGGGGTGCTGGGCTCAGTCATGACAACGCAGAAGTCTACGGCCCGCCCCGGACACGCAGGCCCCGCCCGGGGCGGGCGGCGGGTAGCATCCACCCACGGGTGACCCGCCACGGAAGGAACCGCCACACATGAAGCGACTGCTGCCGATCGTCGCCGCCGCCCTGCTGCTCACCGGCTGCGGCTCCTCCGGCGAGCAGCCCCGGGAGACGGCCACCGCCGGCAGGGTCACCGTGGGCATCTCCCAGTTCGCGGGCAACCCCTCGCTCGACGCCGCCCGGCAGGGTTTTGTGCGCGCGCTCGCAGACGGCGGGTACACGGAGGGGGAGAACCTCACCCTGGATGTGCGGGACGCCGCGGGGGACCAGGCCGCGGCGACGGAGAGCGCCTCGCACTTCGCGGCCACCCGAGAGGACCTGGTGCTGGGCATCGCCACCCCTGCCGCGCAGCCCCTCGTGCAGGAGATGACCGACGAGCCGCTGCTGTTCACCGCGGTCACGGACCCGGTGGATGCGGGCCTCGTGGACTCCACGGACGCCCCGGGGGGCAACGTCACCGGGACCACGGACGCCAGCCCCGTGGCCGAGCAGGTCAAGCTGGTGAAGCAGCTGGCACCGGACGCGAAGACCCTGGGCATCCTGCGCAGCGCGGGGGAGAGCAACGCCCAGGTGCAGGCGGAGCAGGTCCGGAAGGCCGCCCAGTCGGAGGGGCTGAAGGTGCAGGAGAAGACTGTGGCCTCCACGGACGAGGTGGCGCAGGCGGCGGCGTCCCTCACCACGGACGCCCTCTACGTCCCCACGGACAGCACGGTGGTGGCCGGGATGGACGCCGTGGTGGCCGCGGCGCAGACCCGCAGGATTCCCCTGGTGGTGGGGGACGTGGACTCCGTGCAGCGCGGGGCGGTGGCCACCCGCGGCATCGACTACGAGCAGCTCGGGGAGCAGACCGGCAGGATGGCCGTGCGCATCCTCAAGGACGGCGCTGCGCCCGGGGGCATGGCGGTGGAGTCCCCGGAGGAGACCGAACTCGTGCTCAACCTCCGGGCGGCCAGGGCCATGGGGGTCCAGGTTCCCCAAAGTCTGCGGGACAGGGCCGACACCGTCATCGACTGACGGCCGCGGCGGCGTCGTCGTGGCGTCACCGTGCCGAGCTGCAGGGGGCCGTGGACCGTGGAACCGGGCCGTGCCGCGCACCGGAGCATGCGCTGGACCGGACCGTGCGCACGGGCGGGGTCCCGGTGCCCGTGCCCGCGGCGCTACGCTTCTGGAAACAGCTCGCAGCGCCCGGTGGCGTGCGCCCGCCGTGGGCGGGGACCGTCGCCGCGGTGCCACCAGTGGCGGATCTCCCAGCGCGGGGGATGCGCCGGAAGGACCGTGACCTCCGTGAAGCAGCCCAGTCGCACGCACCGCAGGACCACCGCGATCACCGCCGTGGGACTGGTGCTGCTGTTCGTGTGCTGCTTCGCGTTGCCCGAGGCACTCGTGTCCCTGTCCCAGGCCTCCGCGCAGCGCGGGGGGCAGCCGCTGACCGAGCGCGGCTGGGTCATGGTGGTGGTGGGGTTCGGCACCCTCGCGGTGGGCGGGGTGCTGAGCATCGTGGGGATCGTGCTGCGCCGCACCGCGGCCCCGCAGCCGCTGGAGGAGGACGAGCTGCTGGCCGAGCAGTACGGGGAGGGCTCCGTGGTGAACGAGTACGACCCGCTGCAGCTGAACCCCAACTTCAAGGTGCGGGAGGAGCGGCGCGAACGGCGCTGACCCCCGCGCCCTGCCCCGCTCCGTGCCAGAGGTGCGCAAGCACCCGGGCGTACGAGAAAGGCCCCGGCAGTGCCGGGGCCTTCGTCGTGATGTGTGCCCGCGATAGGATTCGAACCTACGGCCTTCTGCTCCGGAGGCAGACGCTCTATCCACTGAGCTACGCGGGCCTGTCCTGCCGCTGTCCCGGCGGTGGCCGGTGGGCGACGACTCGACGATACTACCAGGTGAGCGGCGCGGACCAATCCCCGCGAGTCGGCCCGCGGGAACCCGCCCCGCTACACTGGCACGGTGACTCCTGAAGAACTCTCCACAGCCGTGTCCGCATGCCTGCAGGACGCCGTGGCCGCCGGTGAACTGACCCCGGCGGACGGCGTCGAGCTGCCGCAGGCCCGGGTGGAGCGGCCCAAGAACCGCGAGCACGGGGACTGGGCCACCACGGTGGCCATGCAGGTGACCAAGCTGGTGGGCAGGCCACCCCGGGAGGTCGCCCAGGTCCTGTCCCGGCGTCTGGCCGAGGTGGCTGGCATCCGCTCCGTGGAGATCGCCGGTCCCGGGTTCCTGAACATCACCCTGGACGCCGCCGCCGCCGGTGAGCTCGCGCAGAGCATCGTCACGCAGGGCCGCGCGTTCGGCACCGCGGACACCCTGGCCGGGACCACCATCAACCTGGAGTTCGTCTCCGCCAACCCCACGGGGCCCATCCACCTGGGCGGCACCCGCTGGGCCGCGGTGGGGGACTCCCTGGCGCGCGTGCTGGACTCCCAGGGCGCGGACGTGGTGCGCGAGTACTACTTCAACGACCACGGCACCCAGATCGACCGCTTCGCGCGCTCGCTGCTGGCCCGCGCCCGCAACGAGGCCGCGCCCGAGGACGGCTACGGCGGGCAGTACATCGCGGAGATCGCGGATCAGGTCCTCGCGCAGCGCCCCGACGCCCTGGAGTCCGAGGACCCCCAGGAGGTCTTCCGCGCGGTGGGTGTGGAGCTCATGTTCGAGCAGATCAAGTCTTCCCTGCACGAGTTCGGGGTGGACTTCGACGTCTACTTCCACGAGAACTCGCTGTTCGAGGGCGGGCAGGTGGAGACCCTGCTGGAGCAGCTGCGCTCCTCCGACTCCCTGTACTTCGCGGACGGCGCCTGGTGGCTGCGCTCCACCGACCACGGGGACGACAAGGACCGTGTGGTCATCAAGTCGGACGGCAACGCCGCGTACATCGCCGGCGACATCGCCTACTTCAAGAACAAGCGGGACCGCGGCGCGGACCTGTGCATCTACATGCTGGGCGCGGACCACCACGGCTACGTGGCACGGCTCAAGGCCGCCGCCGCGGCTCTGGGGGACTCCCCGGACGCCGTGGAGGTGCTGATCGGGCAGATGGTGAACCTCGTCAAGGACGGCACCGCCGTGCGGATGTCCAAGCGCGCGGGCACCGTGGTCACCATGGAGGACCTCGTGGAGGCCGTGGGCGTGGACGCCGCCCGCTACTCGCTGACCCGCTACTCGGTGGACTCCAACATCGACATCGACCTGGACGTCCTCACCCGGCGCTCCAACGAGAACCCCGTGTTCTACGTCCAGTACGCGCACGCCCGCACGTGCGCCGTCGCCCGCAACGCCGAGGCCGCCGGGGTGCGCCGCACGGCCGAGGACGGCACCCCGCAGTTCGACGCCGCCCTGCTCATCCACCCGCGCGAGGCGGACCTGCTGGCCGCCCTCGGGCAGTACCCGTCCGTGCTCGCCCAGGCCGCGGTCTTCCGCGAGCCGCACCGTGTGGCCCGCCACCTCGAGGCCCTGGCCGGCGCCTACCACCGCTGGTACGACGCGTGCCGGGTCACTCCCCAGGGCGAGGGCGAGGTGGAGCCCCTCCACCACACCCGCCTGTGGCTCAACGACGCCGTGCGCCAGGTCCTCTCCAACGGCCTGGACCTGCTGGGGGTCTCGGCCCCGGAGAGGATGTGACGCGGTGAACGAGATGATCCCCGAGCACCCGCTCGCTCCATCCTGGCTGCGTCCCCCGCGGGACCCCGCGGCGCTGGACCCCCTGGTCTTCACGTCCCAGTACGCCCGGGACGAGTCCGGGTGCGTGACCGTGGACTCCGTGCCCGTCACCGAGCTCGTGGCGCGCTTCGGCTCCCCGAGCTACGTGGTCTCGGAGCGCACGTTCCGGGAGCGCGCCCGCGGGTTCCGCGAGGCGTTCGAGTCCGCGCTGCGTCCGGTGGGTGCGGAGGTGGCCGTCTACTACGCCTCAAAGGCCCTGCTGAACACCGCTGTGGCCCGGTGGGCGGTGGAGGAGGGGCTGAACGTGGACACCGCCTCCGGGGGAGAACTCGCCGTGGCGCTGGCCGCGGGGGTGCCCGGTGAACGGATCGCCCTGCACGGCAACAACAAGTCCGCCGAGGAGATCTCCCTGGCCCTGCGCAGCGGGGTGGGGCGGATCGTGGTGGACTCGCTCGCGGAGATCGAGCTCGTGGCGGCACTGGCCCGGGAGCTCGGCACGCGTGCGCCCGTGATGATCCGGGTGACTCCCGGCGTCCACGCCTCCACCCACGAGTTCATCGCCACGGCCCACGAGGACCAGAAGTTCGGGCTCTCGCTCAACCCCGCCGCGGACGGTGAGGACTCTCCCGCGCTGCAGGCCGTGGCGGCGTGCGTGGCGGCCTCCGACGCCCTGGACCTGCGCGGGCTGCACTGCCACATCGGCTCCCAGATCTTCGCGGCGGAGGGCTTCGCGCAGGCCGCCGAACGCGTGCTCGCGCTGCGCGACGCCGTGGCGCGGCGCTGGGACCTCGTGCTCCCGGAGGTGGATCTGGGCGGGGGTCACGGAGTGGCCTACACCGCGGCGGACAGCCCCCGTGAGGTGGGCGCCATCGCCGCGGACCTGGCTGGTCAGCTGGATGCCGCATTCACGGCGTCGGAGCTGCCCGTGCCCCACGTGTCCTTCGAGCCCGGGCGCTTCATCGCCGGCCCCGCCGGGTGCACCGTGTACACGGTGGGCACGGTGAAGACCGTGGCCGTGGCCCCGGGGGTGGAGCGGCGCTACGTCTCCGTGGACGGCGGCATGAGCGACAACGCCCGCCCCGTGCTCTACGAGGCCGACTACACCGCGGTGCTGGCCAACCGCGTCTCCGGGCAGAGCCCCGTCCTCTCCCGGGTGGTGGGCAAGCACTGCGAGTCCGGGGACGTGGTGGTCAGGGACGTCTACCTGCCGGGTGACGTCCGCGCCGGGGACCTGCTGGTGGTGCCCGTGACCGGCGCCTACTGCTGGTCCCTGTCCAGCAACTACAACTGGCTGCCGCGCCCCGGGATCGTGGCGCTCGGACCCGACGGGACGCCCTGGGAGATCGTCCGCCGGGAGACCGTGCAGGACCTGCTGGCCCGAGACACCGGGGTCTGACCCGCTTCCCCGGGCCCGGGGGCGCATCCCGGCCCCGCGGCCCGACACCTGGTGGGGCCACCTCGTCACCTCCACACCCCGACACCCAACACCTCGACCTGCGAAGGAACACCGCGCACCATGACGACCACACCTGCCGCCGAACGAGTGACCCCGGTCCTGAGGGTGGGCCTGCTGGGCGCCGGGACCGTGGGCTCCCAGGTGGCCCACGTGCTGCTCACGCGCGCCGACGAGCTCGCGCTGCGCAGCGGCGTGCGCCTGGAGCTGTCCGGGATCGCCGTGCGGGACACCGCAGCGCGCCGTGACGTGGAGCTGCCCGCACAGCTGCTCACCACGGACGCCGACTCCGTGATCGACGGCGCGGACGTGGTCGTGGAGCTCACGGGCGGCATCGATCCCACCCGCGAGCGGGTGCTGCGCGCGCTGCGCGCCGGGAAGTCCGTGATCACGGGCAACAAGGCGCTGCTCGCCCAGTCCGGGCGGGAGCTGCAGGACGCCGCGACGGCCTCCGGGGCCCAGCTGTCCTACGAGGCGGCCGTGGCGGGCGCGATCCCGATCGTGCGTCCCATGCGCGACTCCCTCGCCGGTGACCGCGTGGAGCGCTTCCTGGGCATCATGAACGGCACCACGAACTTCGTCCTGGACCAGATGGACTCCACCGGCGCCGCGTTCGACGACGCCCTGGCCGAGGCCCAGCGCCTGGGCTACGCGGAGGCGGACCCCACCGCGGACGTGGAGGGTTACGACGCCGCCGCGAAGACCGCCGTGCTCGCGTCCCTGGCGTTCCACTCCAGCTACACGATCGACGACGTCCACTGCCGGGGGATCACCGGCGTGTCCGCGGAGGACGTCGCAGCGGCGAGGGAGGCCGGCTACGTCATCAAGCTGCTCTCCGTGGGGGAGCGCTGCGGTGAGGGCGTGAACCTGCGGGTGGAGCCGGTGATGATCCCGCGCGAGCACGTGCTCGGCGGAGTGCGGGGCGCGTACAACGCGGTCTTCGTGGAGGCCGCCGCCGCCGGGTCCCTCATGTTCTACGGCCAGGGCGCGGGGGGTGAGCCCACCGCGTCGGCGGTGCTGGGGGACCTGGTCTCCGCCGCACGGGCCATCGCCCTGGGAGCACAGGGAATCCCGCTGGCGGACTATGCAGGGCTGCCGGCCGTGAGCATGGACGACGTCATCACCCGGCTGGCGGTCACGCTGGCCGTGACGGACCGTCTGGGCGTGCTGGCGCGGCTCGCGCAGGTCTTCGCGGACCACGGCGTGTCCATCTCCACCATGCAGCAGAGCGAGGACCCCCGAACCACCGAGACCTCCATGCTGCGCCTGGTGACCCACGCGGGGCGCCACGCGGACCTCATGGCCACGGTGGAGGCGCTGCGGGACCTGGAGGTGGTCCGGCACGTGGTGTCCGTGACCCCGGTGGAGACCGGGGAGTAGGCCAGGGGCCCACGGCAGGCCGGGCGGCGTCGTCGTCCCGGCGGCCCACGAGGGTCCGCCGCCGCACCACCGCCGCGGAAGAACCCGCCGCCGGGGAGGCCGGCACCAGCCGCCCGGACACCCGGGACGGCACGAGAACCGAACGCAAGCACCCGATCCGAGGAGCACACGGCATGGCACACGTCTGGCAGGGCGTCATCAACGAGTACAGGGACCGGCTACCCGTGACCGAGCAGACCGAGGTCATCACCATGGGCGAGGGCGGCACGCCGCTGATCCGCGCCCGGGCGCTGTCCGAGCTCACGGGCTCGACCGTGTGGCTGAAGTTCGAGGGCATGAACCCCACCGGATCCTTCAAGGACCGTGGGATGACCATGGCCATCACCAAGGCCAAGGAGTCCGGGGCGCAGGCCGTGGTGTGCGCCTCCACGGGCAACACCTCCGCATCCGCCGCGGCGTACGCCAAGCAGGCGGGCATGCGCTGCGCGGTGCTCGTGCCGGAGGGGAAGATCTCCGTGGGCAAGATGTCGCAGGCCGTGGCGCACGGCGCGGACATCATCCAGATCGACGGCAACTTCGACAACTGCCTGGAGGTGGCCCGCAAGCTCTCCGAGTCCTACCCGGTGTTCCTGGTGAACTCGGTGAACCCGTACCGCATCGAGGGGCAGAAGACCGCGGCCTTCGAGGTCGTGGACACGCTGGGCGACGCCCCGGACATCCACGTGCTGCCCGTGGGCAACGCCGGGAACATCACCGCGTACTGGAAGGGCTACCGCGAGTACTCGCAGTCCATGACCGCCACCTCCGGAGAGGACCTGGCCCCCGTGGCCACGCACACCCCCGCCATGTGGGGCTTCCAGGCGGAGGGCGCGGCCCCGCTGGTGCTCGGCCACCCGGTGACGGAGCCCGAGACCATCGCCACGGCCATCCGGATCGGCAACCCCGCGTCCTGGGACACCGCCGTGGCCGCCCGCGACGAGTCCGGTGGGCTGATCGACGCGGTCTCGGACGACGAGATCCTGGCCGCCCACCGCTGGCTCTCCTCCCGCGAGGGCGTGTTCGTGGAGCCCGGTTCTGCCGCCAGCGTGGCGGGACTGCTGAAGAAGGCCCGCGCGGGCGAGGTCCCCTCGGGCAAGACCATCGTGGCAACCGTGACCGGCCACGGTCTGAAGGACCCCCAGTGGGCCATCAAGGGCGCGGAGGCCGAGGACCCGCACGCCGCCGAGCCGCGCCGCGTCCCCTTCGACGTGGTCCCCGTGGCCGCCGCGCTCGGACTCGAGTGAGCGGGGACACCGTGGCAGCTTCACCCGAGCCACCGGCCCCGGCGATTCCCGTGGGGGCCTCGGTGCGCGTGAGCGTCCCGGCCTCCACGGGCAACGTGGGCCCGGGCTTCGACTCCCTGGGGCTCGCCCTGGAGCACCGGGACACCCTGGAGGCCACCCGCATCGAGCGTGGCCTCGAGTTCGAGCTCTCCGGGGAGGGCTCCGCGGACGTCCCCCGCACCGCGGATCACCTGGTGGTGCGTGCCATGCAGGCCGCGTTCGACGCCGCCGGCGCCGGGTCCCTGCCCCCGCTGCGGATCACCGCTCACAACGTGATCCCCCACGGCCGGGGCATGGGATCCTCCGCCTCCGCCGTGGTGGCGGGGGTGCTCGCGGCGAACGCCCTGCTGCCGGAGGCCTCCCGGCTGGACGCGGACGAGGTGCTGCAGGTCTGCTCCCGGCTGGAGGGCCACCCGGACAACGTGGCGCCCACGCTGCTGGGCGGGCTCACCGTGAGCTGGGAGGACGGCGGGCGCTTCCGCACCGTGCCCGTGGCCGTGCACCCGGACGTGGTGCCCGTGGTGGCCGTGCCGGACTTCGAGGTGGCCACCTCGGTGGCCCGCGGCCTGCTCCCCGACACGGTGGCCCACCACACCGCGGCGGTCAACGCCGGGCGGGCCGCGCTGCTCGTCGCGGCACTGGGGGAGCACCCGGAGCTGCTGCTCGACGCCACGTTCGACCTGCTCCACCAGCCGTACCGGGCCCAGGCCATGGCGCCCAGCTGGGAGCTCGTGACCCGGCTGCGCGGGCGGGGGCACGCCGCGCTCATCTCGGGGGCGGGACCCACGGTCCTCACTCTGGCGCGCGGCCAGGACGGCGCCCGCGCCGCCGCGGCCGCGGTCGAGGAGATCCTGGGGGAGGCGGCGTCGCCCGCCGGAACGTACCGCGGCGAACCGGTGCAGTGGCGCGTCCATGTCCTGCGGGTTCCCACCGAGGGTGCTAGGGTGGAAGCATCCACGCAATAGGCCCCGGGCTCGTCTCCGCCTGACGGACGGCGAAGCCCCGCAGTTGAGCCCCGTGCGCAGCTACCCACCGCAGGTGTTCGAAGGCGTCGCCTCTCTGCGATCCTCTCCCGTGTACCCCAGCCACCTCTGTGACGTGGCAGTTCCGGGCCCGCGGGGGAGTCGGGGGACTTCATTGCCGATGGCGCGTGCTCTTCGCGCGTCTTCCCGTGGCCCGCAGCGGCGGCCCACACCCACGTCGTAGGGCTGCTGGCGATCTGAATGCCGCAGCCCCCAGTCGAGTCAGAAGGAACCTTCGTGACAGAATCCACCGCCCCCGAACAGGGAACGGAAACCTCCCCCGCCCAGAGCACCGGGCTGTCCGGGCTGAAGCTCGCGCAGCTGCAGGCCCTGGCCGCGCAGCTCGGCATCACGGGCGCGCGCCGCATGCGCAAGTCCCTGCTGGTCGAGGCCATCCAGGCCCACCAGCGCGGTGGCGCCGTCGCCGAGCGCGACAAGGCCGTGGAGGAGAAGATCGAGCAGACCGCCCGCAAGGCCTCCCAGCGCCACACCTCGCCCTCCGACGACGACGCCGCGTCGCAGGGTGACAAGGAGTCCACCCCGCGCTCGGGCGAGGACTCCGCCGAGGGCGAGTCGGGTGAGCAGGGCGGCAGGCGTCAGAGCGGCTCGCGCCGCTCCCGCCGTGCCACCGCCTCCGGCAGCGGTGAGCGCCGCGGCGGCCAGTCCTCCGAGGACCGCGCCCAGAGCGACTCCGCACAGCAGGGTGGAGAGGACCACGGGGACGCCCAGCAGGGCGGCTCCGAGCAGTCCGACGAGTCCAAGGACGGCGGTGGTCGTGGCAACCGCGGCCGCGGCAACCGTGGCGGGAAGTCCGGGCAGCAGGAGCGCGAGAACTCCGGCCAGGGCGAGAAGTCCCGCGAGGACGGTTCCGGCGAGTCCGGCCGCGAGGACAAGCGCCAGGAGAAGTCCGAGGGCGGCCGGGGCCGCAACCAGCACGGCAAGGACCAGGACGGCCGGCGCGAGTCCAAGGACTCCCGCGACGGCAAGGACTCCCGCGACTCCAAGGACAGCGACGGCACCCAGGACGGCTCCGGACGCAACGACCGGCGCGAGCGCGGCAACCGCGGGAACAACGGCAACGACGGCGAGGGCGGCTCGCGCCGCAACCGCCGCAACCGCAACCGCAACGAGCGCGGGGACCGCAACGACCGGAACGAGCGCGGGGACCGCAACGAGCGCCGCAACCGCCGCAACCGCAGCAACGGCCCGGACGTGGACGACGTCGAGATCACCGAAGACGACGTCCTGCTGCCCGTGGCGGGCATTTTGGACGTGCTGGACAACTACGCCTTCGTGCGCACCTCCGGCTACCTCCCGGGCCCCTCGGACGTGTACGTGAGCCTGTCGCAGGTGAAGAAGAACAACCTGCGCAAGGGCGACGCCGTGGTGGGCGCCATCCGCGCCCCGCGCGAGGGAGAGCAGAACAACGCCTCCCGCCAGAAGTTCTCGGCCCTGGTGCAGCTGACCACGGTCAACGGGCGCAAGCCCGAGGAGAACAAGGAGCGGGTGGAGTTCAACAAGCTCGTGCCGCTGTACCCGCAGGAACG
Organism: Kocuria sp.; assembly: GCF_030530945.1. GTDB lineage: Bacteria > Actinomycetota > Actinomycetes > Actinomycetales > Micrococcaceae > Kocuria. Next base: position 241,229 of record NZ_JAUMTZ010000002.1, on the reverse strand, counting down.
GCTGCGCCTGGAGACCGATCCCAAGAAGATCGGCCCCCGCGTGGTGGATCTCGTGGCGCCCATCGGCAAGGGTCAGCGCGGCCTGATCGTCTCCCCGCCGAAGGCCGGCAAGACGCTCATGCTGCAGTCGATCGCGAACGCGATCACCACCAACAACCCCGAGGTCCACCTCATGATGGTGCTCGTGGACGAGCGCCCCGAGGAGGTCACGGACATGCAGCGCACGGTGAAGGGCGAGGTCATCGCCTCGACCTTCGACCGTCCCGCGGACGACCACACCACCGTGGCGGAGCTCGCGATCGAGCGCGCCAAGCGCCTCGTGGAGATGGGCATGGACGTGGTGGTCCTCCTGGACTCCATGACCCGCCTGGGCCGCGCCTACAACCTCTCCGCCCCGGCCTCCGGCCGCATCCTCTCCGGTGGTGTGGACTCGGCGGCGCTGTACCCGCCCAAGAAGTTCTTCGGCGCCGCACGCAACATCGAGAACGGCGGCTCGCTCACCATCCTGGCCACCGCGCTGGTGGAGACCGGATCCAAGATGGACGAGGTCATCTTCGAGGAGTTCAAGGGCACCGGCAACATGGAGCTGCGGCTGTCCCGCCAGCTGGCGGACCGTCGGATCTTCCCGGCGGTGGACGTCAACTCCTCCGGCACGCGCCGCGAGGAGAACCTGCTGTCCTCCGAGGAGATCAAGATCATGTGGCGCCTGCGCCGCGTGCTCTCGGGCCTGGAGCAGCAGCAGGCGCTGGAGCTGCTCACCAGCAAGCTGCGGGACACCCAGTCCAACGCCGAGTTCCTGCTGCAGGTCCAGAAGACCACGCTGGCCGGCCACTAGGAACCCGCGGGCGCCGCACGGCGTCTCGCACCCGCCCGTCGAGAAGGAGACCACCCCATGTCCGATCCCGTTCAGCCGCTGCTGGACGAGCACGCCCAGCTGCAGCGCGAACTGGCGGATCCCGCCGTCCACGCGGACGCCGGGCGGGCCCGGAAACTGGGGAGGCGCTACTCCGAGCTCAACGGCATCGTGGAGGCGCACCGCCGCGTGGAGCGGCTCTCCGAGGACCTCGGGGCCGCGCGCGAGCTCGGGAGCATGGATCCCGAGCTCGCCGCGGAGGTCAAGCCCCTCGAGGAGGAGCTGGCGGCCGCGCGGGAGACCCTGCGCCGCAAGCTCGTCCCGCGGGACCCGGACGACGGCCGCAACGTGATCCTCGAGGTCAAGGCGGGGGAGGGCGGGGACGAGTCCGCGCTCTTCGCCGGGGACCTGCTGCGGATGTACATGCGGTTCGCGGAGCAGTCGGGTCTCAAGACCGAGATCCTCTCCGCCACACCCACGGAGCTCGGCGGCTACAAGGACGTCCAGCTCGCCGTGAAGGGCAGCTCCTCGGACCCGTCCGAGGGTGCGTGGGCGCGCTTCAAGTACGAGGGCGGGGTGCACCGCGTCCAGCGCGTTCCCGTCACGGAGTCCCAGGGCCGTGTGCACACCTCCGCGGCGGGGGTGCTCGTGTTCCCCGAGGTGGACGAGCCGGACGAGATCGACATCAACCAGAACGACCTCAAGATCGACGTCTACCGCTCCTCCGGGCCCGGTGGGCAGTCGGTCAACACCACGGACTCGGCGGTGCGCATCACCCACATGCCCACCGGGATCGTGGTGTCCATGCAGAACGAGAAGTCGCAGCTGCAGAACCGTGAGGCCGCCATGCGCGTGCTGCGCGCCCGGCTGCTCGCGCACCAGCAGGAGCAGATCGACGCGGAGAACGCGGCGGCCCGCAAGTCGCAGGTGCGCACGGTGGACCGCTCGGAGCGCATCCGCACGTACAACTACCCGGAGAACCGGATCGCGGACCACCGCACCGGCTACAAGGCCTACAACCTGGACCACGTGCTGGACGGTGCCCTGGAACCGGTGATCGCCTCCGCCGTGGAGCTGGACGAACGGCACCGGCTGGAGCAGCTGGGCCAGGACGCGGCGGAGCAGGGGTCCGCGGGCCGCAGGGGCTGACCCCGTGACGGACACACTCGCCAGGGCGCTCGCGTGGGGACGCACGGTCCTGCGCGACGCCGGCGTGGCCTCCCCGGATGCCGACGCCGCCCTGCTCGCCGCCCACGCGCTGGGTCTGTCCCGCGGAGAGGCCGAGGCGCGGGCCATCCTCGGAGCCCCGGAGCCCGAGGGCTACCGCGAGCTCGTGGAGCGGCGCGCACGGCGCGAGCCCCTGCAGCACATCACCGGCAGGGCGCCGTTCCGGCAGCTGGAGCTTGCCGTGGGCCCGGGAGTCTTCGTGCCCCGCCCCGAGACCGAGCTGCTCGTGCAGCTGGCCCTGGACCACGCGCGGGCGTGGCGTGCGAGCGGACGGGCCCACCCCGATGTCGTGGACCTGGGAACGGGCAGCGGCGCGATCGCCCTGGCCGTGGCCACGGAGGACCCGGCCTGCCGCGTGACCGCCGTGGAGCGGGAGCCCGCGGCCCTCGCCTGGACCCGCCACAACCTCGCCGGGTCACCGGTGCGGCTCCTGGAGTGCGACTACCGGGACGTCACGCCGCAGAACGCGGGTCGCTTCTGCGTGGTCGTGACCAACCCGCCCTACGTGCCTGAGAACGAGGTCCCCGAGGACCCCGAGGTGCGGGACTGGGATCCCGCCACGGCACTGTACGGCGGGGACGAGACCGGGATGCCCCTGCCGTGCGCGGCCATGGACACCGCCCGCCGCGTGCTGCTGCCGGGCGGGTCGTTCATCATGGAGCACGCGGAGTCACAGGTGGCGCCCGTGGCCCGTGCGCTGGCAGAGCGGGGCTTCCAGGACGTGACGGTCCACCAGGACCTCACGGGCCGGCCCCGAGCGACAACCGCACGGCTGCCGGGAGCGCTCACCTGAACCCGGGACCGCATCCACAGACCACGAGAGCAAGGAGCACCGCGTGAGTGAGATCATCCCCTGCGCCACGGAGCAGGACCTCGAGACCGCCGTGGCGCGCGCGGCCGATGTCGTGGCGGACGGCGAGTGCATCGTCCTGCCCACGGACACCGTGTACGGCATCGGGTGCGACGCGTTCTCCGCGCCCGGCGTCCAGACCCTGCTGGGCGCCAAGGGCCGCACGCGGGAGATGCCCCCGCCCGTCCTGATCGCCCGCCCCGAGGTCATGTCCGGTCTCGCGGACGAGGTCTCCGACGACGCCCGCGCCCTCGCGGAGGCGTTCTGGCCGGGTGCCCTCACCATCGTGTGCTGGGCCCAGCCCTCCCTCGGGTGGGACCTGGGGGAGACGCACGGCACCGTGGCCCTGCGGGTTCCGGACGACCGCGTCGCACGCGCGGTGCTGGAACGCGTGGGCCCCATGGCGGTGTCCTCCGCGAACCGCACGGGTCTGCCGGCGGCGGCCACCGCCCACCAGGCCCGGGAGATGCTCCAGGACCGGGTGGCGCTCTACCTCGACGACGGCCCTCGCCCCCCGGCGGACGCCCCCGCGGGTGTCCGCGACGCCGCCTCCACCATTGTGGACTGCACGGGGGAGACCCCGGTGGTGCTGCGTCACGGGGCCATCCCGCTGCAGCGGCTGCGGGAGGTCGTCCCGTCCGTCCACGGCGGAGCCCAGGACGACGACGCCGCCGGCGGCCCCGCGCCCGAGGGCGCCGCGGTTGCCCCCTCCGAGGCCGGTGCCGGTGGCACTGAACCGCATGCCGGCACCGTGGTGCCCTCCGCAGCCACGGCGGGTGCGGCGGCGACACGCCCGGCCGCGGGGCCCACGGAATCCGCGGAACCCGCTCGGCCCACGGGATCCACGGAGGCGCTGTCCGGGGTGACGTCGAGCGCGGCGGGCGAGTCGGCGGCGTCGACCACCGGGGAGCAGCCCTCGGACGAGGACCTGGTCGCGGCACTGGTGGGGGAGTCCACTCCTACCCCCGGCGCTCCCGTGGACCAGGGCAGGGACCGTGCACAGCACACGGAACCGCGCTGGGACGGCACGTCCGCCCTCGGCGTGGCCGAGGCACGACGGCTCGTGGCCGGGGACGACCTCGGCACCACCGCCTGACCGCTCGGCGGTCCCCACCGCGCACCGGAGCGCCGGTGCCATGACGACGGCGGGCCCGCCCCGTGACCACCGCGCACTGCGCGGGGGCATCCGGGGCGGGCCCGCCGTGGTGCGGAGCGGCCTGGGTCAGCGTCCCAGGGCGAGGTGCGCCTGGCGCAGCACCTCCTGGACGTGGGGCTCGGGCAGCACGCCGTTCTCGTGGGCCCAGCCGGGAACCTGGCGCTGCCCGAACCAGGTGACCTCCAGACGCCGGATGAGACCGGCGTAGCGGTGGCCCGCGGCGGCCGAAACCCCGCGCGCAGCGCTGATGGCCGCGCGGCAGAACCATGCGGGCAGGCGCAGCGGCTGGCGCCGACCGGCGTCGCGCAGCACGGAGGCGGTGGTGGCGCCCTCCCAGGGCTGCAGGATCACCGGGGGCAGGGGGCGGGGGAACTCGCCCACGGCCACGGTGAACTGGGCGAGCGCGGTCACGGACGTCACCGGCGTGGGCGCGGAGCCGTCCCCGGCGACCGAGCTCAGCGGCGAGGACGCGAAGCTGGCGAGCATCCGGGTGGTGCGGCGACCGCTGCCCATCACGGACGTGGCCCGGATGACGGTGAGCTCCGGGGCGCCGTCCTGGGCGCGCCACTCGGACTGCAGCCGGTACAGCGCCGACTCCCCGAGGGCCTTGGAGAAGGAGTAGGGGGAGAACGGGGCGGTGCGGATGGACTCGTCCAACACGGGTGCGTCCGCCTGCACCGAGGCGGAGCTCATGTGGATGACCCGGCGGACTCCCGTGCGGTGCGCCGCGAGCGCCACGAGCACGGGGAGCAGGGCGTTCGCCCCGGTGAGCGACTGCTGGTGCGTCTGGTCCGGCGCGGCCAGCCCGGCGGCGTTGACCACCGTGTGGGCGCCCGCGAAGGACTCCGCGAGGTAGTCGATCACCGACTCCAGCCGCTCGGCGTGCTCCATGAGGTGGTGGACGGTGGTGGCCGGGGAGGCCAGTCGCGGCGAGGCCACCGGTGTCACCGGGATGTCCCGGGACTGCAGGGCCGTGGTGATGGCGGAACCGATGAAGCCCGTGGCTCCGAGAACGCGCCAGCTGTGTGCCGTCACTGTGTGTCTCCTCCCGTGGTGGTTCGTCCATCGTAGGGTAGCGTCCCGCGCACTCCGCCCGGTGGGCGCGGCCCCGGCGGTCGTCCGGGGGAGGTTGGTACACTCCGGACGTTCCCCCGCCCTCGCCGTGCACCCGCCACGGTGGCACGCGTGGACGGGGAACCGCACCAGCACACCACCACTCGTCCCGGGGGGCGTCATGACGCAGACCAGCTCGCGCTCGACAGATCATGCTGGAGGGGCCGTGGGTGTGGCCTGCGTCACGCAGGACCGGCCCGAGGACGTCCTCACGCTCATCGCCGCGCTGCGCGGGCAGACCGAGCCCGTGGCCAGCCTCAGCCTCGTGGACGCCGGGCGCACCCCTCTGGACGAATCCCTCCTGCGGGAGCGGATCGGCGGGGCCTTCGAGCTGAACTACCGCCGCTCCCTGGCGAACCTGGGCGGGGCTGGCGGTTTCGCGCTGGCCATCCTCACCGCGCTCTCCACCGGCGCGGAGCAGGTGTGGCTCATGGACGACGACGCCCACCCCGAGGACCCCGACTGCCTGCGGGTGCTGCGCGAGGCCGCCCGGCAGCGCGGACTCGCGGTGGTGTCCCCCCTGATCGTGGCGCCCCAGGACCACGAGCTGCTGTCCTTCCCCTACCGGCTCGAGGGCGGGATCACCCACCGGCGCGCCGACCTGGAGCCCCTGGGGTTCCTGGAGTCCTACGCCAACTTCTTCAACGGGGCGCTCGTGGACGAGTCCGTGTTCTTCGTGGTGGGGCTGCCGGACCTGAAACTCTTCCTGCGCGGGGACGAGGTGGACTTCCTGGTCCGGCTGCGCCGCAGCGGCCTGCCGTTCGGCACCGTGACCACCACCGCGGTCTCCCACCCGCCGGGGTGGGAGGAGGAGCACGTGGTGGTCCCCGGCAGGCTCCAGGTGCTGATCCCTCCGGGGGAGTTCAAGCAGCGCCACTTCTTCCGCAACCGGGGGTACGTCTCGTGGCGCTACAAGCGGGTGGTGCAGCTGGGTGCGGACGCGATCGGCTACCCCGCCCACTACCTCAAGCAGCGTGACCTGCCCGGTCTGCGGCGCTGGCTGCGCCTCTACACGGACGGCATGCGCGGACGGGGCTTCGGTGGGCCTCGCTGAGCCGCTGGACCCCCGACGGCGCCCCGTCCCGTTCTCACTGCTCGTCCCCGTGTACCGCGGGGACACGCCCGGGCGGCTGCGCCGCGCCGTGGAGTCCAGCACGGTGGAGCAGACCCGCCCGCCGGCCGAGGTCGTGGTCGTGCGCGACGGCCCGGTGCCGTCGCCCGTGCAGGCCGAGCTGGACCGGCTCGTGGCCGAGTCCCCGGTGCCGGTGCGGCTCGTGGAGCTCCCCGAGAACGGCGGCCTGGCCCACGCCCTGCGCCTGGCCCTGCCCCGGTGCGCGCACGACGTCGTGGCCCGGGCGGACGCCGACGACGTCTCCTACCCCCGGCGCTTCGAGACACAGCTGCCGCTGCTCGAGGACGGCGCGGACGTGGTGGGTGCGGCCATGGACGAGATCGGCGACGACGAGACCCGCCCGATCGCGCGGCGGGAGGCCCCGGTGGGTGCGGCGCGGATCGCGGCGGTGAGCAGGCGCCGCAACCCGCTGTCCCACCCCACAGTGGTGCTGCGACGCAGCGCCGCGGATGCCGTGGGCGGCTACGAGGACGTTCCCATGGCCGAGGACTACTGGCTCTGGGCAAGGCTGCTCCACGCCGGAGCGGACGTGCGCAACGTGGCGGAGCCCCTGGTGGGCTACCGCGTCTCCGCCGGGTCCTACGAGCGCCGTGGCGGATACCGCGTGCTGCGCGCCGAGCTGCACCTGCAGTCCAGGCTCCGGGCGCTCGGGCACGTGGGGTTCCTACAATGGGTCGTGAACGTCGTGGTGCGCGGCGGCTACCGGTTCGTGCCCCTGCCGGTGCGAGAGACGGCGTACCGGCTCATGGTGGGCCACCGCAACGGCTGAGCCCCACCCCCGAAAGGACCCTTCCCCGATGCCCCATCCCGTGAGCACCACCCCCCGAGCGGACAAGCCGGTCGCGTGGCTGTGGATCCAGATGATCCTGGACTCCGTGGCGTGGATCGTGGCCCTGTGGGTGGCCGTGCTCCTGCGGTTCGAGCTCCACGTGGATCTCGTCTCCGTGGGCGGGGTGGTCGTCTCCTGCGTGGTGGCCGTGGTCCTCCAGCTGCTCGTGGGCTTCTCCTTCGCCCTCTACAAGGGCCGGTACTCCTTCGGCAGCTTCGACGAGGCCAAGCTGCTGGTGGTCGTCACGGTGATCGTGGCGGCCCTGCTCGAGAGCGTGCTGCTGGTGTTCGGGGTGAGGCTGTGGGTCCCGCGCTCCCTGGGCCTGATCGCGTTCCCGTTCGCGTGCCTGCTGATGGCCGCGTTCCGCTACCTGAAGCGGATGTACCAGGAGTCCACCGCCAAACCGGGGGACCAGGCCCAGCACGTGGTGGTGTTCGGCGCGGGGGCCCTGGGCACCTTCCTCGTCCACCGCATGATGCAGGACCCGGCCTCCGGGTTCCTGCCCGTGGCCCTGCTGGACGACGACCCCGCCAAGAAGCACCTGCGGATCTCCTCCGTGCCGGTCATGGGCACCCTGCACGACGCCGCCTCGGTGCTGGAGCACACGCGCGCCGGGGTGCTGATCGTGGCCGTCGCGGACGTTGACCCGCGCACCATGCAGCGCGTCTCGGACGCCGTGGCCGGAACGGGCACCCGCGTGATGACCGTCCCGCCGCTCACCGAGATGCTCACGGGCGCCCAGCAGAGCGTGGACCTGCGCGACGTGTCCATGGAGGACCTCATCGGCCGGCGCCCCGTGGACATCCACGTGGAGTCGATCGCCGGGTACGTGAGCGGCAGGAGGGTGCTCGTCACCGGGGCCGGGGGCTCGATCGGCTCCGAGCTGTGCCGCCAGCTCGTGGGCTTCGAGCCGGAGGAGCTCATCATGCTGGACCGGGACGAGTCCGGCCTGCAGGCCACCCAGATCTCCATCACCGGGCGCGGGCTCCTGGACGGCCGGGACACCGTGCTGTGCGACATCCGCGACGCGGACGCCCTCTCCGCCGTGTTCCGGGACCGCCGGCCCCAGGTGGTGTTCCACGCCGCGGCGCTCAAGCACGTCTCGCTGCTGGAGCAGTACCCGGACGAGGCGTGGAAGACGAACGTCCTGGGCTCCCTCAACGTGCTGAGCGCGGCCGCGGACGTGGACGTGGACGTGTTCGTGAACATCTCCACGGACAAGGCCGCGAACCCCACCACGGCGCTGGGCCACTCCAAGCGGGTGGCGGAGAAGCTGACCGCGTGGACGGGGGACCGCACGGGCAAGCGCTACGCCTCCGTGCGCTTCGGCAACGTGTTCGGCTCCCGCGGGTCCATGCTCCCGCTGTTCGCGGAGCAGATCCGCCAGGGCGGGCCCATCACGGTCACCCACCCGGACGCCACCCGCTACTTCATGACCATCCCCGAGGCCTGCCAGCTGGTGATCCAGGCCGGGGGCATCGCCCGCGGCGGGGAGGTGCTCATCCTGGACATGGGCGAGCCCGTGCGGATCCTGGACATCGCCCGGCGGCTGCGCGCCATGTCCGGGCGGGAGGACATCGAGATCGAGATCACAGGCCTGCGCCACGGCGAGAAGCTGCACGAGGACCTGATCGGCACGGGGGAGACGGACGAGCGGCCGTTCCACCCCAAGATCTCCCACGCGAGGGCCGAGCGCCTGGACCCCGCCAACCTGGACCGCCACGTGTGGAAGGTCCGCGGGGGGATGCTCTTCACGGGCTCCATCCCCACCGTCACCGTGAGCACCCAGCCCCGGATCACGGACTTCTCGGTGCCGCGCGCCGCGGAGTGCGCCGCGCCGTCGTCCGCGCCCGCGGAGACCGCACCCGGCCCCGAGAACCCCACGCCCCACGTCGAGAACCCCGCGCCGGACCATGCAGACCCGGAGGCCCGCCCGTGAGCATCCTGATGCCGCTCTCCGCCCCGCCGCTCGCCGCGCTGCCGGCTCTCGTTACGGGACCCGCCGCGCTCTCCGACGGCCAGGCGCTGCGCCAGGTGCTGCACCTGGCGCCCTGGACCCTCGTGCTCTCCTTCGTCCTCTCGCTCGTGCTCCCGTTCGTGGTGAAGCCGTGGCTCACTCGCTGGGGGATCATCGACATCCCCTCGGACAGGTCCTCCCACTCCCGCCCCGTGCTGCGCGGGATGGGTCTCGCCGTGGCGCTGTCGCTGCTGCTCAGCTACGGACTGGCGCTGCTGAGCGGGCTGATCCCCGTGGACCGCTCGATCGCGCTCGTGGTGCTCGCCATGATGGCGGGCAGCGCCGCCCTGGGGTGGGCGGAGGACTACCGCGGGGTGTCGATCGGGCTGCGGCTCGCCGTGCAGGCCCTCCTCGGGGCGCTCGGCACGGGAGCGCTCATCACGGTCCTGGGCATCCCGGCGTGGTGGTGGCCCGTGGGGGTCGTGGCCACGGTCGCGTACGTCAACATCGCCAACTTCATGGACGGCATCAACGGGATCTCGGGGCTGCACGGCGGCGTGGTGGGGCTGCTCTACGCCTGGGCCGGCGGCGTGAACGACATGCCGTGGCTGGTCTGCGCGGGGCTGGTGCTCGCGGGGGCCTTCCTGGGCTTCCTGCCCTGGAACCTGGGGCGCGGTACGGTCTTCCTGGGTGACGTGGGATCCTACGTCCTGGGCGGGTCCATCGCCGCGGTCGCGATCGGCGCATTCCTCTCCGGGGTGTACGTGGAGTACCTGCTGCCCCCGCTGCTGATCTACCTCGCGGACACCGCGGTCACCCTGGTGCTCCGCATCCGCCGTGGTGAGGTCTGGTACAAGCCGCACCGTCAGCACGTCTACCAGCGGCTCACGGACGCGGGTCTCTCGCACGTGGGGTCCTCCCTCGTGGTCACCCTCGCGACCCTGGTGGTCAGCGTGATCTCGCTCTACGGTCTGCGCGCGGACGGCACGGGATCCGTTCTGGCGGGTCTTGCGGTGGTGCTCGTGGTGGTGGCCTACCTCGCAGCACCCGCGCTGCTCGCCCGCGCCCGCTCCACGTCGCAGGGGTCCCGGCCGTGACCGCCGCGTCGAACCGCCCCGCGGCCGGGCGGCCGTCCGAGGTGACGCCGCACCCGGACGGGTCGCAGGTGGCTGCCGCGTCCGCCCCCGTCGGAGGGCAGCCCCCGGCACACGACGACGCCGCCCACCCCGGTCCCGCGTCCTACGGCCGGGGAGTGCGTGCGGCCTCCGCACTGGTCCTGCTCCTGGGTGCCGCAGGGATCGTGGTGGCCTACCTGGGCGGGGGAGGCCCCGGGCTGCGCTCCGTGTGCCTGGGCGCAGGACTGCTCGCCGTGAGCTCGGCCGCCTCGGCCCTGGTCTCCGCCCAGATGTTCCGTGTGGCCCCCGCCGCCACGGCTCCCGCGCTGGCTTTCCTGTACCTCGTGAAGGTCCTGGTGCTCGGGTGGCTGCTGCTGGTGCCGGGGGAACCAGCCTGGCTGGAACCCGCACCGTTCCTGTGCGCGGCGCTGGTGGTCCACGTGGTGGCCAGCGCGTGCTTCGTGGACCTCACCCGCAGGGTCTCCCGCCGTGAGGCCGCCCTGCTTCCGCCCCCGGCCCGGGAAGAGCCCGCGAACCCCAGTGGGGCACCCTCCCACCGGGAGGACGAGCCCGCCCACCACGCGGAGGAGACGCCGTGAACGAGCAGTCCGACACGCCCCGCCCCACCGGAGGCCGTGGGCGAGAGACCGTCACCGAGCGGCTCACCCGATCCGCGCGCAGGGAGTCCCTCTCCACCGCGGGGGAGCTCGTGGAGCAGGGCGGGCTGGCCGGAGGACTCGCCGTGCTCCTGTACGTCGTGGTCGGTGCGGCGTTTTGGAGTTTGATAGGCTGGGGCCTGGATCACCTCCTGGGAACCGCGTGGATCGTGATCGCGGGAGCAGTCTTCGGGGCGTCCGCCGGTGTCTACCTCGGCTACCTCCACATGAGGGACGCGTTGCACCGCGAGGATCCCCCGCAGAAGAGCCCGTCGGAGACAAGGAAGTCATCTGATCTGGGCGGCCAGCCCAGAGCGTGACCGGTCTGGACACCGCAGAAAGGACCCGTATTGAACCCCGCCCTGAGGATTCCGGCCGAATTCGTGGCCCCGTCCCCGGAAGATGCGCATCTTCCCCCGTTCTTCGAAGTGGGGTCCTTCGCTTTCGGCAAGCACTCGCTGCTGATCCTGCTGTCGGTGGTGCTCATCGCGGGTTTCTTCCTGTACGTGGTCCGGCGTCGCGCCATGGTCCCCTCCAAGGGCCAGTACCTGGGCGAGATGGGCTACGGCTTCGTCCGCAACAGCCTCGGCCGCGACATCATCGGGGAGAAGGACTTCCGTCCCTACGTCCCCCTGCTGTTCACCTTCTTCTTCTTCATCCTGGTGAACAACCTCTTCGGCTCCATCCCGGTGCTCCAGCTCCCCACGTTCTCCCACCCCGGCTCCGCCTACGTCCTGGCGGCCATCGCCTACGTGGTGTGGGTCGCGGCCGGCATCCGGCGCCACGGCTTCGGGCACTTCATGGCCAAGATGACCATGCCCCCTGGCGTCCCCAAGATCCTCTACATCATCCTGATCCCGCTCGAGTTCCTCTCGAACATGATCATCCGCCCCGTCACGCACGCGCTGCGTCTGTTCGCCACCATGTTCGCCGGTCACATGGCCATGATGGTTGCCGCGGCCCTCACGGCGTTCCTCGCCACGGAGGTGGGAGGCGTGCTCGGAATCGGCGGCTCGTTCTTCGGGATCGTCCTCGGGATCTTCATCTACTTCCTGGAGGTCCTGATCCAGGTCCTCCAGGCCTACATCTTCACCCTGCTGTTCGCCGTGTACGTTCAGGGTGCACTGCAGGAGGGGCACTAGCCCCACGAAGGAGCAGCGGCCCGCGGGCCGCTCTGACTGACCGACGTCCGTCCACGATTCACGTGACGGCCACCACGGCCCGCTCCGGCGGGCACCCAGAAAGGAAGCATCCCTCATGGAAGGTTCGCTCAGCGTCATTGGCTACGGTCTCGCTGCCATCGGCGGTGGCATCGGTGTGGGTCTCATCTTCGCGGCTTACATGCAGTCCGTGGCCCGCCAGCCCGAGTCCCAGCGCGTCCTGCAGCCCCTGCTTTTCATGGGCTTCGCCGTGGTCGAGGCCCTGGCCATCCTGGGTCTGGTCCTCGCGTTCATCAAGTAGGGCAACGCCCATCGCACACGTCCTAACTAGAGAACAGGAATCGCGCTCATGAACGCAATGGTGTCGGCAGCTGAGGAGGGTCAGAGCACCCTGCTCCCCGGTAACGCGGACATGCTGGTTACCGCCATCGGGTTCGTGATTCTGCTCTTCATCGCGATCAAGTACATCGTTCCGGCGTTCGAGAAGGTCTTTAAGGACCGGACCGAGGCCATCGAGGGTGGACTTGCCAAGGCCAAGGCCGCTCAGGCGGAGGCCAAGGCGGCTCGCGACGAGTACAACCAGCAGCTCGAGAGTGCCCGGCTGGAGGCCCAGAAGATCCGCGAGGAAGCCCGCTCCGAGGGCGAGAAGATCCTGGCGGACTTCAAGGACCGAGCCAACCTCGAGTCCGCTCGGATCACCGAGAACGCCCACAAGGCCATCGAGGCCGAGCGTGCGGCGGCCGTGGTGTCCCTGCGTGACGAGGTGGGCACCCTGGCAACGCAGCTCGCGTCCAAGATCGTCGGGGAGTCCCTGAACGACGACGACCGCGCCAACCGCGTGGTCGACCGCTTCCTGGTGGACCTGGACGCCGAGCAGGGCCGTACGGGAGCTGCACGGTAATGGCAGAAGCATCGAACGCAACCCACCGTCCGCTGTCCGTGGACGTGGACCAGTGGGCCGCGTCCGCGCGTCCCGAAATCACGCGGCAGTTGTTCCAGGTTCTGGACGTCGTGGACGAGAACGGCGCGCTGCGTCGGGCGCTCACGGACCCGTCCCGCTCTGCCGCGGACCGCGTCCGGCTCGTGCACTCGCTGCTCGACGGTCGGGCGGAGCCCACCGTCGTGGAGATTGTTGCGGAGCTCGCCTCCCGGCGCAGCGCCACCGAGCGTGAGCTGGGCGACGGGATCGAGCACTCGGCCGTGCAGGTCGCGGCGGTCTCCGCCGAGAACCGTGGCGGCGGCAACGCCCTTGAGGCGGTCGTGGACGATCTCATCCGGTTCAAGGCCATGCTCGACCGCTCCGCGGAAATCCAGCGGGCTTTCTCCGACTCCCGCGCGAGTGCGCAGGCCAAGATCGCTCTGGCCCGGCGGCTCATGCCCGGGGGATCCGAGGAGTCGGCGCTGCTGATCGAGCGGGCCGTGAGCGAACCGCGCGGCGCGCTGCCCGGGCGGTTGCTCGAGCACTTCGCCCAGTGGATCGCGGACCGCCAGCAGCGCTGGATCGCTCGCGTCTCATCCGCCCGCCCGCTGCGGGAGGACCAGCTCGCCAGGCTGCGGGACGGACTCAACCGCCTGTACGGCCGGGACCTCAAGCTCACCACCGAGACCGACCCGTCCCTCGTGGGCGGACTGCGGGTGCAGGTGGGGGAAGAGGTCATCGACGGCACCGTCACGCACCGGTTGGACCAGTTGCAGCAGCGGATCGGGGCCTGATCGTCCCGTGGAGCGGGCAGGCAGTGCCGGCGGCCGGAGTCACCGGGACAGACCATCCCCTCTGCGGATCGGACGCCCGGTCGCACGGCGGTGGGACCACGCACCGCGACAAGAACAAGCCTGGTCATTGCTCACGCGATGATCACACGACGTAGAGAGCAGGGACAGCAGATGGCCGATGTGACCATCAACGCCGATGAGGTCCGTAGCGCGCTGAACGATTTCGCAGCGTCCTACGACCCCGGCACCGTGGAACGAGTAGAGGTGGGGCGCGTGTCGTCCGCCGCGGACGGTATCGCCCATGTGGAGGGTCTGCCCTCCGTCATGGCCAACGAGTTGCTCAAGTTCGAGAACGGGGTGCTGGGCCTGGCCCTGAACCTCGACACCCGCGACATCGGCGTCGTGGTCCTCGGCGACTTCCAGGGCATCGAGGAGGGCCAGGAGGTCCACCGCACCGGCGAGGTGCTCTCCGTGCCCGTGGGCGAGGGCTACCTGGGCCGCGTGGTCGATCCCCTGGGCGAGCCCCTGGACGACCTCGGCCCCATCGCCACAGACGGCCGTCGCGAGCTGGAGCTGCAGGCTCCGGGCGTGACCATGCGCAAGTCGGTGCACGAGCCGCTGCAGACCGGCATCAAGGCGATCGACGCCATGATCCCGATCGGCCGCGGTCAGCGTCAGCTGATCATCGGCGACCGCCAGACCGGCAAGACCGCCATCGCCGTGGACGCCATCCTGAACCAGCGTGCCAACTGGGAGTCCGGAGACACGGACAAGCAGGTGCGCTGCATCTACGTGGCGGTGGGCCAGAAGGCTTCCACGATCGCCGCGGTGCGCCAGACCCTCGAGGACAACGGCGCGCTGGAGTACACCACCATCGTGGCGGCCCCGGCCTCGGAGTCCGCGGGCCTGAAGTACCTGGCGCCCTACTCCGGCTCGGCCATCGGCCAGCACTGGATGTACAACGGCAAGCACGTTCTGATCGTCTTCGACGACCTCTCCAAGCAGGCCGAGGCGTACCGCGCGGTCTCCCTGCTGCTGCGTCGCCCGCCGGGACGCGAGGCGTACCCCGGTGACGTCTTCTACCTGCACTCCCGTCTGCTCGAGCGCTGCGCCAAGCTCTCGGACGAGCTGGGTGCGGGGTCCATGACGGGTCTGCCGATCATCGAGACGAAGGCCAACGACGTCTCGGCGTTCATCCCGACCAACGTCATCTCCATCACCGACGGCCAGATCTTCCTGCAGTCGGACCTCTTCAACGCCAACCAGCGCCCGGCCGTGGACGTGGGCATCTCGGTGTCCCGCGTGGGTGGTGCGGCGCAGGTCAAGGCCATGAAGAAGGTCTCCGGCACGCTGAAGCTGGACCTCGCGTCCTACCGCTCCATGCAGGCGTTCGCCATGTTCGCCTCGGACCTGGACGCGGCCTCCCGCCAGCAGCTGACCCGCGGCGAGCGTCTCATGGAGCTGCTGAAGCAGCCCCAGTACACGCCGTACCCCGTGGCGGACCAGGTGGTCTCCATCTGGGCCGGCACCACCGGGCAGCTGGACGACGTCGAGGTCGCCAACGTCTCCGAGTTCGAGCGCGCGCTGCTGGACCAGGTGCGCCGGACCACCAACGTGATGGACTCGATCAACGCCACCGGCAAGCTCGAGGGCGACGCCGTGGACGCGCTGAAGACGGCCGTGGCCGAGGTCAAGCGCGACTTCCACGGTTCCAGGCACGGGATCGAACCCGGTGTCGAGGAGCACGAGGCCATGGGCGCGACCGCTGTGAACCAGGAAACGATCGTCAAGAAGTAGCCGTACAGGTGGTGCGCCGGTCACCGGCGCACCACTGCGGTGCCGAAAGGAAATTTCATGGGAGCGCAGATTCGGGTCTACCGACAAAAGATCGCGTCCACCTCGTCGATGAAGAAGATCTTCAAGGCGATGGAGATGATCGCGACCTCGCGCATCAACAAGTCCCGTCAGAGTCTCGAGGGTGCGTACCCGTACGCCAACGCGCTCACCCGCGCGGCCTCCCAGATCGCCAGCCAGCACAACATCTCCCACCCCCTGACCACCATGCCCGACCAGGTGCGGCGTTCCGCCGTGCTGGTCTTCACGTCGGACCGTGGCCTGGCGGGGTCCTACTCCTCCAACGTGCTCAAGCGCACCGAGCAGCTGCTGGAGCTGCTGGGCTCGCAGGGCAAGGAGGTGCGGATCTACCTGGTGGGCCGCAAGGCCAAGGCGTACTTCGACTTCCGGCACCGCGACTACGACGACTTCTGGACGGGGAACACGGACAACGCCAGCACCGAGCGGGCCGAGGAGCTCACGGAGCGGCTGATGCGCGACATCAACGCCCCGCACGAGGACGGCGGCGTGGACGAGGTCCTGCTCGTCTACACGCAGTTCAACTCCATGGTCAACCAGGAGCCGCGGGTGCTTCGTCTGCTGCCGGTTGAGGTCGCGGACGCCAACTCCCTGGGCGACGACGTGGCGGAGCAGTACGCGGACCTGGAGGAGAACAACAACCACTTCGAGTTCGAGCCGAACCCCGAAGAGGTCTTCAACCAGATCCTGCCCCGGTACGTGAAGGCCCGGATCTACTCCGCGCTGTGCCACGCGGCGTCGAGCGAGCTGGCATCGCGCCAGCGGGCCATGAAGGCCGCCGGTGACAACGCCACGGAGCTCATCAAGAAGTACACGCGCCTGATGAACAACGCCCGTCAGGCGGAGATCACCACCGAGTTGACCGAAATCGTCAGTGGCGCCGAGGCCCTCTAGGCCCGCGCTCTGTCCCTTGCCAGCCGAAACGAAGTGAGAGAAATGACTGCCACCATCAACGACCAGGCCGCTCAGCCGGTCTCGGGCGCCGGCGTGGGCCGGATCGCGCGAGTGATCGGGCCCGTGGTCGACGTCGAGTTCCCCGAGCACCAGGTCCCGGACCTCTACAACGCACTGACCGCCGACTACGACTTCAACGGCAAGCCGCGTCGGATCACCTTCGAGACCGCGCAGCACCTCGGGTCCAACGTGGTCCGGGCGATCTCCCTGCAGCAGACCGACGGCCTGGTTCGCGGCACCCCGGTGCAGGACACCGGCGCCCCCATCTCCGTGCCCGTGGGCGACGTGGTCAAGGGCCACATCTTCAACGTCCTCGGTGACGCGCTGGACATGCCCACCGACGAGCTGGACATCCAGGAGCGGTGGCCCATCCACCGCAAGGCGCCCTCCTTCGCGGAGCTCGAGGGCAGCACGCAGATGATGGAGACGGGCATCAAGTCCATCGACCTGCTGACCCCGTACATCCAGGGCGGCAAGATCGGCCTGTTCGGCGGCGCGGGTGTGGGCAAGACCGTTCTCATCCAGGAGATGATCACCCGTGTGGCCCGCAACTTCGGCGGCACCTCGGTGTTCGCCGGCGTGGGGGAGCGCACCCGTGAGGGCAACGACCTCTGGGTGGAGATGGACGAGGCGGGCGTGCTGAAGGACACCGCCCTCGTGTTCGGCCAGATGGACGAGCCGCCCGGAACGCGTCTGCGCGTGGCCCTGACCGCTCTGACCATGGCGGAGTACTTCCGCGATGTCCAGAACCAGGACGTGCTGCTGTTCATCGACAATATCTTCCGCTTCACCCAGGCGGGGTCCGAGGTCTCCACCCTGCTGGGCCGCATCCCCTCCGCTGTGGGCTACCAGCCCACGCTGGCGGACGAGATGGGCGTGCTCCAGGAGCGCATCACCTCCACCCGTGGCCACTCCATCACCTCGATGCAGGCCATCTACGTGCCCGCGGACGACTACACGGACCCGGCTCCGGCCACCACGTTCGCGCACCTGGACGCCACCACGGAGCTCTCGCGTGAGATCGCCTCCCGCGGTCTGTACCCCGCGATCGACCCGCTGTC
This sequence comes from Kocuria sp., assembly GCF_030530945.1. GTDB lineage: Bacteria > Actinomycetota > Actinomycetes > Actinomycetales > Micrococcaceae > Kocuria. The sequence goes on along the minus strand of NZ_JAUMTZ010000002.1, from coordinate 223,581 downwards.
CTCCACGTCCCGCATCCTGGACCCGCAGTACGTGGGCCAGACGCACTACGACGTGGCCACCCGCGTGAAGTCGATCCTGCAGGAGAACAAGGAGCTGCAGGACATCATCGCGATCCTGGGTGTGGAGGAGCTCTCCGAGGAGCAGAAGGTCGTGGTCTCCCGCGCCCGGCGCATCGAGCAGTTCCTGTCCCAGAACACCTACACCGCCAAGCAGTTCACCGGCGTGGAGGGCTCCACGGTTCCGCTTGCGGAGACCATCGAGGCCTTCGGCAAGATCTGCGACGGCGAGCTGGACAACGTCCCGGAGCAGGCGTTCTACAACGTGGGCGGTCTGGACGACGTCATGCGCCGCTGGGACGAGATCAAGGCCGAGACGGGCGAGAAGTAAGCCATGGCCGAGCTCATCGTGGAAATCGTCGCCCTGGACCGCAAGGTCTGGACCGGTGCGGCGCGCCTGGTGCGCGTGCGCACCACTGAGGGCGACATCGGGATCATGCCCGGACACGAGTCCATGGCCGGACTGCTCAAGCCCGGGGAGTTCGCCATCGACCGCGTGGACGGTGACCGCCTGCGGGGGACGATCGACTCCGGCCTGATCTCCGTGGACGCCAACCGCGTCACGGTGGTCGCGGACAGCGTGTCCCTGGACGAGCAGACCCGCGCCGCCTGATCCGGATCCGCACCGGTCGGCGTCGACCCCTGCGCCCCTCGGGGTGCGGGGGTCGACGTCGTCCGGGCGCCGCCCCCGCGGCGCCCACCCGGTGGGCTGGGCGGCCGGGCACCACGCACCGCAGGGTGCACGAGGAGGAAACGTGGAAGAGAAGATCGAAGTGCACGGGCCCACGGCCGTCAACGGGGAGCTGCCCGTGTACGGGGCCAAGAACAGCGTGCTCAAGCTCATGGCCGCCGCCCTGCTCGCCCCAGGGTGCTCGACCATCACGAACGTCCCGGAGATCCACGACGTGACGGTCATGGCGGAGCTGCTGCGCCGCCTGGGGTGTGACGTCTCCTACCGCGCCGCGGAGCACACGGTCTCGATCGACGTGCCGGAGGAGCTGGGGCACCAGGCCGACTACGACCTGGTGCGGGCCATGCGCGCGTCCATATCGGTGCTGGGTCCGCTCATGGCGCGGTGCTGGCAGGCGGAGGTCGCCCTGCCCGGGGGTGACGCGATCGGCACCCGCGGGCTGGACATGCACCGGGCGGGGCTCGAGGCTATGGGCGCGCGGCTCGGCATCGAACGCGGCTTCCTGCGCGCGGAGGCACCCGGTGGTCTCTCCGGAGCCACGTACCGGCTGGGGTACCCGTCCGTGGGCGCCACCGAGAACCTGATGACCGCGGCCACCACGGCCCGTGGGGTCACCGTGCTGGAGAACGTGGCGCGCGAACCCGAGATCGTGGACATCGGCCACATGCTGCAGGACATGGGCGCGCGGATCGAGGGGCTTGGCTCCACCACCCTCACGATCACCGGCGTGCAGCGGCTCTCACCCGTCACCCACCGGACGGTCCCGGACCGGATCGTGGCCGGGACGTGGGCGTTCGCCGCCGCTGTGACCGGGGGGCGGGCGGAGATCGTCGGGGCGGAGCCTGCACACCTCACGGTGGTGCTGGACAAGCTGCGCGCCGCCGGGTGTGAGATCGACACCGCGGACGGCCGGTTCACGGTGGTGGGGCCGCGGCGGCCGCAGGCCATCAACGTCTCGACCCTCCCGTACCCGGGGTTCCCCACCGACCTGCAGCCCTTCGTGGTGGCCCTCAACGCGGTGGCGGAGGGGTCGGGGATCATCACCGAGAACGTGTTCGAGGCCCGGTGGGGATTCACCGCCGAGCTGGAGCGGCTCGGAGCCGATGTGCACCTGGACGGCCACCACGCCCGCGTGGACGGAGTTCCCGCCCGGGAGCTCTCCGGTGCCCCTGTGGAGGCGATGGACATCCGGGCGGGTGCCGCCCTGGTGATCGCCGGCATGGCTGCCGAGGGCGTCACGGAGGTCTCGGGGGTGGAGCACATCGACCGGGGCTACGAGCACTTCGTGGAACACCTCGCGGGAGCGGGGGTCGCCGTTCAGCGCCGGATGGCGGGCTCCTGGGGCTGATACCTCGGCACCCCGCCCCCGCGCGGGGGAGGAGGATCGCGGCGGCGCCGCGCGGCGTCGGGCCCGCACCCCGGGTGTCCGGGGTCAGGGGTCCCGACGTGATTCAGCCGGTTCTCCCGGGTGGGCGTGCACTGCCCGCCCGGGGCCCGGGCTCACGTCTGCCTCCGGACATGGGAAAACCCCCGTCACCGCGAAGGGGTGACGGGGGTTTCGTCCGAGGGGGACTGTCAGATGACGGTCACGCCGGTGGCCTGGGGGCCCTTCTGGCCCTGGCCGATCTCGAACTCGACGCGCTGGTTCTCCTCGAGGGTGCGGAAGCCGCCCGACTGGATTTCGCTGTAGTGGACGAAGACATCGCCGTCAGCGTCGTCGGGGGTGATGAAGCCGAAGCCCTTTTCTGCGTTGAACCACTTAACGGTGCCCTGAGCCATAATGGGGCATCTCCTTCTGGAGTAAATAGTGCGTGCACATGGACGTGCACCTGTACTGGTACCGCGAGAAGGCTGTGGATGCGGCTCACGATGTGTTGTGCCACAGCGCCAGTCAGAACTTCACGCTCGCTACCATTCCTGCGAGCATGTCAAACATGATGCGAGAACGTTCCAAGCATCACACACTGGAACGCGGCGGTCAACAGTCATCAGGGAACTTATGACGCATGACACCCTCCCGCCCCGGTGCCCTGACCCTCAGAAGAGCCGTGACTGGGTGTCCACGTTCCCGCGCATCTCGTCGTAGTCGAGGCTCACGCACTCGATGCCGCGGTCCCGGGCGAGGGTGCGGGCCTGCGGCTTGATCTGCTGGGCGGCGAAGACACCACGGACGGGGCGCAGCAGCGGGTCCCGGTTGAGCAGCTCCAGGTACCTGGTGAGCTGCTCCACACCGTCGATGTCCCCGCGGCGCTTGAGCTCCACCGCCACGGCGGCGCCGTTCGCGTCCCGCGCGAGGATGTCCACGGGACCGATGGTGGTGGGGTACTCGCGTCGCACCAGGGAGAACCCCTCGCCCAGGATCGTGATCTGCTCGGCGAGCAGCCGCTGGAGGTCGGCCTCCACACCGTCCTTCACAAGACCCGGGTCCGCACCGAGGTCGTGGTGCAGCTGGCTGTGGACCGTCATGATGTGGATGACGAGCCGGTCGTCCGACTTCCCGGCCTGGACCTCCCAGACCTCGCTCACCCCGTCCGACGCCTCCTGCTGGGAGGGTGTGCGCACGTGCATGGTGGCGGGCGGGCTCATCCAGTTCAGCGGCTTGTAGGACCCGCCGTCCGAGTGGACCAGCACGGAGCCGTCGGCCTTGAGCATGATGAGTCGGCGGGCGAGGGGCAGGTGGGCGTTGAGGCGCCCCTCGTACCGGACGGAGCAGTCTGCAATCACTAGGCGCACCGCACCAGCCTATCGGCCCTCGACAGGGGGCCCGTCACCCCGTGGGCGGGCGCCCCCGGCCGGGTGCTCCGGACGGTCGCGGCCACCGTGCCCCAGCGGAACCGCAAGGCGGAGGGGCACCGGCTGAGCAGGCCGGCCGTGCGGCGTCGTCGTCAGCGGGCGTCCTGGCGTGGGACGAAGACCTCCCGCACGAGCAGCAGCCCGGCCGCGGCGGTGGGGATGGCGATGAGCGCGCCCAGGATGCCCCAGAGGGCGCCGCCGGCGGCCACCGCTATCACGGCCACGGCACCGGGCACGGCGACGGCACGGGCCATGATGCGGGGAGAGACCACGTACGCCTCGAGCTGGAGGTACGCGAAGTAGCACACGGCATACGGCACCACGGTGTCCCAGCCGCCAAGGATGGCCACCAGGCTCACCAGGACGCCCGCAAGCACACCGCCCACGAGGGGCACGAACGCGAGCAGTCCCACGAACAGGACCAGCAAGGAGGCGTACGGGACGCCCGTGACGTTCATGAGCACGAAGGCCACCGTGGCGTTGATCAGCGCCACGCAGGCCTGACCCATCACGTAGTTGCCCACGCCGTTGGTCATCCGGTCGCCCAGGTGGGTGACACGGGCGCGCTTGCTGCCGGGCGCGAGCCGGTAGCACCACGCCTTGATGGTGGGCAGCGAGAAGAGGAAGTACAGCGTCAGCGCCATCACGATCAGCGTGCCGGTGATGGCGTTGAGCACCACGCCGCTGGCGTTCACCACGGAGCCGAACATGCCGCCCAGGAAGTTCTCGTCCGTGGCCAGGCGCTCCTGGAACGCGGTGGAGGTGTTCTGCACGGAGTCGGCGATGTGCAGGCGTTCGTCCAGGGTGTGGAAGAGGTCCGAGTGCATGAACTGGTCCACGAGCTGCGGCCCGCGTGCCACGAACTGCTGGGCCTGCTCGACCATGCGGGGCACCACCACCAGGATGAAGGCCGTGACCACGAGCGCCAGGGCGGTGATCACGGCCGCCGCGGCGAGGGCGCGCGGCATCCGCTTGGACTCGAGCCAGCGCACCAGGGGGTCCAGTCCCAGGGAGATGAAGGCGGCGGTGACGATCCACCCGATGAGCCCACCCACGTTGGTCAGGACGTAGTAGCCCAGCAGGGCGATGCCCACACCCACCGTGAGCATGAAACCGGTCTGGACGGGGTGGGTCTTCGCGGCCACGGGGGGATCCCAGGGAGCCCGCCGCTGCCACCCGTCCACTCCGGTGGGTTCGGGGGGGACCTCGAAACGCTGCCGGGAGGGGCGGAAGCGCTCCGGTGGGAGACGCCGGGATCCAGTGGGTGTGCTCACGCCGGAAGCGTACAACGCACGCACCGGGGGACACGTCCCGGGTGCGGTGCACATAATGGGAGGAGCAGACAGTCGCGCGTCTTCCGCACGTCGCGCCACCACACCGTCCGCCCGCCCCGTCCCGCGCGGGTGCGGGCTCCGAGGAGGCACCCATGAGCGAATTCCCCCGTTCCCCGCAGTCCCGGCCCGGCGCCCAGCCCGGCACTGGAGCCCAGCCCCGGTCCGCGGCGCAGCCCGGCCAGCAGCCCGCCGCGGCGAACGCCGGTGGCCAGGCCGGACCCGCGGGTGCCGAGCAGGCAGTCCCCGCCTCGGTGCGGGGGGCCGTGGACCTCGGCGCGGCAGGAGTCGGCCAGGCCGCCGCGGCGCCCGGAGGAGCCGGTGCGTCCGCGGGCGGGAGCTACCGCGTGGAGCTGAGCACCGCCACCTTCCAGCAGTACGCGGAGGCCTCCACCCGCTACCCGGTGGTCGTGGTCCTGAACTCACCCCAGAGCCCGGAGTCGCAGAGCTTCACGGACGTGGTCGCGCGGGTGGTGGACGAGTTCCAGGGCCGCCTGCTGCTCGGCACGGTGGACGTCTCGGCGGAGCCGCAGATCGCCCAGGCCTTTCAGGCGCAGGCCGTTCCCACCGTGGTGGCGCTGCTCGGCGGCCGCGTGGTGCCGCTCGTGAACTCCACGGTCCCCGAGCAGCAGGTCCGCGAGCTGCTGAGCGAGCTCGTGGCCCTGGCCCAGCAGAACGGGGTCACGGGCACCGCCGAGCCCACGTCCCAGGACGAGCCGGCACCCCTGCCGCCGCTGCACCAGGAGGCCGTCGACAAGCTCGAGGCCGGAGACCTGGACGGTGCGGAGGCCGCCTACAACCGGGCGCTCGCGGAGAACCCCGGCGACCACGAGGCCAAGCTGGCCCTCGCCCAGGTGCACCTGCTCCAGCGGGTGAGCGCGATGGACGCGGCCGCGGTGCGCGAGGCCGCCGCCTCGGACCCCTCGGACGTGGCCGCCGCCCTGGACGTGGCGGACCTGGACCTCTCCGGAGGGCACGTGGAGGACGCCTTCCGGCGCCTGCTCACGCTCGTGCGCACCACGGCGGGGGACGACAAGGAGACGGCACGCGCCCGGCTCGTGGAGCTCTTCGACGTGGTCGGGGCCGAGGACCCCCGCGTGGTGTCCGCGCGCTCGCAGCTGATGCGCGCCCTGTTCTGAGCCGGGGCACGGGGGCCGTTCCGAGCCGTTGCGACGCTGCGCCACGGGCGGTCGTAATACCGCCGGTTCGCCCGTGGTCCTCCGTACGGTGGGGGCATGAGCATCCCACCGAACGGACCCACGACGCCGCGCCGCGAGCCCGCCCCCGGCGAGGCCCTCCCGCCCCAGCAGGGGCGACCACCCCTCTCTCCGCCGCCGGTGCAGGACGGCGCGGCGGCGGCGTCGTCCCACGCCCCGTGGCAGGACGACGCCGCCCCCGCCCTCGTGGTGCGTGAGCTCACCAAGGTCTACGGCCACGGCGGGCGCCCCGCCGCCGACCGCGTGAGTCTCACCGTGCCCCGTGGCTCGTTCTACGGCCTGGTGGGGCGCAACGGCGCGGGCAAGACCACCACGCTGTCGATGGCCACGGGCCTGCTGCGGCCCACGTCCGGCACCGTGCTCGTGGGCGGCGGCCGCCACGATGAGCTCGTGGACGTGTGGCGCGATCCGATCGGGGCGAAGAGCCGCATGGGTGTGCTGCCGGACGGCGCTCACCTCTTCGACCGGCTCACCGGCCGGCAGCTGGTGGCGTACTCGGGGCTGCTGCGCGGGATGGACCGGCAGCTGGTCACGGAACGCACCGAGGACCTGCTGACCGCCATGGACCTGCAGGACGCCGCGGGACGCCAGGTGCAGGACTACTCCGCGGGCATGACCAAGAAGATCGCCCTGGCCGCGGCCATGATCCACGCCCCGAGCCTGCTGGTGCTGGACGAGCCGTTCGAGTCCGTGGACCCGGTCTCCGCCGCCAACATCCGCTCCCTGCTGCACCAGTACACGGACGCCGGTGGCACCGTGGTGGTCTCGAGCCACGTGATGGACCTGGTCCAGCGCATGTGCGACCACGTGGCCGTGATGGACCAGGGCCGGGTGCTCGCGGAGGGCACCATGGACCGCGTGCGCGACGGCATGTCCCTGGAGGACCGCTTCGTGTCCTTCGTCGGCGGTCGCACCGAGGCGGGGGAGGGACTGCAGTGGCTGCGTCCGGAGTGAACCAGACCCCCGGCGGCGCCCCGTCGGAGCCGGCGGCGGACGGCCACGACGGCCCGGCTGCCGTGCCGGCCTCCGTGCACCCGGCACCTGTCGGGCAGGAGCGGGTGACCCGCCGCATGGGCGTGCTCGAGGAGGCGCGCAGGCTCGCGGGCCTCAAGTGGCGCATCCTCCGCAACACACTGACCCGCAGCACGTGGGTCCTGGTGGGCACCATCCTGGGCGGCATCTACGCCCTCTTCATCCTGGCGATGCTGATCGCCGGGATGGTGGCCCTGGGCTCCGAGCCCCTGGACGTGGTGACCGCGGCCTCGGTCCTGGTGGGCAGCGTGGTGCTCCTGGGCTGGTGGCTGATGCCCGTGCTGAGCAGCAAGGCCGACGCCACGCTGGACCCCTCCAGGCTCGCGCTGTTCCCGCTGAGCACCACGGGTCTGCTGGCCGGTCAGGTGGTGGGGGCTCTCATCGGGATCCCCGGCATCCTCACGGTGGTCGCCCTGCTCGGGTGGCTGTCCACCTGGCGCGCCTCACCCGCGGCCCTGGCGGCCTCGGTGGTGTGCGCCCTGCTGGCCGCACTGCTCGCGTTCACGGGTGCGCGCTGCGCCTCGGCGCTCGCGGCCCGGATCACGAAGAGCCGCCGCTCCACCGAGATCATCTCGGTCGTGAGTCTGCTGGTCATCGTCCTGCTGGGGCCGATCTTCGCGTCGCTCGCCACCGGTGTGGAACGTGTGTGGGACCGGCTGCCCGCGTGGGCCTCGGTGCTCGGCTGGACCCCGCTGGGTGCGGTCTGGGCCATCCCCGGGGACGCGGGGACGGGCCACTGGGCCGCGGCCGCGGTCCGTGTGCTCATCACCCTGGCCACGCTCGCCGTGCTGGTGGCGGTGGCCCGGTTCGCGCTGGACCGTGCCCTTGCCGACGCCGCCGGAGGGGCCGCGCGCGCCACCGGGAAGTCCCTGGCGGGCATCGGCCTGCTGGACCGCTTCCCGGCCAGGCCGTGGGGCGCGGTGGCCGCGCGGTGCCTGGTCTACTGGCTCAGGGACCCGCGGTACTCGGCCTCGCTGCTGATGATTCCTGCCCTCGGCGCGGCCCTCTGGTTCCTCGGCGGGGACTCCGGGTTCGCCATGTGGGTGCTGCCCGTGCTGATCGCGCTGCTCATGTCCTACGCGATCTCCGCGGACATCTCCTACGACAACACGGCGTTCAGCCTGCACCTGCTCGCCTCCGTGCCCGGACGGGCGGACCGGCTGGGCCGGGTGGTGGCCATGCTGGTCGTGGCCACCCCGCTGGTGGCGCTGGGGCTCGTGCTGTGGCTCGTGCGGCTGCAGCAGTGGCCCGCCCTGCCCGCGATGGTCGGGACGTGCGCGGCCCTGCTGCTGGGCGGGGGCGGTGTGGTGTCGGTGGTCTCCGCCCGCTACACCTATCCCGCCCCGCCCCCGGGGGCCTCCCCGATGAAGACCCCGCAGGGCTTCACCATCCTCAACCTCGTGCTCCAGTTCGTGCTCATGGGCCTCATGGTGCTGCTTGCGCTGCCACCTCTGGTGCTGCTGCTCGTGCACCTGGGAACTGGCGCGGCGGTGTGGAGCTGGGCGGCGCTCGCGGTGGGTCTCGTGGAGGGCCTGTTCCTGCTCTGGACCGGTGTCCGCGTGGGCGGGAAGTGGCTGGACGCCCGCGGCCCGGAGCTGCTGCAGGAGGTCTCGGGGTACCGGTGACCGGGGGAGCCGCCCGGGGCGCACGGGGTACAGTGGTGGGCATGCAGACCACCCAAGCCCAGCACGCGCGGAGCCCCTTCTCGCGCGTCTCCCGCGTGCTCGTCACCACCGAGTCCGGCACCGAGACCGTGGGCGGCACCTCCACCATCGAGCGCGAGGAGACCCGCCAGTTCGCGGAGCCCGGTGACCACGAGCGGTTCGCCCACTACGTCCGCAAGGAGAAGATCATGGAGTCGGCGCTGTCCGGCGAGCCCGTGATCGCCCTGTGCGGGAAGGTGTGGACCCCCGGCCGCGACCCCCAGCGCTTCCCGGTGTGCCCGGAGTGCAAGGAGATCTACCAGGGCCTGCGCCCCGGCAAGGACCAGCCCGAGGGCTGAGCGCACCCACCCGTGCACCACCCCGTCCCGCTCCCGCGGGACACCCGGCGGCGCCCGCGTTGAGCGGGCGCCGTTGCCGTGCCAGCGGTCCGTGCCCGGCGGCGTCGTCCGGGGACCAGGCCAGATGCGCGCCCCGAGAGCGCGCGGAGAGGACGAGCACTTCGTGTCTGACAGCGATCAAATGTCCCTTTTCGGGGCGGCGGCGGACCTTCCCCCGGCGTACCCGGACCGTGCCGCCTGGGGCACCGCGCCCAAGCTGCGAGCGTGGCAGGCGGAGGCCATCCAGCGCTACGAGCAGGCCCAGCCACGGGACTTCATGGCCGTGGCAACCCCCGGGGCCGGCAAGACCACGTTCGCGCTCACCGTGGCCAAGAAGCTGCACGACTCCGGCGTGGTCCAGCGCGTCACGGTGGTCACGCCCACCGAGCACCTCAAGCGCCAGTGGGCCGACGCCGCGGCGCGCGTGGGGCTCGCGATCGACCCCAACTTCAAGAACGCGGACGGCCAGCACGGCCGCGGGTACATGGGCGCGGCCGTGACGTACGCGCAGGTGGCGAACAAGCCCCTGCTGCACCGGGCGCGCACGGAGGCCGGCCGCACGCTCGTGATCATGGACGAGATCCACCACGCTGGTGACGCACTGTCCTGGGGAGACGGGCTGCGCGAGGCCTTCGAGCCGGCCACCCGACGCCTGGCGCTCACGGGCACGCCCTTCCGCTCGGACACCTCGCCCATCCCGTTCGTGCGCTACACGGAGGACGCGGACGGCATCCGCCGCTCCACCGCGGACTACACCTACGGCTACGGCAACGCCCTGCACGACCACGTGGTGCGCCCGGTGATCTTCATGGCGTACTCGGGGCAGATGCGCTGGCGCACCTCGGCAGGGGAGGAGATGGCCGCGCAGCTGGGTGAGGGTTTCACCAAGAGCATCACCTCGCACGCGTGGCGCACGGCACTGGACCCGCAGGGCCAGTGGATCCCCTCGGTGCTGCGGGCGGCGGACCAGCGGCTGACGCAGGTGCGCCGCACCGTGCCGGACGCCGGGGCGCTCGTGATCGCCACGGACCACCAGGACGCCAAGGCCTACGCCGAGCAGCTGCACGCCCTCACGGGGGAGCGGCCCACGGTGGTGCTCTCCGACGACAAGACCGCCTCCGACAAGATCGACCGCTTCTCGGAGTCGGACCAGCGCTGGATGGTGGCCGTGCGCATGGTCTCCGAGGGGGTGGACGTGCCCCGCCTGGCCGTGGGCGTCTACGCGACCTCAACCTCCACGCCCCTGTTCTTCGCGCAGGCGGTGGGCCGCTTCGTGCGCGCCCGCAAGCGCGGGGAGACTGCCTCCATGTTCCTGCCGTCCGTTCCGGCTCTCATGGCGCTCGCGAACACCATGGAGGAGGAGCGCGACCACGCGCTGGACAAGCCCAAGAACCTGCCCGGCGTGGTGGACTTCGACCAGCCCATGGAGACCGGGTGGGACGACGACCTCCTGGAGGAGGCCAACCGGGAGGAGAAGGCGTCCGCCACGCTCGCGCAGGGCAACTTCCAGGCACTGGACTCGGACGCGTCCTTCCACGGCGTGCTCTTCGACGGCGGCGCGTTCGGCGGGGGCGCGGAAGTGGGGTCCGAGGAGGAGGCCGAGTACCTGGGAATCCCCGGGCTGCTGGATCCCGAGCAGGTCTCGGCACTGCTGCGTGAGCGGCAGTCCCGTTCGGTCCAGCGTGCGGGTCGGGGGGCATCCGCGCCCGAGCCGCCCGCCGTCCCGGACCACCGGCGGCTCAAGGACCTGCGGGCGCAGCTGTCCAAGAACGTCTCGGCGTGGTCCGCCCGCACGGGAACCCCGCACGGGGTGATCCACAACGAGTTGCGCGCCAAGTGCGGCGGCCCCGCCGTGGCCCAGGCCTCCGAGGAGCAGCTCAACGCCCGGATCGCGCTGCTGCAGCGCTGGTTTGTGGGCCGCAAGTAGCGCCCGGCCGCCCGGACGACGCCGCCGGCGCGGGCTCCGGCGCCGGCGGCACCGCGGCGCTCACGCCAGGTCTGACACGACCTCCACACCAGCGTCCCGCAGCTGCGCCACGGCGCGCTCGCCGCCCTCCGGGGACACGGCAGCCGTGAGGGGCAGCAGCAGGCGGGTCTCGTACCCGGCATCCACGGCGTCCCTCGCGGTGGCGAGGACGCAGTGGTCCAGCGCGAGGCCCACCACGTCCACGGCCTCGACCTCCTGCTCCCGCAGCCAGTCGTCCAGGCTCACGCGGTCCTCGTCGGCGTCCTCGTCCGGATCGCCCATGGGGACGTCCACGTCCGGGGCAGACAGGCCCTCGAAACCGGAGTAGGCGGCGTCGTAGGCGCCCTTGCGGAAGTACGCCGTCACGTGCTCGGTGTCGAAGTCCGGGTGCGTCTCTGCGCCCGGCGTGTCCGCGACGCAGTGCACGGGCCAGCTCGTGGCCCAGTCGGGGGTGTCGCTGAAGTGCTCCCCGGGATCCACGTGCCAGTCCTGGGTGGCGGCCACCGCGGCGTAGTCGCCGTGGTGGTCCTCGAGGTACTCGGAGATGCCCGCGGCCACCGCCGCGCCTCCGGTGACGGCCAGGCTGCCGCCCTCGCAGAAGTCGTTCTGCACGTCCACGATCAGCAGTGCTGTGCGCACGGGGTCCTCCCTGCTCAGTGTGCGGTTCCGGGTTCGATGACGGTGGGGATCACGGGCTCTCCCTCGGAGAGCCTGCGGGCGGCCCGCGGCAGCTCGGCCACGGACTCGGCGTGGCGCGCGCGGGCCTTGCGCACGGCCTCCGCGCCGGTGAAGCCGTCCCGCAGCTCGCCGCCGGTCATGTAGTCCACGAGCAGCGGGCGGTCGTCACCGTCGTCCTCGGGCAGGTGGGACACGCCCACCATCTCGTGGGTGGCCACGCCCTGGGCGTTGCGTCGCCGCAGCGCGTACTTCTCGCCGCCCACGGAAGCCTTCCCGGATGAGGCCTTCGCCACGGGCTCCATGGTTCCGGAGGCGCCCTCTCGGGAGACGAGCTTGTAGACCATCGAGGAGGTGGGCGCTCCGGAACCGGTGACCAGGCGCGTGCCCACGCCGTAGGCATCCACGGGTGCGGCGCGCAGCGCGGCGATCGCGTACTCGTCCAGGTCGCTCGTGACCGTGATGCGGGTGCTCGTGTTGCCGAGCTCGTCCAGCAGGGCGCGCACCAGCCCCGCCTGCGTCACCAGGTCACCCGAGTCCAGGCGCACGCCCCCGAGGTCCGGCCCCGCGATCTCGACGGCCAGCCGGACGGCCCGCTCGACGTCGTACGTGTCCACGAGCAGGGTGGTGGACACGCCCAGCGCATCCAGCTGGGCGCGGAAGGCCTGCTCCTCGGAGTCGTGGAGCAGGGTGAAGGAGTGGGCCGCGGTGCCCACGGTCTTCACGCCGTAGCGGAACCCGGCCTCCAGGTTGGACGTGGACTCGAAGCCCGCCACCACGGCGGCGCGGGCCGCGGCCACCGCGGCCTGTTCGTGGGCCCGCCGCGAGCCCATCTCGATGCACGGGCGGTCCCCGGCCGCGCCCACCATGCGGGAGGCCGCGGAGGCCACGGCGGAGTCGTAGTTGAGCACGGACAGGATGTAGGTCTCCAGGACGCAGGCCTCCGCGAAGGACGACTCCACGCTCAGCAGCGGTGAGTGGGGGAAGTAGGTCTCGCCCTCGGCGTAGCCGCGGATTTGCCCCGTGAAGCGGAAGTTCTCCAGGTAGGCCACCGTGTCAGCGTCCACCACGGCGGTGTCCCGCAGGAAGCGCAGCTGCTCGTCCGTGAACCGGAAGTGCTCCAGACCCTCCAGCACCCGGCCCACCCCGGCGAAGACGCCGTAGCGGCGGCCGTGTGGAAGGCGGCGGGCGAAGACCTCGAACACGCTGCGCCGGGACGCCGTGCCGGCCCGCAGGGCGGCCTGGAGCATGGTCAGCTCGTAGTGGTCCGTCAGCAGGGATGTGGGCTGGGGGCGCCAGGAGTAGGAGTGCTCGTTCACGTGCCCAGCCTAGTGGGCCGTTCACGCCGAGCACATCCCCGGGCCCACCGTTACCATGGGGTCGATGTCCACCTATTCCGGCACGCCCCACGCCGTCCCACCCGTCGTCCTCGCGAGCGCCGCTCCGGCGGAGTCGCCCACCACCACCGCGGAGGACCAGCCGGCCAGCGCCGTGAACGTCCCCTGGAACGTGGTGGTCTGGGACGACCCCGTGAACCTCATGAGCTACGTGGTCTACGTCTTCCGCGCCCACTTCGGCTACCCGGACGCCAAGGCCCGCGCCCTCATGCTCGAGGTGCACAACCGCGGCCGCTCGATCGTGTTCACGGGCTCGCTGGAGGAGGCGGAGACCCACGTGGGCGCGCTGCACGGCTACGGGCTCTGGGCCACCTACGAGAAGGCGGGGGAGAACTGATGGCGCGCGGATTCAAGCGCACGCGCAAGGGCATCGTCGGGCGCTTCGAGGGCCCGGAGGTGCGCCTGCTGCAGAAGCTGTTCTCGGACGTGGGCGAGACGCTCGCGCCCGAGCCCCGGGAGAAAGCGGGGGAGGACGAGGACCCCCTGGAGGCGCTGCTGGGGTGGGACCAGGAGGTCCCCGAGCCCACGGACCCCGCGCTGCGCAGGATGCTGCCCGCGGCGTCGTCGGACCCCGAGCAGGCTGCGGAGTTCCGGCGGCTCACGGACCGCTCGCTGCGGGAGCGCAAGGTCGCCGCGCTGCGGGCCTCCTCCCTGGTCCTCGAGGCGGAGCCGGTGGTGCTGAGCACCGAGCAGGCACAGGACTTCGCACGCTCCCTCAACGACGTCCGCCTGGTGCTCGCCGCCAGGCTGGGGATCGACACGCCGCAGGACGCCGAGCGAGTGGGTGAACTCACCGACTTCGGGAGGGCCGAGACGGTCGAGGAGTACATGGCCGTGGTCTACAACTTCGTCTCCTGGCTGCAGGAGACCCTGATGGACGCGCTGCTAAAAACCCTGCCCTCGGCGTGACGCACGCCTCGCGTCGCACGGCGTCTCACGGGCCGGGCCGTTCCCGGGACGCACTAAAGTTGCCCGTTATGCACGCCGAGCACGAACACCCCACCGGCCCCAACCCCAACTCGCCCATCGGCGTGTTCGACTCCGGTGTGGGCGGGCTCACGGTGGCGCGCTCGGTCATCGACCAGCTGCCCCACGAGGAGATCCTCTACGTGGGTGACACCGCCCACGGCCCCTACGGCCCCCTGCCCATTGCCGAGGTGCGCTCCAACGCACTGCGCATCATGGACGAGCTCGTGGACTCCGGGGTGAAACTGCTGGTGATCGCCTGCAACACCGCCTCCGCGGCGGTCCTGCGGGACGCCCGGGAACGGTACACGCGCGGCTACGGCATCCCCGTGACGGAGGTCATCCAGCCGGCGGTGCGCCGCGCCGTGGCCACCACCCGCACGGGCCGCGTGGGCGTGATCGGTACGGAGGCCACGATCGGCTCGCGCGCCTACGAGGACACATTCGCCGCCGCGCCGCAGCTGCAGATCACCTCCGTGGCCTGCCCGGAGTTCGTGGAGTACGTGGAGCGCGGGGTGACCACCGGCCCCGAGCTGCTGCGCACCGCCCAGGACTACCTCCAGCCGCTGAAGGACGCGCAGGTGGACACCCTGGTGCTGGGGTGCACCCACTACCCCCTGCTCACCGCGGTGATCTCCTACGTCATGGGGGAGAGCGTGAACCTGGTCTCCTCCGCGGAGGAGACCGCGCGGGACGTCTACCGCTGCCTCATGGACCAGGGCCTGGAGCGGGACCCGGGGCTGGCGCCGCGCCACGAGTTCCTGGCCACGGGGGACCCCGTGAGCTTCGAGGGGCTCGCCCAGCGCTTCCTGGGCCCCGAAGTGGTCCGGGTGCGACACACGGCATCGGTGGCGGAGCAGTACCCCACCGGCTCCCTCGCCACGATCCATCCCGCTCAGCGCTGAGCCGGACGCAGAAAGGCCTCACCCCATGATCCTCACCGTGGTCGGCAACGCCGGGAGCCTCCCGGGTCCGGACTCGCCCGCGTCCTGCTATTTGGTGACCGGGGAGGACGCGGACGGGCGCACGTGGCGCATCGTGCTGGACATGGGCAACGGCGCGCTGGGGGCCCTGCAGCGCCATGTGGACCTCGCGGCGATCGACGCGATCATGCTCTCCCACCTCCACCCCGACCACTGCGTGGACGTGGGCGCCCTGCACGTTGCCGTGAAGTGGGACCCCCGTGGGTGGCGCGGCGGGCGCATCCCGCTCCACGGACCGTCCATGATGCAGAGCTACTTCAACCAGCTGCACCTGCTGCCCCCCGAGCACTCCATGGACACCGAGTTCGACTTCCACGTGTGGCAGCCGGGGCGGCCCGTGCGGGTGGGGCCGTTCACGGTGACCCCCCACCCCGTGAACCACCCGTGCCCCGAGCCCTACGCGCTGCGGGTCGAGTACCGCGGGCCGGAGGGCACGGAGGTGCTCACCTTCTCCGGTGACACGGACTCGTGCGAGGGACTCGTGGCCGCCGCGCGCGACGCGGACGTCTTCCTGTGCGAGGCCGCCTATGAGGAGGGTCGTGAGGACCACCTGCGCGGGATCCACCTGACCGGCAGGCGCGCGGGGGAGGCCGCCACCGCGGCGGGGGCCCGCCGGCTGCTGCTCACGCACCTGCCCGTGTGGAACGATCCGCGCAAGGCCGAGGCGGACGCCGCCGGAGCCTACGACGGTCCACTGTGCGTGGCCCGGGCGGGTGCCTCGTACGACGTCGCCGGCACCGGTGTGCACGCGGTCGACGCGTTGGCGCGCCCCGGGAGCGAGGGCTAGGCTGATCCGCATGACTTCGCCTACCGGTCCGGCACGTTCATCGGCGCACACCGCGGGGGAGGCCACCTCCACTGGAGGGGTCACCCGGGCGGACGGGCGGGGGGTCGGCGAGCTGCGGCCCATCACCATCACGCGGGGCTGGTCCGAGCAGGCGGAGGGCTCCGCGCTGATCGAGTTCGGCGGCACCCGCGTGCTGTGCACCGCCTCGCTGACCGAGGGCGTTCCCCGCTGGCTCAAGGGGGAGGGGCGCGGCTGGGTCACCGCCGAGTACGCCATGCTTCCCCGCGCTACCTCCACCCGCTCCGCGCGCGAGTCCGTGAAGGGGAAGATCGGCGGGCGCACCCACGAGATCTCCCGGCTCATCGGCCGCTCGCTGCGCTCCGTGATCGACCTCAAGGCCCTGGGCGAGAACACCGTGGTGCTGGACTGCGACGTCCTGCAGGCAGACGGCGGCACCCGCACCGCCTCCATCACCGGCGCCTACGTGGCCCTGGCCGAGGCCGTCACCTGGGCCCACGAGAACGGGGTGCTCAAGCCCCGCGTGAACCCCCTCACCGACTCGGTGTCCGCGGTGTCCGTGGGCATCATCGACGGCGTGCCCATGCTGGACCTGCCCTACGTGGAGGACGTCCGCGCGGAGACCGACATGAACGTGGTCGTCACCGGCTCCGGCGACTTCGTGGAGGTCCAGGGCACGGCGGAGGGCGCCCCCTTCCGGCGGGACGAGCTGGACTCCCTGCTGGACCTCGCGGTCGCTGGCTGCGAGCAGCTTGCCCAGATCCAGCGCCGCACCCTGGAGTCCACCCGTGGCCGGTGACACCCCCGGGGCCCGCCTCGTGCTGGCCACCCACAACCAGGGCAAGGTCCGCGAGCTGCGGGCCATGCTCGCGGACGCGGGCTTCTCCGATCCCGGAACCGTGGTTGACGCCGGCGCGGTGGGGCTGGGCGACGTCGTCGAGACCGGCACCACCTTCCAGGAGAACGCGCTGCTGAAGGCACGCGCGGCCGCCGCGGAGTCCGGTCTCATCGCGCTCGCGGACGACTCCGGCCTGGCCGTGGACGTCATGGGCGGGGCCCCGGGGATCTTCTCGGCGCGCTGGTCCGGCACCCACGGCGACGACGCCGCCAACCTGCGTCTGCTCCTCTCCCAGCTCTCGGACATCGCTCCGGAGCACCGCGGTGCTCGGTTCGTGTGCGCCGCCGCGGTCGTGGATCCTCGCGGCGCGGAGCACGTGGTGGTGGGCGAACTGCCGGGACGCATCCTGGACGAACCCGTGGGGGAGAACGGCTTCGGCTACGACCCCGTGTTCGCGCCGGACGGGGAGGACGGTCTCAGCTGCGCTCAGCTGAGCCCCGAGCACAAGAACCGGATCAGCCACCGCGCCCGCGCCATGGCCGCCGTGCTGCCCCGGGTGCTGGAGCTGCTCGGCCCGAACCCGGTTCCCGGTGCGGGAGAACGCACCGGGGCCGTGCCCCACGAACCGGGGTCCGAGGGCTGAACCGTGACCTTCGCCTGCGGACACCTCCCCTTTGCCCGGGCCGTGGAAGCGGTGCTGGCCGAGGCGGGCGTGCACGTGGACCGCTCCGACTGGGAGCTGCACGCGGGGGGCTCCGCCCACATCGTGGTTAACGCGGGGCACATGATGAGCGTGCGCATCGCCAAGAACCCCACCTCGGGGGAGAACGTGCGGCGGCGCACCCGCGCTCTCACCCTGCTCCCTGAGTTCGACTTCGCACTGCCCCGGCCACTGACCCCCGTGGTGCAGGACGGGCGCTACACCGCCGTGGGCATGACCTGGATCCCGGGCGCGGCCCGCACCCCGGGTGCGGCCGACCCCCGCGAGCTGCGCCGGGTCCTCGCCCAGCTCCGGGGGGCGGACGCGAGCGGCGCGGAACGGTGGCTGGACCGGCCAGGGCAGCACTGGGGTGGCCACCGGCGCCGCCACGTCCTGCTGGAGCAGGTGCTCCCGCGGCTGCTGCCGCGCAACCGGGAGCGGGCCATGCGCGCCATCGAGGACCTCGTGGCGCTGGACACGGCCGCGCCCCGACTGGTCCACGGGGACCTGATGGGCTCCAACATGCTGTGGCAGGGGGAGCACCTGGTGGGGGTGATCGACTGGGACCACGCCTGCCTGAGCGATCCCGCCTACGACGTGGCGTCCCTGGGGCTGTGGTTCGGCTGGTCCAGCGTCCGGGACGCCACGGACGAGGAGACCCTGGAACGGGCGCGGCTGCACGCCCGCATCTTCCCCCTGCAGGCCGTGGCGTACGCCCTGCACCACGAGCTCGACACCGCCCAGGTGCGCCAGGCGGTCGAGAAGGCCGACGCCTGGTACGAGAAGCGCTCAGTGGCGGCCGTCTGACACCCCCGGAGCATGTCGGAGCGGGTGTCTAGTGTGGGCACGTGCCCGTCAGCTTCACAGCCATCGACTTCGAAACCGCCAACCGCAGCCTCGCCTCCGCGTGCGCACTGGGGGTGGTGCGGGTCAGGGACGGGGAGATTGCGGACACCCGGTACACGTTGATCCGGCCCCCGCGGGGGCACGACACCTTCGAACCGGGCAACATCCGCGTCCACGGCATCCACCCCGCGGACGTCAGCTCCGCACCCACCTTCGACCGGGTCTGGTCGTGGCTGTGCGACAGCATCGCCGCCGACGACCCCGACGCCACGCTCGTGGCCCACAACGCCGTCTTCGACACCGGGGTCATCCGCGCCGCGAACGACGCGTGCGGGGGCACCCCCCGGGCGTGGGACTACGCCTGCACACTCCGGCTCGCGCGTGCCGCCTACACCCTGCGCTCCTACGCTCTTCCCTCCGCCTCCCGTGCGGCAGGCGCGGAAGTGGTGGAGCACCACAACGCCCTGAGCGACTCCCTGGCCTGCGCGGGCATCGTCCTGGACCTCGCCCGTCGCAGCGGGGCACAGACCATGCCCGAGCTCGGCGCGCACTACGGTGTGAGGATCCAGCGCGCGGAGCTGTGAGGCGCGGGGTGCCCGTGCCGCCCGCTCAGGAGCGCCACAACCCGTTCCACTCCTCGGCGAGCGCGAGCAGCTCTTGACGCACCTCGTCATCCTCCGCGGTCTGCTCTGCGCCCGCCGGGTTCTGTCCCGCACCCTCCGCATGGTCATCGGGGGCGGGCCGTGCCGACGCCGCCGCTCCCAGGCCCCAGCGTGCGGCGGCCACGGTCACGGCGAGCGTGCGCGCGGCGCGCAGGACCACGGAGTCACCGGGCAGGCGCTCGCAGGCCCGCCGGGCGACGTCGTCCCCGGTGCCCGTCTCCTGAGGCGCGTTCGACTCCGCCGCCGTGAGCAGCGCCGCGAGTCCCAGAGCCAGCGCGTACGACGCCGCGGCCTCGGCTTCTTGAGGCGCGGTCCCCGTATACGCACCCTCCAGGAGTTCGGCGCGAGCTGCTGGGTCGCAGCAGCGCTCCAGGAGCTCCCGGGTGAGGGGGGCGGGCCGGGTGACCAGGGCCGACACGCGGACGGACTCGAACACCACGTGGCCCAGGGGCACCTGCCGCCCCGGCCTGCTCGCGTGCGCTGCCTCGACTGCGGCGTGGACCGCGAGAGCGGCAGTCACCGCGGCGGTCTGAGCCTCCGGGCTGCCGTGGGTGATGGCGGCCGAGTCCACGGCCAGGGCAACGAGCGGTTTCCAGCCAACGGTGGGCAGCAGTCCGTAGACGGCGGTGCGGGCCAGGACCTCCGGGCTCTGCGCGCGGGGGAGCACGGGCCGGGCCACCTCGCCGAGGGCGCCGGTGGCAAGGGCTGTGAAACTGTCCCCCCGGTGCTCGCCCGGCCGTGCGAGCGCGGGGTGGTGGCGCTCGAAGTCGTCGGCCGGCGGGTGCGGTGCGTCCTCCGGGAGCTGGGCACCGTTCGCCTCGGCCCAGCGCAGGTAGGCCAGCCAGGCGCATGCGGTGGGGTCCGCGGCCTGCCCGTCATTTGCCCAGCGGGCCACCTCGTTCAGAGCGCCCGCCGTGCGGGCGGCCAGCTGGGTTGCCTCGTCCGTGCGCCCACCGGCGGCGGTCCACGGGGCGATCAAAACGCTGCGGGCCAGGTGCGAATAGCGCTCGTCGGCCGCGTCCAGACCGCGGTCCGGGTGCAGCAGTTCGGGGGTCTCCTCGGCTGTCATGGGTCCAGTCTAGGAAGCCGACCGGCGCACTCGGGCACTGTTCCCCGGCGGAGAAGAGGTGCCCAGCTCTGGGGCGGCTGCCTGTGGACGCGACGGTGCCTGTGATCGAGCCGGTGCGGAGGTGCCTGACCTGGGCGACCGGGCGGTGCAGGGTAAGCGGGGAACGGCGGGGAGCGACCGCGTGTCGCCAGTACCGCGCGGGTGGGCTCAAGAGGCGCTTTGGCCGTGGGGGAAGCCCTGCACGGCACACCTCAGCGGGAGCCGCCCGGGCAGCCGATGCCGGACGGGTTCACACGGCAGTCGTCGGCGACGTTGTGCACGGTGGCGCGCCACACACTGAGTGTCACGGCGGGTGACACCACCTGGTTGTACCCGATGACGGGCTGCCACCCGGTGCCGGCGATGTTGTACTCCCCGTAGAACGACGTGGTCAGACCCACCGAATAGTCACCCGTGGCGGTGTACACGTGCGAGGTGTCGGTGGGAACGTCCCACGCGCCCTCCTCGAGGGGTGCGCCGGACAGAGGGGTGGGGCCCAGGGTGGCGCCGTCGCCGTAGTTCCAGGTGTACTGCACGGGGTACGCCCGCACCGAGACGGGGTAGCCGCCCAGGGTCGTCTCGAAGGTCTGCGGCTGGGCCACGGCGAAGACGTTCGTGTTCATGTTCTTCAGGGTGTCCGGGGCCGGCTGCACGTGGTTCTCGGCCGGTGCGACCGCCAGGCGCTCGAAGTCCTGCACCGTGAACACCGGCAACGGCACGTAGCCGTCGTCGTCGGCCCCGGCCGCCTGGGCATCCGCGACGCACATCTGCGTGCCCCGCGCGGACCGCGAGCCCTCCCCGGCGCCGCCGACCACGATGTCCATGTTCACCCCGGCGGTTCCCGACTCGTCCGTGCACTCCTGGCTGGAACGGCAGCGCGTGAGCGCCGCCCCCTTGTCACCCGAGCACGGATCTTGAAGGCCGTAGACCGTGTCGTTCTTGGCGGTCTCCATGAGGCGGGCGTTGAAGAAGATCGAGTCGTCGTTCGACATGAGCCGGTCGCGGAGGGCCTTCTGGAAGGCGGGATCGGTGTCGGGGTTCCATGCCGCGCCTGTCGATGCTCCTTCCGCATTTTGGGCGTATCGACCGGTCTGTCGAGACTCTGACTGAGACGCGCGGGGTGGATCTTCTGAAACCTTAATATTAATGAATTTGCCTGCTGCCGATGCGGATGACCCTACGGAGCCTTCGGACTGAGCGGCCCCAAAGCCAGTGGGTGAACCACTATCATCGGCGCGCGCAACGTCTGCGAAAAAAATACTAGAGGAAAAAATTACTAAGGCGGTGATAATCAGATGCGCGAAGCGCTTCATAGCGAACCCCGGGGGGACGCTGTGAGATAAAACCAGGAATTATTCTCGTAATAAAGGTAACTATCAAACCGCCCGTCATAATTAAAACTTTCCTGTCTGTCAGACACCTTTCCATCTTTTATAACGATCATTCCGCGACTATTAATTGCGACAGGTACGTTGTATCCGCCCTCGGGTCTCCTGATAAAAGATTCGTCAAGGAGCTTTTCGGTTTCAAATCCACCGGCAGCCCAATGTCCTTGTTCATATATTCTGTCGAAATAGTCGTACTGTTCGGTGCACTTGGTGCAGTCCGTGGACGTCACCTCTCGAATGAGGGACGTGTCGCCGGTCTGGATCGAGTACCACTGGGCGTCTGCGCGGTAGTTGAGGAAGGCCTGCGCGCCAGCCTCGGTTTCCTTCTTCGCCTCCGCGGGCATCACCGGTTTGGGAACGTTGCGGGCGGGGTGCTCCAGGGTGGCGGGTTCGTAGTCGTCGGGGACCTTCTGCCCCGTGGCGAGCACGGTGGGTTCCTCGGGTGTCCAGTCCTCAGGCAGCGCAGAACCACTGGCACCCGCGGTGGGCGGGGACGATGAGGTAGCGCCTTCCTCGGAGGTCGATGCGCCCGGCGTCGTGGATGCCGCGGCGGAGGTGCCGTGGGCGGATGCGGGTGGTGCGGCGTCGTCGCCCCCGCAGCCCGTGAGCGCGAGCGCTCCCGTGAGTGCAGCCGTCGCCATGACGGTCTTGATGGCGCGTGAATGTCGTGTCCCCATGTGTCCCCCCGCGGCATGCGCCGACGCGTGATGTCGCCTGTCGTGTGACGAGCATAGGGGCCTGGGTGTGTCCTGGGACACGGGAGAGGGCAACCTGTGGAAATCCAAGAACATGCACCTGCATGACGCCAGGTCAGGGGCCCCACGCGGTGAACTGTGGCTCGAATAATGCGGAGTGTTGCAGTGCATGTCACCCCGCGAGTGGCTCGACCGGTGCCTCCTGGCGTGACCGGGACCGTGCCGTCCGTGCTCCACATGGACGGGCGCGCCTTCTGGGTGTCCGAGATGCTCGTTACATTGACGGCATGCTTCTTCTCCACACCTCCGACTGGCACCTGGGTCGTACTTTCCACGGGGTGGACATCCTGGACGTCCAAGTCCGCGCGATGGCCGAGATCGTGGACTGGGTCCGGGAGCACCGCGTGGATGTGGTTCTCGTGTCGGGGGATGTCTACGACCGCGCCCAGCCCCGCACGGAGGTGGTGGAGCTGCTCAACACCACGCTGGGGCAGATCCGCGCCGCCGGCGCGCAGGTGGTGCTCACCAGCGGCAACCACGACTCACCCGCGCGGCTCGGCTTCGGCGCGCAGATCATGTCCCACGGGGGAGTGCACCTGCTCACCACCCTGAGGAACGCCGCGCAGCCTGTCGTCTTCTCACGCACCCGAGGGTCGGACCCGGTGGTTTCCACCACCGCGCCGCCCACCCACGGGGCGTCCGGCGGCGCGCCTGAAACGGTGGCCGTCTACGGCATCCCGTACCTCGAACCCCGGGCCGTGGCCCAGGAGCTGGACTGCGCGGCCACCCACCAGGAGGTGCTCGGGGCCGTGATGCGGCGCATCGACGCCGACCGGTGCCAGCGGGGCGAGGTGACCTCCGTGGTCATGGCCCACGCGTTCGTCACCGGGGCCCAGGCCACCGAGTCCGAGCGGATCGTGGACGCGGGTGGGCTGGGAACGGTCTCTGCGGACGTCTTCGCCGCGCACGACTACACGGCGCTCGGCCACGTGCACCGCAGGCAGCGCCTCACGGAGACCGTGCGGTACAGCGGATCGCCCGTGGCCTACTCCTTCTCCGAGGCGGGACAGCGCAAGGGTGCCTGGCTCGTGGAACTGGACGGGGAGGGGGTGCAGCAGATCACCCCGCTCGAGCACGGCGTGGGTCTGGACCTGGCCCGGTTGCGCGGTCGTCTGGAGGAGCTGCTGGAGGATCCCGCTCTCGAACCTGCACAGACGGCGTGGTGCCAGGTGGTGCTCACGGATGCGGAGCGTCCCGCGTCCGCCATGGAGCGGGTGCGCTCGCGGTTTCCCCACACCGTGGAGCTGCGCTGGGAGCCGGAGGGCGGCCGTCCCCTGGCGGCCCGGGACTACGCCGCCCGGGTTGCGGAGGTCACGCGCCCCGAGGAGCTGTGCGGCAGGTTCTTCGAGCACGTCCGCGGGCGGTCGCTGTCCACGGAGGAGATGAGCGACGTCGCCGACGCGGTGGCGGCAGTGCAAGAGAGGGGAGCGGGAGCGTGAAGCTGCACCACATGGAGATCACGGCGTTCGGGCCGTTCCCGGGGCACGAGGTCATCGACTTCGACGCACTCAACGATGCCGGGGTGTTCCTGCTGAACGGCGAGACCGGTTCCGGCAAGACCAGCGTGCTGGACGCCATCTGCTTCGCCCTCTACGGGACGGGGCCCACCACTGCGGCCAAGGGCGGACGCAAGGCCGGTCACAGCGACCACGCCGATCCCCACACCGGACCTCGGGTGGACCTGGAGTTCTCAGCAGGGGACAGGCGGTGGCACGTGAGCCGCACCCCGGCGTGGCGTGAACCGTCCCGCCGCGCGGCCTCCGGGTGGAGCGAGCGCCACGCCACGGTTCTGCTGCGCGAGCTCGTGGCCGGCGAGTGGGTGGAGCGCGGCTACAGACCGGATGACGTGGGACAGATGGTCCACCACGCCGTGGGCCTGGACCGCGAGCAGTTCACACAGGTCATGATGCTGCCCCAGGGACAGTTCGCCCGCTTCCTCCAGGCAGGCTCCAAGGAGCGGGAGGCGCTGCTGGAGACCCTGTTCGGCACGGACGTCTACGCCGAGATCCAGGACGAGCTGAAGGCTCGGGCCCATGGTGCCCGGATGGAGCTGGCGAGCGCGGCAGAGGAGGCCGCACGTTCCGACGAGTTGCTGGCCCGGTTCCAGGACCGGATCTCGCGCGCCGCAGTCCAGGTGTCCGAGGAGGTCGGCGCGCAGACGTGGGGCGAGAGTGACTCCCCGCCGATGTCGGACACCGGTGCCACCCCTGCCGGGCATACCGAACCTGTGGACGGGACGCAGACCGAGCCCGAACACACCTCGGCCGGCGCGGCATCCGAGGTCCCCGGGCATGTCTCCCCGGCTGCGGACGATCAGGAGCCAGCACCGTGGACCTGGCCCGATCTAGTGGTCGAGTGCCGTGAGCTGATCGAACGGGTGGGCCGGGCGCGTGATGGTGCGGCCACCGCGTACGCGAAGGCAGGCGAACGGTGGGCCCGGCAGGAGAACCTCCGGGGCCTGCTCGAGCGCCACGAAGAACTCACACGGTCCCGGGCCGAACTGGCGCGGGAGGCCGAGCGCGCTCGGACGGGGGAGGAGCGCCTCCGGAGGCACACGGCCGCGGTGGAGCTGCGGGACGTCGTCGCCCGCGCCCAGGACTCGGACCGGCAGGCGGCCTCGGCGCGGGAGCACCTCACCGGGCTGCGCGGACGGCTGGCACCCGGCACGGAGCCGGGACGCCTCGGACGGCAGGTGATGGGGGAGCGGCAGGCCCTTCTGGACGCCCTGGACGGGACGGCGGAGCTGCCAGCCGGTCTGCGGGATGCCGCGGTGGCGGCACGGGAGACCGCGCGTTCCGTCCTGGTGCGCGCTCGGGCGGTGGCCCAGGAGGAGACCGAGGCGCAGCGCGAACGGGAACAGGCCCAGTCCCTTGAGGAGCAGGCGGAGCGGACCCGTTCCGAGCTGGAGGCCGCGCGGACGGAAGCGGCCGAGGCCGAAAGGACGCAGCGCGACCTTGTGGACGCCACCCGCGACGAGGCCCTGATCCGTGATCGGGCGCGCGCGGCCCGCGAGGCTGTCCAGGTGAGTCGGGAGCATCAGCGGGCGCGGGCGGAGGAGTCCGAGCGCAGCCGCGCCTACGAGGACGCGGAAGCCGTCCGGCGGGCTGCGGCACGGACTGTGGAGGAGCTGGAGGCCCAGCGCTTCACGGACGCCGCCGTGACCCTCGCGGGGGAGCTGGCCGACGGGCAGCCCTGCCCGGTCTGCGGTTCCACCGACCACCCGCAGCCGGCTTCCGGGCGGCACGGACCCGAGGTCACCGCCACGGTGCTGCAGAGCGCTCGCGAGGAGCGGGACCGCGCCCAGGATGCCGTGGATGCCGCCCACGAGGCCCTCCGGCGTGCCCAGCGGGCCAGCACCGACACCCTGGGACGCGGGGCGGAACCCGATCTGGACGTTGTGCTGGGTCGGGAACGCAGCGCGCGTCAGGCGGAAGAGCACCTGGACGAGGCCCTCAAGGACCTCCGCTCGCAAGAGGAAGAACTCACCACGGTACGGGAGCGTGTCAGCGCACTGGAGGCTCAGGCCACCCGCGTGGCCTCGGACGCGGTGGCGGCACGGACCCGCGCGGAAACCTCCAGCCAGCGCTGCGTCCGCGAACGGGAGGACCTCGACCGGCAGCTGCGGGGCTTCGCGAATGCAGCTGACTTCATGGCCGCCGCCGAGGACCTCGCGAGCGCCGTCTCCGCACTGGACAGCGCCCAGCACGCCCTGGACGCGGCGGCGCAGGAGGCCCGCTCCGCCCAGACCGCCGTGGACAGGGCGCTCGCCGCCTCCCCCTTCGACACTGCGGACGCCGTGGGCGAGGCGTTGCTGGATGCAGACGAGGCTGCCGATCTCGGGGCGTGGCTGCGCGAGCGTGAGGAACGGTGGAGTGCACTGGAAGCCGAACTCGCGACACGGGACATGCAGCGCGCTGCGGATCTTGGCCCTGCCGAGCGCGCCGACCTCACGGCGGAGGCACTGGAGCGCACGGCGTCGGAGACCGCGGCCCACGAGCGGCTGCGAGACCGGCTCACCCAGCAGCTCGGAGGACTCAGTGAACTCGCGACGGAGGTCGAGTCCGCCGCCGAGCAGGTGCCGGCCCAGGAGGCCGCGCACGAGCGGGTCCGGGAACGGGCGGAGCGACTGAGCAGGCTCGCGGATGTGGCAACCGCCACCTCCTCGGAGAACGCCCTGCGCATGACCCTCACGTCCTTCGTCCTCGCCGCCAAGCTGGAACAGGTGGCCGCCGTGGCCTCCGAGCACCTCTCCCGGATGTCCTCCGGCCGCTTCACGCTGGTCCACACGGACCAGACCCGTGGTGGGGGCAAGTCCGGTCTCGGACTGGAGATCGACGACTCCTGGACGGGCGTCCGCCGGGGGACCGAGACCCTCTCCGGCGGCGAGTCCTTCTTCACCTCCCTGGCGCTCGCGCTGGCGCTCGCGGACGTGGTGCGGGCCGAGGCAGGCGGGCAGGACATCGACACCCTGTTCGTGGACGAGGGGTTCGGATCACTGGATGAGCAGACCCTGGAACAGGTGCTCGAGACGCTGGACGGGCTGCGCCGCAACGGTCGCGTGATCGGGGTCGTCTCGCACGTGAGCGAGATGAAGCAGCGCATCGGCACCCAGCTTGTGGTCACCAAGACCCCCACGGGTTCGCACCTGAGCGTCACAACCGGCTCGTGACTCCCGCGTAGGCTCGTCCCGTGACGACAGCGACCCACGGAACTGCACAGGACACCGCCAGGGGTGTCTTGACACCCCGGGAGCACTGGTCCCGCAGCGACCGCCAGCTCGCGCTCATCACGCTCCTGCTGCGCCTGCCCCAGATCATGACCCCGCTGGGTGTTCTCACGTGGGTGGCGGTCTCCACCTCATCCGCGTGGACGGCGGCGCTGAGCGGTGCCTCCCTGTGCTTCGGGATGGCCGTGTGCGGCGCGGGCATGGCCTTGTTCTCCAACGTCCGGTGGCGGCTGGGGGGGCTCGCGGGAACCTGCCTGATTCAGGGCGTTGTCATGTGGCAGCTGTCCGGGGCGGACGTCGGTGACCTGGCGGCCACCGGAGACACCGTGTCCGCCGTGGTTCCGTTCTTCGTGGCCGGTCTCTCCCTGGCACCCATGGGCCTGGCCGCCCGCCTGCGCTGGGCCTCAGTGGTCCACGGCGAGCACCGGCCCGGGGACTTCGGCTCCGCGATGCGCCGGGAATCGGTGAATGAGGCACTGGCCACCGTCCTGGCAGCGGCACTCACCGGGCTGCTGGCCGTCCTCACGGGACCTGACTCGGTGCTGCGTGTCTCCGCGGCACTCTCGCTGGTCACCATGGCGTTGTTCGTCGCCCATCCCTCGGCCCGTCACCCGCAGGCGAACATGCCCGCCACGCGCTGGTGGCGCAGGCAGGGGATCACGCACTCCGAGCAGCTGGCCGCGCTGCGCCTGCGCCACGAGCTGGTGTACGGCATTGCCGCACTGAACGCGCTGCTGGGCGCGGCGCAGGGATGCCTCACGGTCAACTCCGTGTCCCTGGAGTCGGTGGAGTCCATGGGCGTGATGTACGCCCTGCTGGGTTTCGGGGCCGCGGTGGGTTCCAGTCTGGCGGTGCGGTTCCGGCACCGCATCACCGCCGCCAACATGTGGGTCCTCATGGCCACCGGTGCGCTGCTGACCTCCATGCTGTTCTCCGGGCCCTCGGGAGCCCTCGGGTTCGCGGCGGTTCTCATGGCCGTGGGCTTCTTCTCCGGCCCCTGCCTGACCTGCATCCACAGCTCCGCCGGCCTGGTGGACGTGGCCCACGGCTACATCGGGATCGTTGCGCTCATGAACGTGGCGTCGAGCGCCGCCATGGGTGTGGGTCTGCTCGCGTGCGCCTACCTGGGGATGCACTACGACTACATGTCGGCGGCCATGATCCCGGTGGTCGCGGCCATGGTGCTGCTGGGTACGGCCCTGCTGTTCAGCCACGGGCTGCGCCGCAGGAGCGGGTACGAACCCGGGATCTGAGTTCCCGGGGCGGGGTGCTGCCCCGGGCCACGCTGCCGCCCGGGACCATCCCGCCGCCCCGGAGCCCCCTGCCGCCCCGGCGCACGCCGCCGCCGGGTTCCCGCTCTGAGGGGGGGCCCGGGGGGCGTCGTGCGCGTCCGCGGACGGGTGGAGCCTCAGGAGCCCCGGGCGATCCACTCCGGCAGGTGGGGCTTCTCCCGGCCCACGGTGGTTGACTCGCCGTGACCGGGCAGCACCAGCGTGTCCTCCGGCAGGCTCAGCAGCCGCTGCTCGATGGACTCGATGATGGTGGGGAAGTCCGAGTAGGAGCGGCCCGTGGCGCCCGGCCCACCCTGGAACAGCGTGTCACCGGTGAACACCACCCCGTGCTCGCCGAGATCCGGGGCGTGGAACACCACGGAGCCGGGGGAGTGCCCGGGGGTGGCCAGGACGGTGAACGCGACCGTGCCCGCCACGATGCGCTGGCCGTCGTGCAGCGGCTGCGGCTCGGGTCCCTCCGGATGCACGGCGTGCCACAGCATGAGGTCTTCGTGGCTCATCATCACGGGGGCGTCCGTGCCGGCACGCTCCACGAACTCCCGCACCGCCTTGATGTGGTCGTCGTGCCCGTGGGTGAGCAGCACGTGCGTCACGGTGCGCCCGGCCACCGCGGCGAGCACCGCGTCGGGGTCGTGGGCGGGGTCGACGACCGCGCACTCGGTCGCGTTGCCCACGACCCACACGTTGTTCTCCACCTCCCACGTGCCGCCGTCGAGGGAGAAGGTCCCCTCGGTCACGCAGTTGGTGACGGTCACGCCACCGCGGGGGTCCGTGAGCACGGGGCGGGGCTGCGCGCTCACCGGTCCAGCTCCACTACCGAGCGCAGGACCTTGCCGGTCTTCATGGTGTCGAACGCGGCGTCGACGTCCTCCAGCGCGATGCGCTCGGAGACGAAGGCGTCCAGGTCCAGGCGACCCAGCCGGTACTGCTCCACGAGCATGGGGAAGTCGCGGGTGGGCAGGGTGTCCCCGTACCACGCGGACTTGAGGGATCCGCCGTGGGAGAAGACCTCGTCCAGGGGCAGCTCCGCCACGGTGCCGGGGTCGGGCACACCCACCAGCACCATGCGCCCGGCGAGGTCCCGGGCCTGGAACGCCTGCATGAAGGTGTCCGCCACACCCACGGCGTCGATCACGAGGTCCGCGCCGTGGCCGCCGGTGAGTTCGCGGATGCCCGCCACCGGGTCCGCGGAACGGGAGTTGATCACGTGGGTGGCGCCGAGGCGCTGGGCGGTGCGCAGCTTCTCGTCGTCCACGTCCACCGCGATGATGGTGGTGGCCCCCGCCAGGGCGGCGCCGGCCACCGCGGCGGTTCCCACCCCGCCGCAGCCGATGACGGCGACGGAGTCCCCGCGCTGCACGGCGCCGGTGTTGATGGCCGCCCCGATGCCCGCGGTGACGCCGCAGCCGAGCAGACCGACCGCCGCGTACTGCTCGTCCTCGAGCGGGGACTCGATGGGGGTGCACTGGCCCGCGGCCACCAGGGTCTTCTCGGCGAAGGCGCCGATGCCCAGGGCGGGCTCCAGCTCGGTGCCGTCCTCCAGGGTCATCTTCTGGGTGGCGTTGTGGGTGTCGAAGCAGTACCACGGCTGGCCGCGGCGGCACGCTCGGCACTCGCCGCACACGGCACGCCAGTTCAGGATCACGTGGTCGCCCACCGCGACCTCCGTGACGCCCTCGCCCACGGCGCTGACCACACCCGTGGCCTCGTGCCCCAGCAGGTAGGGGAAGTTATCCCCCACGCCGCCCACCTTGTAGTGCAGGTCCGTCTGGCACACCCCGCAGGTGAGCACGTCCACCAGGGCCTCGCCGGGCCCGGGATCCGGGACCAGGATGGTCTCCACGGTTGCGGGTTCGTTCTTGGCCCTGACCACTACGCCCTTGACCTTGTGCATGCGTTGCCTCCGTCGTCGTGCTCGCTTCGGTGTCCTTCCAGTATGCGGGCTGCGACCCCGGGGCGGCGTGCGCTCCGGGGAGGCGTTCGCCCCGCGGTGAAACCCGTCCCCGCCCGCAGACGACGGCAGGGCCCGCGCGGTGTGCACCGCGCGGGCCCTGCCGGATGGGAACGTGGAGTCCCCGGGGTGTCAGCGCTCCTTGGTGTAGTCCACGTGCTCGGTGCGCAGCCGGATCCTGCGACCCTCCGCCTCGAGCTTCTCCTCCTTGCGCTGCAGCTTCTTCACCTGCGTGGTGTCCCGCGGCGGGAGCTGGATGGTCTCCTCCGCCCGGATGCCGCCCTGCAGCTGGCGCCCGCGCTCGAGCTCGGCGTCCACCTCGGCGCCGAACAGGAGCACGTTGTTCATGATCCACAGTCCCAGCAGCAGGATGATGACGGAGCCGATGGCCCCGTAGGTGGCGTTGTACTTGGCGAAGTTGGCCACGTAGAACGCGAAGCCCAGCCCGGCGACGATCATGAACACCAGGGAGATGGCCGCACCGGGGCTCATCCACCGGAACTTGGGCTGCTGCACGTTGGGCGTGGCGTAGAACAGGATGGCGATGAGCAGCACCAGCAGCAGCAGGACCACGGGGATCTTGGCCCAGTTCCACACGGTCACGGCCGTGGATCCCAGCCCCACGGCATCGCCCAGGACCTGTGCGAGATCACCGGAGAGCAGGACCATGATCATCACGGCCGCCACGATCAGGACCACCACGAGGGTCACGAGCAGCATGATGGGCTTGAGCTTCCAGAACGGGCGGCCCTCGGCCACCTCGTAGATCCGGTTCATGGCGCGGGAGAAGGCCCCGGTGTAGCCGGAAGCGGTCCACAGCGCGCCGACGACGCCGACGACCAGGGCGAGTCCGGCACCGGACTGGGTGGTCAGCTGGGAGATGGGATCGGAGAGCAGCTCCACCAGGTCCGCGGGGGCGTACTGGTTGAGGAAGTCCAGGATGGCCTTCGTGGTGGCCTCACCCTGGCCGAAGACACCGAGCAGGGAGACCAGCGCCAGCAGGGCGGGGAAGATCGACAGCACGGCGAAGTACGTGAGGGTGGCCGCGAGGTCGGTGCACCCGTCCTTGGTGAACTCGTACAGCGCCCGCTTGAAGATGTACCCCCATGAGTATCCTTTGAGCTTGCCGGGGGAGTCGGGCTTGGAGTCGTGGTCCGGGCGCGGTGCGGTGTCCTCCCGGGCTTCTGTCGACTCCAGGTACTGATCTGACATGGGGATCCTCTCGAGGGGAAGGAAGCTATGACGGCGGAGCACAGGTTCACCGCGCATTCTACTGATCCGCGGCGCGGCTGCGCCCTGATGGCACGTGCGGGACCCCTCGAACGGACAACCGCGCCCGTGGTGGCACCACGGGCGCGGTTGTTCGACTCGCCCTCGGGCGGCGTTTCGGATCAGCGGGACAGCGAGAGCGCGTACTGGTGTATGCGTTCGCTGAGACGCGTGAGCACCCGGATCTCCTGGGCGTCCAGGACCGTGCTCATCACGTCCGCGACCTTCTGGTCGTTGTTCTCGGAGATCTCCTCGTAGAGGCGACCCCCGGCCTCGGTCAGGGCCACCCGCACGCCCCGCAGGTCCTGCGAGTCCTGGCGCCGGGTCACGTACCCCTTGTTCTCGAGACGCTCGAGCATCCGCGACAGGCTGGACTGCGTCAGCAGCACGTGGCTGTTGAGATCACGCAGCCGCAGTCCGCTGCGGTCCGCGCCGTAGAGCGTGGCGAGGACCTCGAACTCGCGCCGCGAGAGACCGCGAAGGTCCACGTCGCGCTGCAGCTGACGGGTCACCGACACGTGGCAACGGCTCAGTGCGTCCCACGCCTCGATACTCCCCCTTGACGTCATACATTCCCCCCTCATGCAACGTTCACCCCCTATGAACGTTGATTCCATCGTACGAGCGGGGCGCCCGCCGGACCCTGCCGCCGGTGTCCACACTTGTGGTCGAACGGCCCCCGGCTGTCCACGGATCAGGGCACACGACGGCGCGGGGGCCGCCACGCACGACGCGTGACGGCCCCCGCGGTGACGGTGGGCGGGGTGCTCAGCCGATGCCGAGCACCGAGGAGGTGTGGCCCATGATCTCGTCCGCGAGCCGGGGGTTGTCGTCCAGGGTGGTGCCGTAGGAGGGGATGAGCTCCTTGATGCGGGGCTCCCACTCGGACATCTTGGCCGGGAAGCAGCGGGAGATCAGGTTCAGCATGATGGGCACTGCGGTGGAGGCGCCGGGGGAGGCTCCCAGCAGCGCGCCGATCGAGCCGTCCGCGCTGGTGACCAGCTCGGTGCCGAACTGCAGCACACCGCCCTTCTTGGGGTCGGACTTCATGACCTGCACGCGCTGACCGGCCTCGATCAGCTCCCACTGGGAGCCGTCCGCGGTGGGGTAGTACTCGTGCAGGGCCTCGATGCGCTGGGCGCGGGTCTTGGTGAGCTCGCCCAGGAGGTACTTCACGAGGTCCAGGTTGGCCATGCCCGCGCGGGCCATGGGGTAGATGTTGTGCAGCCGCACGCTCTTGGGCAGGTCCAGGAGGGAGCCGTGCTTGAGGAAGTTGGGCTTGAACCCGCCGTAGGGGCCGAACATGAGGGCGCGGCGCCCGTCCACCCAGCGGGTGTCCAGGTGGGGAACGGACATGGGCGGGGCACCCACGGAGGCCTGGCCGTAGACCTTCGCGTTGTGCTGGGAGGTGACCGCGGGATCCGTGTTGCGCAGGAACAGCCCGGAGACGGGGAACCCGCCGTAGCCCTCGGCCTCCTTGATGCCGGACTTCTGCAGCAGCGGCAGCGCGCCGCCGCCGGCGCCCAGGAACACGAACCCGGCGTGGATGACCTTGTTGTTGTCGCTGTTGAGGCGGTCCTCCACGGACACCAGCCAGGAGCCGTCGCTCTGGCGGTCCAGGGTGGTGACCTCCTGGCCGTAGCGGACGGTGATCTCCCGGCCGCTCAGGTGGTCCAGCAGCTGGTTGGTCAGGGAGCCGAAGTCCACGTCCGTGCCCTCGGGGGCGTAGGTGGCGGCCACGCGACCGGCGCCGCGGCCGTGCATGGTCAGCGGCGCCCACTGGGCGATGAGGTCGCGGTCCTCGGTGAACTCCATGCGCTCGAAGAGCTTGTGGGGCTTGAACGCCTCGTAGCGGGCGCGCAGGTAGTTCGCGTGCTCCTCGCCGAAGACCATGGAGACGTGCGGGACGGGGTTGATGAACGTGGCGGGCGCCCCGAGCGTGCCGTTCTCCACCAGGGAGCTCCACATCTGGCGGGTCACCTGGAACTGCTCGTTGATGGTCAGGGCCTTCTTGGCGCTGACGGTGCCGTCCGCGGCCTGGGGCGCGTAGTTGAGCTCGCACAGGGCGGAGTGACCCGTACCCGCGTTGTTCCACGCGTTGGAGCTCTCGAGCCCGGCGGCGTCGAGGCGCTCCAGGACGACCATCTTCCAGTCGGGCTGGAGGTCGTTGAGCAGGGTGGCCAGCGTGGCGCTCATGATGCCGGCGCCCACGAGGACTACGTCGGCGGTTTCGGTGGGGTGGGGTGAAGTCACTGTGTCTCCCGTGCGTGCATGATGGGGCGCGGCGCTGCGCCTCGCCGTTCGTCGACCAGCGTATCCCCAGCCCCGGACATGTCCCAACGTGCGGGGAGGCCCTCAGGCCAGGCGCAGCTCGTTGAAGCGCTCGTAGCCGCTGGAGGTCAGCGGGAACTCCGCCACCCGGGAGTTCACGGCCACCGCGGAGACCGGGTGGCACAGCGGGACTCCGGGGACCACCTCGGAGACCCGGTCGTTGAGGGTCCTGTACGCGGCCGTGCGCGCGTCCCCCTGGGGCATCGCGGCGGCGCGGTTGACCGCTGTGCGCAACCCGGCGTCGTCGCCCCCCAGCAGCGCCTGCGGGGTGCCGAGCAGGGGGCCCATGAAGCTGTCCGGGTCCCGGAAGCTGCCGCTCCACCCGGTGAGGCTCAGTGCGTAGTCGCCGCGGGGATCGCTCACGAGGTCCGTGTAGCCGCGGTCCCAGTCGACCGGCACGGGGGTGAGCCGGAAGCCCACGCTCGTGAGCTGGGCGGAGATCTGTGCGTAGACCCGCTCGGGCTCCTGCAGGTACATCCTGGAGGTGTGGCGCGGGTAGCAGAAGCGCAGCCGCTGGCCGCGGTATGAGCTGGCCTTGAGCAGGTCCCTGGCGTGCTGCGGGTCGTAGGCGGGCAGCGTGGTGTTCTCCCCGTCCACGTTGAAGCGCGCGGGGACGAACTGCTGGGCCACGTTGGTGCCGTTGGGGAACAGGTTCTTGGCCAGGGCCCCGCGGTCGATGGCTGCGACCACGGCACGGCGCACCTCCACGTCCTGGAAGACCTCCACGGAGCGGTTGATCCCCACGTAGGACACGGAGTAGGGGTCGCGGTAGAGCACCTGGACCCCCTTGCGGGCCAGGGGCGCGAACGCGTCCATCCCCACGAGGTCGTAGGCGTCCACCTCGCCGCTGAGCAGGGCGGCGTAGCGCACGCGGGCGTCGGTGAGCACTCGCATCTCCAGGGTGCCCACCTGCCCCCGGTCCCCCCAGTACCGCTCGTTCGCGCGCAGCTTCACGGC
Organism: Kocuria sp.; assembly: GCF_030530945.1. Taxonomy (GTDB): domain Bacteria; phylum Actinomycetota; class Actinomycetes; order Actinomycetales; family Micrococcaceae; genus Kocuria. The sequence goes on along the minus strand of NZ_JAUMTZ010000002.1, from coordinate 188,804 downwards.
GTCGGCGCCGCGGGACTCGAACCGGAAGGGTCCGGTGCCCACGGGGTGCTCGTCCTCCGTGCCCTCCCGGATGCTCGCGGGGGAGGCGATGCCGAACGGCGGCTGGGTGAGGGCGGTGAGGAGCGGGGTGTAGGGCCGGGTGAGGGACAGCACCACGGTCCGCTCGTCCTCCACCTCGGTGCCGCGGTAGCAGGTGGCCACGGACGGGGCGGCGTGGCCGTGGCGGAAGGTGGTGGCGAACGGGCAGTACGGAGCCCACTGCTCGGAGGACTCGGCCTGCCGCCGCCACTTGTCGAAGTTCGCCTTCACGGCGGCGGCGTCGAAGGCCGTGCCGTCGTGGAACACCACGCCCTCGCGCAGCGTGAAGGTCACGGAGCGGCGGTCCTCGGAGACGCTCCAGGACTCCGCGAGGCCGGGGGCGGGCTCCCCGGTGGAGCGGTCCGCGGTGACGAGGCCCTCCAGGATCTGCGCCGAGATCTGGCACGTCTCCTGCGAGCTGCGCCGCGAGGGGTCCAGACCGGTCGGGGCGGCCGCGTGGGCCATGACGAACGTCGCGTCCGGGGCGGAGCCGCTGCCGGAGGACCGCGAGCGGTTCTCCCCGCAGCCCACCAGGGCCAGTCCGAGGCCCGCGGCGGTGAGCAGCGTCCGCCGCCCGAAGCTGTTCTCAGCCGTCACCCCGCACCCTCTCTGCCGCCGTGCACCCGTTCCGCTGGACGGGACGTGGTGCCCCTGTGCGCAAGACGGGAGTCGAACCCGCACGCCGTGAGGCACAGGAACCTAAATCCTGCGTGTCTGCCAGTTCCACCACTCGCGCCCTTCCGGGTTCCCGGCGCCACGGCCGGGTCTCCCCGAGACCGCCCACCATACTAGGCGGGGCCGCTTCCCCGGCCCGCGTGTCAGGGCCGCCCCCTCGCCGCAGCCTCGCGCCGCCGCCCTCTCACCTCCGTCCCGCGCCGTGTGCCCGGGTGAAGGGGTGTGGCGGTGGGTCCTGGCGGGAAGGCCGACGACGCCGCCGCGCCGCCTCGCGTGCCCGCCACCCCTGGTGGGGTGGCGGGTTCTCAGCCGTCCAGCCCCAGGTCCCGGCGCAGCTTGGCCACGTGGCCGGTGGCGCGCACGTTGTACTGGGCGAGCTCCACGGTGCCGTGCTCGTCCACCACCACGGTGGAGCGGATGAGCCCCTCGTACACCCTGCCGTAGTTCTTCTTCTCACCCCACGCGCCCCAGGCCTCGGCCACCCGGTGGTCCGGGTCGGACAGCAGGGGGAACCCCAGGTCCTGGTCCTCGGCGAAGCGGGCGAGGGCCTCGGGGGCGTCGGGGGAGATGCCGAGCACCGTGTAGCCCGCGGCGCCCAGCGAGGCCATGCTGTCCCGGAAGTCGCAGGCCTGGGTGGTGCACCCGGGGGTGGCCGCGCGGGGGTAGAAGTAGACCACGACCTTCCCGCCGCGCAGGTCGTGGAGGGACACGGGGTTGCCGTGGGCGTCCGGCAGGGTGAAGTCCGGTGCGGTGGTGCCGGGCGTGAGGCGATCCGTCATGGGGTGTTCCTTCCGCTGTGGTGACAGGTGTTCCCTAATGTCCGCGACCTCGCGTACAGTGCAGGGGTGCAATCGGAGTCTTCCAGACCGGACGGCCGCCCGTCAGCGGCGCGCTGACGCCCGCCGGGATCTGCCCCTCCGACGCCCTCCCGCCGGTTCCACGATGTGCGGTCCGATCCTCCGAGCAGCGTGCGAGCCGTGAGACACGGAAGCGGCGCTCGCGACGCCGGACGTCGCGTGTTCCATGACCTCGGATCGCGTCGAGCGGATGAAGTTATCTTATGTCCTACAGGAACCAGTGGCCCACGAACCGTCTGCTCTCCACGGCGGCTCGACTGGTGGAGCACGCGTGGAACGAGGAGCTCGCCTCCCTCGGAGTGACCCACGCCGGCGTGATGGCGCTGGACGTGCTGCGCTCCGAGGGCAGCATGACCCAGGCCCAGCTCGCCAACCGGGTGCGCGTCCAGGCGCAGACCATGGGCAAGACCCTGCACCGGCTCGAGGTGCACGGCCACATCACCCGATCCCGGAACGAGGCCGACCGGCGCTCGCACGTGGTCAGCATCTCCCCGGCGGGTGAGCGCGTGCTCGCGGACGCCTCCCGGCTCGAGCAGGGGCTGCTGGGTGGCCCGCAGGACTCCGACGAGCAGTTCCGTGCCCGCCTCGTGGAGATCATCTCCACGCTCGGCGGGGTCCGCTGGCGTCTCGAGGTCGCGGAGGAGCGCGGGGAGATCTTCGTCCCCGACGAGGAGACCCGGGCGCGCTGAGCCGGTCCGCCCCGGCAGGAGCGTCGCGGCGGTCCACGGCGGTTTTAGGGCGGGAGGCCTCACGTGCGGGGGGTCGACCGGGACGGCAGAAAAAGGCCCGACGACGGATGGGCGTCACCCCCGTGTGCGCGTTGCCGCTTGTGGGCCCCCGGGTACGACGAAGGCCGGATCGGTTGCCCGATCCGGCCTTCGTTTTTCGTGCGTGCGCCCCCAGGGACTTGAACCCTGAACCCATTGATTAAGAGTCAATTGCTCTGCCAATTGAGCTAGAGGCGCGGGTGTCGCTGGTGGTCGGCGGTGGTTTTCCCTGCCGCTTTCCCTCGCAACGAGAGATAACTTTAGCAGTCCGGCGGGGGGAGTCAAATCGGGGCGCGCACCCGGCGGCGTCGTGCGAGGTGGGCGGAGGTGACGGCGCACGGGGCGCCGTAGACTCGGAGCCATGAGTGGTCCCCGCCCCGACGTTCCCCTGTCCGCCCTGCGCGTGGTCTCCCTGCCCGAGTCGCAGCTGCTGGAGGAGGTCCGCGCCGCGGCCCCGGACTTCCGGTGCGTGCTGTGGGACCTGGAGGGGGAGCCGGAGGGGTGCGCACGCGAGGACGTGGGGATCGCCGTGGCACCCTACGGCAGCTCGCGCTGGCGCGAGAACCCGTCCGTGGTGGCCGAGCTGCCCCTGCTGCAGCTGCAGTCCACGGGCTACGACGGGGTGCCGGAGCTGATCGGCGAGCGCACCGCCCTGACCTCCGCGGGCTGGGTGCACGCGGCGGGCACCGCGGAGCTCGCCCTCGGGCTGATCCTCGCGTCCCGGCGCAGGATCGACCGTGCGGTGCGCCAGCAGGCCGAGGGGGTGTACCGCCAGTACTTCTCGGGCTCCCTTGCGGACTCGCGCGTGACCGTGGTGGGGCTGGGGGAGATCGGCCGTGCCGTGGTGTCCCGCCTGGAACCCTTCGAGGTGGATCTCACCCGCGTGGCAACCTCGGCGCGCGAGGACGAGCGCGGGCGCGTCCACGGGATCGCGGAGCTGGGGGAGATCCTGCCCCGCACCGACGTCCTGGTGCTGGCCCTGCCCCTGACCCGGGACACCCGGCACCTGGTGGGCGCGGAGGAGCTCGCGGCCCTGCCCGAGCGCTCCCTGGTGGTGAACGTGGGGCGCGGCCCCGTGGTGGACACCGAGGCACTGACCGCCGAGGTCTGCTCCGGGCGGCTGCGCTGCGCACTGGACGTGGTGGAGCCGGAGCCGCTGCCGGGGGAGCACCCGCTGATGTCCGCCCCCGGGGCCATCCTGACCCCGCACGTGGGTGGCTCCAACGCCTCCTACCGGCCGCGGATGCGCGCCCTGCTCCTGCGGCAGCTGGAGCTGATCCGGACGGGTCGTCCCCCAGAGTTCCTGGTCCAGCCGGGGCGTCTCATGATCTGAGACGCACTGTCCGAAGTTTGACACCGGGGTTTGCCGGGTCACACGATGAAGCCATGAATTCGGCGGCACGCACTCTCGGTGACCTCGTACCGGTCGTCCTCCTGGGACTCCGGGCCTGAGGAGCGCACGAGAGCGCGCACCCCACAGGCCCCCAGCCCACGGAACCCGTGGCAGGGGCCTTTTTCATGCAGTGCGGCCCCGCGCCGGCCACCCCGCCCGCACCACCCCGCTCGGCACCTCGCACACCACAGCACGTAAGGACACAGCACATGAGTAAGGACCAGCCGATCTCACCGGCGGTGATGGCCCAGCGGCGCGCCCCGTCCGCGCCCACGGCCCAGGCCCCCGAGTCGGACCAGGTACTGCTGACGGGCGACGCCGCACAGGCCGTGGGCCCGGAGGAGATGACGGGCTCCCAGGCCATCATCCGCTCGCTCGAGCTGCTCGGTGTCACGGACGTCTTCGGGCTGCCGGGCGGCGCGATCTTGCCCACCTACGACCCGCTGCTGGACACCGAGAAGATCAACCACGTCCTGGTGCGCCACGAGCAGGGCGCCGGTCACGCGGCCGAGGGGTACGCCCTGGCCTCCGGCCGGGTGGGCGTGTGCATCGCGACCTCCGGCCCGGGTGCCACGAACCTGGTGACGGCGCTCGCGGACGCCAACATGGACTCCATCCCCATGCTCGCGATCACCGGGCAGGTGGCCAGCTCCTCGATCGGTACGGACGCCTTCCAGGAGGCGGACATCGTGGGCATGACCATGCCCGTGACCAAGCACTCCTACCTGGTCACCGACGCGCAGGACATCCCCCGGGTGCTCGCCGAGGCCTACCACCTGGCCTCCACCGGGCGGCCCGGTCCGGTGCTCGTGGACGTGGCCAAGGACGCCCAGCAGGCCACTCTGACGTTCACCTGGCCGCCGCACGTGGAGCTTCCCGGCTACCGCCCGGTCACGCGCGGGCACTCCAAGCAGATCAAGGAGGCCGCCCGCCTGATTGCCGAGGCGCGGCGCCCCGTCCTCTACACGGGTGGCGGGGCCGTGCGGGCGGACGCGGCGGCCGAGCTGATGCAGCTGGCCGAGCTCACCGGGGCTCCCGTGGTCACCACCCTGACCGCCCGCGGTGTGTTCCCGGACTCCCACCGGCAGAACCTGGGGATGCCCGGGATGCACGGCACGGTGCCCGCCGTCTACGCCATGCAGCAGGCGGACCTGCTCATCACCCTGGGCGCCCGCTTCGACGACCGCGTGACCGGCCAGCTGGACACGTTCGCCCCCCACGCCAAGGTGATCCACGCGGACATCGACCCCGCCGAGATCTCCAAGAACCGCCCGGCGGACGTGCCCATCGTGGGCGACCTCAAGTACGTGATCCCGGACCTCACCCAGGCCGTGCGCCACGAGTTCGACGCCGCTCAGGCGCCGGACCTGAGCACCTGGTGGGAGACGCTCGACACGCTGCGCGAGACCTACCCCCTGGGCTACACCAGCACCGACGACGGCCACGGCAGCCCCCAGCACGTGGTGGAGCGGATCTCCGCGCTGACGGGTCCGGAGGCGGTCTACGTCTCCGGTGTGGGCCAGCACCAGATGTGGTCCGCGCAGTTCGTGGACTACGAGCGCCCCCGCCAGTGGCTGAACTCCTCGGGTCTCGGCACCATGGGCTTCGCGGTCCCCGCGGCCATGGGTGCCAAGGTGTCCCAGCCGGACCGCGTGGTGTGGGCCATCGACGGGGACGGCTGCTTCCAGATGACCAACCAGGAGCTCGCCACCTGCGTGCTCAACGGCATCCCCATCAAGGTGGCGGTGATCAACAACTCGTCCCTGGGCATGGTGCGCCAGTGGCAGACCCTGTTCTACGACGGGCGCTACTCCAACACCGAGCTGGACACCGGCCACGACTCCCGCCGGATCCCGGACTTCGTGAAGCTCGCCGACGCCTACGGCTGCGCCGCCCTGCGGTGCGAGCGCGACGAGGACGTGGACGCCACCATTCAGAAGGCCCTGGAGATCAACGACCGCCCGGTGGTGATCGACTTCGTGGTCTCCGCGGACGCGATGGTGTGGCCCATGGTGCCCGCCGGGGTGTCGAACGACCAGATCCAGATCGCCCGCAACATGACTCCCGAGTGGAACACGGAGGACTGATCCATGAGCCGACACACCCTCTCCGTCCTGGTGGAGGACAAGCCGGGCGTGCTGACCCGGGTGGCCGGGCTCTTCGCCCGCCGCGCATTCAACATCCACTCGCTCGCGGTGGGTCCCACGGAGCTCTCCGGGGTCTCGCGCATCACCGTGGTGGTGGACGCGGAGGGCGAGCTGCTGGAGCAGGTCACCAAGCAGCTGAACAAGCTCGTGAACGTGATCAAGATCGTGGAGCTCCCGCCGGAGGCATCGGTGCAGCGGGACCACATCATGGTCAAGGTCCGCGCGGACGCCGCCACCCGGCTGCAGGTCACTCAGGCCGCGGACCTGTTCCGCGCCACGATCGTGGACGTGTCCACCGAGTCCGTGGTCATCGAGTCCACGGGATCACGGGAGAAGGTCCACGCGCTTCTGGACGTGCTGGAGCCCTTCGGGATCCGGGAGATCGTCCGAGCCGGCACCGTGGCCCTGGGACGCGGCCCCAAGTCCATGTCGGACCGGGCCCTGCGCCACTGACCCGGGGAACACCCCGAAACCCGGCCCCGGGCAGCACCCGGAGCCCCCACCGACCCACCCGCTAGTCAAGGAGACAGAGCACATGGCAAAGATCTACTACAACGACGACGCCGACCTCTCCATCATCCAGAACCGCTCCGTGGCCATCATCGGCTACGGCTCGCAGGGCCACGCGCACGCGCTGAACCTGCGGGACTCCGGTGTGGACGTGCGCATCGGCCTGAACGAGGGCTCGTCCTCCCGCGCCAAGGCCGAGGCCCAGGGCCTGCGCGTGCTCTCCGTGGCGGACGCCGCCAAGGAGGCGGACGTCATCATGATCCTGACCCCGGACCAGGTCCAGGCGCAGGTCTTCGAGGAGTCCATCCGGGAGAACCTGGAGGAGGGCGACGCGATCTTCTTCGCGCACGGCTTCAACATCCGCTTCGGCTACATCACGGCACCCGAGGGCGTGGACGTGGCCATGGTGGCCCCCAAGGGCCCCGGCCACACCGTGCGCCGCGAGTTCGAGGCCGGGCGCGGTGTCCCGGACCTGGTGGCCGTGGAGGTGGACGCCTCGGGCCAGGCCCTGCAGCTCGCGCTGTCCTACGCCAAGGGCATCGGCGGCACCCGTGCGGGTGTCATCGAGACCACGTTCACCGAGGAGACCGAGTCCGACCTCTTCGGCGAGCAGGCTGTGCTGTGCGGCGGCATGTCCCACCTGGTGCAGTACGGCTTCGAGACCCTCACCGAGGCCGGCTACCAGCCGGAGATCGCCTACTTCGAGGTGCTCCACGAGCTCAAGCTGATCGTGGACCTCATGGTCGAGGGCGGGATCGCCAAGCAGCGCTGGTCCATCTCCGACACCGCCGAGTACGGCGACTACGTCTCCGGTCCGCGCGTGATCGACCCCTCCGTGAAGGAGCGCATGCAGGAGGTCCTGGCGGACATCCAGAACGGCACCTTCGCCGAGCGCTTCATGGACGACCAGAAGAACGGCGGCACGGAGTTCAAGCAGCTGCGCGCCAAGGAGGAGAAGCACCCGATCGAGACCACGGGCCGCAAGCTGCGCTCGCTGTTCGCGTGGGAGCAGACGGACGAGGACTACACCGAGGGCACCGCCGCCCGCTGATCCAGGGCTCGCCCCGCCGCCCGCTGCGGCGGGGCACGGCACACCTCACGACGACGCCGCGGCGCCTCTCCCACGGGAGGGGCACCGCGGCGTCGTCGTGCCCGCGTTCCGCCACGGGTGGCGCCGGGAGGGCGTCCGCGGTGGCTAGAGTGGTGGGGTGACTGAGCAGACTCGCTTCTACGCGACCACGGCCATCTCCTACCCGAACGGGCGCCCGCACATCGGCCACGCCTACGAGGCGATCGCCGCCGACGCCCTGGTGCGCTTCAAGCGCCTGGACGGGTTCGAGACCCGCTTCCAGACGGGCACGGACGAGCACGGTCAGAAGATGCAGCAGACCGCCGAGAAGCTCGGCACCACCCCCCGTGAGCTCGCGGACACCAACTCCGCGCGCTTCCGGGAGATGGACGACGAGCTGGGGATCGGCTACGACCGCTTCATCCGCACCACGGACGCGGACCACGCCGCGGCGTCGCAGGAACTGTGGCGGCGCATGGAGGCCAGCGGGGACATCTACCTGGGGGCGTACGCCGGGTGGTACTCCGTGCGGGACGAGGCCTACTACGCGGAGGACGAGACCGAGGTCCGCGCGGACGGGCAGCGCTACTCGATCGGCACCGGCACCGAGCTCACGTGGACGGAGGAGGAGAGCTACTTCTTCCGGCTCTCCCGCTACCAGGACCGGCTGCTGGAGCTCTACCGCACCGGGTTCGTGCAGCCGGAGTCCCGCTCCCACGAGATCGCCTCCTTCGTGTCCGGAGGCCTGCAGGACCTGTCCATCTCCCGCACCACCTTCGACTGGGGCGTGCCCGTGCCGGGCAACCCCGAGCACGTGATGTACGTGTGGGTGGACGCCCTCACCAACTACCTCACGGGGCTGGGCTACCCCGACACCGAGAACCCCCTGTTCCAGCGCTTCTGGCCCGCGGACGTGCACCTGATCGGCAAGGACATCGCCCGGTTCCACGCCGTGTACTGGCCGGCGTTCCTGATGTCCGCCGGGATCGAGCTGCCCCGGAAGGTCTTCGCGCACGGGTTCCTGTTCAACCAGGGCGAGAAGATGTCCAAGTCCGTGGGCAACGTGATCGACCCCCACGCGATGGTCGATGAGTACGGGCTGGACCCGCTGCGGTTCTTCCTGCTGCGCGAGGTGCCGTTCGGCCAGGACGGCAACTACTCGCACGACGCGATCGTGGGGCGCATCAACTCGGACCTCGCCAACGACCTCGGCAACCTGGCCCAGCGCAGCCTGTCCATGGTGGCCAAGAACCTGGGGGGAGCGGTCCCCGAGCCAGGGGAGCTCACCCCCGAGGACCGCGCCATGCTCGAGCAGGCCGAGGCGGTGGTCGCTGACTACCGCGCCTGCTTCGACGCCCTGGCCTTCCACCGCGGGCTGGAGTCCGTGTGGCGCGTGGTGGCCTCCGCCAACCGGTACTTCACCGCGCAGCAGCCGTGGGTGCTGCGCAAGACCGACCCGGAGCGCATGGCCACCGTGCTGTACGTGACCGCCGAGGTGCTGCGCATCGTGGGCATCCTGGTGCAGCCGGTCATGCCCGGTTCGATGGCCCGGCTCCTGGAGCAGCTCGGCCAGCCGGAGGGGGAGAACCGTGCGTTCAGCGCCCTCGGCACCCGGCTGGTCCCGGGCACGGCACTGCCGAAGCCCACCGGGGTGTTCCCCCGCTACGAGGAGCCGGCCGCGGCCGCCGAGTGAGGGGAGGAGGCCGACCCGCGCCGGTGTCTCACCATGTGAAACACCGGTTCACCATGTGGATGGGTGGTGGATCCCGCCCCTAGGGTGGGGCCATGAGCGAAACCACTGCCCCCGCGACCCCTCGCCACCACTCCATCGCCGTCCTGCCCGGGGACGGGATCGGACCGGAGGTGGTCGCGGAGGCGGTGAAGGTGCTCGACGCGGTGTGCGAGCCGGCGGGGGTCACCCTCGAGAAGACCGAGTACCCGCTCGGTGCGCAGCACTGGCTCGAGACCGGCGAGGTGCTGCACGACGAGACCATGGAGCGCCTGCGCGCCCACGACGCGATCCTCTTCGGCGCGGTGGGTGCCGCCCCGAACGACCAGCGCATCCCCTCCGGTCTCCTGGAGCGGGACCTGCTGCTGAAGCTGCGCTTCGGCTTCGACCACTTCGTGAACCTGCGCCCCGCCACCCTGTACCCCGGCACCGTGAGTCCCCTCGCGGAGCCCGGTGACATCGACTTCGTGGTGGTCCGCGAGGGCACCGAGGGCCTGTACGCGGGCAACGGCGGGACGCTGCGCACGGGCACCGAGCACGAGGTGGCCACCGAGGTCTCGGTGAACACCGCCCACGGCGTGCGCCGGCTCGTGCGCTACGCGTTCGAGCTGGCCGCCACCCGTCCCCGCCGCAGGCTCACCCTGGTGCACAAGCACAACGTGCTGGTCAACGCGGGCCGCCTCTACCAGCGCACGGTGGACGAGTTCGCCCGCGAGTTCCCGGACGTCACCGTGGACTACATGCACGTGGACGCCGCCACGATCTTCATGACCACCGATCCCGCCCGCTTCGACGTGATCGTCACCGACAACCTCTTCGGGGACATCCTCACGGACCAGGCCGGGGCGGTCACCGGGGGCATCGGCCTCGCCCCCAGCGGCAACATCAATGCCGAGGGCACCGCGCCGTCCATGTTCGAGCCCGTCCACGGCTCCGCCCCGGACATCGCGGGCACCGGCACGGCACAGCCCACGGCCGCCATCCTGGCGGGCGCCATGATGCTCGAGCACCTGGGCCACCCCGAGCTCGCGGAGCGGATCGACCGTGCAGTCCGCGCAGACCTCCAGGAGCACGGCGCCTCCGGCCGCGCCACCGCGCGAGTGGGCGACGACGTCGTGACCCGGCTCCGCACGCCCGGCGCCTAGCCACGGATGCCGTCCGCGCGGGACGGCATACTGGAGAGACAGATCACGTTCCTGCCCCGCGCCGCCGGACGGGTGACGTTCGCACCACCGTCGAAGGAGAACACCCGTGAGCACCGCATTCGTCACGCAGCCCAACCCGCAGCCCGCCACCGACGAGGTGCGCGAGGCCGTGCTGGCCAACCCCGGCTTCGGCCAGCACTTCACCGACCACATGGTCTGCATCGACTGGCAGGGGGACGTCCAGAACGGCACCGGCCGCTGGGACAACGCCCGCGTTCAGCCCTACGGCCCGCTGAGCCTGGACCCGTCCACCGCCGTGCTGCACTACGGCCAGGAGATCTTCGAGGGCCTGAAGGCCTACCGCCACGCGGACGGCTCCGTGTGGACCTTCCGCCCGGAGGCGAACGCCGCGCGTCTGAACCGTTCCGCGCAGCGCCTGGCCCTGCCCACCCTGCCGGAGGAGACGTTCGTGGACGCCATCCGCGAGCTCGTGTCCCTGGACGAGCGGTGGGTTCCCTCGGGTGACGGTGAGTCCCTCTACCTGCGGCCGTTCATGATCGCCACCGAGCCCTTCCTGGGGGTGCGGCCCTCCAAGCGGGCGCTGTTCTCCGTGATCGCCTCCCCGGCGGGCAACTACTTCGGCACCGTGGAGCCCGTGGACATCTGGCTCTCCGAGACGTACGCGCGGGCCGGGAAGGGCGGCACGGGCTCCGCCAAGTGCGGCGGCAACTACGCGGCGTCGCTGGTGGCCCAGATGGAGGGCGACGCCCACGGCTGCAGCCAGGTGCTGTTCCTGGACCAGGAGCGCGGCGGAGCGGTGGAGGAGCTCGGGGGCATGAACGTGTTCTTCGTCTTCGACGACGGCCGCCTGGTGACTCCGGAGCTCACCGGCACCATTCTGGAGGGCATCACCCGGGACTCCGTGATCCAGCTGGCGAAGGAGCGGGGCATGGACGTGCAGGAGCGGGCCTTCACCCTGGACGAGTGGCGCGAGGGCAAGCGCTCCGGGCACCTCACCGAGGTGTTCGCGTGCGGCACCGCCGCCGTGATCGCCCCGGTGCGGCGGCTGGTGAGCCACGAGGAGGTCATCGGCTCCGAGGACGAGCAGCCGGGCGAGGTCACCATGGCCATCCGCCAGCAGCTACTGGACGTGCAGACGGGCCGCGCGGAGGACACCCACGGCTGGCTGACCCGCCTGGTGTGAGACCGTACCGCGCCGCGGCGAGCGCACCACCCCGGCCCCGGCCCGTCACGAACGGGCCGGGGCCGCTGTGTAGCCTGGGGACATGCGCATCGCACGGTTCACACACGAGAACGAGATCCACTACGGCACCGTCCACGGGGAGCCCGGGCAGGAGGTCCTGCACTACCTCACGGGGGACCCGCTCTACGTGGGGGTCCAGGAGCTGGAGCGCACCGTGGCGGTGTCCGAGGCCCGCCTCCTGGCGCCGGTGATCCCGCGCTCCAAGATCGTGTGCGTGGGCCGCAACTACGCCGACCACGCCGCGGAGATGGGCGGTGACGTCCCCAGCCGCCCCATGCTGTTCTTCAAGCCAAACACGGCGGTCTCCGGCCCCGGGGACCCCGTCACGCTGCCCTCCTGGACGGAGGAGGTCTCCTACGAGGCCGAGCTCGCGGTGGTCATCGGGCGCATGTGCAAGGACGTGCCGGTGGAGCGCGTGCCCGAGGTCGTCTTCGGCTACACGGCCGCCAACGACCTCACCGCCCGCGACGCCCAGCGCAACGACGGCCAGTGGGCGCGCGCGAAGGGCTTCGACGGCGCCTGCCCCCTGGGCCCGTGGATCGAGACGGAGCTGGACACCTCCGCGCTGTCCGTGCGCTCGAGCGTCAACGGCGAGCTGCGCCAGGACGGGAACACCGCGGACATGGTGTTCGATGTGGCCACGCTCGTCTCCTACGTCTCCGAGGCGTTCACGCTGCTGCCCGGGGACGTGATCCTCACCGGGACACCTGCCGGTGTGGGCACGGTGGACGAGGGGGACCGGCTCAGCGTGACCGTGGAGGGGATCGGCGAGCTCACCACCGTCCTGCGCCGGTGATCCCCGCCCGCGCTGGGCGGGCTACCCGTAGAATGGGCGCATCATGACTGACTCCGCTGAGACCCTGCATCCCACCGTTCCCGAGGGAACTCCCGTCCGCGTGCGCTTCTGCCCGTCTCCCACGGGCACCCCGCACGTGGGGCTGATCCGCACCGCGCTGTTCAACTGGGCGTGGGCCCGCCACACCGGCGGCACCCTGGTGTTCCGGATCGAGGACACCGACGCCGCCCGCGACTCCGAGGAGAGCTTCCAGCAGATCCTCGACGCCCTGGACTGGCTGGGCATCACGTGGGACGAGGGCGTGAACGTGGGCGGGCCCCACGAGCCGTACCGGCAGTCCCAGCGCGGTGAGATATACCAGGACGTCCTGCAGCGGCTGGTGGACGCCGGGTACGTCTACGAGGACTTCTCCACCCCGGAGGAGGTGGAGCAGCGCCACCGCGAGCGGGGCGAGGATCCCAAGCGCGGCTACGACAACTTCGACCGGGACCTCACCGACGAGCAGAAGGCGGCGTTCCGCGCCGAGGGCCGTCAGCCCGTGCTGCGGCTGCGCATGCCGGACGAGGACATCTCCTTCACGGACCTGGTCCGCGGGGAGATCACCTTCGCGGCCGGCTCCGTCCCCGACTACGTGGTGGCGCGTGCCAACGGCAAGCCCCTCTACACCCTCGTGAACCCCGTGGACGACGCCCTCATGGGAATCACCCAGGTGCTGCGCGGGGAAGACCTGCTGTCCTCCACCCCGCGGCAGATCGCGCTCTACCGTGCGCTGGTGGCCATCGGGGTGGCGGAGTTCATCCCGGAGTTCGGCCACCTGCCCTACGTGATGGGCGAGGGCAACAAGAAGCTCTCCAAGCGGGACCCCGAGTCCAACCTGTTCCACCACCGGGACAACGGCTTCATCCCCGAGGGCCTGCTGAACTACCTGGCCCTGCTGGGCTGGTCCCTGTCCGCGGACCAGGACATCTTCTCGGTCGAGGAGCTCGTGGCGAACTTCGACATCCACGACGTCCTGGCCAACCCGGCCCGCTTCGACCTGAAGAAGGCCACGGCCATCAACGGCACCCACGTGCGCATGCTGGACCCGCAGGACTTCCGCGACCGCCTGGTTCCCTACCTCCGGGCGGCGGGGCTGGTGGGGGAGACCCTCACGGAGCGCGAGAACGAGGTCCTGGACCGCGCGGCCCCGCTCGTGCAGGAGCGCATGAACCTGCTGGGGGAGACCGAGGGTCTGCTGGGCTTCCTGTTCCGCGGGGACGACGAGATCGAGATCGCCGAGGATGCCGCCAAGCAGCTCAAGGACAGCGCTCCCCAGGTGCTCGACGCCGCGCTGACCGCCCTCGAGCCGCTCGAGGACTTCTCGGCGGAGCCCGTGGAGACGGCCTTGCGCGAGGCGATCGTGGACGGGCTGGGCATCAAGCCCCGGCTGGCGTTCGGCCCGGTGCGCACGGCGGTCTCTGGCCGGCGGATCTCCCCGCCGCTGTTCGAGTCCCTGGAGATCCTGGGCAAGGACTCCTCCCTGGCTCGCATCACGGCGCTGCGGGACCGGCTCGCCCACGCCTGAGCCGTCGCCTCGTCCCTGGGCGGGCGGGGCCGTTGCCCCCCGCGCCGGCCCCGCCGCCCGGGGGGGGCGGGGCGCCCCGGGCGGGGTGAGTTGTTTCTCGTTGGGCGGCCATCCCCAGCGGCTCCG
>NZ_JAUMTZ010000002.1:121671-174674 GCF_030530945.1 Kocuria sp. | reverse complement strand
TAATTGGCAACACAACGGTTTCTGGTACCGTCATTCTAGGTTCGAGTCCTGGTATCCCAGCTCTTGTCACCCGCTGTCCGGCGGTCACGTCGGCGCGTGCGGCAGTGTCCTCAAAACCGGCACAGCGCCGAATTTGAGTGACGAACGGTTGATGCTACTGTTCAGTGCAGCAACCACGAGATGAACGGGAAATTAATTTCTGAACATCTCACGGAAAGTACACGGCCCCATCGTATAGCGGCCTAGTACGCCGCCCTCTCACGGCGGTAACGCGGGTTCGAATCCCGCTGGGGTCACCACTGAGGTCCCGGCTTCCACGGAAGCCGGGACCTTTTTCATGCGCCCCGTGCCAGGGGCACGGGCTGGCACAATGTGAGCGTGAGCGACGAAACCACCCCCGCGGTGCCCCTGATCGACGCCCTCGAGGCGACCCGCGACCTGCTGGGGTCCACCACCTTGCCCCTGGCCACCCCCTCCGCCCCCGCCCAGCGTGAGAGCGCGGCCCGCGCCGTCGCCCAGCTGGAGGACTACGTCCTGCCGCGGGTGCGCTCCCTGGACGCGCCCCTGCTGGCCGTGGTGGGCGGCTCCACCGGAGCGGGCAAGTCCACGCTCGTCAACGCACTGGTGGGCCATCCTGTGACCCGCTCCGGGGCCATCCGACCCACCACCCGGCGCCCCCTGCTGATCCACCACCCCCGGGACGCGGGAGCGTTCACCACCCAGCGGGTGCTGCCGCACCTGGCGCGGGTCCGGGGAGTCCTGGCCGACCCCTCCCAGGCGGCGCCGGGCACGGGTGGCACCGGGGATCCCGTGGCGGACACGGGGTCCATCACGCTCATCGCGGACACGAACATCCCGGAGGGTCTGGCGATCCTCGACGCCCCGGACGTGGACTCCGTCTCCGACGACAACCGCGCCCTGGCCGCCCAGCTGCTCTCCGCCGCGGACCTCTGGCTGTTCGTGACCACCGCCAACCGGTACGCGGACGCCGTGCCCTGGCAGCTGCTGCGCAGCGCGGCCGGGCGCGACATCACGGTGGCCGTGGTCCTGGACCGTGTGCAGGCGTCGTCGTCCGCGGAGATCGAGGAGGACCTGCGGCGCATGCTGGGCCAGGAGGGGCTCGGGGGCGCGCCCGTGTTCGTGGTGCCCGAGCTGCCGCTCAACGAGCTGGGCATGCTCGCACCCAGCGCGGTGGAGCCCCTGCGCGCGTGGCTCGTGGAGCTCGGTGCGGACGCGCACGCTCGCTCGGACATCGCGGCCCGCACCCTGGGCGGCGCGGTCCGCGAGCTCGCGGACACCACGGAGCGCACCGCCGAGGCCGTGGCCGCGCAGCAGCGCACGGAGGAGCACCTGCGCCGGGAGGTGGGCCGCTCCTTCGACGAGGCGCTGCGGAGCATCGTGGACTCCACCCGGGACGGCACGCTGCTGCGCGGCGAGGTTCTGGCGCGCTGGCAGGACTTCGTGGGCACGGGCGAGTTCTTCCGCAGCCTGGAGGCGGGCATCGGCCGCGTGCGGGACCGGATGACGGCGTTCCTGCGGGGACGACCTGCGCCGGAGGTGCGCGTGGAGGAGGCCATCGAGTCCGGTCTGCAGGCCGTGATCGTGGAGAACACCGCGCGGGCCGCGGAGCTCGCGGAGCGCCGCTGGCGGGACGAGCCGGCCGGACAGGTGCTGCTCGCGGGCCGTGACGCCGCCGCGCTGCCCGCGGACTACCCCGCTCAGGTTGCGGAGAGCATCCGGGCCTGGCAGTCGGACGTGATGCTCATGATCCAGCAGGAGGGCGCGGGCAAGCGCACCCGTGCCCGGGCCATGTCCCTGGGCGTCAACGCGCTGGCCGTGATCCTCATGATCGCCGTGTTCTCCACCACCGGAGGTCTCACGGGCCTGGAGGTCGGCATCGCCGGCGGCTCCGGTGCGGTGGGGACCAAGCTGCTGGAGGCCGTCTTCGGGGAGGACGCCGTGCGGCGGATGAGCGAACAGGCCCGGAAGAACCTCGAGACCCGGATCCGGGAGCTGCTGGAGCGCCGCGCGAAGACGTTCCTGGACACCCTCGACGAGCTGGGGGAGCACCCGTCCGCCGAGGAGCTGCACGCCGCCGCGCAGCGCGTGCGCACGGAGGGGGAGGCCCTGTGAGCGCCCGCTCCCGCACCGCCGCCGTCACCCTGTCCGAGCGCATCACCGCCCTGGCGGATGCCACCGGGATCGCCCGGGGTCGGCTGGACGACCCCGCCGTGGAGCAGGCCGCACGCACCCTGGACCGCGCGGGTGAACGCCGGGCGCTGTCCGCGGACCACACCGTGGTGGGCTTCTTCGGTGCCACGGGCTCCGGGAAGTCCAGTCTCTTCAACGCCGTGGTGGGCCAGAACCTGGCCCGCAGCGCCGCCCGGCGGCCCACCACGTCCTCGCCGCTGGCCGCGGTGTGGGGCGAGGAGGGCAGCGAGCCGCTGCTCGACTGGCTGGATGTCCCCGACCGCCGCGTGGTGGGTCCCGCCCTGAGCGTGGCCACCGGACGCGGCCGCAAGGCCGCCACGGCGAGCGGGGGTCTGGTGCTCCTGGACCTGCCGGACTTCGACTCCGTGACCCGTGAGCACCGCGAGATCGTCCAGCGCATGGTGGGTCTCGTGGACGTGGTGGTGTGGGTCGTGGACCCGCAGAAGTACGCGGACGCCGTGCTGCACCAGGACTTCGTGCAGCCCCTGGCCCGCCACGGCGCGGTGACCATGGTGGTCCTCAACCAGGCGGACCGGCTCGCGCCGCGGGACGTCCCGGCCGTGCTGGGCTCCCTGGCGGAGCTCGTGGCACAGGACGGGCTGCCGGCCACTGGGCCGAGCGCCCCCGTGGCCGTCTCGGCGCTCACCGGGGACGGCGTGCCCGAGCTGCGGGAGCGCATCCACGCGGTGGCCGCAGGTCGCGCAGCCGCTGGGCAGCGCCTGGAGGCCGACGTGGTCCACGCCGCGACCGAGCTCGCCCGGGCGGCGGGAGAGGGCGATCCGCACGGCATCGACCGCGAGGCCGGGGAGCGGCTCACCGCCGGACTCGCGCGCGCGGCGGGGATCGAGGCCGTGGCGGACGCCGCCGCGCGCTCGTACCGCCTGCGGGCCGGACGCCACACCGGGTGGATCGCCACGCGCTGGCTCTCCCGGTTCCGCAAGGACCCCCTCAAGCGGCTGCACATCGAGAGCCACGACCGCGGCTCGGACCCCGGGGTGCACCGCACGTCCCTGCCGCCCATGAACGCGTCGCAGAAGGCGGCTGCGGACTCCGCGGTGCGCGGCTACGCGGACGAGGTCTCACGGGGCGCCGGGGAGCCGTGGCGCCGCAGCCTGCGCGCCGCCGCCCGCACGGGCGAGCGGACGCTGCCCGACTCGCTCGACCAGGCTGTCGCGCGCACCCGTTTCTCCGCGCGCGGGGCGGCGTGGTGGTGGATCGCGTTCGACGTGCTGCAGTGGCTCGCCATGGCCGTGACCGTGGTGGGCCTGCTGTGGCTGCTCGGGCTGTTCCTCGCGGAGTACTTCCAGCTGCGGCTGCCCCCGCCGCCCACGGTGGAGGGATTCCCCCTGCCCGTGCCCACGCTCATGGTCGTGGCCGGGGTGGTGCTGTCCCTCTTCCTGGCGCTGACCGGCGCTGTGCTCGCCTCGCTCGTCTCCCGGGTGCGTGCCCGCACGGTGCGACGCCGCCTGCTGCGCTCCGTGCGCGAGACCGCCCACGAAGTGGTGGAGGTCCCCGTGGAGCGCGAGCTGGACGCCCACCGGCAGTTCACCCTAGCCGTGGCGCGGGCGGGCGCGCCCACCGGCTGAGCAGGGCCTTCACGCCAGACAGGGCAGCCGCGGGCGCGCGGGACGTCGGGCACGCCCACGGTGACGAGCGGACAGGGGATCCGTGGGGCGGGCTCAGGAGGCGCTGACCCGCACCGCCTCCGAGAGGTGACGGGCGGCCTGGACCACCACGTCGGCGTGCTTCTGCCCGGGCTGCTTGGACAGCCGCTCGATGGGCCCCGAGATGGAGACCGCCGCGATCACGCGCCCTGCGGGCCCACGGACGGGCGCGGAGACGGATGCGATGCCCGACTCGCGCTCGCCGATGGACTGGGCCCAGCCGCGTCGTCGGACGCCGGCGAGGGTGGTGGCGGAGAAGCGGGCGTGCTGCAGACCCTCGATCAGGCGGGCGTGGTCCTCCCACGCCACGAGGACCTGCGCGGCGGAGCCCGCCTTCATGGACAGCTGGGTGCCCACGGGGATGGTGTCCCGCAGGCCGATGGGCCGCTCGGCCGAGGCCACGCACACGCGCCACTCGCCCTGGCGGCGGAACACCTGCGAGGACTCGCCGGTGCTGTCCCGCAGCTGCAGCAGGACGGGGGCGGCCGCCGAGATCAGGCGGTCCTCCCCGGCGGCGGAGGCGAGCTCCCCGAGGCGCGGGCCCAGGACGAAGCGGCCCTGCACGTCCCGGCCCACGAAGCGGTGGTGCGCGAGTGCCACGGCCAGGCGGTGCGCGGTGGGGCGGGAGAGTCCGGTGGCCTCCACGAGGTCCGCGAGCGAGGCGGGACCGGCCTCCAGGGCGTCCAGGATGAGGGATGCCTTGTCCACCACGCCCACGCCGGAGGGGGAGTGGGTGGAGTCCTCACGCAGCCGTGAGCCGGTGCCGTGGCCGCCGAGCGGTGAGCCGAGGGGGGCGCCGGAAGGGTCCATCGCGTGCGTCGTGTCCATGCTTTGATATTGACGTCTCACAATGCGAGAAGCAAGCGCGCGGAGTGGAACCCGGCGGCGCCGAGTGGCGACCATGGGGGAAACGGCGCACCGGGGCGGGAGAGTCCCACCAGGACCCGGCCCCGGGCGCGCAGACACGAGCAGGAGTGATGAGATGACCACCACCACGGACACCACCGCACCCCGGACCCTGGCGGAGAAGGTGTGGGCCGACCACCTGGTCCGCCGCGGCGAGGCGGGACAGCCCGACCTGCTCTACATCGACCTCCACCTGCTGCACGAGGTCACGAGCCCCCAGGCCTTCGAGGGGCTGCGGCTCGCGGGGCGGGGGCTGCGCCGCACGGACCTGACGATCGCCACGGAGGACCACAACACTCCCACGGAGGACATCTTCTCCACCATCGCGGACGAGACCTCCCGCAAGCAGATCGAGACGCTGCGGCACAACTGCGAGGAGTTCGGGGTGCGGCTGCACTCCCTGGGGGACGCCGAGCAGGGGATCGTGCACGTGGTGGGCCCCCAGCTGGGACTGACCCAGCCAGGGATGACCGTGGTGTGCGGCGACTCCCACACCTCCACGCACGGCGCGTTCGGGGCGCTGGCCTTCGGGATCGGCACCTCCGAGGTGGAGCACGTGATGGCCACCCAGACCCTGCCGCTGGCCCCGTTCAAGACCATGGCCATCACCGTGGAGGGAACCCTCAAGCCGGGAGTGACCTCCAAGGACATCATCCTGGCCGTGATCGCGAAGATCGGCACGGGCGGCGGACAGGGCTACGTGCTGGAGTACCGCGGCTCGGCCATCCGCTCCCTGTCCATGGAGGCGCGGATGACCATGTGCAACATGTCCATCGAGGCCGGGGCCCGCGCCGGGATGATCGCCCCGGACCAGACCACCCTGGACTACGTCCAGGGGCGCCCGCACGCCCCCCAGGGCGAGGACTGGGATGCCGCGGTGCGCTACTGGTCCACGCTGCACACGGACGAGGGGGCGCAGTTCGACCGCGAGGTGTTCATCGACGCGGACGAGCTCGAGCCGTTCGTCACGTGGGGCACCAACCCGGGCCAGGGCGTCCCGCTGTCGCGTGCCGTGCCGGATCCGGAGGACGCCGCGGACGACAACGCGAAGGACGCCGCCCGCCGCGCCCTGGACTACATGGGCCTGGAGGCGGGAACCCCCATGAAGGAGATCCCGGTGGACACCGTGTTCCTGGGCTCGTGCACCAACTCCCGGATCGAGGACCTGCGGGCCGCCGCGGAGGTCCTCCGGGGGCGCCGCAAGGCCGAGAGCGTGCGGATGATGGTGGTCCCCGGCTCCGCGAAGGTCCGGCTGCAGGCCGAGGCCGAGGGACTGGACCGGGTGTTCACGGACTTCGGCGCGGACTGGCGCTTCGCCGGGTGCTCGATGTGCCTGGGCATGAACCCGGACCAGTTGGCACCGGGGGAGCGCTGCGCCTCCACGTCCAACCGCAACTTCGAGGGGCGGCAGGGCAAGGGCGGGCGCACGCACCTGGTCTCGCCCGTGGTCGCAGCGGCCACGGCGGTGCGGGGAACGCTCAGCGCGCCCTCGGACCTGACCCCCGTGCCCTGAGACCCTCCCGCACCCCTTCGAGCTGACAAGGACACCACCATGGAAGAGTTCACCACCCACACCGGCGTGGGCGCGCCGCTGAAGCAGTCCAACGTGGACACGGACCAGATCATCCCCGCCGTCTACCTCAAGCGCATCACCAAGACCGGCTTCGACGACGCCCTGTTCGCCGGGTGGCGCAGGAACGAGGACTTCGTGCTCAACCAGCCGGCCTACCGCGGCGCCTCGGTGCTCGTGGCGGGCTCGGACTTCGGCACCGGCTCCTCCCGCGAGCACGCCGTGTGGGCCCTGCGGGACTACGGCTTCCGGGCGGTGATCTCCTCCCGCTTCGGGGACATCTTCCGCGGCAACGCCGGGAAGCAGGGCCTGCTGGCCGCCCAGGTGGACCAGTCGGACGTGGAGCTGCTGTGGAAGCTCATGGGGGAGCAGCCCGGCGTGGAGATCACCGTGGACCTCGAGTCCCGGACCGTCACGTGCGGCACTGTGACCGTGCCGTTCCAGATCGACGACTACACGCGCTGGCGGCTCATGGAGGGCCTGGACGACATCGGGCTGACCCTGCAGCACGCCGAGGACATCGAGGCGTACGAGCGCACCCGCCCGGCGTTCAAGCCCACCACGCTGCCCGCGCGAACCTGAACGGCCGCTGGACCAGGGGGCGCTCGGGGCCGGTAGAATGTCGAGGTCCCGTGCGCGGTCCGCGCCCGGGTGATCACTTCCCCCAGATCGGTAGGACATGACTTCTTTGCGCATCACCGGCGGCGTTCCGCTGACGGGTCAGGTGACGGTTCGCGGAGCCAAGAACCTGGTCCCCAAGGCCATGGTCGCCGCCCTGCTCGGTTCCACGCCCTCCACCCTGGGCAACGTTCCCGAGATCAAGGACGTCAAGGTCGTCACCGACCTGCTGGCGCTGCACGGCGTGGAGGTCACGCGCGACGACGCCCTGGGTCGGCTCACGCTCGACCCCACCAACGTGACCCGCGCCCGCCACGCGGACATCGACGCCCACGCCGGGGACTCCCGGATCCCCATCCTGCTGTGCGGTCCCCTCCTGCACGCGCTGGGCGAGGCGTTCATCCCGGACCTCGGCGGCTGCCGGATCGGGGACCGGCCCATCAACTACCACCTGGAGGTGCTGCGCAACTTCGGCGCCAAGGTGGAGAAGCTCGAGTCCGGGATCCGCATGAGCGCCCCCCACGGGTTGCAGGGCGCCAAGATCGACCTGCCGTACCCCTCGGTGGGCGCCACCGAGCAGGTCCTGCTCACCGCCACCCGGGCCGAGGGCCACACCGAGCTGCGCGGTGCGGCCACGGAGCCGGAGATCATGGACCTGATCGCGATCCTGCAGAAGATGGGTGCGCTCATCACGGTCCAGACGGACCGGGTGATCCGCATCGAGGGTGTCCCCGAGCTCACCGGCTACGTCCACAGCGCCCTGCCGGACCGCATGGAGGCGGCGTCGTGGGGTTCTGCGGCGCTCGCCACCGGCGGAGACATCTTCGTGGCCGGGGCCAAGCAGGCGGACATGATGACCTTCCTCAACACCTTCCGCAAGGTGGGCGGCGGGCTGGACATCCGCGAGGACGGCATCCGCTTCTTCCACCCGGGTGGAGACCTCAACCCGCTCATCGTGGAGACGGACGTGCACCCCGGGTTCATGACCGACTGGCAGCAGCCCCTGGTGGTGGTGCTGACCCAGGCCAAGGGCGTGTCGATCGTGCACGAGACCGTCTACGAGAACCGCTTCGGCTTCACGCGCGCCCTGAACCGCATGGGAGCCGTAATCCAGGTGCACCGCGAGTGCCTGGGCTCCGTGCCGTGCCGCTTCGGGCAGCGCAACTTCCTGCACTCCGCGGTGATCTCCGGGCCCGCACCCCTGAAGGCCGCGGACATCCACATCCCGGACCTGCGCGGCGGGTTCTCCCACCTCATCGCGGCACTGTCCGCCGAGGGCGTCTCCCACGTGACCGGGGTGGAGCTCATCAAGCGCGGCTACGAGCACTTCACGGACAAGCTGGGCGGTCTCGGCGCCACCTTCGACGTCGAGGAGCGGTGAGCGGGCTCTCCCACTGTTCCACGCCAGCCCGGACCCGCGCCGCGCGTCCGGGCGGGCACCCGCCGACAGACCGCATCCCGTCCCCTGAGGAGGGGTTCCCCGCATGAGCAGAACGTCCCAGCGAGCCACGTTCCGGATGATCGCGGCTCTGGTCGTCCCGGCGTACCGGGCGGTGGCCACCCCGCGCTGGCGCGGCACGGAGAACCTCCCGGCCTCCGGCGGCTTCGTGGTGGCAGCCAACCACCTCACGGAGCTGGACCCCATCACGGTGGCCCACATGCTCTACCGGGCCGGCGTGATGCCGCGCTTCCTGGCCAAGGAGTCCCTCTTCCGCATCCCCGTGGTGGGGCGGCTGCTCACCCGCATCGGCCAGGTCCCCGTGTACCGGGGCACCTCCCGCGCCAAGGACTCGCTGGAGGCTGCCTTCGCGGAGCTCGCAGAGGGCGGGGCAATCATCGTGTACCCGGAGGGCACCATCACCCGTGATCCCCTGATGTGGCCCATGCGCGGGCGCACCGGGGCCGCCCGTCTTGCCCTGCAGGCCGGGGTTCCCGTGGTGCCCGTGGCCCACTGGGGCGACCACCAGATCCTCTACCGGGACCCGCAGGGCCACCGCAGCGTGAGCCTGTTCCCGCCCAAGCGGGTCCGCGGCGCGGTGGGGCGCCCCCTGCACACCGAGGACCTCGTGCCCGGTGGACTGCAGCACCCCGGCCACCCCTCCGCCGCCGAGCTCGCGCGTGCCACGAGCACGATCATGGCCGCCGTCACGGGGCTGCTGGCCGAGCTGCGCGAGGAGCCCGCACCCCGCGAGCCGGTGGACCCGCGGGGCGCGGCGGCAGCGTCGTCCGAGGAGACCACGCAGAACGCTGCCGGGCCCGCGCCGCCCGAGGACCGCCTGGGGACCGCGGGCGGGAGCGTGGCACCGTGACCGGGCCCGCCCGCGTCACCGTCCTGGGCGCCGGCTCCTGGGGGACCACGTTCGCCAAGGTCCTGGCCGACGCCGCCGCGGAGGCCGGTGCCGAGCGCACCGTGTGCCTGTGGGGACGCAATGCCGAGTCCATGGCCGTGATGGCCCGGGAGGGGCGCAACGAGCGCTACCTTCCCGGTGTGGACCTGCCGGGGTCCCTGGAGTTCTCGGCGGACCTGGCGGAGGCCCTGCGCGGGGCCGCCCTCGTGGTGGCCGCGGTCCCCGCCCAGTCCCTGCGCGCGCAGCTGGCGCTCGCGGCACCGCACCTGGAGCCGGGTGCCGTGGTGCTGTCCCTCGCCAAGGGGCTGGAGTCCGGGACGGGGCTGCGCATGACCCAGGTGGTCGCCGACGTCCTGGGGCAGGCCACGGTCGCCTCCGCCGAGGACTGGGCGCGGCGCACGTGCGTGCTGTCCGGGCCGAACCTCGCCATGGAGATCGCCCGGGAGGAACCCACGGCCTCTGTGGTGGCAGCCCCCGAGCAGGAGACCGCGGCGTGGGTGGCCCGGTGCTGCGCCGCCCCGTACTTCCGCCCGTACACCAACACGGACGTGGTGGGCACGGAGATCGGCGGGGTGGTGAAGAACGTGATCGCGCTGTGCGTGGGGATCTGCGACGGGCGCGGCTACGGGGACAACTCCAAGGCCTCCGTGATGACCCGCGGGCTGGCCGAGACCACGCGCCTGGCGCTCGCCCTCGGCGGGACCACCGCCACCCTGGCCGGGCTCTCCGGCATGGGGGACCTCGTGGCCACGTGCTCCTCCTCGCTGTCCCGCAACCACACGGCCGGGAGGCTCCTGGGCGCCGGGCTCACGCTCGAGCAGGTGCGGGACGCCATGACCCAGACCGCGGAGGGCATCACGTCCGCGCCCGCCGTGCTGGAGCTGGCCCGCCGCAACGGCGTGGACATGCCCATCACGGAGGCCGTGGTGGGTGTGCTGCGCAACGACATCCCCGTGCACGAGCTGGCCCCCCGGCTGCTCGGCCGGGACCTGACATCCGAAGGGAACACCGCATGAGCGTCACCGACGAGAACTCCGTGCCCACTGCGGAGGGCACCAAGCCGTGCGTGGCCGTGGTCTTCGGGGGCAGGTCCTCGGAGCACTCCGTCTCGCTGATCACCGCGCGCTCGGTGCTGCGCGCCATCGACCGCGAGAAGTGGGACGTGGTGAGCGTGGGCATCTCCCGCGCGGGCGCCTGGTTCCTCTACTCCCAGGAGGAGCTCGAGGCCCTGCTCGACGCGCACCCCATGGCCGAGCTGCCACCGGGTGAGCACCGGGTGAGCCTGCCCCTGCGCGCGGGGGAGAACCGGCTGCTCATCCACGACTCCGGCGAGCACGGGGCCCCCGTGACACGCGGGCGCCACGTGGACGTGGTGTTCCCCCTGCTGCACGGCCCGTTCGGCGAGGACGGCACCCTGCAGGGCATGCTGGAGCTCGCGGGCCTGCCGTACGTGGGCTGCGGTGTGGCCGCGTCCGCGATCGGGATGGACAAGCACTTCATGAAGCTGGCCTTCCAGGCCGCCGGGCTGGAGGTGGGCCCCTACACGGTGGTCCACGACCGCACCTGGCGCACGGACCCGCAGGGCGTGCGGGAGCGCGTGGCGCAGCTCGGCTACCCGGTGTTCGTCAAGCCCGCCCGCGCCGGCTCCTCGTTCGGGATCACCCGCGTGGACGACCCCTCCGGCCTGGACGCCGCCGTGGAGACCGCCCGGGAGCACGACCTCAAGCTCGTGGTCGAAGCGGGCATCGAGGGGCGCGAGATCGAGTGCGCCGTCCTGGGTGGGCACGGCACCGACCCCGCCCGCGCCTCCCTGCCGGGGGAGATCGAGGTCCAGGGCCACGCCTTCTACGACTTCGAGGCCAAGTACATGGACGACGACGCCGCCCGCCTCTCGTGCCCCGCGCGGCTGCCCGAGGACGTGATCGAGACCCTCCGGGCGGACGCCGTGCGGGCCTTCGACTCCGTGGACGGCGAGGGCCTCTCCCGCTGCGACTTCTTCGTGACCCCGGACCACCGGGTGGTCATCAACGAGATCAACACCATGCCCGGCTTCACCCCCATCTCCATGTACCCCCGCATGTGGTCGGCCACGGGGCTGGAGTACGCCGAGCTGATCGACGAGCTCGTGTCCCTGGCGCTGGAGCGCCCCGTGGGGCTGCGCTAGGCGCTCGTCCCGAGCGGGCCCGGGACCACGTCCCGTGGCGAGCCCCGCCGGGTGCCCGCGGCGGGTGCCTGCGCCGGGACCACGGGGGGCCTGGGCGGGGCGCGCCCCAGCCCTCCGCGTTTCGCGGCTCAGGACGTGCCCTGGTCCTCCAGCGTGTCCTTCACGGACTCGCACTTGCGGGTCTGCGGGACGTTCTGCACGGCGGAGCCGGCGTCCACGAGCGCGGTGCTGGAGGGAACACGGTTGCCGTCGAAGAGCACCTCCGTGGCGGGGGAGCGGCCGTAGGTCACCGCCCGCCACTGGCCCTTCTGGTCGGCCACCTCGGAGATGAGCCAGTCCACCCCGTTCACGTCCGTGCACGGGTTCGTGGTGGGCCCGGGCTCCGCCACGCCGCACCGCACGATCATCGCGGACGGGTCGCCGTACGCGGTGGTGCCCTGGCTGGAGGTCTCCCGCTGCGCCAGGTCGCTCACCTTCTGCGGCATGGCGAGCAGCACGGACGCGCACGCCGGGTCGCTGGCGTGGGGGGCGCTGTCCACGGTCACCGTGGACTCGCAGCCGGTGAGGGCGAGCGCCCCGGCCAGGAGGGCGGCGCCGGTGACCGTGCGGCGTCGTGCCGGGTGCGACGCCGCCCGCCCGCCGTGGCGGGCACGGCCCCCCTCCGTGGGGCGGCCTGCGCGCGCGGTGCGGGACACGGGGGCGGACGTCTGCCACGGGGTGCGGGACGGGGGAGTCATGGCATCCAGGATAGGCGAGCACGTGCCCGTGGGCGGTGTGCTGTGCGGGTCGGAGCAGGTGGCTAGGGTTTCGGGTATGACGCACGAGCGCGCAGCACCGGAGGGGGCCACCGTGTCCCGGCTCAGCGAGTCGCAGCTGCTGGACGCCTTCCTGCCCGGGGCCACCACCCACGGCCCGCACGTGCTGGTGGGCCCCGGGGACGACTGCGCGGTGGTCGCCGCACCGGGGGGCCGGGTGGTGCTCACCACCGACACCCTGACCCTGGGCCAGGACTTCCTGCGGACCTGGCCCTGCGGCCATCGCACCACGGGGGAGGAGAGCGGGCGCAAGTGCGCGGCGCAGAACCTCGCGGACGTTGCCGCCATGGGTGCCGTGCCCACGGCCGTGGTGGTGTCCCTCACCCTGCCCCCGGACACGCCGGTGGAGTGGGTCACGGGCTTCGCCTCCGGCCTCTCCCGGGCGTTCACGGACCTCGGGGCCACGGAGTGCGCCCTGGTGGGAGGGGACCTCGGGCGGGGACAGGAGCTGTCGATCACCGCGGCGGTCACCGGCCGCTGCGACGAGGACCCCGTGCTGCGCACCGGCGCGGCGGCGGGCGGGGAGCTGGTCCACGCCGGGGTGCTAGGCCACGCAGCGGCGGGGCTGGACGCCCTGCAGTGCCCCGTTCCCGGGCCGTGGGACGCGGTGCCCCCCGAGCGGCGTCGTGCCCTGCAGGCCGCGCAGCTGCGACCCGAACCACCCGTGGCCGCGGGACCCGCGCTCGCACGGGCCGGGGCCACCGCCATGATGGACGTCTCGGACGGACTCCTGCGGGACGCGGGCAGGATCGCCCGTGCCAGTGGGGTGTGCATCGACCTGGATCCCGCCGCCCTGGAGCCGGCCGTGGCGCAGCTCGCGGCGGCGGGCGAGGCCGTGGGGAAGGACCCCTGGGAGTGGGTGCTCACGGGCGGCGAGGACCATGGAATGCTCGCCGTCCTGCCGGTGGATTCCCCGCTGCCTCCCGGGGTCCGTGCGATAGGCTCGTGTGCGCCCGCGGCAGCCGGGAACGAGCCCCGGGAGAGCGGTACCGCCCAGGCGGACGCGCCGCCGCAGCGGTCCGCGACCCCGGCCGTGACCATCGCCGGACGCCGTGCCGCACAGTGGTTCGGCCGTGACGTCGTCGAAGGATGGGATCACTTTGAGCCATAAGCCCGGCTCCTCCACCACCGAGATGCGCGCGTGGCTGCACACCGCCCACCGGCAACTGTGCGAGCACGCGGACGTGCTGGACAACCTCAACGTCTTCCCCGTGGCGGACGCGGACACCGGCGCGAACCTCAGCGTCACCGTGGGATTCGCCGCGGAGGCCGCCCGCCTCATCGAGGGCCGGGACGTGGGCGAGCTGCTCGCGTACGCGGGGCAGGCTGCCCTGGAGGAGGCCCGCGGCAACTCCGGGATGCTCGCCGCGCTCGTGCTCGCGGCCATGGGGGCCGCGCTCGAGGGCAGCGCGCGCCTCACTGCCGAGCAGCTGCGGGAGGCGTTCGTGGCCGCCCAGGTGCGCTGCTCCTCCGCGCTGACCGAGCCGGTGCCGGGCACCATGCTCTCCGTCCTGCAGGCCGCCGGTGAGACCCCGGTGCCGGACAGCGCCCCGGAGGGTTCCAATCAGCAGCTGGTGCAGTGGCTGGACGCCATGCTCGCCGCGTGCACGCGCGCGGTGGTCCACACCGTCTCCCAGCTGCCCGTCCTGACCGCACGGGGAACCGTGGACTCCGGTGCGCTGGGAATGCTCGTGCTGCTCAGTGCGCTGCGCGCGGAGCTGGGCGGAACGGAGGAGTACACGGATCCCGTGCCGGAGCTGATCCGCCACCACACCCACCCCCTGCGCGCCACCCCGGAGGAGGACCGGGACGGGTACGAGGTCATGGGCACCATGGACCTCTCCGCGCTGGACGCCGCGGAGCTGCGCCACCAGCTGGACAATGCCGGGGACAGCGTGATCGTCAGCGCCGTGGGAGAGCACGGGGAGGGCTACACCTGGCGGGTGCACGTGCACGTGACGGACCCGGAGGTGGCCCTGGACCTGATGCGTGACCGGGGATCCGCGCGCAACGTCACCGTCACCACGCTCACGGCGGAGCCCCGGTGAGCACGGCCGCGTCCGGGGACCGGACGTCCCCGCACGGGGCGGGTGCCGCCTCGGCATTTCTCGGCCCTCTCGAGCAGCCCCTCACCCGCTACGTGCCCGGAACGTCCCCCCGCTCCACGGTGGCGGTGCTCGCCAAGGAGCTGGGGATCACCACGGTGGGCCAGCTGCTGGACCACGCCCCGCGGCGCTACATCCGGCGCGGGCGCATCCAGGCGCTCACGGAGCTCGTGGCCGGTGAACGGACCTCGTTCGTGGCACGGGTGGAGAGCTCCAGCACCCGCCGGATGCGCAGCGACCCGCGCCGAAGCCTCACGGACGTCACGGTCGCGGACGACTCCGGTGCCCACCTGAAGATCACCTTCTTCAACGCGTACTCCGCGCAGAAGGACCTGCCGGTGGGGTCCCTGGCCCTGTTCACCGGCAAACCCGAGTTCTACCGCGGTGAGCTGTCCATGGCGGGCGCGGACTACGCCCCCGTGGAGACCCCGGAGCAGGTGACCGGCTCCACGTCCGGGTCCGGGGAGCTGCTGCCCATCCCGGTATACCCCGAGGCCGGCAAGCTCACCACCCCGCGGATCGCGAAGCTGGTCCAGCAGGTGCTGCTCACCGCCGACCTCGACACCCTGGAGGACCCGCTGGCGCCCGAGCTGCTCGCCGCGGAGGGGCTGCCCCCGCTGGAGCAGGCGTACCGGGACCTGCACCGGCCCGAGACCGTGGAGGCGTGCGAGGCGGCGCAGCGCCGCTTCCGCTTCCAGGAGGCCTTCGTCCTGCAGACCGAGCTGATGCGCCGCCGCGCGGAGCACGCCGCCCACCCGGTGGATCCCCGACCCCCGCGGCAGGACGGCCTGCTCGCCCGCTTCGACGCCTCCCTGCCGTTCGAGCTCACCCCGGGGCAGCGCGAGGTGGGGGAGCAGATCGCGCGGGAGCTGTCCGGGACCGCCCCCATGAACCGGCTGCTGCAGGGGGACGTGGGCTCCGGCAAGACCGTGGTGGCGCTGCGGGCCATGCTGCAGGTGGTGGACAGCGGCGGCCAGGCGGCCCTGCTCGCCCCCACCGAGGTGCTCGCCACCCAGCACCACGAGAAGATCACGGCCCTGCTGGGCCCCCTGGCGGCCCCCGGGCAGCTCGGCGGGGACCCGCTGGCCACCGGGGTCACGCTCCTCACCGGCAGCATGTCGGCGGCTGCTCGACGGCGCGCGCTGCTGGACATCGCCAGCGGTGCCGCCGGGATCGTGGTGGGCACGCACGCGCTGATCCAGGATCGCGTGCAGTTCGCGGAGCTGGGGCTCGCGGTCGTGGACGAGCAGCACCGCTTCGGGGTGGAGCAGCGCGACGCCCTGCGGGACAAGGCCGGGCAGGTGCCGCACACCCTCGTCATGACGGCCACCCCCATCCCGCGCACCGTGGCCATGACGGTCTTTGGGGACCTGGACGTGAGCACCCTGCGCGAGCTGCCCGGCGGGCGCCGGCCCATCGAGACCTTCGTGGTGGGCATCGCCGAGCACGGCCCCGCGTGGGAGCGGCGGGTGTGGGCGCTCGCGGCGGAGCACGTGGCGCGCGGCCGGCAGGTCTACGTGGTGGCCCCCAAGATCGGCGACGACGCCGCCCTGCCGCCCTTCACGTCCCTGTGCGCCTCCGTGGCGGCCCGGCCGGACGAGCCCGAACCGGCCACCGTCGCGTGGCTGCACGAGCTGGTGGGGGCGCGGCCGGAGCTGCGGGGAGCCCGGGTGGCCGCGCTGCACGGGCGCCAGGACGCGCAGACCAAGGCGGGCACCATGGCCGCGTTCGACGCCGGAGAAGTGGACGTGCTGGTCTCCACCACCGTGGTGGAGGTGGGGGTGGACGTCCCCAACGCCACGCTCATGGTGGTGCTGGACCCGGAGCGCTTCGGGATCTCCCAGCTGCACCAGCTGCGCGGGCGCATCGGCCGCGGTGAGCACGCCAGCACGTGCCTGCTCGTGACCCGTGTGCCCCCGGAGCACCCTGCGCGGGCCCGCCTGGACGCCGTGGCCGCCACCACGGACGGCTTCGAGCTGGCAGAAACGGACCTGCGGCTGCGCAAGGAGGGGGACATCCTCGGCGCCTCCCAGTCCGGGGGCCGCTCCGGGCTGCGCTGGGTGGGGGTGCTGCGGGACGAGGAGCTCGTGGCGCGCGCCCGGGTGGCCGCCGAGGACGTGATCCGGGAGGATCCCACGCTGGCGGGGCACCCCGTGCTGCGGGCGGGCATCGAACGGGTGCTGGACGAGGATCGACAAGCATTTCTGGAGCGAGGATGACACGCATCATTGCGGGCCGGGCCGGGGGACTGCGGTTGAAGTCCGTCCCGGGTTCCGCCACCCGACCCACCACGGACCGCGTCAAGGAGTCGCTGTTCGCCCGCCTGGACGCGTGGGGCATGTGTCAGGACGCCAGCGTCCTGGACCTCTTCGCCGGCTCGGGGGCGCTCGGGCTGGAGGCCGCCAGCAGGGGGGCCGCGGCCGTCACCCTGGTGGAGAAGGCCGCCGCCGCGGCGGGCGTGTGCCGCGAGAACGCTGCGCTGCTCGCGGCGTCCTGCCCGGAGACCGCGATCACCACCGTGCACGCGGGGGTGGCCGGTTACCTGGGCCGCGCGGCGTCCCACCACTGGGACCTGGTGCTCGCGGACCCGCCGTACCCGCTGGAGAACAGCGAGCTCGCGCGGCTGCTGTCCCTGCTCGTCGGGCGGCTCGGACCCGGCGGGGTGGTGGCCGTGGAGCGCTCGGCCCGCACCCCGGAGCCCGCGTGGCCCGCGGGGCTGCGCCGTTTCGAGTCCAGCGCGCACGGGGAGACCGTCCTGTGGTTCCTGGAGGCGGACGAGGAGCTGGCCGCGGGCTGAGGCCACGCGGGCCGTCGCCGGTCCCGGGACCGCGCCGGCTCACGGCGCTGCCGCTCCCGACCACGACACCGCAGGTGGCGGCAACCTGCCCCGTGCTCAGACCGCGGCGGCCAGTCCCGCCATCGCCGCCCGCAGCACCTCGGTGCGCTTGCAGAACGCCAGCCGCAGCCAGTCAGCGTAGAGTCCCCGGTTCGCGGGACCCGCGAACGCCGAGACGGGGATCCCCACCACCCCGGCGGCGTCGGCCCAGTGCTGAGCCAGCCCGGCGGCGTCGTCCACCCCGGCCAGCGCGTAGTGGTCGCTCACGTCCGTGACGGCGAAGAACGTGCCGCGCGGCTCCGGCGGAGTGAGGCCCGCCGCGCCCAGCCCCGCCAGGAGCACGTCCCGGCGCTCGCGGTAGTCCGTGAGCAGCCCGTCGAAGAACTCCCGGGGGAGCGTCAGCGCCTCCGCGACAGCGTGCTGCAGGGGCGCCGCGGCGCTGTGGGACAGGTACGTCTTGACGGCGACGACGCCGCGCAGCAGCTCCCGCGGTCCGCTCACCCAGCCCACGCGCCACCCGGTGGCGGAGAACGTCTTGCCGGCCGAGGACACCGTGAGGGTGCGCCCGGCCGCACCCGGCAGGGTGGCCAGGGGCTCGTGCGGGCCGTCGTAGCGCAGGTGCTCGTAGACCTCGTCCGCGATCACCACGGCCCCGTGCTCGGCGGCCAGCTCCACGAGCAGCTCCTTGAACTCCCGGGACGCCACGGTGCCGGTGGGGTTGTGGGGGTCGTTGAGCACCACGGCGCGGGTGCGCGGGGAGAAGGCCGCGCGGAGGTCGTCCGGATCCGGGACGAAGGCCGGGGGCAGCAGCGGGACGGACACGGCGGTGGCGCCGGCGAACTCCACCACCGCGCCGTAGAGGTCGTAGCGCGGCTCGAACAGCACCACCTCGTCACCGGGCTGCAGCAGCGACAGCAGGGCTGCGGTGACGCCCTCGGTGGCGCCCGCGCAGACCACCACCTGCTCCTCCGGGTCCAGTTCCAGCCCGTACCAGGAGCGTTGGTGGGCGGCGACCGCCTCGCGCAGGACGGGCACACCCGTGATGGGTGCGTACTGGTGGTGGCCCGCACGCAGGGCGGCCGCGGCGGCGTCGACCATCTGCTGCGGCGGGTCGAAGTCCGGGAAGCCCTGGCCCAGGTTCACGGAACCGGTGCGGCGGGCCAGCGCCGTCATCTCCTCGAAGACCGTGGAGCGCAGGCGGCCCGCGGGGTCCAGGAGTCCGCCGCCGGCGGCCATGCGCTGCCAGGGGGCGGGGCGTCCCGCTGGCGGGGTGGGTGTGAGGTGCTGTGCGTTGCCGGTCATGGGCCCAGTCTAGGAAGCCCGCCCGCTAGGCTGGTGGGATGCGACGCGCCATCTGTCCGGGATCCTTCGACCCCCTGCACCTGGGGCACTGCGCGGTGATCCGCCGCGCCACCCGCCTGTTCGACGAGGTGGTGGTGGCGGTGTCCACGAACCCGCACAAGACCCACCGCTTCGACGAGCGGGAGCGGATCGAGCTGGTGCGCGAGGTCTTCGCGGACGAGTCCGCCGTGGTGGTGGAGCCGTTGGAGTCCGGGCTGATCGCGGACTACGCCGAGCGCCGGGAGGCCGTGGCGCTGGTCAAGGGGCTGCGCAACGGTGCGGACTACGACTACGAGCTGCCCATGGCCACCATGAACCGCTCGCTCACGGGTGTGGAGACGGTGTTCCTCCCGGGTGAGCCCTCCCTGCTGCACGTCTCCTCCTCGCTCGTGATGGAGGTCGCGGCCCTCGGCGGAGACGTCTCCGCGTTCGTTCCCGAGCCCGTGCTGCGGGCCGTGCTCCGCCGCTGACGGGTCCGTGAGCAGGCGGAAACCGCCCATCGGTGCGAGGTGCAGCCGGGGAAG
The DNA here is from genome assembly GCF_030530945.1 of Kocuria sp. GTDB lineage: Bacteria > Actinomycetota > Actinomycetes > Actinomycetales > Micrococcaceae > Kocuria. Next base: position 155,572 of record NZ_JAUMTZ010000002.1, on the reverse strand, counting down.
TTCTTCGGGGCGGCTGGGGGCCGGGATGATCTGTGAGAGTCCCGCGTGCTAAGGTGTTCTGTCGGCCAGTGTCGTTAGCCAGGAGTTCCGTGAATCACCGCAACAGTTCAGCCCTCTCGTTCAACGTCAGGGAACTGGAACACCGCCCGGGGACCATGGACACCCTGGCCGTCGAGGCGCCCGCACCGAAGGACTTCGGGACGGCCCTCATCGGTTCGCCCGAGGGCACGCCCATGGAGCTGGATCTGCGCCTGGAATCCGTCCACGACGGTATCCTGGTGTCCGGAACCGTGATCGTCAGCGTTCACGGGGAGTGCAGCAGATGCCTCGACCCCATCGACTACGAACTGCCGGTCGACGTGCAGGAGCTTTTCGTCTTCGAACCGTCCCCGCAGGGTGACGAGAACGTCGAGGACGAGCAAGTGTACGAGGTGCGGGACGAGGAGATCGACCTCGAACCGATGCTTCGGGACGCAGTGATCACACAGCTGCCGTTCCAACCGGTGTGCCGGGCCGAGTGCCCGGGCCTGTGCGCCCAGTGCGGCGCCCGGCTCGAGAACGACCCTTCGCACCACCACGACGTGACCGACCCCCGCTGGTCCGCCCTCGCAGGGCTGATGACCGAGGCGGGTCAGGGTGGGGACACGTCGGAGTCCACAACCGAGACGAGAGAAGAGAGATAGCCGTGGCTGTTCCCAAGCGGAAAATGTCCCGTGCGAATACCCGCATGCGCCGGTCCCAGTGGAAGGCGCAGGCCCCCAAACTGGTGAAGACCGTGGAGAACGGCAAGGTCAGCTACAGCCTGCCGCACCAGGCCAAGCTGGTCTCCGATTCCGCCGGCACCCCCTTGTTCTACGAGTACAAGGGACGCAAGGTCGCTGACGCGTAACGTGACCACTTTGCCGGATCCCGGCGAACTGCTTGAGCGTCTCGGTGTCGAACTCGACACCGAGACGCTTCGCATTGCGCTGACACACCGTTCCTACGCGTACGAGCACCCGGGGGAGACGCACAACGAGCGGCTCGAGTTCCTGGGGGACGCCGTGCTGCAGCTCGCCGTCACGGACGAGATCTACCACCGCTACCCCGAGTGGGACGAGGGGCGCCTCGCGAAGCTGCGGGCCTCTGTGGTCTCCGCCCGAGCCCTGGCCGGGGTGGCCCGCTCGATGGGCCTGGGGGCCCACATCCGCCTGGGCAGGGGCGAGGTCCGCACCCAGGGCAGCGAGAAGCCCTCGATCCTCGCGGACACCACCGAGGCCGTGATCGGCGCGGTGTACGAGTCCCTGGGGCCGGTCCCGGCGCGCGACCTCGTGCTGCGGATGATCGTGCCCCTGCTGGAGGACGCCACCGTCCTGCACGAGGGCCGCGACTGGAAGACCCAGGTGGTGGAGCTCGCCGCCCAGCACGGCCTGGGGATCGTTCGCTACACCGTGGAGGGCACCGGCCCGGACCACGCCCGCCACTTCACCGCGGATGCCGTGATCGGGGACGAGCTCCTCGGCCACGGCGAGGGAACCTCCAAGAAGGCCGCCGAGCGTTCTGCCGCCGCCGCCGCGTGCGAGGCCATCGAGGCCCGCTTCCCGTCCGGGAGCTGAGCCCGTGCCCGAGCTGCCCGAGGTGGAAGTGGTGCGCCGCGGCGTCGAACGCTGGGTGGTGGGGCGCACCGTGGAGTCCGTGCAGGTCTTCGACGCGCGGTCCCTGCGTCGCCACACGGCGGGCGTCCTGGACTTCCAGGAGCGCCTGGCAGGCCTCACGGTGGACTCCGCGCGGCGCCGCGGCAAGTTCCTGTGGCTGCCGTTGCGCGAGCACCCCGGGACGGCTCCGTCGAGCGCGCTGCTCGTGCACCTGGGGATGAGCGGCCAGCTGCTCGTGACCTCCGAGGAGCAGTCCGCGCCGCGCCACGAGCGCATCCGCCTGGGGCTCTCACCCGCTCCGGGGGAGGACGGCGCCCCCCTGCCCGAGCACCTGCGCTTCGTGGACCAGCGGATCTTCGGCGGCATGATCCTGGATCCGCTCGTCCCCAGCACCGACGGTCGTGGGCTGGTTCCGGAGCACGCGGCGCACATCGCGCGCGACCCCCTGGACCCCCTGTTCGACGTGGCCGCCTTCCACACCGCCCTGCGACGCCGCCGCACCGGACTGAAGCGCGCGCTGCTGGACCAGGGGCTGATCTCCGGGATCGGCAACATCTACGCGGACGAGGCACTGTGGGCCGCGAGGCTGCACTGGGCCGCGCCCACCGAGACCATGACCGCCCCGCGCACCCGCGCGCTGGTGGAGGCGTGCCAGGAGGTCATGCGCCGTGCGCTGGACGCTGGCGGCACGAGCTTCGACTCGCTGTACGTCAACGTGAACGGGGAGTCCGGGTACTTCTCCCGGTCCCTGAACGCCTACGGCCGGGAGGGGCAGCCGTGCCGCCGCTGCGAGGCCGCAGGTGAGGACGGGGTGATCGTGCGGGAGCAGTTCGCCAACCGCTCCTCCTACCGCTGCTCGCGGTGCCAGAGGCGGCCGCGGCGCTTCCGGGCCTGACCCTCCGTCCCCCAAGGGGCCCAGGTGACCCGGCCTGGGAAGCCCCCTACGACGAGCGCCCGCGACCACTCGGTCACGGGCGCTCGTGCGTTGCGGGCTGAGCTCAGTGCACCGTGCGCACGCTCTGCAAGTCCGTGGTCACCGCACTGTGCTCGGTGTCGGAGGCCACCGAGGACTCCTCGGCCCGGGCGCGCTGGTCGTCCGCGACGTCCTCCACGCGCTCCAGCGAGACCGATCCGGTGTGCCGCTGCGGGCGCGGGTGGTCCTGGTAGTAGGCCGCCAGCCGCGCGAAGCCCTCGTCCAGGCTCACCGACGGCGTCCAGTCCAGCAGCTCCCGGGTCTCGCGCTGGTCGAACCAGTGCGCCGTGGACAGCTGCTCGGCCAGGAACTCGGTCATGGGCGGCTCGCCGTCGCCCCCGCGCAGCTTCGCGGGCAGGTGCGGCCACACGGTCTCGATGATGCGCCCCGCCAGGCGCGCCACACCGCCCGGGATGGACAGCGTGGGGGCCTCGGAGCCGGTGGCGCGGCACATCCGGGCCACCAGCTCGCCCACGGGCCGCGGCTCGCCGTTGGTGAGCACCAGGGCACGGCCGTGGACCACATCGATGCGCTCCAGCGCGCGCACGATGCCCTCCGAGGCGTTGTCGATGTAGGTGGTGTCGATCATGGCGGCACCGTGGTCCAGGTTGGGCATCCGCCCGGCGGCCGCGCGGTCCGCCACGCGCTCCACGAGCTGCGTGTCACCCGGGCCCCACACGATGTGCGGGCGCACCGCGGCCACCTTCAGCCCGCGCTGCCCGTCCATGCCCAGCGCCAGCAGCTCCGCGGCGGCCTTGGACCGGGCGTAGTTCCCGCGCGCCGTCTTCGGGTTCGCGGGCTCCGCGCCCGCGCCCTCGATGGACACGCCCGCGTGCGCCACGGACGGGGAGGACACGAACACCACGTTCGAGATCCCCGCGTTCTGCGCCTGGCACAGCAGGATCCGGGTGCCCGTCACGTTCACCCGCACGAAGTCCTCCCAGGCGCCGGTGAAGGACACCTTCGCGGCCAGGTGCACCACGTCGTCCACGCCGTCCAGGGCGCGAGCCACGTCCTCGGGGTTAGTGATGGAGCCCAGCACCTCGTCCACCCCCTCGCGCTCGGCCACGGGTGCGTGGCCGCGCTGGAACACGCGCACGCGCCAGTTGCGCGCGAGCAGGACGCGGGCGACGTCGCCGCCGAGCATCCCGGACGCGCCCGTCACCAGGACGGTGCGTCCGGAGCCGTCCAGGGTGCCCTGGGTGGCGGTGGCGCCCCCGCGGTCCGGGTCCGCGATCTGCACGCTGCCCGCGGCGACTGGCTCGCGTGAACCCTCGGCCGAGGGCGCGGACGCGGTGGTACGGGAACCCGGGGCGGCGGCGTCGGGAGAGCCTGTGGAGGGCTGCTCGTCCGGGGCGCGGTGGCGCCCGGTGCCGGAGCCGCGCCGGGGGGTGGCGGTGGGGTCGTCGCTCACAGTGCACTCAGCTTTCCGGTGGCCAGGGCACGCTCGGCCCAGTCACTCAACTCGGCTCGGTCGATCTTGGAATTGTGGCGGATGTCCGTGGGCTGCTCCGGGATGACCAGCACCGCGCTGACGGGCACACCGGTGGCGAAGTCCACGGTGGCACGGATGCGCTCGCTCAGCTCGGCGTCCGCGAGGGCGGGCTTTGACGTGGGAGGCACGGTCTCGATGACGGCCACCGCGGACTGTGCGCCCGCGGGACCCACACCCACCACGGCCACCCGTCCCACCCCGGGCACGGTCTGCGCGGCGTGCTCGGCGGCCACGGAGGAGACCGGGCCCGAGGACATGGTGATCACGTGCGCCAGCCGGCCCTCGTACCAGAGCCGTTCGCGGGCGTCGAAGTGGCCCACGTCCCCGGTGCGGTGCCAGCCGGGGGTGAGGTCCGACTCGCGCTCGGTGATCCACAGCCGGTCGTAGTGGTCCTTGGCGTGCGGGGCGCGCGCCACGATCTCACCGGTGACCCCGGGTGTCGTCACGATCTCGGGGGACACGGAGCCGTCCGCGCGCAGGGGCAACACGCCCAGCTGGGCGCCCTCCACGGGCGTGCCCACGCAGACGCCGCGACCAGCGCCGTCGACGCCGCGCTGGGCGTCCTCGCGCGCGGCGCGGATCACGTCCAGGCTCACGTCAGTGAGCGGCAGGGCCTCGGTCATGCCGTAGGGCGTGTGCAGCTCCGCCGCGGGCATGAGCTCCTGCAACCGCGTGAGCAGCTCCTCGGGGATGGGAGCCCCGGCGGAGAGCATGAGCTGCACCCGGGCGAGCGCGTCCCGCTCCGCGGGGGAGAGCTCGTGGGCGGTGGCGAGCACGTTCGCGATGGCCGCAGGGGAGGCGAACACGGCGCTCGCGCGGATGGCCATGGTGGCCTGCGCCAGCGCGCGCGCCGTGAGCGTCTTGGGACTCGTGACGTCCATGTCGGGGGTCACGGAGGCCGCTCCGAGGGCCGGGCCGAGCAGCGCGAAGGGCGCGAAGCCGGCCACCAGCCCGGTGCCCGCGCGCAACCCGTAGGTGTCGCGGATGGTGTCCCGCATCCCGGCCATCTGGCGGTGGGTGTAGACCACTCCCTTGGCCGGTCCGGTGGAGCCGGAGGTGAACAGCACGGCGGCCTCGGCGTCCGGATCCACGGCGGGGATCTCGGCGGGATCCACCGTGGTCACCGAGTCCATGAGCTCGGCCACCGTGTGGGAGACCCCCAGCAGCCGCTTGGAGACCGGGTCCATGGGCTCCGCGGCGATCCGCGTGCCGGGCCAGCCCAGCGCGCGGGCGCCCACGAGGGCCTTGCGGATTCCGATGAACCAGCGGGGGGAGGAGCCGCGCAGCGCACGGGTGAGGCCCTTGCGCCCCAGCCCCTGGTCCGCCACCACGATCACCGCGCCGATGCGCAGGCACGCGTAGATCAGCGTGGTGAGCATGGATCCCGGGGGGACCATGAGGTTCACGCGGTCCCCGGGGCGCACGCCGGTGCGCAGCAGGCCCACGGCCAGGCGGTCCACGGAGGAGGACAGCTGCGCCCAGCTCACGCTGCGCTCCACGTTCAGGGACGAGGGGGTGCCGTCCACGGTGGCGGCCACGGGGCCCATGTCCACCACGGCGGGGGAGTCGTCGCGGCGTCGTGCGTCCAGCTCGGCGAAGAACGGGACGAACCCGCCCCGGCCGCGGGCGCGCTGCTCGCGGTGGGCGGAGAGCACCGGCAGCGCCCCGCCGAAGTGCTCGTCCAGCCACGTGAGCACGGGCGTGGCGATGTCCCGGGCCTCCGGGAGCAGGTGCTTGGCGCCCTCGAAGCGGTGCACGTCCGCGTGGGGGGCCCGGCGCAGGAGGTCGTCCAGGTAGCGCTGCTGGAACACGGGATCCCCCGTGCCCCACAGCAGCAGCGTGGGGACCTCGCGCGCGCTCATCCGCCCGGCGATCCGCTCGTACTCCGCGTGCGAGGGGTGGTCCTCGGCGGCGGGGATGTCCGCGACGAAGTGGGCGATCCCCTCCCGGCGCTCCCGCGAGGCGTACGGCGCCTTGTAGGCGCGCTTCACGGCCTTCGACGGCGCCGGGTCGCATAGCGCGAGGGTGGTGTCCAGGAACGCGGTGGTTCCCGCGGTGAGGGGCTCGTGCACGGCGCCGTTCAGGGCCAGGCGCAGCGCGGAGGGGATGGGCTCGGCGTTGTCGTGGTGCACCGCGGTGTTGGTCAGCACGGTGGCCGCGTGGATCTGCGGGTGCTCCTGCGCCCAGCCCTGCGAGATGAGCCCGCCCCAGTCGTGGGCGAGGGTGACCACGGGCAGGCCCGCGGTGTCGATGCCCATGGCCGCGGTGAGGTCGCCCAGGTCCTGGACGCGGTCGCCCAGGCGTCGGAAGAGCCCGGTGCGCTCGGAGAAGCCCATGTCCAGCTGGTCCACGGCCACCACGCGCCACGGCCGCTCGGCCTCCTGGGCGGCCCGCAGCACGTCCCGCCAGAGGTAGGACCAGGTGGGGTTGCCGTGCACGGCCAGGACGATGCCCTGCGGGGTGCGCCCGCTCGCGGCGATGGCGTTTCCGTTGTCCAGCACGTGCCAGCGGCGCCTGCGCCCGGGCACGGGCTCCACGGGGGCGGACGAGGCCACGGTGTGCACGGCGGACCACGCGGGGTCCACGCCGGGCAGGGCCGTGTCCGTGAAGGGCAGGCGGTCGGCGCCGCTGCGCCGGGGGGAGGTGCTGGCGGTCACGGGTGCTCCTTCGCGGTGGGGTGCTTCCTGCGGTGGTTCCCCGGTGCGCGGGGGCTGCGGCGCGCTCACCAGGCGATCTCCATGAGGGTGGTGTTCAGCCCCGAGCCCACGCCGAGGCACAGCACGCGGGCGCCGGGCTCGAGCCGCTCGGCCTCCAGCGCCAGGGTCATGGGCAGGGCGGCCGCGGCCACGTTGCCCCAGTACGGGAACGTCAGCGGCACCTTGTCCGCGTCCAGGCCCATGTCCTCGATCAGCTTGTTGGTGTGGGAGTTGGAGACCTGGTGGGTCACGTAGGAGTCCATGTGGCGCCAGTCCCAGCCGTCCTTCTCGGCCTCGAGCCACGCCTCCACCACGAGGCCCACCCCGTGGTTGAGCAGCCCGGTGGCGTCCGTGAACATGCCGTCTCCACCGCCGATGCACAGGCGGCTGAACTCGGTGCCCGCGCGGGTCACGGAGCCCACGATGCGGTGCCCCTCCGGGTGGCGGTCCGCGGGCCCCACCACGGCGGCGGCCGCACCGCAGCCCAGGGTGAGGGTGGCGAACTCCTGGACCACCTGCTCGCGGGTGATGTCGTCCTCGCTCAGCCGCTCGATGGCCGCCCGGTGCCACGGGGAGGGGTCCTCCCCGGCCACCACGAGCGCGTACTCGATGGCGCCGGCGTCGATCATGGAGGAGGCCACCGTGAGGGCGTTGACGAAGCCCAGGCACGCGTTGGTCATGTCGAAGTTCAGGGCGGAGCTGGGCAGCCCCAGACGCTCGTGGATGCCCACGGCCACGGCGGGCTCGTAGTTGTCGCGGGTGACGGACGCGTTGATGAACAGCCCGATCTGCTCCGGGCGGATGCCCGACTCCGCGAGTGCGGCCTCGCCGGCCTCCGTGGCGCCGTCCGTGAAGTGCCGTCCCGGTGCCCAGCCACGCCGCTCCCTGATGCCCGCGAGCCGCTCCAGCAGGCCCTTGGGCATGCGCAGCCGCCTGAACGTGTGGGCCAACTCCTCATCGAACCGGGTGGACGGGATCACCACGTCCGCCTCCGTTCGGGTGACCGACAGGACGGCGGCGTTTCGGTTTCTGATGGTGGAGTTTCCGGTCAATGTGGCGCTTTCGATCAGACGCCACCCGTACCGTCAAGAATCGATCGTCAATGATGGACCTCGGCGCTCGGGTGAACAAGCGGGTTGGACCGGCCCAGTCTAGCGGCCCATTCCGACAGCTCCCCGGGTCACGGCGCGGCGTCGCCCGGGCGGGTCGCGGCCCCTGCGGGTACTGCGTGCGGTGTCCGGGTCCCGCCCCTGGTGGGACGGGGCGCGGGCACAGGCGCAGCGGGCTCCGGGGCGCCGCCGCGGGCCCGGGTAGACTCGGCGTCCACCCCTCGACCCAGGAGATCTCCCGCGTGCACTTGAAGACCCTCACCGTCCGCGGTTTCAAGTCCTTCGCCTCCGCCACCACCTTCCGCTTCGAGCCCGGGGTGACCGCCGTGGTGGGCCCCAACGGCTCGGGCAAGTCCAACGTGGTGGACGCCCTGGCGTGGGTGATGGGCGAGCAGGGGGCCAAGTCCCTGCGCGGCGGGAAGATGGAGGACGTGATCTTCGCGGGCACCTCGGGCCGCGCCGCCCTGGGCCGTGCGCACGTGTCCCTGACCATCGACAACGCCGACGGCGCCCTGCCGATCGAGTACTCCGAGGTCACCATCTCCCGCACCCTGTTCCGCTCGGGCGGCTCCGAGTACGCGATCAACGGCCGCTCGTGCCGTCTGCTGGACATCCAGGAGCTGCTCTCGGACTCCGGGCTGGGCCGGGAGATGCACGTGATCGTGGGCCAGGGCCAGCTGGACCGGATCCTGCAGGCCACCCCGGAGGACCGCCGGGGGTTCATCGAGGAGGCCTCGGGGATCCTCAAGCACCGCCGCCGCAAGGAGAAGACCCTGCGGAAGCTGGAGTCGGTGCAGCAGAACCTGGACCGGCTGGAGGACCTCACCGGGGAGATCGAGCGCCAGCTCACCCCGCTGGGCCGCCAGGCGCGCACCGCGCGGAAGGCGCAGCGCATCCAGTTCGACGTGCGGGACGCGCGTGCCCGGCTACTCGCGGACGACCTCGTGGCGGCGCGCGCCGGCATGGACACGGATCGCGGCGCCGGTGACGAGGCGCGGCGGCGCAAGGAGGAGCTGGAGGCGGCCCTGGCGCGTCTCGACGAGCGGCTCGCCCGTACCGAGGCCGCCGCCGCCCGCACGGCCCCGGCGCTGAACGCCGCCCGCACGAGCTGGTACGAGCTGAGCACCGTGCGCGACCGCTTCCGGGCGCTGTCCGCGCTGGCGGGGGAGCGGCGTCGGCTGCTGGGCAGCGAGCAGGCACCCGAGGCGCCGGGCCGGGACGCGCAGGCCCTGGAGGAGCAGGCGCAGCGCAGCCGGGAGGAGGCCGAGCGCCTCGCCGAGCGCGTGGCGCACGCCCAGCAGGCGCTCCACGACGCGCAGGCCGCGCGTCAGGAGGCCGAGGACGCCGCACGGGAGGCCGAGCGGCGCACCGCGGAGCTCGTGCGCCGCGCCGCGGACCGCCGGGCGGGGCAGGCGCGGCTCGCCGCGGCCGTGACCTCCGCCCGCTCTGCGCTCACGGCCGCAGAGTCGGACGTGGAGCGCGTGCGCGCGGAGATCGCGGACGTCGCCTCCCGCGCGGAGCAGGCCACCCTGGACACCTCCTCCCTGCGCGACGCCGCAGACACGAGCGCCGGGGCGGTCGAGCGCTCCGCCGCGCGCGCCCGGGAGGCCGAGGAGCAGGCGGAGGCGGCACGCGCGGCGGCCCGCGCCGCGGAGTCCGCCCGTCAGGCCGCGGCGAGCGAGCTGCACGCCGCCCAGGTGCGACTGGACACCCTGCGCCAGTCCGTGCGCCAGCCGGACGGCTCGGACGCGGTGGCTGGTGCCACCGCGGTGCTCGGCAGCGTGCCGGCCGCGGTGCGCGTGGCCCCGGGGTGGGAGCGAGCGGTCACCGCGGCCCTCGGTGCGTGGTCCGAGGCCCTCGCCGTGGGGTCCGCGGCGAACGCCGCCACGGTCTTCGCCGCGCTGCGCGAGGCCGGGTCGGGCCGGGTCCACCTCGTCCTCGCCGGGACCGCGCCGGCCCCCTCCGCACCCTTGAACCTCTCTCTCCCGGAGGGCTGCGTCCCGGCCGCGTCCGTGCTGTCGCCCGCTCCGGGAGCCGGGGACGACGACGTCGTCCTGCGCAGCGTGCGCGCGGAACTCGCCTGCACCGTCCTGGTCCCCGGGCCCGCGGAGGCGCTCGCCGTGCTCGACGCCGCGGCAGCGGCCGGCGGGGAGGCGTCCCTGCTGCGCGCGGTCACCCGCGACGGGGACGTCCACGGGACCCGGACCGCGCAGGGGGGCGCCACCGAGGCGGCGGGCAACCTGGAGATCCTTGCGCGCATCGAGGACGAGGAAGCGCGTCTCGACGGGCTGCGCACCGCGGCGGAGAAGACCACCGCAGAGGCCGAGCGTGCCGAGACGGGGCGTGCCGAGGCGGCCCGCGCCCAGCGGGAGGCCTCCCAGCAGGCCCAGAAGGACCAGCAGGCGGCCGCCGCGGCCGGGGCGGCGCTGAGCAGGGCGGAGGCCACGGCGTCGTCGGCGGACTCCGAGCTCGCCCGGCGGCGGGAGGTGCTGGGCACCGCGGAGCAGCGCATGGCCCGGCAGCAGGAGGAGCTGCGGGAGGCGCTGGAACGCGCGGAGTCCGCCGAGCACGGGGACGAGGCGGAGCTCGAGCGGGAGCAGATCACCGCCGCGGGCGCGAAGGACCGGGCGGACGCCGCGGCGAAGACCGCCCGCGAGGCGGAGACCGAGGCCCGGCTGTCCCTGCGCGGTCTGGAGGAGCAGCACCGGCACGTAATCTCCCGGGCGGAGGGCCAGCAGCGCGCGGCGCGCACCGAGCGGGCCGCGCAGGCCGAGGCGGCCCGCCGCGCCGAACGACGCCGTGTGCAGGCCGCCGTGGCCCGGGCCGTGGGAACCGCCGCGGACCACCTGAGGACCCGCGCCGAGGAGTCCGCGCGGGAGGCAGCGGCCCAGCGGGACGCCATCGAGACCGAGCGCGCGGGACTGGACGAGGCCGCGCACCGGCTGCGCACCGAGCGGGACGGGACCATTCGCGAGCTGAGCGAGCTGACCGAGCGGCTGCACCGCGCGGAGCTGGAGCTCGCCCAGCGCAGGGCCCGCGTGGAGGCGCTGGAGACCACCGCCCTGGAGGAGCTGGGGCTGACACCCGACTTCCTGGTGGAGCACTACGGCCCGCACCTGCCCGTGCCGGACGCGGACGCGGCCATCGAGGCGGCCCGGGCTGCCGACGAGTCGGACGGGGCCGCGCAGCTGGCCCTGCCGAGCATGGGCGACCCCGGGACCCCGTTCCGCCGGGACGAGCAGGAGACCCGGCTGCGCCGTGCCCAGAAGCAGCTCAAGGCCCTCGGCAAGGTGAACCCGCTGGCGCTGGAGGAGTTCGCGGCGCTGGAGGAGCGGCACAGGTTCCTGGTCACGCAGCTGGAGGACGTGAAGAACTCGCGCGCGGACCTGCGCAGCATCATCCGGGACGTGGACCGGCACGTGGAGGAGGTGTTCTCCCAGGCCTACCGGGACACTGCGGAGCAGTTCGTCTCCGTGTTCGCCACCCTGTTCCCCGGGGGCGAGGGCCGCCTGCGGCTGACCGACCCGGACGACATGCTCAACTCCGGCGTGGAGGTGGAGGCGCGCCCCGCGGGCAAGAAGATCAAGCGGCTCTCCCTGCTCTCCGGCGGCGAGCGCTCGCTGACCGCGCTGGCGCTGCTGGTGGCCATCTTCAAGGCCCGCCCGTCCCCGTTCTACGTGATGGACGAGGTGGAGGCCGCCCTGGACGACCGCAACCTGGGCCGCCTGCTCACCATCTTCGAGCAGCTGCAGGAGAGCTCGCAGCTGATCATCGTGACCCACCAGAAGCGCACCATGGAGATTGCGGACGCCCTCTACGGGGTGTCCATGCGCGGGGACGGTGTGAGCCTGGTGGTGGGCCAGCAGCTGTCGCAGCTGCGCTAGCAGGGACGGCAGCGTCTCCACCCACGCCGGCGGACGACGCCGCACGGGTAGTTCACGGGGCGGCGCACCGGGGCGGCCGGTGCGTCGCGCGGAAAGGCTCCCGCTCAGGCCGGCGCGTCGGTCCCGCGGGTGGCCTCTCCGGTGCGGCGGATGAGGGTTGCGGCGCGCCGCTGCACCTCGTTCTCGACGAACGGCTGCGGTGGGGCGGCATACCACCCCAGGTCGTCCCGGGCCTCCGCGTGGATCAGCGACCCGGCATTGTGCGGCTCCACCCGGAAAGTGGCTGCGAGGGGAAGTGCGGCCCAGCCCTTGTCCGAGGCGGACCCCTTCACCCGGTACACCTCGTCGGAGCCCATCCGGACGTGCAGAGTCTCCGCCGACACGGTGAGTTCGGTGGCCTGATCGCGCAGTGCGCGGTCGATGCGGGCCAGTGCCTGGGACGGGTCCAATGGGGACTCCCACGAGTCGGTGCGCGAAATCCGGGGATCCACCGATTCCTTGCGCGAGAGCCGTGGGATCACCACGTACCGCCCGACCGCCAGGCCCACCGCGGTGAGTCCCACGGCCATGGACAGGGCCCACGGCCAGGTGATGATGCCGCGTCTCATGAGCTCCTGGAACCCGAGCTGGCCGACGATGTACAGGAGAATTCCCACGATCCAGACCCACTGGCGGTCTCGCCGCGCGTCCCGCCGTTTCTCCGCCATGGTGCTCAGCCCCTCGTCGTCTCTTGACGTTCGCCCTCCGGCAGCGTCTCCCGCACCGGCAACCACGCGAGGGCCGCGAGCAGCATCAGCGCCCCGGACACCCCGAACGCCCAGCCGAACCCGGCGGAGTCCGCCAGCGCGCCGGCGAGAACGGGTCCGAGGATCTGCCCGGCGTCCGCGCACATCTGGTAGCGGGAGAGCACCTTGCCGCCGGCGCGGTCCGGGCCGATCACGTCCGCCACGGCCGCCTGCTGGCCCGGGTTGAGGGTTCCGGAGCCCACCCCGGAGAGCAGCGACAGCACCGCGAACGCCACCACGGAGGTGCTCAGGCCCACCCCGATGGTCGCGAGTCCGCACACGAGCAGCCCGGTGAGCACCAGGGGCTTGCGCCCGAGCCGGTCGGTGAGCCGTCCGGTCACGGTCAGCGCGGCGGCGTTGCCCACCGCGAACAGCGCCAGGGCCAGCCCGGCCACGGCGGGACCCTCACCCACCACCTGCGCGGCGAGCAGCGGGACCAGGGCCACGCGCACGCCCATGGCGGTCCACCCCGAGGAGAAGCTGGAGGCGAGTGCGGCGCGGTACGCCCCGGCGTCGAGCGCGTCACGGACCCGCATGGGCGGCTGGGCGGAGCCCGCGCGACCGGCTCCGAGCGTCTCGTCCTTCAGGCGCAGCCACACCACGAGGACCGCCACGAACAGGGCGCCCGCGTAGATCAGGAAGGGGGCGTGCATCCCCAGTCCGGCCAGGAGGCCGCCGAGCACCGGTCCCAGGATCCCGCCCAGGAGGAACGCCGTGGCGTAGTACCCGGAGACCCGCCCCCGCATGGTGGGCGGTGCGAGCCGCACGATCAGCCCCATCGCGGAGACCGTGAACATGGTGGAGCCGATGCCCCCGAGCCCCCGGAACACGAGCAGCTGCCAGTAGTCCTGGGCGAAGGCCGTGGCCGCCGAGGACAGCGCCACCACGATGAGCCCGATGAGGTAGGTGGGGCGCTCGCCGAGCCGGTTGACCACGCTGCCGCTCGCGGGCGCGAACACCAGGCGGCACAGCGCGAAGGCGCTGATCACGGCGGAGGAGGCGGCCACGCCCACGCCGAAGCTCGCGGCGAACTGGGGCAGCACGGGCGCCACGAGGCCGTAGCCCAGGGCGATCACGAACGCCGCGGCGATCAGGACCTTGATGGGCTCGGGGACCGTCTGCGCGTGAGGTGCGCGGGCGGCGTCGTCGTGGGAGGGGGTTTCGGGGCGGGACACGCCTGGCAGTTTATGGGAGATTGGACGGGTGATGACTCCTGAACTGATGTGGATACTGATTGCCGCGGCGGTGGTGGTCGTGCTCGTGGTCGCGGGTGTGCTGCTGCTGCGCCGGCCCAAGGCGCCGCGGGGCGGGTACGCGGACACCCGGGACCTGGACGACATCCCGGAGGTCTCCGGGGACACCGCGCTCGAGGACCGTCCGGTCAGCACCCTGGAGCGCCCCGAGTCCGCGCGCGGGCGCCTGGCCCGGCTGCGGGGCCGCCTCGCCAAGTCCAACTCGATGCTCGGCAAGGGCCTGCTGGTGCTGCTGTCGCGTGAGCGCATCGACCAGGACACCTGGGACGAGATCGAGGACACCCTGCTGATGGCGGACCTCGGCACGGAGGCCTCGCTGGAGCTCGTGGAGAACCTGAAGAAGCGCGTGCGCGTGGAGGGCACCAGGGATCCGGCCGAGCTGAAGTCCCTGCTGCGCGAGGAGATGCTCGCGCTCGTGGACCCCACCCTGGACCGTTCGGTGCGCACGCAGGCCACCCCGGGCAAGCCCGCCGTGGTGCTCGTGGTGGGCGTGAACGGCGTGGGCAAGACCACCACGGTGGGCAAGCTCGCGCGCGTGCTCGTGGCCGAGGACAAGGACGTGCTGCTCGGCGCCGCGGACACGTTCCGCGCCGCCGCGGCGGACCAGCTCGAGACCTGGGGGGCGCGGGTGGGCGTGCCCACGGTGCGCTCCGAGCAGGAGGGCGCGGACCCGGCGTCGGTCGCGTACGACGCCGTCAAGGCCGGGATCGAGCAGGAGGCGGACGTGGTCCTCGTGGACACCGCCGGTCGGCTGCAGAACAAGGCCGGGCTGATGGACCAGCTGGGCAAGGTCAAGCGCGTGATCGAGAAGGCCGCCGCCGTGGACGAGGTGCTGCTCGTCATCGACGCCACCACGGGCCAGAACGGCATGACCCAGGCGCGGGTCTTCGCCGAGGCCGTGGACATTACGGGCATCGTGCTCACCAAGCTGGACGGCACCGCCAAGGGCGGGATCGTGGTGGCCATCCAGCGCGGGCTCGGCGTGCCCGTCAAGCTGATCGGCCTGGGGGAGGGCCCCGACGACCTCGCCCCCTTCGACGCCGAGCAGTTCGTGGACGCGATCATCGACTGACACCCGCCACGCGTCCGACGGCGCCCGCTCCCGCACCCGGGGGCGGGCGCCGTTCCCGTTCCCGGCCGGAGTTAACGCACCCGTCACACGGGCCCGGCAGATGAAACACGTCCGTCACGAATGCGCGGCCCCGCCGGTAACACCCGCCCCGTTGACTGGGGAGCACGCGGCGCAAGGGATGCGCCGGACGACGACGAGGGACAGGGGTGATCCGGGTGGAGCTGACCGCCGGACACGTGTGGACCGTGGTGGCGGCGGGGCTGGTGCTGTTCATGACCCCCGGCCTCGCACTGTTCTACGGGGGCATGACCCGCGCCAAGGGTGTGCTGAACATGATGATGATGAGCTTCGTGGCGCTCGGTGTGGTGGGGGTCGTGTGGGTGCTGTGGGGCGCCTCGATGCTCAGCGGGGACCCGGTGCTGGGGGGTGTCACCGCCAATCCCTTCGCCCACGCGGGGCTGCACGGGCTGCTGGGCACGGAGGACCTGCTGAGCTCGGACTTCTCCGTGACATTCGCGATCATCACCGTGGCGCTGATTTCCGGTGCCATCGCGGACCGCACCCGCTTCGGCACGTGGGTGGCGTTCACCCTCGTGTGGGTCACCCTGGTCTACTTCCCGCTGGCGTACATGGTGTGGGGCGACGGCCTGTTCTCGGAGAACGGTGCGCTGGGGAAGGTCTTCGGTGAGCCCATCGACTTCGCGGGTGGTCTGGCGGTGCACATCAACGCCGGTGTGGCCGCGCTGGTGCTCATCCTGCTCATCGGCGCCCGCCGCGGGTTCGGCCAGGACTCCGGCCAGCGCCCCCACAACCTGCCGCTCGTGATGCTCGGCTCCGCCATCCTCTGGTTCGGCTGGTTCGGCTTCAACGCCGGGGCCGCCACCACGGTGGAGCAGGCCGCGCTGATCTGGACCAACACCCTCGTGGCCCCGGCCGCGGCGATGCTTGCTTGGCTGCTGACCGAGCGCATCCGGGACGGGCACGCGACGTCGCTGGGCGCGGCGTCGGGCCTCGTCGCGGGTCTGGTGGCCATCACCCCGGCGTGCGCGAACGTGACACCCGTGGGAGCGATCGTGCTCTCCGCGGTGGCGGGCGTGTGCTCCGCGCTCGCGGTCGGGTTCAAGTACCGCATCCACCTGGACGACTCGCTGGACGTGTGCGGCGTGCACCTGGTCTCCGGGCTGGTGGGCACCGTGGCGCTGGGGTTCCTGGCCATCCCGTCCGAGGGCCGCGCCGGGGTCCTCTACGGTGGCGGGTGGTCCCTCCTGGGCACCCAGCTCGCCGCCACGGTCTTCGTGGTCCTCTACACGGGGGTGCTGACCCTGGTGATCGGGCTGGTGCTCAAGGCCACCATGGGGCTGCGGATCACCCGGCGGGACGAGGTCATCGGCGTGGACCTCACCCAGCACGCCGAGTCGGCCTACTCCCTGAAGGACGAGGCCACGGGCTACTTCGCGGGCCACGCCCCGCAGCGGCCCCTGCCCGGCACCGCCGAGGCACCCGTTCCCGTCACGAAAGGACACGACCAGTGAAACTCGTCACCGCAGTGGTGCGACCCGAGAAGTTCAGCGACGTCAAGGACGCCCTGGAGACCCACGGCGTGCAGGGCATGACCGTGCTGACCGTCCACGGCTACGGCCGCCAGCGCGGGCACCGGGAGGTCTACCGCGGTGCGGAGTACACCGTGGACCTGCTGGAGAAGGTGCGCATCGAGACGGTCGTGGAGGACCACCAGGCCCAGGATGTCGTGGCCGTGGTCGTCGAGGCCGCACGCACCGGTGAGCCCGGGGACGGGAAGGTGTGGATCACCCCCGTGGAGTCCGCGGTGCGCGTGAGCACGGGGGAGCGGGACGGCGTCGCGCTGTGACCCCCGCGGGGCCCGGTCCACCCCGCCCGGGGTGAGCCGGGCCCCGGCATCGCTTGCTAACCTGGGACACTGAATTCACCCGTCGTCCGACGAAAGCAGCGACCACCCCGTGTTCAATTCACTGTCCGACCGGCTCACAGCGACCTTCAAGAACCTGCGCGGCAAGGGCAGGCTCTCGGAGGCGGACGTCGACGCCACCGTGCGCGAGATCCGCAGGGCCCTGCTCGAGGCGGACGTCGCCGTGCCCGTGGTCCGGGAGTTCACGGCCGTCATCAAGGAGCGCGCGCTCGGCGCGGAGGTCTCCGAGGCGCTGAACCCGGGCCAGCAGGTCGTGAAGATCGTCAACGAGGAGCTGCAGAACATCCTCGGCGGGGAGACCCGGCGGATCAACCTGGCCAAGACCGGGCCCACGGTCATCATGCTCGCGGGCCTGCAGGGTGCGGGCAAGACCACCCTGGCGGGCAAGCTCGGCAAGTGGCTCACGGACCAGGGCCACAAGCCCGTCCTGGTGGCCTCCGACCTCCAGCGCCCCAACGCCGTGACCCAGCTGCAGGTGGTGGGCCGCCGCGCCGGTGTGCCCGTCTTCGCGCCGGAGCCCGGTGCCACCTCCGAGTTCGACGACCCCACGGGCGATCCCGTGAAGGTGGCGCGGGACGGCGTGGACTACGCCCGCTCCAAGCTGCACGACGTGGTGATCGTGGACACCGCCGGACGCCTGGGCATCGACCAGGCCCTGATGAACCAGGCCCGGGACATCCGCGACGCGGTGGACCCGGACGAGGTCCTGTTCGTGATCGACGCGATGATCGGCCAGGACGCCGTGAACACCGCCAAGGCGTTCGACGAGGGCGTGGACTTCACCGGCGTGGTGCTCTCCAAGCTCGACGGCGACGCCCGCGGCGGTGCCGCCCTGTCCGTGCGCGCGGTGACCGGCAAGCCCATCATGTTCGCCTCCACCGGCGAGGGTGTGGACGACTTCGAGCAGTTCCACCCCGACCGCATGGCCTCGCGCATCCTGGACATGGGCGACGTCCTCACGCTCATCGAGCAGGCCGAGCGGCAGTGGGACAAGACCGAGGCCGAGCGGATGGCCAAGAAGTTCACCGACCAGGAGGACTTCACCTTCGAGGACTTCCTGGCGCAGATGCAGCAGCTGCGCAAGATGGGCTCCATGAAGAAGATGCTCGCCATGATGCCCGGTGCCGCCGGGATGCGGGAGCAGCTGGAGAACTTCGACGAGCGGGAGATCGACCGCGTGGAGGCCATCGTGCGCTCCATGACCCCGCACGAGCGCGTGGCCCCGAAGATCATCAACGGCTCCCGTCGCGCGCGCATCGCCCGCGGCTCGGGCGTCTCGGTGTCCGAGGTCAACCAGCTCATGGAGCGTTTCGCCCAGGCCCAGAAGATGATGAAGCGCCTGGCGCAGGGCAAGGGTGTGCCGGGCATGCCCGGAGGCATCCCCGGGATGGGCGGCGCCGGTGGCGGCGCGTCCAAGAAGGGCAAGGCCAAGAAGAAGGGCTCCCGCTCCGGCAACCCGGCCAAGCGCGCGCAGGAGCAGGCCGCGCTCGCCGCCGGGCAGAAGCCGGCCGCGAAGGGCAGCGCGTTCGGCGCCCAGGAGACGGACCTGGACGTCGAGTCGCTGAACCTGCCCAAGGGTTTCGAGAAGTTCCTCGGAAAGTAGGCGATCATGGGTTCATACCTCCCCGACGACGAGCTGCGCGAGTTCATCGCCACGCTGCCCACCCGGCGGCTGGCCTCCGCGGCGGTGATCCGCGACGAGAACGGGCGTGTGCTCGCGGTGGAGCCCAACTACAAGGACGGCTGGACCCTGCCCGGCGGCACCGTGGAGGCGGGGGAGGACCCCCGCACCGGCTGCTTCCGCGAGGTCGTGGAGGAGGTGGGTCTGCACCTGCCGGAGGGACGTCTGATCGCCGTGAGCCACGGGCTGGGCATGGGCATGTGGGGAGACTCCGTGTCCTTCCTCTACGACGGCGGCACGATCCCGGCGGACACCCCCATCACCGTGCAGGAGGAGGAGCTGCTCTCCTACCGGTGGGTGGCCCCCGAGGAGCTGGAGACCGTCATGAACCACTCCATGGCCGAGCACATCCGCGCGGCCGTGGCCGCTCTGGAGTCCGGCTCCGTGGTGGAACGGGTGCTCCATGGGGGGTCCCGCGCATGAGCGAGCTGCCGGCACCGCGCTCCGTGGTGCTCGTCCGCGCGGACGCACCGCAGCTGCCCTTCGTCGCCACAGCGCTCGGCACGGGCTTCACCGCCGTGGCCCGCGAGGGCTGGTCCACCGTGGTCCTGCCCGAGGGCACGGACCCCGCCGCGCTCGCGGCCGCCGGGGACCCGCGCAGCATCGCGGTGGAGCTCTACTCGGACGGCAGCGCCCGCAGCCTGCGGGTCTACCCGCCCGTCGCCTCCCTGGACGGGGGCAGGGACTGGGGCGAGCAGTTCGCGGAGCTCGCACGGAGCACCACGCTGCACTGGGCCCCGGTCCACGAGGGCTCCGTGGCCGAGCTGGTGGCGGAGTCTTCCGACCTCACCCCGGCGGCGCCGGCGGAGGGCGACGCCGCGGCGTCGGCTCCCGCGGCCCAGGCGCCCGCCGCGGTCGGGACCGAGGGTGCCGACGCCGCGACGGAGGCCGCGGTCGCCTCGATCGCGTCGCTGTGCGACCTGGACCCGGCGGCCGCCGCCCGGCTCGAGAACTACGCCCGCTCCGCGAGCTCGGCGCTGCTGCTGGAGTCCGTGGTCCAGCTGCTGGGGCTGCCGCCCGTGGCGGCGAAGATCGTGGAGGGGCAGCGGGAGCTGTCCGAGCTCGACGGCGTGGCGGAGTTCACCCCGCGCCCCACGGGCCTGTCCCTGCTGGACTCGGCGAGCGTGGAGCCGAGCGGCACGGACGTGCTCTCCCGCATCCAGCGCGCGTACGTCCGCCGCCCGTCCCTGCTGCTGGCCGTGGGCGGTGCGGAACTGGCACTGGGTGCAGGCCTCGCCGGGCTCGCCGCGCGCGGGGGCAGGGGAGCGAGGCTCCTCGGCTCAGCATCTGCGCTGATGCTCTCCGACGCCGCGGTGCAGGCGGCACTGTGGGCCTCCGTCCGCGCCCGCCGCAGCCGCTGAGGCCACCCGCCGCGCCCCGGGCCGCGCTGTTTGACAGCTGTGGCACAATGGAGGGGTACTCGAGCCGTGCGGACCCTCTCACCGTGCGTGTCCTCGTGTCCACAGGAAACCCACGTGCTGCCCGCCCCACGGGCTGGTGTGTGCGGTGACCGATTCCATTCGAAACAGGAGTAACCACACAAGTGGCAGTCAAGATTCGTCTCAAGCGTATGGGCAAGATCCGCGATCCCCGCTACCGCGTGGTGGTCGTGGACTCCCGCAAGAAGCGCGACGGTCGCGTGATCGAAGAGGTCGGGGTCTACCAGCCCACCGAGCACCCCTCGTACATCAACCTGGTCTCCGACCGCGTGCAGTACTGGCTCGGCGTGGGCGCACAGCCCTCCGAGGCCGTGCTGGCTCTCATGAAGATCACCGGTGACTGGCAGAAGTTCAAGGGTGAGCCGGGCGCCGAGGGCACCCTGAAGCAGCCCGAGGCCAAGAAGGAGTTCGTGGCTCCGGACAACGGCTCCGTGATCATCCCCGAGGCCATCACCCCCAAGACCGAGAAGGTCGAGGAGGCTCCTGCCGAGGACGCCGCTCCCGCTGAGGACGCCGAGAAGGCGGAGTGAGCATGCTCGCCGAAGCCCTCGAGCACCTCGTCCGCGGCATCGTGGACAACCCCGAGGACGTCTCGGTGCGTTCCCGCGACAACCGTCGCGGGGAGACGCTCGACGTGCGCGTGCACCCGGATGACCTGGGTCGCGTGATCGGACGCTCGGGACGCACGGCCAAGGCCCTGCGCACCGTGGTCTCGGCACTGGCTTCCGGCGAGAACGTCCGCGTGGACGTGGTCGACACCGACCGGCGTCGCTGAGCGGACACCGCAGCGCACACGGCCCCCGTTCCTCCCCGGTGAGGAACGGGGGCCGTGTGCGTCCGGGGCGGCCCCCGGTCACGGGCCGCGAGCAGCCAGACACTACGAAGGACCTCGAGGAGATGCCATGAGCGTTCGGGTCGCCCGAATCGGCAAGCCGCACGGTGTGCGGGGTGAAGTGACCGTGGAGCTGTTCACGGACGATCCGCAGGCGCGGTTCGCCCCCGGCTCCGTGCTGAGTGTGCACCCGGGTCGCGGACCGGCGCAGACCCCCGGACAGGGCTCGCGCCCCGAGCCGCTGCGGCTGGACTCCCTCACGGTCGTGGGGGCGCGCTGGAACAAGTCCGTGCTCGTGGCGCGCTTCGAGGAGCTCACGGACCGCAACACTGCGGAGGCCGCCCGAGGCGCGGAGCTGTTCGCGGAGGTGGCGGACCTGCCGCTCGACGACGACGAGTGGCACCAGGACGACCTGCTGGGGCTCACCGCCGTGGACCTCACCCGTGGTGAGGCGCGGATCGGCACGGTGAAGGCGCTCATCCAGGGCCGGGCCCAGGACCTGCTGGAGCTCACGCCCGAGGGCGGCGGTCAGCCGCTGCTCATCCCGTTCGTGGAGGAGATCGTGCCGGAGGTGGACCTGGAGCGCGGCCTCGTGCTGGTCACCCCGCCCCCCGGGCTCCTCGAGCTGCGCGAGGACTCCTGAGCCGTGCGCATCGACGTCCTGAGCATCTTCCCCGAGTACCTCGAGCCGCTGCGGCTGTCCCTGATCGGCAAGGCCGTCACGGACGGACTGCTCCAGCTGCAGGTCACCGACCCGCGCGCCTTCGCCACGGACCGGCACCGCACCGTGGACGACACCCCCTACGGGGGCGGCGCGGGCATGGTCATGAAGCCCGAGCCCTGGGCGCAGGCCCTGGAGTCCGTGGTGCGCGCCGGCGCCGTCGACACCGCGTCACCCGAGAGCGGGGCGGGCGGCAGCACTGCCGCGTCCGCCGTCCCCGCGGACCGGACTCCCGCGGACGACGCCGCCCGTGCCCTCCCGGAGGCGGGCGCGGCACCCGGGCCCGCGGCGTCGTCGCGACCTGTGCTCGTGGTGCCGTCCCCGGCGGGGGAGGTGTTCACGCAGGAGGTGGCCTACGAGCTGGCGGCCGAGGAGCACCTGGTCTTCGCGTGCGGGCGCTACGAGGGGATCGACGAGCGCTTCGTGGACTGGGCCCGGAACGAGGTGCGCGTGCGCCCGCTGAGCCTGGGGGACTACGTGCTCAACGGCGGGGAGGTGGCGGTGCTCGCCATGGTCGAGGCCGTCACCCGGCTGATCCCGGGGGTGATAGGAAACCCCGAGTCGCTCGCCGAGGAGTCGCACACGGGGGGTCTGCTCGAGTACCCCGTGTACACCAAGCCCGCCGTGTGGCGGGACCGCGAGGTTCCCGAGACCCTGCTCTCCGGGCACCACGGACGGATCGCGCGGTGGCGGCGGGACCAGCAGCTCACGCGCACGGCGCGCCGCCGCCCCGACATGGTCCTGACCCTGGATCCCCGCACCCTGGACCGCGCGGACCTGGCCGTGCTGGCCGCGGAGGGCTTCCACCCCGACGGGCAGTCCTGGCACCGCGCCTCCGCCCCGGACAGCGCCGGAGGGACCGCCGATATGGCATAATGAACGGCTGTGTGTGCGTCGGGCACGCCCCTGCCGCAGGGGGGAGAGCGACCAACGGCGCACCACCCGGGACGGCCACCACATGATCCGCCCCGGACCCTGGAGCGTCGGCACCCCCGAGCGGGGTGGCGCGCGAACCACACGTGAGAGACCTGCGGCGATCACGAGGAGTCACATCATGAACATTCTCGACCAGCTCGATGCCAAGTCCCTGCGGGACGACGTCCCCGACTTCCGCCCCGGCGACACCCTCAACGTGCACGTGAACATCGTGGAGGGCAACCGCTCCCGTGTCCAGGTGTTCAAGGGCTTCGTCATGGGCCGTCAGGGCTCCGGCGTCCGCGAGACCTTCACGGTCCGCAAGGTCAGCTTCGGCGTGGGCGTGGAGCGCACCTTCCCGGTGCACTCCCCGATCATCGACAAGATCGAGCTCGTGAGCCGCGGCGACGTCCGCCGCGCGAAGCTGTACTACATGCGCGACCGTCACGGCAAGGCTGCTCGCATCCGCGAGAAGCGCGAGTCGAGCGCATCGGGCAAGAGCAAGTAAGACTCACCGGGTGCCACAGCACACGGAACACGCGGAGGGCCCGGCAGCTGCCGGGTCCTCCGCCGTGAGAAGGCCCGTTTCCACCCGCCGCTGGTGGGTTCGGGTGGTGGCAGTCGCCCTGCTCGCGGCACTCGTGCTCACGGTCCTGGTCCGCGGACTCGTCCTGGACGTGTACTGGGTGGGCTCCGGCTCCATGGAGCCCACGCTCGAGGGCGGGGACCGTGTCCTGGTGGACAAGCTCGCCCCGCAGGACCGCCTGCGGCGCGGCGAGCTCGTGGTCTTCGACGGCCGCGGCTCCCTGGACCCGTTGCACTCCACCGATCCCTGGTACCGGCAGGCGCTGCACACGCTCGGGCGCTGGACGGGCCTGGCCGGTTCGGACACCGCCTACGTCAAGCGGGTCGTGGCCGTGGCGGGGGACGACGTCTCCTGCTGCACCTCCGACGGTCTGCTCACGGTCAACGGTCAGCCCCAGCACGAGGAGTACGTCTACCCTGGTGATGCGCCGTCGGACATCCCGTTCACGGTGCACGTGCCCGAGGGGCGCGTGTGGCTCATGGGAGACCACCGCAGCGTCTCCGTGGACTCGCGTTCGCTGCTCGGGGGTCCGGGTGGCGGCCTGATCCGCACGGATCGCATCGTGGGCACCGCCGAGCGCATCGTGTGGCCCCTGGACCGGGCCCGGTCCCTCCAGGGCTGACGGTCCCCACCGGTTCGCCGGTTTCGTCGGGAGAGAGAAGAGGAACGCGCAGTGGCTGAGCAGCACGGAGCGGGCGCCCCAGGCGCCCCGGGCACGGACGGCACCTCCGGCGGGCGGTCGTCCGCGGGCCAGGACACCCGGGAACCGGGACGCGCCCGGCGCGGCCGCGGCCGCAGGACCTCCCGCTCCTCGGGCGGCTGGGGTGCCATCCGCGAGATCGCGGTCGTGGTGGTGCTCGCGCTGCTCATCGCGTTCGTCGCCAAGACCTTCCTGGTCCGCGGCTACTACATCCCCTCCGGCTCCATGGAGCAGACCCTGGAGCTCGACGACCGGATCTTCGTGAACGTCCTGGGTGCCCGCACGGGACACATCGACCGCGGTGACATCGTGGTCTTCGACGACACCCAGGGGTGGCTGCCGGAGGCCCCCGCCACACGCGCCAACCCCGTGCGGCAGGGCCTGGAGTTCGTGGGGCTCCTCCCGGACAGCAGCCAGCAGGCTCTCGTGAAACGCGTCATCGGTGTGGGCGGGGACCACGTGGCGTGCTGCAGCCCCGCCGGGAAGGTCACGGTGAACGGCAAGGAGCTCGACGAGCCGTACCTCTACCCGGGCGCGGCGCCCTCCGACTTCCCCTTCGACGTGACCGTGCCCGAGGGCAAGTTCTTCGTCATGGGCGACCACCGCAACGCCTCGGCGGACTCCCGCTACCACATCGGCACCGGCACCGAGTTCGTCAGCGAGGACGACGTGGTGGGAACCGCGTTCGTGACCGCCTGGCCGCTGAGTCGCTTCCACTGGATCCACAACCCCGAGGACGTCTTCCGGAGCGTTCCCGCCCCCAGCGGCTCGTGAGCTCCGTCCGCGCCGCGGCACCGGATCTCCGCCTGGAGACCGAGCTGGCCCGCAACGGTGCGCGCCTCGTCGCCGGGATGGACGAGGTGGGCCGCGGGGCCCTGGCGGGCCCGGCGAGCGTGGGAGTGGTGGTGCTCGACGTTCCTGCACTGCTCGGAGCCCGCCCCTCGGCGGAACCCCCGAACTCACCCGCCCTCGAGGGCAGAGTCACCGCCGCCGGGGCTTCCACCTCGGCGGCGAGTGTGTCCGAGGCCGCGGCGCGGACGACGCCGCCGGGCCTTCCCGCGGCCTCTGCGCCCCGAGGGCTGTCGGCAGCATCCACCACGGGCGGGCGGCGCTCGGCACGGAGTCCGCGGGCGGCGTCGTCGCCGTGGGACGGTGTACGGGACTCGAAGGCACTGAGCCCCGCGCG
Organism: Kocuria sp.; assembly: GCF_030530945.1. Lineage (GTDB taxonomy): Bacteria > Actinomycetota > Actinomycetes > Actinomycetales > Micrococcaceae > Kocuria. The sequence continues at coordinate 130,666 of NZ_JAUMTZ010000002.1, read as the reverse complement.
GCGCGAAGCCCTCGCCGCTGCAATTCCCGGGTGGACGGCGGCCACCGCCGTCGGCCACGCCGCCCCCGGGGAGATCGACGCCCTCGGAATCACCGCCGCGCTGCGCCTGGCGGGACTGCGCGCACTGGCGGGCGTGCGGCGGCAGGGCGTGCCCGTGGATGCGCTGATCCTCGACGGCTCGCACAACTGGCTCGCGGCGGCACCCGTGCTGGGCCAGGAGGCGGACCCCACCGAGCTGCCGCCAGTGGTGCGCACGCTGGTGAAGGCGGACGCGCAGTGCGTCAGCGTGGCGGCGGCGTCGATCCTCGCGAAGGTGGAGCGTGACGCGCTGATGACAGACCTCGCGCGTGACCACCCGCAGTACGCCTGGGAGGCCAACAAGGGGTACGGCAGCGCCACCCACCGTGACGCCCTGCTGGTCCACGGGGCCACGGAGCACCACCGGCGCAGCTGGAACCTCGGACCGGGCGTGGTCTGAGCCACCGGCGCCTCGGTCGACGGGAGCGGGCACCGCCTCGACACCCCTGGAGCCGGGGGAGGCCCGACCTCTCGGGTGCGCGGCATCCGCACTGCACATGTGGTCGGGACGGCGGGACCCGAGCGGCCCGGAGACCACAGTGGGTCCATGAGCGCACCCACCACACCCCGTGGCAACCCGTCTCCGGCCGCCCGCACTGCATCGGAACGCGTGAGCGTGGGCCGCGCGGGGGAGGAGCTGATCGCGCAGCTGCTGGATCGCTCCGGCTGGACGGTCCGGGACCGCAACTGGCGCCCGGCCCGTGGGCGGAACGCGCCGCGCGGCGAGCTCGACATCGTGGCCGAGCGGCAGGGCCGGGTGACGGTGTTCGAGGTCAAGACACGCTCCGGCAGCGACCACGGACACCCCTTCGAGGCCGTGGGCCCGGAGAAGCTGCGGCGGCTCCACCTGCTGGCGGGTGCGTGGGCGCGGGAGCACCACGAGGACCGCGTGCCTGGCGTGGACGTGGTGGCTGTGCACTGGCCCCGCGGCCGTTCGCCCCGTGTGGAGCACGTGGGGTCCCTCGGGTGGCCGTGAGGTGCGGCCCCCGGCCCTGCTGCTCAGCGGGTGCGTCGCTGGGATGCAGTGCGACCACCGGAGCACTCGTCCGTGACCGGGACCTCTCGCCACGGGGGGCTCATGTTGCGCACCGCGGTGACATGATTGGGATTTTGCCCGATGTCGTGCCACGGTGTTTTGCGAGCGGTCCACCGTGGCCGGTGAACGGGGGATCACATGGAGTCCGGGGCGTTGTCATCGCGCGTGCTGTCTGTCACCGCACTGTCGGTGGCCGCAGTCGCGTGCCTGGTGGGGTGCTCGCACGAGTCCTCCGGGCCGGAAGTGTCGCCCTCCGTGAGTGCATCCAGTGCCTCCTCCCGGGAGAGCCTGCACCCCGGAACCTTCCACGCCGACCTGCCCAACGGGGCCACCGTGGCCGTCACCGTGCCCGCGACCCGCATTCCCGACGACTCCCTGGAGCGTCTGCGTCAGGACGCCCGGGTCCCGCGGGCCACCTATGCCACCGTTGACATCGACAACAGCCACGGACAGTCACCCGTGTCCGTGAGCCGACTCGTCCTCACGGCTCGGGACGGCGCCACCTACCAGCTCGAGCACCCTGCCCGCGCGCTCAAACGGTGGTACCCGCGCGCGTCCGGGGACACCCACCGCGCCAAGGACGGCACCTCCCTGGATGCCCGCACCGCGCAGGACCTCGTCCGCCGTCTCGACGACGCCGCGAGCCGGGCCGTGGGCGACATCGCCGTGGGGGAGAAGGGCCGCAACATCCTCATCGGGGACATCTCCGCCGTTCCGCGGGACTTCGCGAGCCTGGAGATCGTCCCGCTCATCGGGGACCGGGAGGTCGCACCGGTCCAGGTGCACCCCCGGGAGGCCGAGGACTCCGCCTCGGGCTCTGGTTCCCCGGACGCCTCGGAGCGCGACGGCACCGGGGGGTCCGGTGCCGGTGCGACCCCGGCACCGGGGCAGGAGGTGCCCCCGGACAATCCCCTCCCGGGCGAGGACCCGCAGCCCTCCACGAGTCCTACCCCCACGTCCCCCGCTCGGCCCGAGGACCCCGTGGCACCCAAACCGGTCGTTCCCGAGCCGGTGGTGCCGGACCCCGTGGTCCCGCAGCCCGTGGTGCCGGATCCGGTCGTTCTGGACCCGGTGGTTCCGGATCCGTCAGTCCCGCGTGAGGCAGACCCGGCCCCCGCGGCCCCAGGGGTGGCGGCCCTCGGGTCTGCCGTCACGGCTCCGTCCGTGGCGAGACCCGCCGCGGAGTCCGATGACGAGCCCGTGCCCACAGCATCGCCGACCGCCCCGTAGCTCCTCCACCCCGGGCGTCTCGACGTTCCCCTCGTTGGTACTGCGTCGGTGGGCTTCACCGTTGCAGCCGCGCTGATCCAGTGCCCGTGTGCGCAGCCACGGTGGCGTTGCGGTGCGGATCGGGTCACTCCAGGCTCCAGCCCGTGGGCCCCCGCGGCGACCGATCTGCACATCCGTGGCAGCGTCTCGCCCGTTCGGCCCTGCCGGGGGGACGGTGGGGCCATGACTTCCACCATCTCCAGTCCGAACGCGACACGGCCATCCGCCCCGACAGCAGCGGGTGGTGAGCGGTGAGCGGCTTCGCCCGCAGCCGCAGCATTGCACTGGTGGGCCTCGAGGGGCACGTGGTGGACGTGGAGGCGGACATCGGCCAGTCCCTGCCCGGGTTCACGATCATCGGGCTGCCGGACCAGGCGGTCAACGAGTCCAGGGAGCGCATCCGTTCCGCGGCCCGTCACGCGGGAGCGCCCCTGCCGCCCCAGAAGATCACGGTCAACCTGTCGCCCGCCACCCTCCCCAAGCGCGGCTCGCACTTCGACGTCGCGGTGGTCATGGCGGTCCTGGGAGCCCGCGGCATCGTACGGGTCCCGCGGGACACCGTGTTCTACGGCGAGCTCGGCCTGGACGGCTCACTGCGCCCGGTGCGCGGGGTCCTGCCCGCCGTGCTCGCGGCCGTGCGGGCGGGTTTTCCCCGGGTCGTGGTGGCAGGAGCGGACCGGGCGGAGGCGGAGCTCGTGGCGGGTGCCTCGGTGAGTTCTGCGGAGCACCTGGCGCAGCTGCTCGTGGAGTTCGGTGCGGATCCCGCCCTGCTGGGCCACGTTCCCGCGCGGCCCCCGGTGGACCGCGCGGGGATTGGGTCCGCGGGGGAGAACCGTCCCGCGGACGGCCCTGCACCCGACCTGCGGGAGGTGGTCGGGCAGGTGGAGGGACGCCAGGCACTCGAGATCGCAGCCGCCGGCGGGCACCACCTGCTCATGGTGGGCCCGCCGGGCGCGGGCAAGACGATGCTCGCGGAGCGGCTGCCGGGCCTGCTCCCGGACCTGGGGGACGAGGAGTCCCTGGAGGCCACCTCCGTCCACTCCCTGCGCGGCGACGGCGCCGGGTCCGTGCTGCTGCGCCGCCCCCCGTTCCAGGCACCGCACCACAGCATCACCATGCCGGCGCTGTGCGGCGGCGGGAGCGGGATGCCCCGACCCGGTGCCATCTCACTCGCGCACCACGGGGTGCTCTTCCTGGACGAGGCACCGGAGTTCGACCGCCGGGTGCTGGATGCCCTGCGGCAACCCCTCGAGTCCGGCACCGTGACCATCGCCCGTGCGCAGTCGGTGGCCCACTACCCGGCGCGCTTCCAGCTGGTGCTGGCAGCGAATCCCTGCCCGTGCGGTCACGCCGGTGGCACGGGGCAGGCGTGCAGCTGCACGGGCATCCAGCGGCGTCGCTACTTCAGCAAGCTCTCCGGGCCACTGCTGGACCGGGTGGACCTGCAGCTGCGCGTCCCGGCCGTGACCTACCGGGAGCTGAGCGGCGTGCACGGGGAGCCGCCCGAGGACACCGCCACGGTGGCCCGCCGGGTGTGCGTCGCCCGTGCCGCCCAGCGGGAACGGCTGGGGTCGCTGGGGTGCCGCGTGAACGCGGCGGTTCCCGGTTCTTTGTTGCACAAGCGTCTCTCTCCCGGCGCCCGGGCGGTGGCGCCCCTGAAGTCGGCGATGGAGAACAGGACGCTCACCGCCCGCGGGTTCGTGAAGGTGCTGCGCGTGGCGTGGACGCTCGCGGACCTCGCCGGGGCCACGGTTCCCACGCCCGAGCACGTGCGCCTGGCGCTCTACTTCAAGACCACGGTGACGGCATGAGCGCGCACCACGACGCCCGGGTGCCCCATCCTGGCGGGGAGCCCGGCGCGGCGGATCTCGAGACCGTGCGGGCGTGCCGGGTGCGCCTCGCGCGGCTCATCGAGCCCAGTGACACCGCGGGTCTGCTCCTGCTGCACGGACTGGGTCCCGTGATGCTGTGGCGCAGCATCTGCGAACTGAGTGCACCCACCCCAGCCCTGCGCTCCCTCCTGCGCAAGACCGCCGAGGACCTCTCCCCGGGAACCCGCACACCCGACCTGGACCGGCGCTTCGCCGCATGGCGGGCCCGGCTGCCCGTCCCTGCACCGGAGGTCGAGGCCCGGCACGCACGCAGCCTCGGCGCATGGACCGTCGTTCCAGAGGATTCCGACTGGCCCCCTCAGCTGGCAGACCTCGGGGTGCAGCAGCCCGTCGTGCTGTGGGGGCGTGGCAGGCGGGACGCGCTGGCTCACCTGGGGCAGGGGGTGGCCGTGGTCGGCTCGCGCAACGCGAGTGCCTACGGCTCGGCGGTGACCCGCGACATCGCACGCGAGCTCGTGACGGCCGGGTGGTGCGTGGTCTCCGGGGGTGCCTACGGCATCGACGCCGTGGCGCACGCCGCGGCCCTGGAATCGGATGCGGGGCCCGTCCCCACGGCGGCGGTGCTGGCCGGCGGTGTGGACAGGTTCTACCCTGCGGCCAATGCGGAGCTGCTGGCCACGATCAGTGAACGGGGAGTGGTGCTGAGCGAGGTCCCGCTCGGCTGCGCGCCCACCCGGTACCGCTTCCTGCAGCGCAACCGGATCATCGCCGCACTCACCCGCGCCACCGTGGTCACGGAGGCCGCGTGGCGTTCCGGTGCTCTGAACACGGCCCGGCACGCGGGCGTGCTGTCCCGGGACGTGGCAGCGGTCCCGGGTGACGTGCTCGTCGGGGGATCGGCGGGCTGCCACCGTCTCATCCGGGACGACCACGCCGTGCTCGTGAGCAACGGTGCCGAGGTCCTCGAACTGGTGGAACCCCTCGGCAACGACGCCGCACGGGGACCGTGCAGCGCCGCCGCCCAGGCCGCTCGACGCCCCCAGGACGACCTGGGACCCGCACTGCTGCGGCTGTTCGACGCCCTGCCCCTGCACACCGACGCCGACCCGTCCCAGCTGTGCCGGGTGTCCGGGCTGAGCCCGGGAGAGGTCCTCTCCGGCTTGGTGACCCTGCAGGACCGGGGGCTGGCGGTCGACTCCCTGCTGGGGTGGCGGCGGGTAGGCTCCCAGCATGGGCGAACGATCAGAGGTCATCCCGGCGCGCGCCCCTGACCCCGGGATTCCTGCACCTCCAGCTGCCGGACGCAGTGGGAGCCCCCAGCGCGGCGCGGGCGGTGTCCGAGGGCGGGGCGTCCCTGCCGCCGGGGCCCAGGACCGCCACGCTGCCACGAACGGTGCCCCGAACGGGACCGGGAAGTGGGGCGGCGGGGCGGCGGCGTCGTCGTTCGGCGGCAGCCACGGCGGCGCGGAACGTCCTGACAGTGGTGACGTCGCGCAGGGGGCGGGGGAGCAGACCGGGGAGCCGGCCGGTCCGCTGGACCACCTGCTCCCTCGGTTCCGGGCACACCTGAGCCTGGAGCGCTCCCGGAGCGAGAACACCGTGCGCTCCTACGCCTCGGACGTGGCGGACCTCTCGCGGTGGATGCGGGAGAACGGGATCGAGGCCCCGGACCTTCTGGACCGTGACGCGCTGCGCGGCTGGCTCGCCCAGCGCCACCAGCGCGGACTGGCCCGCAGCTCGGTGTCCCGCGGCATCGCCGCCGTGCACACCTTCTTCCGGTGGGCCGTGGACACCCAGGGCCTGCGCCACGACCCCGCCGCCGGGCTGAGCGGACCCCGCCCAGCCCGGCACCTCCCCGAGATCGTGGGGGCCGGCGCACTCGCCGACATGCTCAACGGCCTCGCGGACCGCGCCCTGGCCGATCATGAGGACGAGCAGGCCGCCGCGCTCGCCGCCCGGGACTGGGCGCTGCTGGAGCTGCTGTACGCCACCGGGGCCCGCATCAGCGAGCTCGTCGGGCTGGACCGGCACCAGGTGGCGGCGGCGGATCACGTCCTCACCGTCACGGGCAAGGGCAACAAGCAGCGCCGTGTGCCCTACGGCGACACCGCGGGAGAGGCACTGGCCCTGTGGGAGCGGCGTCGTCCGGTCCTTGTCTCCCCGTCGGCCGGGGACGCCGTGTTCGTCGGTGCCCGCGGCGCCCGGATCGACCCCCGGGTGGCGCGGCGTGTGGTGGCGCAGGCACTCGAGGGGGTCCCGGACACGAGTGCCCGCGGGCCGCACAGCCTGCGGCACAGCGCTGCCACCCACCTGCTGGACGGGGGAGCGGACCTGCGCAGCGTCCAGGAGCTGCTGGGCCACGCGACGGTCGCGACCACCCAGATCTACACCCACGTGTCCGTGGAACGTCTCAAGCGCGCATACTCCCAGGCGCATCCCCGCGCTTGACATTTGGCGCGCACGTGATCTCGGGTTGACCGCTGGAGGGCCCTCCTGGACAATGAGTGCCGGTGGGCCACCGCCGCGGCCTCGAATCCGCGGTGGACGCACCCACCGCACCACAACCGCATAGCAGCGCCGGGTGACCACCCTGGGCCTTTCGAGCAGGACGTTGGGGAAGACGTACCTACACGACGGAGGAACAGGCTATGTCTTCACCCACCACGCGGGGTGTGCTCTACGTGCACTCGGCACCGCAGGCGCTGTGCCCGCACATCCAGTGGGCCCTGGAATCCGTTTCGCACCGGCGCACGGATCTTCAGTGGACTCCGCAGAACGCGCAGCCCGGTTGCGTGCGCACCGAGCTGGAGTGGTCCGGCCGCCCCGGCACCGGGGCTCTGCTCGCCTCCGCCCTGCGGACCCTGGGCCGGGTGCGCTTCGAGGTCACCGAGAACGCCAGCCAGGGCCACGACGGCTCCCGGTGGTCCTTCACCCCGGACCTGGGGATCTTCCACGCCACCACGGACGCGGCCGGGAACATCTGCGTGAGCGAGGACCGGATCCGCTACGCCTTCGAGGCCTCTGCCGGGGATCCTGCCGCGGTGGTGGCCGAGCTGTCCCTGGCTCTGGGCGAGGCGTGGGACGAGGAGCTGGAACCCTTCCGGCACGCCGCGGAGGGCGCCCCCGTCCGCTGGCTGCACCGCGTGGGCTGACGGCGCCGGGGAACGAAGCCTCCCCGCCGGAGCGCCCGGCCCGAGACAGGTGCCAGCCCGAGCCTTGTCAGAAGCACTCCGAATCCGTTGCGGAGCTGCAGGAGAACCCCGGGAAACCGTCGTGACGGTGTCCCGGGGTTCTTCACCTGCTGGACCGTCGTTGTTCGCCTCCCGTGGCGCAGCGCCACCGGGCACGGCTCACAGCGAGCGGAACGCCGCCACCGAGTTGTGGCCGCCGAAGCCGAACGAGTTGGAGATCGCCACCATGTCCCCGGAGGGCAGCTCGCGGGGAGTGGTCACCACGTCCAGGTCGATCCTGGGATCGTGATTCTCCAGGTTGATGGTGCGCGGCGCCACACGTTCTGTCAGCGCCAGCACCGTCAGCACGCCCTCCACCGCACCGGAGCCACCCAGCAGGTGCCCGGTCATGGACTTGGTGGCGGAGACGGCCATCTCGTCCACGGCGTCCCCGAACGCGGCGCGCATGGCACCGGCCTCGGCGACGTCGCCCACCGGCGTGGACGTGGCGTGCGCGTTGACGTGCTTGATGTCCGAGGGGGCGATGTCACCGGAGACCATGGCCTCGCGCAGGGCGCGGGCGGGGCCGCCGTCGTCCCCGGTGGCCGGAGCCGTGATGTGGTGCGCGTCCGCTGTGAGACCCGCGCCGGCGAGCTCGGCGTAGATGCGCGCGCCGCGGGCACGCGCGTGCTCCTCCGACTCGAGGATCACAGCGCCCGCCCCCTCGCCCATCACGAAGCCGTCGCGGTCCGCGTCGAAGGGACGCGAGGCGCGCTCGGGCTCGTCGTTGCGGCGGGACAGCGCCTGCATGGAGTTGAACGCGGCAATGGTCATGGGGTGGATGGCGCTCTCCGCACCGCCCACGACCACCACGTCCGCCTTGCCGCCGCGGATCAGGGAGAGACCCTGGTAGAACGCCTCGGTTCCGGACGCGCACGCGGACACCGGGGTGATGGCGCACGCGCGGGCCTTGAACTCCATGCTCACGGAGGAGGCGTTGCCGTTGGGCATCAGCATGGGAACGGTCATGGGCTTCACGCGGCGGGGGCCCTTCTCCAGCAGCGTGTCCCAGGCGTCCAGCAGCGTCCAGACGCCGCCGATGCCCGTGCCGAAGGCCACGCCCACGCGGGTGGGGTCCAGCTCGTCGCTGGTGTCGGCGTCACGGCCGGAGAACCCGGCGTCCGTCCACGCCTCGCGGGCCGCGGCCACGGACAGCTGCCCGGAGGGATCCAGACGCTTGGCCTGCACCCGGGACACCACGTCCTCGGAGGGCCTGGGCGACTGGGCGCCGATGCGGACGGGGAGGTCGTACTTCTCCACCCAGTCCTGCGTGAGGGTGTGGACACCCGAGACGCCCGCGAGGGCGCTCTTCCAGGTCTCCTGGACGTTCTCGCCGATGGGCGTGATGGCACCGAGACCGGTGACCACTACTTTGCGGGACATGTTGTGCACTTCCTCGTGTCCGAAATCGCAGGTTCTCCGACGGACGCTGCCGCGCGACCGTCCGGTGTGACGGCGGTGGGGCCCCCCCCCCCCCGGGCGGGGGGCCCCCCCCCCCCCCGCCGCCCCCCGGGGCGGGGGGGGGGGGTTTTTTTGGCGGCGCGCCCGCC
>NZ_JAUMTZ010000002.1:80152-121661 GCF_030530945.1 Kocuria sp. | reverse complement strand
CAGGGCGTGGGGGCCTAACGCGCCGGTGCGCCGCGGGCCGGGGCGGCGCGCCGGGCGGGTGTGGGGGGGGGGGCCCACCCCCCGGGGGTATGGGGCGCCACCGCGCGCCCGGGCATCAGGCCTGGGCGTTGTCGATGAAGTTGACGGCGTCCTCGACGGTCTTGAGGTTCTTGACCTCTTCGTCGGGAATGGTGACGTCGAACTTCTCCTCGGCGTTGACCACGATGGTCATCATGGAGATCGAGTCGATGTCCAGGTCCTCGGTGAAGGACTTCTCGAGCTGCACGGCTTCGGTCTCGAGGCCGGTCTCCTCGTTCACGATCTCGGCCAGGCCGGTCAGGATCTCGTCTTTGCTCGCCATGTCGGCTTCCTTTCGTTGAGGTCGCAGTGAGCGACCGTACTCGGTGACCACGGTCCCCGGAGGGTTGCCGTGCGGGGCGCCCAGCGGTGCGGACGGTCCCGTGGACAGGAGGTGTGCGGTCTAACCCTACGACACCACGGTGAGGGGATCAGGGCAGGAGCACCACTTGGGCGCCGTACACCAGCCCGGCCCCGAAGCCGATTTGCAGGGACGGCCTGCCGGACAGCTCCGGGTGCTCCGCGAGCAGCCGGTGCGTGGCCAGCGGGATGGAGGCCGCGGACGTGTTGCCCGCGTCCGCGATGTCCCGGGCGATGACCACGGACTCGGGCAGCTTGAGCACCTTGGCCATCTGGTCGATGATCCGCATGTTGGCCTGGTGGGGCACGAAGGCCGCCAGGTCCTCGGCCTGCAGGCCCGCGGCGTCGAGGGCTTCCTGCGCCACGCGGGCACCCTCCCAGGACGCCCAGCGGAAGACCGTGGGCCCGTCCTGGCGCAGGGTGGGCCACAGGGTGGCGTCGGGGCGCATCTCGCCGGTCTCGGGGTCAACGAGGTCCTTCGCGAAGGTGCGCTCCCCGCCGTTCTCCACCGTGCGGATGTCCGTGAGGGGGTGGGTCATCCGGATGGCGTCCCACTTGGAGCCGTCCGAGCCCCACACGGAGGGGCCGATCCCGGGGACGTCGGACGGGCCGATCACCACGGCCCCGGCGCCGTCGCCGAGCAGGAAGGAGATGGAGCGCTCGGAGTTGTCGATGACGTCCGAGAGCTTCTCCACGCCGATGACCAGCACGTTGGTGGAGTCGCCGGCGCGGACCAGGGAGTCCGCCTGGGCCACGCCGTAGCAGTACCCGGCGCACGCGGCGGAGATGTCGTACGCCGCCGCCGGGGTGGCACCCAGCCGGTCCGCGAGGCACGAGGCCAGCGAGGGGGTCAGGTACGGGAAGGACACCGTGGAGACGATGATGGTGCTCAGCTGCTCACCGGTGATCCCGGCGTCCGCCATGGCCTCCCGGGCGGCATGCTCCGCCATGTCCAGCGCGGAGACGTCCGCGGGGGCCCGGTGGCGGGTGTGGATGCCCGTGCGCTTGACGATCCACTCGTCAGAGGACTCAATCCACTGGCAGATGTCGTCGTTGGTCACGATCTCGGACGGGCGGTAGGCACCGATGCCCAGGATGCGCGTGTGGGCGTTGGGAATGTTCTGTTTGATGGTCGCCACGAGAGGCCGACTCCTTACCTGGTGCGGTTCACAGCGGGAGATGCGGGTGGGTCACCCTCTCAGCTCAGGGTACTCTGCAGCGTCTCGAGGTCCTCCGGGGTGTTGACGGCCATGGCGGGGACTCCCTTGAGACCGCGCTTCGCCAGGCCCACGAGGGTGCCGGCGGGCGGCAGCTCCACGATCTGCTGGACGTCCAGCTCCGCCAGGGTCTCCATGCAGGCGTCCCAGCGCACGGGGCGGCACACCTGCTCCACGAGGGACTCCAGGGCGGCGGCGCCGCTGGTCACGCGGGCACCGTCGCGGTTGCTGAGCAGCGGGTGCTCGGGGTCCCGCGGGGACAGCTGCGGGACGAGGTCCCGCAGGGGCTGCAGGGCCGGTGCCATGTGCTCGGTGTGGAACGCGCCGGCCACCTTCAGGCGCACCACCTTAGCGCGGGCGGGCGGGTTCTGCGCCAGGGAGTCGAGCTGCTCGACGGTGCCCGCGGCCACCACCTGGCCGCCGCCGTTCGCGTTCGCCGCGGTGGCGCCGGCGGCGGAGAGTGCGGCGGCGACGTCGTCGGGCTTGCCCCCCAGGACCGCGGCCATGCCCGTGGGGGTCGCCGCGGCGGCGCGGGCCATCTCCGTGGCGCGCACGCGCACGAACCGCATGGCGTCCTCCTCGCTCAGCACGCCCGAGAGGGCGGCGGCGGTGATCTCACCCACCGAGTGACCGGCGAGCACCACGTCCTCGCGCCCCTGGAGCTGGGGAGCCAGCAACCGACCCGCGACCAGTCCGGCGGCGACGATCAGCGGCTGGGCCACCGCGGTGTCCTTGATGGCCTCCTCGTCCGCCTCGGTGCCGTAGTGCACGAGGTCCAGCCCGGCGGCGTCGGAGAGCCGCGCGAGGTGCTCGGCGACACCCGGGACGGACAGCCACTCGGTGAGGAATCCTGGCTTCTGTGACCCCTGACCGGGGCAGACGACTGCAATCACCCGTTCATTCCACCAAGTGGGAGCGGGGTTGCGGAGCGGGCACCCGCACCAAGCTGGGAGCCGGGTTTTGTCGCCTTTCTACAAGGGGACGGTCACTCGTCCCGGTGCAGCCTGCCCGCGAGCACCGCGCAGTGCAGGACGAAGGCGTCCCGCGGCAGCAGCGGGTCCCAGCCGGTGATGTCGCTGACGCGCCGCAGCCGGTAGCGGACGGTGTTGGCGTGGACGTACAGCTCGCGGGCGGTGGCCTCGAGCGAGTGCCCCACGCTGAGGTAGGTGGACAGGGTGTCCACCAGGCCGGTGGAGGACGCCGCGAGCGGCTCCCACACGGCATCGACCATGGCCTGCAGCGCCAGGGGGTCGCCGCTGATGGCCCGTTCCGGCCAGAGGTCCTCGGAGTGGACGGGCCGCGGTGCCTGCGGCCAGGCCGCGGCGGCGCGCAGCCCGGCGTTGGCGCGGTCCGCGGAGTGCTTGGCCTCGAAGACCGTGGGGACCGGCGGGCCGTGGACCACGGGGCCCTCGCCGAACACGGCCGCCAGCCTGGTGAGGGAGCGCAGGTGGTCCTTGGGCCCGCCCAGGATCAACACGAGCCGGTCGGTCTGGATGGCCACGAGGCACTCTGCCGCGTGCCGGGCCACAGTGCGGCGGATCCGCTCCACGCCCGCCGGGCCCGTGGTCGACGGGGCACGCCCCACCATCACGGTGACGTCCCCCCGGTCCGTCCACCCCAGCGCGGAGACCCGTGAGCGCAGCGAGTCGGAACGGTCCCCGCGCAGGATGCTGTCCACCACGAGGGACTCCATGCGGGCGTCCCACGAGCCGCGGTTCTCTGCGGCCTTGGCGTAGACGTCCGCGGCGGCGAAGGCCACCTCCCGCGAGAAGCGCAGGACGGCCTCCCGCAGGGCCACCTCGTCGTGGTGCTGGGCCAGCTCGGGGACCTTCTCCTCCACCACGTCCACCACGATGCGCAGCACCTGCAGCGCGTTCTGCAGCGTGATGGACCGGGTGAGGTCCGTGGGCGCCTGCTTGAAGACCTCGGTGAGCACCCACAGCGGTTCGCGGGGGTTCTCGTACCAGCTGACGAAGGAGGCGATGCCCCGCTGCGCGAGCAGCCCCAGCTCGGAGCGCTCGTCCGCGCGCAGCTCGGCGAACCACGGCAGGGACGTGCTCAGCCGCTGCACCGCCACGGTGGAGACCTGCCCCAGGTTCGCCCGCAGGTTCTCCAGGGTCCGCGGGTGCGGGGTGCCCTGCTGCCGGCTGCGCAGGGACCGCGCGGCCCGGCGCGAGACGCGTGGCTTGCGGGCGGCGGAGCCGGAGGCGTCGGAAGGCATGAGACGAGGGTAGTCGATCCCCTCGCGCCCGGGCCTCGGACGGGGGCGTTGCGGGAGAGCGGGCCCGGGCGGACGACGTCGCCCGCGCGCCACCCGTGCCCAGCGCACCGCGGCGGACGGGAGCCTGCGGCGCGTGCTGCGGGCTGGCCCGGCGCGGCGGTGACTCTGGTACAGGGGGCCTGCCAGGTGGCCCGGGAAGGTCGCGCGTGCGCGGACAGCGCGGCGCCCCCGCCGCCGGAGAGTTCCGGGGACGGGGGCGCTGCGGGTGGGGACGCCGTCAGGTGACGGTGCCCCGGGGCGGGGTGCGGTGCCTCAGGCCTCGCCCCCGGCGTTGCCGGAGGTGCCGGCGGCGGGGTCCGCGAGGTCGTAGCGGGTCAGCGCCTCGGCGGGAGCCGACCAGTCGATCTCACCGCGCTTGGCGAGCATCTCCAGGGTGCGCACCACCATGGAGTGGGCGTCGATGGTGAAGAAGCGGCGGGCGCCGGCGCGGGTGTCCGCGAAGCCGAAGCCGTCCGCGCCCAGCGAGGCCCAGTCGTTCGGCACGTACTGGCGCACGGAGTCCGGCAGCTGCGCGGCGTAGTCGCTCGTGGCGACCACCGGGCCGGTGGCCCCGGCCAGGGCCTGGGTGATGTACGGGGTGCGGGCCCCGGACTCCGGGTCCATGAAGGCGTCCTGCTCGGCGGCCATCGCGTCCCGGCGCAGGTTGTTCCACGAGGTCACGGACCACACGTCCGCGGACACGCCCCACTCCTCGGCCAGGATCTTCTGCGCCTCGAGCGCCCAGGGGACGCCCACGCCGGAGGCCAGCAGCTGGGCCCGCGGGCCCTCGGTCTCGGCGGGCTTGAGCAGGTAGATGCCGTTGAGGATCCCGTCCACATCCACGTTCTCCGGCTCGGCCGGCTGGTGGATGGGCTCGTTGTACACCGTGAGGTAGTACATGACGTCGTGGTCCTCGTCCCCGGTGCCGTACATGTGCTCCAGGCCGCGCTTGACGATGTGCGCGATCTCGTAGCCGTAGGCCGGGTCGTAGTGGATCACCGCGGGGTTGGTCGCGGCCAGCAGCGGGGAGTGCCCGTCCGCGTGCTGCAACCCCTCACCGGTCAGGGTGGTGCGTCCGGCGGTGGCCCCGATCACGAAGCCGCGCGCCATCTGGTCCGCAGCGGCCCAGAACTCGTCGCCGGTGCGCTGGAAGCCGAACATCGAGTAGAAGATGTAGACCGGGATCATGGCCTCGCCGTGCGTGGCGTAGGAGGTCCCCGCCGCGGTGAACGCCGAGGTGGCACCGGCCTCGTTGATCCCCGGGTGCAGGATCACGCCCTGGGCGGACTCCTTGTAGGCGAGCATCAGCTCGCGGTCCACGGAGAGGTAGTTCTGCCCGTTGGGGTTGTAGATCTTCGAGGTGGGGAAGAACGCGTCCATGCCGAAGGTGCGGGCCTCGTCCGGGACGATGGGCACGATCCGGTGGCCGAAGTCCTTCTCGCGCATCAGGTCCTTGAGGATGCGCACGAAGGCCATGGTGGTGGCGGCCAGCTGCTTGCCGGAGCCCTTCTTGCCGGAGGCGAAGGCCTTGTCCGAGGGCAGGGTGATCTCCTGCTGCGCGTGGGGGCGGTCCGGCACGAACCCGCCGAGCTCCCTGCGCCGCTCGAGCATGTACTTGATCTCGGGGGAGTCCGCGCCCGGGTGGTAGTACGGGGCGTTGTAGAGGTCCGACTCCAGCTGCTCGTCGGAGATCGGGATGCGCAGGTGGTCCCGGAAGGCCTTCAGGTCCTCGAGGGTCAGCTTCTTCATCTGGTGCGTGGCGTTGCGGGCCTCGAAGTGCGGGCCCAGGCCGTAGCCCTTGATGCCCTGCGCCAGGATCACGGTGGGCTGGCCCTTGTGCTCCAGGGCGGCCTTGTACGCCGCGTAGACCTTGCGGTAGTCGTGGGCGCCGCGCTTGAGGTTCCAGATCTGCTCGTCCGTGTAGTCGGCCACGAGCTCCTTGGTGGCCGCCGAGCGCCCGAAGAAGTGGTCCCGCACGAACCCGCCGGACTCCGCCTTGAAGGTCTGGTAGTCGCCGTCCAGGGTCTCGTTCATGATTCGCACGAGCTCGCCGGTCTTGTCCGCCTCGAGCAGGGCGTCCCACTCGCGGCCCCACACGACCTTGATGACGTTCCAGCCCGCACCGCGGAAGAACGCCTCCAGCTCCTGGATGATCTTGCCGTTGCCGCGCACCGGCCCGTCCAGGCGCTGGAGGTTGCAGTTGACCACGAACGTGAGGTTGTCCAGCTTGTCGTTGGCCGCGAGCTGCAGCGCGCCGCGCGACTCCGGCTCGTCCATCTCGCCGTCGCCCAGGAACGCCCACACGTGCTGCTCGGAGGTGTCCTTGATGCCGCGGTTGTGCAGGTAGCGGTTGAACTGCGCCTGGTAGATCGCGTTCATGGGCCCGATGCCCATGGAGACCGTGGGGAACTGCCAGAAGTCGGGCAGGCAGCGGGGGTGCGGGTAGGAGGGCAGACCGTTCGGGGCCTTGGTCTTCTCCTGGCGGAACCCGTCCAGCTGCTCCTCGGTGAGGCGGCCCTCGAGGTAGGCGCGCGCGTAGTTGCCGGGGGAGGAGTGGCCCTGGAAGAACACCTGGTCGCCACCACCCGGGTGCTCGGGACCCCGGAAGAAGTGGTTCAGACCCACCTCGTAGAGAGTGGCCACGCCCGCGTAGGAGGAGATGTGCCCGCCCACGCCCACGCCCGGACGCTGCGCACGGTGGACCATCACCGCGGCGTTCCAGCGCAGGAAGGCGCGGTACCGGCGCTCGATCTCCTCGTCGCCGGGGAACTCGGGCTCCTGGTCCACGGGGATGGTGTTCACGTAGTCCGAGGTGGTGACCATGGGCACGCCCACGGAGTGGGTGCCGGCGTGCTGCAGCAGGGCGCGCATCACGTACTGCGCGCGCGCGGTGCCCTGCGCCTGGATCAGCGCGTCGAAGGACTCGATCCACTCCTGGGTCTCGTCCGCATCCGCGTCCTGCAGGTTGTTGGTCAGCCCACTGAGGATGTGGTGATTGCTGTCAGAAGACACGTGAACCTCTCTGTCGTCAGCTCCGTGTCGCGGGATCCCCGGTGCCGGAGCGGTGTGCCTGGTGGCGGGGCCCGGGCTGGAAAGAACCGCCCCCGTCATCCCCTCATCGTGTCACAGGCTACGGGGTGGGGGATCGCGACGACAGGTGTTCTGCGCATCACACCCGCCGCGGCCCCGTCACACGCGCCCACTTCCTTCCCGTGGCATCCGGTGCGGCTTGAACGAGCGGCTAATCCAGTGTTGTCTTTATTACGCACCGTCGACGGTCCCGTCACGGTGAGTATGGGCTCCGGGCACCTGCCGGTGGCATCCCGGGACCCACGCGACACGGCTTGAGAAGGAGAGACACGGTGAGCGAGGCCAAGGCGCCCGAAGAGAGCATTGCGGAGCAGCTGAACCTGAAGGACGGCGACTACGTCCAGGAGTTCGGCTACGACGACGACGTCGATGCGGACCTGCGGGCCCGGATCGAGGACGCCATCGGCTCCGAGCTCTTCGACGAGGACGCGCAGGAGGTCGTCGACGCCGTGGTGCTGTGGTGGCGCGACGGCGACGGTGACCTCGTGGACGAGCTCGTGGACGTCCAGACCACCCTCGACGACGGCGGCGTGGTGTGGCTGCTGACCCCCAAGGCCGGGCGCGACGACCACGTGTCCCCCGCGGACGTCCAGGACGCTGCCTCCACCGCCGGGCTGCACGTCACGAGCGCCGCCCGCGTCTCCTCCGACTGGTCCGTCTCCCGGCTCGCCCCCAAGCGCAACTTCTAGCACCGAGCCGCGCCGTGGATGCGGCGGGAAAGGTCCCCATGACCGACATCGGATCAGCAGCGCCGGAGTTCACCCTGCCCAACCGGGACGGTGAGCCCCGGAGCCTGTCGCAGTACCGCGGTGCGCCCGTGGTGCTGGTGTTCTTCCCCTTCGCGTTCTCTCCGGTGTGCACCGGGGAGCTGTGCCACCTGCAGGACCACGCGGACACCGTCGAGGACGCCGGGGCCACGGTGCTGTGCGTGTCCACGGACAGCCACTACGCACTGGACGCCTTCGCACGCGAGGAGTCCTACGACTTCGAGCTGCTCTCCGACCACTGGCCCCACGGCGGCGTGGCCCGCTCGTACGGGGTCTTCGACGAGGAGCTCGGCTGCGCGCGCCGCGTCACCGTCGTCGTCGACGCCGCCGGGACCGTCCGCGACGTCAGCTCCACCGACATGGCCGAGCCCCGGGAGTGGGAGCGCCTCCACGGGATCCTCACGGACCTGACCCGGGACTGAGATGCCCACGAGGGTGATCCGCGCCGGCTACGGCGCCCCGGTGGATCCGAGCCACTTCCCCGACCCCCATGCCCTGGACGCCCGCGCCGGGCTCTCCCTGGTCCACGAGCTGCTCGTGGGACGCCGTACCGCGGTGCTCACGGGCGCGGGGGTCAGCACCGGCTCCGGCATCCCCGACTACCGCGGGCCGGATGCCAAGCCCCGCAACCCCATGACGTACCAGGAGTTCATGCGCAGCGTGGACAACAGACGCCACTACTGGGCGCGCAACCAGTACGGGTGGCGGTTCGTGGCCGAGGCCCGGCCCTCCGCCGCGCACGAGGCCCTCGCCCGCCTGGAGACCGCCGGTGCGGTGGACGGGGTGGTCACGCAGAACATCGACCTGCTGCACCAGAAGGCCGGCTCCCTGGCCGTTGTGGATCTGCACGGAACCTATGCGTGGGTGGTGTGCACCGCGTGCGGCTCCCGCTTCCCGCGCGAGGAGGTCTCGCGGTACCTGGACGAGCTGAACCCCGGGTTCTACGACGGGCTGACCCACGCCGCCCAGGTGGAGTACGCACCCGACGCGGACGCCACCGTGGAGGAGACCGGAGGCTTCCGGGTGTGGGACTGCCCCGTGTGCCAGGGGGTGCTCAAACCGGACGTGGTGTTCTTCGGGGAGAGCGCCCGTCCCCGCAACGTGGCCCTGGCCCGCCGGATGGTGGAGCGAGCGGGCGCCCTCCTGGTGGTGGGCAGCTCCCTGACGGTGAACTCCGGCCGCCGGTTCGTGCGCCAGGCCGCCCGCCAGGACATCCCGGTGGTCATCGTCAACCACGGTGTCACGGCGGGGGACGCCTTCGCGGCGCTGAAGGTGGACGCCCCGGTGGGGGAGTTCCTCACCTCGCTGGAGGCGCTGCTCGTCCCCGGAAGCTGATGCTTGCCCCGGACGTGCGGAGCACCTAGACTCGACCTGCAAGGCCCTGAGGGTCTGCGGAGGGGAAGCCGCGGACCGCATCGGGGCCTTGTTTCATGTCCGGGTGCTGCTCCGCCCTGCCCCGTGCGGATGTGTCCGCAGGGGAGCGGGACACGCCCGGGATGCTTCCTGAGTGACGAACGGCCCCTCCCCGCGCGGGAAGGGGCCGTTCGTCACTCCGGCGCCCGGGCCGCAGCCCGCCCGGGCGGGAGAAGACTGTCAGCCCACGGGGTCGATGACCGACTTGGCCGCCTGTGCCTCGTTGCACTGCTGCGCCCACAGGGCCGCGCCCACGATGCCCGCGTTGTTGCGCAGCGCCGCGATCTCCACGGGGGTGTTCAGCTCCAGGTACGGCAGGAACTTCTCCGAGTTCTTGGACACGCCGCCGCCGATCACGAACAGGGACGGCGAGAAGAGGAACTCCACGTGGGAGAAGTAGCGCTGCAGCCGCTTGGTGGCCCACTTCTTCCACGGCAGCTGCTCGCGCTCGCGGGCCGCGGCCGAGGCCCGCGTCTCTGCGTCGTGGCCGTCGATCTCCAGGTGGCCGAGCTCCGCATTGGGTACGAGCTGACCGTTGAGGATCATGGCGGAGCCGATGCCGGTGCCCAGAGTGATCACCATGACCAGTCCCTCCTGGCCCTTGCCCGCGCCGTAGTGCGCCTCGGCCAGCCCGGCGCCGTCGGCGTCGTTGAGGGCCTCGACCTCGCGGCCGAGGGTCTCGGTCATCAGGGCGTCCACGTCCGTGTTGATCCAGGACTTGTCCACGTTCGCGGCGGAGAGCGCCACGCCGTTCTTGATGATGGCGGGGAACACGATCCCCACGTGGCTCTCCGGGGCGGGAGCCTCCGGGCGGGACTGCAGCTCGTCCACGATCTGACGGACCACGTCCGCCACGGCCTGGGGCGTGGCGGGCTGCGGGGTGGGGATGCGGAACCGCTCACCCACGAGCTGGCCGGTGGAGAGATCGACGATCCCACCCTTGGTGCCGGTACCACCAATGTCGATTCCAATGCCGTACTGCGAGACGACACCCTGCGGAGTACCTGAGCTCATGAACAGTCCCTTCGGTCCACGGTCTGTAGCTGTGACGGGGCCGCGCGGTGCACTGCCGACCCCCTGGTCCCGAGTTTACGGGAGCGCGCCTCCGATCAGGGGAGGGTGAGGATCTCCACGCCGTCGTCGGTCACGACCATGGTGTGCTCGTACTGCGCGGTGCGCAGCCGGTCGTGGGTGGTGATGGTCCACTCGTCCTCCCACTGGTCCCACGCGATGGACCCGAGGGTCAGCATGGGCTCGATGGTGAAGATCATGCCCGGGACCATCTCGGTGGCGTAGGACGGGGCGGCGTCGTAGTGCGGGACGATCAGCCCGGTGTGGAACTCGCGGCCCACGCCGTGGCCGGTGAAGTCCCGCACCACGCCGTAGCCGAAGCGCTTGGCGTACTTCTCGATCACGCGCCCGATCACGTTGATCTCCCGCCCGGGACGCACGGCCTTGATCGCCCGGTTGGTGGCCTCCAGGGTGCGCTCCACGAGCAGGCGGGAGTCCTCGTCCACGTCCCCCACGAGGAACATGGCGTTGGTGTCCCCGTGCATGCCGTTCTTGTAGGCGGTGACGTCCAGGTTGATGATGTCCCCGTCCTCCAGGACGGTGGAGTCCGGGATGCCGTGGCAGATCACCTCGTTCAGCGAGGTGCAGATGGACTTGGGGAAGCCGCGGTACTCCAGGCAGGAGGGGTAGGCCCCGTGGTCGCACATGTACTCGTGCGCGATCCGGTCCAGCTCGTCGGTGGTGACACCCGGCTTCGCCTCGGCGCCCGCGGCCTGCAGGGCGCGCGCCGCGATCTGTCCGGCCTCCCGCACCAGCTCGACCTCCTCCGGGGTGTACACGTTGGAGGCGCTGCCCTCGTCCGGCTCCAGACGCCCCACGTACTCCGGGCGCTCGATGCCGCGGGGCACGGGGCGCAGCGGCGTGAGCGCGCCGGCGCGCAGGGCGCCGACGGGGGCGGTGGATCCGGGAGCGGGTGCGAGGTTGTGGCTGGTCACGATGGGTCGATGCCTCCTGCGGCGGTCACGCGTGGGTGTGCGCGGCCGCCGAAGCGCACCGCGCACCGGGTGCACCAACTACCCTAAGCCTTGGGTCCCGGGCCTGTTCCGCCCGGGGTGTTCGTGCCCCGCCCGTGGGCGGGTGGGCAGACGGCGCACCGCGCCGGAGAGAGAGGAAACGCATGGCCGAGTACTGGTACAACCTCTACACCAAGCAGGTCGAGGAGGGCCCCAAGGACGACTACCGCCAGCTCATGGGTCCCTACGCCACGCGCGAGGACGCCGCCCGTGCCCTGGAGCACGCGGCGGAGAACACCAAGCGCTGGGACGACGAGGACGCCGCCTTCAAGGGCGAGTGACGCGCCGGGGCGCGGGCGGCGTCGTGCTCACCCGCGGTACGTGTGCTCCTCGGCCGGGAATGCGCCCGAGCGGACGTCGGCCACGTACTCGGACACGGCGTCGCCCGCCATCTCCGCGAGCTGCGCGTACTGCCGGACGAAGCGGGGCATGGTGCCCGTGCGCAGCCCCAGCATGTCCTGCCACACGAGCACCTGGCCCGTGGTCGCACCACCCGCGCCGATGCCCACGGTGGGCACGTCCAGCGCATCCTCCACGGTGGCCGCGGCTTCCACGGTCACCATCTCGAGCAGCACCCCGAAGCACCCGGCCTCCTGCATGGCGCGGGCGTCGGCCAGCACCTGCTGGGCGGCGGCCCCGCGCCCCTGGACCCGGAAGCCGCCCAGGGCGTGCTCGGACTGCGGTGTGAAGCCCACGTGGCCCATCACGGGGATCCCCGCGCGCACCACCGCGGCCACGTGCTCGGCGAGCGCGGCGCCCGCCTCGATCTTCACGGCGTGCGCCCCGGACTCCTTCATGACGCGCACCGCGCTGCGCACTGCCTGCGCGGGCGACTCCTCGTAGGAGCCGAACGGCAGGTCCACCAGCACCATGGCACGCCGGGTTCCGCGCACCACGCCCGCCGCGAGGGTGATCATGTGCTCGAGCGTCACGGGCAGGGTGGAGTCGTGGCCGAGCACGGTGCTGCCCAGGGAGTCGCCCACGAGCAGGACGTCCACCCCGGCGCGGTCGAAGATCCCGGCGGTGAGCACGTCGTAGCTCGTGAGCATGGAGAACTTCTCCCCGGTGTCCTTGGCGCGCTGCAGGTGCACGGTGCGCACGCGCTTGACGTCGGCCAGGGAGGGCGCCGCGGGGGCTCCGGGGGTGGGCTGGGAATCGTTCATCGTCCCAGCGTAGCGGCCCCCGACGACGCCGCCCGGGCCGCCGCCGCGCCCACCGCACCGCAGGGGGTCGCCGGGTGAGCGTGTCCGACGGGGCGGATACAGTGGGGCCGTGGCTCCGCCGGGTGCAGGCACCCGGACAGGGCCCGTGACCCGCTGTGCAGCACCCCCGAGGAATCCGAGGTGGACCCGTGGACCGTCAACAGGAGTTCGTGCTCCGAACCATCGAGGACCGGGACGTGCGCTTCGTGCGGCTCTGGTTCACGGACGTGGTGGGCACGCTGAAGTCGGTGGCGCTCGCGCCCGCCGAGGTGGAGGCGGCGTTCGAGGAGGGGCTCGGCTTCGACGGCTCCTCCATCGAGGGGCTCTCGCGCGTGTTCGAGTCCGACATGCTCCTGCAGCCGGACCCCTCCACCTTCCAGCTGCTGCCGTGGCGCGGGGAGGAGGAGCCCACGTCCCGCATGTTCTGCGACCTCAAGACCCCGGACGGCGAGCCCTCCGCGGCGGATCCCCGGGGTGTGCTGAAGCGGGTGCTGGCCAAGGCCTCGGACATGGGGTTCACGTGCTACACCGCCCCCGAGATCGAGTTCTACCTGCTGCGCTCTCCGGAGCTGGACCCGGGCACCGGGGAACCCGTGCCCGTGGACTACGAGGGCTACTTCGACCACGTCCCGGGCGGGGTGGTCCAGGACTTCCGGCGCCGCGCGGTCAGCATGCTCGAGGCCGTGGGGATCTCCGTGGAGTTCTCCCACCACGAGGCCGGGCCGGGCCAGAACGAGATCGACCTGCGCTACGCGGACGCCCTGCAGACCGCGGACAACATCATGACGTTCCGCACGGTGATCCGCGAGGTGGCCCTGTCCCAGGGGATCTACGCCACGTTCATGCCCAAGCCGTTCTCCCGCCACCCCGGGTCCGGGATGCACACCCACTTCTCGCTCTTCGAGGGGGACACCAACGCGTTCTACGAGGCCGGGGCCGAGTTCCGGCTCTCGGACACCGGACGGCACTTCATCGCGGGGCTACTGCGCCACGCCCCCGAGTTCACGTCCGTGACCAACCAGTTCGTGAACTCCTACAAGCGGCTGTGGGCCGGGGACGAGGCGCCGTCCTACATGTCCTGGGGGCACAACAACCGCTCCGCGCTGGTGCGCGTGCCGCTCTACAAGCCGGACAAGGTGCAGTCCTCGCGCATCGAGTACCGCGGCATCGACTCCGCCACCAACCCGTACCTGTCCTACGCCGCGCTGATCGGGGCGGGGCTGAAGGGCATCGAGAACGAGTACGAGCTGCCCCCGGTGGAGACGGAGGACGTCTTCTCCATGAGCAGCGCCGAGCGGCGGGCGGTGGGCCACAAGCCGCTGCCCTCGAGCCTGCATGACGCCGTGGGCCTCACGGAGGACTCCGAGTTCATGGCCGAGCTGCTGGGGGAGCAGGTCTTCGAGTACTTCCTGGCCAACAAGCGCCGCGACTGGGACCAGTACCGCCAGGAGGTCTCCCCGTACGAGCTGCGCACCAACCTGGGCATCCTGTAGTGCCGCCCGTGAGTGGGACGGGGGGCACCGCGAAGGAGCGCGCCGAGAAGATCTCCGCGAAGCAGCTGATCTCCACCGGTTTCGCGGACGTGACCAACGCCCGCCGCTGGCTGGGGTTCCGCGAGCTCGACGACGTGGACACGTCCGCCCTGCTCACGGGACTGGGCCACGCGGCGTCGCCGGACGTGGCCCTGCAGCTGCTGGTGCGGCTGAGCGAGCAGCACCCGGAGCTCGCGCGCCGCGTCAACGGGAACCCCGCGGACTCGGAGACCATGTTCCGGCTGCTGGGCGCCTCCGAGGCGCTCGGGGAGTTCCTCCTGCGCGCGCCGGAGAACCTCGACCTGCTGGACGTCCGACCCGAGGACCACCCCGGAGCGGACCAGCCCGAGGCGCTGCGCCGGGCCCTGCTGGAGTCCGTGGGCGCTGACCCGGACGCGGACACCCCGGTGGCCACCGTCCGCGGGGCGGACGCGCACCGGGCCTTGCGCACCGCCTACCGCCGCGGACTGACCCGCGTGGCGGTGCGGGACGTGGGCGCCCTGGACCCGGTGGAGTACATGCCCGCCGTGGGGCGCCAGCTCGCGGACCTCGCCGGGGCCGCTCTGGAGGCCGGGCTCGCGGTGGCTCGGGCCCAGGCGCACGAGCGCTGGGACGCCGCCCTGGTGGAGCAGGTGCGCCTGGCGGTGATCGGCATGGGCAAGTGCGGGGCCCGCGAGCTGAACTACATCTCGGACGTGGACGTGGTCTACGTCATGGAGACCCGGGCGGCGGGCGCGGGCGAGGTCCCGGACGAGAGCACGGCCACGGAGATCGCCACCGAGCTGGCCCACCAGCTCGCCCAGGCGGTGATGGCACCCGGTCCCGAGCCCGCGCTGTGGGAGGTGGACGCGAACCTGCGCCCGGAGGGCAAGGACGGCCCGCTGGTGCGCACCCTGGACTCGCACGTGCGCTACTACAAACGCTGGGCCAAGTCCTGGGAGTTCCAGGCGCTGCTGAAGGCCCGGTGCATCGCGGGGGACCGCGAGCTGGGGGAGCGCTACGAGGACGCCGTGGCTCCGTTCATCTGGTCCTCCGCCGAGCGCGAGGGCTTCGTGGAGTCGGTGCAGGCCATGCGCCGCCGGGTCACGGAGAACATCCCGGCCGAGGACCGCGACCGGCAGATCAAGCTCGGACCGGGCGGGCTGCGGGACGTGGAGTTCACGGTGCAGCTGCTGCAGCTCGTGCACGGGCGCGGCGATGAGACCGTGCGCACCCGCGCCACCACCGACTCCCTCACGGCGCTGTCCTCCGGCGGGTACATCGGGCGCAAGGATGCCGAGGAGTTCGGGCGCAACTACCGCTGGCTGCGGCTCCTGGAGCACCGGATCCAGCTGTTCCGCCTGCGCCGCACCCACCTGATGCCCCGTGACGAGCGGGAGCTGGCGGTGGTGGCCCGCTCCGTGGACGGCGCCGCGGAGTCCTCCCACCCCACCGCCCAGCGGCTCGTGGACGAGTGGACCGCGGTCAAGCGCAGCGTGCGCTCGATGCACGAGCGGATCTTCTACCGCCCCATGCTCGCCGCCCTGGCCAACGCCCCCGCGGACACCACCCTCACCACCGACTCCGCCCGGGACCGGCTGGCGGCGCTCGGCTACCAGGACACCAGGGCTGCGATGCGCCACATCGAGGCGCTGTCCCGCGGGGTGAGCCGCCGTGCCGAGATCCTGCGCACCCTGCTGCCCGTGCTGCTGGACTGGCTGGCCGAGGGAGTGGACCCGGACGCCGGGCTGCTCAACCTGCGCCGGGTGTGCGAGTCCCTGGGCACCACGCCGTGGTTCCTGCGCATGCTGCGGGACTCGAACGCCGCGGCGGAACGGCTGTGCCACATCCTCTCCAGCTCTCGCTACGTCTCCGACCTGCTGGAGGTCTCTCCGGAGGCCACCGCCTGGCTCGGGGACGACTCCCAGCTGGCCACCCGCTCCCTGGAGGAGCTCGGCACCGAGATGCGCTCGCAGCTCACCCGCCACCGGGACTCGCGGGAGGCCATCCGAGCCGTCCGCCAGATCCGTCGGCGGGAGCAGCTGCGGATCGCGCTCGCGGACACGAGCGGCGTCGCAGACGTGGAGACCACCGTGGCGGGTCTCTCCGACGTGGACCAGGCCACCGTCATGGCCGCGCTGCACCTGGCCCGCCGCGACTGGGAGGCCGAGCACGACGGGCCGGTGCCGGCGCGTGTGCTCGTGGTCGCCATGGGGCGCCAGGGCGGACGGGAGATCGGCTTCGGCTCCGACGCGGACGTGATGTACGCCTACGAACCGGTAGAGGGCGCCGAGGCGGACGAGGCGCGCACCGCGGCCGAGGACGTGCTGACGCGCATGGTGAAGCTGCTCAAGCAGCCCTGCACGCCGCCGGTGGTGGCCGAACGGGTCCTGGAGATCGACAACGACCTGCGCCCGGAGGGCCGCTCCGGCGCCCGGGTGCGCTCGGTGGCCTCCTACGCCGAGTACTACGAGCGGTGGGGTGAGACCTGGGAGGCCCAGGCGCTCACCCGGGCGCGCTACATGGCCGGTTCCGAGGAGGTCGCCCAGGCGTTCTTCCGCGTGGTGGACCGCTACCGCTACCCGGCGGAGTTCACGGAGCGTCAGCTCGTGGACGTCCGGCGGATGAAGGCCCGCGTGGAGAGTGAGCGCATGCCGCGCGGCGCGGACCCCCTGCGTCAGGTGAAGCTGGGCCGCGGCGGACTCTCGGACGTGGAGTGGCTGGTGCAGCTGCTGCAGCTGCGCCACGCCCACGATGTGCCCGAGCTGCGCACCACCTCCACCCTGGCCGCGCTGCACGCCGCCGTGGCCGCAGAGCTCGTGGGTCCCGAGGACGCCTCCGTGCTGGAGCGCGCCTGGAAGCTCGCCACGGACATCCGCAACGGCAACGTGCTGCGCTCGGGCCGCGCCTCGGACTCCGTGCCCTCCCGGCGCGCGGACCTCGAGGCCGTGGCACGGTGGATCGGCTACGAGCCCGGATCCGCCACCCAGCTGGAGGAGGACTACCTGCGGATCACCCGGCAGTCCCGCGCGGTGTTCGAGCGCCTGTTCTACGGGCGGTGAGCGGGCCGGGCAGCGCGCCCCGCGGGACTAGGAGTGCTCGGAGGCCGAGGGCAGGGGCGAGGCACTCGTGCTGGGGGACACCGTGGCATCGCGCGGCGTGTCCTCCGGCGTGGGCGTGGTGCTGAGCGTGCTGATGCTCATGACCACGAAGAACAGCACGATGACGAGCGCGACCACGCTCGCCACGATCAGCGCGGTGCGGCGGCTCATGTAGCCCTTCCGGGGGTTCGGCTCGTTCCGGTTGCTCATGCTTCTCCTCCTGGTGTCGGGATCGGTTGGCTGGTGGGACCTCGTGTCTGCAGTCTCACACAGATCGGCCGTTTCGAAGCGTACTGAGCACCGCCTGCCGTGACGCCACGGGCGCCTGCGACCGGCGTGCGCCCCGGCGCCCGGTTCCATTGCAGTGCGCCGGGTGCCGGCCCGCGCTGACCGGGTGTCCTGTGGTGCCCCAGGAGGGAGTCGAACCCCCGACCAAGAGATTAGAAGGCTCCTGCTCTATCCACTGAGCTACTGGGGCGGGCAACGAGGACCCACTGTAGCAACGCCGCCGTGCCACCGCCCGGCGGCCCTGTCCCGCGCGTCTCCCGTGCGGTGCGCCCTCCCCAGGCACGCGCACGACGCCGCCCCGCACCTCGGCCTCCCCGGATCCGCTTCCTGCCGCGCGGCCGGGGCCCGTGCAGAGCACAGTGGGAGCACCCCGCACCGGGGCCCATCCCTCGCCCGTTGCGACCGGCTGCGGATTCGCAGACCGTGACCCTCCCGGGCGAGCAGACACCAGGAGCACCTCATGAGCGAGCACATCACCCTCCGCGGATTCGTGGGCAAGGATCCGGAGTCCCGGCTGTTCGAGGACGGCACGATGGTCGCCCGGTTCCGGCTGGCCACCACCACCCGCCGGTTCGACGCCGCCACCAACTCGTGGCACGACACGTCCACCAACTGGTACACCGTGCGGTGCTTCCGGGCGCTTGCCATGCACGTCATGGCGAGCGTGCGCTGCGGGCACCCCGTGGTGGTCACCGGCAAGCTGGGCATCAACGAGTGGCAGTCGGAGACCGGGCCCCGCACGGTCGTGCAGGTGGACGCCACCGCGGTGGGTCACGACCTCAGCTTCGGCACCGCCAACTTCTCCCGCTCCGGCGGCCGCTCCCAGCGCGCGGAGGCCGGCGACGGCGCCCGGGACGCGAGTTCGGACGGCGAGCGGGGCGCGGGGGAGGGGAACGGCGTCGAGCGCGGAGCCTCCGAGCAGCGATACCGCAGCTCCCAGGCGCTCGGGCTGGAGGAGGAGAGCTTCGTGGACCTGGAGTCCGGGGCGGTGCTCGCGGTGGCCGGGGACGACGACACCTTCCGGAACCTCACCGGCACCGGCCAGGACACGGGTCCCGGTGCCGAGCGCGCCCAGGACGCCGCTGAGCATACCGCCGAGGAGGACGACGCCGTCCGGCTTGACGAGGACCGCGCGCCGGTCGCGGCCGCGCGCTGAGCGCCGACGGCCCGCAGGCTGTGGGCTCCGGGCGAGGACGCCCCGGCCCGGGGTGTCCTCGCCGCCGCGGCGGCGTCCCCTGGTGTGGTCTCACCCCGGCTGGTCTCACGGTTCTGGTGTGGCCCCCGGCCCGGCGGCGGGGCGGTAGCCTGGAGGGCATGGCGGAATTTATCTACACCATGAACAAGGCCCGCAAGAAGGTGGGCGACAAGGTCATCCTGGACGACGTCACCATGTCGTTCTTCCCGGGCGCCAAGATCGGCGTCGTGGGACCCAACGGCGCGGGAAAGTCGACCATCCTCAAGATCATGGCGGGGCTGGACCAGCCCTCCAACGGCGAGGCGCGCCTGAGCCCGGGCTACTCGGTGGGGATCCTGCTGCAGGAGCCGCCGCTGAACGAGGAGAAGACCGTCCTCGGCAACGTGGAGGAGGGCGTGGGCGAGATCAAGGCCAAGCTCGACCGCTTCAACGAGATCTCCGCGGAGATGGCCGAGCCGGACGCGGACTTCGATGCCCTCATGGAGGAGATGGGCAAGCTGCAGGAGGAGATCGACGCGGCGAACGCGTGGGACCTCGACTCCCAGCTGGAGCAGGCCATGGACGCACTGCGCTGCCCCCCGCCGGACGCCGATGTGAAGGTGCTCTCCGGTGGTGAGCGCCGCCGCGTGGCGCTGTGCAAGCTGCTGCTGGAGAAGCCGGACCTGCTGCTGCTGGACGAGCCCACCAACCACCTGGACGCCGAGTCCGTGCTGTGGCTCGAGCAGCACCTCGCGAGCTACCCGGGCGCCGTGCTGGCCGTGACCCACGACCGGTACTTCCTGGACCACGTGGCGGAGTGGATCTGCGAGGTGGACCGTGGGCGGCTGTACCCCTACGAGGGCAACTACTCCACGTACCTGGACACCAAGGCCAAGCGCATGGAGGTCCAGGGCAAGAAGGACGCCAAGCAGGCCAAGCGGTTGAAGGACGAGCTCGAGTGGGTGCGCTCCAACGCCAAGGGCCGCCAGACCAAGTCCAAGTCGCGTCTGGCGCGCTACGAGGAGATGGCCGCGGAGGCGGAGAAGACCAGGAAGCTGGACTTCGAGGAGATCCAGATCCCGCCGGGACCGCGCCTGGGCAACCAGGTGATCGAGGCCAACGACCTGAAGAAGGGCTTCGGGGACCGCTCCCTGATCGACGGCCTCTCGTTCTCGCTGCCGCGCAACGGCATCGTGGGCGTGATCGGTCCCAACGGCGTGGGCAAGTCCACGCTGTTCAAGACCATCGTGGGCCTGGAGGAGCTGGACGGCGGCGAGCTCAGGGTGGGCGACTCCGTCCAGATCTCCTACGTGGACCAGAACCGCGAGAACCTGGACCCGGAGAAGACCCTCTGGGAGGTCGTCTCGGACGGGCTGGACTACATCAACGTGGGCAAGGTGGAGATGCCCTCCCGCGCGTACGTGTCCGCGTTCGGCTTCAAGGGCCCGGACCAGCAGAAGAAGGCCGGGGTGCTCTCCGGTGGTGAGCGCAACCGCCTGAACCTGGCGCTGACCCTGAAGCAGGGCGGCAACCTGCTGCTGCTGGACGAGCCCACCAACGACCTCGACGTGGAGACCCTCGGCTCCCTGGAGAACGCGCTGCTGGACTTCCCGGGCTGCGCCGTGGTGGTCTCCCACGACCGGTGGTTCCTGGACCGCGTGGCCACCCACATCCTCGCGTGGGAGGGCACCGAGGAGCACCCGGACAACTGGTACTGGTTCGAGGGCAACTTCGAGTCGTACGAGGAGAACAAGGTCGAGCGTCTCGGTGCGGACGCCGCGCGCCCGCACCGCCTGGCGCACCGCCGCCTCACCCGCGACTGAGTGGCCTCCCTCTCCGGGCAGGAGCGCACGACGCCCCCGGTCACCGACACGAGTCGGGGACCGGGGGCGTCGTCGTAGCTGGTGGGGTCAGGAACCCCGGGCGGGCGGCAAGGTCAGGAAGGCCAGCCGCCCCGTCTTGCCCGGCAGCTCGATGGCGGGGCCCAGCTCGAACCCCGTGGCGGCCGCCCGCTCCAGTGCCCGGTCGTTGGAGACGTCCGGCTCGGCCACGATCCGCCAGGTGGTGCCGTGGCGGGCCACCTGCTCCAGGACCGCGCGGCCCAGGGCACCGGTGAGCCCACGCCGGGGACGCCCCGTCGGCGCGAGCAGCACGTGGATCCCGAGGTCCCCGGGTTCCACGCGGTAGGCGGCACCCACCGGGTCCGCGTGCGGCTCGTAGGTCTGGAACAGGCCGGTGGGCTCCCCATTCACCTCCACGATCCACGCGTGGTGCGTGGGGGAGGCAGCAAGGTACTCGTAGACCTCCCGCACCTGCTCCGACCCGAGCCCTCCCATGCCCCAGAACCGTGCGCGCGGGGCGCTGACCCACTCGTGGAGCAGAGCGGCGTCCGGCCGCGGATCCACCGGGCGCAGCGCGGCCCTCGTGGCGGGTTCGGAGCCGCCCTCGGGCAGCTGCAGCGCCCCCAGGTCGAGTGTCCGCCCCAGCGGACCCACGGCACCGGCGGGAACCCACGGCAGCGCCTGGTCGGTCTCGCCCCGTGCCCACCGGTGCACCGGGGCCTCCGTGCTCTCGCCGCGGGCCACGGGGTCCGGGGTGATCCACCACGACGCCGCCGGGTCCGCCAGGTCCCACAGCACCCTGGCCGCGGGCACCCGCAGGCACGCGGGACCCACGCCCGGCAGGGTCCCCGCCGCGAGCAGGCAGTCGGTGTCCCCACCTACGGGCACGGGGTCCGCGGGGGTCATGGCGGGGTCGCTGCGCCACGGGGTGAACGCGTGCAGCACACCCCACGCGGGCAGGGTGGGCTCACCCGAGGGGGAGGTGGCGGGGGCACAGTCCGGTGCAGCGGCGTCGTCCGACCAGTCGGCACGGTGCCGCCGTGGCCGGGGCGAGACCGGGGCGGCGGGTTCGTCGCGACCGGTGCTGGGCGGGAGCGCGAGGCGGTGCTCCTCGGCCACCCGGTCGAGGGCGGCCAGCGCGCACCCGGTCACGTCCACGCCCAGTGCCGGCCCGCAGCGGATCACGTTCTCGACCGCGAGACCCACGCGTCCCACGCCGTGCAGGAAGGGGTCCCACACGGTGGGCATGCCCGTGGGAGCGTCCAGTGCGCGGAGCGCGGTGTGCGCCACGAGCTCGCGCACGAGGGCCTCGCGCCACACCGCGAACCAGGAGGCACCCGTGGAGTCCGCCGCCATGCTCCCGTCCCAGGCGAGCAGGTGCTCCCGCGCCCGCGCGGCCGCGGGGGAGACGGCCGGGGGTGCTGCGTCTGCCGCAGCCGTGCGCCCTGGGTTCCGCGCCGTGTCGGGTGCGTCCGGGGTGCCGGCCCCGGAGGACTCCCGCTCGCAGGACGCCTCGCCCAGCAGCCGCCGCAGCAGCGGGGGCCAGTGGGGTGCGGCGGTGTCCAGCTGGGCGGCCAGCAGGTCCTCGTGGCGCACGACGCCGTGGGCGGCCACGGCCTCCTCCAGCAGCTGCGCCGCGCGCCGTGCCCGGTGCGGGGACGCGCACGCCAGGCGGGAGGCCGAGGCGGCCGGGGCTGTGGGGCGCTGGTTGGCGCGCACGGTGATCGCGTCCAGGGCCCGCGGGGGCTCGGGGGTGCCCAGGAACGCTCCGGCCACGGCGTTGCGGCACGCGCCGTGGGCGTCCGCGGCGAGCAGGTCGTCGCACGGCACCGCCCATCCGGAGAACGCGGCCACCACGTCGTCCGCGGTGCGCGCCTCGAGGCTCTCCCGGCACGCGGCGAACGCCCGGGCGGGATCGGCCACGGGGGCCGGGCTCACCACGGTGACGCGCGCGGTGGAGCCGTGGGCGGCGGCGTCGAGCAGCGCCTCGTGCTCGGGGACGCCCGGGAGCACGAAGCCCGCCGCGCAGCGCCACACCGAGCAGGTGCGCTCCACGCCGTCGCGTGCCCGGAGCACGGCCCGGTGGCGTTCCAGCGCCTCGCCGGTGCGGGTGAGCACCCAGGTGCCGTGCCGGTTCTCGACCGGGACCTCCGTGACCCGCTCGGTCACCGTCATGGCCGCCGTGATGGCCCAGGCCGCGGACTCGGTGCGCCCGAAGTGCGGCACCCCGGGCAGGCCCACGAGGGCGAGACCGCGCACGCGCAGCCGCGGGGTGGACAGGCACACCGGCTGGTAGGGCCCGGACTCCTCCACGAGCCGGTGCGGGTCCGCCGCGAGCAGCGGGGAGCCCGTGACGGACAGCTCCCCGGGCACGAGCCAGGCGTTGGAGCCCGCGGCCGCTGGGGACTCGGCGTCCAGGACCGGGAGCCACGCCTCGCCCAGGAGGGCACGCACGCGCCGTCGCCACAGCTGCTCCGGCAGGCTGCCCGTGAGCAGGTGCGCGTCCAGGTGGACGGCCAGCGGGGTCCAGGGGTCCCAGGGGCGCACGGGCTCGTGCGCCACACCGGCCTCGCGCGCCTCTGGGGTCCCCTCCCACACCTCGGCCAGGGCGGCGCTGATCCCGCGGGCGTAGGCGGCGAGGAACTCCCGGTCCTCGGACGACGCCGCCTGCCACCACCGCCGCGCCGTGCCCACCACGTCCGCGGCCAGGCTCAGCTGGTCCCCGTCGAACGCCTCCGGCCCCACGAGCTCCGCGGATCGGGCCTCGGCCCGACGGCGCAGCACCTCCGCGTACCACGCGCGGTCCAGGCCGGTGACGTACCCGTGGCCGTGAGCGAGCGCCGAGAGGTTCTCCGCCTGCACGTGCGGGACGCCCGCTGGGTCGCGGAACAGCCGCCATCCGGGCCCGGTGGTCACAGCGCGCCGTCCCTGGGTGCGGGGCGGAACGAGGCCAGGGGGTTCTCCAGGCGGCCGGCGTAGACCAGGGAGGAGGACTGGTCCGCGAGGTCCACCATCTTCTGGGGGTTGCGCAGCTGCAGCCGGTTCAGGCAGGAGTGGGCGAAGGTCCCCCGGAAGAGGTCCAGCTCACGCCAGTGCTGCGGGAAGCGCTGCCGGTGCTCGTCCAGCGCGCGGGCCGCGAGGCGCCAGAACTCCCGCTCGTCCAGCACGCCCGTGGTGTGCAGCAGCACGGCGAGGTGGCGCAGCACGCCGTCCAGGACGTCCGTGTGGATGGACAGCTCACGCTCCTCCGGTTCCGTGACGGCGCGGATGCGCTCCATGCCCCGGGGCAGGGGACGGTCGCTGAGAACGGCGACCTCCTCACCGATGTCCTTCCAGAACGCACCCACGGGCAGACCGTCCCGCAGCCGCAGGATCACGTTCTCGCTGTGGGGCATGAGGGCGGTGTCCTGGGACAGCAGCAGGTGCGCCACGGGCACCAGGTAGACGTTCAGCAGCGCGGTGACCCACTCGGTGGCCGAGACCCCGGAGCGCTCGATCCACGCGCCGACCAGCGGGCACCCGGAGCGATCGGTGTGCAGCACACCGGCCAGGCTCGCCGCGTGCTCCCCCGGCTCCAGCAGGGCCAGCGGGGACTCGCGCCACAGGGCCGCGAGCTGCTTGGTGTGGTCGGAGGCCACCCCGCTGCGGTGGTGGGCGTCCCCGGTGTAGCCCACCGCGGCGTGCTCGCGCAGCACGCGGATGCCCCGTTCACCCAGCAGCTCGTCCGACCGGACGATCCCGTGCAGCCAGTCGCTGATCGCGGGCATCGTGGCCATGTAGTGGGGGGAGAGCCCGCGCAGGAACCCCATGCTGTGCACGCCCATCGCGGTCTTGGCGTAGTCCCGGCGCGGGTCGCTCACGTCCAGGAACGTGCGCAGGGACTGCTGGGCGCGCCACTCGTGCTCCCCCTGACCCACCAGCACCAGGTCCCGGCGCAGCACGTCCGGGAGCATTCCGGGCAGGATGCGGTGCTCCCACTGCCACGGGTGCACCGGGACCACGGTGTACTCGTCCGGGTCCTCCGCGGCGGCCCGCACCGCGTCACGGAACAGCTCGCGCTCGCCGTCCGTGAGGTGACGGTCCATGTGCTCGCGGTCCGTGAGGTGCTCCCCGAGGGACACCGTGCACAGGGACCGCCGCACGGCCAGCCACGTGAGCCGGGTGGGTGCCGCGGCCTCCGGCGCCCACGCCTCCTGCTCGGCGGCGCCCATGCCCACGCGCCCGGAGCTCGCCACGAAGCCGGGGTGTCCGCGGTCCAGGAAGCGCTCGACCTCCGGCAGCTGCGCGTGGGCGAGCTCGGCCGCGCTCGGGGCCGGGGCCGCACGGCGCTGCGCCATGGAGAACATGGTTGCGGAGAGGTCCTCCAGGTACAGGGGCAGCACCGCGTCGTCGAGCCCCAGGGCCTCCTTCAGGTCCAGGACGGCCTGCTGCGCGTCCGGCTCGGAGCCGGTCCCGTCCGGGGCGATCCGGCGCACGGACGCCGGGTCCACTTCCCAGTGCTCGAGGGGGTGGCGCGTGGCCTCGAAGTACCAGCACGGCGTTCCCGCCGCGTCCGCGACGGTCCAGCCCTCGCCCGAGGGCTCGGGGTGGAGCATGCGCTCGTGGCTGAACTCGGAGAACATCTTGGCGAGCACGTCCCGCTGCAGGGCGCGCGAGTCCTCGGGGTCCAGTGCCGGGGCCGCGGTGGGGCGCGGTGCGGACGACGGCGCGGTCCCCGCCGCCGTGGCTCGCGCCCGGTTCTCGTGGTGGGTGCTCTGGGCGGTCATCGGGTCACCTCCGTGGTGGTCGTTGCGGCCGAGCGGGTTCCGGCGCCCTCCTCGGCGGGGCGTTCGACGACGCTCACGCACGCCGTCTTCTCCGGCAGGGTGCACTCGCCGACCTCGCGGAACCCGGCCCAGCGGTTGATGGCGCGGATCCGCTCGTTGCGCACGTCCGGCTCCACGAGCACACGCTGCACGGCGGGGTCGGACCACAGGAACCGCAGGGCCGCGGCCATCACGGCCCTGGTGGTGCCGGGCACGGGGGAGTCGGCCGGTGCCACGAAGAGGTGGAGCCCGGCGTCGCCGTCGCGCACGGGCCACACCGCGGCCAGCGGGCTGCGCGCGGGGTCGTAGGTCTCCAGCAGGGCCAGCGGGGTGCCGTTCTCACTCACGATCCAGGCGTCCTCACCGTCCGTGCCGGCCATGCGGCGGTACTCCGCGAGCACCTCCTCGGGGGCCGCGCCCACCAGCTCCCAGGCGTGGGCGCGCGGGGCGCTCAGCCAGCCGTGCAGCAGCGCGAGGTCCCCCTCGGGATCCACCGGGCGCAGCGTGAAGGTGCGCCCCTGCGCGCTGACCCGCACCGCGCCGTCGTGCACGGCGCCGGGATCCAGCCGCGGGACCGTGCTGGCCTGCGGGATGCGCCCGAAGCTCTGGAACGTGGTGTGCGCCTCGGTCGCATACGGGGCGCGGCGCGTGACGTGGGCCAGCACGTGGGCGTTGCGCAGCGCGCCCATGCCGAGGTCCGGGGCGGTGAGCGCGTGGGTGTGCTCGCCGTGGTTGAGCACGTGCACGGTGCCGTCCGCGCTCGCCCGGTGCAGCCGGTCGGGACTGAGCCGCCCGGCGCCGTCCAGGTGGAGCTGCTCCGCGACGGGCTCGAGCCAGTCCAGGGAGGCGGGCCGGTACCCGGTGGCCGCCACCACGGCGTCCGTGACGGTCTCGCGCACCGTGTGGTTCTCGGTGTTGCGCCAGCGCAGCACGGTGCGTCCGCGCTCGGTCCAGGCGTCCGTGAGCTCTGTGGCGGGCACGATCCGCACGGGGGCGGCGTCCTGGTGGCGGCGGACGTAGAGGGCCTCGTGGATGGCGTCCACGGTGTCGTCCGAGATCCCGCGGTGCAGCTGCGGCTGGGAGGCGTTGAGCCGGTCCCGCTCCGCCTCGGGCAGCGCGCGGAAGTGGTCCAGGTAGTCCGGGGAGGTCAGCTCCAGGCTGAGCTTGGAGTACTCCATGGGGTAGAACCGCGGGGAGCGGGTGATCCAGTCCACGGCGGGTGCGTCCGGCGCCGAGATCAGGTCCAGGAACACCTCGGCGGCGGACTGGCCGGAGCCGATCACCGTGACGTGCTCCCGGCCCAGCAGCTCCTCCCGGCGGGCGAGGTACTCGCTGGCGTGCAGGGTCCGCGCGGAGACTCCCGCGAGCGCCCCCGGGACGCTGGGCACGGTGCCGGTGCCCACCACGAGGTGGCGCGTCCACCAGGTGTGCTCGGCTCCGCCGGACCGGGAGGTGACGCACCACGGACCCTCACCCGCGGGACGGGCGACCCCGAGCACGCGGTGGTCCCAGTGCAGGCCCCGGACACGCTCGGCGGCCCACCGGCAGTAGGCGTTGTAGTCGCGGCGCAGGGGGTAGAAGGACTCGCGCACGTAGAACGGGTACAGCTCCCCGGTCTCCTTCAGCCACTGCAGGAAGGAGAACCGTGAGGTGGGGTCGGCCATGGTCACGAGGTCCGCCAGGAACGGGACCTGCAGGGTCGCGTCCTCGAAGAGCAGGCCGGGGTGCCAGTCGAAGCCGCTCGCGGCGTCCAGGAACGCGGCGCGCACGTCCGCCAGGGGATCCGCGAGGCACGCCAGCCCCAGGCCGAAGGGGCCCACGCCCACGCACAGCAGGTCCAGGGGGGCGTCGGGGGCGCCGCGGTCCACCGCGGCGGCGGGGTTCTCGGGGCGGGCAGTGGCGGCGTCGAGGTGGTTCATGCGCAGGCCTTTCCGGTGCTCTCGCGGGCGGTCACTGACATGGCGGTCCGGTGGACCAGGTCCAGGACGTCCCGGACGTCCTGCAGGGTGGTCGTGGGGTTGAGGAGGGTCAGCTTCAGGCACGGACGCCCGGCCACCACGGTCTCGGCCACGGTGGCGCGCCCGGTGTCCCACACGGCGCGGCGGACCGCCCGCACCCACGGGTCAGGGTCCGCGGGGCCGTCCTCGTGGGCGGGTGGCAGCCACCGGAACAGCACGGTGCTCAGCGACGGCTCGCACACGAGCTCGAAGCGGGGGTCCGCACGGAGGTCCGCCGCCACGCGGGCGGCGAGGTCGATGACGGCGTCGAGCAGCTCCCCGATCCCGTCGGGTCCCACCGTGCGCAGCGTGACCCACAGCTTCAGGGCGTCGAAGCGCCGGGTGGTCTGCAACGAGCGGTCCACCTGGTTGGGCTCGGGAGTGTCCGCCGGGTTCAGGTACGCGGCGTGGTGCGTGCAGTGGCGCAGGGTGCGTCCGTCCCGCACCACCACGGCCGAGCAGCTCACGGGCTGGAACCACGTCTTGTGGTAGTCCACGGTCACGGAGTCCGCCCGCTCGATCCCGGCCAGCCGGTCCCGGTGCGCCGGGGAGACCAGCAGCCCGCCCCCGTAGGCCGCGTCCACGTGCAGCCAGATCCCGTGCTCCTCGCACAGCTCGGCCAGGCGCGGCAGCGGGTCCACTGCCCCGCGGTCCGTGGTTCCAGCGGTGGCCACCACGGCCATGGGGGTCAGCCCCTGCGCCGCGAGGTCCGCGACCGCGCGCTCCAGCGCGGGCACGGAGACCGAGCCGTCCGCCTCGACCGGCACCGGGATCACACTGTCGTCGTCCAGGCCCAGGATCCGCGCGGCCGTGACCACGGAGAAGTGGCCCTCCGCTCCGGCCAGGATGCGCAACGACGCCGCCCGCACCGGTCGCGGGGCCGCCCCCGGCTCCCGGCCGCTCGCCTCCAGGCACTCGTCCCGGGCGAGCATCAGCGCCTGCAGGTTGGAGGTGGTCCCGCCCGGGGTGAACATGCCGTCCGCCCCCGCCGGGAAGCCGATGCGTCCCGCCGTCCAGGACAGCAGCGCCCGCTCGATCGCGGTGGCCGCCTTGGACTGGTCCCAGGTGTCCATGGACACGTTCACGGTGGCGGCGAGGGTCTCGGCGGCGACCGCCGGGACCGCCACCGGACAGTTCAGGTGCGCCAGGGTCTTCGGGTGGTGGAACCACACGGCGTGGCGCAGCCACGTCCTGTCCAGCTCGTCCACGGTGGACTCGAAGTCCCCCAGGGGCGCATCCAGGTCGATGTCCGACACCGCGCTCGCCATCTCCTCGTGGGTGGCCGGCACATGGGGTTGCCGCGCGGTGGCCACGCGGGCGGCGCCTGCGGCCGTGGCCGCGGTGACGTCCCGCATGAGATCCGCGACGGTGTCCTGGTGGAGCAGGGGTGAACTCATCAGCGATGGCCTCTTTCCGTCGGGTGCACTCGATGACGCAATAGGAAACACGGCCGTTGCCTATTCGACGACAGGTTAGGCTAACCTAAGCCTCTGGGATTGTGTAGTCGCGCCGGGCGCCCGCCGCGCGAGCCGGGTCCCCACCGCGACACCCGCCGACCGAGGAGAACCATGCCCCACTGGGAAAGACTCGCCGTGCGCGCCCTGGGCGCCTCGGAGACCACGCTCACCGTGGTGGACCGGGAGCCCCTGAGCCCCACCTACACCCGCATCACGGTGCGGGACGAGGGGTTCCTCGCGGAGCACACCCCGTTCCCCACCCTGTGGCTGCGGCTGTGGTTCACGTCCGAGGGCAAGGACCACCAGCGCGCGTTCACGGTGATCGACCCCCGCCCGGAAGCGGGCCTGTTCGACATGGAGTTCGCGCTGCACGAGGGTGCGGCCTCCGAGTGGGCCCGCACGTGCGCGCCCGGGGACACCATCCGCGCGTCCCTGCTGGGCAGCACCCCGCCGTGGCAGCCCAGGAAGAACCCTCGCCGCGGGTCTTCGGACACCAGCGCAGTGGGCCTGGAGGCGGAGTTCCCCGGCCGCACCGTGATCGTGGGGGACCCCGCGAGCCTGCCGGCCGTGAACGCGATGCTCGCCCACCTGGACGCCCGGGACGTGGACGTCTGGTTCGAGTACCGCGAGCCCGGGGACGAGACCCTGCCCCTGGCCGCCGCCGAGCACCACCGCGTGCACCGCGTCCACCGCGCGGACAGCGGCCGCGAGGTGGCCGACGCCGTCCTGGAGCACTGGGGCAGCGAGCCCCCCACGGCCGGGGACCGGTTCTGGATCGCCGTGGAGGCGCAGCAGAACCGCCGGCTGAGCACCGCTCTGCGGACCGAGCACGGGGTCCCTCGCACCCACATCGACGCCACGGCCTACTGGAGGACCGCATGAGCACCGCAACCGTCACGCCCCCGACTCCGGGCACAACCCGCACCCCCCGCGCCTTCTGGGGGCTGCTGTGGGCGCTGTACACCACGCAGTTCATCGGCGCCTCGTTCCTCTCCACCGGGCTCACGGGGATCCTGCGCGACGGCGGCACGGACCTGGGGACCCTGGGCCTGCTGCAGCTGCTGGCGCTGGTGTGGCCCCTGAAGTTCCTCTGGGCGCCGCTGCTGGACCGCTGGTCCCCAGCGCGCTCCCGCGGGCACTACCGCTCGTGGCTGCTCGTGCTGCAACCGCTCATGGTGCTGTCCCTGCTGGCCATGGCGCTGCTCTCCGACCCCCAGGACGGACTCGGGGCGGTGATCGGGCTCGCGGCCGCGTTCGTGCTGTTCTCCGCGACCCAGGACATCGCCGCGGACGCCCTGTCCGTGCGCGGGCTCACCGCGGAGCAGCACGACCTCGGCGCCGGCATCCAGGTGGGGGCCAGCTACATCGGCACCGTGGTCGGCGGCGGCCTGGCCCTTCTGGTCTACGACGCGTGGGGCTGGCGCGCCGCCGTGGTGGTCCTGGCCCTGTGCACCGCGGTGGCCATGGTTCCCGTGCTGCGCCACGGCGAGGCCGAGCGCGTGGTCCCCGAGGCCGGGGTGGGTCGGCTCTCCGCCATGTTCGGCGTGCTCGGCGTGCCCGGGGCCCGCATGTGGGCGCTCGTGGCCGTTCCGCTGGTGGCCCTGGGCTCCGCGGCAGTGTGGTCGCTCGTGACCCCCGCCCTCGTGGACGCGGGGTGGTCCCTGGGCTTCATCGGCACCGTCACCTCGGTGATCGCCGCCGCGCCCGCCCTCGCGGCGGCCCTGTGGGGCGGGCGGCTGTGCCGCCTGCGCGGCCGTGGCGTCACCCTTCTCGTGGGTGCCGGTGTGCAGCTGTTCGGCGGGCTGTGCTTCGTGCCCGTGGTGTGGGCCGGGGACGCCGCGTCCGACGGCGTCCAGGTGGCCCTGGGCGTGGTGGGCGCGTGCTGCGTGCTCGCGGGCTACACCGTGATGAACACGGGCATCTACGCCGTGAACCTGGACATCTCCCGCCCCGGCCACGCCGGCGCGGACTTCACGCTGCTGAGCTCCATCTCCATGCTCGGCGGGACCATCGGCGCGTGGGCCGGACTCACCCTGGCGGCCTTCGCGGGCTACGGCGTCTCGCTCGTGGCGGGACTCGTGATCGCCCTGCTGGGCGTGCTCGCGTGCCGCTCCCACCCGCTGCTGGGGCGCCGCTGAGCACCCCGCGGGGCGGGCGGCGTCGTCGCTCCGTGGACGGCCG
Organism: Kocuria sp.; assembly: GCF_030530945.1. Classification (GTDB taxonomy): domain Bacteria; phylum Actinomycetota; class Actinomycetes; order Actinomycetales; family Micrococcaceae; genus Kocuria. The sequence continues at coordinate 90,835 of NZ_JAUMTZ010000002.1, read as the reverse complement.
AGGGCCGCGGACGCGTGCGTCCGCGGCCCTCTCCCGTGCCCGGGGGACGCCTCAGTGGAACTCGGGCAGGCGCAGCATGCCCTCCTGCACGGTGGTGGCGATCAGCCGCCCGTCGCGAGTGAACATCTTCCCGATCGACAGCCCGCGCGCGGAGGAGGCACTCGGGGAGGTCTGGGTGTAGAGGATCCACTCGTCCGCGCGGGCGAAGCGGTGCCACCACATGGCGTGGTCCAGGGACGCCACGTTCATGCCCCGCTCGCTCCAGGAGCGTCCGTGGCGACGCAGGATGGGCTCCATCATCGTGTAGTCGGAGACGTACGCCAGTGCGGCGCGGTGCAGGTTCGGATCGTCCGGCAGGGGCGCCAGCGCCTTGACCCACACGGCGTTGTAGGAGTCCTGGGGACCCTGCCACGGCAGGAACAGGGGCTCGGTGATGTACCGCATGTCGAAGGGGCGCTCGAAGGCCTGGGCGCGGGCCTCGGGGATGTCCAGCGCACCGAACGTCTCGCGCAGCGAGGGCAGCGACTCGGGGTCCGGGACGTTGCCCGGCATCTCGTCCTGGTGGTCCAGCCCGGCCGCGGGCTCCTGGAAGGAGGCGATCATGGACAGGATGGCCTGGCCCCGCTGGTACGCGTGGACGCGGCGCGCGGAGAAGGAGCGGCCGTCCCGCACGCGCTCCACGCCGAACGTGATGGGCAGCTCGATGTCCCCACCGCGCAGGAAGTAGCCGTGCAGGGAGTGGATGCTGCGTTCCGGGTCCACCGTGCGCATGGCCGCCACCACCGCCTGCGCGAGCACCTGTCCGCCGTAGACGCGCGCGCGGGGTGTGGTGATGGTGCGGCCCACGAAGATGTCCTCCGTGGTGCGCGCCCCGCCCCCGTCCGCCAGGTCCAGCATGCGGATGAGGGCTTCCACGGGGTCTTGGGTCGGGTCCAGAGTCATGGAGCCACTCTAGACCGCACCCCGGATGTGGTGTGATGGAGCCATGACTTCCCTCGACGTCCCCGTCCAGATGCGCTTCTTCGACCAGGACCAGTACGGCCACATCAACAACGTGACCATGCTGCGCTACTTCGAGGACGCGCGAGTCCGTCTCACCGCGTCCCCCATCGGCAAGGACCCCGACCACGGCATTCCGGAGGACACCACGTTCCGCGAGTCCGTGGGGAAGCTGCGCACGGTCGTGGCCCACCAGAGCGTGGACTACAAGGAGCAGCTGTTCTTCCGGATGGAGCCCGTGACCGTGCGGACGTGGATCTCCCGGATCGGCCGGTCCTCGTTCACCATCTCCTACAGCCTGCAGGAGGAGGACGGCTCGCACGTCTACGCCGAGGGGGAGACGGTGATCGTGGTCATGGACCCGGACTCCGGCAAGAGCGTGGAGCTCTCCGAGGACCACCGTGCGCTGCTGGCCACCCTGGAGGACGACGTCAAGTACCCCCACGCCCGATGACTCCCGAACCGGGGACCCGCTCCGACGGGTTCGCGCTGCTGGACCGCCAGGACGCCGCGGACCTGGCCACCTACGTGAGCCGCGCCCGCTCCGTGGACCCCCAGGCCGCGGTCCGGCTGCAGGGAGCCGGCCGGGTGCTCGCGGTGTGGGTCTCGGTGGTCCACCCCGCGGGTCTGCTGGACACCGCTCCGGTGGTCCTGGGACTGCGCACCATGGGTCTCGCGGAGCCCTCCGCACTGGACGTGACCGTGGCGGCCTCGGCGGTCACGGACCGGCTCGCGCGCGTGGCGGGGGAGCCCGCCGCGGACGACGCCGTGTGGCTGGGTGCTCCGCCCCAGCAGGTCTCCGCGTCCTGGGCCGGGATCGTCGCACCGCGCACCGGATGGAGCCCAGTGGGAACGGTCCCGGCGGCGCTGGTGCGCGACGTCGCCCGCATGGGTGTCCAGGCCGTCTCGGACGCCGTGCCCGTGGACTCGGGGGCGGCGCTCGTGCAGCGGGTGCGCTCCCGGGTGTGGGGCGCGGCCTCCGGGTGGGGCCCCGCCGAGGGCCCCGCGGTTCCCGACGGCGCCGCGTTCGCCCTGGACGTCCTGGGCTTCGTTCCCGCGCAGGTCACAGAGGTCCGGGTGGCCGCCGAGCGGACCGGGCAGTGGGTGCGGCTGAGCACTCCCGCGGGCCACGTGCTGGTGAAGCCCCAGCACTGAGAGCATTCGCCACCGCCCCACGGCAGCGGCCCGGGACCCCCTCGGACACGATCGAGGGGTCCCGGGCCGCTGCCGCGCGTGCGCCCGGTCGGGGCTGCCGCCGGGTCTCAGCCCGGGCGGTTCACCATGGCGTGGGCGGCGCGGTCGAAGTAGTCCCACATGATGCCGTCGTGCAGCGGGGACAGCTCCAGGGTGTCCATGGCCGCGCGCATGTGCCGCAACCAGGTCTCGCGCGCCCAGGAGTCCACCGGGAACGGGGCGTGGCGCATGCGCAGCCGGGGGTGGCCACGGCGCTGCGAGTAGGTGGTGGGTCCGCCCCAGTACTGCTCCAGGAACATCCGCAGCCGCTCCTCGGCCGGGCCCAGGTCCTCCTCGGGGTACAGCGCCTTGAAGTCCGGGTCCTCGGCCACCCGCGCGTAGAACTCGCTCGTGAGCTTGGCGAACGTCTCGTGCCCGCCCACCTGCGCGTAGAACGAGTCCGACGACGACGCCTCCACCGCCTCCCGCGCGTCACCCACCTGCTGCGGCGGCTGGGTCACGGACGGGCCCGCGGAGCGCGAGCGCACGGCACCGAGGGTGAACGTCCGCCGCCCGGCGGGCGGGGCGGCCTCGGGGGAGAGCCGCCCGGGCGAGGCGGTCTCGCCCGGACCCGCGGTGGGTCCGGGCTCCCGACCCCCGCTGCCGGCGGGCCGTGCGGAACCGGTGGCGTCCCCGGGAGCGGTCGCGGCAGCGTCGTTCACCGGCCGGCCCCCGGGGCGTCGTCGGACGGGTGCAGGGCGGCGGCGTCGACCTGCTGGGCTCGGACGGCCCGGCGTGCGGCGTCCTGGCGCTCCAGCACGATCCGGCGCAGCCCGCTGAGCTCCGGGTCCAGCTGGTCCAGGAAGCGCTGGGCGGCGTCCACCGTGTCCTGGGTGGCGTGACGGGGGAACAGGCCCACCGCCACCTGCTGGGCGAGCTCGTGCGTGCGCTCGCGCCACACCCCGGTGACCTCCGCGAAGTACCGGGAGGCGTAGGGGGCCACCAGGGCGTCGTCGTGGACGCGGAAGAACCCGGCGATCGCCGCCTGCTGCTGGGAGTTGGGCAGCGCACCCTGCTCCACCACCACACGCCAGGTCTCGGCCTTGGCCTCGGATGTGGGGACCGCGGCGCGCGCGGTCGCGGCGGCGATGGCACCGGTCTCGGTGTTGTCCTCGCGCAGGGCGGCCTCGACGTCCTCGGGGCCCCGGCGGCCGGCGGCCACGAGCGCGGTGAGCACGGACCAGCGGGTGTCCGTGTCCATCTCCACGCCCTCGGGGACGCCCTCGCCCGCGGCGAAGCCCGCCACCCGGTCCAGCTGGGCCGGCGTGCACGCGCGCCGCAGGAACGCCCGGAAGAACTGCCACTGGTGGTCCGAGCCGGGCTCGGCGGCGGCCGTGAGGTCCCACAGCGCGTCCGCGGCCTCGGCGCGGAGCCGGTCGGCGTGCTCCGGGGCCAGGTAGCGGTCCAGAGCCACGTCCAGCTGGCGCAGCTGCACCTGCACGGTGGTGGAGTCCGTCTCGTGGCCCACGTTGGTGAGCACCAGGCGGACGTAGTCGCTCGCGGGACTCACGCCGTCGTGCACCGAGTCCCACGCGGCGGCCCACACGAGGGAGCGGGGGAGGGAGTCGTCGAAGTCGCCCAGGTGGGTCATGGCGGTGTCCAGGGAGCACTCGTCCAGGCGGATCTTGGCGTAGGCGAGGTCGTCGTCGTTGACCAGCACCAGGTCCGGGCGCTCCCGGCCCACCAGCTGGGGCACCTCGGTGAGCTCGCCGTCCACGTCCAGCTCCACCTGGAAGGTGCGCGTGAGCCGGCCCGTGGCCTCGCTGTGGTCGTAGAAGCCCACGGCCACCCGGTGCGGGCGCAGGGTGGGGTAGCCCTCCTGGGGCAGCTGCTCGATCGCGAAGGACGTGATCACGCCGTCGTCGTCCGCGCTCACGCGGGGCACCAGGGTGTTGACCCCGGCGGTCTCGAGCCAGCGCGCGGACCAGTCGGCGAGGTCGCGACCGCTCGCGGCCTCCAGCTCGCCCATCAGGTCCGGCAGCTCGGTGTTGGACCAGGCGTGCTTGCCGAAGTACCGGTTCAGCCCGGCCATGAACTGCTCCTGGCCCACCCACGCCACAAGCTGCTTGAGCACGGAGGCACCCTTGGCGTAGGTGATGCCGTCGAAGTTCACCAGAACGGCCTCGAGGTCCGGGATCTCGGCCTTGATGGGGTGCGTGGTGGGCAGCTGGTCCTGGGCGTAGCCCCAGGACTTCTCCCCGGCGGCGAACGTGGTCCAGGCGTTCGTGTACTTCGTGCTCTGCGCGCACGCCAGCGTGGACATGTACTCCGCGAAGGACTCGTTGAGCCACAGGTCGTTCCACCAGCGCATGGTCACCAGGTCCCCGAACCACATGTGCGCGAGCTCGTGGAGCACTGTGATGGCCCGGCGCTCCACCAGGGCCTGCGCGGGCTTGGACCGGAAGATGTAGGACTCCACGAACGTCACGGCGCCCGCGTTCTCCATGGCACCGGCGTTGAACTGCGGCACGAAGAGCTGGTCGTACTTCTCGAACGGGTACGGCACACCGAACTGGGACTCGTAGAACGCGAAGCCCTGCTTGGTGATCTCGAACATCTCCGAGGCGTCCATGTACTCGAACAGCGAGCGGCGGGCGAACAGCCCCAGCTCCACGGTGCGCCCGTCGGAGGAGACCACGCTGTCCGTGGTCTTCAGGTACGGACCGGCGATCAGCGCGGTGATGTAGCAGGAGACCACCGGGGTGGGGGAGAAGTCCCAGCGGGCCACGCCCTCGCGCACGGGCACCGGAGCGGGGCTGGGCTGGTTGGAGACCACCTCCCACCCGGCGGGGGCCGTGACGGAGAAATGGAATGTGGCCTTCAGGTCCGGCTGCTCGAACACCGGGAACATGCGCCGGGTGTCCGCCACCTCGAACTGCGAGTACAGGTACACCTGTCCGTCCGCGGGGTCCACGAAGCGGTGCAGGCCCTCGCCGGTGTTCATGTAGTGCATGGTGGACTCGACCACCAGCTCGTTGTGCTCCGCGAGCTCCGGCAGCAGGATGCGCTCGCCGTCGCTGACCTCCGCGGGGTCCAGGGAGGTGCCGTTGAGGGTCACGGACTCCACGGAGGCGGTGATCGCGTCGATGAACGAGTCCGCCCCGGTCCGCGCGGTGAAGACCACCGTGGTGTGCGCCGTGAAGGTCTCGGGTCCGCCGGTCAGGTCCAGTGCCACGCGGTAGGACTCCACCGAGATGTCCCGCGCGCGCTCCGCGGCCTCCGCTCGGGTCAGGTTGGTTCCGGGCACGACGGCGTTCCTCTCCTCGACGACTCTTCGATGCGCACGCGGCGCATCCAGCCATTATGGCAGTCGTCGCAAGCCCTGCTCCGGGTGAGCGGTGCCCGGGCGGCCGGTCACGCCCCGCCACCCGGCCTGCGGCGACGCCCCCGGGACCGGGAGCGGCCCCGGGGCGCGGCGCTACAGTGGTGGGGACCCACCCACCGCGCGGCCCGCGCAGGCGCGCCGCGACCCACCCAGGAGCTGCGAACCCATGCGCGTCCACATCGCCACCGACCACGCGGGCCTCGAGATGTCCCACCACCTCATGCAGCGGCTCACCGAGCACGGCTACGAGCTGATCGACCACGGACCGGTGGCGTACGACCCCGCGGACGACTACCCCGCGTTCTGCATCAGCGCCGCCCTGGGAGTGCGCGAGGACCGCCAGAACGGCCTGGACTCCCTGGGCATCGTGCTGGGCGGGTCGGGCAACGGCGAGCAGATGGCGGCGAACGCGGTGCAGGGCATCCGCGCCGCGCTGGTGTGGAACACGGACACGGCCAAGCTGGCCCGCGAGCACAACGACGCCCAGGTCATGGCGCTCGGCGGGCGCCAGCACGAGTTCGAGGAGGCCCTGGAGCTCGCCCTGGCGTTCCTCGCCGAGCCGTTCTCCGACGACGAGCGCCACGTGCGCCGGATCGCCCAGCTGTCCGAGTACGAGCGCACCGGGGACATCGCCGGCAAGCTCTCCGCGGTCACCGTCCGCCCCTTCACCGGGAACTGAGGGCCCCGCGGTGCCCGAGGGCCACTCCGTCCACCGCCTCGCGCGCCGGCTGGGAGAGCTGTTCCAGGGTCAGCAGCTTCGGGTGAGCAGTCCCCAGGGGCGCTTCGCAGCCGGTGCCGAGGTGCTGGACGGGCGCGTCCTCACGGGATCGCGCGCCCACGGCAAGCAGCTGTACCTGGAGCTCACCTCCCCGGCGGACCCGGCGGATGTCATGGTGCTGCGCTCGCACCTGGGCATCTACGGCGCATGGACCTTCGCCGGGGACGAGGCGTTCGCGGCGGCGTCGTCCATCGGGGCCCCGCGCCGGGCCGGGGAGCGTGAGACGGGCTCCGCGGCCGCGGAGGTGCACCACGACGACGCCGGACGGGTCGTCCCCGAGGCACCGGTGGGCGCCGTGCGGGTCCGGCTCGCGGGCGAGCACGGCTGGGCCGATCTGCGCGGGCCCACGCTGTGCGCCGCCGAGACCCCCGAGGAGGCACGGGCCGCCGAGGCCAAGCTGGGCCCCGACCCGCTGGACCCGCACGCGGACCCGGAACCGTTCGTGGCGGCGGCCAGCCGGTCCGGGCGCCCCGTCGGCGTGCTGCTCATGGAGCAGAACGTGGTGGCCGGGATCGGGAACATCTTCCGCGCCGAGTCCCTGTTCCGCCGCGGGGTGGACCCCATGACGCCCGGACGCGCCCTGGGTCGGGAACAGCTGCTGGGGCTGTGGGAGGAGAACGTGGCGCTCATGGCAGTGGGCGTGCGTGTGGGCCGGATCATCACCACGGATCCCGAGGACCGCCCGGGCGTCCCCGAGGCCGAGGCGTGGCCCGAGCACGCGAACTACGTATACCACCGCCACGGGCAGCCGTGCCTGCGCTGCGGGGCAACCGTCCTGAAGAAGGACCTCAACGGGCGCGGCCTGTACTGGTGCCCCGTCTGCCAGGCGTGAGCCACTGGGGGTGAGGTGCCGGGCCTGACGTGCGGGGCGCGGGGCGCCGGGTGTGACGCGCCGGGCGGGGTGAGCGGGCGGCGTCGTCCGGGGTCGCAGCGGCGCGGTGCGGTCGGGGGAACGCACGAGCCCCGCCGCAGTGCTGCGACGGGGCTCGTGGCGACCTGAGGGGGCGACGGGAATCGAACCCGCGTAGCCAGTTTGGAAGACTGGGGCTCTACCATTGAGCTACGCCCCCGGGGACGGGGAAGACAGTACACGAGCCCCGCACCGGGTGCCACCCACCGGCGTGGCAGCGCCGCTTTTCCGGGCGCGGGCGTGCAACGCGATAGAGTGGTGTGTCATCGGCTCGCCCGCGGGCGTTCCGACTGCCCTGCTCCGCCCCGGCGGAGCGGTGCGGCGTGCGGTGACGAGCACGCGAGCACGGGGTGTAGCGCAGTGGCTAGCGCGCCTGCTTTGGGAGCAGGAGATCGCAGGTTCGAGTCCTGTCACCCCGACGTCTGAGCGTGGCGGCGCACCGCGCCGCCGCGCTCGAGGACCCACCGGACCGACCCCGGTCCGTTGCGGCAAGCACCCATCGACCCAGGAGTACAGCGGAAGTGAAGAGCGCCGTCGAGAAACTCAACCCCACCGAGGCGAAGGTCACCATGGACATCGCCTACGCGGACCTGAAGCCGTTCGTGCAGCGCACGTACCAGGAGCTGGCCAACCAGATCCAGATCCCCGGCTTCCGCAAGGGCAAGGTGCCCACCAAGCTGATCGACCAGCGCGTGGGCTTCGACTTCGTGATCGAGAACGCGCTGAACGAGGGCCTCAACGACTTCTACCAGCAGGCGCTGGCGGAGCACGAGCTGTCCCCGCTGTCCCAGCCGCAGGTGGAGGTCCTCGCCAAGCCGGAGGAGAACCAGCGCGAGGCCGACACCAAGGTGGAGATCTCCGTGGCCGTGCGTCCCGAGATCGAGCTGCCGGACTACACCGGTCTCGAGATCGAGGTGGAGGCCCGCGAGGCCACCGCCGAGGACGAGCAGAAGGCCCTGGACGAGCTGCGCGCCCGCTTCGGCACGCTCAAGACCGTGGACCGCCCCGCGGCCGAGGGTGATCACGTGACCCTGGACCTGCAGGCCCTGGTGGACGGCGATGAGGTCGACGCCGCCAACGACCTCTCCTACGAGGTGGGCTCCGGGACCATGCTCGAGGGCATCGACGAGGCCGTGACCGGCCTCTCCGCCGGCGAGGACGCCACGTTCGAGACCACCCTGGCCGGCGGCGAGCACTCCGGTGCCGCCGCGACCGTGAAGGTCAAGGTCACGGCCGTCAAGGAGCGCGAGCTGCCCGAGGCCGACGACGAGTTCGCCCAGCTGGCCTCCGAGTTCGACACCATCGCCGAGCTCAAGGAGGACCTGAAGAAGCAGGCCGCCGAGTCCGCCGTGGTGGAGCAGGGCATCGAGGCCCGCGACAAGGTCCTGGACAAGCTCGTGGAGCTCGTCGAGATCCCCGTGCCCGAGCAGGTCATCGCGGACCAGATCGCCCAGCACTTCGACTCCGAGCAGGCCCAGGCCTCCGCCGAGCCCGGCCACGACACCGAGGAGCACCGCGCCGAGGTCCGCAAGAACGCCGAGACCGCGTTCCGCAACGAGGTCATCCTGGACGCCGTGGCCGAGGCCGAAGAGGTCGGCGTGGAGCAGTCCGAGCTGATCGACTACATCATCTCCATGTCCCAGCAGTACGGCATGGACCCCAACCAGTTCGCGCAGATGCTCGACGGCTCCGGCCAGGCGGGCATGATGGTGGGCGAGGTCCGCCGCCGCAAGGCGCTGGCCAAGGTCCTGGAGCAGGCCACCGTGAAGGACACCAACGGCCAGACCGTGGACCTGTCCTCCTTCGTGGGCACCTCCGACGACGACGCCCAGTCCGAGGACGCCGAGGCATCCGAGGGCAAGTAGCAGCACGCCGCCGCGCACCCGCGCGGTGAGCAGACACGCCGCGCGCGTGCGGCCATGCGCCGCCAGCGAACAGCGGCCCCGTGCGGGGGCGCCCGGACGGGGCGGCGCACTACGCTTGCGAGTCAGGAAATGTTCGCCGGTCGCGGCCCGCGCCGCCGCGACCCTTCCACACGAAAGAGGCATTCATGACCTCCACTCCCCGTCAGCCGTACGGTGCCGCACCGGCCACTCCGCGCATGGAGGACACCGCCCCGGGTGGTCAGGACGACTACGTCTACAACCGCCTGCTCAAGGAGCGCATCATCTGGCTGGGCTCCGAGGTGCGTGACACCAACGCCAACCTCATCTGCTCCCAGATGCTGCTGCTCTCCGCGGAGGACCCGGAGGCGGACATCTACCTCTACATCAACTCCCCGGGCGGCTCCGTCACGGCAGGCATGGCCATCTACGACACCATGCAGCTGATCCCCAACGACGTGGTGACGGTGGCCACCGGCCTGGCCGCGTCCATGGGCCAGTTCCTGCTGTCCTCCGGCACCAAGGGCAAGCGCTACGCCACGCCCAACGCCCGGATCCTCATGCACCAGCCCTCCGGCGGGATGGGCGGCACCGCCTCCGACATCCGCGTGCAGGCGGAGCTGATCCTGTCCATGAAGCAGCGCCTCGCGGAGCTCACCGCGGAGCAGACCGGCCAGGACCTCGAGACCATCCTGCGCGACAACGACCGCGACAACTGGTTCGACGCCCAGCGGGCCCTGGAGTACGGCTTCTTCGACCACATCGCCCAGTCCGCCGGCAGCGTCACCGGCGGCGGCGGGACCATGAAGGACGCGCAGTAGTCCTCACCCACCCCGCCACGAACCATCCCCAGACTTCTCAGGACGGACCAATGAACCTGCCTCACTCCACCGCCTCGCAGCTGCCCACCAGCCGCTACGTGATCCCCGACTTCGAGGAGCGCACCCCGTACGGCTACCGGCGGCAGAACCCGTACACCAAGCTGTTCGAGGACCGCATCATCTTCCTGGGCGTCCAGGTGGACGACACCTCCGCGGACGACATCATGGCCCAGCTGCTGGTCCTGGAGTCCCAGGACCCGGACCGGGACATCACCATGTACATCAACTCCCCGGGCGGCTCGTTCACGGCCATGACGGCCATCTACGACACCATGCAGTACATCCGCCCGGAGATCCAGACCGTGTGCCTGGGCCAGGCCGCGTCCGCCGCCTCCGTGCTGCTGGCCGGTGGCACGCCGGGCAAGCGCCTGGCGCTGCCGAACGCCCGCGTGCTGATCCACCAACCCGCCATGGAGGGCCAGGGCGGCGGCCAGGCCTCGGACATCGAGATCCAGGCCAACGAGATCATGCGCATGCGCACGTGGCTCGAGGAGACCATGGCGCTGCACACGGACAAGCCGGCCGAGCAGATCAACCGCGACATCGAGCGGGACAAGATCCTCACGGCCGCGGAGGCCAAGGACTACGGCATCATCGACCAGGTCCTGGACTCCCGCAAGATCAACAAGCCCGCCACGGTCACCAAGGCCTGAGCGGAGCACCACACGTGACGG
>NZ_JAUMTZ010000002.1:0-80052 GCF_030530945.1 Kocuria sp. | reverse complement strand
GTGACGGGGGGATTGGGCGGGCCGCGAACCGCTCGCCTAGAGTGGATCCCGGACCTGCCACGACGAACTGTGAGGCTGACACATGGCGCGCATCGGAGAGAGCGTTGACCTCCTCAAATGCTCCTTCTGCGGCAAGAGCCAGAAACAGGTGCGCAAGCTGATCGCCGGCCCGCGCGTGTACATCTGCGACGAGTGCATCGAGCTGTGCAACGAGATCATCGAGGAGGAGCTCACGGAGGTCGCCGAGACCGACCAGACCGAGCTTCCCCGCCCGCAGCAGATCTACGCCCACCTGCAGGAGTACGTGATCGGCCAGGAGCCCGCCAAGCGCGCCCTGGCCGTGGCCGTCTACAACCACTACAAGCGCATCCGCGCGGGCGTCTCCGGGCACACGCTGTCCCTGGCCGGCTCCGACGGAGAGGACGAGGCCATCGAGGTGGCCAAGTCCAACATTCTCCTGGTGGGGCCCACGGGCTCGGGCAAGACCTACCTGGCGCAGTCCCTGGCCAAGAAGCTGGACGTGCCCTTCGCCGTGGCGGACGCCACCTCCCTCACCGAGGCCGGATACGTAGGAGAAGACGTTGAGAACATTCTTCTCAAGCTCATTCAAGCCGCTGATTTCGATCTCAAGAAGGCGGAGCAGGGGATTATTTACATCGACGAGATCGACAAGATTTCGCGTAAGTCGGAGAACCCCTCGATCACGCGTGACGTTTCGGGCGAAGGGGTCCAGCAGGCGCTCCTGAAGATCCTGGAGGGCACCGTGGCCTCCGTGCCCCCGCAGGGCGGGCGCAAGCACCCCCAGCAGGAGTTCCTGCACCTGGACACCACCAACGTGCTGTTCATCGTGGCGGGTGCCTTCGCCGGGCTGGAGGAGATCGTCCAGCAGCGCACGGGCAAGAAGGGCATCGGCTTCGGGGCGCCCATCAAGGACACCTCCGAGATGGACATCGCCGGGCAGGTCCAGCCCGAGGACCTGCTCAAGTTCGGTCTGATCCCGGAGTTCATCGGCCGCCTTCCCGTGGTAACCACTCTCTCAAAGCTCTCCGTGCCGGACATGGTGCGGATCCTCACGGAGCCCCGCAACGCACTGGTCAAGCAGTACCGCAAGCTCTTCCAGCTGGACGGCGTGGAGCTGACCTTCGACCCCCAGGCGCTGGAGGCCATCGCCCGCCTCGCCCTGGAGCGCGGCACCGGGGCCCGCGGGCTGCGTGCCATCCTGGAGGACATCCTCATGCCGGTCATGTTTGACCTCCCGGGCCGCGACGACGTCGCCGCGGTGCTGGTCACCGAGGACGCCGTGGCGAAACTGACCGACCCCGAGATCTTCACGCACGAGAGGATCGACGCCGAGCGGCGTCGTCACAAGACGGCGTGACACTGTAGGCAACGCACGAAAGGACCCCTGATGGCCGAGAAGCAGCACGTGGACTTCTGGTTCGACCCCCTGTGCCCGTGGGCGTGGATGACGTCCCGCTGGATGGAGGAGGTCGTGCGTCAGCGGGACGTGGAGGTGGACTGGAAGATCATCTCCCTGGGCATCCTCAACGAGGACAACCCCGAGAACCACCACAACGGGCACGAGGAATCCATGTGGCTGGTGCGCGTGATCCAGGCCGCGGCGCAGCAGCACGGGGACGAGTACTACAAGAAGCTCTACGACGCCATGGGCACCCGCCGCCACCCGGGCGGCATGAAGGACCTGGCGCAGATCATCACCGAGTCCCTCGCGGAGGTCGGCCTGCCCGCGGAGCTAGCGGACGCCAAGGACTCCACCGAGTACGACGACGCCATCCGCGCCTCCACGGACGAGGCCCGCGCGGTGGCCGGCCAGGACATCGGCACCCCGTGCATCGCCGTGAACGGCGTGGGCTTCTTCGGCCCGGTGTTCACCCCGGCGCCCAAGGGCGAGGAGGCGGGGAGGGTGTGGGACGGCGCCCTGGCGCTGGCGTCCTACCCCGGGTTCTACGAACTCAAGCGCGGCCGCGAGAAGGGCCCGGACTTCAGCTGAGCCCCCGCCCGCGGCACGGACAGAGCCCCGCCCCGGTGGTCGTTGCGACCACCGGGGCGGGGCTCTGTCGCGGGAGGGGTGCCCCCGGAGCGGATCAGCCCTGCTCGGTCTGCTCCAGGACCACGTCGCTTACCGTGAGGTCCCCCTCGGCGGCGGTGAGGGTGAGGTCTGCGGCGTTGCCCGCGGCCAGCAGGTCCTCCAGCCCGGCGCGCAGCTGCTCGAGCCGCTCGGCGGGCGCGGAGACCACCGCGGAGGTCACCGCGGTGCGCTGCTTGACCTTGGCCTCGGACTTGGACTTGCGCAGCCCGGACAGCGCCTCGCCCACCACGGCGAGCACCTCGGGGTCGCCCTGGTCCGCGGGCCCGGAGTAGCCGTCGGTGACGGGCCAGGAGGCGCGGTGCACGGAGCCCCCGCGCCACCAGGACCACACCTCCTCCGTGGCGAAGGGCAGGAACGGCGCGAACAGTCGCAGCACGGTGTCCAGTGTGGTGGCCAGGGCCGCGTGCACCGAGGCCTGGGCCTCCTCCCCGCGGCTGCCGTAGGCGCGGTCCTTCACGAGCTCCACGTAGTCGTCCGTGAAGGTCCAGAAGAAGGACTCGACCAGCTGCAGGGCCCGCGCGTACTCGTAGTCGGCGAAGGCCACGGTGGCCCGCCGCACCACGTCCGCCAGCTGGGCGAGCAGGGCGCGGTCCAGGCCGTTGGTGACCACGGAGCCGTCCGTGCCCGAGCCCAGCACCGAGTCCTGCGTGACGCCCTGCGCGAGGACGAACTTGGAGGCGTTGAGCAGCTTGATGGCCAGGCGGCGCCCGATCTTCATCTGTCCCTCGTCGTACGCGGTGTCCGCGCCCAGGCGCGCCGAGGCCGCCCAGTAGCGCACGGCGTCCGCGCCGTACTTGTCCAGGACGTCGTTCGGCACCACCACGTTGCCCTTGGACTTGGACATCTTCTTACGGTCCGGGTCCAGGATCCACCCGGACAGCGCCGTGTTGGTCCACGGCACCGTGCCGGCCAGGGTCTCCGCGCGCACCACGGTGGAGAACAGCCACGTGCGGATGATGTCGTGGCCCTGCGGGCGCAGGTCCATGGGGAACGTCTTGGCGTGCAGGTCCTCGTCCACACCCCACCCCGTGGCGATCTGCGGGGTCAGGGAGGAGGTGGCCCATGTGTCCAGGACGTCCGGGTCCGCCGCGAACCCGCCCGGCTGGTCCCGCTGCTCCTCGGTGTAGCCGGGTGCGGTGTCCGTGGCGGGGTCCACCGGCAGCTGCTCGGGGGAGGGCAGCACGGGGTGCTCGTAGTCCGGCTCCCCGGAGGCGTCCAGCGGGTACCAGACGGGGAAGGGGACGCCGAAGAAGCGCTGGCGGGAGATCAGCCAGTCCCCGTTGAGGCCCTCGATCCAGTTCTCGTAGCGCGAGCGCATGAACGAGGGGTGCCAGGACATCTCCCGGCCGCGCTGGATCAGGGTCTCCCGGCGCTCGGGATCCCGGCCGCCGTTGCGAATGTACCACTGGCGGGAGGTGACCACCTCGAGGGGCTTGTCGCCCTTCTCGTAGAAGTTCACGGGGTGCATGATCTTCCGCGGCTCGCCGTCCAGCTCCCCGGACTCGCGCAGCATGTCCACCACGGCCTTCTGGGCGGAGAACACGGTCTTCCCGGCCACCTCGGCGTAGCGCTCGGCGGGAGCGCCCTCCGCGATCCACTCGGGGCGCTCGGCCTGGAAGCGGCCGTCCCGGCCGATCAGGGCGCGGGTGGGCAGGTCCAGCTCGCGCCACCACGTGACGTCCGTGAGGTCGCCGAACGTGCAGATCATGGCGATGCCCGAGCCCTTGTCCGGCTTGGACAGGGGGTGCGCACGCACCTCCACCGCCACGTCGAACAGGGGGGAGCGCACGGTGGTGCCGAAGAGGTGCTGGTAGCGCTCGTCGTCCGGGTGGGCCACCAGAGCCACGCACGCGGGCAGCAGCTCGGGGCGGGTGGTCTCGATGAAGACTTTCTCCCCGTCCGGGCGGTGGAACGGGATGCGGTGGTAGGCCCCCTCGCGCTCACGGTCCTCGAGCTCGGCCTGGGCCACCGCGGTGCGGAACGTGACGTCCCACATGGTGGGGGCCTCCGCCATGTAGGCGTTGCCGGCCTCGTAGTCCTTCAGGAAGGCCAGCTGCGAGACCTTGCGGGAGTGCGCGTCGATCGTGCGGTAGGTCCGGGTCCAGTCCACGGACAGGCCCAGGGTGGAGAAGAGGTGCTCGAAGACCTTCTCGTCCTCCACGGCGAGCTCTTCGCACAGCTCGATGAAGTTCTGGCGGGACACCACGTCCCAGTCCCGCTGGTTCTTGGCCGGCTTCTCCGGCGGGCGGTACCCCTCCACGTACGGCCGGCCGGGCTCGCAGCGCACGCCGTAGTAGTTCTGGACGCGCCGCTCGGTGGGCAGCCCGTTGTCGTCCCAGCCCAGCGGGTAGAACACGTTCTTGCCGCTCATGCGCTGGTAGCGGGCGATCACGTCCGTCTGCGTGTAGGAGAACATGTGCCCCACGTGCAGCGAGCCGGAGGCCGTGGGCGGGGGAGTGTCGATGGAGTACACGGAGTCCCGGTCCGTGTCCTCGCGGAACGCGTAGGTCCCGTTCTCGCGCCACTGCGCGGCGTACTTCTCCTCGAGGCCCTCCAGGGCGGGCTTCTCGGGGACGCTCACCGCGGCGGCGTCCGTGGTGGTTCCAGGGGTCGTGGGCGTGTCTGTACCCGTCGTCTCATGTGCCATGGGCCCAGTCTCTCACGTGCCTCCCGGGCCCTGCTCCGGCCCGAGGACGGCTCGGCCCCCTCTGCCGGTTCGGCCGCAACCCCGGTCCGGGGCGGGGCTGGCGACGACGCCGCGGGGCGGCCGCGCGGCGTCGTCGCCCTTCCCTGCGGGGTCGGCGGAGCGGCGTCCGTAGACTGTGCGCCATGGCACACGAGAACGGATCCGCGTACGGCACTCCGGCCCCGCTGGGGGTGGGGAAGGTGGCGGTGGTCTCCGGCGCCTCCTCCGGGATCGGGGAGGCCACGGTCCGGCGGCTGCGCGCGAGCGGGTGGACCGTGTACGCCGTGGCGCGGCGGGCGGAGCGGCTCAGGGCGCTGGCGGCGGAGACCGGCGCGGTGGCCGTGCCCACGGACGTCACGGACCAGGCGCAGGTGGACGCGCTGCGGGACCGGGTGCTCGCCGAGGAGGCCACCGTGGACGCGGTGCTCAACATCTCCGGCGGGGCACGCGGCACGGACTCCGTGCTGGACGCGGACGTGGCCGGGTGGCAGTGGATGTACGACGTGAACGTGCTGGGCACCCTGCGCGTGACCCGCGCGTTCCTCCCCGCCCTGCGGGCGAACGGCGAGGGCACCGTGCTGAACCTCACGTCCCTGGCCGCGTGGCGCGCGTACGAGGGCGGCGCGGGATACAACGCCGCCAAGCACGCCGAGCGCGCCATGACCGAGGCGCTGCGGCTGGAGGAGGCCGAGCACAACGTGCGGGTGGTGGAGATCGCCCCCGGTCTCGTGCACACCCCGGAGTTCTCACTGCGGCGCCTGGGCGGGGACGAGGAGCGGGCCCGGAAGGTCTACGAGGGCGTGGAGAAGCCCCTCACGGGGGAGGACGTGGCGCAGGTGTGCGCGTTCGCCGTGGAGCTGCCGCACCACGTGAACGTGGACACCCTCACGCTGAAGCCGGTGGCGCAGGCCGCCCCGCACAAGGTGATCCGCCGGGGTCTCTGACCCACCGCAGAGAGCGCAGAGTGTGAGGCCTGCCCCGGTTGCAGCCCACCCGGACATGAATTAGGTTAGCCTGGCCTTATCAAATTTTGTGTCCGAGGAGCTTGCATGTCCCGCGAACCGTCACCGTCCCGTCAGCGTCAGCTGAACCGCCGCACCCTGCTGGGCTCCGGCCTGGCCCTCGCCTCCGTGGTGGGGCTCGCGGCGTGCTCCACCGGCTCTCGCGGGGGTGACGACGTCACGGCGTCCCCCGGCGCCACCGCGTCCTCCACGCCCACCGACACCTTCCCGGTGGACGTCAAGCACGCCCTGGGCACCACCACCGTCAAGGCGGCCCCGCAGCGCGTGGTGTGCGTGGGCGCGAGCAACACCCAGGACTTCGTGGCGGCGCTCGGTGTGATCCCCGTGGGCATGACCAAGGTCTCCTGGGGCGGCAACGACAAGGGCTCCACCGACTGGTTCGACGCCAAGGTCTCCCAGCTGGGCGGCGAGACCCCCAAGACCATGGACGAGTCGGACGGCATCAACTTCACCGCCGTGGCCGAGATGACCCCGGACCTGATCATCGCCGTGAACTCCGGCGTGACCAAGGAGGAGTACGAGCGCCTCACCAAGATCGCGCCCGTGGTCGCCTACCCCACGGGTCCCTGGGTCAACTCCTGGCAGGACATGCAGCGCGTCACCGCCCAGGCCCTGGGCCGCTCCAAGGCCGGCGACGACCTCATCTCCCAGACCGAGGAGCTCGTGACCAAGCGCTCCGGCGACCTCGGCGACGCCAAGGGCAAGAGCTTCATCTACGGCGACGTCACCCAGTCCCTGGGCTTCTACGGCCCCACGGACGGCCGCCCCCGCTTCTTCAAGGAGATGGGCATGACCCTGGCCTCCGTGGTCACGGACAACATCTCCGACAAGGAGTTCTGGCGCGAGTGGCCCAAGGAGCGCGCGGACGAGCTCAAGAGCGACCTGTTCGTCGCGGCCGCCGCGGACGACGCCCAGGCCGAGAAGTTCCGCACCGACTCCGTGCTGAAGACCATCCCGGCCATCGCGGACGGGCACTCCATGTTCCTCACGAGTCAGCAGGACGTCCTCTCCGGGTACTCCTCCTCGCCGCTGTCCATGCCGCACGCGCTGGACGCGCACATCCCGGCCATCAAGAAGGCGCTGGGGGTCTAGTCCTCGTGACGCTCAGCACCACCGCCGCGTCCCGCGGCACCTCCCGCCCCGCCCCGAGCACCGCCACCGCGGCCCGCTCGGGGCGGGGCGCGGGTGTGTGGGTCCTTCTCGCGTTCCTCCTCGTGGTGGCGGCCGTGCTGTCCGTCTCGTGCGGCTCCCGCCCCATTGACGCGGCCACCACGTGGCGGGTGGTCCCGCACGTGTTCTTCGGCGACCCCGGCGCCGTGCCCGGCGTGGCACCCCTGGACGGCGCGGTGGTGGAGTCCCGCGTGTGGCGCACCGCCGCCGGGATCCTCACCGGTGCCGCCCTCGCGGTGGCCGGCGCCCTGCTGCAGGGAGCCACCCGCAACCCCCTCGGGGACCCCGGCATCCTGGGGCTCACCGCCGGAGCCGCGCTCGCCGTGGTGGCCGGCGGGGCCTTCTTCGGCCTCTCCGGGGTCACGCACCAGCTGTGGCTTGCCGCCCTGGGGTCCGCGGTGGCCATGGCCGCCGTCTACGCCCTGGCCTCGGCGGCCCGCGGCGGGGCTCGACCCGTGACACTCGCGCTGACCGGCGCCGCCGTCTCCGCGGGTCTCACCGCCCTGACCAGCGCGGTCCTGCTCAGCCACCAGGCCACGTTCGACAGCTTCCGCCGCTGGCAGGTGGGGGAGCTGTCCCGGCCGGACGGCACCTTCCTGGTGCTCGCGACCCCCGGGATCCTGGTGGGGCTCGCACTCGGCTGCTCGCTTGCCCGGTCGCTCGACGCACTCAGCCTCGGCGACGAGCTGGGCCGCGGACTCGGCACGCACCCCGCCCTGACCCGCTCGCTCGCCGGTCTGGCGGTCGTGCTCCTGGCGGGGACCTCCACCGCCCTCGTGGGCCCGCTCGTGTTCTGCGGGCTGCTCGTGCCCCACGCTATGCGGGTGTTCCTGGGTGTGTCCTACCGCCGCGTCCTCCCGGCCTGCGTGCTGGCGGGGCCCGTCATCGTGCTCGTCGCGGACGTCCTCGCGCGGGTGCTGGTGCCGGACCGCGAGATCCAGGTGGGCATCGCCCTCGTGGTGATCGGCGCGCCGGCCCTCGTGGCCGTGCTGCGCGGCAAGGCGGTTGCCTCGTGAGCACCACCGCGGTGGACCGCTCCACCTCCCGCCGCACCGCGTCCGCCCCTGCTTCCGGGTCCGTGGCCGCCGTGCGCGCCGGCCGCGCCCGCGCACGACGCCGCACGCTGCGGGTCACGCTCGCCCTGGCGGTGGCGCTGCTGCTCGCCTCCTTCGCGCGCATCGCGCTGGGCAAGTTCACCGTGGCGGTCCCGGACCTGGTCGCGGTGCTCTCCCACGACTACACCGGGCCCGCCAACTACATCGTGTGGGAGATCACCCTGCCGCGCACCGTGCTGGGCATCCTCACCGGGATCGCCTTCGGGCTCGCGGGGCACCTGTTCCAGCGGGTGCTGCGCAACCCCCTGGCCTCCCCGGACATCATGGGCGTCTCCTCCGGAGCCGGGCTGGGCGCGGTCGTGGCCATCACCCTCGGCGGGCTCTCCGGGATGGCCGTCACGGTGAGCGCCCTGGTGGGCGGCTTCGGGCTCATGCTCGCGGTCATCCTGGCCGCGGGGGGCACCCGGGCGAACATCGGCAAGCTCGTGCTCACCGGCGTGGCCGGTGGGGCCCTCACGGCCGCGGCGATCAACGGCGTGCTCACCCGGGCGGACATCTACGCCGCCCAGGACGCCATGCAGTGGCTCACCGGTTCGCTGAACGCCGCCTCGTGGGTGGACATCGCCCAGGTGGCGCTGTGCCTGCTGGTGCTGCTGCCCCTGAGCGCCCTGCTGACCCCGTCGGTGGACGCACTGGGCACGGGCGACTCCCTGGCCTCCGGGCTGGGGGTGCGCGTGCAGCGCGCGCGGCTCACGGCGCTCACGCTCGCGGTGGTGCTGGTGGCGGTGGCCGCGGCCACCGTGGGGCCCGTGGCGTTCGTGTCCTTCCTGGCGGCGCCGATCGCCCGGGGGCTCGGCAGGGGCGCGGGCAGCGCCCACCACGCCGCCCTCGTGGGGGCGCTGCTCATGGTGGTCTCCGACTACGTGGCGGCCGAGGCCATCCCGGGCCTCGCACTGCCCGTCGGCGTGGTCACCGCGGCGGCGGGTGCGCCCGCGCTGCTCTGGTTGCTGATCGGGCGAGGAAAGGCGGAGGCATGACCACCCAGGAGCGAGAGATGCGGCGCGCGGCGCGGAGCGGGACGGCCGCGGCCGAGGCGCCCGCGGCGGCGTCGGACGTGACCGTGCGCGGTCTCGCCGCCGGGTACGGTGGCACGCCGGTGCTGCGGGACGTGGACCTCACGTTCCCCGCGGGCCGGGTCACGGCGCTGGTGGGGGCCAACGGCTGCGGCAAGTCCACCTTGCTGAAGACCTGCGCCCGCCAGTTGAACCCCCTGGCCGGGCAGGTGCTCGTGGGCGGGGAGGACGTCGGCGACTGGCACCGCGCCCGCTTCGCGCGCACCGTGGGCTTCCTGCCGCAGGACCCCGTGGCGCCCGAGGGCGTGAGCGTGCGGGAGCTCGTCTCCCGCGGCCGCCACCCCCACCGCGGGGCCTTCGGCCGCTGGCGCGCCCAGGACGACGACGCCGTGGCCGAGGCGCTCGAGCTCACGGGACTGTGCGACCTCATGGACCGGCAGGTCACGGACCTCTCGGGCGGTCAGCGCCAGCGCGTGTGGATCGCCCTGGCCCTGGCGCAGCAGACCGGCGTGCTGCTGCTGGACGAGCCCACCACCTACCTGGACATCGCCCGGCAGGCGGAGATCCTGGACATCCTGTGCCGGCTGCAGCGCTCCCGCGGGATCACGCTGGTCATGGTGCTGCACGAGCTCTCCCTGGCCGCGCGCTTCGCGGACGTGCTGGTGGCCATGAAGGACGGCGCCGTGGTGGCCCGGGGCTCCGCCGAGGAGGTCATGACGGACGCCGTGGTCAGCCGCGTGTTCGACATGCGGGCCCGGGTGCTCCACGACGACATGACGGACGCCCGCGTGGTGATCCCCCTGCCCACCACCGACAGGACCGACGACAGCGAGGTGCTCTCATGACCCATCTGGCGTGCGTGAACGCCACCGTCACCCGGCGCGAGAGGCTCAGCGACCACCTGGTGCGCGTGCGGGTGGCCGGTGAGTCCCTGCGACAGCTGCCGTGGGGTGCACAGGGCCCCGGGCCCCGTGCGGATGCCTACGTCAAGGTGCTGATCCCGCCCACGCCCGGCGCCACCGTGGACGTGGACCTCTCCGACATGGGCCGGTGGCGGCGCGAGTACATGGCGACCCCGCCCGAGCGCCGCGGCTGGATGCGCACCTACACGGTGCGCGACGCCGCCACCGTGGAGCTCGCCGGGACCGTGGTCCCCGAGCTCGCGATCGACGTGGTCATCCACGAGGACCCGGAGCTCGGCATGGGCCCGGGAGCCACGTGGGGGGACACGGTGCGCGAGGGCGACACCGCCCAGCTGCTCGTGCCCGGGGGAGAGGGCACCTGGTGGGCCGCGTGGGACGAACGCCGGGCCGCCGGACAGGACGTGGTGGTCGCCGGGGACGAGACGGCGCTGCCCGCGGTCTCCGCGATCGTCGACGGCATCGAGAAGGGCGTGCGGGTCAACCAGGACCCGGCCACCGCGTACGTCCCGCCCCGCTCGGTCACCGTGGCCGTGGAGGTCCCCGAGACCTGCGACGCCGTCGTCCCGGCGGGACCGCGGGCCCTGGCCCGGGCGGCGTCGTCCGAGGACGGCCACACCCGGCGGGTGACGCTGGAGGGCGGCACGGAGCTCACGTGGACCTGGCTGCCCCGCGGGCGCCGCGAGCGAAACCTGGAGCTCGAGCTGTGGCTGTGGGAGCGGCTGTCGGAACGCGCGCGGCGCTACTGGCACGCCGGGGACCCGGACGTCGAGCGCTGGCAGGACGACACCGACTTCGTGTGGGACACCGCCCGCTCCGAGGGGCGGGGGACCTACTGGTTCCTGGCGGCGGAGTCCGCGGCCGTGAAGTCGCTGCGGCGCATGTGCGTGAGCGGGGGAGTGCCCAAGACCGACATCTCCTTCATGGGGTACTGGAAGCAGGGCGCCGCCACCGAGTGAGGGAGCGGGCCGTCGGCGGACGCGGACACCGTGCGGACGGTCGTGGCGGCGCCGCGGCCTGCGGCAGTGGACTGTGACACGCGTGTGACGGAGCCCCCGGCGGGCGGGGCGTCCCGGCGTAGCATGGCGGGGTCCCAACCCCCGCCCCTCAGCCCAGGAGTGCCCGCCCATGACCTACGCAGTGGGACTGAACCTGGCGGGGCGCAGGGTGCTGGTCGTGGGCGGCGGACCCGTTGCCGAGCGCCGCACCGCCCCCCTGGTGGCCGAGGGTGCCCACGTCCACGTGGTGGCCCCCGAGGTCACCGACGTGCTGCGGGAGCGCGCCCGCGCGGGTGAGCTGACGTGGCACGAACGCGGCTACCGCACCGAGGACCTGGACGAGTGCTGGCTCGTGCTCGCGCACACCGGCTCGCCGCAGCTGCAGGACCGCGTGGCCGCCGAGGCCGAGGAGCGCCGCATCCCGTGCGTCAAGGGCGGTGACCCAGCCGCCGGGACCGCCTGGGTGCCGGCCACCGCCGAGGCCCACGGCGTCCAGGTGTCCGTGCATGCGAGCCGCGATCCGCGCCGCGCCGCCGCCGTGGCCGCGTGGGTGGCCGCGCGGCTGGAGTCGGGGGAAGTGCCCGTGGGGGCGCGACGCGAGGACGCCCCGGAGCCGGGGGCACAGCCGCCTGGCACGGTGGCCCTGGTGGGCGGCGGACCGGGTGACCCCGGGCTGCTCACAGTGCGCGGGCGCCACCTGCTCGCCGGTGCCGACGTGGTCGTGGCGGACCGGCTGGGCCCCACGGACCTGCTGCCCGGCCTGGCCGAGCACGCCCGGATCGTGGACGTGGGCAAGCGCGCCGGGTACCACACGCTCACCCAGGACCGGATCAACGAGACCCTCGTGGAGCAGGCCCGACTGGGGCTGCGCGTGGTGCGCCTGAAGGGCGGGGACCCGTACGTGTTCGGGCGCGGTGGCGAAGAGGTGGAGTTCTGCCACGCGCACGGCGTCCCCACCGAGGTGGTCCCCGGGGTCACCTCCGCCATCTCCGTGCCCGCGGCGGCCGGGATCCCCGTGACCCACCGGGACATCGCCCACGGGTTCACGGTCATCACCGCCCACCAGGAGCTGCACCACGTGCCGTACCGGGAGGGGCACACGCTGATCCTGATGATGGGCGTGCGGGGGCTGGCCCGCAATGCCGAGACCCTCGTGGCCGCGGGCTATCCCGAGGACATCCCCGTGGCCGTGGTCGAGCGCGGCTGGACACCCGAGCAGCGGTCCACCGTCGGGGAGCTCGGCAGCATCGCCGCCCTCGCCGAGGAGCGGGACGTGCGCGCCCCGGCGGTCATCCTGGTGGGGCGGGTGGCCGCGCTGGGCCGGGGCTGAGGCGCGGGAGCGGGCGACGGTGGGCGGGGGCGGCGGGTGCCGCCCCGTGGTGACGGGACACGAAAAATTTTTATGACTCAGACCATATTTCTACTGTTGGGGAGGGTTTTCCAGGGCTACTCTCAGCTCACTGCTGCTTTCAATGACGGGAGCCCCCATGTCCGAGCAGTTTTACGGCGCTGTCCCCTGGATCCTCCGCAGCCCGGCAGTCATGCACGGATTGGATTCCGGCTTCACCCCTCGCCTGTGATGTGGTCGGTCACCAAACCAAACGGATTGACGGGCTTGGGGCGACAGCCGTGGTCTTCACCGATTCTGGGCGAGCCGCCCATACCGTAGCCAAGGTCAGGAAGTGTGACGGTGTGAATACTATGACTACCCGCTGAGATGAGGGCTAGATCAGGCCCCAATGGGCGGAGGAAAAACCGCAATTACGATTTTCACTACAGGGGATTCCTGGAAAAATAATGACGACCGGAAGGTGACGGCATGAGAAGAAGAACTGTATATTCTGCTATTTCAAAAGCGCTCTTTGGAATATTTTTGACAGTGTGGGCAATTGCTGCCCACGCGCCGTTCTGGGTCATTGCGCTGGCCATCTTTGTTATTGTCGCCGCGGTGGCGTCCTACCTGTTTGAAAAGAAAGACCAAACCGGCAGCTTGTAGCTGCCAAGAACGCCGAAACGTCTTTATTGTGCAGAACGTCCGGTAGCTTCGTCCTGATGGTGAAAAGGCTCATACCTGGCGCCCGGTCGACCGTGTGCCAGGTCGTGGGATGTTTTTAAATATTTATACGCGCGGGATGTTGCGCAGATCGGAGATTCAGTGAAACGGCCGGCAACTCTTTCCGCCATTGGCCTGACGCTAATAGTTACGATTGGCACGGCCTCTGTACTCGCTGGGGATGACGTTAATTCCGAGGGTGGTCTGCTCCTGGGGATCTGGTGTCTCATGTTGCTGGTAGCATTTTATTTGGGGCGCTCAGGGCGCTTCGGTGAAAAGCAGATGCGCATGTACGCCAAAACTATAACCAGCGGCACTATGAGCAAAAAAGACATCGACAAAGATGTTTTATTCGCGAACCAGCTGACTCTATTATGTGTGGCAGTCACCGGGCTCGGTGAAATATTTTGGTTAATCACCTCGTACCTGGTTTGATGCAGTCGACGCGGGGTTTGTGCGAAATTACCTGGCGTTGTCTTTAATTCTGCAGTTCAGAAGCATGGGCGGGGTGAATATGGCCGTCTTGTCCATGATCCCGCAACCCGGCCCGGGGCTGACGCCGTCACGCACCTACGGCCCCAGCGCTTCGACACTGTTCCTCAGGGGCGGCCCACGGGGATCCGCGCCCCGGAGACCAGCACCCGGTGGCCCCGCCCGGCCTCGGAGTCGGCGATCTCGTCCTGGGTGGCCGGGCGGATCTGCTCGCGCTCCAGCACGTACATGCGGGCGTCGAGGTCCGCGGGAGCGCCCTGTGGCTCGTTCACGAACGCCCGGAAGCGGCGCATCCGCTCCGGGTCCGCGAGCGTGGCCGCCCACTCGTCCTCGTAGGCGTCCAGGTGCCGGGCCACCTCCGCCTCCAGGTCCGCGCAGATGCCCAGGGAGTCGTCCACGATCACGCTGCGCACGTGCTGCATGCCGTCCCCGTAGGTCTCGTCCAGGTCCTCGAACCAGCGGGCGGTGCGCTGCAGCCTGTCCGCCGTGCGGATGTAGTACATGAGGTAGCGGTCCACGTAGCGGAAGACCTCCTCGCGGGTGAGGTCCTTGGCGAACAGCCGCCCGTGGGCGGGGTTGGAGCCCCCGTTGCCGCCCAGGAAGAGGTTCCAACCGTTGCTGGTGGCGATCACGCCAACATCCTTGCCCTGCGCCTCCGCGCACTCGCGGCTGCAGCCGGAGACCCCGAACTTGAACTTGTGGGGGGAGCGCAGTCCGCGGTAGCGGTTCTCCATGTCCACGGCGAGCGCCACGGAGTCCTGCACGCCGAAGCGGCACCAGGAGCTGCCGATGCAGGACTTCACGTTGCGCAGGGCCTTGCCGTAGGCGGAGCCGGACTCGAAGCCGGCGGCCACGAGCTCGCGCCAGATCTCGGGCAGCTGCTCGAGGCGTGCACCGTAGAGGCCGATGCGCTGGGCGCCGGTGATCTTGGTGTAGAGCCCGTACTTCTCGCCCACGGCGGCCAGGACGCCGAGCTTGTGGGGCGTGATCTCGCCCCCGGGGATGCGGGGGATCACGGAGTACGTGCCGTCCTTCTGCATGTTGGCCATGTTGCGGTCGTTGGTGTCCTGCAGGGTGCCGCGCCCGCCGTCCAGCGAGTAGGCGTGGACCTGGGAGTGCAGGATGGACGCCACGGTGGGCTTGCACAGGGCGCAGCCGTCCGCGCCGGTGCCGAAGCGGGCCAGGACGGACTCGAAGTCCTCGAGCCCCGCGCCGCGCACGGCTTCGTAGAGTTCGGGCCGGGACATCTCGAAGTGCTCGCAGAGGGCCTTGGACACGGACAGTCCCAGGGCGGCCATGCGCTGCTTGAGGGTCTTCTCCAGCATGGGCACGCAGGAGCCGCACTGGGTGCCGGCGCTGGTGCACGTCTTGAGGGACGCCACGTCCCGGCTGCCCGCGTCCACGGCGGCGCGCACGGTGCCGAAGTCCACGTTGTTGCAGGAGCACAGCACGGCGTCGTCCGGCAGCTCGGTGTCGGGCACCCCGTCGCCGCCCGCGGCGGAGAGGTACGCGCCGGGCTCGGCGGGCAGCTCCCGGCCCAGCAGGGGGCGCAGCGAGTCGAAGGGGGAGGCGTCCCCCACGAACACGCCGCCCAGCAGGGTGGTGGCGTCCTTGGACACCACGACCTTCTGGTACATCCCGCGCGCGGGGTCCGCGTAGAGCACCTCCAGGCAGCCCGGGGTCTCGCCGCGCCGGTCCCCGAAGCCGGCCACCTCCAGCCCGGCGAACTTCAGCTTGGTGGCCACGTCGAAGTCGGCGACGGCGGTGTCCCCGCCCGTGAGGTTCTCGGCCGTGGCCTCGGCCATGGCGTTCGCGGGCGCCACGAGGCCCCAGGTGCGGCCCAGGATGCAGGCCACCTCGCCGATGGCCCACACGTGGGGGTCGGCGGTGCGGCAGTGCTCGTCCACCAGGACGCCGCCGCGCGGGCCCCGTTCCAGGCCGGCCGCCGCGGCGAGCTCGTCGTTCGGGCGGATGCCCGCGGCCATCACCACCATGTCGGCGTCCAGGCTGCGGGTGTGGGACTCGTCCCCGAGGGACTGTGCGAGGGACACGGAGACCACGCGGCTCTCGGCGTCCAGATTCACGGAGGAGATGAACGCCCCGCACTCCACGCCGATCCCGGTGCCGCGGATCGCCTCGTTCACGGCGTGGCCACCGGCCTCGTCCAGCTCCACGGACAGCAGCCACGGGGCCACGTCCAGGATGGTGGGCTCGGCGCCCACGTGCTGCAGCCCCTGGGCCGCCTCCAGACCCAGCAGTCCGCCGCCCACCACCACGGCGCGGGGCGCCCTGCCCAGCTGCGTGGTGAGCCGCTCCACCTCCGCCACCATGGTCCGCACGTCGTCCACCCCGCGGAACACGTGGGTGTGGTCCGAGCCGGGAATGGGAATCACGGCGGCGCGGGACCCGGTGGCGAGGACCAGCTCGTCGTAGGGGTGCTCCTCGCCGCGGTCGTCGGTCACGGTGCGGCTCTGCCGGTCCAGGTGCACGGCGCGCGTGCCGGTGAGCAGCCGCACGCGCGGGTCCTCCCACAGGGAGCCGTCCCCGAGGGTGAGGTCCCGCTGCGGGTCCGCGAAGAGCTGCTCGAGGGCCACACGGTCGTAGGGCGCGTGGGTCTCGTCCATCAGCACGGTGACCCGGTCCTCGAAGGCGGGCCGCTGGAGCAGGGCGCGGACCAGGCGGAACGCCGCGGGCCCACCTCCCAGCACCAGGATGGACCGGGCCCGGGGGCCGGGTGTGTGAGCGGGGAGCTGCGTCATGGTGTCTCCGTCCGGCAGTGGGTGGGCGCCCCGCTCCCGAGGTGAGCGGGGACACTGCTATATTAGCGCCGACAATGCGAAATATTCCGGCGCCCCCGCGGCGCGGTGGGAGGTTTTCCATGGACCACGACAGCCCGCAGGGCCCGTCCGCGCGGTCGGAGCAGGAGTGGGTGGACGTGTGCGCCCTCCAGGACCTGGAGGCCAACTGGGGGGAGGCCGCGATCTTGGGGGGCCACGAGTACGCCGTGTTCCGCACCAACGACGACCACGTGTTCGTCACGGACCACCGGGACCCCCGTTCCGGCGCGCTTGTGATCGCCCGGGGGATCGTGGGCCGCCAGGGAGATCGCCACACCGTGGCCTCACCCCTCTACAAGGAGACCTACGACCTCGCCACGGGCGAGTGCGTGGCGGGCGGCGAGTACACGCTGCCTGTCCACCCGGTGCGCGTGGTGGACGGCCGCGTTCTTCTCCGGCCCCGCGCCTGATCACCCGCCCTGAGGGCTCCCGGTGGCCACTTCTCACAGTCACCAGGCGCACCTCGTAACGGACCTGCGGACGACGCCGCCGCGCGCGGTACCATGGGCGGGTGCGCCCCGCGCGCACGGGTGTCGATCCGGCCATCACCGGGGAGCCCCTCCGGAAGAACGGACCCCAGGGGTCTCAGTAGAACCGGACGACTCGGGCCCGTGACAGCCCCCAACGAGCGGCTCGCGGCGTCGTCGGCATCCCCGGCGGCGCGGCGGACAAGCGAGGTGGTACCGCGCCACCGGTGTGCCCGGCACACCCGAGCGTCCTCGCATCCTGAACGACCGACCCCTCAGGATGGAGCACCGTGTCCGAATCCTTCGTGTACCCCCAGGCCAGCACGGACCCGCAGGCCCGCGGCGTCCCCGCGGCCCCCCGCTTCCCCGCCGTGGAGGAGCGCGTCCTCGAGTACTGGAAGCGGGACAACACCTTCCAGGCGAGCATCGACCAGCGCGAGCGCGGCGAGCGCGGCTCCAACGAGTTCGTGTTCTACGACGGCCCGCCCTTCGCCAACGGCCTGCCCCACTACGGCCACCTGCTCACGGGCTACGTCAAGGACCTCGTGGCCCGCTACCAGACCCAGCAGGGCCGCCGCGTGGAGCGCCGCTTCGGGTGGGACACCCACGGCCTGCCGGCCGAGCTCGAGGCCATGAAGCAGCTCGGGATGACCGACAAGCAGGACATCGAGGCCATGGGCATCGACACGTTCAACGACGCCTGCCGCGCCTCCGTGCTGAAGTACGCGGGCGAGTGGCAGGACTACGTCACCCGCCAGGCCCGCTGGGTGGACTTCGACAACGACTACAAGACGCTGAACCCGGAGTACATGGAGTCCGTGATCGGCGCGTTCAAGGCCCTGGACGACAAGGGCCTCGTCTACTCCGGCTACCGGGTGCTGCCGTACTGCTGGAAGGACGAGACGCCGCTGTCCAACCACGAGCTGCGCATGGACGACGACGTCTACAAGATGCGCCAGGACACCTCCGTGACCGTGGCCTTCCGCCTCGCGGAGGACACCTCCTGGGCCACCCACCCCGAGGTGGCGGCGGAGCTGGCCGGTGCCGAGGCCATCGCCTGGACCACCACGCCCTGGACCCTGGCCACCAACGAGGCGCTCGCGGTGGGGCCGGAGATCGACTACGTGCTCGTGCCCGGCGCCGGGGAGCTCACGGGCCGCCGGTTCCTGGTGGCCGCCGAGCTGGCCGGCGGCTACGCGAAGGACCTGGGCTACGGGGACGCCGAGGACCCGGCGGCCGCGGTGGCCCAGGCGGTGACCGCGCACTACACGGGCGCGCAGCTGGAGGGCATCCGCTACGCCCCGCTGTGGGACTACCTCCTGGACACCGAGCGCTTCGGCACGCAGCGGGCGTGGCAGGTGCTGGTCGCGGACTACGTGACCACCACGGACGGCACGGGCATCGTCCACCAGGCGCCCGCGTACGGCGAGGACGACCAGATCACGTGCGCCCGCTACGACATCCCCGTGGTGCTCTCCGTGGACGAGGGCGGCCGCTTCTACGACTGGTTCGCGGACGAGTCGCTGGCCGCGGGGGCTCCGCTCGCGGAGCTGACCGGGCACAACGTGTTCGACAAAGAGGTGGCGCGCACCGTGGTCCGGGACCTGCGGGCCCGCGGCGTGCTGCTGCGCGAGGCGTCCTACGAGCACTCCTACCCCCACTGCTGGCGCTGCCGCAACCCGCTGATCTACCGGGCCGTGTCCTCCTGGTTCGTCTCCGTGACGGCCATCAAGGACCGCATGGTGGAGCTGAACCAGCAGATCAACTGGATCCCCGGCAACGTCAAGGACGGCCAGTTCGGCAAGTGGCTGGAGAACGCCCGTGACTGGTCGATCTCCCGCAACCGCTACTGGGGCTCGCCCATCCCGGTGTGGGAGTCCAGCGACCCGGCCCACCCGCGCCGCGACGTCTACGGATCCCTGGCCGAGCTGGAGCAGGACTTCGGCCGGCTGCCCCGCAACGCCGCCGGCGAGGTGGACCTGCACCGGCCGTGGATCGACGAGCTGACCCGCCCCAACCCGGACGACCCCACGGGGAGGTCCGTGATGCGCCGGGTGCCCGAGGTGCTGGACGTGTGGTTCGACTCCGGGTCCATGCCCTACGCCCAGGTGCACTACCCCATGGAGAACCGGGAGTGGTTCGAGACCCACAACCCGGGCGACTTCATCGTGGAGTACATCGGCCAGACCCGCGGGTGGTTCTACACCCTGCACATCCTGGCCACCGCGCTGTTCGACCGCCCGGCGTTCCGCAACGTGATCTCCCACGGGATCGTGCTGGGTTCGGACGGGCAGAAGATGTCCAAGTCCCTGCGCAACTACCCGGACGTCAACGAGGTCCTGGACCGGGACGGCTCGGACGCCATGCGCTGGTTCCTGATGTCCTCGCCCATCCTGCGCGGCGGGAACCTGGTGGTCACGGAGGAGGGCATCCGGGACGGCGTGCGCCAGATGCTGCTGCCGCTGTGGAACGTCTACCACTTCTTCGGCCTGTACACGAACGCCGCGGACGGCGGTGCTGGCTACCGCGCGCGGGAGCGCCACGAGGCCGAGCACGTGATGGACCGCTACATCCTGGCCCGCACCGGCGCGCTGGTTACGGAGACCAGGCGGCTCTTCGACGAGTACGACATCTGGGGCGCGGCCGAGGCGCTGCGCGGCTACATGGACACCCTCACCAACTGGTACGTGCGCCGTTCCCGCGAACGGTTCTTCGAGGAGGACACCCAGGCCTTCGACGTGCTGTACACCTGCCTGGAGACGCTGTGCCGCGTGGCCGCGCCCCTGCTGCCGCTGGTCACCGAGGAGATCTGGCGGGGGCTCACGGGCGGGCGCTCCGTGCACCTCACGGACTGGCCGGACGCCTCCCTGTTCCCGCGGGACGAGGAGCTGGTGGCAGCCATGGAGCGCACGCGCGCCATCTGCTCCGCGGGCTCGGCGCTGCGCAAGGCCCACGGGCTGCGGGTGCGCCAGCCGCTCGCGGGGATGACCGTGGCCGTGCCCGGCGCGCACGCGCTGGAGGGCACGTTCCAGGAGATCGTCGCGGACGAGCTGAACCTCAAGTCGGTCACGCTCGAGGACGCGGACGAGGTCTCCGCGGCGGACTTCGGCATCTCCCAGGAGCTGAAGGTCAACGCCCGCGCGGCGGGCCCGCGCCTGGGCAAGCAGGTCCAGCAGGTCATCCGGGCCACCAAGGCGGGCGACTGGTCGCTCGCGGCGGACGGCGGCGTCGTCGCCGGCGGGGTGGCCCTGCAGGAGGGCGAGTACGAGCTCGCCACGGTGGTCGACGACGCCGCCGCGTCCGCCGCGCGCGCCGTCACCGTCCTGCCGGGCGGGGGCTTCCTGGTGCTGGACACCGCGCTCACGGACGAGCTGCGCGCCGAGGGTGTGGCCCGTGACGTGGTCCGCGCGATCCAGCAGGCCCGCAAGGAGGCCGGGCTGGTGGTCTCGGACCGGATCCGCACGGTGCTGCGGGCGGACGCCGAGACCCTCGCCGCCGTGGCTGCGCACCGGGACCTCGTGCAGGGGGAGACCCTCACCCGGGAGCTGGAGCTCGTCGAGGCCCCCGAGCTGTCGGTGGCCGTGGAGGTGGTCGGGGCATGAGCGTGGACGCCGAGCACGAGAACTTCGCCTCCGTGGAGGAGATCTACCAGTACCTCCTGGGGCGGGCGCCGGAGGAGCGGATGGCCCCCCGGCTGGACGCCGTGCAGCTCGCGGTCGCCGCGCTGGGGGACCCGCACCGCAGCGCCCCCGTGGTGCAGGTGACCGGGACCAACGGCAAGACCTCCACCGCGCGGATGGTCGAGTCGCTGCTGCTCGCGCACGACCTGCGCGTGGGCCGGTACACGAGCCCGCACCTGGAGCGCGTCACCGAGCGGATCAGCATCGACGGCGAGCCCGTCCCGGACGAGACCTTCGTGCGGATCTGGACGGAGATCTCGCCCTACCTGGACCTGGTGGACCGTCGCCTGGAGGCGGACGGTGCGCCGCGGCTGACGTACTTCGAGATCCTCACGGTGCTGGCCTTCGCGGTGTTCGCGGACGAGCCGGTGGACGTGATGGTGCTGGAGGTGGGCATCGGCGGGTCGTGGGACGCCACCAGCGTGGCGGACGCCGCCGTGTCCGTGGTGACGCCCATCGGCCTGGACCACACCGAGATCCTGGGGGACACCGTGGCGGACATCGCACGGGAGAAGGCCGGGATCATCAAGCCGGAGGGCTTCCTGGTCAGCTCCGCGCAGCCGCCCGAGGCCGCGCAGGTGCTGCTGGAGCGGGCCCGCGAGCTGGGGGACCCGTTCCGCTTCGAGGGCGTGGAGTTCTCGGTCACCGCCCGTTCCACCGCCGTGGGCGGGCAGGTCATCACCGTGCAGGGGCTCGCGGACGTCTACCCCGACCTCATGCTGCCGCTGTTCGGCGCCCACCAGGCCCAGAACGCGGCGCTGGCGATTGCCGCCATGGAGGCACTGCTCGGCGGCGGGGAGAAGCCGCTGAACCCCGAGCTCGTGGCGCAGGGCCTGGGCGCGGTGTCCTCACCGGGGCGCCTGGAGCTCGCCCGCACGGCCCCGCCCGTGATCCTCGACGCCGCCCACAACCCCCACGGGCTGCTGGCCTCGGCGGCGGCGGTGCGGGAGGCGTTCACGTTCACCAAGCTGAACCTCGTGGTGGGTGTGCTGCGCGAGAAGGACGCCGAGCAGATGCTCCGCGTGCTCGCGGACGAGTACCACGAGTTCGAGCTGGAGCTGTGGTGCACCGCCTCGCAGTCCCCGCGCGCGGTGCCCCCCGAGGAGCTCGCGGAGATCGCCGTGGACATGGGCTTCGACGAGGACGCCGTGCACGCTACGCCGCGCCTCGACGACGCCTGCGCGGCGGCCATCCAGGACGCCGCGGCCCGCGAGCAGTTCGACGGCGCGGTGCTCGTCACCGGGTCCATCACCGTGGTGGGTGAGGCCCGTGCGCTGCTCGGCCTGTGACCCCACCCCCGACCGCACGGAAGGAGCGGCATGGCCCGCATGACCAAGGCCCAGCGCGAGTGGCGCCCCGGCCAGCCCAAGAAGCAGCGCTCGGTGAGGACGATGTTCGCCTCGAGCGTGCTCAGCATCGAGGCGTTCATCGTGTTCTTCGCCGCCCTCACGGCGTTCGGGCTCCTGGCCCGGGAGTGGAGCACTGCCCAGAGGCTGTGGCTGCTCGGTGGCTCCGTGGTGCTCGCGGCCCTGTTCGTCCTGCTGTGCGGGGCGCTGCGCAGGCCGTGGGGCTACGCAGCCGGCTGGGTGCTGCAGCTCGTGCTGATCGCCACCGGCTTCCTGGTGCCCGCCATGTTCGCGATCGGGCTGCTGTGCGCCCTCGCGTGGTGGTACGCCGTGGTCAAGGGCGGGCGCATGGACCGGGAGAACGAGCGGCGGGCCGAGGAGCAGCGGCGCTGGGAGGCGGCGCACCCCGAGGCCTGAGCCACGGCCGTCGCCGCATTCGCTAGGCTCGGTGGCGGCACAGCAGAACCCGCGGCCCGCACCCGCGGGCCCGTCGACCGCAAGGAGAACCCATGTCCCAGCGCACCCTCGTCCTCGTCAAGCCGGACGGCGTCCAGCGCGGGCTCACCGGGCAGATCCTGGCCCGGATCGAGGCCAAGGGCTACACCCTGTCCCAGCTCAAGCTCGTGACCCCCACGCGTGAGGTGCTGGAGCAGCACTACGCCGAGCACCAGGGCAAGCCGTTCTTCGAGCCGCTCGTGGAGTTCATGCTCTCCGGCCCCGTGGTGGCCGCCGTGGTCGAGGGGGACCGGGTGATCGAGGGCTTCCGCAGCCTCGCCGGCGCCACCGAGCCCACCACGGCCGCCCCGGGCACCATCCGCGGGGACCTGGGCCGCGACTGGGGCGAGAAGGTGCAGAAGAACCTCGTGCACGGCTCCGACTCCCCGGAGTCCGCCGAGCGCGAGATCGGCATCTGGTTCGCCTGAGCCTCGGCAGCACGAGAACGGGGCGGCACCTCCCAGGAGGTGCCGCCCCGTCCTCGTTCCCCCGGCGGGGGAGGGCTCAGCCGAAGATGACCGTGGCGAAGCGCACGGCGATCACACCGAAGACGACCACCAGCACGCCGACCGCCAGCAGCCACGCCCACGCGGAGGTCCCGGCCTCCGGCGCGGGGTGGGAGCCCATCACGCCCGCGCGGCGCATGCGCGCGGTGGTGTGGGCCAGCAGCAGGGTCTGGACGCACCACACCACCATGCAGTACAGGCACAGGGCGTTGATGTGGAAGGTGGTCTGCCACCACAGCCACAGGGTGAACACGGAGCCCGCGGCGATCCCGAGCCACAGCAGCCACCAGAACCACCGGGCGTAGCGGGCGCCGGCGAGCACGCCCACGGCCACCGCGACCACCACGGCGTAGGCCACCAGGCCGATGAACGGGTTGGGGAAGCCGAAGAGCTCGGCCTGCGGGGTGCGCATCACCGTGCCGCAGGACAGCCACGCGTTGAGGTCGCAGCTGGAGCGGTGGTTCGCGTCCCGGAAGATGGCCAGGCGCTCCGCCACGAGGACGGCGGCCGCGATGAAGCCGACCACGGACAGGACCACCGCGAGGACGGCCCAGGAGCGGTCTGTGCGCGTCACGGGCGCGGGCACCTGGTCCGGGGTGCGCTGGGTGCTGGCGGGGGGTGTGCTGGATGCTGAACTCACGCGCCCGATCGTAGACCACCCCCCTGCCGGTTCTCCGTGACGGCCCCCACCGGTCTGACCCGCCGTCCCCCGCCGCGTCGCCCTGACGACCCCCGTCCGTTCCGCGGGCGCCCCCGCGTGTTCCGGGCTCGTCCCTGCCACGGGCTGTGGGCTGCACCACCCCGGATGTGCCGTGACAGGGAACGACTGTGAGATACTGGCAAGCGGTCGGCCCTCAGCCGCACGTGAGGACACCGGCCCGGCAGGAGCACCGACGACCATCGGCGCGGACCCGCGGCTCTCACAGGATCGAGCGCGTCCGCACCGGTGCAAGTTCGCGGTCCACGGATCCAGCGACTCGGGCATCCGCCGGCTCGCGGACGGCGCGCGTCACATGCCGCGCCCGCGGGTACGACCTCGACTTCCGGCGGCCGCGTGGATTCCACCGGCTCGACCGACCGAGCACACCTCGGGCCCGCGTGCGGGCGGTGTCCCGGGCAGGAGCACAGCTGCACATGGAACCTGAACAGGACAACACCACCCCGGACACCGCATCCTCGGAACCGGGGGCCCCGGAGGAGACGCCCGCGGAGCTCGTCGAGACCGCGGTGACCGAGATCGACGGCACGCGCCAGGCCATCGAGACCGCCGCCGAGGCGAAGGACATGCCGGACCCCGCCGAGACCCGCGCCACTGCCGCGGCCGCCGCCCCGCAGGACACCACCGCCGGGGAGGATGATGCGCCCGGAGCCGACCCGACCTCGCCGGATGCCGCTCCGGCGGAGCAGCCCGCGGCCGGGGATCCCGCCCGGGACGGGGCGGAGACCACCGACGCGGAGGACTCCGAGGAGCCCCCCACGCAGGAGGACTTCGGAGCGTTCGGACCGGGCGCGTCGCTGATGTTCCACGCCCCGGACCCGGAGGAGATCCGCCGCGCCGCGGAGGCGCAGGCCGCCCGGCTGCGCGAGGCCGCACAGGAGCGCGGGGTCCACGAGGACGAGGACGAGGCGGGCGTGTCCAGCAGGCGGCGCCGGCGGCGTCGTCGGGGTGACGAGGACATGGAGCTCGTGGACGACGCCGACGGCTCGGTCACCCGGGTGCGCGCCCCCCGCGGCTCCGAGGGCACCGGCAGCGACGAGGTCACGGGCGTGAAGGGCTCCACCCGCCTGGAGGCCAAGCGCCAGCGCCGGCGGGAGTCCCGCCAGTCCGGGCGCCGCCGCCACGTGATCACCGAGGCCGAGTTCCTGGCCCGCCGCGAGTCCGTGGAGCGCAAGATGCTGGTCCGCCAGAAGGAGGACCGCATCCAGATCGGCGTGCTGGAGGACGGGATCCTCGCGGAGCACTTCGTCTCCCACACCACCCAGGACTCGCTGATCGGCAACGTGTACGTGGGCAAGGTGCAGAACGTGCTGCCCTCCATGGAGGCCGCGTTCGTGGACATCGGGCGCGGGCGCAACGCCGTGCTCTACGCCGGCGAGGTGGACTGGGACGCCGCGGAGCTCGGCAACAAGCCCCGCAAGATCGAGAACGCCCTGCGCTCCGGCGACACCGTGCTCGTGCAGGTCACCAAGGACCCCGTGGGGCACAAGGGCGCCCGGCTCACCAGCCAGGTCTCCCTGCCCGGGCGCTACCTGGTCTACGTCCCCGGCGGGTCCATGACCGGGATCTCCCGCAAGCTCCCGGACGTGGAGCGCCAGCGGCTGAAGAAGATCCTCAAGGACCGCCTGCCCGAGGGCGCCGGCGTGATCGTGCGCACCGCCGCGGAGGGCGCCTCCGAGACCGAGCTCACCAACGACATCAACCGGCTGCGCTCGCAGTGGGAGCAGATCCAGGAGAAGGCGGGCTCCACCAAGACGCTCGCCCCGGAAATGCTCTACGCCGAGCCGGACCTCACCATCAAGACCGTGCGGGACGTCTTCAACGAGGACTTCACCGCCATGGTGGTCCAGGGCGAGCAGGCCTGGGACAACATCGAGGCGTACGTGACGTACGTGGCCCCGGACCTGCTGGACCGGCTGCAGCGCTGGACCGAGGACGAGGACCTCTTCGAGCACATGCGCGTGGAGGAGCAGATCCAGAAGGCCCTGGAGCGCAAGGTGTTCCTGCCCTCCGGCGGCTCCCTGGTGATCGACCGCACCGAGGCCATGACCGTGGTGGACGTGAACACCGGCAAGTTCACGGGCTCGGGCGGGAACCTGGAGGAGACGGTCACCAAGAACAACCTCGAGGCCGCCGAGGAGATCGTGCGCCAGCTGCGGCTGCGCGACATCGGCGGGATCATCGTGGTGGACTTCATCGACATGGTCCTGGAGTCCAACCGGGACCTCGTGCTGCGCCGGCTCGTGGAGTGCCTGGGCCGGGACCGCACCAAGCACCAGGTCGCGGAGGTCACCTCCCTGGGGCTCGTGCAGATGACCCGCAAGCGCATGGGCACCGGGCTGCTCGAGGTCTTCTCGGAGCCGTGCGAGGAGTGCGCGGGCCGCGGCGTGGTGGTCCACGACCACCCGCTCAAGGGACGCACAGCGCCCCAGAGCACGGACCACCGCGGCGGCAACCGCCACGAGCGCAAGCGGTCGCGGAGCAAGCAGAGCACCCCGTCCCAGGACCGCCCCACCTCCAACGGGCGCTCCCAGGGCTCGGAGGACCACCAGGCGCGCAGCGAGGCCACCCGCACGGCGTTCGCGAACATCGCCGCGGCCTCCTCCCACGAGGACGACGACGCCGCGCAGCACGGTTCCGGGGACGGAGCCGGCAGCGGCAGTGGGGACTCCGCACGCCAGGACGGCTCGGAGCAGCACTCCGGCGGCCGTCAGGGCGGCGAGCACACCGGTGACGGCGAGTCCGAGGGCGGCCGCCGCCGCAAGAAGCGCCGCGGCAAGCGCAGCCGTGGCCGGGCGCAGAACGGCGAGGACAACGGCTCGCAGGACGGCAGCGGCTCCGAGAACAGCTCGGGGCGCGAAGCGGGGGAGAGCGACTCCTCCAGCCTGACCATCCACGGCGAGGTCATCGAGCTGCCGCAGGGCCAGAGCGCGGACGCCGCTCCCGAGCAGGCGGCGGACGCGGCCCGTGAGACCGCCGAGGAGTCCCTGACCCTCGACTCGCTCACCGCCGCGTTCTCGGGCGAGGACCGTTCGGGGCGCGCCGAGGAGCAGGGCTCCGAGGGCGGCTCCGGGCAGCGCTCCTCCCGGCAGCGCGGGCGCGGGCGGGGTCGTGGCCGGTCCCAGGGGGACGCCGCGGCGTCGTCGAGCGCCAGGGAAGCGACCGGGGCGGACGCGGAGCAGCCCCGGACCACGGGCGTGGTCGGTGCCCCCGGCGCCGGTACCCGGGCCGAGGAGCCCGCGGCGGCTCCGACCGAGCGTGCCTCCGCGGAGCAGCCTGCGCAGCAGGCTCCCGCACGACGCCGCCGCGGCTCCCGCCGGGCGGTGGCTCCCGCGGCTGCTCCGGGCACCGCGAGCGTGGAGACCCGTGAGTACACCGCCTCCGAGCAGGGTGCGAGCAGGTTCACCGCCGCGGCCGCGGAGGTGGCCGTCGCCCCCTCGGACGGGCAGCCCACGGTGGTGGGTGTAGGCGTGAAGGCCCAGGACATCACCATGACGCCCAAGCAGGGCTGAGTCCCGCGCGGCGCACCGGCACCCGGTACGCCGCGCGGTGGGGCATGCCACAGGAGCGTCCGGACACGTCCGGGCGCTCCTGTGGCATGATCGGGACCACGCACACGGGGTGCCGCGCAGCGGCTGAGAACACACCCGTCGAACCTGATCTAGCTCGCACTAGCGAAGGGAATGTCGTGAGCCCCACGCCTTCTGCCACCGCACCCCGCGTCCTGTCCATCGCCGGGACGGACCCCACCGGCGGCGCCGGCCACGCCGCAGACCTGAAGTCGATCGCCGCGATGGGCGGCTACGGGCTCAGCGTGATCACCGCGGTGGTGGCCCAGAACACCCGGGGCGTCACGGACGTCCACACCCCGCCGGTCGCCGTGCTGCAGGCCCAGCTGGACGCCGTGGCGCAGGACGTGGAACTGGACGCGGTGAAAGTGGGGATGCTCGGGTCCGTGCCCGTGATCGAGACCGTGGGGCGGTGGCTGGCGGCCGGCCGCGCGCCCGTGGTGGTGATCGACCCCGTGATGGTGGCCACCGCCGGTGGACGCCTGCTGGAGCCGGACGCGGAGGACGCGCTGCGCCGGGTCCTGCACCACGCGGACCTGATCACCCCCAACCTCCCGGAGCTCGCGGTGCTGGCTGGTGAGTCCGTGGCCGAGAGCTGGGAGGAGGCGCTGGCCCAGGGCCGCGCCGTGGCCGAGGCCTTCGGCACGCGCGTGCTCGTCAAGGGCGGGCACCTGGCCGGGGACAGCACCCCGGACGCCCTCGTGGTCCCCGGCCACCCCGAGCCGGTGGCGCGGTACGGAGGAGGGCGCGTGGCCACCCGCAACACCCACGGCACGGGCTGCTCGCTCTCCTCGGCGGTGGCCACCGTGGTGGCGCGCACGGGGGACTGGGCCGGGGGAGTCAGCACCGCACGGGCATGGCTGCGCGGTGCCCTGCGCGCGGCGGACTCCCTGCACGTGGGCCACGGCAACGGACCGGTCCACCACATGCACCACGTCCAGGACCTGGTGACGGATCCCGCCTTCATGGCCCGGGCGTGCGCGGAGGACGACGCCGCGGGTCCCGCCTCCGGAGACCTCCGCGCAGGGAACGCCGCCGGGCGCTTCACCGACGAGCTGTGGAGCGGCTGCGCGGGGATCCGCGCGGAGATCGCGGCACTGCCGTTCGTCACGGGACTGGGGGACGGCACCCTGGAGCGCCACGCCTTCGAGTGGTACCTGGACCAGGACCTGCAGTACCTGGAGGCGTACTCCCGGGCCCTCGCCCTGCTCGCCGCCTCCGCCCCGGGGGAGGAGGCCCGCGAGTTCTTCGCCACCGCGGCCGGCGCCGTGGTCACGGGGGAGTCGGTCCTGCACCGGGCCCGGCTCGGGGGGCGGGCCCCCCAGCCGCCGTCCGCCACCACGAGCGCCTACAGCGACTTCCTGCTGGCCCGCACCGGCCAGGACGGCTTCGCGGTGGGTGCCGCGGCGGTGCTGCCGTGCTACTGGCTCTACGCCCACGTGGGTGCGGAGCTCACGCGGCGCGCCCGGGCCGCCGGGCTCGCGGAGCACCCGTACGCGGACTGGCTGCAGACGTACGCGGACCCCGGTTTCCAGGCGGCCACGGACACCGTGCGCGAGGCGGTGGACCGGGCAGCCGCCGCCTCGGACCCGGCCACCCGCGAGGCCATGCGCAGGGCCTTCCTGCGGGCCTGCCGCCTGGAGCTCGCGTTCTTCGCCCAGACCGCCGACGACGCCGCACGGCTCCCCTGACTGGCGCGGCTTCCGGGGATCGGGTAGTCTGGGCTGTCGGTGCCAGCCACCGGTGTGCGTCATTCCCGTGACATGCACCCGGAAGCGGCACGCTCGGGTGAATCTCCTGTTTCGACGCGACAACCACGCGGTCGGTCGTGAACCACCGCGGTGTGATGCCTCGACATTCGCTGTCCTCCAGGAGCCATCCGGCCATTCACGCAGTCCATAGATGTCGAGAGAAGTGAGTTCCCAAGTGGTGTACGCGATTGTCCGCGCAGGCGGCCGCCAGGAGAAGGTTTCCGTCGGAGACCTCGTGACCCTCGACCGTGTCGCCGGCGAGTCAGGCAGCACCATCGAGCTTCCTGCGCTGCTGCTGGTCGACGGGGACAAGGTCACCTCCGACTCCAAGACCCTGGCGAACGTCAAGGTCAGCGCCGAGATCGTCGAGGACCTGCGCGGTCCCAAGATCTCGATCATGAAGTACAAGAACAAGACCGGCTACAAGAAGCGTCAGGGTTTCCGCGCCGAGCTGACCACGGTCAA
Source organism: Kocuria sp. (assembly GCF_030530945.1). Taxonomy (GTDB): domain Bacteria; phylum Actinomycetota; class Actinomycetes; order Actinomycetales; family Micrococcaceae; genus Kocuria. The sequence goes on along the minus strand of NZ_JAUMTZ010000002.1, from coordinate 50,639 downwards.
GATCACCGGCATCGACGCCTGATCACCGGTCCCCCGTACATTTCCAACGAAGGTAGGCACACACCATGGCACACAAGAAGGGTGCGAGCTCCACTCGCAACGGCCGTGACTCCAACGCCCAGTACCTGGGCGTGAAGCGCTTCGGCGGCCAGTCCGTCAACGCCGGCGAGATCATCGTCCGCCAGCGCGGGACCCACTTCCACCCCGGCCTGAACATGGGCCGCGGCAAGGACGACACCCTGTTCGCCCTGGCCGCCGGTGTGGTCGAGTTCGGCACCCGTCGCGGGCGCCGCGTGGTCAACATCCAGACCGCCGAGTAGTCGATTGTCCGGACCCTCGGGTCCACCCGTCGCCGCGGTTCCCGCGGCGACGACCACTGGAGGGTGGGCGCATCACGCGCTCACCCTCTAGTCTTTTGTGCAGCACACCGGTCCACCCGCGCGGGTGACCCAGACGGCGAGGAGCCCCGTGGCCAGTTTTGTTGATCGAGTCATCGTGCACGCCACCGGCGGCAACGGCGGCCACGGCTGCGTGTCCGTCAAGCGCGAGAAGTTCAAGCCCCTGGGCGGCCCGGACGGCGGCAACGGCGGGGACGGCGGGTCCGTGATCCTGCGCGTGGACGGGCAGTCCACCACGCTGCTGGGCTTCCACCACGCACCCCACCAGAAGGCTCCCAACGGCGAGCCCGGCAAGGGGGACATGCGCCACGGCTTCAAGGGCCAGGACCTCGTGCTGTCCGTGCCGGACGGCACCGTGGTCAAGGACCGCGAGGGCAACGTGCTCGCGGACCTGCTGGGGGAGGGCAGCGAGTACGTGCTCGCCGCTGGGGGCCAGGGTGGCCGCGGCAACGCCGCCCTCGCGTCCCCCAAGCGCAAGGCACCGGGCTTCGCCCTGCTGGGGATCCCCGGCGAGGAGCAGGAGGTGGAGCTCGAGCTGAAGTCCATCGCGGACGTCGCCCTGGTGGGTTTCCCCTCCGCCGGCAAATCCAGCCTGATCGCCGCCATGAGCGCGGCCCGCCCGAAGATCGCGGACTACCCGTTCACCACGCTCGTGCCGAACCTCGGGGTGGTCCAGGCGGGGGACACCCGCTTCACGGTCGCGGACGTCCCCGGCCTGATCCCGGGCGCCTCCGAGGGCAAGGGCCTGGGGCTGGAGTTCCTGCGCCACGTGGAGCGCTGCGCGGCGCTGGTGCACGTGATCGACTGCGCCACCCTGGAGCCCGGGCGGGACCCCCTCACGGACCTGGACGCCCTCGAGGCCGAGCTCGCGCACTACGCCGAGGCCATCCGCGACGACGACCCCACCACCGTTCCGCTCACGGACCGGCCCCGGCTCGTGGTGCTCAACAAGGTGGACGTCCCGGACGCCCGCGAGCTCGCGGACTTCGTCCGTGCTGAACTGGAGCGGCGCGGCTACCCCGTGTTCGAGGTCTCCACCGCGTCCCACGAGGGGCTGCGGGAGCTGGGCTTCGCCATGGCGAGCCTGGTCTCCGAGGCCCGGGAGCAGGAGGAGGCCCGCGAGGAGCGGCAGCGCACGGTGCCGGTCCTCCACCCGGAGCCCGCGCGGCGTCGTCGTGGGCGGGACCGCCACGAGTTCGTGATCACGCGCGAGGACCGTGCGGAGGAGCCCCTGTACCACGTTCGCGGTGAGAAGCCCGAGCGCTGGGTGCTGCAGACCGACTTCAACAACGACGAGGCCGTGGGCTACCTCGCGGACCGCTTCGCGAAGCTCGGCATCGAGGACGAGCTGTTCCGGATCGGTGCCAAGCCGGGCAACGCGGTGCTGATCGGCCCGGAGGAGAACGGCGTGGTCTTCGACTGGGAGCCCACCATGGTCAGCGGCGCGGAGCTGCTGGGCGGGCCCCGCGGCTCGGACCTGCGCCTGGAGGAGACCGCGCGCCCCACCCGCCGTGAGAAGCGGGAGCAGTTCTACGACCGCATGGACGCGAAGTCCGAGGCCCGCGCGGAGCTGGAGCAGGAGCGCCGCGCCGGGATCTGGACGGAGTCCGTGGACGAGGCCCGGAACCGCCGCACCGCCGCACCCAAGGGGACGGGCGAGCAATGAGTGGGGCCTCCGGGCACGGGACGACCGGGCGCCACGGGAAGACCGCCGCCGAGACGATCGACGTCTCGGCGGTGGAGCGGCAGGCCTCCAAGTCCGCGATCCAGCTCAGCACGGAGAGCCGCGGGAAGAACCGCCGCTCGGCCATCGGCAGCCGCGAGGAGCTGCCCAGGGCCCGCCGCGTGGTGGTGAAGGTGGGTTCCTCCTCCCTGACCTCCATCGAGAACTCGATCGACGAGGGCGCGCTGCGCTCCATCGTGGACGCGCTCGGGCGGGTCACGGCGCAGGGCGTGGAGGTGGTGTTCGTCTCCTCGGGGGCGATCACCGCCGGGCTGCGGCCGCTGGGGCTCTCCCGGCGGCCCAAGGACCTCGCCACCAAGCAGGCCGCGGCCTCCGTGGGCCAGGGTCTGCTGATCTCCCGCTACACGGAGCACTTCGCGCGCCACGGCGTGACCGTGGGCCAGGTGCTCGTCACCGCGGAAGACCTCATGCGCCGGAAGCAGTACCAGAACGCGCACCGGCAGATCGAGCGGCTGCTGGACCTGGGGATCCTGCCCATCGTCAACGAGAACGACGCCGTGGCCACCCACGAGATCAAGTTCGGTGACAACGACCGCATCGCCGCACTCGTGGCCCACCTGATCAAGGCGGACGCCCTGCTGCTGCTCTCGGACGTGGATGCGCTCTACACCCGGCCCCCCAAGGACGGCGGAGAGCGGATCGCCACCGTCTCGGACCCCGTCACGGACCTCGAGGGTGTGGAGATCGGCACGGTCGGCCGCGTGGGCGTGGGTTCCGGCGGCATGGTGACCAAGGTGCAGGCGGCGCGCATCGCGGCGTCGTCCGGGATCCCGGCGCTGGTGACCTCCGCCGCGAACATCGAGCGGGCCCTGGCCGGCGAGGACGTGGGGACCTGGTTCGCCACCACCGGCGGACGGCGCAACGTGCGGCTGCTGTGGCTCGCGCACCTCGCGGACATCAAGGGCACCCTCACCCTGGACGACGGCGCCGTGGCGGCCGTGCGTGGCCGCCGCTCCCTGCTCGCCGCGGGCGTCACCGCGGTGGCGGGCACGTTCAGTGCGGGAGACCCGGTGTCCATGGTGGATGCTCACGGCGAGGAGGTGGGCCACGGGCTGGTCAACTACGGCTCGGACGAGATCCCCGGCATGCTGGGCAAGCGCACCTACGAGCTGGGCGAGGAGCTCGGCGAGGACTACGCGCGCGAGCTCGTGCACGTGGACAACCTGGTGAACCTGCGCCCGCGCTCCGCCCGCACCAGGCTCTCCACCTAGCACCGCCGAGCGCACCACGCGCGTCACACCGCACCCGAGACACCGACACCGCACCGCAGGAGGAACAGTGGCCGAGAGCACGTCCGTACTGACCGCCCAGGAGACGTTCGGGGACGACCCCGTGACCGGGGTGGGCCTGATGGCCGACGACGCGCGGATCGCCGCGCGTGCCCTGGCCCGGGCCCCGCGTGCCCGGAAGGACCGCGCCCTGCACCTGATGGCTGATCGCATCGAGTCCCTCCGGGACGTCGTGCTGGAGGCCAACGCCCGTGACCTGGAGCGGGGCCGGGAGGCCGGCACCTCCGCCGCGCTGCTGGACCGTCTCCGGCTCGACGCCGCGCGGATCACCGGGCTCGCGGACGCGCTGCGCGAGCTGGCCGCGCTGCCGGACCCCGTGGGCTCCGTGGTGCGCGGGCAGACCCTCGCCAACGGGCTGCGGATGCGCCAGGTGCGCGTGCCCATGGGGGTGGTGGGCGTGATCTACGAGGCCCGCCCGAACGTGACGGTGGACATCGCCGGGATCGCCGTGAAGTCCGGCAACGCCGTGCTGCTGCGCGGCGGCTCCGCGGCCTTCGACACCAACCGGGCGCTCGTGGGGATCCTGCGGGACGCCCTGGCGGACGCCAAGCTGCCCGTGGACTGCGTGCAGACCGTGGACGACTACGGCCGTGAGGGCGCCAACGCGCTGATGGGTGCCCGCGGGAAGGTGGACGTGCTGATCCCGCGCGGCGGCCGCGGCCTCATCCAGTCGGTGGTCACGAACGCCACGGTGCCGGTCATCGAGACCGGCGAGGGCAACGTGCACGTGTTCGTGGACGCCTCCGCGCCCGCGGAGATGGCCGCCCGGCTCAGCGTGAACTCCAAGACGCACCGCACCTCTACGTGCAACTCCGCGGAGACCCTGCTGCTGCACAGCGGTGCCGAGGAGACCTCCCGGGAGGTGCTCGCCGCGCTCGACAAGGCCGGGGTCACGCTGCACGTGGACGACCGCGCGGCCGCGCTGCTGCCCCCGGGGTCGGACCACCTCAAGGCCACGGACGAGGACTGGGCCACCGAGTACCTGGACATGGACATGGCCGTGAAGGTCGTGGACTCGCTGGACGAGGCCATGGAGCACATCCGGCGCTACTCCACCGGGCACACCGAGGCGATCATCACCAACGACCTCGCGAACGCGGAGCGCTTCACCGCGGAGGTGGACTCCGCGGCCGTGATGGTCAACGCCTCCACCCGCTTCACGGACGGCGGCCAGCTGGGCCTGGGTGCGGAGATCGGGATCTCAACGCAGAAGATGCACGCCCGCGGGCCCATGGGCCTGGAGGAGCTGACCACCACCAAGTGGCTCGTCCAGGGTGACGGGCACGTCCGCGCCTGAGACGTACCATGGAACGGACGCCGCCCGCCCACGGCGCGCGTCGTATCAACCGACCGGCCCCGCCGGCCCGAGAAGGGAACCGCATGAGCTCGCTGTACCTGTTGTCCCACGCCACCGTCCTGGCCGCCGAGGAGGGGCACTCCGTCAACGAGGGGCTGCACGCCCTGGCCCCGGTCCTCGGCGCCCTCGCGTTCGTGCTGTTCGTCCTGGCCCTGCTCACGGCGTTCTCCTTCTCGCCCCGGGGCAAGTCCCCGGAGGTGGGCCAGTACCAGGACCCCGCCCAGCTGCCCGCGGACGAGCAGGCCATGCTGGACGGCGTGCACGCCGCCCCGCGCCACTGAACCCGGCCACCGGCGGAGTGGAGTCCACGAGCACCGCGGCGGACGGCGCCGCCACGGAGCTGAACATCCCACCGCGCACCCCCGGCCGCACCCGGCTGGGGGTGATGGGCGGGACCTTCGACCCGATCCACCACGGGCACCTCGTGGCGGCATCGGAGGTCGCCGCCGTGTTCGACCTGGACGAGGTGGTCTTCGTGCCCACGGGCGAGCCGTGGCAGAAGGCGGACCAGGAGGTCTCGGACGCCGAGCACCGGTACCTGATGACCGTGGTGGCCACCGCCTCCAACCCCCGCTTCACGGTGTCCCGCGTGGACGTGGACCGCAAGGGCCCCACGTACACCATCGACACCCTGCGGGACCTGCACACGCAGCGTCCCGAGGCCGAGCTGTTCTTCATCACCGGCGCGGACGCCATGGCGGAGATCCTCACGTGGCGCGGCGCCGAGGAGCTGTGGCGCCTGGCCCGCTTCGTGGGGGTCACCCGGCCCGGCCACGTGCTCTCCGCCCCGGTGGGCTCGGAGAGCGTCTCGCTGCTCAACGTCCCCGCCATGGCCATCTCCTCCACGGACTGCCGTGCGCGCGTGGCCGCGGGCAAGCCCGTGTGGTACCTCGTGCCGGACGGCGTGGTGCAGTACATCAACAAGTACGGCCTCTACCGCGGCAGCGCCTGCGTGGAGCCGCCCGGTCACCTGGCCCCGCCGTCCTGCGCGGGCCGGACGCCCGCAGCAGAGCCGTCCGCGTCCGCGGACACCCCCGAGGACCCCCGCTCGGACCCAAGGAGCACCGCGTGAGCACACCCCCCGAGAACACCCCCGGCCGGGACGCCCCCGGGCCCTGGAGCACCCACCCCGCCACGGGGGAGAACGAGCGGCTCGCACCGCCGGCACCCATGATCGAGCTGGACACGCCCCAGCAGTCGGAGCCCGTCAAGCCCCTCGGGCCGCGCCGGCTCGCGCGGCTGCAGCGGGAGATGGCCGAGCACACGCAGCGGATCCAGGAGTCCGAGAGCCGCTCCGGCAGGGGAGAGGTGGACCAGGCCCTGCTCGCCACCCAGCACCGCCTCGCGGAGCTCGCCGTGCGGGCCGCCGCGGCCAACGAGCAGGACCGCCAGGACGCCGAGCGCGCCGTCGCCGCCCAGCCTGCGCCTTCCGGTCCTGCCGCGGACGACGCCGCCGGGCCCGCCTCCGCCGAGCGGGTCACCGTGACCCTGCCCCCCGCCAAGCACACCGCCGCCGGGGGTCTCGACCTGCCGGTGAGCGGCGCGGACCCGGCGTCCCTGCCGGCCTCGGCGGTCCACTACGGCCCCGTGACCGAGACCAGCATGATCCCCATCCAGGCCCCCCAGCGGACGCAGGACGCGGCGGAGACCGGCCCCGAGCTCCCGGTCGACGCGGCCGCGGACTCCAATGCCGCGGTCGACACGCCAGGCGATTCCGCGACCGAGTTCTCCACCCCCGCCGGGCGGAGCACCCCCACCGAACGGCCCGCGACCCCGTCCGAGCTCCCCGCCGAGCCGGTGCGCGCCGTGGACGCCGAGGGGCTCCGCCTGCTCGAGCCCAAGGCCTACACGCGGGCGGGCGCGCCCACGCGCATCGTGCTCGCGGTGCTGCTCGCCGCGGTCGTGGCACTGGCCGTGGCCCTGATCGTCTTCATCCTCTAGACACCCACCCCGTGAAAGGACAGCCCACCTCCGTGACTGCCACCACCGAATCCATCCAGCTCGTGCGCGCCGCGGCGCTCGCCGCCGACCAGAAGAAGGCCGAGAACGTCGTGGCGTTCGACGTCAGCGACAGCCTGGCCATCACGGACGTCTTCATGGTGACCTCCGCGCCCAACGAGCGCCAGGTCGCCGCCGTGGTGGACGCCGTGGAGGAGGCGCTGATCGAGCGCTTCGACCGCCGCCCCCTGCGCCGCGAGGGCAAGGGCGAGGGCCGCTGGGTGCTGCTCGACTACGGCGACGCCGTGGTCCACGTGCTCCACGACGAGGACCGTGCGTTCTACGCCCTCGAGCGGCTCTGGGGGGACTCGCCCGCGATCGACGTGCAGCTGCCCGCACCCGCCGCAGCGGTGCCCGGTGGACAGTCGGACGACGCAGCCCCGCGCGCCGTCTGAGAGCCGCCCCTTCCGGGATTTGCGCCCGCTCGATCATCCTGACTAGGATGATCGAGTCGTTCCGGGGAACTGGAAGCGCAAAGCCATACAACGGTGGTCCGGGTGCAGATCCGGATGAACGGGACGTGGCGGGCGTGGTAAAGTTTCGGAAGTCGCACGGGGCTATGGCGCAGCTGGTAGCGCACCTGCATGGCATGCAGGGGGTCAGGGGTTCGAGTCCCCTTAGCTCCACAGAACAGAAAGATCCCTCCACCGTCTCACGGTGGGGGGATTTTTCTGTATTCCCTCCGATTCCCTCCCGGGGGTGGAGGCGGTTCTCGGTAGGGTGGGCCCCGACCGTGACACGCGGCTCCACCCCGTCCGCGGGTGATGCGCCGCGTGACCGCCGACAGGAGGGGCCGAATGACCGGGCAATCCCCAGTCGCCGCACGTGGTCCGGGCGGATCCGGGTCGTCCACCCCGCGTGAGACCGCCTCGAACCGGCGGGAGTGGGAGCGGATGCGCAACCACACCCGGGTGGCCACGATGTGGGGGATCCTGTTCCGGGTGTTCGCCGTGGCCCTGGCGCTCGGGGTGCTCGTGCCGTTCGTCGACCGTTTCCTGGGCTCCGCGGTGACCGCCTACCCGGACCTGGACACCGGCGCCGTGGCCTCGATCCTCAGCATCATCTCCGGTGCCATGGTCACCCTGGCCGGTCTGGTGTTCACCGCGCTGACCACGGCCATGAGCCTGGGCATCACGGCCATGTCCGTGCGGATCGTGCCCGTGTTCCAGGGCGACCGTGTCATTCAGTGGGGACTGGGGGCGTTCACGGGCACCTTCGTCTACTCCCTGCTGGTGGCCCTGAGCATCGCGGTGCGCGACGACGCCTACCGACCCTGGGTGGGCACCGTCCTGGCGGTTGCGGCGACCCTCGCCAGCGGCACCATGTTCATCGCGGTGACCGTGCGGATCACCCAGCAGCTGAACCCGGGGATGCTGCTGCGCCGGCTCGCCCACGACGGCTGCAACGCCACGCGCTACGACCCGGCCCGGTTCCACACCCACGCGGACGTGGTGGAGACGCGCGCGGTCCCGGAGGGCCACGAGGTCCGGCGGCGCGGGGAGCGCCGGCCCGGGGGTAGGACGAACGGCGACTGCGTCCTCGCCGTGAACACCCCACGGCTGCTGGACTGCGAGGACGCGTGGGGCATGCGCGTCGAACTGGTGCCGGAGGTGGGTTCCCCCGTGCCTCCCGGCGGTCTGCTGTTCCGCACCAGCGCCCCCACGTCCCCCGAGCAGCACCGGCAGCTCGAGCGCGCCGTGGCGTTCGGGGACATCCTCTCGCCGGACAACGGACCCTTTGGTGCCATCCGCGCGATGGTGGACACGGCGCTGAAGGCACTGTCCCCGGCGGTCAACGACCCCACGCGCGCGGTGCAGGCGCTGGACCAGATCGAGGAGGTCCTGGTGCGGCTGTCCCCGCGGCTCAGCGAGCGGCGTCGTGACGTGGCGCGGCACCCGGAAGCCGTGCTGCTGCGACGCTGGGGGCACACGTGGGAGGACCACGTGGCCGCAGCCACGGATGAGATCCGGCAGTTCGCCACCACCTCCGTGCAGGTCCAGCGCAGGCTCCGCGCCCTGTTCACCACGCTGCTCACGCTCACTCCGCCGCAGCAGCACCCGCCGCTGCGCGAGCGCCTGGACGCGCTCGACCGCGGCATCGACGGCTGGTGGGAGGACCCGCTGGACCGCCGACTGGCGGCGGGCACGGACGCCCAGGGCCTGGGGGACATGGCACCACGCGGGGACACCGGGGGTGGTGAAGTCTGAGGCGTGGAAATGACCGCCGGGCGGCACGCATCGTGGCATTTCCACACCTCAGACGTCATGCCTGCCCGGACGAGCCACGGGGTGAGGCGTGTGCAGGACCCGAGAACCGCTCGTTAGCATGGACTGCGGAGATCCAGGATCTCCGCCCCCACCCCCGACCCCCGGAAGCAGCCGATGAGACGACTGGTCATTGCCCCCCACATGGACGACGAGAGCATGGGGTGCGGAGGACTGCTGGCCAAGTTCCCCGAGGAGTGCACCGTGGCGGTGCTCGCGGACGGGGACGCCACGCGGCGTCGTGAGTTCGCCCGCGCCATGGAGGTGCTGGGCGTGACCGCGGTCCGCGAGCTGCGGCTGCCGGACGGCACAGTGGGGGCGGACATGCCCGGGCTCGTGCGCCTGCTGGACGGGCTGTGCGACGAGCTGGAGCCGGAGGAGCTGTACCTGCCGTTCCCCTCCCTGCACCAGGACCACATCGCGGCGTACGAGGCCGGGATGCGCAGCGCGCGGCTGTCCATGTCCCCGGGGCACTGGGCGGCGCCGTCCGTGTTCGTGTACGACGTGGCCCTCTACCCCACGGACCTGCGCTGGAACACGTTCGAGCCGCTGACCGCCGAGCAGGCCGACCGCAAGGCCCGCGCCTGCCTGTGCTACGAGTCCGAGACCCCGGGGGAGAACCACCCCATCACCGCGATCAAGGACCTGGCCGCGGGTCTGGGACGGGTGCGCGGCGTGGCCTACGCCGAGCAGTACGCCCTCGTGCGGCACGTGCGCCCGTGAGGGTCACGATCCACCAGCCGGACCTGCTGCCGTACTCCGGGTTCTGGTACAAGATGGCGGTCTCGGACGCGTTCATCGTGTCCCGGCACGACCAGTTCCAGAAGCACGGCTACCAGCGCCGGGTGATGATGCGCGGCTCCTGGGCCTCCCACCGGCTGGAGGGCAAGCCGTCCCTGGTGCCCATCACGGACGTGCGGGTGCGCCAGGGGTGGCAGGAGAACCTGAGCAACGTCATCACCGGACGCTACCGCGGGGCCCCGCAGTGGCGCCGCCGCGGCCCGGAGCTCGTGGAGCGGATCCGCGCCTGCTCGGGCACCGCCCTGGACGAGGTCAACCTGCAGCTCGTGGAGATCGTCCGGGACGCCCTGGGCATCACGACGCCGCTGCTGTTCACGGATCCCCCCGCTCACCACGCCACGGACCGGTTGATCGAGCAGGTGAAGGCCGTGGGCGGCGACGAGTACTACGCCGGTTCCGGGGGCCGGGCCTACATGGTGGAGAACCCCGAGGAGTACTTCGCCGCGCACGGGCTGAAGCTCACCTGGTCCGACCACGTGCACGTGACCGGGGACTCCGTGGTGAGCCTGCTCATGGACCTGGAGGACCCCATGGCGGCGATCATGAACCACCGCTGAGAGGTAGTGCGCGCGGAGCTCAGCCGGGGAAGAGATCCTGCCAGGCGGCGTCGTCGTGCGGTTCCAGACCGGCGGCCTGCAGCATGCGGTGCGCCACGAGGTCCCAGGTGAACAGCCGGGCGCGCTCGCGCCCCGCCTCGCCCATGCGCCGTGCGGTTCCCGGGTCCGACATGCGCTCCATCGCGGCCACGAGCTCCGGGGCGTCCCCCGGGGTCACCGTGAGCCCCGCGGGGCCGATCATGTCCCCGGCCCCGCCGCGTGCGGAGCCGATGCTCGGAACCCCCGCGGCGGCGGCCTCCACGTGGACGATGCCCGCCGGCTCGAACGTGGTGGGCACCACGAGGCACGTGGCGCGCCCGTAGAGACTCGCGAGCAGGGCGCGCTGCCGTGGGTCCGAGGTGCGCAGGAAGCCGTGTCCGGTGACGCCCGGCTCTGCCACACGGGGGTGGTTGCCCACGAGGTCCAGCGTGGCCTCAGGGACCCGTTCGCGCAGCTCGCGGAACGCCGCCAGAAGGACGGGACCGTTCTTGTCCTCCCACGCCTTGCCCACGAACAGGAAGCGCGGGACGCTCCAGTCCCTGCCGTCCCCGGGGGCGGGCGGGGGCAGGGGAGCCGGCCGTGCGGCGTCGTCGTCCGGGGGTGCATCCACGGGGGAGGCGCCGGGGAGGTGGTTGGCGCCGAGCCCCACGGGGAAGACCTTCTGCGGGGCGATCCCGAAGTCCCCGACCACGGAGGCCGCGGCCCACGGGGTGGCTGTGCAGCACGCCACGGCCTCGCGGAAGGCCCGCTGCTGGGCGCGCAGGCGCATGCGGTGGGTGGCGGCACCCGTGCGGGCCCACTCCAGCTCGCCGGCGTCGACGGCCTGCCGGACCGTGAGGTCCTCGAACGTGATGACGCGGGGGTGGCGCACCTCGAAGGACGTGCCCATGCGCACCACGGCGTCCAGGTGTCCGGCGCCGGCGAGCTCGCGGCGCATCCGCAGCGAGCCGAGCGCCCGGTACTCGGCCCCGATCCGTGCCGCGGACTTCGCGTGGTCCACGGCCTCGGACACGGCCTGGCCCCGGTGGATCGCGGGCAGCCGGGGGAGCATCCGCGGCGCGGCGAGCACCCGTTGCAGGCCGGCGTCCACGCGGTCACCGGCGCGTGCGCTGAGCCCCACAACCTCGTGCCCCTGGGCGCGCAGCGCCTCCCCAATGCCGCGGGGCGTGCCGGACCAGGACGCGGGGTCGAAGGGGTCGCCGTGGAAGGCGAGCCCCAGGCGGAGCCCGGACGGGCCCGCGCCCGGCGCGAGGCGCGCTCCGGGGAGTGCAGGATCAGTCATGCGTCCAGCCTAGCCAGGGGTGACGCCGCACGGTGGGGACCGTTCCGCACGCCACGGCCCGGGAGTCGAGGCCCGAGAGCGCTCCGACGGAACGTCTGCAGGTCCCGCTCTGCCTGGCCGCCGTCGCGGCGGGCGGGAGGCGGCAGGGCGGCGTCGTGGGGCCGCACGCAAGGGCGGCTGAGGGGAGGCGGATGGCGGGGGTACGATGTCCGCCATGCCAACCCCCGCCGCCCCGCGCCAGCGCACCACGTCCCGCCGACGCGCGGCGGTGGTGCTGGCGGCCGTGGCGCTCGTGGTGGTTCTCGTGGTGGCCGTGGTGCTGCTCGTGGTGAAACCCTTCACCGCGGCGGAGGTCCCCAGCACCGACTGCACCCGCTACGGCCTGTCCGCGGAGGACTCCCGGGCGCACCCCCACACGGTCACCCGGGCCACGCAGCCCACCGACGAGGACCAGACGCAGGCGGGGGCGCTGGGACGGCTGGACCAGTCCTTCACCGACCGGGGTGTCACGAGCCAGTACCACGTGGTGGACGGCGGCGTGGACACTTCGAAGCCCGTGGGGCTGGTGGTGGACCTGCACGGTGACGGCGGGGCCGAGTTCACCGAGCCCGGGGGGCGCACCACGTGCCTGGCCGCGGTGGCCGCCTCCCACAACGCGCTGCTGGTGGTCCCGCTCACGCCCGACTGCCACGGCGACTGCACCTGGTGGCGGGACATGGCACCCAACCTGCGCTGGCTGCGTGCGCTCACCGAAAAAGAATTGCTCAGGAATTTGCCCGTGCAAAAAGATCGGATTACCTGGATGGGGTATTCCGGGGGTGCTGAAATGCTCAGCTACGGCGTGCTCAGCGACGCCCGGGACCTCGTGACCGGCGGTGCCGTGATGGTGGGCGGCGGAGGTGCGCCGAGCTCCCTCGGGACCGCCCCGACCGCCGAGCAGAAGCGGCAGCTGCGGATGTGGTGGTTCACCGGCGCACAGGACGACGGCGCGGGCGAGGACTCGGACTTCGACGCCGTGACCGCGGCCACGGACGGGCAGCACTTCTACGAGGCCCGTGGCTTCACCCGGACCCGGCTCGAACTCCTTCCCGGGCACACGCACTTCGACATGCCCGACGCCTCCATCCTGGACGAGCTGCTGGGTGCGGAGCAGCCCCCGGCGAGCCCCACGCCGTAATGTCCCCGTTTTGTGGGACATGGTGACCAGAATGGCATTCCCGGCGCCCCGTCCGGCTTTACTCCGGGGGTGATCCGGCATTTCCCGGGGGTGACGGAGAGCATTGTTTCCTGCATTGCACCCGAGTTGCACCCTCACGTACCCTGGGGATTCAGACTGGGCCAGCAGGGGGAGTACCGCTGGGAGCCATGGCGCGCCACACGGATGTCGCGCCGCCGGTCGGGTCGGGGGACCCGCACGGCCATATCCACACATCCGCGCTGACGCACCTCGACCGGGGCACGCGTCCGTCTCCTCCTGTCTCACGGGCCCTCAGCAAGGGGGAGCGAACTAGCAGTGGACAGCCACAATCTCAGCGACGGGGCCTCGGCGGCCGCCGTCCCGTGGGGCACGGCCCCTGACCGAGCGGTGTACCCGGTGGAGCAGCCACCGGCACCGCGCACTCTCGTGGACATCGTGCTTGACACAGTGTCCCAGTACCCGGACGCCGTCGCCCTGGAGGACGAGACCGAGTCCGTCCCCTACGGCGAGCTGGAGGACCGGATCGAGACGCACGTCCAGCGCCTCTGGGACCTGGGCATCGGCCGCGGCGACCGCGTGGGTGTGCGCGTGCCCTCCGGCGGCGTGGACCTCTACGTCGCCATCCTGGCCACCCTCTTCGCGGGTGCCGCCTACGTCCCCGTGGACTGGGACGATCCCGACGAGCGCGCCAACACCGTGTGGCAGGAGGCGGGGGTGGCCGCCGTCTTCGGGCAGGGTTTGGAACTGACCCGCAACCCCGCGGTGACCCCGGGGGAGCAGACGGAGACCCCGCGCACCGGGGACGACGCCTGGATCATCTTCACCTCCGGCTCCACCGGCAAGCCCAAGGGAGTGGCCATCACCCACCGCTCCGCGGCCGCCCTCGTGGACGCCGAGGCTCAGATGTACCTGCAGCGCCGCCCGTTGGGCCCCGGCGACCGCGTGATGGCAGGACTGTCAGTGGCCTTCGACGCCTCGTGCGAGGAGATGTGGCTCGCGTGGCGCCACGGGGCCACGCTGGTGCCCGCCCCGCGCAGGATCGTGCGCTCGGGCCCGGACCTGGGCCAGTGGATCGTGGACAAGCAGATCACCGCGGTCTCCACCGTGCCCACCCTCGCCTCCCTGTGGCCCAGTGAGGCCCTGGACCGCGTGCGGCTGCTGATCTTCGGCGGCGAGGCGTGCCCCCTGGAGCTCACCCGGCACCTGGTGCGCCCCGGCCGTGAGGTCTGGAACACCTACGGCCCCACCGAGGCCACAGTGATCGCCACTGGCGCACTGCTCACGGGAGAGGCACCCATCCGCATCGGGCTCGCCGTGCCCGGGTGGGAGCTCGCCGTCGTCGACGCCCAGGGCCAGCCCGTGGCCTGGGGGGAGACCGGTGAGCTGATCATCGGCGGCGTGGGGCTCGGGCGCTACCTGGACCCCGCCAAGGACGCCGAGAAGTACGCGCCCCTGGAGTCCCTGGGCTGGGACCGGGCCTACCGCTCCGGCGACGTGGTGCGCGCGGACCCCGAGGGCATCGTCTTCGCCGGGCGCGCCGACGACCAGGTCAAGGTCTCCGGCCGCCGCATCGAGCTCGGTGAGATCGACAACCAGATGACCGAGGTCCCGGGCGTGCGGCTCGGCGCCTGCGCGGTGCACTCCACCCCGGGCGGCGGCAGCGTGATCGCCGGCTACCTGGTGCCCGAGTCGGAGGGCTCCGTGGACCTCTCCGACGCCCGCCGCTGGCTCGTGGAGCGGCTTCCGGGGCAGATGGTCCCCGCCCTGTGCCTCATGGACGAGCTGCCCATGAAGACCTCCGGCAAGGTGGACCGCAAGGCCCTTCCCTGGCCGCTGCCGAACACCAACGACGACGGCTCCGCGCCCCTGGAGGGTGACCTCGCCTGGCTCGCGGAGCTGTGGGCGGACCAGCTCGGCCCGCTGCCGTTCGCCGCGGACAGCGACTTCTTCGAGATGGGCGGCAGCTCCGTGGCGCTGGCCCGGCTGGTCTCGGCCCTGCGCCAGACCCACCCGGACACCGAGATCGCCAAGATCTACGCGCACCCCACCCTGGAGGGCATGGCCGGCTACCTGGCCACCCTCGGGGAGTCCCACGACGTCAAGCGCGACCCCGAGCCCATGCCCGCCTCCACCGGCTGGCTGCAGGGGCTTTTCCTGCTGGCACTGAACGTGGTCAACGGCTTCCGCTACGTCCTGGGTGCGGTGATCGTGGTGTGGATCCTCGCGGTCGTCGCCGACGCCGGGTGGGTCCCCGTGCCGCCTCTGCTGCCCCTGGTGCTCGGGTGGCTCGTGATGTTCTCCCTGCCCGGGCGGGTGCTCATCGGCGCCGCCACGGTGCGGCTGCTCACCGCCGGTCTGAGACCGGGGCACTACCCGCGCGGCAGCTGGAACCACCTGCGGGTGTGGGCCGCCGAGCGCGTGGTGGTCTACAACAAGTACGACGTGCTGACCGGCACCCCCATGGCCCGCGGGCTGCACCGGTTGTTCGGCAACAGGATCGGCAAGGACGCCCACGTCTACAACACCCCGCCCGTCACCGGCCTGGTGAGCGTGGGGGACCACGCCACCGTGGAGTTCGAGGCGGACCTCTCCGGATACTGGCTGGACGGGGACGTCTTCCACGTGGGTGCCATCGAGATCGGGGACCACGCCCGCGTGGGCACCCGCACCCTGGTGGACCCCGGCATGCGCGTGGGCATCGGCGCCGAGGTGCTGCCCGGCTCCCACGTCAGCCGCAGCATCCCGGACGGGGAGCTGTGGGGCGGGTCCCCGCTGCGCCACCGCGGCACCGCGGGCCTCACCTGGCCCGAGGAGTCCCCGGAGGCAGTGGGCGGCGTGCGGACCTGGGGCCGCGCCACCTCCCACCTCGCCTTCTCCGCCGGGGCGCTGCTGGTGGGGCTGCTGCCCTTCCTGGCCCTGATCCCCGGTGCGCTGCTCGTGCTGACCCGGGTGATCCACATCCAGGAGTACGAGATCGTGTTCCCCATCGTGGCGGTGTGGGTTCCCGTGTTCACCGTGGTCACGGCGGTCGTGTGGCTGCTGCTGGTGGTCGCGGTCGTGCGGCTCGTCTCCGGGCTGATCGTGCCCGGCTACTTCCCGCAGAACGGACCGGTGGGGTGGGCCACGTGGCTCACGGAGACGCTGATGCAGCGCACCCTGATCTCCACCTACCCCATCTACGCCTCGTGCATCACCCCGTGGTTCATGCGCCTGCTGGGCGCGAAGGTGGGGCGCAACGTGGAGATCTCCACCGCGGAGACCATCCCGCACCTGACCACCCTGAAGGACGGCTCGTTCCTGGCCGACCACGCGCTGGTCACCTCCCACCGCGCCGGCTTCGGCTGGCTGCACGTGGGGACCTCCGTGATCGGCGAGCGCACCTTCGTGGGCAACTCCGGCATCGTGGGCCCGGACCGGGACCTGCCCGCCGACGCCCTCGTGGCCGTGCTCAGCTCCGCTCCGCACCACGCCCCGGCCGGTTCGTCCTGGCTGGGCCGCACCGCGGAGCCGATCGCCCGCGCGAAGACCGAGACGGACGCCGAGTCCACGTTCCAGCCCCAGCGGCGCCTGCGGGCCGCGCGCGCGTTCGTGGAGCTCTTCCGGTTCCTGCCGGCCATGGTCTCGGCGTGGCTGGACCTGATCATCGTGTACGTGCTCACGGACATCTACATGGCCCACGGCATGGGGTGGAGCGGCGTGGTTGCCGCGTTCGCCTGGTCCGGTGTGGTGCTCACCGCGGCGAGCACCGTGGCGTGCCTGGTGCCGGTGCTGGTCAAGTGGGCGCTCGTGGGCCGGTTCCGTGCCGGTGAGCGGCCGCTGTTCAGCTCCTTCGTGTGGCGCAACGAGCTCATGGACGTCTTCGCCGAGTCCCTGGCCGTGCCCTCCATGGTCCGGCTGAGCGTGGGCTCGCCCATGTTCAACACCTGGGCCCGCCTCATGGGCGCCCACATCGGGCGCAGCGTGTGGTGCGAGAGCTGGTGGCTGCCCGAGTTCGACCTGGTGCGCCTGGAGGACAACGTCTCCGTGAACCGCGGGACCGTGCTGCAGACCCACCTGTTCCACGACCGCATCATGCGCATGGAGCCCGTGACCATGCAGCGCGGCTCCACCCTGGGCCCCAACAGCTTCGTGCTGCCGGGCGCCACCATCGAGGAGCGCACCACCGTGGCACCGGGGTCCCTGGTGATGCGCCAGGAGACCATCCCCTCGGACGGCAACTGGGGCGGCAACCCCGTCCGCCACCTGGAGCCGGGGGACCAGGTGGTCAGCGCCCAGGTGCTGCCCACCGCGGCCCCGGCCACCGAGCAGGGAGCCCTCGCCGCGGCGTCGGCCCCTGCAGCCCCCGCCCACCACGGCGGGTCCACCGCGGCGGCTGCACCCACGGTGGCACTGCCCACCGGGGCACGCGCCCCCCAGCACGAGGGAGTCACCGAATGACCCAGCAGAGTCTCAACGAGGACGTCGTGGAGGGCGACCTCCCGGTGGGGCAGCGGCCCGTGCCGGGCCGGCGGCCACCGCGCGAGGTGTGGCTCGGGGACCGCGGCGACGAGGGCCGCACCGCCGCCGAGAGCGAGCTGTGGACGGCGGCGACGCCCGTGGTCACCGCACCGCCCCGCTCCACCTCCGCGCCCCGGCAGGGTGCGGCGACCCGCAACGTGACGAGCGCGGACGGGCGGCGCACCAAGCGCCGGATCATGGGCGTGGACGTGGCCCGCGGCTTCGCCCTGGTGGGCATGGTGGCCGTGCACGTGCTGCCGGCCGTGGCCGACGCCGATGGC
This sequence comes from Kocuria sp., assembly GCF_030530945.1. Classification (GTDB taxonomy): domain Bacteria; phylum Actinomycetota; class Actinomycetes; order Actinomycetales; family Micrococcaceae; genus Kocuria. The sequence goes on along the minus strand of NZ_JAUMTZ010000002.1, from coordinate 32,934 downwards.
AACCCGTCCCTGGAGTGGCGGCTGTTCGCGGGGCACTCCGCGGCGCTGTTCGCCACCCTGGCCGGCGTGAGCCTCGCGTTCATGACGGGCGGGCGCAACCCCCGCCGCGGCCGCGACGGCACCCGCGCACGGGTCTCGATCCTGGTGCGCGCGCTCGTGCTGTTCCTGATCGGGCTCACCGTCAACCTGATCGCCCTGCCGGTGGACGACATCCTGATCTACTACGGCCTGATGTTCCTCCTGGCCATCCCCTTCACGCTCCTGGGCGTGCGGTGGCTGCTGGCGTCCGCCGTGGCCTTCGGCGTGATCATGCCGTTCCTCATGCAGTGGTCCCTGTCGGTGCTGCCGGCCCACGTCTACAGCAACCCCAGCTACGCGGAGCTGCTCACCAGCCCGGTCACGGTCCTCGCGCAGCTGTTCCTCACCGGCACCTACCCGGCCCTGACGTGGATGACGTTCATCTGCCTGGGCATGGCGCTCGGTAGGCTCCCGCTGTCCCGCGACCGGGTGCAGGTGCTGCTCGTGATCGTGGGCGCCGTGACCGCCGCGGTGGCCCGCGGGGTGTCCATGCTGATGCTCATGCGCTTCGACCTCGAGGACCGTCTGATCGACGCGACCCCGTGGATGACCTCGGACGACGTCTGGAACATCCAGGTCTACGGCCCGGACCCCCAGATGCCGGACACCACCAACCTGTGGCTGCTGCTCTCCGGGCCGCACACCAACACCCCCTTCGCCCTGTTCGAGAGCGCAGGGCTGGCCATGGTGGCGCTCGGCGCGTTCCTGCTGCTGAGCCGTGTGATCGGCAAGTGGCTCACCTGGCTGGGTGCCATGGGCTCCATGACGCTGACCCTGTACGTCTCCCACCTGGTGTTCCTGGGCCTCGTGTGGACGGACACCACCCCGTGGTTCTGGTTCTTCGTCCAGCTCGTGGTCGCGGCACTGTTCGCGGTGGCGTGGCAGCAGGCGGTGGGCACCGGTCCGCTCGAGCGGCTGGTCACCCGGGTCTCCAAGGGTGCGGCAGCGGCCGTGGTCAGGCCCGAGAAGACGCCCGCGCGGCGTCGGCGGACGGGGACGAGCCCCGAGTAGTCGCCCGCCGCGTCCCGGGATGCCGTCCCGGGGCGCCGCGGGAGACGAGACGGTCACGGACGGCGTGACCGCGGACGGACCTCAGCCCACCGGGCCGGGGTCCGTCTGCCATGCCACGGCCAGGCGGGCGTTCTCCCGGGTGGCGGTGCGCACGTCGCTCACGTGCCACCCGTGCCCGTAGCCGGCGCGCGCGGACGCTCCGATGTGGATTCCCGCCGGGTCCCGGGCGAGCCCCGTCTGCCAGGCCTTCACGAGCGCCTCCACCCGCACCCAGGTGCGGGTCACCTCCGCCGCGCGACGCCGCCCGCGCAGCCGGGCGATCCGCTGCCGGTCCGCGGGGTGCAGCACGTCCAGCAGCACGTCCGCCTCCACGGGGCTCTGCAGCCGCTCCACGTCCACACCCACCGCACGCTGGGCCGTGAGCACGGCCACCACGCCACGGGTGCGGGAGAGGGAGAAGTGCACTGGTTGCACCCCGAACGGGGCGGACGCCGCGAGCTCGGGTCCTGCGTCCGGGGCACCCGTCACGGCACCGGCGCGTCCGTGGATCTCGCGCGGGGCCCCGGTCACGGGGTCGTGCACGAGCGGCACCTCGTGCGCCCGGCAGCCCAGCCGGTGTGCGAGGACGTGGCGCAGGGCCACCCGGGAGACCAGGAACAGCTCCCGCGCCCGGGTCTCCTGCACGCGCCGGAGCCTCTCCTGCTCCGCCTCCCCGAGGCAGTCCGCGGCGGAGAACGCCCACGGCGAGAGCTCGGCGAGGGGCAGCACGTGCAGGGTCAGGTCCGCCGGGGCTCCGGGCACGCGGCGCCGGTGCTGCGCCCACACGGGCTGGCGCACCGCGGTGGTCCCGGCGCTCATCGCGGCTGCCCGTCCGCGCCCCACAGGGCCCGCAGCACGGCGTCCGCGTGCTCGAACAGGGCGTGGTGGCCCCCGGGCACCGTCAGCGTCTGCACGGGCGTCTCCGCCTCGCGCGCCCACCCGGTCATGTCCTCCGCCGACGCCGTGGGGTCCCCGTCCGCGCTCACGAGCAGCAGGGGGGTGCGCAGCCGGGGCGCGGGATCCGTGTGGGCCAGGGACGCGGTCAGGTCCAGGCGCAGCGGGCTCAGCACGAGCTGCCGCAGCTCCGGGTCCGCGAGCAGCTCCTCGGGGGTGCCGCCGAGCCCGAGCACCCAGGCGGCCAGGGCGTCGTCGTCCGCGAGCGCGCGGGCGAGGTGGGGGTCCGGGGCGGGCGGCGCGGCCTTCGCGGACAGCGCCACCCGGCACAGCCTGCCGGGACGCTCGCGCTCCAGCGCGGCGGCGACCTCCGCGGCGAGCAGCGCCCCGAAGGAGTGCCCCAGGACGGCCGTGGGGAGCTCGTCCGCGTCCAGCACCGGCAGCAGCACGGCCAGGGCCTCTCGGGCGAGGCCGGGGACGTCAGCGGGTGAGTCCTCGACCATCCGGGACTCCCGGGCAGGGCGGCGGTGGACGAGCACCTCGGTGCCGGTCTCCTGCAGCGCCCGTCCGGCCAGGGCTCCGGCGCCGGCGTGGGGGAAGAGCACGAGGCGGCGGCGCGGGGAGCCTGCGGTGGACCAGCGCGCCAGGGCCGTGGCGGGAGGTGGTGCCGCGGGCAGAGAGGTGGTGCCGGGGGGTGGGGTCGTGGCCAACGTGCCGGGCCTCCTGGATCCTGGGACGGGGTGCGGGCCGCCGGGGGCGTCACGCGGTGGTCCCACCTCACAGCCCCGCCTCGCGTGACCGCCGTGCGGGGGCGCCGTCGTGGGGGACGGGTGACGGAGCAGCACGGGCGGGGAAGAACGGTGGCGGGGTGGACGTGGCGCGGGGGCCGGTGGTGCCGAGAGCGGTGGTGCGGGGGGTGCTCGTCCGTGCGGCGGGAGGGTCGTAGGCTCGGAGGACCGGGACACGCACCGTCCGCGCGGCGGGCTCGTGTCCACAGTACTCGGGGGTCCGCCCGCGGGGGTCGGTGACCGCCCGGTGCGTCCCCACCCGGCGGACGGACGAGACGGAAAGGACGAGAGATGGCGGCCAGGAAGAAGAGTTCGGCCACGCCGGCCACCCAGGCACTGACGGCGGCGGGCGTCGCGTTCGAGGAACTGCCCTACGAGCACGACCCCCGTGTGCAGTCCTACGGCACGGAGGCCGCCGAGGCACTGGGGCTGGATCCGCAGAGCGTGTTCAAGACCCTCGTGGTGGCGCTGGAGCACGGTGGGTTCGGGGTGTGCGTGGTGCCGGTGGCGGCGCGGGCGGACCTCAAGGCCGCCGCGGCCGCACTGGGTGCGAAGAAGGCGCGCCTCGCGGACCCCGCGGACGTGCAGCGCCTGACCGGCTACGTGCTCGGGGGAGTCAGCCCCCTCGGCCAGCGCACCCACCTGCCCACGGTCGTGGACGCAGGTGCCCGGGGCCTTGAGCGGATCTACGTCTCCGGGGGTCGCCGCGGCTTCGACGTGGGCCTCGCCCCGCAGGACCTCGCGAAGGTCACGGGGGCGGTCTTCGCGGCCGTCGCGCAGCCCGCCTGACACGCACCACGACACACACCCGCGCGAGCCCTCCGCGGCGGGTGACACGTGCTACTTTGACCCCGCATGACTTAGGCGTGCCTAACCTCAGGGGATTCGGAGACGATGCCATGTTCCAAACATTTCTGATCGGCCTGCGCGAGGGGCTCGAAGCCGCGCTGATCGTCGCCATCCTGGTGGGCTACCTCAAGCGGGTGGGCCACCACCGCGCCCTGCGCCCGCTGTGGCTGGGCGTCACCGCGGCGATCGTGGTGGCCCTGGCCTTCGGGGCGGTCCTGACCTTCGGCCCCTCCACCCTCACCTTCGAGGCGCAGGAAACGATCGGCGGGTCGCTGTCGATCATCGCGGTGGGCTTCGTGACCTGGATGATCTTCTGGATGGCCGCCGCCTCCCGGAACATGAAGCACGAGCTCGAGTCCCGCGCGGCCGTGGCCGTGGAGGGCTCCGCGATCGGCATCGTGGCCCTCGGCGCGCTGAGCGTGGGCCGGGAGGGCCTGGAGACCGCCCTGTTCCTGTGGGCCGCCACCCGCGCCAACGGTGGAGCGGGTGGAATGCTGGGTCCCACCCTGGCCGCGGTGCTCGGGATCCTCGTGGCCGTGGGCATCGCGTGGGCCATCACCCGCGGGCTGCTGCGCCTGAACCTCTCCACCTTCTTCCGCTGGACCGGGGGCTTCCTGGTGGTCGTCGCCGCCGGTGTCCTGGCCTACGGCTTCCACGACCTGCAGGAGGCCGGGGTGCTGCCCGGACTGAACTCCCTCGCGTTCGACGTCTCCGCCGCCATCCCGCCCACCAGCTGGTACGGGGTGCTGCTCAAGGGCGTCTTCAACTTCTCCCCGGCCACCACCTGGCTCGAGTTCACCGTGTGGTGGCTCTACGTGCTGGTGGTCATGCCGCTGTTCGTGCTGCGCTCGCGCGCCGGGGGATCCCGGAAGACCCCCGCCCGGGCGGGCACCCCGGTGACCACCGCCGCCTGAACCACCCCGCCACCCGACCCGATCCACCGACCCGACCCACCGCCGTCGCCGTCGACGGCCGAGACCGAGGACCACGATGCCCCGTACAGCCACGACCCTGCCCGCCCTGGTGACAGCCACGGGCCTGCTCTTCACCCTCTCCGCGTGCCAGCCCAACGACCAGTCCGGCGGCAAGGACGACGGCACGATCTCCGTGACCAGCACCGACGACAAGTGCGAGGTCTCGACCACGGAGGCGCCGTCCGGCACCCTGCGCTTCGACGTCAAGAACGACGGCTCCAAGGTCACCGAGTTCTACCTCCTCGGCGAGGACGGGCTGCGGATCGTGGGCGAGGTGGAGAACATCGCCCCGGGCCTGAACCGGCAGCTCACGGTCACCGCACCGGAGGGCAAGTACTTCACCGCGTGCAAGCCCGGCATGGTGGGGGACGGCATCCGCGGGGACTTCACCGTGACCAAGGGGGAGGGCGGCACCCAGGCCGACGCCCAGGACGGCGACCTGAAGAACCAGGCCACCACCCAGTACGCGTCCTACGTCAAAGACCAGGCCGAGCAGCTGCTCAGCGGCACCAAGGAGTTCGCCGAGGCGTACCGCAGCGGTGACGATGAGAAGGCCCGCGAGCTCTACGCACCCGTGCGCATGCACTGGGAGCGCATCGAGCCCGTGGCCGAGTCCTTCGGGGACCTGGACCCCAAGCTGGACCTGCGCGAGGCGGACCTCGAGAAGGGCCAGAAGTGGACCGGCTGGCACCGCATCGAGAAGGACCTGTGGCCCCCCGCCACCGGCTACACCGCCCTGGCGCAGAAGGACCGGGACGCCCTGGCGGACCAGCTCGTCACGGACACCCAGACCCTCCACGACCGCACCCGCGACATCACCTTCACCGCCGACCAGCTCTCCAACGGTGCCAAGGAGCTGCTCGACGAGGTGGCGACCGGCAAGGTCACCGGCGAGGAGGAGACCTGGTCCCACACGGACCTGTGGGACTTCCAGGCCAACGTGGACGGCGCCCGCATCGCGTACGAGGACCTCTCCCCGCTGCTCGAGAAGCGCGACGCCGAGCTGAACTCCACCCTCAAGACCCGGTTCGGGGAGCTGCAGAAGCTGCTCGACACGCACAGGTCCGGTGACGGCTTCGTCACCTACGACAAGCTCAGCAAGGACGACGTCAAGAAGCTCTCCGACGCCGTGAACGCCCTGTCCGAGCCGCTGTCCACCGTCACGGAAAAGGTGGTCGAGTAGTCGATGTCCCCGGATCGCCCCCGGGGCCGCGCCCGGCGTCGTCCCGGGAGCCGCTCCGAGAACCCCGGCACCGCGCAGCCTCCCGGCCCTGCCCAGGAACCCGGCACCAGCAGGGAGGCCGACGCCGCCCGGGCGCCCTGGGCGAGCGCCGGGACCCTGCCCGCGGGAGACCGCCCGGGGGTCACCTCCGGCGCGGAGGACCCCGGACGGGTTTCGGAGGCCCGGGAACGCCGCGGCGTCTCCCGGCGGGCCCTCTTCGGCACCGGGGCCGGTGCGCTCGCGGTGGGCGCCGGTCTGGGTCTGGCCGGGCCCCCGGCTGCAGCCGCGGTCGGAGACGCCCTGGGCGGGGACGAGCCCGACGACGTCGTGGAGTTCCACGGCGAGCACCAGGCCGGGATCGTGACGCCCGCCCAGGACCGGCTGTGCTTCGCGTCCCTCAACGTGCTCACCGAGGACCGCGACGAGCTGGTCGCCCTGCTCACGAGGTGGACGGCCGCGTGCCGGCGGATCACCCGGGGCCTGGACGTCACCGAGACCGGCTTCGACGGCGGCTCCGAGTACGCACCGCCCCAGGACACGGGCGAGGCCCACGACCTCAGCGCGGCCCACCTGACCGTGACCGTGGGATTCGGGCGCTCCCTGTTCCGGGACGCCTCCGGCAAGGACCGCTTCGGTCTCGCGCGCCACCTCCCGAAGGGCCTGGTGGAGCTGCCCCACTTCCCGGGGGACCGGCTGGAGGACGCCCGCACGGGCGGGGACCTGTGCATCCAGGCCTGCGCCGACGACCCCCAGGTGGCCGTCCACGCCGTGCACAACCTGATCCGCATGGGCTTCGGGGTGGTCTCCACCCGCTGGATGCAGCTGGGGTTCGGGCGCACCTCCTCGACCTCCACCGAGCAGACCACGCCCCGGAACCTCTTCGGGTTCAAGGACGGCACGGCCAACCTCAAGGCCGAGGACACCGGCGCGATCCACGACCACGTGTGGGTCACGGACGACTCCTGGCTCCGGGGCGGCACCTACCTGGTGGCCCGGCGGATCCGCATGATCCTGGAGACGTGGGACCGGGAGTCCCTCTCCGGGCAGGAGAAGATCGTGGGGCGCACCAAGGGCACGGGTGCCCCGCTGTCCGGGGGCGAGGAGTTCACCCCCGTGGACCTGACCATGATGGGCTCGGGCAACCAGCCGATCGTCCCCGCGGACTCCCACGTGCGCCTGGCGCACCCGGACAGCAACGGCGGTGTGCAGATGCTGCGCCGCGGCTACAACTACGCGGACGGCACCGACACCCTGGGCAACATGGACGTGGGCCTGTTCTTCATCGCCATGGTCAAGGACCCGGCCACGGGCTTCGTGCCCCTGCAGAACAAGCTCGCCCGCGAGGACGCGCTGAGCGAGTACCTCCGCCACACCGGCTCCGGGCTCTTCGCCGTTCCACCGGGCGTCTCCGAGGACCCGGGGGACTACATCGGCCGCGGACTCTTCGAGGCCTGACCACCCCTCCGCCCCTGTCTCGCGAGGACCGGCTCCCCGCGTGCCCTCCCGGCTCGTCCCGTTCCGGGCACACCTGCACGGCGGACGACGCCGCGGGTCGCTTATGCGTGTCGGACCGCCTTGGCACCGTCTTTCGTATCGAACACATCTTCGAATGCGAAGGGGAGTGGTCCACCATGACCGCGCTGGACGCGAGGGAGATCCACAAGGCCGGGGTCGTGCGGTGCGAGGACCCCTGGGCCGGGGTGCCCGTCATCGGCGGGGGTGTCCCAGAGGTGGGGGAGCCGGCGGTGGGGCCCCCGTCGCACTCCCGCCCAGAGGGGGTGGCCGTGCGCTGCAACGCCGCCCTTGATCCCTGCGCACTGGTCTACCGGGGACGCGAGCTGCGGGTGCTCCAGCCCGTCATCCACTGGTTCGAGCGGTGCAACTGGTGGGACACGGAGGAGCGCGTGCCCCGGGAGAGTGCCACCAGTGTGGTGGACCGCGAGTACTGGCGGGTCCAGGCCGCACCCGCCGAGGCGGGGATCATCCGCACCTTCGACCTCACGCGCGACCAGGCCACGGGCTGGTGGCAGGTGCTTCGTGTCAGCCCCTGACCGTGCCACTCATGCCCGTGTGCGCAGACCTGCCGCGGCGGAGTGCGTGGTTGACAAATCTTCGAACAAAGATTCGAATACGGGTATGCCGTTCCCCCACCTCCACGTGGCCTCCGCGTTCAGTGCCCACTACGGCGTGGCGCGCCCCGAGGAGCTCGCCCGGACCGCCGCCGCGCAGAAGGCGGAGATCCTCGCGTGCACGGACCGGGACGGTCTCTACGGTGCCGTGAAGCACGTCCTGGCATGCCGGGAGCACGGCCTCGGCCCCGTCCTCGGAGTGGACCTCGCCCTGCTGGGCGCGCCACCTGTCGCACCGGCATCCGCGGCGGGCGGTCGTGGGGGCGGCCGTGTGGGCGGAGCGGCCGGTGGCCGCGCCGGGTCCCCGGGCGGCGGCGGGCACGGCACTCGTGGGCCCCGGGTGCCCCGTGTGGCCGGCCGGGTGGTGGTGCTGGCCACGGGCCACAACGCGGGAGCCGGGTACGCGGCGCTGTGCCGGCTGGTCTCGGCCGCGCACCGTGCCCACGACCGCGGGGTGGCCCATCCCATCGGGCTCACCGTGGCCCAGATCGCCCGCCACGTCCACCGGGCGGCGGCCGGCGGGAGCCCCGGGCTCGTGGTGCTGGTGGGGCCGGACTCGGACGTGGGCCGGCTGCTGGTGCGCCGGCACTACCACGCCGCGCGCGCCGCCCTGGGGCGCTGGCGGGCGCTGCTGCCCGACCACTGCCTCGTGGTGGAGACCGTGAACCACCTGGCACCCCAGGGGGCGCCGGTGAGCACCGGGCACGCGGTGCGGATGCACGAGATCGGGCGCGCCGCGCACCTGCCCGTGGTGCTGACCAACGCCGTGCGCTACGCCCACCCGGGTCAGGCCGTGACCGCGGACGTGCTCGACGCCGCCCGCACCCTCATGTCCCTCGACGAGCTCGCCGGAACGGACCGGGGAGTGCTGCAGCCCAACGGGCAGGGATGGCTCAAGGACGAGGACAGGATGACCCGCCTGGCCCGTGAGATCACGAGCGCCTCCGGGGACCCGGACACCGGTGCGGCCAGGCTGCTCGCGGACACCCAGCACCTCGCTGAGCGGTGCGTCCTCGACCTGCGGGATGACCTCGGGGTGGGAACCCCCGTCATCCCCGAGGCCTCGGTGCTCGGGGTGAGCGGGGACCCGGACCGTGAGCTCGCCCGGCGCTGCTACACCGGACTCGCCCGGCTGCACGGCGGGGAGGACTGGGACCGCACGGTGCCCGGGCTCAACCGGGAGTCCCTGCGCGGACGCCTGGAACGGGAGCTGGCCGTGGTCTCCCACCTCGGCTTCGCCGGCTACTTCCTCACCGTGGGAGAGGTCTCGGAGCTGATGAGCACCATGGGGGTGCGCCACGCCGCCCGCGGCTCCGGGGTCTCCTCGCTGGTGGTGCACCTGCTCGGGATCTCCCCGGCGGACCCCCTCGAGTACGACCTCGTGTTCGAGCGCTTCCTCTCCCCGTTGCGCCCCAGCCTGCCGGACATCGACATCGACATGGAGAGCGCCCGCCGCCACGAGGTCTACCACCGGATCTTCGAGCGCTTCGGGGCGCAGCGGGTGAGCCTCATGAGCATGCAGAACGCCTACCGCTCCCGCGGCGCCGTCCGAGACGCCGGACTCGCCCTGGGAATGGGCCCCCGGGACGTGGACCAGGTAGCGGGCCAGCTGTGGCGGGTGCCCGGCGCCACCCTGCGCACGGAGATCACCCGCCGCCCCGAACTCGCACCGCTGGCGCAGCGGCTCAGGGACAACCGGCAGATGGACCTGCTCGTGGACCTCACCGAGCGCCTCGACCGCCTGCCCCGCCACATCTCCATGCACCCGTGCGGCGTCATCCTCTCCGACACCACCCTGCTGCGGCGCACACCCGTCCAGGCCAGCGGCACCGGGCTGCCCATGTCCCAGTACGACAAGCACGACATGGACCCCATGGGCCTCATCAAGCTCGACGTCCTGGGCGTGCGCATGCAGTCCACCCTGGCCCACGCCGTCGCGGAGATCACGCGGCTGCACCCCCACGAACCGCCCCCGGACCTCGACGCCATGCCGCGCGACGACCCCGACACCTTCCGCCTGATCAGCTCCACCCACACCCTCGGCTGCTTCCAGATCGAGTCCCCCGGGCAGCGCGAGCTCATCGGCACCATGGCCCCGGAGGAGTTCAACGACCTCGTCGTGGACATCTCCCTGTTCCGCCCCGGGCCCATGCAGGCCAACATGGTCCGGCCCTACCTCAACGCCCGCCACGGCTGGTCCACCCCCGTCTACCCCCACCCGGACCTGCAGGAGATCCTCGCCGAGACCCGTGGCGTGGCCGTGTACCACGAGCAGATCATGCGCATCATGGACCGCATGACCGGGTGCGGTCTCGGCCGTGCCGACGTCTGGCGGCGCCTTCTCGGGTCGGACGCCGAGGCACCCGTGGAGGATGCGTTCCGGGAGGGGGCACGCGCTCGCGGCTACACCCGGGACGTCGTGGACACCGTGTGGCAGATCCTGCACGCGTTCGGCAGCTTCGGGTTCTGCAAGGCCCACGGGGTGGCCTTCGCCGTGCCCACCTACCAGTCGGCGTGGCTGAAGACCCACCACCCGGAGGCATTCATGGCCGGGGTGTGGGAGCACGATCCCGGCATGTATCCCGCGCGGCTGCTCGTGGGGGAGGCCCGGCGCATGGGGATCCCCGTGCTCGGCCCGGACGTGAACCGCAGCGGGGAGCACCACAGGGTGGAGCCGGTCACCCCCCGCCCCGGGACGGTGACCTCCGGGGACCTGGAGGCCGGGATCCCGCACACCCAGGACGGCGCCTGGGGGATCCGCATGTCCCTCGGCGCGGTCAACGGCATCAGCGCGGCCGAGATCCGGCGGATCCTGGCCGGCCAGCCCTACACCACGCTCGCGGAGCTGCGGGTGCGCGCCCGGCCCTCGCGCCGCAGCCTCCAGCGCCTGGCCGCCGCCGGGGCACTGGACTCCCTGCTGCGCGGCTCCGGTGCCCGTGCCTCCCACGCGGACATGGTCCAGTTCCTCACCGATCGCGCAGACCGGCCCGCCGGCCGAGGACCGGCGGGGGGCTCCGGGCCGGGTGAGGGCCAGCTCGCACTGCCCCTGGGGGACGTGGACCTGACCTCCGTGCCCGCACGGCTGCCCGAGCCCTCCCCGCAGGAACGGGTGCGCGCAGAGGTCGAGACCATGGGCATCGAAGTCAGCGCCCACCTCATGGACTCCCACGCGCAGCTCATGCGCGCCTACGGGGCCACCCGTGCCGAGGACCTGCTGGGGCTGCGCACCGGCAGCGAGGTGGTGGTCGCCGGTGTGCGGGTCTCCACCATGACCCCGCCCATGCGCAGCGGCAGGCGGGTGGTGTTCATCTCCCTGGACGACGGCACGGGCGCCGTGGACTGCACGTTCTTCGACGAGGCCCAGGCCGCTTCCGGCGGGGTCCTCTTCGCCCCCGTGCTGCTGCTCGTCCACGGCCACACCCGCCGCACCGGCCCCCGCGGGATCGGCATCCAGGCCATCCGGGCCTGGGACCTCTCCCGCCCCGAGGAGCTTCCGGACCCCCACACGCTGCTGGGATCCCGGCCCGCGGCCTCCCGGCCACCGCGGCGGCAGGGCAGCCAGCCGCCCTCGTCCCCGGGGTCCCGCCGAGCCGACCCCCGGGGCAGGGACACCCGGGACGCGGACGCTCGGGACTCCGCACCCGCGCCCACCGCCGTCGGGGGAGCCGGGGCGCGATGACACGGGCTGCCTGCGGAAAGGCGAGGAGCATGGCACACCCGGGGCTGTGGAACACTGTGAGCCATGGCGAAGAACACCGGCGGAGGGGAACTGCTGCCCTCCGTGGACCAGGTCACGGAGCGGGCCATCAACGTCGGCTACCGCTTCGACCAGAAGCTGCAGCGGTGGCGGCAGGGCCGTGCCCTGCAACGGGGGGACATCCCCACCATGCTCGCCTTCGACGGCTACGGCAGTCCCCGCTACGTCCGGGCACTGGGGCGGGTGCTGCTCAAGACCCGCTCGCTCGTCGCCGAGACGGACGACGCCGCCGAGTCCATCCGCGGCTGGCGCTCGTTCTCCTCCGTGCCCTACGCCTTCGCCCACGTCAACGTGTGGCTGGGGGACCACGAGTTCCACTTCGTGGCGGACAAGGGCGGTGTGATCGACGTGGACCTCAACGTCTCCATGGCGCCCGGAGTCCACACCATCTACATGCAGGCGGAGGGCTCCGAGGTCACGGAGGCCACCGTCACCGTGGTCTCGGACCAGCAGCACCTGGGTGTCGTGTGCGACGTCGACGACACGGTGATGGTCACCGCCCTGCCCCGACCCCTGCTCGCCGCGTGGAACTCCTTCGTGGCCAACGAGCACGCGCGCACCCCCACCCCGGGGATGTCCACCATGATGGACCGGCTGCACCGCAAGCACCCGCACGCCCCGTTCCTCTACCTCTCCACGGGTGCGTGGAACGTGGCGCCCACGCTGCGCCGCTTCCTCACCCGCAACGCCTACCCCGCCGGTGCGCTGCTGCTGACCGACTGGGGCCCCACCACCGAACGCTGGTTCCGCTCCGGCTCCCAGCACAAGGTCCAGAACCTCCAGCGCCTGGCCCGCAACTTCCCCCACGTGAAGTGGATCCTCATCGGGGACGACGGCCAGCACGACCCGCAGATCTACTCCGGGTTCGCCCAGCGCCACCCGGAGTCCGTGGCCGCCATCGTGATCCGCAACCTCTCACCCGCCGAGGCCGTCCTCGCCTCCGGTGCGCGGGTCAGCGACGGGCACCGGGTCACCTCGGTCCCCGAGGGTTTCGTGTGGATCGAGGCCAACGACGGCGCCTCGATCTCGGACCAGCTGCGGGACGCCGGGCTGCTCTGAGCCACCCCCGCCCTGCGCTCGCCGGGGTGCGCCACCCGTGCCGGTGGCCGCCCTGTCGGCGGACACCCTGCCCAGGGGCGCCCTGCTCACGGGCACACGCCGCTCCGTGGGCGCCGCCTCCACCGCATGCGGCCTCGGCGACGGGCCTCCGCCCGGCGATCCCTCGCTCCGTTGCGGCTTTCCGCTCCGCCCCTCGTCATTCCCTCCCCGGGCGCCCCGCCGGCGCCTCGCGGCGGAACCCCCACCATCGAACGGAGAACATGCCATGACCGGTACCAGGATCGGAGTCACCGGAGCCACCGGACACATTGGAGGAGGTGTCTCACGGGCCCTGGAGCGACGGGGCATCGCCCACCGGCTGCTCGCCCGCGGACCCCGTCGGCTCGACGAGCGGGTCGCGGCCTCCGGCGGGCTGCTGGACGCGGCGGAGTTCGACTTCGCGGACCCCCAGGGTGCTGTGGCCTCACTGACGGGCCTGGACACCGTGCTCCTGGTCTCCGCCGCGGAGACCGCCGAGCGCGAGCAGCAGCAGCTGGCCATGGTCCGGGCGCTGTCCCTGGCCGGGGTGCGCCGGGTGGTCTACACCTCCTTCGCCGCCCCCGGTCCGCGGGCCACCTTCACCTTCGCGCGCACCCACCACGCCACGGAACGGGCCATCGCGGACGCCGGGCTGGAGCACGTGTTCCTGCGGGACAACTTCTACCTGGACGTCTTCCCGCTCTTCGCGGGGGAGGACCGGGTGCTGCGCGGCCCCGCCGGCAGCGGGCGGGTCGCCGCGGTGGCGCGCGCGGACGTCGTCGACGCCGCCGTGGCCGTGCTCGCCGAACCGGCGGCCGCCCTCCGGGACGCCTACACCCTCACCGGGCCGCAGGCGCTCACCCTGGCGGAGGTCGCGGAGACGCTCACCCGGGTCACGGGGCGGCAGCACCGCTACGAGGCGGAGACCCTAGCGCAGGCGCGGGCCTCGCGCGCCGTCCTGGACCCGCAGTCGTGGGAGCTGGAGGCCTGGATCTCCACCTACACGGCGATCGCCTCGGGAGAGCTCGCGGAGGTCACGGACCACGTGCGGGAGCTCACCGGCCACGAACCCCGCTCCCTGGAGGACGTCCTGCGCGGTCGCTGACACCGCGCCGAGAAATATTTTCGTGACGTGCGAGACGGCCGCTTATCCACACGGGGAGCATGAAAACCGCAGGATCGTGCGGCGCGGTGCCGGGCCGTCCTGTGGACAACGCGGGGAAAACATCGTGACACCTGTGGAACAGGCGACCACATCATGTTGGGTGTCCTGGCCTCGCGCGCCACTAGATGTAGTATTGACGCAGTTGTTCAACCACCTGGCGCACCACCCGGATCACGAGCCCAGCGGCCCCGGAAGCGTCGGAGAATCGGGATTTCCCGCAAGGAGAATGGGCCATGTCTGTCACCGTGTATTCCAAGCCGTCGTGCGTGCAGTGCAACGCCACCTACCGTGCCCTCACCAAGAAGGGCATCGACTACACGGTGGTGGACGTCACCGAGGACACCGCCGCGTACGAGCACGTGGTGGGCCTGGGCTACCAGCAGGTTCCCGTGGTGGAGACCACCACCGAGCACTGGTCGGGCTTCCGCCCCGACAAGATCAACTCGCTGGCCCTGCTGCTCTCCGCCTGACCCGCCACGGGCACGGAGCCGAGACCGGCGCCCGCCCCGGACTCCACCCGCCGGACCCGGGGCCCGCAGAAGAAAGCACCCCCCAGGATCGGAAGTGAGTGGGCATGAGTTCCCTCAGCTCGGTTCTCGCTCGCGCGAAGGAGCGGGAGCTGCGGCAGTCGTCCTACGTCCCGGAGGCGGATGCACCCCTGGTGGTGTACTTCTCCTCCGTCACCCGCAACACGGACCGGTTCATCGCGAAGCTGCCGGTGCGCTCGGTCCGGTTGCCCCTTAAGACCACTGAACCCCCGCCTCGGATCACCGAGCCGTACGTGCTGGCAGTGCCCAGCTACGGCCGGCCCGGGGGAGCGGGTTCGGTCCCCCCGCAAGTCGTGAAGTTCCTCAACGACGCATCCTCGCGCGCGCACCTGCTGGGTGTGATCGGCGCCGGCAACACCAACTTCGGCCCCCTGTTCTGCGTGGCCGCGGAGAAGGTGGCCGCCAAGTGCCAGGTGCCCCTGCTGTACAAGTTCGAGCTCATGGGCACGGACGAGGACGTCGAGAAGGTCACCCAAGGATTGGAAGAGTTTTGGCAAGCATGCACGCAACCCCGGGAGTGAGCGTCGAGCCCGGTCACGAGGATCCCACCTGCCCGGAGAAGTACCGGGGACTGGGCTACCACGAGCTCAACGCCCTGCTGAACCTCTACGACGCGGACGGCAGGATCCAGTTCGAGGCGGACCGCCAGGCGGCCCGGCAGTACTTCCTGCAGCACGTGAACAAGAACACCGTGTTCTTCCACGACCTCGAGGAGAAGCTGAAGTACCTGGTGGACCACCAGTACTACGAGGCCGAGGTGCTCGAGAAGTACAGCATGGAGTTCATCAAGGAGCTCTCCAAGCAGGCCTACGGCTCCAAGTTCCGCTTCCAGACGTTCCTGGGCGCGTTCAAGTTCTACACCTCCTACACACTGAAGACCTTCGACGGCCAGCGCTACCTGGAGCGCTTCGAGGACCGTGTGGTCATGGTCTCCCTGTACCTCGCGGACGGCAACGAGGAGCTGGCCCGGCAGCTGGTGGCGGAGATCATCTCCGGTCGTTTCCAGCCCGCCACCCCCACGTTCCTCAACGCCGGGAAGAAGCAGCGCGGCGAGCTCGTGTCCTGCTTCCTGGTGCGCTTCGAGGACAACATGGAGTCCATCGGGCGCAACATCAACTCCGCCCTGCAGCTGTCCAAGCGCGGCGGTGGTGTGGCGTTCGCACTGACCAACCTGCGGGAGTCGGGCGCGCCGATCAAGATGATCGAGAACCAGTCCTCGGGCGTGATCCCGGTGATGAAGCTGCTGGAGGACTCGTTCTCCTACGCCAACCAGCTGGGCGCGCGACAGGGGGCGGGCGCCGTTTACCTGCACGCCCACCACCCCGACATCCTCAACTTCCTGGACACCAAGCGGGAGAACGCGGACGAGAAGATCCGCATCAAGACCCTCTCCCTGGGCGTGGTCATCCCGGACATCACGTTCGAGCTCGCCAAGAAGAACCAGGACATGTACCTGTTCTCCCCGTACGACGTGGAGCGGATCTACGGCATGCCCTTCGCGGACGTGAACGTGAGCGAGAAGTACCACGAGATGGTGGACGACTCCCGGATCACCAAGACCAAGATCAGCGCGCGCGAGTTCTTCCAGACCGTGGCGGAGGTGCAGTTCGAGTCCGGGTACCCGTACATCATGTTCGAGGACACGGTGAACCGGGCCAACCCCATCGACGGCAAGATCATCATGTCCAACCTGTGCTCCGAGATCCTGCAGGTCTCCGAGCCCTCCACGTACAACGAGGACCTCACGTACGCGGAGGTGGGCAAGGACATCTCCTGCAACCTGGGCTCCATGAACATCGCCATGGCCATGGAGTCCGCGGACTTCGGGGCCAGCATCGAGACCGCCATCCGCGGCCTCACGGCGGTCTCGGACATGTCCAACATCGACTCGGTGCCCTCCATCCGGCGCGGCAACCAGATGTCCCACGCGGTGGGTCTGGGGCAGATGAACCTGCACGGCTACCTCGCCAAGGAGCACATCTTCTACGGCTCCGAGGAGGGCGTGGACTTCACGGACATGTACTTCTACGCGGTGACCTACCACGCCATCCGGGCCTCGAACCTGATCGCCAAGGAGCGCGGGGAGTCCTTCGTGGGCTTCGAGAACTCGGACTACGCCAACGGCTCGTTCTTCGACAGGTACACCGAGCGGGCGTGGGAGCCGGCCACGCAGCGCGTCCGTGAGCTCTTCGAGCGGGCCGGGATCGCCCTGCCCACGCAGCAGGACTGGAGCGAGCTGCGCGAGAAGGTCATGGCGGACGGGATGTACAACCAGAACCTGCAGGCCGTGCCGCCCACCGGTTCCATCTCCTACATCAACAACTCCACGTCCTCGATCCACCCGATCGCCTCGCGCATCGAGATCCGCAAGGAGGGCAAGCTGGGCCGCGTGTACTACCCGGCGCCGTTCATGGACAACGAGAACCTGGAGTACTTCCAGGACGCGTACGAGATCGGCTACGAGAAGATCATCGACACGTACGCCGCGGCCACCCAGCACGTGGACCAGGGCCTGTCCCTGACGCTGTTCTTCAAGGACACGGCCACCACCCGCGACATCAACCGCGCGCAGATCTATGCGTGGCGCAAGGGCATCAAGACCATGTACTACTCGCGCATCCGCCAGCTCGCGCTGGAGGGCACCGAGGTGGAGGGCTGCGTCTCCTGCATGCTGTGACGCGTCGACGTCGCCCCTGACCAGGCGCTCCTGGCCAGTGGGCCACGACGACGCCGCCGCGGGCCGTCCCATGGTGGGGCGGCCCGCGCGCATGTGCGCGCCGTGCGCGCTGGCCGAGGGCGGCGCGCCTCGTCACCCCACGGAGTGCACCACCGGGGCGGGCGGGGGAGCTGTACCGCTCGTCGCCGGCGTCCGGGTAGAGGGTCTGGACACGAAAAAACCCCGGAACAGGAGTTCCGGGGTTTTCATCTGGTGCGCGATACTGGGATCGAACCAGTGACCTCTTCCGTGTCAGGGAAGCGCGCTACCGCTGCGCCAATCGCGCTCAATGTTCACCAATTGAACGAGGTGGTTGCACCGAGGTGGAGACGGGATTCGAACCCGCGTTGACGGCTTTGCAGGCCGCTGCCTAACCACTCGGCCACCCCACCGGGGACCAGATCCTTCAAGGACAGGGTCTCAGATCTCGACCGGGAGGTCGATAACTGCGAGCGGACGACGGGAGTCGAACCCGCGACCCTCACCATGGCAAGGTGATGCTCTACCAGCTGAGCTACGTCCGCATTGTCGGTCGATCGGGAACCTGCCGGTTGCCGTTCTTCCGAGCGGAAACTTTATCACAGGTTCTCGCGCTACCCGCCGTGTGCGACTTCCGGGACGTTTCCGTTCTGGAAGGCCGTGCCCTGCGGGGCGTTGCCAACGAGGAAGAACATTACCCACCGGGTGGGGTCCGGGCAAATCACCGCTGACCCCGGGGTGGATTTGCCGTGTCCGGCAGATGTGTTCTAGAGTCTTCAACGTTGCAAGCGCGATTGGCGCAGCGGTAGCGCGCTTCGTTCACACCGAAGAGGTCACTGGTTCGATCCCAGTATCGCGCACGAATAACGGAGAAACCCGGTCCCGAGAGGGACCGGGTTTTTTCGTGCCCGCAGACTCCGGGGGCGGCTTCTGCGTGTCGGGGTCCGTTCCTACCCTGGGTCCATGACGCAACCCCGCCTGGCACAGCAGACTCCCACGGGCCGCATGTACGCGCGCCGGGAGGGCGGTGACCTCGAGGTTCCGTCCATCACCACCGTCATCGGCTGCGAGGCCAACGACCTCGGCGGGTGGTACGCCTACAGCGCGGCCCAGGCGCTGGCCACGGATCCCCAGCTGCCGGACGCCCTGCGGGACTCACGGCGGCGTCGTTCCCTCGTGAACCACGCGGCGAAGGCCGCGGAGCGCCACCGGGACCAGGCCGCCCAGCGCGGGGACCGGGTGCACGACTACTGCGAGCAGCTCGCGCTGCGGGCCATGGGGCATGAGCACGAGGTGGAGCGGGCCCGGGCGGAGCTCGCAGAGCACCACGAGGCGAGGTTCGCGGACAGCGCCGACCAGTGGTGGCAGCTGTACCGCCCCGAGCCGCTCGCGGCGGAGATCACCGTGTGGAACTCCACCGTGGGCTACGCCGGCACCCTGGACCTCGTGGCACGCATCGGGGGCAAGGTGTGCCTGATCGACTACAAGACCCGTGGCACGGACCGGGCGGGCCGGGTCAAGGCGCCGGACCCGAAGGTGGTCACCCAGCTGGTCGCCGGGCTCAAGGCGGAGGAGTCGCTCGTGGACGCCGCCGCGGGGGAGTGGGAGCCGTGGCGCTACGGGGATGCGGAGGTGCTCATGGCCGTGGCCATCGGGGAGACGGAGGCGCTCACCGTCCAGGCCGTCGCCGAGCACCTGCCGCTGCACTGGTACAAGTTCTGCGCCCTGGCGAAGGTGTGGGCGCGCTCCACGCAGCTCGATGCCGCCGGTCGGCAGCTGCTGAGCATCGCCCCGCCCCCGCTCGAGGGCAGTCCCACGGGCCGCCTGGGGGCGGACGTCGGCGCCACGCGGACCGCCACCGGGCCCGCCGTAGACTGAGAGCGGTCATCAGCCCGGCCACCACACCCACACGAGGAGAGCACCGCACGGTGAGTATTCTGCGCATCCGCACCATCGGGGACCCCGTCCTGCGCACCCCCGCCCAGGAGGTCACCCAGTTCGACGAGTCGCTGGCCGCGCTGGTGCGGGACATGCTCGAGACCATGTACGCGGTGGGCGGTGTGGGACTCGCGGCGCCGCAGGTGGGCGTGGGGCTGCGGGTCTTCACGTGGGGTGTCCACGGGGACGAGGGCCACGTGGTGAACCCGCGGCTGAGCACCGGCCAGGAGCCCCAGGAGGGGGGAGAGGGCTGCCTCTCCGTCCCGGGTCTGTCCTACGAGACCCCCCGCATGCGGCACGCGGTGCTCACGGGGGTGGACCTCCACGGCCGGCCAGTGCACCGGGAGGCCGAGGGTCTGCTGGCCCGGTGCTTCCAGCACGAGACGGACCACCTGTCCGGAACCCTCTACGTGGACCGGCTCGTGGGGGACGAGCGCAGGGACGCCATGCGCCAGCTGCGCAGCGCGAGCTTCGAGGAGACCGCCGCCCGCGTGGCCCGCGAACGGGACGCCCACCGCCAGGACGCCGCCGCCTCGTCGGAGGCCGGGATGCACACCCACGCTCGCACCGCCTCGGACGGGGCCCGTGCGGACGGGGCCACCACCCGCTCGCAGGGCTCCGCCTTCACGCGCCCCGCGGACGACGCCGCCGCGTCACCGGGGCGGGACGGCGCGGGCTCCGCGTTCGGCCGTGGAGGTGCCCGATGACGGACGAGGCGCTGAAGATCGTGTACGCGGGCACGCCGGAGACGGCCGTTCCCCCGCTGGAGGCCCTGCACGCGGACCCGCGGCTGGAGGTGGTCGCGGTGCTGACCCGCGAGGACGCCCCCGTGGGACGCAAGCGGGTGCTCACCCCCTCCGCCGTGGGCCGCCGGGCCGAGGAGCTGGGACTGCCCGTGCTCAAGGCCAACCGGGTCACCGAGGAGGTCCGGGAGCGGCTGCGGGACACGGGTGCGCTGATCGGGGCCGTGGTGGCCTACGGTGCGCTGCTGCCGCGACCGGCCCTGGAGGTCTTCGAGCACGGCTGGGTGAACCTGCATTTCTCCCTCCTGCCGCAGTGGCGCGGCGCCGCCCCGGTGCAGCGCGCCCTCATGGCCGGTGACACCGTGGTGGGGGCCACCACGTTCGTGCTGGACGAGGGGATGGACACCGGGCCCGTGGTGGGAACGCTCACGGACGAGGTGCGTTCCGAGGACACCGCCGGCTCCGTGCTGGAGCGCCTGGCGCACGAGGGCTCGCCGCTGCTCGCGGAGTCGCTCCTGGGACTCGCGACCGGGCGGGTGCAGCCCACGCCGCAGCGGGGGGAGGCCAGCGCCGCCCCCAAGCTCACGGGCGCGGAGGCCCGCATCACCTGGCAGCACCCCGCCGTGGCCGTGGCCCACCACGTGCGCGGGGTGACCCCCGAGCCGGGGGCCTGGACGGAGCACGAGGGCCAGCGCCTCAAGGTCGAGCGCGTGGTGCCCGCCCCCGAGGTCACGGGGCTTGCACCGGGAACCGTGGAGATCCGGGACAGGCGGGTGTACACGGGCACCGGGTCCTACGCGGTGGAGCTCACCCGGGTGCAGCCCGGAGGCAAGAAGCCCATGGCGGCCCTGGACTGGGCGCGCGGACAGCAGCACAGGGAGCAGGTGGCATTCGCATGAGCCGGGAGCAGAACGAACGAGGCGCGGGAGCGTCCGGGGGTCGGGGACAGGACCGCGGCTCCGCAGGTCGCGGCGGCCGCGACCGGGACGCCCGGGGCGGCTCGCGCCGCAACGCCCGCGGGCACGAGCGCAACCGCCGGGCCCAGCACGAGCGGTCCTACTCTGCGCAGGCGCCGGCCCAGCGGCGTCGTCACTCGGACCCCGCGCGGCTCACCGCGTTCCGCGCCCTGCGCGCCGTGAGCTCGGAGGACGCCTACGGCAACCTGGTGCTGCCCGCGCTCGTGCGCGAGCACCGCCTGGACCGGCGCGACGCCGCCTTCGCCACCGAGCTCGCGTACGGCACCATGCGCTGGAGCGGCACGTGGGACGCCGTGCTGCAGACGTGCGTGGACCGGCCCCTGGAGCAGCTGGACCCCGCGGTGCTGGACGCCCTGCGCCTCGGGACCCACCAGCTGCTGGCCATGCGCGTCCCGGACCACGCCGCCCTGGACGCCACCGTGGGCCTGGTGCGCGGGGAGGTCGGGCAGGGACCGGCGGGTCTCGTCAACGCGGTGCTGCGCAAGGTCGCCCGGCGCCCGCAGGAGGAGTGGCTGGACGAGCTCGCCCAGCAGCAGCCGGACGAGTGGCGCGCCCTGGGCGTCCGCCACGCGCACCCCGCGTGGGAGGTGCGGGCGCTGCGGCGCGCCCTGCGCGCGAACGGGCGCGAGCCCGGCGAGATCACGGCCCTGCTGGAGGCGGACAACGCCGCGCCCCAGGTGCACCTCGTGGCGCTGCCCGGGCTGGGCTCGCTGGAGCCCGTGCTCGCCGGCGGCGCGCGTCCCGGGGACCTCGTCCCGGACAGCGCCGTGAGCGGCGGGGGAGACGTCCACCGCGTGCCCGGTGCCGCGCAGGGCGTGGTGCGGGTCCAGGACGCCGGGTCCCAGCTGGTCGCCCGGGTCCTCGCCGGGGCACCCGTCACCGGGGACACCGGCCGCTGGGCGGACCTCTGCGCCGGCCCCGGGGGCAAGGCGGCACTGCTCGCCGCGCTGGCCCACGAGCGCGGCGCCACGCTGCTCGCCAACGAGGTCAGCGCGCACCGCAGCGACCTCGTCCGCTCATCCCTCGCCCCGGTGCCCCGCCCCGCGTGGCAGGTGCGCACCGGCGACGGCCGCGACGTCCCGGCCGAGCACCCGGGCGCCTTCGACCGCGTGCTCGTGGACGTCCCCTGCACCGGCCTGGGGGCGCTGCGACGACGCCCCGAGGCGCGCTGGCGGCGCACGCCGTCGGACGTCGCCAACCTCGCCGACCTGCAGCGCTCGCTGCTGGACGCCGCGCTGGACGCCACCCGCCCCGGCGGCGTGGTGCTCTACGCCACCTGCTCACCGCACACCGCCGAGACCCACGACGTGCTGCAGGACGTCCCGGACCGGCGCGGGGACGCCGAGGTCCTGGACACCGCCGCGCTCGCCGAGGGCGCGGCCCTGCCGGGAGCGTTCGACGGCGCCCGGGCAGCCGGCCACGAGGTCCCCGGCGGTGGCACGAGCGTGCAGCTGTGGCCGCACGTCCACGACACCGACGCCATGTACATGGTCGCGCTGCGGCGCCGGGCCTGACCCACCGACAGCCGGCACAGGGACCGCGGGATCCGACCCGCGGTTCCCGGGCTCCGCGTCCCACGGGCCCCACGCCCACCCAGCACACCCCAGGAGGAACCCATGACCCGCTGCGACATCCACCCGTCCATCCTCTCCGCGGACTTCTCCCGCCTGGGGGAGGAGCTGCAGCGCATCCGCACCGCGGACGCCGCGCACGTGGACGTGATGGACAACCACTTCGTCCCGAACCTCACCCTGGGCCTGCCCGTGGTGGAGCGGCTGCAGCGGGTCAGCCCGGTCCCGCTGGACCTGCACCTGATGATCGAGGACCCGGACCGGTGGGCTCCCGCCTACGCCGAGGCAGGGTGCGCGTCCGTGACCTTCCACGCGGAGGCCGCCGCGGCCCCCGTGAAGCTGGCGCGGGAGCTGCGGGCCGCGGGGGCGAAGGCGGGGCTGGCGGTGCGCCCGGCCACCCCGGTCGAGCCGTACCTGGACCTGCTGCCCGAGCTGGACATGCTGCTCGTGATGACCGTGGAACCGGGCTTCGGCGGCCAGTCGTTCCTGGACGTGACCCTGCCCAAGCTGCGCCGCGCGGCGGCCGCTGTGCGGGCGCACGGCGGCACGGTGGCCCTGCAGGTGGACGGCGGGATCAGCGAGGAGACGATCGCGCGGGCCGCCGAGGCGGGCGCGGACACCTTCGTCGCAGGCTCCGCGGTGTACGGCGCCGAGGACCCGGCGGCCGCGATCGCCGCACTGCGCCGGACCGCACGCGAGCACTCCGCCGCCGCCCACGGCGCCTGAGCGGCCCCGGCACCCGCTCCGCTCGGCCGGCCGGCCGGCCTCCCACCCCGGGCATCCGTGCCACCGCGGGGCACCCGTCCCATCCCAGCGGCCCGCACCCGGTGCACGAGGGGAACCGGCCCCCCGGCGCGGAGGGGGTGCCCGGCTGCGTGGCATACTGTGCTCTGCAACGTGTTCCGGGGTCGGTGCAACTCCGAACCGGCGGTGACAGTCCGCGAACCGGGAACACTGCGCTCCGCGCGAGCCGCCGTCAGCGACGGCGCGTCCCCGGGGTGCGGTGGGAACGGCCGAGCCGGTGAAATTCCGGCGCCGACAGTACAGTCTGGATGGTAGGCACACGTGCGCACCGCCGTCCCGCGGCGCATCCCCCACAGGGTGCGTGAGACCGGGTCATCCGGTGGTGCTGTCCGCCGCGCGGCCGTGGCCGCGGGCGTGCTCCTGCTCCCCGGAACCACCGACCGTGGCGGGTGAGAGGAGACACCGTGGAGGTCCTGCGCTGGTTGTTCGACGCGCAGCTGCGCGTGGGGGACGGGTTCATCCTGTGGCGCGAGGTGCTGGGCAACGTCTTCGGCCTGCTCTCCGCGCTGGGCGGCATGCGCCGCAAGGTGTGGGCGTGGCCCGTGGGCATCGTGGGCAACGCGATCCTGCTCACCGTCTTCCTGGGTGCGGTCTTCGAGACCCCCAACCCCGTGAACCTCCTGGGCCAGGCCGGTCGCCAGATCATGTTCATCGCCGTGTCCGTCTACGGCTGGGTGCAGTGGCGGCGCTCCCGCGGCGCCGAGCAGGAGGCGGTGACCCCGCGCTGGGCGGGGCGCCGCCAGCGCGTCCTCCTGGTGCTCGCCATGCTCGTGGGCACCGCCGTGCTCACCCCCGTCTTCCGCGCCCTGGGCTCCTACGAGCCCGTGTGGGCGGACGCCTGGATCTTCACGGGATCGCTGCTGGCCACCCTGGGCATGGCCCGGGGCTGGGTGGAGTTCTGGCTCTTCTGGGTGGCCGTGGACCTGGTGGGCGTCCCGCTGCTGTTCTCCGCCGGGTACTACGCCTCCGGGCTCATGTACGTGTTCTACGGGGCTTTCACCCTCGCGGGCTTCTTCGTGTGGTGGCGGGTGAACACGCGCCAGCGGCGGGCCGCCACCATCGGCACCGGCTTCCCCGACCTCCACCTGTCCGTGGGGGACGCCACCGGGGACGAGCGCCCGTGACCTCCCCGTCCGACGACGCCGCACCCCGTTCCCGCGCCTCCGCGCGCCGTTCTCCCGGTTCCGCACCCCGCGTCGACGCGACCTCCACCACCCCCGGGGTTGGCGCCGGGCCTTTCACCGCCGCCGAGGAGACCGCGATGCGCGGGGCCCTGGAGGCGGCGCGGCTGGGCGTGCGCGGGGCGAACCCCGTGGTGGGCGCGGCCATCCTGAGCTCCGCCGGGGAGGTGCTGCACGTGGGCCACCACCGCGGCGCGGGCACCGACCACGCGGAGGTGGCCGCCCTGCGCCTGGCCCGCGAGGCCGGCACGGACCTGCGGGACACCACCATGGTCGTGACCCTGGAGCCCTGCCACCACACGGGACGCACCGGGCCCTGCTCGGAGGCCGTGGCGGCCGCGGGGATCCCCCGCCTGGTCTACGCCGTGGGGGACAGCACGGACGCGGCCCGCGGGGGCGCTGCCGCGCTCGTGGCCGAGGGCCTGGACGTGCGCGCGGGTCTCCTGGCGGACGAGGCCCTGGCACTGAACGAGCGCTGGTTCCGCGCGCAGGCGCAGCACCGCCCGTTCGTGAGCCTCAAGATCGCCCAGACCCTGGACGGGCGGGTGGCCGCCGCGGACGGGACGAGCCGGTGGATCACGGGGCAGGCGGCCCGCGCCGAGGGCCACGCGCTGCGCGCCCGCGTGGACGCGATCCTCGTGGGGGGCGGCACCCTGCGCGCGGACGACCCCTCCCTCACGGCCCGTGACGCCGCGGGCGCGCCCGTGCCGCGGCAGCCGCTGCGCGCGGTGATGTCCACCCGCCCGGTGCCGGAGGCGGCGGCGGTGCGCCGCGGCGTCGTCGGCGCGTCCGCCGCCGGTGCGGACGGGCGCTTCGTGCACCTGGCCACCCACGACCCCCGCGAGGCCCTGTCCCGGCTGCGGGACCTGGGTGCCGCACACGTGCTGGTGGAGGGCGGGCCCACCGTGGCGGCCGCGTTCCTCGCCGCGGACCTCGTGGACGAGCTGTGGCTCCACCAGGCGCCCGTGCTGCTGGGCGCGGGGGCGGCGTCGGTGGCGGCGCTCGGGGTGGAGACCCTGGCAGCGGCGTCGCGGTGGCGCGGCGATCCCGTGGGTGTTGCCGGGGGCGCTGCCGTGGCCCCCGTGGGCGAGGACATCCGCTGGCACCTGAGGCCGGCGAGCCGTGCCGCCACCGATCAAGACCGCGGCGGCGCGGCGCTGGCGGATCGCGAGGCGTCGCCCGCTCCCACCGGGACGCCGGATCACGTCCGGCAGGCCCGCCCCGCGGCCGCCACCGGTGCGGCCCCGGGCGCCACCACGAACCCGCCGGACGGTGCCACGCCGTCCGCGCCAGACCCCGCGGGCGGCACCGCGACGACGCCGTGCCGGGCCCCGCACACCCCGTCCCCCGAGGAGGAACAGTGTTCACCGGAATAGTCGAGTCCCAGGCCACCGTGCGCCGCGTAGAACGGTTGGCGGACGATGCCGCCCGCCTCCACCTGGGCGCGGGCCGCCTGGTCGCGGACCTGCCGCACGGCGGGTCGCTCGCGGTCAACGGCGTGTGCCTCACGGCGGTTCCCGCGGAGGGGCCCGCCACGGGGGACTTCACCGCGGACGTGATGGGCGAGACGCTGCGCCTGACCACCCTGGGGCGGCTGCGGGACGGCGAGAGCGTGAACGTGGAGCGCTGCACGGCCGCCGGGGACCGCCTGGACGGCCACGTGGTCCAGGGCCACGTGGACGGCGTGGGCACCGTGGTCTCCCGCGTGCGGCACACCGGGTGGGACACCGTGCGCGTGGCGCTGCCCGCCGAGCTGGCCCGCTACGTGGCCGTCAAGGGCTCGATCGCCGTGGACGGCGTGTCCCTCACGGTCACCGCGGTGAACGCCGCGGGGCGGGAGCCGGCGTGGTTCGAGGTGGGGCTGATCCCCGAGACGCTGCGCGCCACCACGCTCGGCACCCGCGGCCCGGGGGACGCCGTGAACCTGGAGGTGGACGTGCTCGCCAAGTACGCCGAGCGCCTGGCCTCCTACGCGCCGTCCGCCGCGGCGGACACGGTACGCCTCGACCCCGTGGCGGACGCCGTGGCCGCGATCGCCTCGGGCGCCGCGGTGGTGGTCGTGGACGACGAGGACCGGGAGAACGAGGGCGACCTGGTCTTCGCCGCCCAGCACGCCACCCAGCCCCTCATGGGATTCACGGTCCGACACAGCTCCGGGGTGGTGTGCGTGTCCATGCCGGGGGAGCACGCGGACCGGCTGGCGCTGCCGCCCATGACCGAGCACAACGAGGACGCCAAGGCCACCGCCTACACCGTCACGTGCGACGCCCGCGTGGGCATCACCACCGGGATCAGCGCCCGCGACCGCGCCCTGACCACCCGGCTGCTGGCCCTGCCGGGCACCTCCGCCACCGACCTCACCCGTCCCGGCCACGTCCTGCCGCTGCGCGCCGTCCCCGGTGGCGTCCGGGAGCGCGCGGGCCACACCGAGGCCGCCGTGGAGCTCGCCCGCCTGGCCGGGTGCGAGCCCGTGGGCGCGATCGCCGAGGTCGTGGACGACGCCGGCCAGCCCCTCCGCGCACCCGCCCTGCGCCGCTTCGCGGACGAGCACGGGCTGGTGATGATCAGCATCGCGGACCTCTGCACGTTCCTGGACGAGCACCACACCGCCCCGGCCGCCGTTCCCGACGCCGCCCCCACCAGCACGTCCGCGGTCCACGGGGACACACGGGGCGAGGGCCGCACCGCATGAGCGCTGCCGAGCACCGCGGCACCGCGGAGCCGCAGGGGCCACTCGAGGCGCTGGAGCACTCCGAGCCGGTCTCCGTGCCCACCGGGTACGGGACGTTCTCCGTCACGGCGTGGCGCGTGCCCGAGCCCTCCGGCGTGCCCGCCACCGAGCACGTGTCGCTGAGCGCCCCGCAGCCGGCGGGGGAGGAGGCCCTGCCACCCCTGGTGCGGCTGCACTCGGAGTGCTTCACCGGGGACGTGCTGGACTCGTGGCGCTGCGACTGCGGTCCGCAGCTGCACCTGGCCATGGAGCGGATCGCCGAGCACGGCGGGACCCTGGTGTACCTGCGCAACCACGAGGGCCGCGGCATCGGGCTGCTCAACAAGCTCCGGGCCTACAGGCTCCAGGACGCCGGCGCGGACACCGTGGACGCCAACACCATGCTGGGGCTGCCCGCCGAGGCCCGGGACTACACCGCGGCGGGCAGGATCCTCACCGCCATGGGCCTGACCACGGTGCGGCTGCTCACCAACAACCCCGACAAGGTCAAGAAGCTCGAGGCCCTCGGGATCACCGTGGCGGACGTGGTCCCCCACGAGGTCCCGGCCCGCGCCGAGAACCTCGGCTACCTGCGCACCAAGCGCGACCGCATGCACCACCACCTGACCCACCTCACCCCAGGAGAGAACTCATGAGCGGACACGGAGCACCCGAGAGCCACGCCACCGACCTCGACGCCTCGCAGCTGCGCGTGGCCGTGGTGGCCGCGAGCTGGCACACCACCATCATGGACGGCCTGCTCGACGGCGCCCTGCGCGCGCTGGACGAGGCCCGCACCGGGGAGGTGCTGCGGGTGCGGGTGCCCGGCAGCTTCGAGCTGCCCGTGGCGGCGAGCAGGCTGGCACCGGAGGTGGACGCGGTGGTCGCGCTCGGCGTCGTGATCCGCGGCGGCACCCCCCACTTCGACTACGTCTGCCACGCCGCCACGAACGGACTCACGGAGGTGTCCGTGCGCACCGGGACACCCGTGGGCTTCGGCGTGCTCACGTGCGACACCGAGGCGCAGGGCCTGGACCGCGCAGGGCTGGAGGGCTCCCACGAGGACAAGGGCTACGAGGCCGCCCACGCCGCGCTCAGCACCGCCCTGACCCTGCGGGGGATCACCTGCTGAACGGGCGCGGGGCGTGCTCCCGCCCCGCGCCCGGTAGTCTGGGACCGTGAAAACCTTCGAAGACCTCTTCACCGAACTCGCCACCAGGGCGGCCCAGCGCCCCGAGGGCTCCAAGACCGTCGCGGAACTGGACTCCGGGATCCACGGCATCGGGAAGAAGGTCGTGGAGGAGGCCGCCGAGGTCTGGATGGCGTGCGAGTACGAGACCGACGCCGAGGCCGCCGAGGAGATCTCCCAGCTGCTCTACCACCTCCAGGTGATGATGATCGCCAAGGGCATGAGCCTCGAGGACGTGTACAAGCACCTCTGAGCACCCCCGCGCCCCCGGCCCGGCCACGGCCGCCCCCGCCCGCGGACCTGCGGGCCGCCCCTACTCACCCAGACCGCACCGCGGAAAGGACCACCATGCTGCGAGTCGCCGTGCCCAACAAGGGCGCACTGTCCGAATCGGCCGTCACCATGCTCACCGAGGCCGGCTACCGGCAGCGGCGCAGCACCCGCGAGCTGGTGCTGGTGGACACCGACAACGAGGTCGAGTTCTTCTACCTGCGCCCCCGGGACATCGCGATCTACGTGGGCGGGGGGACCCTGGACCTCGGGATCACGGGTCGGGACCTGCTGCTGGACTCCGGGGCGCAGGCCACCGAGGAGCTCGGACTGGACTTCGCGCGCTCCACGTTCCGGCTGGCGGGGCCGGCCGGGCAGTTCAGCTCCGTGCACGAGCTGCAGGGCAGGCGGATCGCCACCAGCTACCAGCTGCTGCTCGAGAAGCACCTGCGCGAGCAGGGGGTGGACGCGGAGGTCGTGCGTCTGGACGGCGCGGTGGAGTCGTCCATCCGCCTGGGTGTGGCAGACGCGATCGCGGACGTGGTGGAGACCGGCAGCACGCTGCGCGCGGCGGGGCTGGAGATCTTCGACGGACCCATCATGGAGTCCGAGGCCCTGCTGATCCGGCGGGGTCACGAGGCGGAGCCGGAGGGACTGGGCGTGCTGCGGCGTCGTCTGCGGGGTGTGCTCGTGGCGCGGCAGTACGTGATGGTGGACTACGACGTCAGCGAGGACCTGCTGCCCGCGGCCACCGCCCTGACCCCCGGCATGCAGGGCCCCACGATCTCCCCGCTGGGCCGCGACGGCGCGGTGGCGGTGCGGGCCATGGTGCGCAAGGCGGACACCAACAAGGTCATGGACGCCCTCTACGAGGTGGGTGCCCGGGCCATCCTGGTCTCGCCCATCCAGGCGGCGCGCATCTGAAGTGCGCACCCCGCACGGGTGCGGGGCGGGACGAGAACCGAGACGGACGAGACGGCGGAGGACGGCAGAGATGGCAGTGGCGGTGCGGGTGATCCCGTGTCTGGACGTGGATGCCGGGCGCGTGGTCAAGGGCGTGAACTTCGAGAACCTGCGTGACGCGGGGGATCCCGTGGAGCTGGCGGCTCGCTACGACCTCGCGGGCGCGGACGAGCTGACCTTCCTGGACGTGACGGCCTCCTCCGCCCAGCGGGGCACCGTGTTCGACATGGTGGCCCGCGCGGCGGAGAAGGTCTTCATCCCGCTGACGGTGGGCGGCGGGGTGCGCACCCCGCAGGACGTGGACCGGCTGCTGCGCTGCGGCGCGGACAAGGCCTCGATCAACACCGCCGCGGTGGAGCACCCGGAGGTCGTGGACGAGATCACCCGTCGCTTCGGCAACCAGGTGCTCGTGCTCTCCCTGGACGCGAAGCGCACGGGCAACACCCCCTCCGGCTTCGAGGTCACCACGCGCGGCGGGCGCACCCTGACCGGCCGCGACGCCCTGCAGTGGGCCCGGGAGGCCGAGGAGCGCGGCGTGGGGGAGATCCTGCTCAACTCCATGGACGCGGACGGGACCCGGGAGGGCTTCGACCTGGAGATGATCTCGGCGGTGCGGGAGGTGGTGGGCGTGCCGCTGATCGCCTCGGGCGGTGCGGGCGCGCCCGAGCACTTCCCCCCGGCCGTGGACGCCGGAGCGGATGCCGTGCTGGCGGCCTCCGTGTTCCACTTCGGACCGGACCACGCCATCGCCCAGGTCAAGGACGCCCTGCGCGCCGCCGGGCACGAGGTGCGCTGATGGCTCCCACGAACGACGCCGCCGCCACCCGTGCGGGCGCGTCCGTCCCCGGTGCCGCCGGGCAGCAGCTGGACCCCGGGATCGCCCGGCGCCTCAAGCGGGATCCCGCCGGACTGGTCGCGGCGGTGGTCCAGCAGCACGACACCGGCGAGGTGCTCATGCTCGGCTGGATGGACGACGAGGCCCTGCGCCGCACCCTCACCGATGGACGGGTCACCTTCTGGTCCCGTTCCCGCCAGGAGTACTGGCGCAAGGGAGACACCTCCGGCCACGTCCAGCGGGTGCACTCCGTGCACCTGGACTGCGACGGGGACGCCCTGCTCGTGCGGGTGGACCAGACCGGCGCGGCATGTCACACCGGTTCCCGCACGTGCTTCGACGGGCGGGACCTCAACGCGGAACAGGCGGTCTAGATGCAGCACCTCGGCACCATCACCCCCACCCTCGAGGAGTTCCGGGAGTACGCGGCCACCCGCCGGGTGGTTCCGGTGCGCACCACCGTGCTGGCGGACTCGCTTACCCCCGTGGGCCTCTACCGCGCGCTCGTGACCCGCGACGGCGCCCCCCGCCCGGGCACGTTCCTGCTGGAGTCCGCGGCGGAGGGCGGCGTGTGGTCCCGCTACTCGTTCGTGGGCGCCGGATCCATGGCCACGCTCACCGCGCGGGACGGCCGCGCCCACTGGATCGGTGACCCCCCGGCGGGTGCCCCCACCGACGGCGATCCGCTCGAGGCACTGCGCGCCACCATGGAGCTGCTGCACACCGAGCCCTTCGAGGGCGTGCCGCCCCTGACCAGCGGCATGGTGGGCTTCGTGGGGTGGGAGGCGGTGCGGCGCTGGGAGAAGCTGCCCCACCCGCCCGAGGACGACCTCCACGTCCCCGAGCTCGCCATGAACCTCGTGGCGGACATGGCCGTCCACGACGGCAAGGACGGCACCGTGCTGCTCGTGGCCAACGCCGTCAACCTCAACGGCACCGACGAGAACGTGGACGCCGCCTACCACGACGCCGTGGCGCGGCTGGAGTCGATGCTCGCGCGCCTGGCCACCCCGCTGGGCCGCACCACCGTCTCCGTCACGGACGAGCGGCAGGACCCCGCGGACCTGGAGACCGCGGTGCACCAGTCCTGGGACCGCGAGCTGTTCATGGCCGCGATCGACCGCGGCAAGCAGGCCATCGTGGACGGGGACATCTTCCAGGTGGTGGTCTCCCGCCGCTTCGAGGCCGCCTGCGACGCCGACTCCCTGGACGTGTACCGCACCCTGCGCCGGATCAACCCGAGCCCGTACATGTACCTGTACTCCTTCGAGGACGCCGGGGGCAGGCCCTACTCGATCGTGGGCTCGTCCCCGGAGGCCCTGGTGACCGTGACCGGACGCCAGGCCGTGACCCACCCCATCGCCGGCTCCCGCCCCCGCGGCGCCACCGTGGACGAGGACCTCGCCCTGGAGCGGGACCTGCTCGCCGACGACAAGGAGCGCGCCGAGCACCTCATGCTCGTGGACCTGGCCCGCAACGACCTCTCCCGCGTGGCCGAACCCGGCAGCGTGGACGTCAGCGAGTTCATGGAGATCGAGCGCTTCAGCCACATCATGCACCTGTGCTCCACCGTGGTGGCCCGCATGCGCGAGGACGTCAGCGCCTACGACGTCCTCGCGGCGACGTTCCCGGCGGGCACCCTCTCCGGAGCCCCCAAACCCCGGGCCCTGCAGCTGCTGGACCAGTACGAGCCGCTGCGCCGCGCCGTCTACGGTGGCGTGGTGGGCTACATGGACTTCGCCGGGAACATGGACATGGCGATCGCCATCCGCACCGCCCTGCTGCTCGAGGGCACCGCGTACGTCCAGGCAGGCGGGGGCATCGTGGCGGACTCCGACCCCGAGTCCGAGGCCCAGGAGTCCCTGAACAAGGCCACCGCGCCCCTGCGCGCCGCACTGCTCGCCCAGGCGCTGCGCGAACCCCCGCGCTGAGACCACCACCACCGCACCTGCCGAGGAGCCCCACCGTGCTGCGTCGAACCGCACCCGCCGTCCTGATCACCCTGCTCTGCGCACTCGCGCTGTTCGGCACCACCACCACCGCGTGGATCCACGCCGCGGTCACCACCTCCCTGCAGCCCGTCACGGTGGACGTCAAGGGCTCCGACGCCGCCCCCGCCGTCACCGCCCTCGGTCTCGTCGCCGCCGTCGCCGCCGTGGCCTCGGCCCTCGGCGGGAGGCTGCTGCGCAGCGTCGTGGGCGTGGTCGTAGCACTCGCCGGGGTGGGTGCCGCGGCCGCCGTGCTGGCCGTGACCGGCGGCCCCCGCGCCGCCGCCCAGCCCACCGTGGGCGCCCGGACCGGGGTGATCAACGACGGCGGGGACTACACCATGACCGGCTGGCCCTGGGCCGCGCTCGCCGCCGCCGCCCTGCTCGTGCTCTGCGGGGTGTGGCTCGTGCTGGTGGCCCAGCGCGTGCGGCGCCGCGCCACCCAGCGCTACGACCGCGCCGCCGCCACCGGGACCGGCACTTCCGCGGGGCCCGGGGCCCCGAGCGCCACCGTGGCCCCGGGCGCCCACGACGCCGCG
>NZ_JAUMTZ010000021.1 GCF_030530945.1 Kocuria sp. | reverse complement strand
CGTAGCTCAGTCGGCAGAGCGCCTGGTTGTGGTCCAGGAGGTCGCGGGTTCAACCCCCGTCGCTCACCCCATGAAGTTCTTCACGCAGGGCCCGGATCGGCACGGAAGTGCCCGTCCGGGCCCTGCGGCTTTTCTCAGTGCGCAGGCCCCGTTCCCTCGTGACGACGAAGCCCCCTCCCCCGCACGGAGAATCCGTGGGGAGAGGGGGCTGCGTGGGTCCCGGTTCTGAGACCCAGTTCGTGGGACCCGGTCAGAACCGGAACGGAATGGGCACGGGCCCGCAGCAGCACACGCCGCTCCCACCGGTGGACCCGAGCAGCAGCGCCGCCCGGTAGCAGGCCGCGAAGCGGATCATGGTGGGCACCATGCCCCGGAGCAGACCCTGCTGGGCGATGATGCCTCGTACAGCGGCGGAGCAGGACTGTCCGCCCCGGGCCACCAGGTGTGCGCACGTGTAGCCCTTGCGCGGCGAGAGGTGGCGCTGGTAGAGGCGGATGAGGTGGTCCGCTCCGCGGCGGGGGGCCGTGCCCACCCAGTGCTGCGCGGCAGTCACGAGCAGTGCCCCGTGGTTCCGAGGAACGGGATTCGGGCCTGGGCCGTCACGGCTTGAGCACCACCTTGATGCAGCCGTCCTTCTTCTCCTGGAACGTCTTGTACGCCTCAGGGGCGTCCTCCAGGGACACGTGGTGGGTGGCCAGGGACTCCAGACCCAGCACGTCCTCCGGCTGGCTGGCGATCTCCAGCAGCTCGTTCGTCCAGTGGCGCACGTGGCACTGGCCCATGCGCATGGTGATGCCCTTGTCGAACATCTCCATCATGGGCATGGGATCCGCCATCCCGCCGTACACGCCGGACAGGGACACCGTTCCCGCGCGGCGCACGCTGTGGATCGCCGTGTGCAGGGCGTCCAGGCGGTCGATGCCGGCGGTCTCGATGGCCTTGCGGCCCAGCGGCTTGGGCAGCCGGGCGGCACCGGCGATAACCTTCTCGGCGATGGGGTTGCCATGGGCCTCCATGCCCACCGCGTCCAGGACACCGTCCGGGCCGCGGCCCTCGGTCATCTCACGGAGGGTCTCGGAGACGTCGTCCACCTCGCGCAGGTCCACGGTCTCCACGCCCCAGTTCTTGGCGAGCGCCAGCCGCTCGTCCACGAGGTCCACGGCGATCACGCGCTTGACGCCCTGCAGCTTCGCGGAGCGGACTGCCAGCTGGCCCACCGGCCCCAGCCCCAGCACGGCCAGGGTGTCCTCCTCCCCCACGTTCGCGTACTTCACGCCCTGCCACGCGGTGGGCAGGATGTCGCTGAGGTAGAGGAAGCGCTCGTCGTCGAAGTCCTGCGGCAGCTTCACGGGGCCGAAGTCCGCGTGCGGCACGCGCACCATCTCGGCCTGACCGCCCGGAACGGAACCGTAGAGGGAGGAGAAGCCGAACAGTGCGGCGCCGGTGCCCATCTCGCGGATCTGGGTGGTCTCGCACGCCGCGTAGAGACCGCGGTCGCACATCCAGCAGTGACCGCACGCGATCACGAAGGGGACCACCACACGGTCACCGGGCTGCAGGGAGGAGACCCCGGAGCCCACCTCCTCCACGATGCCCATGAACTCGTGGCCCAGGACGTAGTCCTTCTGCAGGTAGGGGGCCAGCACGCCGTAGAGGTGCAGGTCCGAGCCGCAGATGGCGGTGGAGGTCACCCGCACGATGGCGTCGGTGGGGTCCTGCAGGACGGGGTCGGGAACGTTCTCGACTCGGACGTCGCCGAGTCCTTGCCATGTCAGTGCACGCATGGCCCCAGTCAAGCACGAACGGCCGCGGAGGGCACCACCCCTCGGGGGGATCGTCCCCGCAGCGGGCCGGGGTAGCGTGCAGGCATGACTGATTCGCACCCCGTGGCCCTCGTGGCCGGCGCCTCCCGCGGGCTCGGCCTGCTGGTGGCCCAGGACCTGCTCACCCGCGGCCACGACGTGGCCATCTGCGCGCGCGACGCCGCCGAGCTCGCCCGCGCCCGCTCCCTGCTCTCCCGCCACGGCACCGTGCGCGACTACGTGTGCGACGTCGGCGACGCCCAGGCAGTGACCGCGCTGGTTCAGGACGTGGAGCGGGACCTCGGCCCCGTGGACGTGCTCGTGTGCGTGGCGGGGATCATCCAGGTGGGCTCCGTGGAGGGCGTCACCGTGGAGCAGTTCCGGGACGCCGTGGACACCATGACCATGGGCCCGGTGCACACCGCGCTGGCGGTGCTGCCGGGAATGCGGAAGCGCGGCCACGGGCGCATCGGGGTCGTCGCCTCCGTGGGTGGGCTCGTGTCCGTGCCGCACCTGCTCCCGTACAGCACCGCCAAGTTCGGAGCGGTGGGCTTCGCGGAGGGCCTGGCGGCGTCGCTGTCCGGGACCGGTGTCACCGCCACGAGCGTGGATCCCGGACTCATGCGCACGGGCTCCCACGGGCAGGCGTACTTCACCGGGGACGCGGAGAAGGAGTACGCATGGTTCGCGCCCTCAGCGTCCCTGCCCGTGCTGTCGATGGACGCCGGGCGTGCGGCGCACCGCATCGTGGACGGCGTGCTGGCGGGCCGTCCTGTGGTGCTGCTGGGGTGGCTGCCCACCGTGGCCCAGCGCGTCCGCGGACTGGCCCCCGGTCTCACCGTGCGGGCCCTGGGCATGGTCAACCGCGTGCTGCCCTCGGCATCCCCCCAGCAGACCGGGCAGGTTCCCGGCAGAACGGTGCGCCAGCGGCTGAACTCGCGCGTGGTGGACACCCTGACCACGCTCGGGGACCGGGCGGCGAGGCGCACCAACGAGAACTGAGCCACCGCCCCTCCGAGGACCCGTGCGGTGTCCCGAGGGGCCGGGCGCAGAAAGGTGCGGGCGGGGCGGATGTTACCTGCCGCCCCCACACCCAGCGCCGTCGAGCCGCCCCCCCTACGAAGACAGGGGTGCCCCCCGGCACGCCGCGGACCCGGCCC
>NZ_JAUMTZ010000014.1 GCF_030530945.1 Kocuria sp. | reverse complement strand
CGCGCTGTCACGCGGAGACCCCCGGCGCCTCGAAGGGTTCCATCACGTCCACAGGCCCCTGCGGCCGTCGTTCAGGTGCCCTCATCAGAGATAGTGAAGGCCCCCGCACCATCACGGTGCGGGGGCGCTTTCGTCATGCCCGGGTGTCACGGCGCGCCGTGCACTGGCAGGTCCTTCAGCTCCTCGTCCGACAGTCCCGCGTTCGGGTCCTGCTCCCGCAGCGGAGCCTCGGCCTCACCGGACGGCGCCGGGGTGTCCAGTGCGGCATCCATGACCGCCACCCGGTCCTGCGGGGTGGTGCACACGGTCGGCTGGGACACCGCGCACATCGTCTCCGGTTTCCCGGTCTGGGAGTAGTAGTCGTCCTCCACGATCCCGTAGGACGCGAGGATGTTGGGGTCCTGCCCGCGGGTGGACCACACGGGCCTGGCGGTGTCGAGAGCGGTGGGTTCTTGTGCGGTCCCGTGGGTGGGCTCCGCGGCCGGGGGCTCCGTGGTGGCTGCGGGTGCCGGTGCATTCGGGGTCGCGCTGGCGCTAGCCGATGCGCTGGTGCTCGTGGTGGAGCTCGCGGAGCGGGCCGGGGACGACGTCGCCGCGGACGCACTGGGGGACTCCGCGGGCGCATCGTCCGCACTGCATCCGGTGAGGGTGAGCGCCGCGAGCGCGGCCGGGACGAGCAGGGCGAGGGTGTGGCGATGCATGGGGGTCTCCTGGGCGTTACGCGGCGGTGAGTTCGCGGACGAGTTACCAGGGGCATTCACGAGTCAGCTGGCCGCAGATCGGCGAGAATTCGATTGACCTTGCGACGTTCAGTCACCTGTTCGGTGGACACCTGTCCAGACGGCGCGACTTGGATGATTTCAATGTAGACGCTTGGCCGCCCCGGCAGAAGCAGCACTACGAGCCACAAGCCGAGCGACACGCAGATGAGGGCAACATGGATGATTAGCATCAAGATGCCCGAGCCCATACGAGCAGCAAGACTGGAGTTGCTGCTACCGAACTGAATCCACGCGGTGTGGGGCTCTCGGCGGAGGACTGTGGCTGTGCCCTTCGTGGTGCTGGTCTTCTCCGCAACGACACGCGTGAGTATGTTGGTGCGTTCCTGGCCTGTAAGGACCAGCTCGGGGGCGCTGGGCTTCCTCGACATGGGTTCTCCTGGGGTGGGGGTTACCGTCACTCTACCGACGGTTTTTTGGGGGGTGCCCGGGGGGTGAGAGTTGTTACGTTCCCGGCATCTGAGTCTAACTGAGTTCCACTATTCACAACTAGGGTCAGTGTAGATTCGGCGTTTTCCCTAGTCAGAGCCGTATTTGAGGTGTGTGGTGGACAGGTGGGCCTGTGAGCCGGGTTCTGTGCCGCGGCCGGTTGCCCGCACCGCGGTGACGACCATCCATCTAGGCCGTGCGTTGCCGCACGGCTCGAGCAGCCTACCCGGACGCTCGGGCGAGCAGCCCTCGGACGCGCCCTGCGTGGCCTTGCTCCGGACGGGGTTTACCGAGCCGCGCCGGTCACCCGGCGCGCTGGTGGTCTCTTACACCACCTTTTCACCCTGACCCGCTCGTGGCGGGCGGTCTGTTCTCTGTGGCACTGTCCTGCGGGTTTCCCCGAGTGGGCGTTACCCACCGTCCTGCTCTGCGGAGCCCGGACTTTCCTCGAGACGCG
Organism: Kocuria sp.; assembly: GCF_030530945.1. Taxonomy (GTDB): domain Bacteria; phylum Actinomycetota; class Actinomycetes; order Actinomycetales; family Micrococcaceae; genus Kocuria. The sequence continues at coordinate 49,696 of NZ_JAUMTZ010000014.1, read as the reverse complement.
TCGCGAACGACGACGCCGCGCGGTCGCCCGGCCCACCTGTCCGCCGTCGATCCTACCGCGTTCGCGGCAGCGACCGCCGCGGCCGCGGTTCAGAGCACGAGCATGGCGGAGCACTCCGGGCACTGCGGGATCCCGGTCTCCGGGGTGGCCTCCAGGGCCGCGGCGTCCGCGGGGCTCAGCCGCGTGTCGCACGCCCCGCACGTGCCGTTCTCCCAGCGGGCGACGGCGATCCGCCCGCCTCCGCGCGCGGTGCGCAGCCGGTCGTAGCGCTCCAGGACGGACGCGTCCGTGACGGCCGCCGCCCGGCGGGCGCGCTCGGCGGTGAGACGGGCGTGCTCGTCCTTCAGGCGCGAGAGCTCGGCGTCCCGCTCCGCCACCGCGGTCCTGGCCTCCGTGTCCGCGGCACGCAGCAGGGGCTGCTTGCGCTCGCGGTCCGCGGCGACCTCCTCCGCACGGTCCATGGCCTGCAGCTGCTCCTCCTCGGCCCGTCCCCGCTGGGCGGTGAGCGTGTCGATCTGGTGCTGGATTCCCATGAGGTCCTTGGAGGTGCCACCCGCATTGAGCCGCCGGGTGTCCCGGTCGATCCTGCTCTGGATCCCGGCCACCGCGGACTCCGCCTCCCGCACGGCATCCTGCGCCCGCTGCAGGGCCGCGTCCAGCTCGCGCGCGGCCGCGACGGCCTGCGTGCGCCGGGTCACCAGTGCCGCCACGGCCTCGGAGGTCTGCAGCTCCTTCGCGCGCCGGAGCGTGGTGAGCAGCTGCGAGTCCACCCTCTGCAGCTCGAGCAGGGCGGGGAGGAACGAGCGGGCGGCGGTCATGGGGATCTCCTGGGAGTCGGTGGCGGTCAACGGGGTGCGGAGGTCAGGCATCCGCGGCGTGCACGGTGAAGTCCCACGGGTCGGTGCGCAGGGTGCTCACGCGGATCTCCACGGTGAAGCCCCGGGCGCGCAGGGCCCGTTCGAGGTCCTCGCCGGCCCACGGAAGCCACAGTGCCTCGCTGGCCGAGTGGGCGGCGTCGATCAGCGCGGGCGTTCCCGCCTCCCCCGGCCCCAGCGCGCGCTCCCTGGCCTCCGACGCCGGGTGGTGGCGCAGGTCCGCGGTCACGTACACGTCCGCGCCGTGCGCCCGGACGGTGTCGAACAGGGAGTCCCCCGAGCCGCCGCACACGGCCACCGTGCTCACCCGGCGCTCGCCGCTGCCCGCCACGCGCAGCCCCTGGGCGGTGGCGGGCAGCCGCGCGGCCAGGCGCTGCGCCAGCTCCCGCAGCGTCACCGACGCCTCCAGGGTGCCCACGCGGCCCAGTCCCGTGCGGGGGTCCGCGGCGTGCGGGACGAGCGGAGCGGCGTCGTCGGGATTGACCCCGCACGCCGCGATCAGCGCATCCGAGACGCCGCGGTGCGCCGAGTCGGCGTTCGTGTGGCAGCAGAGCAGGGCGCACCCGTTCTCCACGAGGTCGTGCACCGCGCGGCCCTTGAAACCGTCCGCGGCGACCGAGGTGACGCCGCGCAGCAGCAGGGGGTGGTGGGTGAGGAGCAGGTCCGCACCCCCGGCCACGGCCTCCGCGACCACCGGTGCCACGGGGTCCACGGCCAGCAGGATGCGCCGCACCGGTGCCTCCGGGCGGCCCACCGCGAGCCCGGACGCGTCCCAGTCCTCCTGCGCACGGAAGGGCCACAGCGCGTCCGCGACGGCGACGACGTCCTGCACGGTGGGGTGGGTCGGGTGGTCCGTGTCCTCGGTGCTCATGCCCCCATCCTAGGAGCGCGCGGCCCACGGCACCCGGGAATCTTCTGGCCCGGCGCGCGTTGTACAGGGCATGACTTCATCGACACCGCAGACGTTCGTGCTGGCCGGTGGCTGCTTCTGGTGCCTGGACGCCGTGTACCGCAGGACCCGCGGCGTCCAGCGGGTGCGCAGCGTGTACACCGGCGGGCACACGGAGCACCCGGACTACGAGTCCGTGTGCTCCGGGACCACGGGGCACGCGGAGGCCGTGGCGGTCACCTTCGACCCCGAGGTGGTGCCCCCGGAGGTGATCCTGGACCTGTTCTTCACGGGCCACGACCCCACCTCCCTGAATCGCCAGGGCTACGACGTGGGCACCCAGTACCGCTCCGCCATGTTCCCCGCGGACCAGGAGCAGAAGGAGCTCTTCGAGGCCGCGATCACCAGGGTCCAGGAATGGTTCGACGATCCCGTGGTCACCACCGTGGAGCCGCTGGGACCCGTGCACGAGGCCGAGGACTTCCACCAGGACTTCTACGGCAACCAGCCCTTCAACGGCTACTGCCAGGTGATCATCAACCCGAAGCTCGCGAAGGTCCGCAAAAATTACGCCGTGTGGCTCACGGACTGAGACGGCCCCTCGGCGCGCGGATACGCTGAGCAGGATTCCGGGCACAGCCGCGGCACCCCTGTGCCACGGCCGCTGCACACCCACTGGACAGGAGACAGAGATGGGCAAGATCTACGACGACGTCACCGAGATCGTGGGGGGCACCCCCCTGGTGCGCCTGAACCACCTGGACAAGGACCTCCCCGGCAACGTGGCGGTCAAGCTCGAGTTCTACAACCCGGCCAACTCGGTCAAGGACCGGATCGGCAAGGCCATCGTGGACGCCGCCGAGGCCTCCGGCCAGCTCAAGCCCGGCGGCACCATCGTGGAGGGCACCTCCGGCAACACCGGCATCGCCCTGGCCATGGTGGGCGCGGCCCGCGGGTACAAGGTCATCCTGACCATGCCGGAGACCATGTCCACCGAGCGCCGCGTGATGCTGCGCGCCTACGGCGCGGAGATCGTGCTGACCCCGGGCGCGGACGGCATGCGCGGCGCCGTGGACAAGGCCCAGGAGATCGTGGACACCACGGACAACGCCATCCTGGCCAGCCAGTTCGCCAACCCTGCCAACCCGGACGTGCACTACAGGACCACCGGCCCCGAGATCTGGGAGGACACGGACGGCCAGGTGGACGTCTTCGTGGCCGGCATCGGCACCGGCGGCACCATCACGGGAGCCGGGAAGTACCTGCGCGAGCAGAAGCCGGACGTGCGCCTGGTCGCCGTGGAGCCCTCCGACTCCCCCCTGCTCACGGAGGGCAAGGCGGGCCCCCACAAGATCCAGGGTCTCGGGGCGAACTTCGTGCCGGACGTGCTCGACCGCGAGATCTACGACGACGTCTACGACGTGACCGTGGAGAACTCCGTGAAGTACGCCCGTGAGCTCGGCAGCAAGGAGGGCATCCTCGGCGGGATCTCCACCGGCGCCATCATCTGGGCGGCCCTGCAGGAGGCCGCCAAGGAGGAGAACCGGGACAAGCTCATCGTGGCGATTGTCTGCGATTTCGGCGAGCGCTACATCTCCACCATCCTGTACGAGGACATCCGAGGCTGATCCGCCGCGGTCCTCGCGAACGGGTGTCCAGGGCGCACAGTCCCCGGGCACCCGTTCGCATTGGGCGGGCCGACCGGCTCCCCGAGCGGCACACGACTGAGAAGGAACCACTTGTGAGCTTCTGGCGCAGACTGCGGGAGGACCTGGACACGGCCCGCACCCACGACCCGGCGGCGCGTTCCAGCGCGGAGATCCTGTTCAACTACTCCGGTCTGCACGCCATCTGGGCGCACCGGCTCTCGCACCGGCTGTGGCAGAACCCGGACCGTCGGCTGCTGGCGCGCACGGTGTCGCAACTGGCCCGCTGGGCCACCGGCGTGGAGATCCACCCCGGAGCCACGATCGGGCGGCGCTTCTTCATCGACCACGGCATGGGCGTGGTGATCGGCGAGACCGCAGAGATCGGTGACGACGTGATGGTCTACCACGGGGTCACCCTGGGTGGCCGGTCGCTGGAGCCCGTCAAGCGCCACCCCACCGTGGAGGACCGCGTGACCATCGGGGCGGGCGCCAAGGTGCTCGGGCCGCTGACGGTGGGGAGGGACTCGGCCGTGGGTGCCAACGCGGTGGTGGTCAAGGACGTCCCGCCGGACTCCATCGTCACGGGCATCCCCGGCAAGGTGCGTCCCCGCACCCCCGAGAAGAAGGAGCCCCTGGTGGATCCCGCGGCGTACATCGACCCGGCCATGTGGATCTGATCCCCTCCGGACGGCACGAGGCCCGGGTCCTGCCCCCCGCTTGGGGGTGGGACCCGGGCCTCGTGTCACGCCGTGGTGCCGGCGCAGCGGGGTGCTGCGCTCAGGAGACGACCTCGGACCGGTCTCCGCTCCACAGCACGTGGAAGCTGGAGTCGGGGTCGTCGATGCGCTTGTAGGTGTGTGCGCCGAAGTAGTCGCGCAGCCCCTGCGTGAGGGCGGCGTTCAGGCGCGGACGGCGCAGCGCGTCGTAGTACGCGAGTGCCGAGGAGAACACCGGCGCGGGGATGCCGCGCTCCACCGCGCGGGCCACCACACGGCGCCACGCCGGCAGGGCGTCCTCGAGGGCCTTCACGAACTCGGGCGCGAACAGCAGGTTCAAGGGGGCCTTGTCCCCCTGGTACGCGGCCATGATCACGTTCAGCAGCTCGGCGCGGATGATGCAGCCGTTGCGCCACAGGCTCGCGATGGTGGCCAGGTCCAGGTCCCAGCCGTACTCGCGACCCGCCATGGTGAGCATGTCCAGGCCCTGCGCGTAGGAGACGAGCTTGGACGCGTAGAGCGCCTTGCGGATGTCGTCCACGAACTCGGGGTCCTTCACCACGTCCTCGGTGGTCCCGCCGATGCCCGCCGGGAGCACCTCCTGGGCCTCGCGCCGCATGGCCGGGTTCGCGGAGGACAGGGCGCGGGCGAAGACGGACTCGGCGATTGCCGTGACCGGCGAGCCCAGCTCCAGGGCCTCCTGCACGGTCCAGCGCCCGGTGCCCTTCTGCCCCGCGGCATCCGCCACGACGTCGATGAACGGCTTGCCGGTCTTCGGGTCCACCTGCCGCAGCACCTGCGCGGTGATCTCGATGAGGTACGAGTTCAGCTCGGTGGTGTTCCACTCGTCGAACACGTCCGCCTGCTCGGCGGGCTCGAGCCCGGCCACGGAGCGCAGCAGCTCGTGGGCCTCGCCGATGACCTGCATGTCCGCGTACTCGATGCCGTTGTGCACCATCTTCACGAAGTGCCCGGCACCGTCGGTGCTGATCCACGCGCAGCACGGGGCGCCGTCGTCCGCCTTGGCGGAGATGTCCTCGAGCATGGGGCCCAGGCTCTTGTAGGACTCCTCGGAGCCGCCCGGCATGATGGACGGGCCGTTGAGCGCACCCTCCTCGCCGCCGGAGACGCCCACGCCCACGAAGTGCAGGCCCTTCTGCGCGAGCTCGCGCTCGCGGCGCCGGGTGTCCTGGAAGTAGGAGTTGCCGCCGTCGATGATGATGTCGCCCTCGTCCATGAGGGGAACGAGCTGCTCGATCACCTGGTCCACGGGCTCGCCCGCCTTGACCATGATCAGCGCCCGGCGGGGCCTGGCCAGGGAGTCGACGAACTCCTCCATGGTCTCCGTGCGGATGAAGTCGCCCTCGGAGCCGTGCTCCTCGATCAGGGCGTCCGTCTTGCCGGACGAGCGGTTGTGCAGCGCCACGGTGTAGCCGTGGTGCGCGAAGTTGCGAGCAAGGTTGGCGCCCATCACGGCCAGGCCGGTGACACCGATATCAGCTTTCTTTTCTGCAGCCATGGTTCCTAGCCTACGCACCCCCCGCTGACACCGCACGGTGGCCGCACCCGGAAGGACACACGGGTCCGGATGCGCAAAGACCCCGGAGCCGTGAGGCTCCGGGGTCTTCGCACTGCGGTGGAGACCGACGGAATCGAACCGCCGTATCTGTCACGCCCGAAGGCGATCAAGCGCACCAGCGTCCCCGAGATTCTCTGCACACATCCGTGCGTGGAACATTCTCAGCTTAACCCCCGGGGGCGCATTCGTGTCAAACCGGTGACGGGAACGTGTCCGAGGTCATGGCCCGTGCGTTGGGTGGCCCCCCATGGCCCCGGTAGGCTTGCTCCCGATCGGGTGCAGGCAGCTGCTCCAGTCGTGCCCACCCGATTCCCCCCGGGGCCTTTAGCTCAGCTGGTAGAGCGCCACGTTTACACCGTGGATGTCGTCGGTTCGATCCCGGCAGGGCCCACCCCTTCTCCTCCCCCGGCGCTCCGGCCGCGTGGAGAGCTCCTCCGCCCGGCCGCTCAGCGCGCGGGCGGCCGCCACATCCCCACCGCGGGCACCGTGCCCCGGCACGGGACCGGGCCCAGCCGCTCGAAGCCGAAGCGGCCGTAGAACGGCACCAGGTCCTCGGTGGACGCCTCCAGGTAGGCGCCCGTGCCCTCCCGGTCCACCTCCGCGAGGCGACTGCGGATGAGCCGGTCCCCCACCCCGGCGCCACGCGCCTGCGGCAGCGTCCCCACGGCCTTGAGGTACCAGTGCGGGGCCTCCGGGTGGGCCCGGTGCGCGAGGTACTCCGTGGTCATGGCGTCCGCGAAGCGGGTGCGGAAGATCCGCAGGTACGTGCTCAGCCCGGGAAGCATCCCCCGCAGCGAGACCTTCGAGCCGGGGGCCTCCCACAGGGTCACGCCCAGGGGCTCGGGACGGTCGGGGGCCAGGGCCAGGTAGACGTGTCCGCCGGCCTGGAAGGTCTCCGTGACGATCCGCCGCCACAGCCGGGTGAGCGAGGCGTCAACGTCCCCGTGGGGCAGCAGTCCCACCACGTGGGGATCCACCGCGAACGCGGCGGCCAGGGTCTCGGCAGCCCGCCCGGTGTCCCCCGGCACGGCCCGCACGATCTCGAACGGCGGCCGGTCGGTTGCGCGCGGCCTCTCACTGTGCGTCACGAGCCGAGGGTAACAGTCGTCACCCGGCGTTCCGAGGACCTCCGGCACCCTGGGAACCCGCCCCTGGCGTGCGGAGCCATCCGCGGCGGCGAGCGCGTGGCCGGGCGCCTAGAGCAGGCGCGGCTGGGTGACGGTGTCGGGGGCCTTCTTCGCCCGACGACGCCGCGGCGCCGGTGCCTCTTCCCCGGTTCCCTCCTCCTCGGGGGCCGCCACGGCCTGCGGTTCCGCGGTGCTGCCGCCACCCGGGGCACCGCGGCGAGCGGGGCGGCGTCGCCCACCCGGGGACCCGGCCGGGCGCGCGGCGGACGGGACGAGCGTCTGCTGCCCCGCGAGCTCGGCCTGCTGGTCGCGCAGCACGTCGATGGCGCGCTCGAAGTCCTCGAGGCCGTCGAAGGCCTGGTACACGGACGCGAAGCGCAGGTACGCCACCACGTCGAGCCGGCGCAGGGGAGGCAGGATGGCGAGGCCCACGTCGTGCGCCTCGACCTCTGCGCTGCCCGACGCGCGGATGGACTCCTCGACCTCCTGCGCCAGCATGGCGAGGTCGTCCTCGCTCACCGGGCGGCCCTGACAGGCCTTGCGCACACCGTTGACGATCTTCTGCCGGTCGAACGGCTCGGTCACCCCGGAGCGCTTGATCACCGAGATCGAGGTGGTCTCCAGCGTGGAGAACCTGCGCCCGCACTCGGTGCAGCGGCGGCGGCGGCGGATGGAGGTGCCGTCGTCCGAGGTGCGGGAGTCCACGACCTTGGAGTCGGTGTGGCGGCAGAAGGGGCAGTGCACGGCTCAGCCCTCCCTGCGCGGCGGGTGGGGAGCGGCGCCGGATAGCCCCGGGGCCGCGGGCGCCTCCGAGCGGATGGTCACCGCGCGGCCGTGGGCGGGCAGGTCCTCGCTCTCGGACAGCGCCACGATGTCCCGCTCCAGCTCGGCGAGCGCCTCCGGGGAGTACTCGATGACCTGCACGGCCTTCATGAAGGAGGCCGCCTGCAGGCCGGAGGTGAACACCGCGGTGCCGCCCGTGGGCAGCACGTGGTTGGAGCCGGCGGCGTAGTCTCCCAGGGGCACCGGGCTGTGGGGGCCCACGAAGACGGCGCCGGCGTTGCGGATCCGTTCCGCGACCTCCCGCGCGTTGCGGGTGTGGACCTCCAGGTGCTCGGCGGCGTAGGCGTCGGCCACCGCCACGGACTGCTCGAGGCCGTCCGTGAGCACCACCCCGGACTGGGGCCCGCCCAGGGCCGTGGTGATCCGCTCGCGGTGCCGCGCGGCGGGAACCTGCACCGCGAGCTCCCGCTCGACGGCGCGGGCGAGCTCCGAGGAGTCCGTGATCAGCACGGAACCGGCGGCGGGGTCGTGCTCCGCCTGGGAGATCAGGTCCGCGGCCACGAAGCGGGGGTCCGCGGAGTCGTCGGCCAGCACCGCGATCTCGGTGGTCCCGGCCTCGGCGTCCACGCCCACCACGGAGCGCAGCTGGCGCTTGGCAGTGGCCACGAAAATGTTGCCCGGCCCGCTCAGCGTGTCCACGGGCTCCAGGACGTCCTGCCCGTCCGTGACCCCGTACGCCATGGCGGCCAGCGACTGCGCGCCGCCCACGGCCCACACCTCGTCCACCCCCAGCAGTCCCGCGGCGCCGAGGACCACCGGGTGCGGCAACCCCCCGAAGTCCTTCTGCGGCGGGGAGCACAGCACCACGGACTCCACGCCGGCAGCCTGCGCAGGGACCACGTTCATCACCACCGAGGAGGGGTACACGGCGAGCCCGCCGGGAATGTACAGCCCGGCCCGGCGCACGGGCCTCCACCGGTGCGACAGCGTGGCTCCGGGCGCCACCTCGATCGAGACGTCCGAGGGCCGCTGGGCGCGGGCGAACGCGCGGGTGCGGGCGATCGCCGTCTCCAGCCCGTGGCGCACGGCCGGGTCCAGCTCCGCGACGGCCCGCTCGATCTCCTCCGGCGCCACGCGCAGACGCTGCTGGGTCACCCCGTCGAAGCGTCGCGCCAGGTCCTTCAGGGCCGCGGCCCCGCGCTCGCGCACGTCCCGGATGATCTCCCGCACGCTGTCCTCGGCCTCCGCCACGGACGACGCCGCCTGGCGCGGCACCGCACGCCGCAGCTCGTTCCACCCCGGATGCGTCCCGCGCAGGTCGATGACCCGCAGGAAGGAGCGGGCGGGGCCGGAGGGCGGGGAGGTCAGGGGTTGCTCGTTCACGCTTTCAGTCTACAATCGCGCGTCAAAGCGGCCGGAGGACCGGGCGGGGTCGACCGGCCGGGCCCCGCCCGGGCCGGCGCTCAGGCCTCCAGGCACGCGGGACCGAGCAGCACCTTGAGGTCCCCGAACAGCGCGGGCGAGGGGTTCACGCGGTACTCCGGGCCCAGGCGCATCACCTGGGTGCTGCGCCGGGTGTCCAGGTGGATCCGCACCTCCGACTCGCCCCGGTGGTTGCGCAGCACCTCACCGATCCGCCGGATGGTGGCCTCCGTGGCCCGGTGCTCGGGCAGCGCCACGCACACCGGTCCCGACGAGCCGTCCACGCTGAGCTCCGGAACCGTGAGCTCCTGGGCGGAGATGGTGATGGAGCCGTCGTCGCGGCGCTGCATGCGCCCCTTGACCACGCAGATCAGGTCCTCGGAGAGCACCCCGGCGATCGGCGCGTACGCCTTGCCGAAGAACATCACCTCGATGGAGCCCGAGCGGTCCTCGAGCTCCACCCGCGCATAGGCGTTGCCCGAGGACTTCGCGATCCGCCGCGAGAGCGAGGTGATCATCCCGCCGATGGTGACCACGGCGCCGTCGGGCCGGGTGTTCTCCTCGGTGAGCAGCGGCGCGATCGCGGTGTCCGTGTACTGGCCCAGGGCGTCGTCGAGCCCGCGCAGCGGGTGGTCCGAGACGTAGAGTCCCAGCATCTCGCGCTCGAAGGCCAGCAGGTCCTTGCGCTCCCACTCGGGAACGTCCGGGACCTCCACCGAGAAGGTCTCCGTGTCCTCGTCCTCGGCGCCTCCCATGGCGAAGATGTCGAACGTGAACTCGCCGTTGTCCTCCTTCTTCTTCTGCGCCACGACGTCCTCGACGGCCTGCTCGTGGCACATCACCAGGCTGCGGCGCGTGTGCCCCAGCTGATCGAAGGCTCCGGCCTTGATCATGGACTCGATGGTGCGCTTGTTGCACACCACGGCGGGGACCTTGGCCAGGAAGTCCGTGAAGGACGCGAACTTCCCCTGCTCGTTGCGGGCGGTCACCATGGCCTGGACCACGTTGGCGCCCACGTTGCGAACCGCCCCCATCCCGAAGCGGATGTCCGAGCCCACTGGCGTGAAGTTCAGCTCGGACTCGTTGACGTCCGGCGGCAGCACGGTGATGCCCATGTGGCGGCACTCCGTGAGGTACATGGCGAGCTTGTCCTTGTCGTCGCCCACGGACGTGAGCAGGGCCGCCATGTACTCGGCCGGGTAGTGCGCCTTGAGGTACGCGGTCCAGTAGGAGACCAGCCCGTACGCGGCGGAGTGGGCCTTGTTGAACGCGTAGTCCGAGAACGGCAGGAGGATGTCCCACAGCGCCTTGATGGCGGCCTCGGAGTAGCCGCGGTCCACCATGCCCTGGTGGAAGCCCTGGTACTGCTTGTCCAGCTCCGCCTTCTTCTTCTTGCCCATGGCGCGGCGCAGGATGTCTGCCTGGCCCAGGGAGTAGCCGGCCACCTTCTGGGCGATCGCCATCACCTGCTCCTGGTAGACGATCAGCCCGTAGGTGGTTCCCAGGATCTCCGCGAGCGGCTCAGCGAGCTCGGGGTGGATGGGAGTGATCTCCTGCGCACCGTTCTTGCGCAGCGCGTAGTTCGTGTGGGAGTTCGCCCCCATGGGCCCCGGGCGGTACAGCGCGATGGTCGCGGAGATGTCCTCGAAGTTGTCGGGGCGCATGAGCTTGAGCAGCTGCCGCATGGGCCCGCCGTCCAGCTGGAACACCCCCAGGGTGTCCCCGCGCGCCAGCAGCTCGTAGGAGCCGGGGTCGTCGATCGGCAGGTGCTCGAGGTCCAGGACGAAACCGTCCCGGTTGAGCGTGATGTTCTCCAGCGCGTCCGAGATGATGGTGAGGTTGCGCAGCCCCAGGAAGTCCATCTTGATCAGCCCCAGGCCCTCGCACGTGGGGTAGTCGAACTGGGTGATGACCTGCCCGTCCTGCTCGCGGCGCATCAGCGGGATGATGTCGATCAGCGGGTCCGAGGACATGATCACACCCGCGGCGTGGACGCCCCACTGCCGCTTGAGCCCCTCCAGGCCCTGGGCGGTCTCGAAGACCTTCATGGACTCGGGGTCGTCCTCAAGGACCTCGCGCAGCTCTCCGGCCTCGTCGTAGCGCTTGGCGTCCTTGTCGTAGACGTCCTGCAGCGAGATGCCCTTGCCCATCACGTCCGGCGGCATGGCCTTGGTGAGCCGCTCCCCCATGGAGAACGGGTAGCCCAGCACGCGGGAGGAGTCCTTGAGCGCCTGCTTGGCCTTGATGGTGCCGTAGGTGACGATCATGGCCACGCGCTCGTCGCCGTACTTCTCCGTGACGTAGTGGATCACCTCGGAGCGGCGCCGGTCGTCGAAGTCCACGTCGAAGTCGGGCATGGACACACGGTCCGGGTTGAGGAACCGCTCGAAGATCAGTCCGTGGGCCAGCGGGTTCAGCTCGGTGATGCGCATGGCGTAGGCCACCATGGACCCAGCGCCGGAGCCGCGGCCCGGTCCCACGCGGATGCCGTTGTCCTTGGACCAGTTGATGAAGTCCGCGACCACCAGGAAGTAGCCCGGGAAGCCCATCTGGATGATGATCTTCTTCTCGTACTCCGCCTGCTCCCGGACGTCGTCCGGGATGCCGTCCGGGAAACGGTAGTGCAGGCCCTTCTCCACCTCCTTGATGAACCAGGAGGTCTCGTCCTCCCCCTCCGGGGTGGGGAAGCGCGGCATGTAGTTCGCGGAGGTGTCGAAGTCCACCTCGCAGCGCTCGGCGATCTCCAGGGTGTTGTCGCACGCCTCGGGGTGGTCGCGGAAGATCTCCCGCATCTGCTCGGGGGACTTGAGGTAGAACTCGTCCGCGTCGAACTTGAAGCGCTTGGGGTCCTGGAGGGTGGAGCCGGACTGCACGCACAGCAGCGCGGCGTGGGACTTGGCGTCCTCGGCGTGCGTGTAGTGCAGGTCGTTGGTGGCCACGAGCGGCAGGTTCAGGTCCTTGGCGAGCTTCAGCAGGTCCTGGGTGACGCGCTTCTCGATGCCCAGTCCGTGGTCCATGAGCTCGCAGTAGAAGTTCTCGGCACCGAAGATGTCCCGGAACTCCGCGGCGGCTTTGACGGCCTCGTCGTACTGGCCCAGCCGGAGCCGGGTCTGGACCTCGCCGGAGGGGCACCCCGTGGTGGCGATCAGCCCCTTGCCGTACTGGTTGAGCAGCTCCCGGTCCATGCGGGGCTTGTACAGCTGGCCCTCCAGGGACGCCTTGGTGGAGGCCCGGAAGAGGTTCTGCATGCCCTCGCTGGACTGGGCCAGCAGCGTCATGTGCGTGTAGGCACCGGCGCCGGAGACGTCGTCCCGGCCGCCGTCCGCGAACTTCACACGGGTGCGGTCCTGCCGCGCCGTGCCCGGGGTGAGATAGGCCTCCACGCCGATGATGGGCTTGATCCCCGCGGAGCGGGCCTTGTTCCAGAAGTCGAACGCGCCGAAGACGAACCCGTGGTCCGTGGTGGCCAGCGAGTCCATGCCCAGCCGGTGGCACTCCTCGAAGAGGTCGTTCAGGCGCGCGGCACCGTCCAGCATGGAGTACTCGGTGTGCACGTGGAGATGGGTGAAGCCTTTTTTGCCGGTCGCCGAAGTCACCGCACCATTCTAGGCCGCGCCCCGGACATCCCAGCCCCGCCAGAGGGGGCGGGGATCACAGCTGCGGGCCGCCCTCGCGCAGCGTCTCCACCGCGTAGGCCAGGTCCGTGGGGTACGGGCTCTCGTACTCCACCTGCTCCCCCGTGGCGGGGCTGGTGAACCCCAGGCGCTTGGCGTGCAGCCACTGCCTGGTCAGCCCCAGTCCCGCGGAGAGGGCGGGGTCCGCGCCGTAGGTGAGGTCACCGCAGCACGGGTGCTGCAGGGCACTGAAGTGCACGCGGATCTGGTGCGTGCGCCCGGTCTCCAGGTGCACCTCCACGAGCGAGGCGCGCCCGAACGCCTCCAGGACCTCGTAGTGGGTCACGGAGCGGCGCCCGTCCTGCAGCACCGCGAACCGCCACTCGTGGCCGGGGTGGCGCCCGGTGGGCGCGTCGATGGTGCCCGCGAGCGGGTCCGGGATCCCCTGGACGACGGCGTGGTAGACCTTGGTGACCGTCCGCTCCTTGAACGCGCGCTTGAGCAGCGTGTAGGCCCGCTCCTCGCGTGCCACCACCATGAGCCCGGAGGTGCCCACGTCCAGGCGGTGCACGATTCCCTGCCGCTCCGGCGCCCCCGAGGTGGCCACGCTGATCCCCGCACCGGCGAGGGCCCCCACCACGGTGGGTCCCTTCCAGCCGGGGGACGGGTGGGCCGCCACGCCTGCGGGCTTGTCCACCACCACGTAGGAGGGCTCCACGTGCACGAGCCGCAGGTCCGGCACGTGCTGCGGGGCGATCCGGTTCGGGTCCTCCGGCACGGGGACCGAGACCGTGTAGGTCTCGGACACAGCCACCCGGTGTGACTTGGCCACCGGGCGGCCGCGGTGGCTCACGCGCTCCTCCGCGCACAGCTGCGCCGCCGCGGACCGGGACAGACCCGTCCACTCGGCCACGGCGGCGTCGAGCCGGGCGCCGTCCTGCCCCGGGGACGCGGTGAAGCGGGCGTCCTCGTACTCCGGCTCGGAACCGGTGGGTCGGGTGCGCTCAGCGTTCACGGGGGCCCTCCAGGTTGCGGTTGCCCAGCAGCAGCACCAGCACCAGGCCGATGCCCACCACCACACCGCAGTCGGCCACGTTGAAGATCGCGAAGTGCGGCACCGCGATGAAGTCCACCACGTGGCCCCGGCCGAAGCCCGGCTCGCGGAACAGCCGGTCCCCCAGGTTGCCCGCCGCACCGCCCAGGACGAGGCCCAGGGCCAGCGCCCACCACGGGTTCCGCACCCGGCGCAGGGTCCAGAGGATCCCCAGCACCACCGCGGCCATCACGAGCGTGAAGAACCAGGTGGCCCCGGAGCCGAGTGAGAACGCGCCGCCGCTGTTGCGGATGTGCTCCCACCACAGCAGCCCCGGGATCACGGGGTACTGACGACCGGGAACCAGGGACTCGACGACCCACAGCTTCACGAACTGGTCCGCCACGAGGACGGCCACGGCCACGGCCAGGGACATGACGGCGCAGCGGCGGCCCGTCCCGCGAGGAACGGGGGCCGCCGCTGCGTGCGGGGTGGAGTCGGTCACCGGCGCTTACTTGAGGCCGGTGCGCTTGCCGGTCCCGTCCGCGGGAGCCAGCGAGCCGGTGCTGTCGAGCTCGCGCAGCTGACCGTTGATGAAGCTCTTGAGGTTGCCGCGGTAGTCGGCCTCGAAGCCGCGCAGCTGGGCCACTGCGGCCTCCAGGTCCACCTTCTCGTTCTCGAGGGAGGAGAGGGTCTGCTCGCGAGTGCGGCGGCCCTCCGCCACGAGGTGGTCCGCCTGGGTGCGGCCCTCGGTGATCAGGCGCTCACGCTCGGCCTGGCCCTGGGAGACGTAGTCGTCGTGCAGCTTCTGCGCCATGGCCAGCACGGCCGCGGCGGACTGTGCGGACTCGCCCGAGGGGGCGGTCGTGCCCGCGCCGTGCGCGGCGGAGGACTGAGTGGCCGCGGGAGCGGCCGACGAGGTGGTGGCCGCGGCGGCGGCCTGCGTGGTCTCCGTGTCCTGCGCCGCGGTGGTGGCCGGGGCCACCGTCGTGGACTCGGTCACGGGGCGGGAACCGGCCTCGGAGGACGCGGTCTCGGAGGACACCTCGGGGGTGGAGGCGGACTCGGTGGTGGCCTCGGGGGCCTCCTCCGGCTTGCCACCCAGGGACTCGACCTGCTTGCGCAGGGACTCGTTCTGCTGGTGCAGGCGGCGCAGCTCCACGACCACCTCGTCCAGGAAGTCGTCCACCTCGTCCTGGTCGTAGCCCTCGCGGAACTTGGTGGGCTGGAACCGCTTGTTGATGACGTCTTCGGCTGTGAGAGCCATGGGTGTTCCTCCTAGGTGAGCTGAACCGTTCGGTTCGGGGGTGGGAGCGGGTGGCACCGCGCGAGCGGGCACCCGTGAAACGGAGTCCGGCTCAGGATACAACCGCGCATCCGCGGCCGGGGTCGAGGCGTCACACGCGCAGCAGCAGCGAGGCAACCACGTTCTGCAGGATGCTGACGGCGAAGACCAGGATCAGGAAGCCCAGGTCCAGCGCCACGCCGCCGAATCGCAGCGGGGGCACGAGGCGGCGCAGGGCCTTCATGGGCGGGTCGGTCAGGGAGTAGACGGTGGACGCGGCCACCAGTGCGAGGCCCCGGGGCCGCCACCCGCGCGCGAACATCTGGATCCAGTCGAGCACGAGACGCGCGATCAGCGCGATGTACAGGACGTGGATCAGCAGGTAGACGATCGACAGCGCGAGGTTCACGGTCAGCCCTCGACCTGCTCGAGGGGTGCGGGCTCCTCGTCGATCTCGTCGTGGTGGCCCTGGTCGCGGACCTCCACGAAGGAGGGCGTGAGCAGGAACACCTTGGCGGTGACGCGCTCGATGGACCCGTGCAGCGCGAACACCAGCCCGGCGGCGAAGTCCACCAGCCGCTTGGCCTCGGCCTCACCCATGTCGGAGACGTTCATGATCACCGGAGTGCCGTCCCGGAACGCCTCCCCGATGGATTTGGCGTCGTTGTACGACCGGGGGTGCACTGTGGTGATGGTGCGCAATTCGTTGTCGTCCTCTCGGGAGCTGGGAGCCCGCTTGATGGGGGTCACGGGGGCTCGGTACTCGGGGGAACGGCGCGCCACGGAGGTGCTGCCGCTCTCGCTCGGGGCGGCGGCGGGGCCGTCGGTGCTCCGGGGGCTCTCCCGGGGGCGGGGGGTCTCTTCGGAGATGTACTCGTCGTCGCTCTCGGCCAGCCCGAGATAGACCATGGTGCGACGCAGCGCTCCGGCCATGTTCTCTCCTCAATCCTTCAGCGGGGGGCGACGTGCATCGGCCCGCATGTCGTCCGTCTTTACGCTACCGCACCGCGGGACGTGGCCCGAGGACATCGGAGCCCACGCGCACGTGCGTGGCACCGGCGTGCACGGCGGCCTCGAGGTCCCCGCTCATGCCCGCCGAGATCGCGCGGGCGTCCGGGTGGTCCCCGCGCAGGGCGCTGGAGATCTCCCACAGCCGCTCGAAGGCGGGGGCGGGCTCACCCTCCCGGGGCGCCACCGCCATGACCCCGCCCACGCGCAGTCCCTCGGTCGCCGCGACCGCATCCGCGAGCTCCGCGACCACTGCCGGGTGGGCACCGCCACGGGTGTCCTGTGCCGCGGCATCCGGGTCCAGGTTCACCTGCAGCAGGCACGTGAGGTCCTCCCGGGCGCACGGCCCGGCGGGGGTCTCGCCCGCGGCCACCGCCTCCCGGTGGGCGCGCACGGCCCTGCCCAGGGCGGTGACCAGTGAGGGCCGGTCCACGGAGTGCACCCAGGAGGCGTAGCGGACCACGTGCTTCGCCTTGTTCGACTGCAGCTGCCCCACGAAGTGCCACGCCGGCGGGCTCACCGGGGGCTGCTGGGCCGCCAGGGCCTCCGCCACCTCCCGCGCCTTGGGGCCGGCCTCCTGGTCCTTGTTCTCCCCCACCGCACGCACCCCGAGGTCCCGCAGGCGCAGGACATCCGCTGCGGGGAAGAACTTGGTGACCACCACGAGCGCGGGCAGCTCTCCGCCGTGGGCGCGCTCCTGCGGGCGCTGCGCGGCGGCGTCGAGGATTCGGCCGCGCACCGTGGCGAGCCGCTGGGCGAGCTCGGCGGTGCGGTGGGCGGTCTCTTCGGGAACGGGGAGTGAATTCTCGGGGTTCATGCAGCGTCCTGGATGTGGGTGGGCCACACGATCCCGGCCAGTCGTCCGGGGGTGTGGTCGCGTCGGTAGGAGAACAGCCCCGCGTGCTCCAGGGTGCACCACGCGGTGCGGTCGGCACCCTCCGGGGCCACCGTGACGCCGTGGGCTTCGAGCAGGCGGCGGGCGGCCCCCGGGAGGTCCAGCCCGGGCGTGCCCTGGCGGGTGGTGGTGGCGATCCCGGGCAGCACCCGCTCCGCGTCCGCCGCCATCTCGGCGGGGACCTCGTAGCAGTCCCCGCACACGGCCGGACCGATCCACGCGCGCAGGTCCTCGGCGCCGCGTTCCCGCAGCGCCTCCACGGTGCGTTCCAGCACCCCGTCCAGCAGACCACGGCGGCCGGCGTGGGCCACCGCGAGGAGGGGGGCGGTCCCGCGCTCCGCGCCGGGCGCCCGTCCCACGAGGACCACCGGCAGGCAGTCCGCAGTGAGGATGCCCAGGGGCGTGCCGTCCGCGCTCACGGCGGCATCCGCCTCGGGGGCGGTGGCGGGCACCGCGGTGCCCGTGACGTCGTGGACCACGGTGCCGTGGACCTGGTGGACGTAGCGCACCGGGGCGACGCCCAGCCCGTCTTCCAGCGCACGACGCCGCCGGGCCACCTCCGCGGGGTCGTCGCCCGTGTGCGCCGCCAGGTTGCCCTCCGACGCGTCCGTGAACGCGATGCCCGCGCTACCCCAGTCCGTCCGGAACCACATCTGCTCTCCCCCTCGGCGCGCACCGCGTCACCGCGGTCGCCGTGTCTTGTTCGGCGCTCCCCGGCCAGTGCGGAGGAGCGTGTCGTGGAACGTGACGGGGGTGGCCACCCGGCTGGGTGGCCACCCCCGTCACGCGGTCGGCGCGGTGGATCCGTGTCGGCTCCCCCGTGCTGGGGGCGGCGTGGTGGTCCGGTGCGCGGTGCGGGTGCGCGGCACCCCCGAGGTCACTTCAGGAAGTCCGGGAAGTCCAGGGAGTCCTTGCGGGCGGTGCCGTGGGGGGCGGACGAGGAGTCCGTCTCCGCGGGCAGGTCCACGTCGAACCCGGCGTCGTCCGGGATGTCGTCCTCCTGGGTGCGGCGGGAGCCGAGGGCGGAGGTCGGCGCCGCGTAGGAGCTGCCCCCGCGCTGCGGGGAGCGGCCCACGCCCGAGGGACGGGAGGCGTCCCCGCCGAAGGCCGCACGGGTGTTCTCCGCCTGGCGCTGGGCCGGGGAGGAGTTGTTCGCGTTGGTCTCCTGGGAGACGGAGTCGAAGCCCGCGGCGATGACGGTCACGCGCGCCTGGTCCCCCAGGGCGTCGTCGATCACGGCACCGAAGATGATGTTGGCCTCCGGGTGGGCCACCTCCTGCACGAGGCGCGCGGCCTCGTTGATCTCGAACAGGCCGAGGTCCGAGCCGCCCTGGATGGACAGCAGCACACCGTGGGCACCGTCGATGGAGGCCTCCAGCAGCGGAGAGGCGATGGCGAGCTCGGCGGCCTTCACGGCACGGTCCTCGCCCTGCGCGGAGCCGATGCCCATGAGGGCGGAACCCGCACCCTGCATCACGGACTTCACGTCCGCGAAGTCCAGGTTGATCAGACCCGGGGTGGTGATGAGGTCGGTGATGCCGGAGACACCGGAGAGCAGGACCTGGTCCGCGGACTTGAAGGCGTCCAGCATGGAGACGTTGCGGTCGGAGATGGAGAGCAGCCGGTCGTTGGGGATGACGATGAGCGTGTCCACCTCGTCCCGCAGGGTCTCGATGCCGTTCTCCGCCTGGTTGGAGCGGCGGCGGCCCTCGAAGGTGAACGGACGGGTGACCACGCCAATGGTCAGTGCGCCGAGCGAGCGGGCGATGCGCGCCACCACGGGCGCGCCGCCGGTGCCGGTGCCGCCGCCCTCACCCGCGGTCACGAAGACCATGTCCGCGCCCTTGAGAACCTCCTGGATCTCCTCCTCGTGGTCCTCCGCGGCCTGGCGCCCCACGTCCGGGTTGGCGCCGGCGCCGAGACCACGGGTCAGCTCGCGGCCGACGTCGAGCTTGACGTCCGCGTCCGACATCAGCAGCGCCTGGGCGTCCGTGTTGATGGCAATGAACTCGACACCGCGCAGACCTTCCTCGATCATGCGGTTCACGGCGTTCACACCGCCGCCGCCGATGCCGACCACCTTGATGACGGCCAAGTAGTTCTGGGGGGTTGAGGAGTCCATATGCACCTAACTCGCGTGGGCTTGCGGGGATGTGGGAATGACGCGATGGGGGAAGTCTCAAGTTTTACGTGAATGTCACGGTATTCGAGTCACCCTGTGTCCTGTTCGTTCCAATGTGGGTAAGGATACCAACCATCGGGTCCCGTCCCTACCATGTCTTCGCGTGTTACCGGGATGTTCCAAGAATGGACGGACGCCCCTGACATGCAACCTTCACCTGAAAGTCTTGACCTTCCGCGACGTGGTTCAGGAGACCACCGGGTGCAGCGGCGCGGACACGTCGATCAGCGTGGCCCCGGCTGCCTGGCCGGAATTCACCAGCGCGGCGATCACCTGCGCCTTCACGTCGCTGTCGCTCGCGTCCCCCCACCGGACCTTCGCGCCGTCCTTGAACGTGAGCTCCACGGCCGAGCCGGACGGTGCGGCGGCGGCGTCCAGGCGCGAGAGCACGTCCGCCGGCAGCGCGGCCAGCACCGCCGAGACGTCCTGGAAGGTCTGCGTGCTCAGCACCGCCCGCCCACCGGAGACCACCGGCACGTCCGGACGCTGCGCCCTGGGCACAGTGCTGAGAGGCTTGCCCTCCGAGTCCACGAGCACCAGGGAGGAGCCGT
This sequence comes from Kocuria sp., assembly GCF_030530945.1. Taxonomy (GTDB): domain Bacteria; phylum Actinomycetota; class Actinomycetes; order Actinomycetales; family Micrococcaceae; genus Kocuria. Next base: position 30,088 of record NZ_JAUMTZ010000014.1, on the reverse strand, counting down.
CCTCGACCACGGCCACGCCCACGCGCTCGTGCAGCTGCACGGAGATGGTGTGGGGCGGTCGGAAGGAGACGTCCACGGACTTCACCTGCGGGACGTCGCCCACCGAGGCCCGCACGTCCTCCTTGGAGATCCGGGTCATGGGCACGCCCTCGTAGCCGGAGAGGGCCTCGCGCACCTTCGCGGGGTCGGTGAGCGTGGCTCCCTGCACGTCGATGGTGCGGGTGGCGAACAGCGGCGAGAAGAACACCGCGACGACCAGCACCACGAGCACCAGCAGCGACAGCAGCACCGCGAGCAGCCTGGTGCGACGACGCCGCCGCGCGGGGCTGGGCGGGAACGGCACCACGGTGGTGGCGTCGCCGTCCCCCTCCCCCGCTCCGGGTCCTGCCTCCGCCGCGCGGGTGGCCCGCCGCCGCGCCCGCCACGAGGAGAACCTGCCGCCCGACTCGGGGACGGCCTCGAACTCGCCGGTGTCCAGGCGGGTGACCTTGGCGTCGTCGTTGACCCGCACGGGCGGGTCTGCGGGGTGGGCGCTCTCAGCATCCTCGGGCGCGGCCGCGGTGGAGCCGGTGCCCCGGGGAGGGAGCGCCGTCGCCTCGGCGCCGCCCCGGGAGGCAGCGGTCCGAGAGGCGGTGTCTCCGGACGTGGCGTCATCCACCGTGGCGCGGTCGTCGGAGGTGCCGGGGGTGACGGCGCGCGGTTCGCGGGGCTCGCCGTCCGCCGAGGGCTGGTGGGGTGGGGTGGAGCGTGCCATCAGCGCAGCGCCAGGGCCGCGAGCAGCTGGGGGCCGAGGGCCGTGACGTCACCGGCGCCCACCGTCATGACCACGTCACCGGGCTCGGCGCGGGCGAGCACGGTGCGGATCGCCTCCTCGGCGGAGGGTGTGGAGACCACTCGACCGTCGCGGGCGTGGTCGGTGATCGTGGCCCCGGTGATGCCGGGCTCCGGCTGCTCGCGGGCCCCGAAGACGTCCAGGACGCACGCGAGGTCCGCAGCCTCCAGTGCGCGGCAGAACGGCTCTGCGAACTCGCGGGTGCGGGAGTAGAGGTGGGGCTGGAACACCACGAGCACCCGGTGGCCCTGCGCCACGTCCCGCGCGGCGGCCAGCGCGGCGGACACCTCGGTGGGGTGGTGGGCGTAGTCGTCCACCACGCGCACGGAGGCCGCCTCCCCCTTCAGGTCGAAGCGGCGGGCCGAGCCGTGGAAGTCGGCGAGCCCGGCGAGCAGCGCCTCGGGCTCGGCGCCCGCGGCGAGGCCCGCGGTGAAGGCCGCGGCGGCGTCGGCCACGTTGTGGGCCCCCGGCACGGCCAGGGTCAGCTCGGCCTCGTGCCGCCGCTCCCCCACCGGGTAGCTGAGCCGGCACGCGGCTCCCGTGCCCCGGGGGGTGGCGCCCGAGACGCGGACGTCCGCGGCGGGGTCCGTGCCGTAGGTCAGGACGGCGCCACCGAGCTCGGCGCGACGCCGTGCCAGGCGCGCGGCGCCGTCGTCGTCCGCGCAGGCCACCAGCACCCCGTCGGGGCTGATGGTGTCGGAGAACTCGTCGAAGGCCCGGTGGAAGGCCTCGGCGGTGCCGTAGTGGTCCAGGTGGTCGGGCTCCACGTTGGTGACCACCGCGATCCGCGGGTGGTAGGCCAGGAAGGAGCCGTCGGACTCGTCCGCCTCCGCCACGAACCACTCGCCGTCCCCGAGACCCGCGTTGGCACCGAGGTCCGCGACGAACGCCCCGATCGCCCAGGACGGGTCCAGGCCCGCGGCGCGCAGGGCCACGGTGGTCATGGAGCTCGTGGTGGTCTTGCCGTGGGTGCCCGCGACCGCGATGACGTGGCGCCCGTGCATGGCCGCCGCGAGGGCCTGGGAACGGTGCAGCACGGTGGCCCCCGCGGCGCGCGCGGCGGCCAGCTCGGGGTTCTCGGGCCTGATGGCCGTGGACACCACCACCGTGTCGGCGCCCGCGACGTGCTCGCCCGCCTGGCCCACGAACACCGTGGCGCCCAGCGACTCCAGCTCGCGCAGCCCCGGGGAGTCCTTGGCGTCCGAGCCGCTGACCGGCACACCACGCGCGAGCAGCAGCCGGGCCACGGCGGACATGCCCGCGCCGCCCATGCCGATGAAGTGCACGCGGCCCAGCGCGTGGGGGTCGAGGGGCTGCTGGTTGTTCACGGGTGTCTCCTGTGGGCGAGGGGGAAGGGGTCAGGCGCGGGCGGCGTCGAGCGTGAGGCGGGCCATCACCTGGGCGGCGTCGCGCACACCGTGCGAGGCCGAGGCGCGCGCCATGGTCTCCAGGCGGGCGGTGTCGGTGACGAGCGGGGCCACGGTGTCCCGGTAGAACGCGGGGGTGAACTCCGCGTCCGGGACGAGCTGCGCGCCACCGGCGGCAACGAGCGAGCGGGCGTTGAGTGCCTGCTCCCCGTTGCCGATGGGCAGGGGCACGAACACCGCAGGCAGGCCGACGGCCGCGACCTCGCACACCGTGGCGGCACCGGCACGGGCCACGAGCAGGTCCGCCGCGGCGTAGACCGTCTCCATCCCGTCCACGAACTCCGTCTGCACGTAGTGCTCCGCGCGCAGCAGCTCGCCGTCCGGGGTGCGCACCTCCTTGGCGCGCCCGGTGACGTGGAGCAGCTGGTAGCCCTGCTCGCCGACCTCCTGGGCGATGGCGGCCACGGTGCGGTTCATGGACTGCGCGCCGGACGAGCCGCCCGTGACCACCACCGTGGGCAGGTCTGGCTCCAGGCCCAGCGCCAGGCGGGCGGACTTCCGCCGCGCGGCGCGGTCCAGGGTGGCGATCTCCTCCCGCATGGGCATGCCCACGGTGCGGGCACCCCGCAGCGGCGTGTCCGGGAAGGCGGTCGCCACGACCGACGCGAAGCGGGCGCCCACGCGGTTGGCGATCCCGGGCTTCGCGTTCGCCTCGTGGATCACCACGGGGATCCGACGCCGGGCGGCCGCCAGGTACACGGGCGTGCAGACGTAGCCGCCCACGCCCACCACCACGGTGGCCTGGCGGGAGTCCAGGATTCGGCCGGCCTGCTGGACGGCCGTGGCCATCCGGCGCGGCAGGCGCAGCAGGTCCGCGGAGGGCCTGCGGGGCAGGGGGACGCGCTCGATCAGCTCCAGGTCCACGCCCGCGGCGGGCACCAGACGCGTCTCCATGCCGGAGGCGGTGCCCACGGCGCACACGCTCGCGTCCGCCCTCGCCTCCTGGATGGCGTGGGCGATGGCGAGCAGGGGGCTGATGTGCCCGGCGGTGCCACCGCCTGCGAGCACCACGCGCGCGGAGCCCGCGCGCTGCACGGGGTGGTCGGTGTGGTCCGTGGACGTCATCCTCGTCCCCTTTCGATTCGTCGGCTCAGGCGCTGCCGCCAGGGGACGCGGGGACCGGCCGGATCCGCCTCGAAGCCGCGCTCCCGCGCCTCCTGGGCGTCCAGGATCCGGTCCTCGGGATCGCCCCCGGCCGTGCGGTCCGTGCGCACACGGACGGTGCTGGGCACCCGGGCGAAGGACATCACCACGCCCACGGCCGCCATGGTCATCAGCAGCGCGGAACCACCGTAGCTGATGAACGGCAGCGGGATGCCGATCACCGGGAGCAGCCCCGTGACCATGCCCAGGTTCACGAACGCCTGCCCCACGAGCCACGTGGTGACGCACGCGGTGGCGATCCGCACGAACGTGCTGCGGGTGCGGGTGAGGATCCGGGCCATGGCCACCACCATGACGATGAACAGGGCCAGGATGATCACGGTGCCCACCAGGCCGAGCTCCTCCCCGATGATCGAGAAGATGTAGTCGTTGTGCGCCTCGGGCACGTAGTTGTACTTCAGGCGGGACTGACCGAGCCCCACGCCCCACCAGCCGCCGGTGGCCAGGGCGTTGAGGCCCTGCTGCGCCTGCCAGCACGCGTCCGTGGCACCGCAGTCCCCGAACAGCCAGCCGGTGATGCGGTCCAGGCGGTGCGGTGAGGTGACCACCAGGAACAGCCCGGCGGCCGCGAGCAGCGCGGCACCGCCGGCGAAGATCCTCAGGGGGGCGCGCACGAACCACAGGGAGGCCGCGTAGATCAGGGCGAAGACGATGGCGGTCCCGGCGTCCCCACCGGCCAGTGTGAGCCCGGTGGGCACGATGAACCCGCCGAAGGAGGGCCACAGGGCCTTCTTCCAGTCCTGCTCCACCTCGCGTCCCTGCCGGGCGAACAGCGCCGCGAGCCAGATGCACAGCGCGAGCTTGGCGATCTCGGAGGGCTGGACGGACTGGCCGCCGATCACGAGCCAGTTGCGGTTGCCGTTGACCTCGCGCCCCAGGGGGGTGAACACGAGCGCCGAGATGAACACGCTCACCAGCCACGCCGGCCACGCGAGCTTCACGTAGAACCGCGTGGGGACCACGGACAGGCCGAGCATGGCCACGAGACCGAGGACACCGAAGAGCACCTGCCGCCCGAACAGGGCGTAGGCGGAGCGGGAGTCGGAGATGGACTCCACGGCCGAGGCCGAGAGGACCATCATCACGCCGATGCCGGTCAGCAGGACCACGCACCCGGCCAGCGCGTAGTAGGAGTGCACGAGCGGCCCGTCCGTGACCTGGTGCCACAGCCGGCGGGCCCGGGTGCTCAGTGCCGCTCCGGCGGGACGGTGCCCGTGGGCTTCCCCGGGCGTCTCCACGGTCCGCGTGGTGCCGCCGGCCCGTGTGCTGCCGGGGGTGCGCGCGGCCATCACAGCCCCAGCTCCTCACGCACGCTGCGGGCGAAGGAGTCGCCGCGGTCGGCGTAGTTGGCGAACTGGTCCATGGACGCGGCCGCCGGGGCCATGAGGACGGTGTCCTGGGGCGCGGCGTGCTCGCGGGCCAGGGACACCGCGCGGCGCATCACGGCGTGGCCGTCCGAGGGGTCCGCGCCCTCCTGGGTTCCGTCCGGGGTGGCGGTGAGGACGGGGACGTCCGGGGCGAGGCGCACGAGGGAGTCCAGCAGGGCGGCGTCGTCCGTGCCGATGACCACAACGGCCCGCAGGCGCCCGGCGTTGTCCCGCACCAGGTCGTCGTAGGTGACGCCCTTGGAGAGCCCGCCCGCGATCCACACCACGGGGTCGAACGCGGACAGCGAGGCCTGCGCGGCGTGCGGGTTGGTGGCCTTGGAGTCGTTGATCCAGCGCACGCCGTCCTGCTCGGCGACGAGCTGGATGCGGTGGTCCCCGGGACGGTACGCGCGCAGCCCGTCCCGCACGGCCTCCGGCTCCACACCCGCGGCGCGGGCGAGCGCTGCGGCGGCCAGGGCGTTGGCCACCCCGTGGCGCGTGGGGATGGCGCCCGTGTCCGCGACCGTGCCGATCTCCGCCGCACTGTGCTGCCGGTCCGCCACGAACGCCCGGTCCACGAGCAGCTCCTCCACGACCCCCAGCATGGACAGCCCCGGGTGCTGGGTGGTGAAGCCCACGGCACGGCAGCCCTCGACCACGTCCGCCTCCGCGACGAGCTCCTCCGCGCCCTGCTGCTCGGCGTTGTAGACGCACGCCACCTGGGTGTTCTCGTACACGCGGGACTTGTCCGCGCGGTAGTTCTCGAAGCTGCCGTGCCAGTCCACGTGGTCCTCCGCCACGTTGAGCACCACGGAGGCCAGCGGGGAGACGGAGTGGGCCCAGTGCAGCTGGAAGCTGGAGAGCTCCACGGCCAGGACGTCGTACTCCACGGGGTCCCGCAGCGCGTCCAGGACGGGCGTGCCCACATTGCCCACGGCCACAGCTTTCAGGCCCGCGGCCTGCAGGATGGCCGCGGTCATCCCCACGGTCGTGGTCTTGCCGTTGGTCCCGGTGATGCACAGCCACTGCGGGGTCCTGCGGCCCGCACGGCGGTTCAGGCGCCAGGCGAGCTCCACGTCCCCCCAGATCTGCACACCCTCCTCGCGCGCCGCGACCAGCAGCGGGTGCGTGGGCCGGATCCCCGGGGACGTGACCACCAGCTGGGGGCGCTCCCCCGCCACATCCGGCAGCCGGGTCATGGCGTCCGGCCCCAGCACGACGTCGCTCGCGCCCACGATCTTCAGGGTGTCCGCGCTCTGCCGGGTGCGCTCGGTGTCCCCGGCGTCCAGGACGGTGACCACCGCCCCGAGCTCGACCAGTGTGTCCGCCGCCGCGAAACCGGACACGCCGATGCCCGCGACCACCACGCGCAGCCCGGCCCAGGGCGCGTCCCAGCTGGTCAGCTCCGCCAGGCGGGGGTCCTCCAGGACGGGGTTCTCGTTGCTCGCGTGCATCATGGCCGGTGTCTGCCTCATCCTCGTGGGGAACGGGTGGTCGGGGGCCCGGTGCGGGCCGGGCGGGTGCTCAGTGCTGGTCGGTGGTGCTCAGTGCTGGCGGGGTTCGGCTCAGTGCAGGACTTCGGTGCCGGGGAAGGCACCGCCGTTGTGGAGCAGCCAGTCGCCGTAGAACACGCCCAGTGCCGCGGCCGCGAAGAGCCCCGCGACGATCCAGAAGCGGACCACGATGGTGACCTCCTGCCAGCCCTTGAGCTCGAAGTGGTGCTGCAGGGGCGCCATCTTGAAGATGCGCTTGCCGTGGGAGAGCTTGAAGTAGCCCACCTGCAGGATCACGGACAGCGTGATGACCACGAACAGCCCGGCGATCAGCACCAGCAGCAGCTCGGTGCGGGAGAGCACCGCGAAGGCCGCGAGCGCGCCGCCCAGTCCCAGGGACCCGGTGTCGCCCATGAAGATCTTGGCCGGGGAGGTGTTCCACCACAGGAACCCGATGAGCGAGCCCACCAGGGCCGCGGCGACGATGGAGAGGTCCAGGGGGTCGCGCACCGCGTAGCACGCGGCCTCGTCCAGGTTCTCGCAGAGGTGCCCCGCCTGCCACAGGGTGATGAGCATGTAGCCGCTGAACACCAGGATGGAGGCGCCCGTGGCCAGACCGTCCAGCCCGTCCGTGAGGTTCACGGCGTTGGTGGTGCCCGTGGCGATCAGGTTCACCCACACCACGAACAGGATCAGCCCGAGCACCGGTCCGGCGAACGCGAGGTCCAGACCCGTGTCCCGGGTCCAGGAGATCGCGGTGGCGGCGGGAGTGTTGCCCGCGGCGTCCGGGAAGAACAGCACGAGCACCGCGAAGGCCGTGCCGATCGCGCCCTGCAGGACCATCTTCCCCGCGGCGGTCAGTCCCAGGTTCTGCTTCTTGGAGATCTTCTTGTAGTCGTCCAGGAACCCCACGAGTCCCATGCCGAGCATGAGGCCCAGGGCCAGAATCCCGGACAGGCTCACTCCCCCGTTCTCGGGCCAGGCGACCACACTGACCAGGTGGGTGAGCAGGTACGCGGCCACCACGGACAGCAGGATGGCCACGCCGCCCATCGTGGGGGTCCCGCGCTTGGTCTGGTGGGACGTGGGGCCGTCGTCGCGGATGTACTGGCCGTAGCCGCGGCGGGCCAGGACCTTGATCAGGGCGGGGGTGCCGAAGATGGAGAACACGAGACCGAGTCCCGCGGCCATGAGCAGTTGGATCATGGGGCTCAGCCCTCCTGGTCGGTGGAGTCGGACCCGGCGGCCGCGATGCGGTCGCCCAGGTGGTTCAGTCCGGCGGCATTGGAGGACTTCAGCAGCACGATGTCCCCGGGTCGCAGCACCTCGTGCAGGTACTGCTCGGCGTGCTCGGCGTCCGGGACCCAGGCGGCCTCCTCACCCCAGGAACCCTCCAGGGTCGCGGCGGTGTAGACCGGCCGGGCGGTGTCCCCCACCGCGAGCACGTGCGAGATGTTGAGGCGCACGAGCAGCTGGCCGAGGTCCGCGTGCGCGGCGATCGACTCGTCCCCCAGCTCGTACATCCCGCCCAGCACCGCAATGGTGCGCCGGGCGGGGTGCTCGTCGTCCCCGCGTCCGAGCCGCGCGAGCGTCTGGAGGGCCGCCTTCATGGACTGCGGGTTGGCGTTGTAGGCGTCGTTGATGACCGTCACCCCGTCGGTGCGGTCGGTGCGCTCCATGCGCCACCGGGAGCGGGCGCCGCGGCCCTCGAGCCCCGCGGCGATCCGCTCCGGATCCACCCCGGCGCCCCAGGCCACCGAGGCGGCCGCGAGCAGGTTGGTCACGTGGTGCTCACCGATCAGCCGGGAGTGCACCGGGTGGGCAGAGCCGTCCGGGAAGTGCAGGGTGAAGGACGGGCAGCCGTCCGCGTCCGTGACGACGTCCTCCGCCCACACCCGCGCGTCCTCGTGGTGGGGGTCGTGGGCGTCCGGGCCCTGCCCGAAGGACACGATGCGCGCCCGGGTGCGCTCGCGCATGGCACGCACGCGGGCGTCGTCGTCGTTGAGCACGGCCGTGCCCTCCGGGGAGAGGCTCTCCACCATCTCGCCCTTGGCGCGCGCGATGTTCTCCACGCCGCCGAACTCGCCGGCGTGGGCGGTGCCCACGCACAGCACGGCGCCCACGTCCGGACGGACCATCTCGCACAGGTAGTGGATGTTGCCGATGTGGGTGGCGCCCATCTCCACCACGAAGAACTCGGTGTCCTCGGTGGCGGTGAACACGGTGAGCGGCACGCCCACCTCGCCGTTGTAGGAGTTGCGCGGTGCCACGGTGGGGCCCTCCGCGGAGAAGATCCCGTGGAGCAGGTCCTTGGTGGTGGTCTTGCCCACCGACCCGGTCACGGCCACGACCGTGACGGGGTGCGCCGCCCGCAGCTGGTCGAGCACGTGGCTCGCGAGCGCGCCCATGGCAAGCACCACGTCCTCCACGACCACGCAGGGGTAGGGGGTCCCGGACTCGTCCGCGACCTCGCGCTCAGTGAGGTGCAGCACGGCCCCGGCCGCGGCGGCCTGCGGCACGAAGCGGTGGCCGTCGGTGCTCTCACCCGGCTTGGCCACGAACAGGGTGCCCGCCGTGACCTCGCGGGAGTCGGTGGTGACCGCGGTGACGGTCACGGACCCGGGGTCCGCGACGCCCACGAGCCGCCCGGCCACTGCTGCCGCGACCTGCGCGGCGGAGATGGCGATCATTTCTGCTCCTTCGTCTGCGCGTGCAGGCCCGCCAGGGCGTCACGCAGCTCCACGCGGTCGTCCAGGGGGACGTCCACGCCGTTGACATCCTGTGTGGTCTCGTGCCCGCGTCCCGCCACGACCACGCAGTCCTCGGGGCGGGCCATGCGCACCGCCGTGCGGATCGCGGTGGCGCGCGGTTCGACGACCAGCACCTCTGAGGCGCGGGCGCCCCGCGCCACGGCCTCGCGGGCACCCTGCGCCACCTGCTCGCGGATCGGGCCAGGCTCCTCGGCGTGGGGGTCGTCGTCCGTGACGAGCACCACGTCCGCCTCCTCCGCAGCAACCCGGCCCATGACGGGACGCTTGGTGGTGTCCCGCTGACCGGTGGCGCCGAAGACCACGATCAGGCGGCCGCCGTCCTCACGCGGGTCCACCGAGCGCAGCGAGCGCACCAGGGCGTCGGGGTTGTGCGCGAAGTCCACGAGCGACGTGGGGGCCGTGCCGACAAGCTCCATCCGGCCCGGGACGCTCGCGGTCAGCGGGTCGTGCTCGTCCAGCGCGCGCTGCAGGGTCTCCAGGTCCACCCCGGAGTCCAGGACCATGAGCACGGCCAGCGCGGCGTTGGCCACGTTGAACTCGCCGGGCAGCCCGGTGTGCGCGCGCAGCTGCCGGCCGTCGGTGTGGCGCAGCACGAACGAGGTGCCGATGCCCACCCGTGTGAGGGAGTCCAGGGTCCAGTCCGCGGGGTCCGGCCCGGCCGAGGCCGTGTCGTGCCCGCGCAGAGCCACCGTGCTGACGTTCGACTCCCCGAGGTTCTCGCGGGCACGCCGCGCCATGGCCTCGCTCCACGGGTCCTCCCGCGAGAGGACGACGACGGCGCGCCGCGTCCGTTCGCTCGTGAACAGCCGGGCCTTGGCCTCGAAGTACTCGGTCATGGACCCGTGCAGGTCCAGGTGGTCCTGGGTGAGGTTGGTGAACCCGGCGACGTCGTAGTGCACACCGTCCACGCGGTGGTACTCCAGGGCGTGGGAGGAGACCTCCATGGCCGTGGCCGTGATGCCTCGCTCGCGCATCAGCGCGAGCAGCGAGTGCACGTGCGGCGCCTCGGGTGTGGTGAGCCGCGACGGGATGGGGGTGTCCCCGGCGAGGATCTCGATGGTCCCGATCAGACCCGTGGTGTGGCCGAGCGCCCGCAGCAGCGACGTGATGAAGTAGGTGGTGGTCGTCTTGCCGTTCGTCCCCGTGACCGCGAAGAGCTCCTGTCCCGTGCCGTCAGCCGGCTGGGAGTCGTAGAGCGCGGCGGCCACGGGACCCACCCACGAGCGCGGCTGCGGGCTCACGAGCACCGGCACCGCCACACCGGCGGCGGCGATCGCACGGGCCCCCTCCGGGTCGGTGAGCACGGCCGCGGCACCGGCGGCCGCGGCGTCGGCGGCGAAGCGCGCCCCGTGGACCTGCGCCCCGGGCAGCGCGGCGTAGAGGTCTCCCGGCTGGACATCGCGGGAGTCCAGCACCACGCCGGTGACCACCGCGGTGGAGTCCCCGTCCGCGGTGACCGTGCCCGCGGGAACCGGCTGCGCACCGGTGAGGGCGGCCAGCTGCCGCACCGTGTGGGGCACGGGGCGGGAGGGCCGCATGCTCTGGGCGTCGGCGCCGTTGTGGGGGGATGCCACCATAGAAATCCTCTTCGAACCTGTCTGCGAACGTTCCCCGTCCGCCCGGGCCGGCGCGTGGCCGGTGGTTGCTGGTGGTGCGTGCTCCTGCGTGGGCAGTTTAGCCCTGGGACTCGTCCCGGCCGGGCTGGGGCCAGGTCTGGTCCAGGGCGTTCTCCGGGGTCACGCTCTTCTTGATGTTCTCGGGAACCTGCATGGGGTACTCCGGGCCCTTCGTGGTGGAGGGAGCCACGTTGTAGTGGTGCAGCACCTGGGACATGATCGTGGAGAACGTGGTGGTGACCCCCAGGGTGTGCACGTCGCCCTGGGGCCGCTGCATGGTCACGGCCACCAGGTACTGGGGGTCCTCCATGGGAGCCACGCCCACGAAGGACGTGGTGTAGCCCGAGTACCCGCCATCGGCGCTGGGGGCCTCCGCGGTGCCGGTCTTGCCGCCCACGCGGTAGCCCGGGACGGCCGCCTCCTTCGCGCCGCCCTGCGTGACCACGTTCTCCATCACGTCCAGTGCCTGCTGGGCGGCGGCCTCCGAGATGACCTGCTTGGGCTCGGGGCTCTGCGGGGTGCTCACCGTGCCGTCCGCGGCCGTGGTGGAGTCCACGATCCGCGGCTCGATCTGCCGGCCCTTGTTCGCCACGGCCTGGAAGATGGAGGCCGTGCGCAGCGGGGTCTGCGAGACGCCCTGACCGAAGAGCACGGTGTACTCCTGGCGCGCGTCCCACTGCGCCGCCGGGGAGAGGATGCCCGTGGACTCACCGGGCAGCTCGATGCCCGTGGGCTGGCCCACCCCGAAGTTCTCCAGGTTGTCGTGGCGGGTCTCCTTGTCCATCTTGGATCCCATGATCACGGTGCCCGTGTTCATGGAGTCCCCGATGATCCCCGCCACCGTGCGGTTCTGCTGGCCGTGGTCGAAGGCGTCGGTGATCTTCTCGGAGCCGATCTGCAGGTACGGCGGCACCGTGATCTGGGTCTCCGGTGAGACGATGCCCCGGTCCAGCACCCCGGCCAGGGTGGCGATCTTCTCGGTGGAGCCGGGTTCGACGGCCTGGGTCACGGCACGCACGGAGGTGTCCTCCGCCTTGGCCTCACCCGGCACGTTCGGATCCACCGACGAGGTGTCCGCGAGCGCGAGCACCTTGCCGGTCTTCACGTCCATGACCACCGCGGTACCCCACTCGGCCTTGAGCTGCTTGGCGCGCTCCCGCACCGCCTGCTCCGCGAAGAACTGGACGTCGCTGTCCAGTGAGAGCTTCACGTCCGAGCCGTTCTGCGCGGCCTTCTGCTCCTGCGGGGCCACCGGGATCCGCACCCCGTCCCCGGAGATCTCGAAGCGCCGCTCCCCGTCCGTGCCGCGCAGGGAGGCGTCCTGCGTCTGCTCGATGCCTCCCAGGGCTTGGGAGTCACCGCCCAGGAAACCCACCACGGACCCGCCCAGGGAGCCGTCCGGGTAGCTGCGCTGGAACGTGGGCTGGCCGTAGACGTAGGGCAGGTTCAGCTCACGCAGCGCGTTGTACTGCTCGGGGGTCACCCCGCGGGCCACGTAGTTGAAGCTCTTGTCCCCGTCCAGGGCCTTCTTGACGTCGGTGTCCTTCATCCCGAGCGCGTCGGCGATCTGGTACACGGCCTGGGTGGGGGTCACGGTCTGGGTGGAGCCGTCCTTCTTGGGCACCGCCACCTCGGCCACCGCGGTCTGGTCCACCGTGATGTCGTAGCGCTGCAGCGTGCGGGCGAGCACCGTGCCGCGGCTGTCCGTGATCTCGCCGCGCACCGCGGGGATCGGCTCCACGAGGGTGCGCTGGGCCGCGGCGGCCTCCGCCCGGCCGCCGGGGTCCAGGCCCTGGACCCAGAACAGGCGCCCGACGACGAGCAGCAGCAGAACCAGGAGCAGGGCAATGCCCACGTGCGTGCGCGAGTAGGGCCTCAGCAGACGGTTCCTGCGCGCGGATGGTGCTGGCACGGTGTTCCTCGATTCCTGGACGTCGACGTGGTGGGGCCACCTCCGATGGGGGCTGGATCCGGTCCGACGCACGGACCGGCGGCGTCACTGACCGGGTGCGCGCTGGGACGGGGCGGGAACGGAACCCCCGTTGAGGTCCCTGGCCTCGTCCGCCTTCTGCTCGGCCTCACGCTGGGCGGTCTTCTTGTCCGCCTCCTCCTTGGCGCGCTTCTCCGCGCGCTCCTCGGCCGCCTTGCGGTTGGCCTCCGCGGCGTCGGAGCCCTTCATCTCGGCGGGGGGCACCAGGATGTCCTGCGTCTCCCCCGCCTCGGCGGCACGGGTGGGGGCCGTGACCTTGCCCGTGGACAGGTCGATGCTGCCCACGTCCTTGGCGAGGACCATGCCGAGGTCGTTGGCGCGGGCCGCGAGGTTCTGCGGGGCGGAGTCCGCCTCGATGTCCTGGGTCAGCGCCTCGTTCTCCTGGGAGAGGGCGCGCTCCTGGCCCGTGAGATCCGTGAGCTCGTACTGGCCCTGGGTGATCTGGATGTTCAGCAGCAGGATCCCCACGAGGGCCGCAGCCAGGGCGAGGGCGCACATCACCACGGTGGAGAGCCGACTGCGGCGGGACACGCGCCGCGGCACCACGGAGAGGGGCTGACGGCCGGCGGGCGCGCCGCGCCGGGAGCCCGGGCCGGGTGAGGGGGTGCTCGCCGCGCTGCTCATCGTGTTCTCCCCGGTGTCGTGGACTCCCGCAGCCGCTCGACCGCCCGCAGCCGGGCGGAGGCCGCGCGCGGGTTCTCCAGCGTCTCCTGCTCGTCGGCCCGCTCGGCCCCACGGGTGAGGACCCGGAGCACCGGCTGGTGCTCCGGCAGCTCCACGGGGAAGCCCCGTGGGGCCGTGGAGCGCGCACCGGCCGCGAACTCCTGCTTGACGATTCTGTCCTCCAGGGAGTGGTAGCTCATGGCCACGACACGCCCACCCACCCTGACGGTTTCCAGGGCGGCGGGGACCGCCCGCTCCAGGACGTCCAGCTCCTCGTTGACCTCGATCCGCAGCGCCTGGAAGGTCTGCTTGGCGGGGTGGCCCTTCTTGTGCTGGGCCCCGGCAGGAACCGCCGCACGCACCACGTCCACGAGCTGCGCGGTGGTGCGCAGCGGAGCCTCGGCCCGGGCCGCCACGATCCCACGCGCGATCCGGGACGCGAAGCGCTCCTCGCCCCACCGGTGGATGATCTCCCGCAGCCGCCCCTCCGGGTACTCGTTGACCACGGTGGCCGCACTCAGCTCGGCGTGGGAGTCCATGCGCATGTCCAGGGGGGCGTCGAAGGAGTAGGCGAAACCCCGGTCGCGCTCGTCCAGCTGGAGGGACGAGACGCCCAGGTCGAAGAGCACGCCGTCCACCCGCCGCACCCCGGCCTGCGCCGCCGCATCCGCGATGTGGTCGTAGGTGGTGTGGATGCTCGTGAAGCGGGAGCCGAATCCCGCGAGCCGCTCACCGGCCAGTTCCAGGGCCTGGGGGTCGCGGTCGATGCCCACGACACGCAGGCGGGGAAAGCGCTCGAGCATCGCGTGGGTGTGGCCCCCCATGCCCAGGGTGGCGTCCACCACCACGGGCTCCGGCACCTCCAGGGCCGGGGCGAGCAGGTCCAGGCACCGGTCCAGCAGCACGGGAACGTGTCGCCGCTCGGCGGGCGCGTCTTCCATGCCGGGGCTCCTGGTCTGTCTGGGGCGGTGGTAATGCTGCGGGCGGGTTCCGCGGGCGGCTCGTGCGCCCACTGCCCCGGTCACCAGATCCCCATCCGCCGCTCGTCCCTCGAATCCGGCCTGACTCGGGGGAAGTCGAGTCAGGACGGTGACGTGGGCGGCTGGAGATCTCGTGGCCGGGAGCGGGGTCTAGAACAGTCCGGGAATGACCTCGTCCTCGGTGTCGGAGAAGGCCGCTTCCTTCTCCGCCAGGTACTGCTGCCAAGCGGCCGCGTCCCAGATCTCGGCGCGGGTGCCCGCACCGATCACCGCCAGTTCCCTATCCAGTCCGGCATAGGACCGGAGTGCCGCGGGAATGGTGATGCGACCCTGCTTGTCCGGGATCTCGTCCGAGGCCCCGGAGAGAAAAACACGGATGTAGTCCCGGGCCTGCTTGGACGACAGCGGCGCCGCTCGCATCTGCTCGTGCACCCTGGCGAACTCCTCCATGCTGAACACGTACAGGCAACGTTCCTGTCCGCGGGTCAGTACGAGTCCGTCCGCCAGTTCGGTGCGGAACTTGGCCGGGAGGATCAGCCGAGCCTTGTCGTCCAGCCGCGGTTCGTATGTTCCGAGAAACATCGCCACCGCCTTCAGAACAGGGCCAGCCCGACCCCTGCTTCTCTCCTGCCCTCCACTTTACTCCACTCCACTCCACGGTCAATGCACTTGCACACCGCGCCGCGTGGTGCCACCCGGCGGAGAGTGTCTTGCACCACATGGCTGGTGAGGCCGGGGCAGATGGGTCCATTCCCCCTCCGACCTGGGGCGCAACGTGCTCAGGGCGCTCAGACACGAAGGAACTCCCCGGCCTGGGGCCGGGGAGTTCCTGGTGGAGGGGTGTGGGACGGGTGCCGCCGCGTGCGGGCTCAGGCACCGCCCTGGTTGCGCCGGTCCCACTTCTCCTCGAGACCCTGGAGGAAGCTGGAGGACCTGCGGCCGGAGGCGCCGGCCCGCTGTCCCGGAGCCGCCGGGGTGTCCTGCGCGGCGGTGGAGTCCGCGGAGCGCAGGGTGGCCACGAACGTGCCGGCGGCCATGACCACGAAGCCCAGGACACCCACCACGATCAGCTGGGTGGCGACCCCCACCAGCAGGACGCCCAGTCCGACCACCGCGATCACCACGCCGAGCACCACGTTGCGCATGGACCTGCGGCCCCGGACCGCCTCGGTGTGCATGCTGGATGCGAAGCGGGGGTCGTCTTCGTGCAGCTGCTTCTCCAGCTGGGCGAGAAGCTGCTGTTCGTGCTCGGACAGAGGCACGATTCCTCCTGTGGGGTTGAGGGAGTGAGGAGCGGACGCCGTCCGTCGCTCACGTACCGTTCAGAATATCCCGTGCGGGGCGGTTTGGCACCGCGGGGTCCATGAGTCTCGCCGGGCGCAGCACGCCCGGTCCGAAGCGGTGGTGGACGCGGTCCATGGCCTCCTCCGCGGCACCCCACTCGGCCTCCCGCCCGTCCAGGCTCAGCTGCAGCGCGTGCTCGGAGCCCTCCAGCTTCTCGGCGCGCACCCCCAGCAGCCGCACGGACTGGGGCCGCTCCCCCAGTGCCTCGAGCAGGGCGGCGGCCTCGGTGTAGAGGTCGTGGGCGGACGTGACGGGGTGGCCCAGGGTGCGGGAGCGGGTGATCGTGGAGAAGTCCGCGTAGCGCAGCTTCAGCCCCACCCGTCCGGCTCGCAGCCCGTGGCGCCGCAGCCGGGCGGCGGTGTCGTGGGCGAGTCCGAGCAGAACGCGCTTCAGCTGCGCGGTCTCCGCCACGTCGGTCTGGAAGGTCCGCTCCGCCCCCAGGCTCTTCTCCTCGCGCACTGGGGTCACGGGGCGCGGGTCGTGCCCGGTGGCCAGTTGCTTGAGGTGGGTGCCGGAGGCGGTGCCCACGAGCGTGTGCAGCCGGGGCAGGGGGGTCTGGGCGATGTCCCCCACCGTGGCGAGCCCGGCTGCCTGCAGCAGCTGGGAGGTCCGCCTCCCCACGCCCCAGAGCCGGTCGACGGGCAGCTGTGCCAGGAAGGCGAGGGTGTGCTCGGGGGCCACCACCAGCAGGCCGTCCGGTTTGCAGTGGGCGGAGGCGATCTTGGCGACCGTCTTGTTCTCCGCCACCCCCACGGAGGCGGTGAGCCCGGTGCGCTCGTGGATGGTGCGCCGCAGCCCCCGGGCGATCTCCACGGGAGGGCCGCAGCGGCGGATCGCCCCGGCCACGTCCACGAATGCCTCGTCCACGCTCAGCTGCTCCACGCGGTCGGTGACGGATCGGAAGATGTCCATGACGATCCGGGAGTAGTGGGCGTACGCCTCCCGGTGGGGTTCCAGCAGCACGGCAGATGGGCAGCGGGCCCGGGCCTGGGACACGGGCATGGCGGAGTGGACGCCGAAGCGGCGGGCCTCGTAGGACGCGGAGAGCACCACCGACCGCGGCCCGGACCCGGCCACGATCACGGGACGGCCACGGTGCTGCGGGGCGTCGAGCAGCTCGACCCCCACGTAGAACATGTCCATGTCCACGTGCAGGATGGCGCAGCGCCGGTACTGCTCGAGCTGCTGCGCGGTGGGTCCCGCCACGGCCCGTCACCTCCCTCCCCGAAGACTTCGTGCGTCCCAGCGTAGGACCGGGCACCGACACGCCCGCGTGCGCCGGTGGCGCCGCACGAGGGCTAGGCTGGACGGGCTCGCGCGGGGCCCCGGAGGCCACCGCCGCACGCGCTCGCCCCGCACTCCCGTGCGGTGGACGGACTTCCCCTCCGCAGCTCCCCACGCAAAGGTGCCCGGCCATGACCACTTCAGACGCCACGGCCGCCGCGGCCGCGCAGGACCAAGACTTCGGCGCGCTGCTGGACGAGCGGCTGCGGGAGTTCTTCACGGCGGAGAGCGCGCGGGTCACCGCCATCTCACCGCACGCCACACCCCTGGTCACGGCCATCGCCGATCTGAGCGAGGGGGGCAAGCGGCTGCGCGCCCGCCTGTGCCACTGGGGCTGGCGGGCGGCCGGCGGCGAGGCGGGCTCGCCCACGGTCGTGGCGGCCGCGGCGTCGCTCGAGCTGTTCCAGAGCGCCGCCCTCATCCACGACGACGTCCTGGACCGCTCCGACACCCGCCGCGGCCGGCCAAGCGTGCACCGCGTGTTCGAGGCCGCCCACCGGGAGGCGGGCTGGGCCGCGGACCCGGAGCACTTCGGCGTGAGCGCGGCCGTGCTCACCGGCGACATGAGTCTGTCCTTCGCCGAGCAGCTGTTCGCGGAGGCCGCCGCCGCAGTGGGGCCCGAAGCGGGCGCGGCGGCACGCGAGATCTTCTCCACCATGCGCACCGAGGTCATGGCGGGCCAGTACCTGGACGTCCACGCCGAGGTGGCGCCGCCGCCCGAGGACCCCCGGGAGCAGCTGGCGCGTGCCATGGCCGTGCTGCGCTACAAGTCCGCCAAGTACTCGGTGGAGCACCCGGTGGCGATCGGGGCGGCGCTGGCGGGAGCGGATGCCGCGTTCCGCGCCGCGTGCTCGGCGTTCTCGCTGCCGCTCGGGGAGGCGTTCCAGCTGCGCGACGACGTCCTGGGCGTGTTCGGCGACCCCGCCACCACGGGCAAGCCCGCCGGGGACGACATCCGCGAGGGCAAGCGCACCGCGCTGGTGGCCCTGTGCACCGAGGGCGCGGACCCGGAGCGGGCGCGCTGGCTTGAGTCCGTGCTGGGCCGGGAGGACCTCTCCGACGAGGACGTGGACCGGGTGCGAACCCTCATGCGGGACAGCGGCGCCCTGGCGCGCTCCGAGGAGCTCATCGCCTCCCTGGTGAGGGACTCCGACACCGCCCTGGCGGCCCTGCCCACCTCCGAGGTGGCGCGCGCCGGGCTGCGGTCCCTGTCCGAGGCCGCCGTGCGGCGTTCGCGCTGACCCACCCGCACGTGACCCGCCTGCACCGGCGCCCGGTGCTCGTGGGCCGGCCTCCGTGGCCGCGCGCCACCGGTGCACCGGCGCAACCGCGGGGATCAGCGCCAGCGGCTCAGCGCCGGCAGCGCAGTGCGCACGCGCCGTCGGCTCACCAGCCGAGGGCCTGGGCGCGGCGCCGCACCTCGGTCTTCTGACCGCGCCGCAGGGCGTCGATGGGGCGCCCGGGCAGGGACTCGTCCTCGGTGAACAGCCACCGGATGGCCTGGGCGTCGGTGAAGGCGGCGTCGCGCAGGACGGCCACCGTGCCCTTGAGCGAATCCACGGGGTGGGAGCCTTCCATGAACTCGGCGGGCACCACGCGCACACGGTCCTCGGGCCGGCGCACCTCCAGCAGGGAGCCGTCGTCCATGAGCCGGTGCACCCGGGTGACCTGGACGTCCATGGCCTCGGCGATGTCCGGGAGGTACGTCCACTCCCCCACAAGGGCGTCGAGTTCGGAGAATTCCTGGGGCGTGAGATCGGTTGAGTAGTTCACGGGCACTACTGTGCCACGCCCCGTGGGCGCCGCCGAACCTCCCGGGACCGCGGGGGTCGGGTAATCTGGGGACACCGCGCGACGCCCCCGGGTGCCGCGGTCCTTCCCCTTTCCCCCATCCCGAGGCAGGTGTCGCGAACATGCCGATCGAGCCGCCCCAGGACCGCCCCGCCGCCCGCACCGCATGGTCCCGCCGGGCCGCGCAGGGTTCTGCGGCCGCCCTGGCCGCCCTCACCGCCCTGGGTCCCCTCCAGGCCGCGCACGCGACCCCGGCCTCCCCGCAGACCGTGCACGTGGCCCAGCAGCACGGGCCCTCCCGGATCACCGTGGCTCCGGGCGACTCCCTGTGGTCGCTGGCCACAAGCCACGGTGTCACGGTCAAGGAGCTCATGGACACGAACTCGATCCCCGCCCACGGCATGCTCCGTCCCGGTCAGCGCCTGGACCTGCCCGCGGCCCGGCAGCCGGAGTCCTCGGCCCCTGACGAGGCCGCCGCGCACCCAGCCTCCCGGCGCACCACCGCGGCGGGCGCCGCCACGGCCCCCGCGGCAGCGGCCACGTCCCGTGCGAGCACCGCCGGATCGACCACTGCGGGGAACACCTCCGGGTCCTCGACGGAGACCTCCGGTGGCAGTACCGCCCCCGCCGCCGGTGAACGGCACACCGTCGTGGCAGGTGACACTCTCTGGGAGCTGTCCCGGCAGCACGGGGTCAGTGTGGCCGCGCTGATGTCCGCGAACGGCCTGCGGGCGGGAGCGGCGCTGCGCCCCGGGGACACGCTCGTGGTCCCCGGCGGAACCGCGGAAGGCAGCGCCGCCCGGCAGGCCGACGGGGAACAGGCCGGCGCCGAACGGGACAGCACGGAACGGGCCGGCGCGGAACGGGGGGCGGCGGCGTCGTCCGGCGAGGACCGGAAGAGCACGACCGCGCAGGACTCCCCGGCGGGGCGTGAGCACCCGGCGGAGGTCACGGCCGCCGCGGCCGCCCACCGGGAGCAGCTGCGGCAGCGCCCGCTGCCCACCCGGGACGAGGTCCGCGAGCTGGTGGCCTCGACCGCCCGTGACATGGGCGTGGACCCCGCGCTCGCGCTGGCGCACGCGTCCCAGGAGTCCGGTTTCGACCAGGGGGCCGTCTCCCCCGCGGACGCCGTGGGCGCCATGCAGGTGGTTCCCGCGGCCGGTGCATGGGCCTCGGCCATGGTGGGCCGGGAGCTGGACCTGCTGGACGCACGGGACAACGTGACGGCCGGGGTGGCGATCATCCGCGAGCTGCAGGCGAAGGCCCCGGACCGGGCCACCGGGATCGCGGCCTACTACCAGGGTCTGCACGGCGTGCGGACCTATGGTCTGTACTCGGACACCAAGGCATACGTCAAGGCCGTGAGCGCACAGGAACGAAGATTTGCCCAGTAGCAGCATGAACGACCCCCGCACGGGAACTCTGCTCGACAACCGCTACCTGGTGGGGCGCAGGATCGCCCGCGGGGGTACCGCGGCCGTCTACGAGGCGCTCGACGAGCGCCTGGACCGGCCGGTGGCGCTGAAGATCATGCACCCGCACGTCGCGGAGGACCCCGCGTTCGCGGCCCGCGCGCAACGGGAGGCGAGGTCCGCGGCGCGGCTGCACCACCCCAACGTGGTCTCCGTGCTGGACCAGGGCCAGGCCGAGGACGGTGCGCTGTACCTCGTGCTCGAGTACGTGGACGGCCCCACGCTGCGCGAGGTCATCGCCCGGGACGCACCCCTGTCCCCGCGGCGCACGCTGGACCTGCTGGTCCCGGTGCTGCGCGGGCTGGCCCGGGCGCACGGCACGGGCCTGGTGCACCGGGACGTCAAGCCCGAGAACGTGCTGCTGACCTCGGACGGGCAGGTGAAGGTCGCGGACTTCGGGCTCACCCGTGCCGTGGACGACCACACCGCAACCGCCACCGTCCTGGGCACCGTGGGCTACGCCGCGCCGGAGCTCGTGGGCGACGGACCCGTGGACCAGCGCAGCGACGTCTACGCCGTGGGCATCATGACGTACGAGATGCTCACCGGTTCCCGCCCCTACACCGGGACCGCCCTGCAGGTGGCCAACGCCCACGTGAGCCGGGACGTCCCCGCGCCCAGCGGGGCCATCCCGGGCGTCCCCCCGGCGCTGGACGAGTTCGTGCTCCGTGCCACCGCCCGCGACGCCGCCCGCCGTCCCGCCGACGCCGCCGCCCTGCTGGACCTGGCGCTCGCCATCCGCCGCTCGCTGCCCGAGCCCACGGATCTCACGTCGCCGGGGGAGGCGCCCACCGAGGCGCTGGGCTCCGTCGCGGACCGGGCGCCCACGGAGACCCTCGGTGCTTTCGGGGGCAGCGGGCCCACCGAGGCCCTGACCGGTTCCGGGAGCGAACCGCCCACCGAGGCGCTGGGAGCGGCGCAGGATGCACCCACCGAAACACTCGGCTCCCGGCACGACGCACCCACCGAGGCACTGGGACCGCACGACGGTGCGTGGACGGCGACCCGGGCCGTCCCGGTCTCCGCGTCCCGCGGGTCAGGTGCCCCCGGGTCCGCTGACTCGAGGGGGGCCGGCGGGCCCGGCGCTCCCTCGGACGGGGACCGGCGCATCCTCCCCCGCTGGGACGCGGATGCCACGTCCACCCTGGCCACGGCCACCGTGGGCTCCACCGCCCACCGCTCCCCCGGAGCGCCCAGGGTGCGCCTGAACCCGCCCGCCCGGCCGCTGCACGTGGGCGTGGCCCTCGTGGTGTTCGCGCTGCTGCTCACCGTGGCGGGTTTCCTGGGCTGGTGGCTGGGCTCCGCGCCGGGTTCGGCCTCCGCCACGGTGCCCGCGGTCGCGGGCCAGGACACCGCCGCCGCGGAGCGCACGCTGCACGACGCCGGGATCACCAACGTAGGGGTCCGCACCACCACCAGCACTGCCGCCCCGGAGGGTGTGGTGCTCGCCACGGACCCCGCCGAGGCCACGACCGTTCGGGGCATCGAGCAGGTGAACCTGGTGGTCTCCTCCGGGCCCGCCCGCGTGGACGTCCCGTCACTGACCGGCGCCGCGCTCGACGCCGCCCAGGCCACCGCGGCCGACGCCGGCCTGCGGACGGGAACCGTCACCCGCGAGTACTCCACCCAGCCTGAGTCCACCGTGCTGCGCCAGTCTCCCGCCGCGGGGACCGAGGTGGACGAGGGCTCCGCCGTGGACCTCACGGTGGCCGCGAGCACTCCCCAGGAGGCGGCCCCCGCCGTGGTGGGCCGGGATGCGGACGACGCACGGGCGGAGCTGGAGGGCAAGGGCTTCACGGTGCGCATCGACGAGCCGCTGGGCTCCCACCTCAACCGGGTGGTGCGCCAGCGCACGGACGGCACCACGGTCACGCTCACCGTGCTGTGAGCGGCACACCGTGCGAGGGCCGCTGACACCCACGGCAGGACGACGCCGCCGGGTCCCCTCCCGGGGGAGGCGGCCCGGCGGCGTCGTGGTGGCCGCTCAGTGCTGGGCGGAGAGGTACTCGGCCACCAGGAACGCGATCTCCAGGGACTGCATGTGGTTGAGCCGGGGGTCGCACAACGTCTCGTAGCGCTCGGCGAACGCGGACTCCGCCACGGGGTCCGAACCGCCCAGGCACTCGGCGACGTCGTCTCCGGTCATCTCCACGTGGATCCCGCCCGGGAACGTGCCCAGCTCGTGGTGGACCTCGAAGAAGCCCCGGACCTCGTCCATGACGTCCTCGAACCGGCGGGTCTTGTACCCGGAGGGCAGGGAGACCGTGTTGCCGTGCATGGGGTCGGTGACCCACACGGGCTTGGCCCCGGAGGCCTCCACGGCCTTGATGACCGGGGGTAGCTTCTCGCGGATGTTCCCCGCGCCCATGCGGGTGATGAAGGTCAGGCGACCGGGCTCCCGCTCGGGGTCCAGGGCGTCGATGAGCCGCAGGGCGTCCTCACCGGTGGTGCCCGGGCCGAGCTTCACGCCGATGGGGTTGCGCAGCCGGGAGAGCAGGTCCACGTGGGCGCCGTCGAGGTCCCGGGTGCGCTCCCCGATCCACAGGAAGTGCCCGGAGGTGCCGTACGGCAGGTGCGTGCGGGAGTCGATGCGGGTCAGGGCGCGCTCGTAGTCCAGCAGCAGCGCCTCGTGGCCCGCGAAGAACTCCGTGGTGCGCAGCGCGTCGAAGTCCGCGCCGCACGCGGCCATGAACTTGACCGCGTGGTCGATCTCCCGGGCCATGCTCTCGTAGCGGGCGTAGGCGGGGTTCGCCGCGAAGCCCATGTTCCAGGCGTGCACGCGGCGCAGGTCCGCGAACCCCCCCTGGGTGAACGCGCGGATCAGGTTCAGGGTGGAGGCGGAGGTGTGGTACCCGCGCAGCATGCGCTTGGGGTCGTGGGCCCTGGACTCCGGTGTGAAGTCGAACCCGTTGACCATCTCCCCCCGGAAGGACGGCAGGGTCACACCGTCGCGGGTCTCCTCGTTGGAGGAACGGGGCTTGGAGAACTGCCCGGCCATCCGGCCCATCTTCACCACGGGCATGGACGCGCCGTAGGTGAGCACCACGGCCATCTGCAGCAGGGTGCGCACCCGTCCGGAGATCTTGTCCGCGGTGGCGCCGTCGAAGGTCTCCGCGCAGTCCCCGCCCTGGAGCAGGAACGCCTCCCCGTTGGCCACCTGGGCCAACCGCTCCCGCAGGGTGTCCACCTCCCCGGCGAACACCAGGGGCGGGACGGTGTTGAGCTCCTGCACGGCGCTCTCGAAGTCCGGGTGCTCGGCCCACTGCGGGTGCTGTCCGATGCTCCGGTCACGCCACTCGTCCAGACCCGGGTGCTCGGCGGCACTCGGGGACGGGGTCGGCACGGAGCGGAACTGTTCGGGCAGGATGTCGGAACTCATTGGCCCAGTCTAGGCCGCACCCCCCGGGGTGTCGTCATCGTGGGCGTCACGTGCACCGCCCTGCAGCTTCCCGGCCAGGTTTCCGGCCTGCTGGGACACCGCGGTCCCCACCGCCCGGCCGCGCTCCCGGGTGGCCTGGGCGACGTCGCGCGCCTGGGCCTTCAGGCCGGTGGTCCGTTCCTCGGCGAGCCGCCGTTTGCGGTCCGCGGCGTAGCCCTCGGCGCGCTCCTGGCCCGAGAGCTCCTGGATGCGGTCCATGATCTCGTCCGTCACGCGGCGCAGGACGGCGTGCTCCCCCTGCCTCCCGGTGAGCTCCGAGAAGTCCATGGGCTCGCCGAACACGGTGGTGATCTTCGCGCGCCGGGGGTCCGGGAAGCGGGATCCGGGGGGCTGCATCCTGTCCGTGCCGATCATGGCCACGGGGACGACCGGCGCACCGGACTCCAGGGCCAGGCGTGCCACCCCGATCTTGCCGCGGTAGAGGCGGCCGTCCGGGGAGCGCGTGCCCTCCGGGTAGATCCCCACGAGCTTGCCCTCGGCGAGCGCCTGGCCGCCCGCGCTGAGCGAGCGGGCGCTCGCACGACCGCCGCGGCGGTCCATGGGGATCTGGTTGATGGCCCGGAAGAAGGCGGCCACCACGCGTCCTTTGAGGCCGGGTGTGGTGAAGTACTCGGACTTGGCCAGGAAGTACACCTGGCGGGGCACGGCCACGGGCATGAAGATCGTGTCCGGGACGGAGAGGTGGTTGCTCGCCAGGATGGCGGGCCCCTGCGCGGGAACGTTCTCCAGACCGATCACGGTGGGGCGGCAGACCAGGTTGACCACGGGAGCCACCACGTAGTTCCTGAGGAACATGTACACCATGGGACGGGTGCCCTTTCGTCGCTGCGTTCGCCGCCGGCCTCGGTGGGACGGGGCGGCGGGGGCGGGACCCCCGGCCGGGCGATTCTCTCACGAGTGCCCGCGGCGGCTGGCACAATGGCGCCATGTCGACGGATCTGCACTCCCACGGCCCCCTGCACCTGCCCGGCACGTCCTCGGTGGGAGTCCTGGTGCTCCACGGCTTCACCTCCACCACGGCGTCCGTGGCGTCGTGGGCCCGCGCCATCCACACCGCGGCCGACGCCGCCGGGTCCGCTCCCGGGGTCGGCGTCCCCCTGCTGCCCGGGCACGGGACGCGGTGGCAGGACCTCGCGGTCCAGCCCTGGCAGGCCTGGCGGGACGCCGTGGACGCCGAGTACTGGCGGCTGCGTGCCCACCACGAGCACGTGGTGGTGTGCGGGCTGTCCATGGGCGGTGCCCTGGCCCTGCACACGGCCGCGCGCCGGGACGTGGCGGGGGTGCTGCTGGTGAACCCGGCACTGGCGCTGGTGAACCGGATGGCGCGCTTCAGCGGCGCGCTCAGCCCGGTGGTGGCGTCCCTGCCGGGGATCGGGAGCGACATCAAGCGGGGAGCGGCCGAGGAGACTGCCTACGACCGCACGCCCCTGGCCGCGGTCGCCCAGCTCAACGTGCTCATGCACCGCACCGCGCGGATGCTGCCCGCGGTCACCGCGCCCACCGTGGTGTTCCGCTCGGCCGAGGACCACGTGGTCTCCGGGGCCTCCGCGGACCTCGTGGCCCGGCGCAGCGGTGGCCCGGTGCGCGTGGTGGGGCTGCCGCAGAGCTACCACGTGGCCACGCTGGACCACGACGCCCCGCTGATCGAGAGTGTTTCCCGCGACGCCGTGCAGCGGCTGTCCCGCGGCGAGTCCTTCCTGTCCGGGGCCGCGGCGTGAGCGCACCGCGGGAACCGGACGACGCCTTCGAGCGCATCATCCGGGCCAACACCTGGGACGACGTCCCCCGGGACCACGAAGACCTCGACCCCTGGGCCGAGGACATCGAGTGGCGTCCCGCCGAGCAGCCCACCGAGGACGTCCCCGCTGAGCTGCGGGAGGACGCCGGGGACGAGACCTGGAACCCGGACCCCGGTCCCGTGACCGGCGGGATCTCCCCCGACATGCTCCGCGCACTGTCCGCCGTGCTCGCGGTCCTGGTGGTCGTGGCCGGGCTCTCCCTGCTGCCTGGTGCCCTGCCGCCGCTCGTGTGGGTCGCCGGGCTCGCGGGACTGGTGGGCGCGCTGTTCCTGGTGTTCCGGGCACTGCCGGAGGACCCGCCCGCGGACGGCGGGGACGGCGCCGTCGTCTGAGCCGCACCCCACCCGTGCCGGTGCGGTGTGAGGGTTAACACACCGTAAACTGGGCCCACGCCCCGCCAGGAAGGTTCCCCATGAGACGCGTCAGCGCCCCGGCCATCGTCGATCCCCTGCCGTACCCCGGGATCGCCCACATCCTCGCCGAGCGCGCGGACACCCGGCCGGATCTCGTCCTGTACACGGTCCTCGCGGAGGGCCGCGAGCGGGACGTCACCGCCCGGCAGTTCCGGGACGAGGTGGTGGGTCTGGCCCGCGGCATGGCTGCGCAGGGCATCCGCGCCGGGGACCGCGTGGGCATCCTGAGCCGGACCCGCTACGAGTGGACCCTCACCGACTTCGCCCTGTGGTGGCTCGGAGCCGTCCCGGTGCCGGTGTACGACACCTCGTCGCCCGACCAGATCGCCTGGATCCTCTCGGACTCCGGAGCCACCGCGGTGTTCGTGGAGACGGACGAGCTCGCGCAGCGGGTCCGCGAGGCCGCCCGGATCACGGACTTCCCCGCCGCGCACCGGATCCGCGTGTTCGACACCGCGGACCCCGAGCTCTCCCTGGACACGGTGCTCGCCGCGGGCGCGGAGCGCGCGGACCTCACCCGGCCCCACGACGGCGTGGTCCTGGACGACACCGCCACGCTCATCTACACCTCGGGCACCACCGGCCGCCCCAAGGGCTGCGAGCTCACGCACCGCAACTTCGTGGCCTGCTCCCAGAACACCATCCCCGTGATCGGGGAGCTCATGCACGAGGGTGCCCGGACCCTGCTGTTCCTGCCGCTCGCGCACGTCTTCGCCCGTTTCGTGGAGGTCACCGCGCTGGACGCCGGGATCGCGCTGGCCCACACCCCGGACGTCTCCCACCTCATGGAGGACCTCGCCCGCTTCCGGCCCACGTTCATCCTGGCCGTGCCCCGCGTGTTCGAGAAGATCCTCATCGGGGCCCGTTTCAAGGCCCAGGCCGGCTCACCCGTGAAGAAGCTGGTGTTCGAGCGCGCGGTGGACACGGCCGTCGCATGGTCCAAGGCGTCCCAGCGCGGGCGCGTCTCCCCGTGGCTGCGCCTGCGCCACCGGCTCTACGACCGGCTCGTCTACCGCACCCTGCGGGAGGCCATGGGCGGGCGGGTGCGCCACGCCGTCTCGGGAGGGGCAGCCCTCGGGGAGCACCTGGCGCACTTCTTCAACGGGATCGGCGTGTACGTGGTGGAGGGCTACGGACTCACCGAGACCACCGCCCCGATCTCCGCGAACGTCCCGAGCCTCAACAGGCTGGGCACGGTGGGCCACCCCATCCCCGGCAACGAGGTGGCGGTCGCCGCGGACGGCGAGATCCTGGTGCGCGGTGCGAACGTCTTCGCCCGCTACAACGGCCTGCCGGAGAAGACCGCCGAGGCGTTCCGGGACGGCTGGTTCGCCACCGGGGACCTGGGGCACCTGGACGAGGAGGGCCTGCTCACCGTCACCGGGCGCAAGAAGGAGATCATCGTCACCGCGGGCGGGAAGAACGTGATCCCCAGCCAGCTCGAGGACCCCATCCGCGCCACCGCCGCCGTGGACCAGGTCATGGTGGTCGGGGACGACCGGCCCTTCGTGGCCGCCCTGGTCACCCTGGACCGGGACACCCTGGCGGACGTCCTGGCCGGTCTGGGGCTGGACCCGCACCTCACACCCGCCCAGGCCGCCCGGGAGGAGGCGGTGGTCGCCCACGTGCAGCGCATCGTGGACCACGCCAACACCAGGGTCTCGCGCGCGGAGGCCATCAAGACGTTCAGGATCCTGGACAGGGACCTCACCGTGGCGGGCGGGCACCTCACCCCGTCGCTGAAGCTCAAGCGCAACCGGGTCGCCGAGGAGTTCGCGGACGTCATCGAGGCCATGTACACCGGGTGATGGCTCCGACCGGGCCCCTCATCCGGCTGCGGCACGGGATCCCGGACGCGGCCCCACGACGACGCCGACCGCCCGCCTCCAGCACCCCACGCCCGTGGGCGGCCAATACCTCGGGGTGGGCGCGGCAGACGCGCTCTGGGCAGGTCGACGCCGCGCCCACGCTGCGGGCGGCGCCGCCCCGCAGGGGCCGGCTCAGTCGGCGTCGGGGCGCTGGCCGGGGACGTCCAGGCCCAGCAGCGCGTTCTCCACGACCTCCGCGAGTGCCGGGTGGATCCAGTACTGCCCGCGTGCCATCTCGTGGACGCGCAGTCCGAAGGACATGCCCTGCACGAGCGGCTGGACCAGGTTGGAGGCGTCCCGGCCGATCAGGTGCGCGCCCAGCAGCTCCCCGGTGCGGGAGTCCGCGACGAGCTTGCAGATGCCCACGTGGTCGTCCATGGCCCAGCCGTACGCCACGTCGCCGAAGGCCTGCTCCTTGACGGTGATCTCCGCGCCGTTCTCGCGGGCCCAGTCGCGGGCCGCGCGCTCGGTCATGCCCACGGACGCGATCTGTGGCTCGGTGAACACGGCGGACGGCACGTACCGGTGGTCGGTGGCGCGCAGGTCCTCGGGGTGGACCACGTTGTGGGACACCGTGCGGGCCTCCGCGTTGGCCACGTGCTTGAGCTGGTGCGGGGAGCACACGTCCCCCAGGGCCCACAGGCCCTCCACCGGCTCGCCGTGGGAGAGCACCCGCTGGAACTCGTCCACCGCCAGCAGGCCCCTGTCCGTGACGTCCAGGTGCGCGGCCTCCGGGTTCAGCGTGTCCGCGTTGGGGAGGCGCCCGGTGGCCAGCAGCACCACGTCCGCGCTGCGCCGCCACTGCTCCCCGGAGCCGTCCGTGGCCTCCGCGGTCACGGTGAGCCGTCCGTCCCCGTCCCGCTCGATGCCGGTGATGGACCACCCCAGCTGCAGGTCCCACTGCTCGGCGGCCTCGCGGGCGAAGCGCTCGGCAACGGTGTCGTCGTGGGCGCGCAGCAGCCGGTGCGAGCGGTTGAGCTGGGTCACCGAGGAGCCCAGGCCCTGGAACACGTGGCAGAACTCCGCGGCAATGTACCCGCCGCCCACCACCACGATCTCCCCGGGCAGCTCAGGCAGCCGCATCACGGTGTCCGAGGTGTGGACCCCCGGCAGGTCGGTGCCGGGCACGTCCGGCAGCTGCACGCGGGAGCCGTTGGCCAGCACGATCTGCGGCGCGGTGATCCGCTCCCCGGAGGCCGTCTCCAGCACGCGGGGCTCCACGAAGTGGACGTACTCCTGGATGACCGTGACGTTCTCCAGGGACTGCCGGTACTCCAGCCCGCCCTCCGAGATGGCGTCGATGCGCCCGAAGATCCGGTCCCGCATGCCCGGCCAGTCCACACCGTCGATGCTGGCCCGCACGCCCAGGCGGGCTGCGTCGCGGGCCTGCTCCGCCACGGTGGCCGGGTACACGTACATCTTGGTGGGGATGCACCCCACGTTCAGGCACGTGCCCCCGAAGCGGTTCGGTTCCACGATGGCCACGTCCATGTCCCGGTACTCGTCCGTGAGCAGGGAGTTGCCGGAGCCGGAGCCGACGATGATCAGGTCGAATGAGCGCATGCGCCCCATCCTATGACCGTGCCCCGCACGCGGGGTGCGGGGCACGGTCGCGGAGCTGTGGGCCGACGCCGCCGGGACGGTCACCGGAGCCGGCCGCCCCGGGCCACGCGGCGGCGTCGTCCGGGGCGCCTCGGCAGGAGTGGGCCCACCCGTGCGAGGTCGGCGGGAGCGGCGCCAGTCCGGCCGGTGTCAGCTCGGGTCGATCACGAGGACGAGGTCCCCGCCGGCCACGTGGGTGGTGTCGTTCAGGGCCACCCGGGAGACCGTGCCCGCGACCGGCGCGGTGATGGAGGCCTCCATCTTCATGGCCTCGATCGTGGCCACGGACTCGCCCGCGGAGACGCTGTCCCCCTCGGAGACGGACACGGTGACGGCGCCCGCGAACGGCGCGGCCACGTGGCCCGGCTGGGAGGTGTCCGCCTTCTCCGTCTCCTGGACCTGGGAGGTCACCGACTCGTCGCGGATCTCCAGCAGCCGCAGCTGGCCGTTGAGGGTGACCATCACGGTGCGCATGCCCTTCTCGTCCGGCTCGGAGATGGCCTGCAGGGTGACCAGCAGCCGCACCCCCTTGCCCAGCGAGATGACGTGCTCCTGGTCCTGCTGCAGTCCGTAGAGGAAGTCGCGGGTGTGCAGCACGGACAGGTTGCCGTAGCGGGTGCGCGAGCTCTGGAAGTCCTTCGTGGGGCCGGGGAACAGCAGCCGGTTCAGGGTGGCGCGGCGGGTGGCGCCGGGCTCATGCAGCCCCGCACGGTACTCTTCGCTGAGCTTCTCGTCCGCGAGCTTCACGTCGCGGCCCTCCAGGGCCTTGGTGC
>NZ_JAUMTZ010000013.1:50391-65783 GCF_030530945.1 Kocuria sp. | reverse complement strand
GGATGTCGCGGCCCCACCCGACGAGGACTTCCACGGCCTGGCGGAGCAGGCCCAGTTCCCGGCGGTCTTCCTCCCGGTCGACCTGCAGCTCCTGCACCTGGCGCTCCAGACGCAGCCTGGCCTTGAACTCCCGGTCCGCGTTGGTGCGGGTCTGCCGCAGCTCCTCCTGGACCTCGTTGAGCAGAGCCAGGGTCATCTGCTGGGAGGTGTGCGCGGCCACGGTCTCCGCATCCGACTTCTGGATCGGCGGGTCCTTCTTGGGGAGCAGCGCGGAGAGGAACGGCCACAGCCCACCGCCGGCGAGGAGCGCGACGACGATCGCGACGATGCTGTCTTCACTCATCGTGGTGCTCCACCTCCTGCTCGGTCATCACCGCAGCCCTGAGCTCGCGCAGCTTCGCCCGGGTGCGCCGGGCCATCAGGTGCAGGGCGATGATGCGGGTCACCGCGGCGGCGACGCTCATCAGTGCTGAGCCCCACGCGATCGTGGACCCGGGGAGCACCTGCATGACCACCACGGCGTAGGAGACCCATCCGGTGCTGATCAGCACCCACCCGGCCTGCTCCGTGTTCCAGGCTCGTGATCGGTTTTCCCAGTCGTTGAGCAGCCCCACGATTGCCGAGGCGCCGCCGGCGATCTGGGTGACCGACAGCAGCGCGGCCGTCCACCCCGGGATGCGCCCCAACGACGGGGACGGGGTGAACTCGGCGACGAAGGGGGACACCGCGAGCATCGTGCCCGCGAGCACGGACCACACCGCCACCCAGATCACCGGGTGCGTCAGCGCCCGCTCCCACCACAGGGGCGGGTCGTGGGAGGGAATGAACGCGCTCACTCGGGTGTCCCCTCGGTGGCGTGGGTGGCGGCCTCGTAGCGGACCTGCCACTCCAGTGCCGCCAGCTCAGCCTGCGCCTTCTGCGAGGAAAGCGTGGCGATGATCCGCTGGTACTGCTCGGCGGTGAGGTCACTCATGGGTGGATCCTTCCGTTGTCGGTTTCGGCTTGTCGGGCAGGTACTCCCCGTCGATGACCAGCCCGGTCTCGTTGATCTCGAACGTCCCCATCAGGGCGCCCCCTCACTCGTACTTGTTGTAGACGTAGCTGTTCATGTTGAAGACCACCCCGCGGACCTTCAGCGCCCCGGAGTCACCCGCGGACTTGTTCACGACCCTGAACTTGATCGTGGAGTAGGTCAGGGCCATGACCGTGACCACGCACTCGCGCCCCGAAGCGGCCTCCACGGAGAGGAACGGCATGAGGACCGTGTACTGGCTGGTGAACGGGAACGTGTAGGTGTAGGTCAGGTCCAGGTACGCCCCGGCCCCGATGCCCGAGCTGTTGTCGTAGCGGAAGAACTTCAGCGTGTCGGACTCCTGCGCCCACCGGCCCGTGAACGCGAACTCCCCACGGAACGGGAACATGAGCATCCCGGGGTTGCCCTTGACCTGGGCGATGTCGTTGTGGGCGATGATCTTCGAGACCGTGTCCACGCCTGCGTCGGCTTGATGCCAGATCGCGAGGTGGTCCTTCGTGTTGTTCGACCCGAAGAAGTCCGCAGCGGCGATGGACCCCGTGGAGCGCAGGCGCACGCGCTGCTTGTCCGGGGCGGTGGAGAGCTCGCCCACCATGTAGTTATTCCGGCCGTTGATCTGCACGGTCTGGGAACCCGTCTCGTCCCACGCCCGGATGCCCGCGTTGTCGATCTTCACCCCACGCGCCGCGTCCGTGGTGGTCTGCAGCAGACCCGAGGTCATGATGCGCGACGCCACGGTGCCGGCGTTTATGGCCTCCGCGACCGTGGTGCCCAGCAGAGTGGACTCCTGGGCGGTGAGGCCCTCCGTGAAGATGCCGCGGCGGGCAGTCACGTCCAGGGCTTTCACGATCGCAGTGGACAGCTCCCCGGTGACGTTCAGAGCAGGCAGGTCCACGGTGCCGTTGATGATGATGTGCCCGTCGATCTTCTCGATCTCCCCGGCCGCGACCCGCCCGATCCGGTCCTGCGCGTCCGCGAGGGTCTGCTCGGTCTGCGCGAGCGTGGCCCGGGTCTGGTCGATCAGCGCCGCCCCCTCCTGGATCCGGGTGTCCCACGTGTTCGCGGTCTCCCAGTCCCAGAAGATCTCCGCGCCATCCGAGGAGAGCAGCTGCAGACCCTCTCCTGGCTCCACCGTCTTCACCCCATGGGGCACGGTCTTCACCGAGTTCGCGGATTGGACCAGGGACTTCACCTGCTCCGCGAGATCCGGGTGCTGGTTCTCGTACTTCACGTGCCCTCCTAGATCGCGTCAGCCGGCCGGAACCACTGACCCTCCTGCAGCTCCACGGCCACCTGTTCGTTCAGCCCGCCCGAGGCCTTGATCACCCGCATGTCCCTCGTGCCCCCGGGCATCGTGAAGAACGTGTCCGGGAGCGTCACCCGGGCGTCATCCCCCACCCACCACGAGGTGAGCGGGTTCTTCACCGAGTCCGCCCGCACCGTCAGCGACAGCTGGTCCACCATCCGCCGGTCACCCGCGAGCGCCGCGGCGCACTTCTGGCGGATCGGTTCCGCCTTCGTCTGGTCCGGGTCCGAAATCACCGACTCCAGGAACGGGAAGTAAAGGTTCACGAGCGCCAGGTTCTCGGCCCTCGTGATCACCGTGGCCTTCCCCTCCCCCGCGCCGGTGCCCCACACCCGGGAGGCGATGGACTCCGCCGCCGAGGTGAGGTCCAGGTCCACCACGTCCGCCTGCGACGTCGCATCCCAGTCCGGCACCCAGGTCTGCGGGATCGAGGGGTCCACGCGGGTGCCGTGCACGAACCGCCACCGCACCCGGGTCCGGTCCTCGTCCGCCCACTCGGGACGGAACATCATGTCCGGGCCGCCCACGACCTCGGAGAGTTCCGTGAGCCGCTTGTCGACCACGTTGTTCGCCAGGTTGAACGCCTCGTAGGTGCGCTCATGGCCGGGGGCGTACACCTCCGTGGGGGTGCCGTGGATGATCGGCAGGCCACCGCCGGGCTTGTCCATCCCGGCGCGCACGAGCTCCCACGCGATCGACCCGAGCGACATGCCCGACAGCTTCAGGTCCTTCTCCAGGTGTCGACGCTCGAAGATCTTCCGGATCCCCGCCCAGGACAGCTCCAGGGTCTCCAGGGACTCGGAGGGCCACCCCGTGATCGGGCCACCACACCACGG
This sequence comes from Kocuria sp., assembly GCF_030530945.1. Taxonomy (GTDB): domain Bacteria; phylum Actinomycetota; class Actinomycetes; order Actinomycetales; family Micrococcaceae; genus Kocuria. The sequence continues at coordinate 62,608 of NZ_JAUMTZ010000013.1, read as the reverse complement.
CACCACGTCGCCGTCCGGGGTGACGTAGGAGAACAGCACCGACGTCTTCCACGGGGTGAACCACAACAGGTCCAGCCCGTGAAGGTCTGCCTTCCGCACGGTCACGGACCCGGAGTCGGTCTTGTTGACCTCCACCGACCATGACCCCGCGACGGGGTCCAGCGCCCGACCCACGGTGCCCGACACGGTCTCCACCAGGTGCACCTGCCAGGTCACTTCGCGACCCCGGCGTCGAACACCGTCAGCGTGTCGCCCGTGTACTTGTCAGCACCACCCCAGCGCACCACCCAGTTCGTGTTGCCGGTCATGTCCCCGTCCGACTCCCACTGGGACACCAGGTGCGCGGTGTGCGCCCCGCGGGACACCTTGTGCATGGTCTCCAGCATGATGGTCTGCCACCGCTTGTCGATGCCCACCTCGTACGTCTTCACGAGCACGTCGTCCACGTACAGCCCATAGCGCAGGGACCCCATCGACGCGGCGATCGTTCCGATGGAGGACACCCCGGACGCGTTCGTGCGGCCGGCGGTGACCGACATCTTCAGGTTCAGCGTCCGGTCCGTGTCCACCGTGAACCGCTGGGAGCACTTCTTGTACGTCTTGCCCTTCGTGCGGACATCGCCGCCCTGGTCCACGGCCACCGAGAGGGCGCCCAGGGTGGACTGGGAGTGCATGGCGTACTCCCGGTCCCAGGCGCGGGTGCAGCTGGAGGTCTTCGTGGTGCCGGCCGGGACGATGATCTTGTCCAGCACCACCCGGCCCGTGGGGACCGCGCCCGTGGTCATCACCACCGAGGCGGCCTTCGAGGTGGCGGTGTCGGCCTGCTCCACGTAGAACGACACCGTGGCCTGCCCCGTGGCGGGGGCGGGATCCAGGGTGATGGTCTGCCGGTACACCGGCACCAGCACGGAGCCGCGGTTGTTCCACTTCATCACCACGGCGCCGTCGTAGATGTCCACCTTCATGTCCCCACGCAACCCCACCGTGGCACCCGTGAGGATGCCCGCGTTCTGGTACTGCGCGTCGATGATCAGCTGCATGTCCTGCGGCGTCGTGGCGTCGATGATCGTGCCGTCCGCGTCCCGCAGGTCAGGGATACCCCATGCTGTCGACAATGTGTCCTCCTAGATGTAGGTGTCCCGCAGGACGATGTCCGCCCACCCCGTCGACGGGGCGAACTGTGCGGCGCGCACGGTGATCGCCTCACCGGGGCCGACCTTGAACCACTCACGCTTCGTGAGCTTGTGCGTCTGGTCGGCGCCGCGCACCGTCACGGACCCGGCGCGCATGTCTACGACCACCGGGGACTGGTCGTAGACGGCGTGCGGGTACTCGACCGCGTGGCGACCGTCCGTGAGTCGGAACCCGTTCGGCCAGGACCCGCGGACCGTGATCGTGGGGTAGGCGTCCGCGTTGCCCTGGTTCACGATCCGTGCCGCCGTGTTGCGGCCCTCGTGCCAGGACACGCCCCCGCCGGGGAACGCGCCCTCAGACCACCCGAACCCCACCCCGGCGCCCGGGGGTGACACCTGGGTGGTGCCTCCCTGGGCGTACAGGAACGGGTCCGGGCACAGCAGGGGCACTGCGATCTTCAGGTTTGCGATGCCCCACCGCTCCACGTCGATGTCGCCGTCGAGCTTCGCCCGCGTGGACAGGGTCAGGTGCCCGTCATCCACGATGACGGTGCCGAGCTCCCCGTCCCAGAACAGGGCCGACAGGTGACGCTCCACCACAGCCCGCTCGTCGGCGTCCTCGAACAGCAGGGCACCCTTCACAGTGAGGGCGCGACCGGTACGGCGGGACGGGGCCGGGAACAACCCGTGCCCCAGGGTGCGCTGGGTGTTGTCTCCAGCGACCCCCACTCCGCCGTACCAGCCCACCACGTCTTGCAGGACGTGGTGCACACCCGGCTCGGACATGCCCGTGTGCATCACCAGCTCCACCCCAGTGGGGCCCTGGAACACGATCATGGACCGTCTCATGCTGCGACACCTGCCTTCCGGAACGCACGGCTCCACTCCTCAGCGCCGCGGCGTAGCATCCGCGACTCGTCGTACTCGGTGCCGTGCAGGTGCAGGTGGGCTTCCCCAGAGGTGCCCGCGGCGGTCGTGTCGACCCGCTGGAACATCTCCGTGGACCCGGTGCCGTTGTAGATCGTCGACACCCCAGGCCGCAGGGCATGCACAGTGCCCACGGGGGCGTCCCACACGTGGTCCACGATGCCGCCGAGCGCGTACCCGCCAGGCTGGTCCCAGCCCCCACGCACCGAACCCCAGGTCCGGATGCAGTAGTTGATGGACGCGAGGATGTTGTCCACCGGGTCGAAGATGTTCCCGTGACCCGGCTCCATGTTCGCTCGGAACGTGGAGGGCACCATCTGCATGAGGCCCTGCGCGTTGTTGCCCGTCATGGAGTTGATGTCCCGCACGGCGTTGCTCTGCGTGATGTTCGGGTCGCCGCCGGACTCCTTCAGCGCACGGGCGATGCCCGAAGCCAGGTTGCCCGGGTTCAGTTGCCCCTTCTTAGACAGCGCCTCCGTGATCCACGCGGTCAGCTTCACCTTGCCCGCGACGCCGTCGTAGACCTTCTTGCCGGCCTCCATCAGCCCATCGAACCCCGGGAGCTTCCCGAGCAGGTCCGCGGCGCGCTGCTTGATGCCATCGAACATCTTGCCCGCGATCCCGGTGCCCATCTGCACGAACTTGTTCGACCCGAACTTGTCCCTCGCGGTCTTCATCGGGCCGGTCACGAACTTGTCCAACTTGTCCTTGATCCAGTCCAAGGGGTTGATCGACGCCGCCGTGACCCCGTCCACGTCCGAAGACGAGTACCGGGTCACGCCCTTGCCGGGCTCACCCCACACACGCCGCAACACCTGGTAGTCGATGTCGTGCGGCCAATCGCCACCGGACATGCCCGCGGACATGATCGAGGACGTGTCCCCGTAGGTGCCGTCACCGGAGTGCTGCAGGGACAGGACGTGACCCAGCTCGTGGATCATCGTGCCCATCACCCGGTTCGCGGGCGTGGTCGTGGAGATCTCGACCTTCCCGGAGGTGTCCGCGAAGCCCCACGGGCCACGGTGACCGACGCCCGCCGAGATGGACGGGGAACCGCTGCCCGCGATGATGTCCAGCGCGGACTGGCCCATCCACGCCTTCGCGGCCTCGGCGATGTTCCGGCCCTGCACCGTGGTGTTCGGGACGTAGAGCTTGCCGGTGCGGTTCATCTGCGTCTGGATCGCGCCCCACAGGCCACCGTTGGGGCCTGCGCCCGCGGGGCCGGCGGCGTACATGCCGTGCTCCTGCTCGGCGGTCGCGGTGCGTTCCGCGGCCCGGAGGTTCCCGGAGCGCCACAGGTTCCGCACCGCGCCCACGCCGCCGGAGTTCCCAGCGGCGTTCAGGGCGTTGATCGTGCCAGCGCCGCCGATGCCCTTGACGACCTCGGGGACAAGCACGCCCTCGCCCGAGCGCATCGGGGTGAGGACGTCGTCACGCTTCCGGGACTGGTAACCCGGGAGCACACCACCGCGGGCGAAGCCCTTGATGGTGGCGATGTCGTCGCCCTTCCAGAAGTCGTTGACCTTGTTGTAGTTGTCCAGGAAGGGGTTGACGACGCTGTTGACGACGAAGCTGATGGGCTCCTTGACCGCGGCCTTCAGGCGGTCCCAGGCGTTCTTGATGCCGTCCTTCGTGCGGGTGAACGCGGACTTCAGCAGGTCCAGGCCACCCCTGAACGGGGCGAACACATGGTCACGAATCCAGTTCCACCCAATGGAGATACCCAGGCGCATGTTCTCCCAGGTGCCCTTGATGTGGTCCCGCAACCAGGACCACACGGGCCCGAACGCGCCCCGGAGGAAGTTCATCGCCGGGGACAGGATGTTGTTGCGGATCCAGCCCCAGACCGCGCTGATCGTCCCGCGGATCGCGTTCCAGACCTGGGTGACGATGTTCCGCAGCCACGTCCAGGCGTTGGTGAGCGCACCCCGCACGAACCCGATCAGGGGGTTCAGGACGGCGTCGCGGATCCAGCCCCAGGCCGCGGACACGGCACCGCGGATCGCACCCCACACCTGGGCCACGATGTTGCGGATCCACATCCACGCGGCCGTCAGCGGGCCGCGGATGAAGCCCATCAGCGGCCCGAAGATCGAGTCGCGGATGAACGCCCACGCCGCGCCAATCGCGGCGCGGATCGCGTTCCACACCGGGAGGATGATGTTCGCGTACAGCCAGGAGAACACGGGGCCGAGGACGTTGCGGACGATCCACACGATGCCCTGGAAGATCGTGACCACAGCGGCGACCACCACGGTCAGGAACATGAGGATGCCGTTCCAGACCGGCTGGATGATGTTCACCCACAGCCAGGTCATGACCGCGCCGATGCCCTGGATCACGGACTGGATCCAGGGCAGGGCCACCGTCATGAACCACGTCACGAACGTCGACACCACCATCTGGATGCCGTTCCACACGGGCAGGATGATCGTCGTGTAGAGCCACGAGAACACCGCCCCCAGCAGCGCCAGGGTCGCCTGGAACATGGGCACCACCCACGACGCGAACCACGCCACCACGACGCCCACGACGGTCTGGATCGCCGTGAACACCGCGTTCACGCCGTCCTTGAACCAGCCGAGGTTGTTGTAGGCGAGGATCACGGCGGCCACAAGCGCGGCGATACCGAGCACGATCAGGGTGATCGGGGCGGTGATGAACGCCAGCGCCCCACCCAGCAGGCCCGCCGCGATGGACAGGCCCGTAGCGGCGGCGGACGCAACCACTGAGATCGCGGCGAACGAGCCCAGGACGGTGGCGACGAGGCCGATCCCGAGCGCCACCGGGGCCCACATGGGGGCGGTGTTCACCAAGAAATCCACGAGCGGCTTCACCGCGGTCGCGACCGGGGACAACGCCCCGATAGCCGCGCCCATGATGGACACGAACCCCTGGCCCATAGACCGCTTGAACGCCTCGACCTTCGTGGCCGCGTTGTCGCTGAGCTGCTGCCCCATCTTGTCCGCGGACCCACCCAGGTCCTCCAGACCCGCCGTCGTCGGGTCCAGTGCCGCCAGCACGTCGGGAATCTGGTCCATGCCCAGGTCTTCCAGCTGCGTACCGAACAGCGCCAGAGCCGCCTGAGACTGGGCAGACGGGTCCTTCATGTTCCGCAGACCGCCGATGATCTGCCCGAACGCCTCGTTCGCGGAGTCCCCGCCCTGCAGCAGCTTCCCCGTCATCTCGTCCATGTCCAGGCCGATGTCCTGGTAGGCGTGGCCGGTGGTCTTCGACCCGTCCGTGGCGCGGATCGTGAACTCCTTCACGGCGTCGCCCATCTTGTCCACACCGATGGTGCCGTTCTCGGCGCCCTTCACGAGCATGCCCATGGCCTGCTCACCGCTGATCCCCAGGTTCGAGAAGTGCTTGCCGTACTCGGTGATCGCGGGAAAGATCTCGTCGCGGAACCCCGCCGGGACCTTCTGCATGGCACCCGTGATCAGGTCGAACGCTTGGGTGGCGTCCGTGGCCAGCCCGTTCTTCATGAGCACACCGGCCGCGCCCACGGACTCGTTCACGTCCACGTCGAACGCGGACGAGAGGTTCAGGGCGTACCCGGTGATCTTCTCCAGGTCCCCCTGGGACGCGTCACGCATCCCACCCATCGAGGACATGACCGCGCCGATCGCGTCGTTCACGGACTCCATGGAGTCCCCGTAGGCGTGCGCGTAGAGACTGCCGGCGGCACGCCCAGCCACAGCGGACTGTGGGGCTGTGAGGTTCAGCTGCGCCGACACCCGGTCGGTGAGCTTCGCCTGCTCCAGCGCCCCACCGATGCCCTGCGCGAACGCCGCACCGATACCCGCAGCACCGATCAGTGCCGGGATCTTGCCCATCGCCCCGGACAGCCCGCCCAGCAGGGACGACCCGCCCTTTTCGGAGGCGTCCGCGAACTCATGCTCGATGGTGCCCGCGGCGGTGGCGGCGTCACCTCGGACCCGGGAGAACGCCCCGGAGAACGAGCCGCTGATGTCGGACTTCACCGACGACAGGCCGGAGGTGATCGCCCCGCGGGCCTCCCCCGCCGCACTCCCGGCGGAGGACTTCAGCCCGTCGAACGCACCCTTGAAGTCGCCCGAGAGGGCCTTCTTGATGGAGTCCCCGAAACCGGAGAACGACCGCTTCGTCTTCTCGGCCGACTCTGCCAGCTGGGTGTTCGCGGTCTCCGCGGCCTTCAGCTTCGCCGAGGAGTCCTTCACCGCCGACGCGTACAGCTGCACCTGGCCCAGGGACTGCTTGGAGACGTCCGTGTACCGCTGGCGGGACGTGGACAGGCGTGCCTCCGCGGCGAGGATCTGCGAGTTCGACGCATTGCCCTTGGCCTTGACCTCCGCGAGGCGGGCCTCCGCGATCTCCACCTGCTTCGCGGCGTTCGCCCGCTTCCGGGCGCCCTGATCCGCAGCCGCCGCGAGCTTCGCCTCGTTCTCGGTGAGCCTGCGCTGCAGGTCCTCGATGTTGCCGGCGTCGGCGGAGTCCAGGCCCTTCTGGATCGCCTTGCCCATGTTCCGGCCCGACGACGCCGCCATACCCTCGGCGCCCTTGAACTGCGCGCCGATCTGCTTCGCGAGACCACTGGTCTCCACAGCGAGCGTGACGTACCCGGTTGCGAGCTCCACACCGCGACCCATGGCCCTACCTCCTACCCATCAGCGCCAGGCTCCGAGAACCTGGACGCGAAGAACTCGTCGAACTGCTTGATCGGCATGACCTTCGCGGCCAGCTTCCGCACGCCCTTCTCCCACGGGCGGCGGGCGCGCTTGAACTTCTTGGGGTCCTTGTGGGCGGCGATGTAGTTGCCCTCCTTGATCGCCTCGAACACGGCGACAAGCTGGTCGAAGCCGGGCAGGTACCAGGCCCAGTCCTTGCCCTTGTCGGCCCGCCCCACGGGCCCCCACGGGGCGTCCTGGGAGAGCACCGCGTGCACATCAGCCCAGGACTCCACGACCCCGCAGTCGTCCCACCGCAGCCCGCACTCCACGAGACGGGTACGGACCGCGGCAGGGTGCTTCTGGTAGAGGGCGAGGACCTCTAGGATTTTGGGACCGAGGTCTCCCCATCGGTCCACGCGGTCATGAAGTCCTGGACCTCTTCGCCCTCCAGGGACCGGAACGCGTCGAGGTCTTCCTCGTCCACGCCGGCCTTCTCCAGCCACGCGAAGATCTCGCTCACGTCACCCTTCTGCACGGCGGCCGCGACACCGATGGGCATGTGCTTCGGGGACGGGAGCGTGAACGTCCCGTCGAAGATCGGGGTCTCGAAGTCCACCATCGTCAGCTGCTTCTCGGACTTGCGGACGTGCTTGCGCTTCTTGGACACGGGCATGGGGTTCTCCTTCAAGGTGTGTGGGGACTCCGTGGGGTGTGGCAGGGCCCCCGGGCGGAGTCGCACCCGGGGGCCACTGGTTCAGATCACGCTTCCTGGGGGGCCTTCGTGGCCGACTCCGCGGGCAGCTCGGTGTACTCGTAGTAGTTGTTGCCGTCCTCGTCCACGAGCGCGTCGATGGTCACCTCGAACCCGTCCGCGGACGAGTGGTTCAGGGTGCGGTCACCGGAGACGGTCAGCTGGCCGCGGGGGATCACGAAGCGACGGGCGAAGTCCGACTCGTCCTTCGTCTCCACCGTGAACGGGCGCACCGGGGAGATGTCCGCGTTGTGCCGCACGGTGATCGAGGACCCGGTGCCCTCCACGTTCTTGTCCCCGAACACGGCCTTCAGCACGTCCACGTCACGCGTGGAGTACAGGGTGAACGTGATCGAGGAGGAGAACTCGGAGCGGACCTTGCGGACCTTCTGCCCGCCCCAGATCTGGATGTCCTCGTCAGAGGCATCGTCGGTGAGCTGCACCCCGTCCTCGTTCACGTACCCGAGGGGCTTGAACGTGGCCGGGAGAGCGGCCTTCGCGTCCGTGGGGAGGGTCGAGTCGGGGGTGCCGAACGTGACCCCACCGGAGGGGTTCGCGGGCTTGGAGACGGTCACATCGAAGTTGGCCATCATGGCTCCTTCCGCCCGCAGTGCGGGCATGAAAAAACCCCGCGGGTGCGGGGTCAGGTGAGTTGGGTGGTGGACTTGAAGGTGATCTCCATCGTCCACGTGAAGGCCGGGATACGGCGGTCCGGTTCGGGATCCCATGCGGGAAGCCCGTGCGTGCCCGTGCGGGCCACGCAGTCGGATCTCCATGGCCAGTCCCGCAGCAGGGCATGGACCCTGTCCGCGGTGTGTTCGGCGGTACGTTCGTCCGCGCACCGCACCTCGAAGCTCAGGCGGGCGTCCGAGAGCTGCCGGTGGTTCACACCGGCGCCGCCTCCGGACTTCACGATGATCAGCAGGTCCGCCGGCTTGTACCCGGGGGGCTCGTCCTCGCGGGCCACCCGCCCCGGGTAGAAGCCGTTCAGGTACCGGTACGCGAGGGTGACAGGGGACTCGAAGACGAACTCAGCCACGGCCCGCGTCCAGACCCTTGACGAGCGTGTTCCGCTTCCGGTTCTCGTGGTGGGCGTGGCCGGTGGCCATGACCGACACGGCGGCGCGGGGGCTCTCCAGGACCAGGTCCGTGACCTTGTAGCCCTTGTCCTCCCCGCCCGCCGCCGCGGCCACGGCCCGCGCCCGGCGCATCAGGTCCTCACGCACCCTCGGCTGCTTGCGGAGGGCCTCCAGGCCCTTACGGTTCAGCTTGAACTGCTTGCCCATCGAACCCCCTCAGCTTGATGACCTGCCCGAACCGGCGACCGGAGAACATCCCCCACCACGCCGGGGTCACACCCTCCGCCTGGTACGGGACACCGTCCACGACGAACACGTCCCGAGCGTCGTAGTCGATGGGTTCCCGCAGGACCAGCTGCGCGTCCGAAACGACCCGCACACCCAGGCCCTCGCGGGGCTCCACCGTGGACTCCGGGGCGAACGCCGCTGGGACCACCACCGGGTCCCGGAACGTGTCCGGCACCCGGTACCCGTCGCCGTCCACCCCGCCCGGCACGTGGCGTTTCCACTGCACGACCGGGTAGCCCATCACGCCTCCCACAGCGGGTCGGCGCCCGTGAGGTCAGCGCCGCACGAGCAGTACCGGGCGCCGAACGCCAGGGAGCACCAGGGGCGGTGCTCCTCGGCCGTGGCCGGGCCGCCTGCGGAGACGCTGAACGCTTGCCCCTGGTTGCCGCCGCCCAGGGACTTCAGCTCCTGCTTCGTGAGGTAGAAGTCTCCGTTGGGGTTCGACGGGGTCACCCCGTGGGAGAACGGTCCCGCGGTCTCGCTGAACTGCGACACGCCCACCTGCCCGGCGGCGTCGGCCTGCATCGCACGACGCACGACGGCGCACACCACACGGCGGCGGGTGGCCTCCGGCGCGGCCACCGCAGCCGGGCACACGTCCACGATGTACTGGGACGCGTCCTCCAGCTGGGTGGCCGCGAACCGCTCAGAGCCCGGGGGGAAGTCCGGCCACCGGTCCTGCAGGTCCTGGACCGTAGCGAACGGGATCAGCTCGGACATGGGGCACCCCCTACTTCTTCGCGGTCGGCTTCTCCCGGGCCGGGCGCACCGGGACGAACCGGTCCGGGAGTTCCGCGGCCCGCTCCTCGGAGACCTCCACGATCACGCCCGTGAAGGTGTCCTCGAACCGCGGCATCAGGCGGCCACCGGCTCGGTCACAAGCGCGAACTTCTCCGCGAACACGTACCAGCCGTAGACGATCTCCAGTCGCAGCGCGATCTGGTTCTGGCGCTTCAGGTCGCCCTGACCGTCCGGGTCACCGAAACGGATCAGCTCCAGCGGCAGGTTCCGCTGGATGCCCCACCGGATGCCGGACTGGAAGTCACCGAGGATGCCGCGCACCCCGGTGTCCTTCACGGCCTCGGGCTGGCCGGACACGGTGTCGCCCTGGGCGGTGTTGATGCCCATGAACGCTCCCATGCCGGTGCCCAGGCCCAGCTGCGGGTAGCGCTGCAGGCCCGAGGGGGACCCGTCCGCGTTCTTCGTCTGCAGCTCGGACAGCGCCCAGGTCAGGCGCGGGTCCACGGCCAGGCCGTTCACGGTCACCGGGCGCTGCTTGTTGATGAGCAGCCCGGCGGCAGCGCGGATCACCTGGTCCGCGTCGGTGCCCTTCGTGAGCTCCGCCTTGTTGGTGGTGGCGCCCACGTAGTTGTCCCACCCGGAGACGACCGTGCCGGTGAGCGGGTTGATGCGGTGGTACAGGCCGAGGTCCAGGGCCCGGGACAGGGCCACGGTGCCGGCCGAGCCGAGAGAGCTCAGCACGTTGAGCTGGTAGTCCTCGTCAGCCCACTGCACCTCCTCGTTGAAACGCATCGTCACCTGAGCCTTGTGGGGCTTCGCGGTGACCGCGCCGAACCCGCCCGTGGTGGAGGACTTCTGAGCGCCCTCCTCCACGAACTCGGCCTTCGGGAAGTCGTTGAAGGTCATGTAGTCGACCTCACCGAACTTCTGCGGCTCCTGGCCCGACAGCTGCGCGACCGTGGAGGTGGTGAGGGTGTCGGTGATCATGCCGTCCGCGATCTCGCGGGGCATCAGCACCTTGGAATCGGTAGTACCGAAGATTGCCATGCTGGCTCCTTAGTCCTTGTGGCCGAACAGGTTCCTGACGGCCTCTCGCTTCGGGTCGGTCACGTTGACGCGACCCTGCTTGCCCTGCGCGCCCACGACGGGGCCGGGGCGGTTGATGTTGAGGAGGTCCTTCACGACCTTCGCGTGCGCTTCGAGGTCCTCGCGGGTCTCCCCACGCAGCGCTTCCACCGGCACCCCCGCGGCTTCCGCTACCTCCGCCGCGGTCTTCTGCCGTTCCTGCTGGGTCTCGAACGCGGTCACCTTGGCGGCGAACTCGTCCCGCTCCGCCTGCAGCTTCTCCAGCTGCGGCTTCAGCGTCCCCAGTTCCTCGACCGCGGCCTTGTTCTCCTTGGCGCGGGCCTCCCACTTCCGGGACAGCGCCTTCCAGTCCGTGGCCTCGGGGGTCTCCTGAGCGTTCTGCTCGGGGGTCTCCGTGGCCGACTGCTCGGGCGTGCCCTGCGGGTCGGTCTGCTGGGGGGTGGTGGTGTCGGACATGACTGGCCTCCTGCCGTGCGGCATGAAAATGGGCCCCGTGCGGGGCCCTGCGGATGGGGGTCAAACGGTGAGGAGACGTTGCATCTCCTGCACGATCCGGGAGGTCTCTGCCTTCGTGGAGACGACCTGCCCGGAAGCATCGAATTGGGCGTGCGACCGGGAACCGGCCTGCCCGAAGTGGCGGGTCACCAGACCCCCACTGACCTTCTGCGCGGCCTGCGCGTACGCGGCCATGTACTGCTCGGCGTGCTCGCCCATCTCGACGGCGTTGCCGCGGTCCACGGCCACCACACGACACGAGCAGTTGTCGTGGAACGCCTGCCCGACCGTGCGGGACCCGCGGGGCCTGATGCCCCGCGCTTGCCCGCCACGCCGCGGCGCCCCAGGGATCGGGGACCCGCGGCCCACCACACCCCCGGCTGACTCCGCCGACGTGTACGCCGCCCCACGGGTCGCCAGCATCGCGCAGAACGGGCAGCACCCCGCGGCCGGGACCCGCTGGTACCCCATCGAGCCCTGCGCCTGCGCGTTGCCGATCATCGTGTCCGCCGACTGCTCCGTGAGCCGCTTCGTGAACCCGCCCACGACGAGCCGGTACACGAGATCATTCGCGGCGGCCTCGAACATGTTCTTGCCCGACGTCGCCCACCCCGCGAGCGCCTGCCACGAGTCCCTCGGTGGGCCCTCCACGATGTCCGGGGTGATGCGCTTGCGCACCCCCTGCACGTCCTGCAGCTCGTCAAAGAACTCGGCGCTGATCATCGACACGGTCCCCGCGTACTGGTCACCCAGCACCGGGAGCACGTCCCGCAGCGCCTCCTCGCACACGCTCGTGGACTCACCTGCCAGGGACGCGAACAAGCGGTCCAGGTCCGCGAGACCCGCGGCCCGGACCTGACCCAGCAGCCCCGAGTACCCCTGCACCGCCGAGTACGGGACGACCTCGCCCATCAGTCCTCCTTCGACTCCCGGAGGTTCACCGGGACCATGCCCGTGAACTCGATGCCGGCCAGCCCGAGGCGCCGGGCGGCGTCCTCCGGGTCCACACCGGCGCGGATCGCCACACCCAGTGCGTCGAACTGACGCTTCAGCTCTGCCGCGGAG
>NZ_JAUMTZ010000013.1:3810-50381 GCF_030530945.1 Kocuria sp. | reverse complement strand
TGGTGGTCGTGGAACCGGGCTTGTCGCCGGGCTTCTCGACCTTCTCGTCCTTCTCGTCCTCGGTGTCAGCCGACTCCGGGGCGGGCTTCGCCGCTACTCGGGGAGGGGTGGGGCGTTCGGGCGCCTGGGGCGGGGTCCCTGCAGGGTCCTCGGTCACCGGGCCACGGTCACCCTCAGCGGCTGTCGCACGCGGCGTCGCCGCACGCTGAGCGACCTGCTCCATGAACGACGACACCTCCGACCGCCGGTTGTCCGCCTGGATGCGCTCCACCTCACCCGAGTCGAACAGCCTCTCCAGCAGCACCGGGTAGTTCGAGATCGTCGGCATCATCGACGCGAGCTTCTGCACCGCGTCCGCCTCCGCCGACAGCGACCGGAACTCGGGATCCGCGAACGACACCGACACCCGCCACAGCTCCGGCGGCGGTTCGGTGGCCCCGTCACGGACCATGACCGCCAGACCCGCGATCTCCTTCACCGCGAACGGCAGCACCGACCGGTTCATGCGCAGCACGTCGATCAGCAGGTCATGCTCCGCGGCGCGGATCGCCTCCGCCGACGCCGGCTGATCATGGATCACGCCCAACGACGACGGCGGGATGCCTGTCTCCCCCGCGAACGCCATGGCCACCGTGCGGATCATGTCCGAGTGCGGGGTCATCGTCGCCTGCGACAGCTGCGTCAGCGACGGGGTGTCGCCGTCCTCGTCCTTCGACAAGGCCAGGATGCGGTCCATCGCGAGCTTGAACTTCGCGTCCGAGGACAACCCCGAGAACGCGTCCGGGTCAGCGCCCAGCACCGCGAGCTGCGGCGACGAGTAGAACTCCGCGTTGCCCTCCATGCGAGCCATGGTGCGCACCGCGATGTCGTTGAGGACCATCACCGAGTTCGTCAGCCGGGACCGCCCCATTGGTGAGGTCAACTCCGGGTCGTTCACGACCGGCACGCACAGCACCCGCCCCGTGGGATTCGGCACCGACTCCGCCGACCACCGGCCACCGTCCGAGGTGCACGTCACGACCTCGTCGCGCAGCCACACCACGAACTCCGTGGGCTTGCCCTCCACGTCCGTGTCCGTGATCGTCACCGCCGAGCGCAGGCACCGGTTCCGGGCGTCCCAGATGCCCGACGCGGCCTCCGCCGAGTGGCCGATGATCTGCACCGGCGGCTCACCCTCACGGCCAGCGGCGACCGTCACGAACGCCACCCCGTGCTTGTAGGCCGACTGGATCGCCTGCGAGAACTCCAGCCCGAACCGGTTCGCGTACAGGGTCTCCCCCAGCTCGAACGGGTCCTCCGAACCCGGCATCCGCAGCCCATCGAACTGCGAGCGCATCGCCGGTTTCTTCACGGCCTGCCCCGCCCACCCCAGCACGTACCGGGTGCGGGACATCTTCGGGGGCAAGGCGATCCCGATGTTCTTGAACTCCTGCTCCGTGTCGCAGTACAAGGTCCGGCGGTAGTTCTTCTCCCACCGAGACCGCCACACCGTCAGCAGGTCCTTCAGCTCCGAGGACACCTCCTCCGAGATGCCCTCCACGCGCAGGTCCGCGATGTCACCCAGCGACCAGTTCACATCATCACCTGCTTCCTGCCCGGCTTCCGCTTCGTTGTCCGGGCACCCCAATGAGCGAGGGTCACCGCGTCGACGAGCCCCACAGACCCGCCCGTTGTCATGGCCGCCCACCCGAACCCGCCCAGGGTCCCGATCGGTCGGCGTGTCACGTCTCGTATCTCGTCGCCCAACAGGGCCTGCCCCGAGTGCGTCAGCGTGGCCTCGGTGATCGCCTGATCGAACATCGTGTGCGCCGTCACCACCTCCCCCACCGTGGGGGTCAGCAGCACCCGCTTCCCGACACCCGCCTCACGCAGAGCCTCCACCAGGAAACCCACACCCGAGCGGCCGTCGATCACGATCTGCGCCGTGTCCGCCTTGCGCTCCACGAGGAAGTCCACGAGCCACTGGGTGCCCTCCGACATGGGCCGGGACGCGATGCCCTCCACGAACAGCGGGCCCTCCTTCGGCTTCATGCACCCCGCCAGGGACACGTGCGAGCCGTCAGCGGAGAACTTCACGCCGAACACCCGCACCGCATCCGCCGGCGGCTCACCCGTCAGCGACTGCCACTGGGTGAAGTTGAACGCCGCGGACCCGTTCGCGCCCGTGTCCCACACGCCCAGGCGCTCCCGGGCGAACGTCTCCGGGGACATGGCCCCGAACTCGTCCTCCACCGTCGAGAGGTTCAGGCGGATGCCCAGGGACGGGTTCGACGCGAACCACTCCGCCCGGTCCCCCACCTCCACGCCGGGCTTGCAGGACCACTCGCACCACGCCGTGCGCGTCGCCTCCGACAGCCCGCCCTCACGCAGCCGCGTGAACACCGTGCCGTCCATGCCCGGGCCCGGAGGGGTGCCCAGCAGGATCTGCAACGGATCCCCCGAAGGTGCCGAGGAGATCGTCGGCAGCAGCGCCGCCTGCGCGTCATCCCCGTACTCCTGGGCCTCGTCGCAGATCAGCACGTCCACCGTGAAACCACGCCCCGAGGACTTCGAGCGGGCGATGAACTCCACCGACCCGCCCCCCTTGCACCCGCAGTTCTCACCACGGCCACAGCCAGGGGCGTGCAGGAAGATCGCCTCCTGCCCGTTCGTCTTCCGCGGGGAGCCCTTCACCATCGCCGCGAGCTCCGGGTACTGCCGCTCGTTCTCGAAGAACGACAGGATGCGCAGGAACGCCTTCCGCGCCGTCTTCACCTCATGGGCGGTGTGCAACACCCGCAGCCCCAAGATCACCATGAAGTACAGCTCCACCATCTCCACGAGACCGTTCTTGCCGTTCTGCCGAGGCACAGCCACACCCCACCGACCCGCCGCCCAGCGGTCATCCGCGCCGCGACGCATCCACGCGTCCAGCACGTTCCGCTGCCACGGGTCCGGGGTCAGCCCGTACTGGGCCGCGAGGTCCGCGCAGTCCTCCGACTCCGACCACTCCCCCACCGGCGCCATCGAAACCCGCGGGGACTGCGTGCCCTGAACCAGCATCACGCCCCCCTACGCTCCGCCAACCGGCGAGCCCGCCGCTCCGCGACCTCGTCAGCCGCCGTCGACGGCGCCGTCTGCTGCGTCGACTGCTCCGCGGACTCCAGCTCCGCGATCAACGCCAGCACCTCCACGTGCCGCGCCGACAACGACGCCAGGTCACGGCCCGACTCCGTCGCGTCAATCACCCGAGAAAGCTTGTCCCGCAGAGCCCGCAGACCCTCCAGACGGGACTTCCTCGACGCCGTGAACACAGTCGCAGGACGAGTCGGCATCACGACCCCCTTCCGGGTGAAAATGCTTCGCATCACGGATCCCCAGAACCGCAGAAACACAGGCCAGGCCGGGCCACCCGCTACGGGCACCTGCGGATACCAGAAACCCCACGGGGGTATTGCAACGCCCGGGATGATCGCTGGGGCCCTGAGGGACCGTCTCCCCCCTGGGGTTATCCACAGGGGGCGGCTGGTCCGCCAGGGGTTACCAGGCCGCGGTGGTGCCTGGTTGCTTGGGGGCGAAGGGTGAGCGCGCTCGGGATCGTTGATTCCCGAGCTTCCCGCCGAGCCGTCTATTGCAGGTGCGGCAGATGATGCGGGTGTTGTTGGGGTGGTCGGTTCCCCCGGCGGCGTGAGGCACGATGTGGTCGAGCTCGGGGCTGTTGGGCTGGCCCTTGTGGTCGTAGTCGAGCCATGCCCGGCACACGAGGCATGTGGTCTGGCCTCGTGCTTGGGCTTCCTCGATCTTGACCTTGCGGAGTTGTCGCCATGCTGGTGTCGCTGTCCTTGACATGCGTCACCTGTCCCTCGTTCTCAGTCCTTGGTGTTGGCCTTGGCCTTGGTGCTTCGGGTGTAGGTGACGCTGCCCTTGCCTGCCGTGGTGGTGTCACCGTCCACGTGCACGTCGAGGTGGTTGGTGCAGTGCAGTGCATGCACGATGTCGTGGTACTCGTTGCGGGTGCGCACGGTGAGGTGCTCACCGGCGATGACCTGCTTGGCCTTGGGGTTCATGTGTCCTCGCTGCGATCTTTGAGGGTGGGTATGTAGTTGCGATCAGTGGTCATGGGGTCTCCGCCTTGTCTGTCACGTCGTATCGGCGCGCCTCTCGGTGCGTCGGGGTGAGCGCGGACACAATGCGGTCATGAGTACCGATGAATACCGATGGGTTCCCCCTGGGCTGGATGCCGATGAGGCTGAGTCGTTCCTTGAACTAATCGAGGACGTGCCTCCCGCCGCGAAGCCGGAGCTTGCAACATGGGCGATGCCCGCCGCAACGCCTCGGGGGATGACCCCAATGTCCTCGTTCATGAGGTTTCAGACGGCGTCACACATTGACCTCGGCGTTCATTCGCCGTCCCCGCGCTATCCGCACGAGGTCCTTGAGGAGCTCATTGAACTTCCAGACAAGGTACTGCTCTACTACCTCGACTTCCTCCTCAGTGAGCATCTCATCTACGAGGGGCGGGCACCCCAAAGCGTGTCGGCTTTGGGGGAGATCCTGCGGCGCAGTGGGTCGAACTGGGCCGTGGGCAACCGTCAAGGACGGTACGGACTCGTCGAGCGTGTGCCCTCGGGTGTGGCCGTGGTGGTCGAGTCGGTGATGTCCAAGCAGGATCTAGCCAGCAGCCAACTCCGAAAGGCATGGGGGCAGGCGTACGGGGTCAACCCTTCCCCGAGTTCCGCGTACCACGATGCGGTGAAGGCCGTGGAAATCCTCTCCACTCCCCTGATCTCACCCAAGGACAAGGACGCCACACTGGGGAAGGACATCAACGTGTTGCGGTCCGGTGGGCACAATTGGAAGTTCGTGATGGCCGGGTCGAAGGATTCGAGCGCCGTCGAACACCTGGTGTCCATGATGCAGCTGCTGTGGCATTCCCAGTCGGATCGTCACGGCCAGGGAGACTACCAGGACGTGAGCGTGGAAGAAGCTCAGGCCGCCGTGCTGTTGGCCTCCACCCTCGTGGGGTGGTTCAGTCAAGGTGCCCTGCGTCGCGTGGACGACTGATCATTAGCTCCCGATTGCTCCGCGCATGCGGCGCACCATGGGCCGTACACGGCCTCGTACCCGCAGGAGCAGAGGCGAGGCCGGTAGGGGTGGCGGGTCACCTGGTGGAAGGGTGGGCGTGGCCCAGGTGTGGGGTCTCGTAGAGGGGCGGGCCCGCAACAGCAAGACCCTCGGGTGCGTCCGTGCCCACCAGGTACTGGTACAGGAACGCCCCGGTCCTGTCGGGTGCGGTAAGCACGACCAGGTGGTCCTTATACCCGGTGAGCTCGGGTGCCAGGTACATGCCGGGTGTGCCGTGCATGGTGATGGGGTGCGCAGCCTGGAGCTGGTGCCAGTCGGTCACGGTGTGTCCAGAGCTCATGGGTCCTCCTTGTCGTGGGTGGTGCGTCCCGGCCTGAAAGGAGAGAAAGGGGCCGGGACGCACCCAGGTGGGGAGCGGTGACCGGGGAGGGGTCGCTCAACCCACCACCCCGCCGGCTAGCGGCGGGGGTTCTTGCGGCGGGCCTTGTCCGCTTGGGCGGTGGCCTGGTCGCCGGTGGGGTCCGGGTAGGTGCGTGCTGATGTGGTGGTCTCGGGTTCCCAGGGGTTCCGACCGCGGCGTGGTGCGGACTGGGCGGCGCGTACTGCATCGGCCCTCAGCCGGTCGTACAGGTCAGGGGTGGGCTTCACTGTCCACCTCCGGGGTACAGGTCGGGGCGCCGGCGGATCGGCCACACGAGCGGCATGGTGCGCGGCTCCAGGTCCTTGATGTAGACCGCCCAGTCGAGCCGGTCCACTGCCCTGCCGAGTTGAGGGAAGCGCTGGCCGATGCGAGATCGCCGGAACTTCCTGCCCCAGCCCTTGCCGATGCCGGGAAGGAGCGCCTCCCGGGTGAACATGAACGGCCCCCAGAAGGCGAGCTCGGCGTCCTCTGCGAGGTACACGGGGACCCGGTTGATCTCGCACCACTCCCTGGGGTCTCGGACCTCGCACGCGTAGCAGGTCAGCATGGGCACCTCCTACCGTGTTGAGTGGTTGGTGGTGCAGGTGCGTCTCGGCATTCCTCGTCGCGTCATGGGCGCCCTTGCCCCGATCTGCAGGGTTTGACACCACCAGTGCGGCGCCGGGACTCGAACCCGGCCGAAGCCTTCACTCTCGCCGCGGCCCTACGTCTCCCGACGATGGGCGGTGCTGGTCCCACCCCCAAGATGGGGCCAGCACATGCAAAAGCCCCCAGCGTGTCGAACACGTTGGGGGCATGAAAAAAGGCCCCGCCTAGACGGAACCTGATCTAACTACATACTACGGGTCCAGGCGTTGAGCCGCAATCCCTGGAGATCAGTGGGGGTCACGCGGCGTCACGGTGGGTCACGCGATCGGTCTTCTCCTCCCACACCCGGATGACGTCCCCGAGCAGCACCCGTTCCGCGTCAGGCCACACCCTCGTGAGGGTGCCACGCTTGATCCAGGTGCGCACGGTCTCCGCGGGGAGGCGCTCCCGGTACGCGGCCCACACGTAGGTCTCAGCCTCCGCGGGTGACACCTCCCAGTGCTGGACCCTCTGGGTGCGGTCCTCCAAGGTTCCGGCGATGTCCCAGCGTTGCCCGCAGCGCCGGCACTCGATGGTGCCCGTCGTGCGGGTGGTGGCCAGGGGCCGGCCGCAGGGGCAGGTGCCGATGACCCGGCGTTCGGGTGCGGAGTCCCTGGCCCGGTCGGCGGCCTTGAACGCGTCCTCCAGGCGGGTTACCCGGGCTGGGGTGTCCGGGTGCCGTGCGGTGGCGTGGAGCCCGTCGAGGGTCTCACGGACGGTGGGGTCGTGCTTCCCGGCGAACGCCCGGTACGCGGCGCGCAGCTCCGCCCCGGTCTCGGAGGCGGGGAGGTTGAGGACCATGCGGTCCGATCCCCCACCTGGGCCGGGGGCGGCTTGCCGGGCCTGCTTCGTGATGGTCACGTCCAGGTCCCGGAGGAGTTCCGGGGTGTCCATGATGCGCAGCTCGGCGCGGGCGAGGCACCCGGCGCACATGGACCCCACGGTGGCGGGGGCTTGGCAGATGCCGCACAGGCTCATCGGGTCCTCCACTCTGCGAGGCCCCACATGTAGCGCACCCACCGGGCCGCCCAGTAGAGGACGAGGGCGGGCCACGCGAACGCGAGCAGCGCGGTGCGGGCGCACCTGCGGGACGTGGCGGGCCAGATGTTGGCGTACACGCCGGTGATGCTGGCGACCGTGGCGACGAGCACCGCGATCAGCCAGTACCCGGCGATGACCGTGAAGGTGGTCATGGTTCTCTCCTTACGACAGTGGCCCCCACACGGGTGTGCGGGGGCCACGGAAAAGGCCAGCCGGTTCGGAGTGGCCTGGGGGTTGGGTCAGAGGGTCAGCGGTGGTGATGCACGGTGATCTTGGCTCTGGTTTTGGCGGCCTCCTTCAGCTGCTGGTCTGCTTTCCGCTGCCAGTAGACGGTGAGCGCCAGAGCGCAGACCGTCAGCATCTGGCAGATGATGGTCAAGATCTGGATCATCGGTTCTCCTTGTGGTAGGTCGCCGCGTCGAGAGCGGCTTCGATTGCGTCCCGCATTTTGAGGGGGCCGTCCATGTCCACCCACGCTTCACCGTTCTCGACTTGGTAGGTGTGGTGCGGGCGGAGTGCACTGACGGCGGCACTCACCATCTCGTCCGTGACCGCGGGGCGGAGCACCTTTTCGAGCTCCTTGCGGATGGTGGCGACCATCACGCATCGCCGGGCCTCCGGGTAGTCCCCCCACCTGACGCCCCGCTGGGAGGGCAGGTGCGGGGGTGTCTCCCATCGTCCGCGGGCAACGAGGTACGCGAGGTCGTCGAGGACGTTGCCGGTGATCTTGCCGAAAAGGCTGGTGCTCACGCCCCCTCCTGGGTGCCGAGTGCGGCGTTGAGGGCGACACGGGCGTCGTTCCGTCGTTCGGTTCGGGCAAACTCCGAGATGTCTTCCCAGGGGTACGCTTCGGGGTCATCCGCGTTCAGCGCCCGCGACGCCCGCTCGGCCATGTCGTCGTCCACGGTGAGCCGTGCCCGCAGCCGCTCCACCTCTGCCAGCAGGTCCGCTAGGTCCTGGGGTGCGTGGGCAGTGAGCCGAGCATCCGCCTCCCCGCATGGCTCCCCACGGTAGAAGTTGTCGGCGACGAAGGTGCATAGGGTGGCCCCGTCCTGGACCCACACGCTCCGGGTTAGCCCGTCATCGTAGATCGCCCACGGTTCGCTCGGGTTCCAGGTGGACGCTTCCACCCGCCCCCGTATCTCGGCCAGCCGTTCCGGGGTCATGCTCTCGTGCGTGCTCATGCTTCCTCCTTCTCTCGGGTGTTGAGCTCGGCCGCCCAAGCCAGCCCTTCGGCGAGTGCTTCGGCGTGCGTCGGGAAGCCAACGGGTGCGTTGGGGCGGAACACGACCTGGCCGCCGTCTGCCCACACACCCACGAGCCAGTAGTGGTCCCCGAACGCCCATCTGTCCTTCCACACGTAGGCCCGGTACTTCGGGCGGGTCACGGCGTGGCCTCCTGCCAGGCGCGCAACGCTTCGCGGGTGAGCACGCTGCCCATGACAAGGCGCATGGCGGAGTCCAGGCGCTGCCACTCGTCCATGCGCGCCACCTCGTACTCGGGCAGGGCGTCTCCCACGTTGTCGGGGTCGAACGGGCGGGCGTCTTGATGCTCGGCGAGCTGCCGCAACATGATCTGCGCGGTGTGCCCGAGCGGCACTGCTGTCGGCTGGGCGGGGGTTTCGGTCATGTCGGTCTCGCTTTCGGTTGGTGTCCACCCGTGGGCGGGCGGTTGGTGGTGGGCCCAGGACGCGGCGACCTGGGCCAGGAGGACTCCGAGGGTCACGGGCGTCCCTTCCTGGGGTTGGGGTGGCAGTCCCACCAGTGGCGCGTCCCCACGGTCGAGGGGGCGCGGTAGTGCATCTTCTCGGTCTCGTGGGCGGCGATCCGACGGCGGGCCGGGACGTCGTACCAGGAGACGGGAGTCCACCCGGGCTCGTAGAACATGCCGCTCGTGTGGAGCTTCCACCAGCGCCCACACTCCGGGCATTCCCAGAGCGTGCCCGCCTGGTGCGTCATAATGCTGGGCACCCCGGTTTCTGAGGCGCCGCACGTGTGCCGCGGCTCGGGCTTCGGTGGCGGCGGGAGGATCGTCATGCCCTCACCCCGTCCCGCCAGTCGGTGTACAGGGCCACACCCACCAGCAGGACCACCATCGCGGCCATGAGCCCGCAGGCGGCCGCGCCGGTGAGGGCGTAAGCCAGGATCAAGGTCAGCATGAGGGGTCCTCCTTCGTCTCGATGGGCGCCAGGTGCATCCCCGAGTTGCTCTCGTTCTTCACGAGCTCGTGCGTGGCCATGGGTGCCAGGTCCTCCCCGGCCTCGTGGCGGCGCTTCGCCTCGCACAGCGTGTCCCACGCCCACGCCTGGGTGCCCGGGGCGAGTGGGCGCACGTCGCCCGTGCCGTGCGCCGTGACCGGGTGCCACACCATGCCCGGCGCCCGCGAGTCGTACTTGCCCACCGACGCGAAAACGGGCAGGTGGTTCGCCACGAACACCTCCACGGACCCCACGGCGAACCCGTGGAACACGGCCCGTTCCCCGCGTTGCGGCTTGTACTCGGTCATGCGTCCTCCTTCGGGCTCGTGCCGCCGAGCAGCTGCACGAGGTCGTTCACGGTCATCAGCACGTACTGGGCGCCGGGGTCGGTGGTGCCGCGGCGCTTCGCGACGACCACGCCCACGGCGGCGCCGTCGTTGTCGCGCTCGGTGTGGGCTTCGCGGAGCCACTCGGGGGGCTGCAGGCGGCCGCCGTAGTCCTTGCACTCCAGGACCACGCGGCGGCCGTCACGGTCCCGGACACCGCCGATGTCGCCCTTGTCCGCGGCGCCGGTCTTCACCCGGCGGTCGATCCGGTCGTCCAGCACCTTGGCGAGGTGGTCAGCGATCAGCCGCTCGAAGGACGCGCCCGCGGCCTTCGCGGTTGCCCTACTCCTGGGCATCTCGGCCCGCCTTCGCGATGGCGTCCTCTAGGGTGGCGGCCGCCATATTCCGAGCATGCGCCGCGGGGGTGAGCCCGTGAACCAGCGGGGCGTCGCACTCGGCGCAGTAGCGTTTGCGTTCGCGGGTCACGATGTCCTCGTGCTCGGCGTACGTGTCGAGCACGAGCTGCACCATCTCCGGGGTGACCACCGGGGCCGCCGGGGAGGATTCGGGTTCCGGTTCCCCGGTGATGCGGGCGAGCTCGCGGCGCACGTACCAGAGGGCCTTCCGCAGGTCCTCCGCGTGCGTCTCGGCGTGCTTGCGTCCGGCGCGGGCGAGGTACTTCACCGCGTTGCCCGCGTTGAACGGGAGGTTCTCGGTGATGTCGATGACCTGGGCGCCGTTGCTGAAGCCCTGGTAGTGGGCGGGGTTGATGGGGTCCGAGTTGTCTTGGACAGCCCAGGGGGTGGTGTCTCGGAGCCTGGTCATAGCTGGGGCCTCTCTGCTGGGTCGGTGTAGTGGTAGGTGGTGGTCTCGCCGTCGTAGTCGGCGACCCATCCGGTGCGGGTCTGGTGGTCCTCACGACGGGCCTGTATGGTCGCCATTGCCTCGGCCACATTGGGGTTGCGGGTGAACTGGTACGCCTGCCGCAGCTCGTAGTGGTGTTGCGCGAGACGCGCTGCTTGCCGGGCCTGCACTCCGGTCGGGTTCTCGACAATCACCGGCCCGTGCTCCCGAACCCGTCGGCGCCGCGTTCGGTGGCGTCCAGGGTGTCCACCACGGTGATCTCGGGGCGGGCGATGGGGACGATGAGCAGCTGCGCGCACCGCTCCCCGTGGGACAGGAAGTAGGCGTCACCCTCGGCTCCCTGGTGGTGGAGGACGACCTTCACCTCCCCGCGGTACCCGGCGTCGATCACCCCGGGGGCGTTGGTGACAGTCACCCCGTGCTTCGCGGCGAGCCCGGAGCGAGGGCACACCAGGCCGACGTGCCCGTCCGGGATCGCGACCTTGATCCCCGTGGGGATCAGCTTCGGTGTGCGGGTGATGCGGAAGAACCCGACTGCGTGCAGGTCCAGGCCGGCGTCACCGGGGTGCGCGTAGGACGGGGCGGGCATGTACGGGTCGAGCCGTTCGAGGTTCATGTCTGTCTCCTTGCATGAGAAGACCCCCGGGGGTTCCGGGGGTCAGGTGGTCATTCGTTGTCGGCGTGCGAGGCGCCGGTTGCGGGCGTCCAGCCATGAGGCCAGCCCGGCGTCACGGGTGAGCGCGTCGGGTGGGATCTTCTGGGCCGTGCGCCGGGCGGCGCGGGCCCGCTCGCGTTCCTGCTGCTGCTTCTGCTCTGCGGCCAGGGCCTCCTGCTGGGCGGCGCGTGCGGCTTCCTCGGCGGCGCGGGCCCGCTCGCGTTCCCGGCGTGCCTCCTCCCGCACCCGGGCCCGTTCCGCCTTAGCCGCCTTCTCCGCGGCACGAGCCTCCACTTGGGCGGCCTTCACCGCTTCACGCTCCGCCCGCGCCTTCTCCTCCGCCTCCCGTTTCGCCGCACGCCGGGCCTCACGCTCGCGGCGCCCTACCTCCACCAGGGACGGGTCGAGGTAGACGCACACATGGCAGTGCAGCAGGGTGCGCTGGTGGTACACGCCGATGGGCCGGTTCCGCATGGAACTCATGGGGCGCCCGCACCCCTGACACACCGTCTCCTTGCCGGTGGGGCCGGCCACCACGCGCATGGCCTCCTCCCAGGACCGCACCCGCACCTTCCGGGCCGGGCCCTTGGACTCCACCACCCACTGGTCACCCACCTTGTGGACCGTGGCCTTCACGCCGCCACCTCCCGGCACGCGAACGCCTTGAACGCCAACAGCCCGCGGGCCGCGGTCATGGCCTCCATCCGGGTAGGGCACAGGCCTGCCACCTGCCCGGACGGGGCGATCACCGCCCACAGCCCGTCACGCCGGATCTTCACCTCGTACTTCACGTCGTCTCCTCGTAGTCGTGTGCGGCCTGGGTGTCGAGCCCGTGGAGGATCTCCACGAGTTCGGCCCGTGTGGCCCCGTACAGCACCCTCTGGTGCTCCAGGTTGGGGACGGTGGCCGCGTCCTCGTCCAGGAGCACGGCCACCGCCCGGGTCAGCTGCACCCGCTGCTGATCAAGCATCCGGGGCCTCCTTTTCCATGAGTCCGGTCAGGTGCCGGATGATCTTCGTGTCGTGCTCGTACTGCCGCCACGCGGCGAGGTCCCGGTCCACGGCGGCATTCCGGTGCCGCCAGTTGTTCGAGGCCACGGACGGCGCCGTGTGGACCCCGTGTTCGTTGATCGGGTGTGCCCGCTCGTAGGCGTCCACCCGGTCCCGCGCCGCCCGCAGGCGGCGCTCACGGGATGCGCGGATACGCCGGGCACGCTCCGCCGGGTCCTCCTTCGGCTCACGCTTCGCGGGGGCCGGGGGCGGGGTCGAGGCAAGCGCCAGCTCGTGCGCTTCCTCCAGCGTCACCACCGCCGCCTCGTACACCCCGATCACCTCCGGCTTGAACCGCGACTGCCCAGGGCCCACGAACTCGCGCACCGCGTGCAACGTCTCCCGCGCCGCTTCCAGGCGTTGCGCGAGGTCCTCCGCCGCGTTCACCGGGTCACCTCCGTCAGCGGCTCGGTGCCCCGGAAGCGCAACTCATGGCCCTCACCGGTGAGGGCCATGCCCGCGAACTCCACCACCCCGACGATGGTGTTCAGCCCAGGGGCCAGCGGCTCGCATATGATCCGGTACAGGTTCGTGTCAGGGTGCATGGTCGTCTCCTCGAAGATGTGGGTGAGCCCCCGCGCCAGGACGACGCGAGGGCTCACGATGTGGGGTGGTGGATCAGTAGGGCGGGTCCTGGTCGTTGCCGGTGCCCCAGTCGTACGAGGACTGCTGCTGCCCCGACTGGCCCCACGGCTGGCCCTGAGACGGCCTGGGAGCGCCCTGGCGGGTGTTTCCCCCGCCCTGGGCGTACTGGCCTCCCTGCGGGGCTCCCTGCCCGTTCTGACGGGAGTTCCGGGTGACCTTCGCCGTCGCGTACTTCATCGACGGGCCCACCTCGTCCACCTCCAGCTCCGTGGACGTGCGCCGCTCACCCTCCTTCGTCTCGTACGAGCGGGCCTTCAACCGGCCCTGAACGATCACGCGGTTGCCCTTGGACAGGGACTCGGCCACGTTCTCCGCGGCCTCCCGCCACACCGAGCACCGCATGAACAACGTCTCCTGGTCCACCCACTCGTTCGACTGCTTGTCGTACTGCCGAGGCGTCGATGCAACCGTGAAGTTGCACACCGCCGCCCCCGACGTCGTGAACCGCAGCTCCGGGTCCGCCGTCAGATTGCCAACCACCGTGATGATCGTGTCGCCTGCCATGTGTTTCGTCCTTCCAACGAGAAAGAGCACCCCGCAGGGTGCTCACTGTTCAGGGGGCCACGGCATGACCCCCGGTACCGCATCAGGCACACCACGTGCCTCCGCGTTGATGCGGGCCGTGATCCATTCACGAGCCCACGACTCCGCCACCGCCCGCGGCACACCATCCAGGTCAGCCCGGCGGCGAGCGCACTCCACCGCGCCTTCCACCCGGCCTTCCTCGAACAGCGCATCCCACCGGCCCGGGTCACGACGCCGGAACGACAGCGGGTTCTCCACCCGTCGCCCCGGGGCCAGAGCAGACGCTTTCGCCGCGTCCCGCTCCAGCGAGTCCTTCGCCATGCGCGCCTGCTGCTTCACGTGCGCGGGCTTCAACCACTCCGTCGAGGAGTCGAAGTGCCGGCGCACCGCCTCCAACGCGAGCGGGCGGGTGATCCACTCGTTCGCGCCGAAGAACTCCATCCACGGGGCGATGTCCGTCTCGTCCACCGTCCGCCGGTCGTAGCTGCTGACCTTCGTCAGGAAGTCAACGACGTCCGCTCGGTCCACGGGGCGCCTCCCTTCAGGGCTTGGATCTGCGCGAGCCGGTCCCGCGAGCCCGGCTTCTGGGCACGGGCCGGGAGCGGGGTTTCGTCCTCCCACGCCCGGGCCCGCAACCACGTCGCCGCGTGCTTCGTGAACCTGGGCTCCCGGTTCGGGTCAGCCGCGTACCGGTCAGCGCCAGCGATCAGCACCTCGACCGGGGTGTCCCGGATCTTCTGGAACGCCCGCCACGCCGCTCCCTTGTCCTGCTTCCGGGGGTAGTGCTCCCACCAGGCCAGGAAGTCCGCCGAGTAGCGGGCGCCGTCACCGGCAGGTGACGAAGAAGCTTCTCTGGTCTTCTTCTCTCTGGTGTTCTTTGAGTTGGTATTCTTTGTGGCCGATTCCCGGGCGCCCGGTTCACCGACCGCCCGGTTTTCTGCCTCTCGGTGAGGTGATTCCCGGTCGCTCGGCGGGATC
The DNA here is from genome assembly GCF_030530945.1 of Kocuria sp. GTDB lineage: Bacteria > Actinomycetota > Actinomycetes > Actinomycetales > Micrococcaceae > Kocuria. The sequence goes on along the minus strand of NZ_JAUMTZ010000013.1, from coordinate 35,989 downwards.
TGCGTGACGTACCTGGACCCGGCCAACCTCCCGCCTTCACCGGGGATCGGTTCGTAGCGCAGGTACCCGATGTCGCAGAGCTCGTTCAGTGCGGCGCGGATCGCGTTACGGCCCTCAGCCCCGTTCTCCACGAGGTACTGCGTCGTGGTCTCCCACCCGTCACGGTGGGAGAGGATCACCGCCAGCACCCCGCGAGCGCGGTGGGACAGGCGCTTGTCTCGCACCCATGTGTTCGGGATCTGGGTGAAGTCACGGGTGAAGTCGATGTGGTTAGTGATGATCCCCAAAGCGGCCCCTCCTTCCGGCCCCACGGGATCGGGTGGGCTCGTCGCGTGCGCCCTTGCTGGAGTTGCATGGCCCGCACAGCGTCCGCAGGTTGTCGGGGTCGTTGGTCCCGCCCTTGGATACCGGCACGATGTGGTCGACGGTCAGTCCCTTCCGTGCTCCGCAGTGCTGGCACGTGTAGTGGTCACGGTCGAACACTGCGAGCGCCTTACGTGTCGAAACGGGCCGGCGCTTATAGCCCGGTTCAGGTCGCCCCGGCTCCTGAGCGGGCGGCATCGCGAGTTCGTAGGTGCCGCCCGGCAGGACGAAGATGTACCGGTTCTCCGCCAACCAGCAGAGCGAGTCCATCGCCTCGCCCGTCGTCGCGTGAGTCGCCCGAACGACGCCCTCGAATGTCGTGGCGCCGTCCCCGATGACCACGAGGGTCAACAGCTCATTGCCCTTGACCTCGTGCTGCTTGAATGCCCAGGCCATTCCTTCTGAGCTCATTTGGTATGCTCCGTTCTGGTATGCGAGAGCCCCGAACCGCTGCATGGTTCGGGGCTCTACTTCTTCGGTCGCTCCCCCGGTTGGGGGAACTTCTTCTCTCCGCGGTACTGGTAGTACCCGCCGCGGTCCTTGCCGTTCTGCGGGACCGTCTTCGGCATCGGGTACGAGCTGCTATGCGGCTTCATCCGGGGCCTCCACCTGCATCCTCGACCCGTCGTCCTCCAGGTAGAACCACGCCCGCAAGGGACGGTGGAACACCGGCACGTCCGCCGGGGACACCAGCCGGTTCCGGTGCAGCTTCCACCCGAGCTCCCGGCCGGTCTCCGCGTACTTCGCGGACTCCTCCAGCAGGCAGTTGTGGACGTTGCACATGGTCAGGAGGTTCGACATGCGGTCCAGGTGCTTCGACCCGCCCATGCCCCGGCCCGCCCGGTGCTGGACCGTGAGCGCGTACGGGGTGCCGCAGTCCACGCACACGTACCCGTCCCGCTCGAACACCCGCTCACGCGTCTGTCGGCTCACCGGCATCGTCGTCTCCTTCCTGGTTGTTGGCCCTCAGCAGGGCCATGAAGTGCCCCGTGAGCTCGTAGTTGCCCTGATGGGCCTTCACCTGGCGCCCGTACTCTTCGAGGGGCACCACCTTGTCGTCGTCACTCATGGCCGGTTTCGTCCGTGTCCTGAGCCGCCGCGGGCTCCGACACCCTCCGGTGCTGCGCATCCCCCAGGCCGAGGGAGGACCACAGGCTGTCCACGGTGAAGTTCGGGAACTCGGTCGGACCGTCCAGCTGGATCACCACGGACCGCAGGCCGCTGATGATCGTCTTCCCGCGCTCGGGCATCTGGATCACCCCGTCCACGTCGTAGGGCAGGGACTTCTCCGTCTTGATCTTGTCGGCCTTGATCGGGGTGGGCTTGCCCTTGTCGTCCATCACCGTCACCGGCTCCAAGCGGGCCGTGAGGAGCACCGGGCCGTTGTGCGCGTTGATCGCCTGCACGATGTGCCGCCACATGCCCTTGCCGCGGTTCCAGAGGTCCATGGTGATGCCCTGGTCACCGCCCCGGCCGTTGCGCTTGGCGCGGGCGTTCGCGGTCGCCTGCAGGTCGTCGGTGACCATGTCCCACAAGCGGGTCATGGAGTCCACCACGAGCAGGGTGGGCGTCTCCTGGGGCGGCAGGGACGCGATCTCCACTAGGACGTTGAGGACCCCGCGGACCGTGCCGTCGTGCTCGACGATGTCGAAGTCCGCGCCGGGGATCGCGCCGTACTGGTCCGGGTCGGTCTCCCCCACGGACACCCACAGGGTGCGTCCGATCTTCGGGGACGCCGATGCGAGCGCACATGCGTAGCTCTTGCCGGCCTTCTCCGCTCCTGCCAGCAGCAGGACGGGCCACGAGGGCTTGCTCGTGGGCTTGCGGGTCTGGATGGTCATGCGTTCTCTCCCTTGGGGGTGTAGTGGCGTCGGTCGCCGTTCTTCGTGGTCTTCCAGGTGTGCACCGTGCGGCCCGTGTACGGGTCGGTGATCTCGGTGGCGTCCTGCATGAACTGTTCGAGCTGGAACTTCGCGTCGGCCTCCATGGCCTTGTACTCGCGCACGACCTCGTTGCGTTGCGCCGCGGTCTCCCGGAGGAAGTCGAGGGTGTCCAAGACGTCGTCATCCGCGGTGACCTGCTTGCCGTCGCTCGCGGGGTACAGGCGGGCCAGGTCATCCCCGAGCGTCGGCGGGGGCGGGGTACGGTTCTTGATGCACTCCCACAGCCGGCGGGTGGCGTCCGCGAGCTGCGCTTGCCGTTCCGGGTGGGCTGGCAGCTTGTACAGCTCGAACTCCGTGGTGCCCGTGTGGTGCACCGCGAGCAGCGCGTATGGGGCTCCCATCACCAGGCACTCGATCTCCTCCTGGATCAGGTAGTCCACCGGCACGCCGAGGTTCCACTTGTGCCGTACGAACACCGTGGAGGTCTTCAGCTGCAGCGGCACCGTGCACCCGGTCGGGTCACGGACGACCCGGTCGAACGAGGCGTGCAACCACGGGTAGTCCTCGTGGCGGGCCATGAACCCCGGCCCCACCTCGCCGACCTCGGGGTGGTAGCGGGCCACCCACTCCGCGATGATCGGCTCCTCGCCGTGGCCGATCAGCGACAAGATCGGGTCGAACGTGTTGCGGCCAGCGCCGATCTTGTCGAGGTACACGCTCAGCGGGGTGCCGTCGTAGGACGACTCCCCCACCGCTGCGGCCACCTCGGACGCGCCGATGCTGTGCCGCCGCTCGGCCTCCCACTCCAGAGTGTCCGGGACGACGTCAACGCGCATCATCCGCTTGACCTGGTGGCGTCGATGTTCCGGTTCTTCGTGCTGCACTCCCGGCAGGTGAACTCGATGTCTCCCTGGTCAAGCCGCTTGATCTCGGCCTCCGTGACGGGCCGGAGATCGTCACAGGTGTTGCAGTACTCCTCCATTACAGGCTCCCTTCTCCGTCAGCCCCGCACTCGGGGCACGTGAACGTGTACGCCAGGCCCCGCCAGGTGAGCGTCGTGGAGACGAACGCCCCACACGCCTCACAGTCAGCGGTGCCCTCCGTGTCGTAGTCGTCGATCCCGGAGCCCCCCATAGGCCCCGGTGGGTACAGGCCGCTCACTGCAGCGACCTCACGAGCACCACGGCCGCGTAGGTCAGCGCCGCGGTGACGCACAGCCCGGCGACGATCAGCACGTCCACCAGGCCGGGGAACAGGTCCAACATCAGGCCTCCTCAGGCATCAAAAAAGCCGCTCGGGGTGAGCGGCTTGGGTTCCTCGCCAGCGGGCTACAGCCCCGCCGGCGCGTTGTCGTCGTGGGGAGCGGACGTGGTCGACGTACTCGATCACCCCGCGGCGCGCAGCGCACTGCAGCGCCATGCCCCACATGTTCGGGTGCGGTGGTTCCGGCAGGCCCGCGGCGCGCAGATCGTTCACCGTGAACGCCCCGCCGTCGGCGGCGAGCGCGGCCACGGTGTCCGCGGCGTCGGTCTTCCACCGCTCCCGCGCATCCGTCTCCGCCTGCTCCAGCACCATCGCCGTCACGCGGCGGCCGCCATGACGTGGCGCACCGCGGTCTCCCCCGTGGGGTCCGAGTACTGCAGGACCCGCATCAGCTCCGGGTCCATCTCGTCCAGCCGGCCACGCTTGTACTGGTCGGCGAGCTTCGAGGCCTTCGCCCGGGAGAGCTCCACACCGAGGTAGGCGAGGTTCTCCATGAACATGTCGCGGATGGTGTTCTTCGTGTCGGCGCGGTCCACGCCAGCGAACAGGCAGTGCATAGTCGTCTCCTTCGAGATCCCGAGTCGCGAACAACAGGGGGGTTGGGGGGGGTCAGGCGGCGATCTTCTGGGCTTCGATCCAGGTGTCCAGGTCGGCGACCCGGTACTGGACCGCGGCGCCGATCTTGTAGAACGGGGGCCCGGTGCCGGCGGATCGCCAGTTCGCCATGGTTTGGGGGCGCACCCCCAGGTACTCGGCGGACTCGCTTGTGGTGAGCCGGGACGCCGGGTCCAGGGGGGCGATCATGCTGCCGCCTCCTCTGCTGGGAGGGTCATGCGGTGGAACGGGATCCCGAACTGCAGGACCATCCGGGACACCGCCGCGAACGACGGCGCGGACTTGCCGGAACGCCACCGTTCCAGGGTGGCCGCGTTGACGCCGAGTCGGGCCGCGAGCTCACCCCAGGTCTCGATGCGCTCTTGGTGCTTGATGTCCCAGAGGACATCGGGGTTGAACTGGAAGTTCATCTCCTCACCTCCTTTCGGTGTTGTCCCAATAGTAGAACACTTGACGCATGATTGCAACACGTCAACGCAGACATGTGCCGCAAGTGCCCGCGAGTGCTTAGGAATACGGCGTACTAGGTGGCGCAAGTGTTGCAAATATGCAACACTAGAGGCATGGACATCAGCACCTACCTCGCGAAGACCACAGGCCTCTCCATGAGGCAGCTCGCCAAGGCCAGCGGCATCCAGCCCTCCAAGCTCTCCCGCCAGCTCAGCGGCGAAACAGCACTCAGCATGGAGACACTCAGGGACCTCGCCCGCGCCACCGACCTCGACATGCTCGACCTCTTCGAAGTCGCCGGCATGATCACCCGCCACGAGGCCCGGGCGCTCCGCTCCGAGAACTCCCTGCAGCAGGCCACGGACGAGCAGGTAGCCGAAGAAGTGCTGCGCCGGATGCAACACGGCGCCGAACAGTTCAACGAGAGCATCGACGCCTTCTCCGAGTCTGACCAGACCTCTAACGTCACGAACCTGCACGTGGCCGCCAAGACCGAAACCGAGGACGTACCCGAAGAGTAGGACCCCCCCATGTACGACCCGTACACCCACGCAGCCCAACTCGGGCTGCGTGTGGTGTGGGGCGATCCCGGACCAGGGCTGGCCGGGATCTACCACCACACCACCCACACCGCGGTCATCCGCGACACCATGACCGCCCGGGCGAAGCGCTCCACGCTCGCCCACGAGATCGTCCACCACGAGTACGACGACCCGCCCGTCCACGACCCCGTGTGGCACGCCAAGCGCGAGAAGCGCTGCGACAGCATCGCCGCCAGCAGGCTCCTCACCCCCGAGGACCTTCACCGGGTCCGCGGGATCGAGGACACCGCCGAGTGGTGCCGCGAGCTCGACGTGCTCCCCTGGGTCGTTGAGACCTACCTGAGAACCCACACCATCTGAGGAGACCCCCATGAGCAGCTACCTCGCCCCCACCGGCGCCGTCACCTTCGTGGCCGGCACCATATTCCGTCCGGACGCCGTCGAAGCCGTCGCTGACGCCGGGATCACCCCCTCGTTCGCCGTCCTGCGCCGGGAGCCCCAGAACCCCCACGACCCGAACGCAATCGCCGTGGACATCTGGGGCCACCACGTCGGCTACCTGCCCGCCGACGAGGCCGTGGACTACGCGCCCCTGATGGACGCACACCTGCAGGGCATGGAGGTACTGGCCACGATCCGCGAGTTCACCGCGGACGACGAGATCGCCCTCGACCTCGCGAAGCCCAAGCACTTCCTCACCGGAAGCACCACCGGCGCCGAGACCGCGCCGTCCCGGCCGTCAGCGGGCCCCGCCCGGAACAGCAAGGGCCAGTTCGTGAAGGCCGAACCCGCACCCGGCCGCCCGAAGAAGGCGCGCAGCTACGCGGGGGCGATCAAGGTCTACCGGGTGTGCGCCTACGTGCTGCTCGCGCTCGGCCTGGTGGGGTCCGTGCTCAACGGGTCCATCTTGTTCTTCGGGCTCGCCGCCTTGTTCTGGTGGCTGCAGAAGAGGATGCCGGCTACCACGCCGAAGGGTGACCCGGGTGCCGCGTGAACGCCTGCCCATCGGGGCGATGGGGAAGATCACCGTCACCCACCTGCAGCCCGGGCAGTGGCAGGCCAGGGCGTGGATTCGGGACAAGGACGGTGTGCGCCGCCGGATCGCCGCCCATGGTGCGACCTCCGGGAAGGCCCAGACTGCCCTGAAGGCGAAGGCCGCCACACGGGTGCCGCCCTCAGCGGGCGCCTTGAAGGCCACCACCACGCTCACGACGGCGTCGCGCATGTGGCTGGAGCACCTGGACGTGAAGCACGCGACCCGCGCCGGGTACGAGAAGACCGTGCGCGTGCACATCGTCCCGCTGATCGGGGCGCTCACCGTGGGCGAGGTGAAGACCTCCCAGGTGCGGGCGTTCCTGCAGACTGTGGCCGAGCCACGCGAGCAGGACGGCGAGACGGTGGGTGGGCCCACGGCCGCGAAGCACGCGAAGGTGGCGCTGTCCCAGATCTTGGGCATGTGCGTCTCGGACGACGTGATCCCCCACAACCCCGTGGGCGCGGCTGCGCTCCCCCGGGGTAAGCGTGCGGCCGTCGTCGCCCTGTCGCCCTCCGATGTGCAGGCGGTGCGGGACACGGTCGTGGCATGGGGGAAGGTCAAGGCCCCCGGCCCGCCCCGGAACGCACCCTTGCTGCTGGACGTGTTCGACGTGCTCGCGGGCACGGGGTGCCGGCCGGGTGAGGTGCTCGCGTTGCGGTGGGAGGACGTGGACCTGCGCGCCGGGGTCGTGCGCATCACCGGCACGATCACCCGCACTAAGGACGGCCTGATCCGGCAGGAGACCCCGAAGACGGAGACCTCGACCAGGGGTGTGACCGTCCCGGCGTTCGTGGTGCAGGTGCTCCGGCTGCGCTATCTGCGGGCCGAGGACAAGACCGGTGGGGTGTTCACCACCCGCAACGGGACGTACTACGAGCTGTCGAACATCCACCGGCTGTGGCGCCAGGCCCGCGGGGAACGGTGGGAGCACGTGTCCTTCAAGCACTACCGGCAGGCCGTGGCGACGCTGATCTCGCGGGCAGAGGGTGCGGAGGCGGCGGCCGGGCAACTGGGCCACGCGGGCCCGGAGGTCACCCGCCGGTACTACATCGAGCGGGACGGGCTGGTGGACTTCTCCGCGGTGGTGGAGGCGTTCGCGCCGCCCGCGTAGTCGTGTCGAAAGTGGTCAGTAAGTGGACACCTTCACCCCTGGATACGAAGAAGGACCGGCCCTGACGAGGCGTTGTGCCTTGTCAGAGCCGGTCCGTCGGTCGGGATGACAGGATTTGAACCTGCGACCCCTTGACCCCCAGTCAAGTGCGCTACCAAGCTGCGCCACATCCCGCGACCGTGCTCAGCCCTGGCGAACCAGTGCCGAACACCTGGGATACATTACCCCACCCGGCCCCGTTTTTCACATCGCGGGAGGCGCCCGCGGCGGGCCCTTCGTGGCGGACCCGCCGCGGCGTCGTCGCCCGGGGTGGACTCAGCGCTTGCGCTGGCGCTTCTCCCGCACGCGCATGGTGACCTCCAGCGGGGTGCCCTCGAAGCCGAAGGTCTCGCGGATGCGGCGCTGGATGAACCGGCGGTAGCCGGGGTCCAGGAACCCGGTGGTGAACAGCACGAACTTGGGCGGGCGCGAGGAGACCTGGGTGCCGAACAGGATGCGGGGCTGCTTGCCGCCGCGCACGGGGTGCGGGTGGGCGGCCACGATCTCCCCCAGGAACGCGTTGAGACGCCCGGTGGGGATGCGGCGGTCCCACGAGTCCAGGGCGGTGTGCAGCGCGGGGGCCAGCTTGTCCTTGTGCCACCCGGTCTTCGCGGACATGTTGACCCGTGGGGCCCAGGAGACGTGGGCGAGGTCCCGTTCGATCTCACGCTCCAGGTAGAAGCGGCGCTCGTCGTCCAGGGTGTCCCACTTGTTGAACGCGAGCACCAGGGCACGCCCGGAGTCCACGGCCATCTGCAGGATGCGGACGTCCTGCTCGGAGAGCACCTCGTCCACGGCGAGCAGCACCACGGCCACCTCGGCGCGCTCCAGAGCGGTCTGGGTGCGCAGCGAGGCGTAGAAGTCCGCGCCCTGCTGCAGGTGCACGCGCCGGCGGATGCCCGCGGTGTCGATGAAGCGCCACGGCTCGCCGCCGAGCATCACGATCTCGTCCACGGGGTCGCGCGTGGTGCCGGCCGTGTCGTCCACGACCACGCGGTCGGTGCCGGCCAGCTTGTTCAGCAGGGAGGACTTGCCCACGTTGGGCCGTCCGATCAGCGCCACGCGCCGCGGACCGCCCTCCAGCTCCGCCTCGGCCACCTCGGAGAACTCGGGCAGCGCCTCCACCAGTGCGTCCAGCGCATCGGCGGAGCCCTTGCCGTGCAGTGCGGAGACCGGGAACGGCTCCCCCATGCCCAGGGACCACAGCGCGGTCGCCTCGAGCTCCAGCTGCGGGGAGTCCGCCTTGTTCGCCACCACGATGATGGGCTTCTTCACGCGGCGCAGCATGTTCACCACGGCCTCGTCGGTCGCGGTCACACCCACGGTCACGTCCAGCACCAGCAGCACCGCGTCCGCGTTCTCCACGGCCAGCTCGGCCTGGTCCGCCACGCGCTTGTGGATGCCCTTGGCGTCCTGCTCCCAGCCGCCGGTGTCCACCAGGGTGAAGTTCTTGCCGTTCCACTCCGCCTTGTAGGACACGCGGTCCCGGGTCACGCCCGGGGTGTCCTCCACCACGGCCTCCCGGCGGCCGATCACCCGGTTGACCAGCGTGGACTTGCCCACGTTGGGCCGACCCACCACGGCCACCACCGGGTCCGGGCGGCGGGCGTCGCGGGCGTCCTCGCCGTCGATCCAGTCCGCCAGCAGCGCGGCGTCCTCGTCGTCCAGCTCGTAGTCCGCCAGCCCCTCGCGCAGGGCCTGCGCCCGGGCCTCGGCCTCGGTGTCGTCGATCGCGGCCAGGCGCTCGGAGATGTCCTCGTTGCCCCCGCCCAGCACGGACTGCTCGTAGGAGTCCACGGTGGGCTCGTCGGATGCGCTCATGGTTGCCTCGTTTCCTCGGGGGCCGTGGCGCCCGTCTCGTCGTGGGCCTCGTGGCCCGTCTCGTGTGCCGTGTCCGTGGCGCGGATGACCAGGTCGATCACGCCCTGCACGGTCTGTTCCATGCTCAGTTCGGAGGAGTCCAGCAGCTGCACGCCGTCCTGGGCCTGCGTGAAGTTCACCACGGTGGAGTCCTTCGCGTCACGGCCCACCACCTGCGCCTCCAGGTTCGACGACGCCGCCGCGCCCAGCTGCCTGCCGCGCCGTGCCAGCCGCGCGGCCTCCGAGGCGGTCAGCAGGATCCGCACGTCCGCGTCCGGGGCCACCACGGTGGTGATGTCTCGACCCTCGGCCACGATCCGGTAGCCGCTGTCGCGGATGACGTCCTGCTGCATGCGCACCAGGATCTCGCGGGCTGCCACCGTGGTGGAGACCTTGGAGACGTTGTCGGTCACCAGGTCCCCGCGGATCGCCGCGCGCACGTCCTCGCCGTTGACGAGGATGTGCTCCTCGTCCGGGTCCGTGCCCAGCTCCAGGGGCACCGTGCGGGTGGCACCCACCACGGCGTCCGGGTCGTCCAGGTCCGCTCCCGAGTCCAGGCACCACCACGTCACCGCGCGGTACATGGCCCCGGTGTCCAGGTACGCGAGCCCGAAGCGGCGCGCCACCTCCTTGGACACCGAGGACTTGCCGGAGCCCGAGGGCCCGTCGATCGCGATCACCAGTCGGGCGTCCGCGTTCCGTGCGTTCATCACTGCACCACCTTCCAGCCGCGTGTCTGCAGCTCGTCCACCAGTTCCGTGTGCCGGGAGGGTTCCACCGAGGCCGTCACCAGACCCACCGGCTGCCCGGGCGAGTGCTCCAGGCGCATGTCCTCCAGGTTGACCCCGATCTCCCCGATCTCCGTGAGCAGCCTGGCGATCGTGCCGGGGGTGTCGTCCACTGCCACCGTGATCGTGGCGAACGCCGCGGGGGCGCCGCCGTGCTTGCCCGGGATCCGGGCCCGTCCGGCGTTGCCCTCGGCCATCAGCCGGGCGATGTCCAGGCGTGCACCGTCCGCCGACGGGTGCTCCAGCGTGGCGATCAACCGGTCCAGGTCCGCGCGGACCCCGTGCAGGGACTGCACCACGGGCCGCGCGTTCGCCGCGAGGATCTGCACCCACAGCCCGGGGTCCGAGCCCGCGATCCGAGTGGTGTCCCGCAGCCCCTGACCCGCCAGAGACAGGTGGTGCGGGGCGGTGTCCTGCAGCCGGGAGGCCAGCAGGGAGGACATCACCTGGGGCAGGTGGGAGATCAGGGCCACGGTCTCGTCGTGCTCCACGGGCTCCATCACCGTGAGGGTGGCTCCCAGGTCCACCGCGAGGTGCCTGGCCGCGGCCACCGCGGCGGCGCCGGCAGCGGGACCGGGGCAGACCACCCACGGCATGGAGGTGAACAGCTCGCCGCGGGCTGCCACTGGCCCGGACTTCTCCCGCCCAGCCATGGGGTGGGTGCCCACGTAGCGGGTGAGGTCCGCACCCGCGGCCGTGACGGCGTCGAGGATCGGGGCCTTGACCGAGGCGATGTCCAGCACCACCGCGCCCGGGTGCGCGGCGAGCGCCTCGACCACGAGCTCGGGCACCACGTCCGGGGGCGCGGCGACCACCACGAGGGCAGGTTCCGGGAGCTGCTCCCCCGCGGCGGCCGCGGCGCGCACGGAGCGGCCCGCCCCGATGTCCTGCGCCACGGCCTCCGTGGTCGGGGAGGCGTCCCGCACGTGGACGTCCACGCCCAGGTGGCGCAGCCCCAGGCCGATGCTGGCGCCCAGCAGCCCGGAGCCGACCACCAGGACCGGGCCCGTGCTGGAGGCGGTCACGGGGACCACGCTCACATCCCCACGGACGCGAGCAGGTTGCCCACCTCGGTGTGGGAGAGCTTGCGGACCGTTCCCTGCTTCTGGTCCCCGATCTGGATGGGGCCCACGTGCGTGCGCGCGAGCTTCTCCACGGGGTGCTCCACGGCATCGAACATGCGCCGCACGATCCGGTTGCGCCCGGAGTGCAACACCACCTCGATCAGCACGTGCCCGGGGGTGGAGTCCACCAGGCGGAAGTCGTCCACCTTCGCGATCCCGTCCTCCAGGCGGATGCCCTCCTTCATCTGGTTGCCGATCCCCTTCTCCACGGGGCCGTGCACCTGCACCAGGTACGTCTTGGGCACCTCGTAGGAGGGGTGGGTCAGGCGGTTGGTGAGCTCACCGTCGTTGGTGAGCAGCAGCAGACCCTCGGTCTCCACGTCCAGGCGGCCCACGTGGAACACCCGCTCGTGCTTGCGCGGGTCCAGGTAGTCGCTCACGCAGCGTCGCCCGTCCGGGTCCTCCATGGTGGAGACCACCCCGGCGGGCTTGTTGAACGCGTAGTAGACGAGCTTCTCGTCCGTCTGGATGCGCATGCCGTCCACGTGCACGGCCTGCAGCGCGGGGTCCACGCGCACACCGAGCTCGGTGACGATCTCCCCGTCCACGCTCACGCGCCCGTCCTGGATCATCTCCTCGCACACGCGCCGGCTCGCCACGCCCGCCTGGGCCATGAGCTTCTGCAGCCGCACGCCGTTCTCGTCGTGGACCTCCAGCCGGTCCACGGGAGGGTTCTTCGGACGACGCCGCCGGTGCGGGCCGTGCTCCTTGATCGCTGCGGCGCGGCGCTCGTACTTGTCCACGCCCGCGAACGCGCGGGGCTTCTGCGGGCCCTTCTGCCCGGCCGCGGCCTTGGGCTTGCCGGGACCCTTGGCGTTGGGGCCCTTGCCGCGTCCGGCGGCGGGTCCCTTCGCGGCGGAGCCCCGGGCACCGGGGCCCTTGCCGTAGCCACGGCCGCCGGCGGCGTCGCCGGACTTCTTGCCGGGGCCGGAGCGGAAGCCGCCCTTGGGCCCGGCCTTGGAGCCCTTGCCGCGCCCCTGGGGGCCGCGGGCGCCCGCGCCGCGGGACGAGTTGCCGTTTGATGGTGCCATGCGTCGATCAGTCCTCAATATCGTCGAGTTGGTCGGTTCCGGGCAGCAGGGGTGCGATGTCCGGGAGCTCGTCCAGCGAGCCGAGACCGAGTTTCTCCAGGAAGAGCGGGGTGGTGGAGTAGAGCACGGAGCCCGTGGTGTCCTCGCGGTCGTGGACGGTGAGCAGTCCCCGCTGCACCAGGGTGCGCACCACGCCGTCCACGTTCACGCCGCGGATGGCGGAGACCCGGGAGCGGGAGACCGGCTGCAGGTACGCCACGACCGCCAGCGTCTCCAGCGCCGCCTGGGAGAGCCGGGAGCTGCTGCCCTCCACCACGAAATCCGTGACCAGGTGGGCGTAGTCGCTGCGGGAGTAGATGCGCCACCCTCCGGCCACCTCGCGCAGCTCGAAGCCGCGGATCCTGCCGGGTGGGAGCGGAGGAGCATCGGCCGGTGCGGCCGACCGTCCATCATAGCCCGCGGAGCGGCCGCCGTCCGGGGACTCCACGGTGTTCCCGATCACGCCGTCGTAGTCCGCCTTGAGGTGCTCCAGGGCACTGCGCACGCGGTGGGTGGGCGCACCGGTGGCACGCGCGAGGTCCGCCACGCCCACGGGCGCCGCGGCGACCATGAGGACTGCCTCCAGCCGGGCGTGCAGGTCCTCCGGCTGCGGCGCGGCGTGCGACGCGGGGGTTTCCGCCGCGGCGTCCGCGGCCTCTGCCGAGTCTTCTGGTGGGGGTGGTGCGGGGGCGGGTTCCGCCATGCGGCGTTCATCTCCTTCGGTACGGTTCACACCGATCCTGTGCGGGGTTCTCAGTCTCCCAGGTTTTCGCCCTCGCCGCTGGCCGACGACGCCGCCTCGTCACCCACGGTCTCCCCGCCCGTGTACTCGCTGCTGAGGGACTCCGCCGTCCAGTGCGGTGGCCCGTCCCACGTGACCAGCAGCGTGCCGAGCACCTCGTCCTGGTGCAGACGCACCACCCGGTCCCGGTACATCTCCAGCAGGGCCAGGAAGCGCACCACGACCACCAGGGTGGACCCGGCGTCCGCGACCAGCTCCCGGAAGGGGTGGTCCGCGCCGTCGCGCAGCGCCGCGGCGAGCGTCTCGGCCTCGTCCGCCACCCGCACCTGCGCGCCGTGGAGGTGGGCCACGTCCACCGCCTCCGGCACGTGGCGCTCCGGGTCCAGGGCCGCCACCGCCAGCTGCGCGAGCTGCTCCGGGGTGAGGGTCCACGTGAGCGGCGGCAGCGCGGTGGTGACCGCGGGGTCCAGGTCCACCTGGCGCGGGAAGCGCACGGACTCCGCCGCGAAGCGGGCGTTGAGCTGCCCGGCCACCTCCTTGAACGCCTTGTACTGCAGCAGCCGCGCGAAGAGCAGGTCGCGGGCCTCCAGCAGCTCCACGTCGTACTCGTCCTCCACCTCACCGCGCGGCAGCAGCCGCGCGGCCTTGAGGTCCAGCAGGGTCGCGGCGACCACCAGGAACTCGCTGGTCTCGTCCAGGGCCTCGGCGGAGGCACTGTCCTGCAGCGCGCGGACGTAGCGGATGAACTCGTCCGTGACCACCGACAGGGACACCTGGGTGATGTCCATCTCGTGCTTGGCGATCAGGGACAGCAGCACGTCGAAGGGGCCTTGAAAGTTCTCCAGCGCCACCGTGAAGCCGCCGGTGGTTCCCGCGGGCGCGGTCTCCGTTGCGGGGGCCTCCGGCGCCGCGGCGCCCTCCCCCGTTGCACCCCTCCCCGGCCCGGTGTCCTCACCGGACGCCGCGGGCAGCTCGACGACGTCGCTCACGCGCCTCGATGCTCCCGGGCCCGGCTGGTCACGGCGCGCCGCCGCGCGAGATCAGCTCACGGGCCAGCTGGCGGTAGGACTCCGCACCCGGGTGGTTGGTGGCGAAGTTCAGGATGGGCTCGGCGGCCACGGTGGCGTCCGGGAACTTCACGGTGCGCTTGATTACGGTGTCGAAGACCTTGTCGCCGAAGGCGTCCACGATCCGCGCGATCACCTCGCGGGAGTGCAGGGTGCGGGAGTCGAACATGGTGGCCAGCACGCCGTCGATCTGCAGCTTGGGGTTGATGCGGTCCTGCACCTTGGAGATGGAGTCCACCAGCAGGGCCACCGCGCGCAGCGCGAAGAACTCGCAGATCAGGGGGATGATCACCCCGTGGCTGGCGGTGAGGGCGTTCACGGTGAGCAGCCCCAGGGACGGCTGGCAGTCGATGAGGATCACGTCGTAGTAGTCCTCGACCTTGCGCAGCGCGGAGGCGAGCACCTGCTCGCGGGCCACCTCGTTGACCAGCTGCACCTCCGCGGCGGAGAGGTCGATGTTGGCCGGGAGCAGGTCCACGTTCTCCACGTGGGTCTGCTGCACCACGTCCCACACGTCCACGGAGCGGTCCATCATCACGTTGTAGACCGTGAGGTCCAGCTCGTGCGGGTTGGAGCCGAAGCCCGCCGAGAGTGCGCCCTGCGGGTCGAAGTCCACCAGCAGCACCTTGCGGCCCAGCTCGGCGAGCGCGGCACCCAGGTTGATGGTGGAGGTGGTCTTGCCCACCCCGCCCTTCTGGTTCACCATCGCGATGATCCGCGCGGGGCCGTGGGTGGTGAGCTCCGGGGGGTCGGGAAAGGTCCGCACGGGCCGGCCGGTGGGACCCACGGCCTCCGACGACGCGGCCTGACTCTGCTGGGGCGTCTCATCACTGGCGTTGCTCACGGGCGACCGCCTTCCTTGCTCGGCGTGGGTACGTGTCTCACCGCCCCACCCTACCGTTCACGTGGGGCGGGACCACGCGGCGGGTGCCCGACAGGGGTGCTGGGCGGGGCTCCGTGTTGTGCTCCGGGTGGGCCTCCGGATGCGACTGCGGCCCCCACCCGGGTGGGCAGGGGCCGCAGTGGCGGGCAGGCGGCGCCGTCGTCGGCGTTCGCGCCGACGACGACGGGGCCGCGGGTGGGTGCCGCGCTCAGCGCTCGCCGTCGGCGGGGCGGGGTTCGGTGCCGGGCGCCCCGGAGGCGGCCTGGACCGCGGGTGTCGAAGAGGTGTGGGGGTCCACGGCGAGGGTGGCCTCGTCGAAGGGCTCCTCGCCGGAGAGCACGCGCTGCACGCGGGCCCTGTCCACCTGCTTGACCCAGGTGCCCAGCACGAGGGTGGCCACGGCGTTTCCGGAGAAGTTGGTGAGCGCACGGGCCTCGGACATGAACCGGTCGATGCCCACGATCAGGTCCACGCCGTCCAGCAGGTCCGGGCGGTGGGACTGCAGCCCCGCGGCGAGCGTGGCGATGCCCGCGCCGGTCACCCCGGCCGCTCCCTTGGAGGCGATGATCATGAACACCAGCAGCGCGATCTGCTCGCCGATGGCCAGCGGCTTGCCCATGGCGTCCGCCACGAACAGGGCTCCCATGGTCAGGTAGATGGCGGTGCCGTCCAGGTTGAACGAGTAGCCGGTGGGAACCACGATCCCCACCACGGGTTTGGAGACGCCCAGGTGCTCCATCTTGGCGATCAGCCGCGGCAGGGCCGCCTCGGAGGAGGAGGTGGAGAAGATGAGCAGGTACTCGCGGCCCAGGTACCTCATGAGCTTGAAGATGCTGACCCCGGAGACCAGCTTCAGGATGAGGCCCAACACCACCACGATGAACAGGATGCAGGTGATGTAGAACGCCACCATGAGACCGAGCAGGGAGAA
Organism: Kocuria sp.; assembly: GCF_030530945.1. Classification (GTDB taxonomy): domain Bacteria; phylum Actinomycetota; class Actinomycetes; order Actinomycetales; family Micrococcaceae; genus Kocuria. Next base: position 20,222 of record NZ_JAUMTZ010000013.1, on the reverse strand, counting down.
CACGGCCTTCATGCCGGTGGCGCCCACCACCGCGGCGATCGCCCCGAACGCACCGATGGGCGCGAGCCACATGATCATGGACAGCAGCTTGAAGACCACGGCCTGGAGGTAGCCCACGGCTTTGAGCACGGGCTGGCCGGCCTCGCCCATGCTCTGCAGTGCGAAGCCCACGAGCAGGGCGATCAGCAGCGTCTGCAGGATCTGGCCCGAGGTCAGCGCGGAGAACAGCGAGGTGGGGATGATCCCGAGCACGAAGCCGGTGAGACCCCCCTCGCCCTCCTCGCCCGAACCGGTGGCCAGGGAGGACGAGTCGAAGTGGGCGTTCGCGAGGTCCAGGCCCTCACCGGGCTGGACGATGTTGCCCACCACCAGGCCGATGGCCAGCGCGAACGTGGACATCACGATGAAGTACAGCAGTGCCAGACCGCCCACCTTGCCCACGGTGGCTGCCTTGGCCACCGAGCCCACGCCCAGCACGATGGTGCAGAAGATCACGGGGGTGATGATCATCTTGATCAGCGCCACGAAGCCGGTGCCCAGGGGCTTCAGGGCCACGCCCACGGCGGGGAACAGCATTCCGACCACCACGCCCAGCACCACGGCGGCGATCACCGCGATGTAGAGGTAGTGGGTGCGGTCGCGCTTCTTGGCGGGCCTCGCGGCCCGTGCGCCGCCGGGCGAGGCTCCCGGGGAGGAATCGTGGGTCATGGCGTGCTCCTGGTCTGTGGTGGATCGGTGGGACGTGTCCGGCTCACCCGGTGCGAACCTGGGTGAGCCGGACATCACATTGTGCTCTCCCCCGCGCCCCGGGGCCCGCCTCACACGCCGGGCCCGCTGCGAGACGGCGCAGTCTCCGCGCCGCCCCGGGCGACGGCGGGCGGGAACCTCGGACGGCGCAGGGCGGGTTCGGTGTCGGTGCCGCTCTGCCGGTCTCAGTGCCGCGGGGCGATCACCGTGCGCAGTGCCTCCAGCACGGAGTGGTCCTCGATGGTGGAGGGCACCGTGTACTGCTCGCCGTCGGCCATCTGGCGCATGGTCTTGCGCAGGATCTTCCCCGAGCGGGTCTTGGGCAGGGCCTCCACCACGGACACGTCCTTGAAGTCCGCGACCGGCCCGATCTGCGAGCGCACCATGGTCACGAGCTCTTCGCGCAGCCGCTCACCCGTGGTCTCCGCCCCCGTCCTGAGCACCACGTACCCGCTGGGCCGCTGGCCCTTGAGGGGGTCGTTCACGCCGATCACCGCGCACTCGGCGACGTCCGGGTGGGTGGCCACGATCTGCTCCATCTGCCCCGTGGACAGCCGGTGTCCGGAGACGTTGATGACGTCGTCGGTGCGGCCCATCACGAACACGTACCCGTTCTCGTCCACAAACCCGGAGTCGCCCGTGGCGTAGTAGCCGGGGAAGGCGGAGAGGTAGGAGGACACGAAGCGGGCGTCGTCGCCCCACAGTGTGCTCAGCGTTCCGGGTGGCAGGGGCAGGCGCAGGGCGATGTTGCCCTCCTCCCCCGGGCCCAGGGGTTCCCCGACGGGATCCAGGATCTCCACACGGAAGCCCGGGACGGGAACCGTGGGAGAGCCGGGGACTATCGGGAGCCGCTCGATGCCGAACGGGTTGGAGCAGATGGCCCACCCCGTCTCGGTCTGCCACCAGTGGTCCACCACGGGCACCCCCAGCACGCGGGTGGCCCACTGGTGGGTCTCGGGGTCCAGCCGCTCCCCCGCGACGAACAGTGCCTGCAGGGAGGTGGTGTCGTGACGCGCCACGAACTGTCCGTCCGGGTCCGCCCGGCGAATGGCGCGCAGCGCGGTGGGCGCGGTGAACATCACCTTCACGCCGTGCTCCTCGACCCGCTGCCAGAACGCGCCGGCATCCGGGGTCCCCACGGGCTTGCCCTCGTAGACCACTGTGGTGGCGCCGGCGAACAGGGGACCGTAGACGATGTACGAGTGGCCCACCACCCACCCCACGTCCGAGGCCGTCCACATCACGTCCCCGGCGTGGACGTCGTAGATGTTCGCCATGGACCAGGTCAGCGCCACCGCGTGCCCGCCGTTGTCACGCACCACGCCCTTCGGCCTCCCCGTGGTCCCGGACGTGTAGAGGATGTAGAGCGGATCGGTCGCCGCCACCGGAACGGGATCCGCCGGGGCCACGCCGTCCTGTGCCTCGGTCCAGGAAAGCCACGCGGGGCCGCCGTTCACCGACGCGCGCTCACGCGCGTCCGCGACACTCGTGGCGAAGCCGTCCCGCTCGTGCACCAGCACTGCCGACGGCGCATGCTCGCTGAGCTGCAGCGCCTCCTCGACAGCGGGCAGGTACTCGATCCGTCGCCTGGGCTCCACACCACCGGAGGCCGTGACCACGGCCACCGGCCGCGAGTCGTCGATCCGGCTCGCGAGCTCTCTCGGGGCGAACCCTCCGAAGACCACCGAGTGCACGGCGCCGATCCGGGCGCACGCGAGCATGGCCACCACGGCCTCGGCGACCATGGGCATGTAGAGCAGAACACGATCCCCCCTGCCCACCCCCTGGGCCGCGAACGCCCCCGCGAAGCGGGCCACCCGGTCCTGCAGCTGCGCGTAGCTGATGTGCTCCCGCACTCCCAGGACCGCGGAGTCGTAGACCAGGGCGGTGCGCTCACCGTGACCGGCCGCCACGTGGCGGTCCACGGCGTTGACGCAGGTGTTCAGCGTGCCGTCCGGGAACCACCGGTACAGGGGGGCGGCGGAGTCGTCCAGGGCGCGGGTGGGCGGCGTGACCCAGTCCACGGCCCGCGCGGCATCCAGCCAGAACGCCTCGGGATTGTTCGCGCTGGCGCGGTAGACGGATTCGTAGGTGGGCTGCGACATGGCTTCCTCCGGACGTGGTGCTGGATGCTGGGGCGGACGTCGGCGTGCGCCCAGAGTAGTGGTGAACATCACAATTCACAAGGGCTGTGTATACAGAAATTCTCATCAACGCGCCTGCCACGCGAACATGCTTGGCGCAGACCCAGCCGGTGTATACAATGGGGTCGACCCACACGTCAGGAGAAGACATGCGAGCAGGTGAGCGCGCGTACCGCGAGCTGCGGGCGGACATCGTGTCCTGGCGGCTGCTCCCGGGCCAGGTGCTCGGCGAGGTGGACCTCTCGCAGCGCCTGGGCATCTCCCGCACCCCGGTGCGCGAGGCGCTGTCCCGGCTCACCGCGGACGGGCTGGCCGAGCCGCACGCCGGACGCGGCGTCGTCGTCAGTGCACTCTCCGCCGAGGACGTCCGCGCGCTCTACGAGCTGCGGGACACGCTGGACTGCCGTGCCGCCGAGCTCGCCGCGCAGCGCGGGGACCCCGAGACCTTCCGCGCGCTCGCGGAGGAGCTCTCCCACGCCGCGGAGACCCTGCCGGGAGATCCCGACCACGCCGCCTACTACGCCCTCGTGGACCGCATGGACGCGGAGATCGACGCCGCCGCGGGCAACCCCTACCTGCGGCAGGCCCTGGCGAACGTGCGCCTCCACCTGGCGCGCGTGCGGCGCCTGTCCACGTCCAACCCCCGGCGCCTCGCGGTGGCCGCGGCGGAGCACCAGGCGATCGCCCTTGCCGTTGCCGACGGAGACGCCCCCCTGGCGGTGGCCACCACGCGCGTCCACCTCAAGAACGCCCTCGGCAGCGCCCTGAGCACCCCGGAGCTCGCCACCGTGTCCGCAGTGGCCTCCTGAGCACCCACCGACCGCAAGACCCGTACCGGAAGGAACACCCGTGACCGTCACACACACCGTGCGCACGCACTCGTCCCAGGAGGAGCTGCCCCGCGAGGAGCAGCTCGCCCACAAGCTCGCCGCCGTGGCCTCCGACCCCGTGGCCGTGGAGCCCGAGGTCGTGGAGATGGTGGTCAACCGCGTCATCGACAACGCCTCCGTGGCCGTGGCCTCGCTGAACCGCGCACCCATCGTCTCCGCCCGCTCGCAGGCGCTGTGCCACCGGGTGGTCCCGGGCGGCGGGTTCTCCGGCCAGGGTGCGCTGCTGTTCGGCGCACCGCAGGACGACGCCGCGGTCTCGCCCGAGTGGGCCGCGTGGGCCAACGGCGTGGCCGTGCGCGAGCTGGACTACCACGACACGTTCCTCTCCGCGGAGTACTCCCACCCCGGGGACAACATCCCCCCGATCCTGGCCGTCGCCCAGCACGTGGGCGCCACCGGCGAGGACCTGGCCCGCGGCATCGCCACCGGTTACGAGATCCAGGTGGACCTGGTCAAGGGCATGTGCCTGCACGAGCACAAGATCGACCACATCGCGCACATCGGCCCGTCCGCCTCCGCAGGCATCGGCACGCTGCTGGGCCTGGACACCGGGACGATCTTCCAGGCCATCGGCCAGGCACTGCACACCACCACGCAGACCCGCCAGTCCCGCAAGGGCGAGATCTCCACGTGGAAGGCCCACGCCCCCGCGTTCGCCGGGAAGATGGCCGTCGAGGCAGTGGACCGTGCCATGCGCGGGCAGACCTCCCCCACCCCCATCTACGAGGGCGAGGACGGCGTGATCGCCTGGCTGCTCTCCGGCCCGGAGGCCCGCTACCAGGTGGCCCTGCCCGCGCCCGGCGAGCCCAAGCGCGCCATCCTGGACACCTACACCAAGGAGCACTCCGCGGAGTACCAGGCGCAGGCGTGGATCGACCTGGCCCGCAAGCTGCACCGCGAGCACCCCGAGGTCACGGACCCCGCGAACGTGGAGTCCGTGCTCATCCGCACCTCCCACCACACCCACCACGTGATCGGCTCCGGGGCCAACGACCCGCAGAAGTACGATCCCACCGCGTCCCGCGAGACCCTGGACCACTCGATCCCCTACATCTTCACCGTGGCCCTGCAGGACGGTGCGTGGCACCACGTGGACTCCTACGCCCCGGAGCGTGCCGCCCGCCCGGACACCGTGGAGCTGTGGCACAAGGTCACCACCCGGGAGGATCCCGAGTGGACCCGGCGCTACCACTCGCTGGACATCTCCGAGAAGGCGTTCGGCGGTTCCGTGGAGATCACCCTCACGGACGGAACCGTGATCACGGACCAGATCGCCGTGGCGGACGCGCACCCGCTCGGGGCACGGCCCTTCGCGCGGGAGCAGTACATCGCCAAGTTCCGCACCCTGGCCGAGGGCCTCGTGGCACCCCAGGAGATCGAGCGCTTCCTCGACGCCGCGCAGCGCCTGCCCGAGCTGAAGGCCGGGGAGCTCGGCCAGCTCAACATCACCGCGGCCGTGGGCCTGGAGAAGTCGCCGAAGGGAATCTTCTGATCATGCTGTACTCCACCGTCACCCCCGCGCAGAAGCGGGAGCGCTTCCGCGAGCTGCTGGCCGCCCCGCAGATCGCCCGCTTCCCCGGCGCGTTCACCCCGCTGTCCACCACGCTCATCCAGGAGCAGGGCTTCGAGGGCGTCTACATCTCCGGTGGCGTGCTCGCCAACGAGCTCGGCCTGCCGGACATCGGCCTCACCACCCTCACCGAGGTGGCCACCCGCGCCGGGCAGATCGCGCGCGTCACGGACCTGCCGTGCCTCGTGGACGCGGACACCGGCTTCGGAGAGCCGATGAACGTGGCGCGCACCGTGCAGGAGCTGGAGAACGCCGGACTCGCGGGTTGCCACATCGAGGACCAGTTCAACCCCAAGCGCTGCGGCCACCTGGACGGCAAGAACGTCGTGGACACCGCCACCGCCGTCAAACGCATCCACGCCGCCGTGGCGGCCCGCCGGGACCCGAACTTCGTGGTCATGGCCCGCACGGACATCCGGGGCGTGGACGGCTTCGACGCCGCCGTGGAGCGGGCGCGCGCGCTCGTGGACGCCGGCGCGGACGTCGTCTTCCCCGAGGCCATGGCAGATCTCTCCGAGTTCGAGCGCATGGCCGCCGCGGTGGACGTGCCGATCCTCGCGAACATGACCGAGTTCGGGAAGTCCGAGCTGTTCACCACGCGGCAGCTGCAGGACGCCGGCGTCTCCATGGTCATCTACCCCGTGTCCCTGGAGCGACAGGCCATGGGTGCCATGGAACGGCTGCTCACCACCATCCGGGAGGACGGCACCCAGCAGGCCCAGGTGGAGACCATGCTCACCCGCAAGCGCCTGTACGAGCTGGTGGACTACACCGGGTACAACCGGTTCGACTCCGGGATCTTCGACTTCGAGGTCCCCGGAGCACCCGAGCACTGACCCACCGGGCCCGCCCCTCCACCACGGGGCGGGCCGGCACCCCTGACCCGTCCTCACCCGTCGAAGGAGAACAACCGTGGCCGATACAGAGATCCGCAAGGGACTCGCCGGCGTCGTCGCCGACGCCACCGCCGTGTCCAAGGTCAACGCCGAGACCAACTCCCTGCTCTACCGGGGCTACCCCGTGCAGGAGCTCGCGGAGAAGTGCACGGCGGAGGAAGTGGCGCTGCTGCTGTGGACCGGCGAGCTGCCCTCGGAGGAGGAGCTCGCCGCGTTCCAGGAGCTCGAGCGCTCGCACCGCGTCATGTCCCCCGAGCTGCGACGCGCCATCGACCTGCTGCCCACCACCTGCCACCCCATGGACGTGTGCCGCACCGCCGCCTCCGTGATCGGCGCCCAGCACCCCCTCGCGGAGGACAACTCCCCAGAGGCGGAGCTGCGCAAGGCCCAGGAGCTCTTCGCCGTGATGCCCTCGGTGGTCTGCTACGACCAGCGCCGCCGCCACGGGCAGGAGATCGTGGAACCCCGCACGGACCTGGACTACGCCCAGAACTTCCTCTGGATGGCATTCGGTCGAGAAGCCGCCCCCGAGGTGGTGGACGCGTTCCGGGTGTCGGTCATCCTGTACGCCGAGCACTCGTTCAACGCCTCCACCTTCACGGCCCGGGTGATCACCTCCACCCTCTCAGATCTGCACTCCGCGGTCACCGGCGCCATCGGGGCACTCAAGGGCCCCCTGCACGGTGGTGCCAACGAGGCCGTGATGCACACGTTCGAGGAGCTGGGCATCCGAACGGACGAGTCGGCGGAGGACGCCGAGAGGCGCGCCAAGGAGTGGATGGACCGGGCGCTCGCGGAGAAGAAGAAGGTCATGGGGTTCGGGCACCGTGTGTACAAGCACGGCGACTCCCGTGTGCCCACCATGCAGGAGGCCCTCTTCCGCATGCTGGAGCACTACGAGCGTCCGGAGATCCTGGGGCTATACAACGGTCTGGCCAAGTCCATGGACGAGGCGAAGGCCATCAAGCCCAACCTGGACTACCCCGCCGGTCCCACCTACTGGCTCATGGGCTTCGACATCCCCACGTTCACGCCCATCTTCGTGGCCGCCCGCATCGTGGGGTGGACCGCACACATCATGGAGCAGCGCGCGAACAACTCGCTGATCCGTCCGCTCTCGGACTACAACGGGCCCGCGGAGCGCCATCTGGACTGACCCGGCCCGTGGTCCGCTCCGCCGGGGTCACCCGGCTCCCGACCGCGCCTCGACGGTGACGCGCCCGGCGGGGGAATCCCCCGGCGCCCGCCTCACCGGGCCCGGGGGTGCGACGTCGCGTACACCTCCCGCAGGGACTCCACGGAGACCCGCGTGTAGATCTGCGTGGTGGCCAGGGAGGCGTGACCCAGCAGCTCCTGGACCACCCGCAGGTCCGCGCCGCCCTCGAGCAGGTGGGTGGCGAAGGAGTGCCGCAGGGTGTGCGGCGTGATCCGCTCCTCCTGGTGGATGCTGCGCGCGGCGTCCTTGACCATGGTCCAGGCGGTCTGCCGGGAGATCCGTGTCCCCCGGGCGTTGAGGAACACGGCAGGGCTGCCCCGACCGTGGCGTGCCAGCTCGGGCCGGGCGCGCACCATGTAGCGGTCCAGCGCTGACACTGCGTAGGAGCCCACCGGCACGAGCCGCTGCTTGTCGCCCTTGCCCGTCACCCGCAGGAGAGCGAGGTCCTCGTCGTGCAGTCCGGCGAGGTCGTCCACGTCCAGCGCCACTGCCTCCGAGATGCGCGCACCCGTGGCGTACAGCAGCTCAAGGAACGCCCTGGCCCGCAGTCCCGCGGGAGTCTCGGGGTCCGGCGCGGCCAGCAGGTTCTCCACCTCCGTGACCCCGATGGCCTTGGGGAGCCGCTGCGGCGGGGTGGGCGGACTCACCCGGGACGCCACGTCGGTGTCCACCGTGGACTCCGTGGCCCAGAACGCGTGCGCGCCCCGCACCGCGGCCAGGACCCGGGCGCTGCTGCGCGCGGACAGCGCGGGGTGCTCGGCGTCCCCCTCCCGCAGCACCCGCACGAACGCCCGCACGTGGTCCGTGGTGATGTCCCGCGGCACACGAAGCTGCGGCGCCGTGGCCGTGAGGTGGTCCAGGTAGCGCCGCAGGTCACGCCGGTACGCGCTCACCGTGTTCTGCGCGAGGCCGCGCTCCACCACCAGGTGGTCCAGGTACCGGCCCACCGCGCGGGTCAGCTCCGGCGCGGTTTCCCCCTCCTCGGCCGACGACGCCGCCCGCCCCGGTTCACGGCGCGCCCCCGCCACCACGGGCAGGGGCGCCGTGACGGTCACCTCGGGCTCCGCACCAGTTCCCTCCGCACCCGGAGCCCTGCGTTCCGCGTCGTCCGGCCCCGGGGAGTCCGGGTGCGGTGATGCCCGGTCGGTTGATTCCGGGGCCGGAGAGTCGGGGTCCAGGAGCGTGCCGCTCACCCGGCGTGGTGGGGCCGGGCCGACCAGGGGGCGTCGGGTGCCCGGAGGGTGCTCCACCCCTGGGCACGTGCGGCATGGGCGGCCAGGATGCCCAGCGCCGCGGCGGGCGAGGTGAGGCGGCCGGAGAGAACCGCTGCCAGGGCGGCGTCGAGGTCGGCGAACCCGGCCACGATCTCTGCCTCCTCGCCCTCGCGGGTGAAGCGCTCGGCCTCGGGAACCTCGCCGAGCCCGCGGGCCAGGAAGATCCGGTTGGCCTCCGCAGATGAGCCCGGCGAGTTCTCGAAATCCACCAGGGTGTCCCACTGCTCGGCGGTGAGATCAGCCTCCTCCCCCAGCTCACGCCGGGCGGCGTCGAGCGCCGGCTCCCCCGAGACGTCCAGCAGGCCAGCGGGGATCTCCCACATCCGCATCCGCACCGGGTGCCGGTACTGGTTGATGAGCAGGACCCGGTCGTGCTCGTCCAGCGCGAGCACGGCCACCGCGCCCGGGTGGGTGATGTAGTCGCGGACCAGGGGCTCGTCCTGGTCCGCCATGCGGAAGGTCTCCCGTGCCACGTCCCAGATGGCCCCGTGGTACACGGTCTCCGCGTCCGTGACCTCGTGGGGATCGGGCCGGTCCTGCAGCTGCTCCGGGGTGATGGTCGTGAAATCCATGGTGTGTCCGTTCTCTCGTGGTGGACTCGCGTGGTGGTCTGTCGTGGGCGAGTCTGTCGTGCTCGACCGCCCTGTGGGGGGAAGTGAGGGGCGCCGCCCATGAGAGCGGCCGGGGGCGCCTGGGAATGGAACGGCCGGGGACTCCGAGGGCGATCGTGCCCCCTGAGCCCCCGGCCGGAACCGCGCAGGGTCAGCCGTCGGCCTGGACCCCGCGACGCTCCAGTGCCGCCCGGACAAGTCCGTCGAACAGTGGGTGCGGGCGGGTGGGGCGGGACGCCAGCTCGGGGTGGGCCTGCGTGGCCACGTAGTAGGGGTGCTCCTCCCGGGGCAGCTCCACGAACTCCACGAGGGTCCCCTCCGGCGAGGTGCCCGAGATCCGCAGCCCGGCCTCGGAGAGGGCGTCGCGGTAGACGTTGTTGACCTCGTAGCGGTGCCGGTGCCGCTCGGAGACCTCCGTGGCGCCGTAGGTCTCGGCCACCACCGAACCCTCCTGGAGCGCAGCCGGGTACAGACCCAGGCGCATGGTGCCGCCGAGGTCGCCGGCGCCCTCCACGAACTGCTTCTGCTCCTCCATGGTGGCGATCACGGGGGTGTCGGTCTCGGGGTCGAACTCGGTGGAGGACGCGTTCGGCAGCTCCGCCCGGTTGCGCGCGTACTCGATGACCATGCACTGCAGGCCCAGGCACAGGCCGAGCGTGGGGACCTTGTGCTCGCGGGCCCACGTCAGGGCACCAAGCTTGCCCTCCAGACCGCGGATGCCGAAGCCTCCGGGGATCAGGACGGCGTCCACGTCACCGAGTTCGCGCTGGGCTCCCTCGGGGGTGTCGCACAGGTCCGAGGCAACCCACTTGATGTTCACGCGGGCGTTGTTCGCGAAACCACCGGCCCGCAGCGCCTCGGAGACGGAGAGGTAGGCGTCCGGCAGGTCGATGTACTTGCCCACGAGCGCCACCGTGACCTGGTGGGCCGGTTCGTGCACCGCGGTGAGCAGCCGGGACCACTGCCGCAGGTCGGCGTCCCGGTAGTCCAGGCCCAGGTAGTCCAGGATGTAGGTGTCCAGGCCCTGGCTGTGCAGGGTGTTGGGGATGTCGTAGATGCTCGGGGCGTCCGCGCAGGAGATCACGGCGTCCAGGTCCACGTCGCACGCGCTGCCGATCTTGCGGAGCATCGCGTCCGGGACGTCCCGGTCGCAGCGCAGCACGAGGGCGTCCGGCTGGATGCCCAGGCCCCGCAGTGTGGCCACGGAGTGCTGGGTGGGCTTGGTCTTCAGCTCACCCGAGGGGCCGATGAACGGGATCAGGGACACGTGCAGGTAGAAGACGTTGCGCCGTCCCACGTCCTGCCGGACCTGGCGGGCCGCCTCGATGAACGGCTGGGACTCGATGTCCCCCACCGTGCCACCGATCTCGGTGATGATGATGTCCGGGGCGTCCTGGTCCTCGGCGCGGCGACGCATGCGCCGCTTGAGCTCGTCCGTGATGTGGGGGATCACCTGCACGGTGTCCCCCAGGTACTCGCCGCGGCGTTCCTTGGCGATCACGGTGGAGTACACCTGGCCCGTGGTCACGTTCGCCGAGGCGTCGAGGTTCTCGTCCAGGAAGCGCTCGTAGTGGCCGATGTCCAGGTCCGTCTCCGCGCCGTCGTCGGTCACGAAGACCTCGCCGTGCTGGAAGGGGTTCATGGTTCCGGGATCCACGTTCAGATAGGGATCCAGCTTCTGCATGGTCACGGACAGCCCGCGTGCGCGCAACAGCATCCCGAGGGACGAAGCGGTCAGGCCCTTCCCGAGGGACGAGGCCACACCACCCGTGACGAAGATCTGCCGGGTCACCTTGCCGTTGTTCTTTTCTGTGCCTGCCTCGTGGGCGGCGTCCTGAGCATTCACCACGGGATTCAAGCCTACCATTCGTGTCTCGTCGGGTCGGGGGTGCGGAGGGGTCATGCGCTGGCGTCCCGCAGGAGTTCACGGGCGTGCTCGCGAGCGGCGCTGGAGTCCTCGTGCCCGGCGAGCATGCGGGCGAGCTCGACCACGCGCTCGTCGTCGGTGAGGACCTTCACGTCCGAGACGCTGGAGTCCGAGGACTTCGACACCAGGATGTGGTGGTCGGCGAACGCCGCCACCTGAGGGAGGTGGGTGACCACCAGCACCTGCACGTTCTCGGCGAGCATCTTCAGACGGCGTCCGATCTCCACGGCGGCCTTGCCGCCCACGCCGGAGTCGACCTCGTCGAAGACGAACGTGGGCACGGGGTCCACCTCGGAGAGCACCACCTCGAGCGCGAGCATGATGCGGGAGAGCTCACCGCCCGAGGCACCCTTGCCGAGCGGACGGGGCGTGGCCTGGGCGTGCGGCGCGAGCATGAACTCGATGGTGTCCCGGCCGTCGTCGGTGAAGCGCTCGGCGGGCTCCACCGCCACCACGAGGCACGCGTTGGGCATGGCCAGCGCCGTCAGCTCCGCGCTGACCGCGGTGGCGAGCTTCTCGGCGGCGGTGCGACGCAGCGCGAGCAGCTTCTCGGCGTGCCGGGTGAGGGAGGCGTGCAGGGCCTCCCCCTCCGCGCGCAGCTCCTCCTCGCGCTGGGGATCCACCACCAGCTCGTCCAGCTGGGCGCGCGCCCGCTCCGCCCACTCCAGGACCTCGTCGATCGTGGCACCGTACTTCTTGGTGAGCCGGCGCAGGGCGCTGCGACGGTTCTCGACCTCCGTGAGCCGTTCCGGCCCGTCCTCGTCGAGCCCGCTCGCGTAGCCGGAGAGGTCCGCGGCGACGTCGGCGGCGACCACCGTGAGTTCGCGCACCCGTCCGGCGAGCGCGGCAAGCTCGGGGTCCGCGTCGGACTCCACGTCCAGTGCCTGCTGCGCCCGGGACAGCAGCGCGACGGCGTTGAGGTCCGGGGCGTCGTCGGCGTCCGAGCCGCTCAGCGCGGCGTGGGCGGTGGTGGCCGCGGCTCGCAGGGCCTCCAGGTTGGTGAGCTTCTCGCTCTCGGCGTCCAGCCGGGCGTCCTCGCCGGGGACGGGTTCCACGGCGTCGATCTCGGCCAGCGCGGTGGTCAGGCTCTGTGCCTCCAGGGCTCGCTCGCGCGAGTTCTCCTTCGCGGCGCGCAGCGTGGCCACGACGCTGCGGTAGCGGGCGAGCTGGGTGCGGAAGGAGGCGAGCTCGGTGGCCAGTGGCGCGCCGGCGTAGTCGTCCAGGGCCTTGCGCTGCGCCGCCGTGGACTTCAGCCGCAGCTGGTCCGACTGCCCGTGCACGGCCACGAGGCTCTCCCCCACCGCACCCAGCGTGCCCACGGGGGCGGAGCGCCCGCCCACGTGGGCGCGGCTGCGGCCCTCCGCGGACACGGTGCGGCTGACGAGGATCAGGGCCTCCTCACCCCCGGCGACGTCCTCGCGGTCGACGGTACCCCCGGCCTCCTCTACCAGGGACACCGCGGCGTGCTCCGAGGGCACACGCACCGTGGCCTCGGCGAGCGCCCGGGAGCTGCCCGAGCGCACCGCACCGGCGTCCGCCCGGTTGCCGAGCAGCATGTTCAGGGCGGTGACCACCATGGTCTTTCCCGCTCCGGTCTCGCCGGACAGGATGGACAGTCCCGGGCCCAGCGGCAGCACGGCGTCCGTGATGACGCCGAGGTCGTGGATGTGGATCTCCTCGATCACGGCCGACCCCCTCCGTCCGGTGCGGCGGATTCACGCCGCGGATCCTCCTGTCCGTCCCCGGGGCCACCGTCACGGCAGGAACCGGTCCGGTGCGGGATCTCCCGGCCCACGGAGAGCCGTGGGTGGGAGAGGTCCTGCTCCCGCACCGCTGTGGTGGGCTGGACCAGGGGCAGGGCGGAGGTCGCGGGGTCGGTCTGCTCGCTCGGCAGGGGCCCGCGCCAGCCCGCGATGGGCAGCTCGAACTTCTTGACCAGGCGCTCTGAGAACGGCGTGGCGTGCATCCGGGCCAGGTTCACCGACTTCTCGGAGCGGCGCACCTCGATCCGGGAGCCGGGCGGCAGGTCCACCGTGCGGCGGCCGTCGCACCAGAGGACCCCGCGGGCGTCGGTGCGGGTGAGGACCTCGACCGCCATCATGGAGCGCGGGGAGATCACCAGGGGGCGGGAGAAGAGGGCGTGCGCGGACAGGGGCACCATCAGCAGCGCCTCGACCTCGGGCCAGACCACGGGACCGCCGGCGGAGAACGCGTAGGCGGTGGACCCGGTGGGCGTGGCCATGACCACGCCGTCGCAGCCGAACGTGGACAGGGGGCGGCGGTCCACCTCGGTGACCACCTCGATCATCTTCTCGCGGTCGCCCTTCTCCACGGAGGCCTCGTTGAGGGCCCACGTGTGCAGCACCTTGCGCCGGTGCTCCCACACGGTGATGTCCAGGGCCATGCGACGCTCCACGGTGTAGCGCCCGTCCACGATGGCCTGCACGGTCTCTGTCAGTCCGGAGCGCTCCGACTCTGCGAGGAAGCCCACGTGTCCCAGGTTCACGCCGAGCAGGGGCGTGTCCACACCCCGCACGAGCTCGGCCGCGCGCAGGATGGAGCCGTCCCCACCGAGGACCATGACGAGCTCGATCTCCCGCAGGGCGACGTCCTCCTCGAGGATCTCCACCGGGGACATCTCCAGCCCGTCGGCGCACAGGGCTTCGAGGTCCGGCCGGGAGAGCACGGGGGTGAGGCCGGCCGTGTGCAGCTGCTCGCAGGACTGGCGGGCGGCGTCCTTGGCCTCGCTGCGTCCCGTGTGGGTCATCACCAAGATTTTGCGGGTCACGTGCTGCGGACCATCCTCCTGCGGTCGACTCCCACGGCGGGCTGACTCGGCCAAGACTACGCGAGCACTCCGACGCGCACAGCGCCGCCCGGTCGTCGGCACCACACGAAGAACTCCACGTTCCCGTCCTGTCCCGGCAGCGGGCTCGGCACGCTCCCGCGCACCTCCAGCCCGGCCTCCGCCGCACTGTCCTGCACCCGGCGCACCGCCTCCGCGCGGGCCCGTTCGGAGGTGACCACGCCCGTGCGCGAGAGGTTGTGCGCCCCCACCTCGAACTGCGGCTTGACCATCAGGAGCAGGTCCCCACCGGGCTCGGTGGCGCCCGTCAGGGCGGGAACCACCAGCGTGAGGGAGATGAAGGAGAGGTCGCACACCGTGAGGCGTGCGGGGCCGCCGATCGTGGCGGGGTCCAGGTGGCGCACGTTCAGTCCCTCGTGCACCCGCACCCGCGGATCCGCGCGCAGCTGCGGCACGAGCTGGTCGTGGCCCACGTCCACGGCCACCACCTCCCGTGCTCCTCGGCGCAGCAGGACGTCGGTGAACCCGCCCGTGGAAGCCCCCGCGTCCAGGCACCGCAGTCCCGAGGGGTTGACGTCGGGGAAGGCCTCGAGGGCCCCCGCCAGCTTGTGGCCCGCCCTGCTCACGTACTCCTCCTGCTCCGAGGGCAGCACCACCACGCGGTCCTCACCGGACACCGGGGCCGAGGGCTTGGTGACCACGCGCCCGTTCACGCTCACGCGGGCCTCTCTGATCCGCGCGGCGGCCACGGTGCGGGAGCGGGCCAGACCGCGCTCGGTCAGCGCCCGGTCCAGACGGGTCGTCACCGCGCGCGCCCCTCCCCCGTGTCTGGGGCACCCGCTCGTGGACGCGGCGCCTCTCCGGGGCGCGGTGCCCCCGTGAGGCCGCGGGCGGCCTCGGCGGTTGCCGGGGACAAGGTCGCGAAGAGACCCTGCGGCAGCTTCCCCGGGTCCTCGCTGAGGATGCGCTCCAGCTCGGCGTGCAGCTCCTCGTACGCCGCCGCCCGCTCGGTGACGGGCAGGCGCGCGATGTCGGCCTCCCGGGCGAGGACCCGGTCCACGGGATCCAACCCGGTGCGCGGGGACGCGGTGGCATGACGCCCGGCTCCCTGGTGCCCTGTTGCGTCTCCTGCCACGCCCGGCGTCTCCGCGACCCCGGCCCCTGCGGGGGACGGATCCCCCGGCACACCGGGTTGCTCGGCGGGGGACTCCCTCGTCACGGTGCGGGCTCCCACCGCACCTCGGGGGAGGTGGCCTCGGTCTCGTCCGGGTGGGCCGCCCACCAGGCGGCGCAGGCCGCGCGCCAGCCGTCCAGTGCGTCGCGCTCCGCGGCCACGCGGACGACGTCGCCCGCGACCTCCGCGCGCGCTCCGCCGCACTCCGCGTGGAACCCGTTCTCCGCGGTGCCCGCGGCGATCTCCGGGTAGGGCTCGAAGAGCTCCCGCAGACTGCCCAGGAGGTACGTGGGGCGCTGGGCGGTGCACGCCCCGAGCACGGAGGCCGGGGTGTCCACGCCCGTCAGCACCTCGATGCTCTCCATGCCGGCGTTGTGGGCACCCAGGATGTCGGTGTCCAGCCGGTCGCCCACCACCACGGGCCGGTGGGCGCAGACCCGCTCGGCGGCCCGGTGAAAGATGGGCGCCTCCGGCTTGCCCGCGACCAGTGGCTGCCGCCCAGCGGCGGCCGCGACGGCGGCGATCAGCGTCCCGTTGCCCGGGGCGATCCCCCGTTCCCTCGGGATCGTGCGGTCGGTGTTCGTGGCGCACCACAGCACGGACTCGTCCGCGAGCGTGTACGCGGCCTCCGCGAGGTCCTCCCAGCCGAGGCGCGGATCGAAGCCCTGCACCACGGCGCGCGGCTTCTCGTCCTGCGAGCGCACGGGCACGAGTCCCACGGCACGAATCTCGTCGGCGAGCGCGGTTGCGCCGGTGACGAGCACGGGCGCGCCGACCTCCAACCGCTCCGCGAGCAACGAGGCCGCGGCCTGGGCGGAGCTCACGACGTCCGACGCCTTCGTACTCGCTCCCAGCGACGAGATGTGCTCGGCCACGGCCGCCGGTGGGCGCGACGCGTTGTTGGTCACGTACACGACCGCCCGGCCCGTGGCCCGCACTCGCTCCAGGCTCTCGGGGGCGCCGTCGATCGCCGTGGGGCCGGCGTAGACCACGCCGTCCAGGTCGCACAGCAGGGCGTCGAAGCGCTCCACAAGGGACGTGCCGGTGCCCGCCACGTCACTCATGGTTCCCGTCTCCTGCCTCGGGAGCCGGGAGCTCCTCACCGGCGTGGTCGGGGCCAGCTGCCTCGGCCTCAACGGCTTCGCCCTGCCCCTCGT
>NZ_JAUMTZ010000013.1:437-3800 GCF_030530945.1 Kocuria sp. | reverse complement strand
GCGGTTCGTGGCCTCGGCGCGGTTCTCGTCCCCCGCCTGACCGGCCTCGGAGGAAACGGAAGTGTCCTCTGCCCCGGCCGACTCGACCGAGGCAACCGCGTCACCGGTGGGCGCTGAACCGGCGCCAGCGGCGTCGTCCGCCGGAGCCTCGGAGTCTGCAGGAGCCTCGGGCGACGGCGCGCTGTGCCGCCGCTGGGCGTCGCGCACCGTGCGTCGGGCCTCCTCCTCGTCGAGGTCGTCACCAAGGTCCACGATCTCCGGCTCGGAGAACTGGCCCATTCCGAGCGCAGCCTCCGCGACGATCGCCTGTCGCTCCCACGACATGGACTCGCTGTCGCGGCCCACTGCCCGCAGCGCCTCTGCGTAGGCGCGGAAGAGGTCGGGGCTGTAGGAGAACCCGCGGTTGCGGTCGAGCTGCGGGATCTCGAGGGCGGCCAGGGCGGCGTCGTGGTCACCCGCGTCCGCGTGGATGCCGGAGACGACCATCGCGAGTGCCGCCTTGCCCGCCGCGTCCAGGGAGTCGGCGGCGTGCGAGGTGGCCTCCTCCATGGCCTTGTCCGCGCGGCCGAGGGCGCGCTGGCAGTCCACCATGAGCGGCAGGTGCTCCTGCGAGCCCGAGATGCGGCGGTGGGTGCGCAGCTCCTTCAGCGCCAGGGCGAAGTCCCCCGCCGCGTATGCCGCGACACCGGCCGCCTCGCGCACCACACCGATGCGCCCGGCCTTGCGCACCGCCGCATTGGCGTGCTCGAGCGCGAACTGCGGATCGTCGTCCAGGTAGCGGGCGGCCATCACGAGGTGCTGGGCCACGCGCTCGGCGTTGCTGGCCTCGAGCGCCTTCAGCTCGTGGCGCATGGACCGGTCGATCTCCCGGCCCGTGACGTCCCCATCGATCTCCGGCGCCACGAACCGGGGACGGGTGTCGTCGTAACCGCCCCGGCGGTCGTCGCGGTCGCGGGGGCTGAACCCGGAGCTGCGCTCGGGACGGTCGTTGCGGCGGCCGTCGCGTCCCGCGCCCGGTCGGCCGGAGCCGCCGTCGCGGCGCTGGGGTCGACCACCCCCGCGCCGGTCCTCCCACCCGCGATCGGGCCGCCCGCCCCTGTCGTCGCGCCGGCTGCCGCGCCGGTCGTCGCCCGCGCGGAAACCGCCGCGCTGCTCCCGTCCGCGGTCCGCCCCGTACTCGCGGGAGTCGCGGCCACGGAAGCCGCCGTCCCGGGTCGAGGGAACGCCGGAACGACCGCGGTCTCCTCCCCTGTTGTCCTCGCCGCGGCGGGAGTCGTCCCAGCGCCGACCCTCGTTCCCGCGGTAACGGTCATCCACGCCACGAGCGCCGCGGTCATCACGACGCCGCTCGCCCCAGTGGTTCTCGGACCCACGGTCCCGGCGTTCGGGACCGCGCTCGTCGCGACCGCGGTAGCCGCCTCTCGCGTCTGCACCGCGGGACCCGCGCTCACTCCGACCGCTTCGGTACTCCCACCGGTTGTCCCGGCCAGGACGCCCGCTGCGTCCGGTGCCGCCGTCGTCGCGCCTGCCCCACTGTCCTCGACCGGCGCCGCGTGAGTCGCGCCGGTCGTCCCGGCCGCTGTCCCGACGGTCGTCGGAGCCGCGGTATCCGCCGCGTCCGCCGTCGCGGTCGTCACGACGTCGCCCTCCCCAGCCGTCGCGGGAGTCCCGGCGGTTCCCGCCTGCGGAGTACCCGCCACGACCCTCGGCCCGGGAGTCACCGCCGCGTCCGCCGCCCTGACGGTTGCCGTCACGCTCGCCACGGGGGCCGGAGGAACGGTCGTTGCCGCGACGCTCCGAGTGGTCGCGGAACCCGTGCTGTTCAGAATCGGTCAAGAGGAATCTCCTACTGCGGCCTGCGGCCATGGTGCGACGGGTCGTGACGGAGCACGCCCTCTGGTCTTCTGAGCATTCTACAAACGCCCCACGGGCGGCTCCCAACGAGGAGCCTGTGGAGAACCCACGCAACCAAGGTCAGGTTCGGGACAGGTTGGGACGAGATCTGTTGCGCCGGGGCGGGCCGCGTGTGGCGGGATGAGACCTGCTCCCAGGGGATAATGGAGCATGCGATTGAGATCACTTTCCAAAAACCTGCTGGTGCGGGTCCTCGTAGCCATCGTGCTGGGCATCCTCCTGGGGCTCTTCTTCCCGGAGTGGCTGGCCCGTGTGTTCATGACCTTCAACGGCATCTTCAGCCAGTTCCTGGGGTTCCTGATCCCCCTGATCATCGTGGGCCTCGTGACCCCTGCCATCGCGGATCTCGGGCGGGGCGCCGGCAAGTGGCTGGCCGCCACCGCCGCCATCGCCTACGGGTCCACGATCTTCGCCGGCCTGCTCGCGTTCCTCGTGGCCAGGGCCACCTACCCGTGGTTGCTCGGTGGTCACTCGGAGGTCAACGGCCTAGAGAACCCCGAGGACCACGCCCTGAGCGGATACTTCCAGATCACCATGCCTCCCGTGTTCGACGTGATGACCGCCCTGATCCTCGCGTTCTGCATCGGAGTGGGCATCACCTTCGTCAAGGGTGACACCCTCCACAAGGGGTTCGGGGAGCTGCGGACCATCGTGATGCGCACCGTGGAAAAGGTGATCATCCCGCTGCTGCCCGTCTACATCTTCGGCATGTTCCTCAGCCTCACCATGAACGGACAGATCGTCCTGGTCATCTCCACGTTCCTGCGTGTCGTCATCCTGGCCTTCATCATGACCGTGGTCATCCTCGTGATCCAGTACACCGTCGCGGGCGTTGTGGCCAAGCGCAACCCCTTCGTGATGCTGAAGAACATGCTCCCGGCTTACGCCACCGCCCTCGGCACGTCGTCCTCCGCAGCTACCATCCCCGTGACGCTGGAGTGCACCCGCCGCAACGGCGTGGACGAGCGCGTGGCAGGGTTCACCATCCCTCTCTGCGCCACCATCCACCTCTCCGGCTCCACCATGAAGATCGTGCTCTTCTCCATGGCGATCATGACGATCTCAGGGATGCCCATCAGCACAGGGCAGTACATCGGGTTCATCTTCCTGCTGGGCGTCACCATGGTCGCCGCGCCGGGTGTCCCCGGGGGCGCCATCATGGCCGCGGTGGCCATCCTGCAGTCCTCCCTGGGCTTCGACGAGACCGCCGTGGGCCTCATGATCGCCACCTATGTGGCCATCGACTCCTTCGGCACCGCGTGCAACGTGACCGGCGACGGCGCCATCGCCCTGGTCATGAACCGCATGCTCACCGGCCGGGACGGCAAGCTCCACGACGTCCCGGAGCACACCACAGCCTGACCCGTTCCCTTCCCGTTCCGTCCACCTGGTGGCGGGGGGGGGGCGGCGCGCGGGCCCCCGCCGGGGGCAGGGGGGGACCCGGGGGGG
>NZ_JAUMTZ010000013.1:0-427 GCF_030530945.1 Kocuria sp. | reverse complement strand
CCCCCCCCCCCCCCCCCCCCCCCCGGGGGGGGGCCCCCCCCCCCCCCCCCCCCGCCACATGCATGTGTCCTGGAAGCGACGAGAGGCGACGGTTCCCCAGAGATGCGTCGCGCCAGCACCTCGACATGCGGCCCGTGCGTGGACCGCAGCGGGTTCGCGAGACCAGGGCCATACAACAGCACCAGGAACGACAAAGAGCCGCCTCACCGTCCACCCACACGAATGTGGGTGGACGGTGAGGCGGCTCGAATGCCTGCCAACGGGCCCCGGAAAAACAGAACGGCCCAAGGGACCCGCCCTGGCGCGGGTGCGGGGACCTATACCCATACCCCCGGCCTGGCCTGCCACCACCCCTGGGCTGGCCCGGGTGTCGCACCCTGCTGTGGCCTGTTAAATGCGGGGAGGCCCCACACCATTCCTGGTGTGG
>NZ_JAUMTZ010000012.1:55570-66019 GCF_030530945.1 Kocuria sp. | reverse complement strand
GGCGCCGTGAAGGCGTGCACCAGGCGGGTGAAGGGCCACACGGCGAACAGGAGCATGGCCCACAGCACGTGGACGTGGAAGCTCGTGGACGCGGCAGCCATGGCCCCCACGTCCGGCCGCAGGATCCACAGGGACCGGAACCACGGGGACACCGTCTCGCGGTAGTCCACGGTGGAGGGGTCGAACACGGAGACCACCGTGGTGGCCAGACCCGCCAGGATGGCGCCCACCAGCATCACGTACATGAACTTGTCGTTGGCGGTGGTGGCCATGAACACCGGGCCGGTGCGGCGGCGGCGCACGATCAGCAGCACGATGCCTGTGAGGGTGGCCACACCGGCCACCGTGCCGATGGACAGCGCCATGAAGTGGTACGCGTGCTCCGACAGTCCCACGGCCTCCGTCCAGCTCTTGGGGATCGCCAGGCCCATCACGTGCCCCGCGAGCACCGCCAGGATCCCGAAGTGGAACAGGGGGGAGCCGATGCGCAGCAGCCTGGACTCGTAGAGCTGGGACGAACGGGTGGTCCACCCGAACTGGTCGTACCTGTACCGCCAGACCACACCGCCCACCAGAGTCAGCATGACCACGTACGGCAGCACCCCCCACAGGAGGACGTCGAGCACGTTCATCGGTTTCCTCCGGTCATCGGCAGAAGGCGGGGGTCGTACGCGTCCAGGCCCACGGACTCCGTGGGCGGGCCGTAGCCGGCCATCCGGGCCACGGCGGACTCGTCCTGCGGGGACGGCCCGGGCAGGGTGGAGCACACCAGTTCCACGGCGCAGGCCTGCGGCAGGTGGTCCCGCAGCAGGGCCAGGCGCAGCAGCTCCAGGGACGGGCGGTAGCGCTGGAGCAGCTCGAAGCCGTCCTCGGGGGACACCCGGGCCGCGAACTCCAGCACCACGGGCAGGTGGTCCGGCAGCTCCTCGTCCCCGAACTGGCACCCGTGGGCGCGGTAGACCTGCTTGAACGCGGACAGGGCCTCACCGCGGCGGCGGGTGTCCCCGTCCGTCCAGTAGGTCAGGTGCAGGCTGTGGCGGCGGGAGAGGTCGAACTCCTGCACGTACTCGCCCTGCACCACCCGGAAGTCCGGACGGCGCAGCCAGCCGGTGAGGGGCGCGAGCTGCTGCGGGTCCACACCCACCTCCGCGAGCGCCCCCTCCAGCAGCTCCAGCTGGGCCACTGTCTCCGGGCGGGGGTAGCCCAGCAGCACGGCGGCGGCCTGGCGGACCACCGCCGAACGCCGGGGGTCACGGTCCCGGTACGCCGGGACTTCCACGGTGCCCTTGCCGGGCTTGCCCAGCAGGGTGGAGAGCAGTCCCATCACAGTCCCCCGCTCGCACCGGCGGTGCCCTGGTCCGGGCGGGACCCGGGGTTGTTCGCGGTGGCCGCCAGGGACGCGGCGTCCCGCGCGGCCTCCTCGCCCTCACCGGTGCGCGCCGGGAACAGTCCCGCCGGCGTGCCGTTGCCGTCCCAGTTGAGCAGGTTCACGCGCCCGCTCAGCTGGTCGTTGCCGGTGGGGTCCTCTCCCCGCTGGCGGGCCTTCAGCGCCTGGAAGTTCTCCACGGCCACCGGCATCGGGCGCCCGGAGGCCTCGCCGAACACGCCGGTCTGGCCCATTCCGGGGCCGCCGTCCACGTCCAGGGAGCAGCCGATCTCCTCCAGGTTGTGGGCGTCCTCCACGTGGGCCGAGGGGATCACGTAGCGCTCGTCGTACTTGGCGATCGCCATGAGCCGGTACATCTGTTTGATCTGCGCACCGGTCATCCCCACCGCCTCGGCAATGCTCTCGTCCGGTTCTCCCCCGAGAGTGATGTCCCGCATGTAGGCCCGCATGGCCGCGAGCTTGCGAAGCACGTGGGTGATCAGCTCGGTGTCCCCGGCTGTGAACAGCTCCGCGAGGTACTCCACGGGGATCCGCAGGGACTCGATGGCGCCGAAGAGGTTCTCCGGGTCCTCGCCGTCGTGGCCCTGCTCCTTGAGCAGGTCCACGATCGGGGACAGCGGCGGCACGTACCAGACCATGGGCATGGTGCGGTACTCCGGGTGCAGCGGCAGGGCCACGCGCAGGGTCTTCGCCAGCGCGTAGACCGGGGACTTCCGGGCGGCCTCCAGCCAGTCCTCCGGGATCCCGTCCCGGCGGGCCGCCTCCACGACCTCGGGGTCGTTCGGGTCCAGCATCAACTCCAGCTGCGCCTCGTACAGGTCCTGCTCGTCCGGGGTGGCCGCCGCCTGAGTGACCCTGTCCGCGTTGTACAGGAAGATGCCGATGTAGCGCATGCGGCCCACGCACGTCTCCGCGCACACCGTGGGGATGCCCACCTCGATGCGGGGGTAGCAGAACGTGCACTTCTCAGCCTTGCCGGACTTGTGGTTGTAGTAGATCTTCTTGTACGGGCACCCGGTCACGCACTGGCGCCAGCCGCGGCACCGGTCCTGGTCCACCAGCACGATGCCGTCCTCGGAGCGCTTGTATATGGCACCGGACGGGCACGACGCCATGCAGGACGGGTTCAGGCAGTGCTCGCACAGCCGCGGCAGGTAGAACATGAAGGTCTGCTCGAACTCGAACTTGATGCGGTCGTTGGCCTCCTCCCGCAGCTTCTGCACCACGGGGTCCAGGTGGCCCATCTCGGTGGTGCCGCCCAGGTCGTCGTCCCAGTTGGCGGACCACTCGATCTTGGTGTCCTCGCCCGTGATCAGGGACTTGGGGCGTGCCACCGGGAAGTCGTCGCCCGCGGGGGCCTTGACCAGGTTCTCGTAGTCGTAGGTCCACGGCTCGTAGTAGTCGGCGAGCTCGGGCTGCACCGGGGACGCGAACAGCTGCGCCATCTTCTTCAGCCGGCCGCCGGACTTCAGCTTCAGGTTGCCGCGGCGGTTGAGCTCCCACCCGCCCTTCCACGTCTCCTGGTCCTCGTACCGGCGGGGGTAGCCCTGGCCGGGGCGGGTCTCCACGTTGTTGAACCACGCGTACTCGGTGCCGGCACGGTTGGTCCACGCCTGCTTGCACGTGACCGAGCACGTGTGGCACCCGATGCACTTGTCCAGGGTCATGACCATGGCTACTTGGGACATCACTCGCATCAGTACTGGACCTCCTGGGAACGCTTGCGGACCACGGAGACGATGTCCCGTTGGTTTCCGGTGGGCCCCATGTAGTTGAAGGCCCAGGACAGGTGGGTGTAGCCACCGATCATGTGGGTGGGTTTGACCAGGATCCGCGTGACGGAGTTGTGGATCCCGCCCCGCTTGCCCGTGGTCTCGGACTTGGGGACGTCGATGGTGCGCTCCTGGGCGTGGTGGACGTACACCACGCCCGCGGGCATGCGGTGGGAGACCACCGCACGGCCCACGAACACGCCGTTGGTGTTCACGCACTCCACCCACTCGTTGTCCCGCACCTCGATGGCCTGGGCGTCCTGCGGGGACATCCACACCGTGGTGCCGCCGCGGGAGAGGGAGAGCATGAACAGGTTGTCCTGGTACTCGGAGTGGATGGACCACTTGTTGTGGGGCGTGAGGTAGCGCACCGAGATGGACAGCTCGCCCTTCTCGCCCAGCTGCGGCTCCCCGAACAACCGGTGCATGTCCAGGGGCGGGCGGTAGATCGGCATGGTCTCGCCCATGTCCTTGAGCCAGTCGTGGTCCAGGAAGAAGTGCATGCGCCCGGTGAGGGTGTGGAACGGCTTGAGACGTTCGATGTTCACCGTGAACGGTGCGTACCGGCGCCCGCCGGTCTCGGACCCGGACCACTCCGGGGAGGTGATCACGGGCACGGGCGCCTGCTGGGTCTCCTTGAAGGTGATGACCCGCTCCTCCGCACCGCGGGACAGGTCCGCCAGCGGCTTGCCCACGCGCTTCTCCAGGGTCTCGAACCCCTGGGTGGCCAGGGCCCCGTTGGTGGTCCCGGACAGGCTGAGGATCGCCTCCGCCATGCGGGCGTCCGAGTCCAGGGCGGGGCGGCCCTCCGCGGCACCGGAGTCGAAGACGCCGTGCTGGCGGCCCAGCCGGTCCACCACCGCGGAGACGTCGAACGTGACGTTCTTGGTGGTCAGCCCCAGCTTGTCGGCGAGCGGGCCGAGGGCCACGAACTTGTCCCCGATGGCGGTGTAGTCCCGCTCCACGATCTTCAGCGGGGGCAGGTTCTTGCCGGGCACCGCGGGCAGGTCCGTGCCCTTCCACTCCGGGGCGTGGCCGCCGGGCTGGGCGATCTCCCCCGGGGTGTCGTGCTGCAGCGCGGTGGCCACCACGTCCCTGCGGGTGTCCAGGTGGCCCCTGGAGAGCCGGCTCACCTCGTCCGCGAGCAGCTGGAACAGCTTCCAGTCCGTCTTGGCCTCCCACGGCGGGCTGATGGCCGGTGTGAACGCGTGCACGTAGGGGTGCATGTCCGTGGAGGAGAGGTCGAACTTCTCGTACCAGGTGGCCGCGGGGAACACCACGTCGCTGAGAAGTGTGGAGGAGGTCATGCGGAAGTCCGCGGAGACCAGAAGGTCCAGCTTCCCTTCCGGCGCCTCGTCCCGCCAGCGGACGTCCTTCGGGCGGGACTCCGTGTGGTCCTCGCCGCGCACGCTGTTGTGGGTGCCGAGCAGGTGCTTGAGGAAGTACTCCTCGCCCTTCGCGGAGGAGCCGAAGAGGTTGGAGCGCCACAGCACCAGGGTGCGCGGCCAGTTCTCGGGCGCGTCCGGGTCCTCGACCGCCATGCGCAGCTCGCCCGCCTTGAGCTTCTGCGCGATCCACTCGGGTTCCGACGCTGCCTCCCCGCGTTCCACACCGGCGATCGCGGCGTCCGCGACGTCCAGGGAGTTCTCGTGGAACTGCGGGTAGAACGGCATCCACCCCAGCCGGGTGGCCTGGGCCACCACGTCCGCGGTGTGCATCCCCTTCAGGTGGCCCTCCGCGAGCGGGGACTGCAGGGAGTCCGAGGAGTATCCGTCCGAGCGCCACTGGTCCGTGTGCATGTACCAGAACGCGGTGCCGATCATGAAGCGCGGCGGGCGCACCCAGTCGTTCGCGCTGGCCATGGCCGCCCACCCGGTGATGGGGCGGGCCTTCTCCTGGCCCACGTAGTGCGCCCAGCCACCGCCGTTGCGGCCCTGGCAGCCGCACAGCATGAGCATGGCCAGGATGGCCCGGTAGGTGGTGTCCCCGTGGTACCACTGGCAGATGCCGGCGCCCAGGATGATCATGGAGCGTCCGTGGGACTTCTCCGCGTTCGCGGCGAACTCGCGGGCGGTGCGGATCACGGCCTCCGCCGGGACGGAGGTGACCTCCTCCTGCCACGCGGGGGTGTAGGGGGTCAGCGCGTCGTCCAGGCCCGAGGCCCACTCCCCCGGCAGCCCCTCTCGGCCCACCCCGTACTGGGCGAGCATGAGGTCGAAGACCGTGGTCACGGTGCGCCCGGCCACCGTGGTGGTGGGCACCCCGCGGTGGATCACGGAGCCCGCACCCGTGGGGTCGGTGAACGCGGGCAGGTCCACCCGGGAAGTCCCGCCCTCGTAGCCGGCGGAGTCCGCGACGGACAGGGACGGAAGGGTGTCCCCCAGGTCCAGGTTCCACCTCCCCTCGTCCTGCTCGTTGTAGCGGAAGCCCATGGAGCCGTTGGGCACCACGGCCCGGTGGGTGTGGCGGTCCAGCAGGACGGTCTTGAACGCGGGATCGGCCTGCTGCGCGGCGTCGTCGTCCCCCGCGCGGGCGAGGTCCTGCGCCGTGAGGAACTTGCCGGGCACCACGGTGCCGTCGTCGCGCTCGTCGAGGGTGATGAGGAACGGGAGGTCCGTGTACTGCAGCACGTACTCCTCGAAGAAGCGCACGCGGCGCTCCACGAAGTTCTCCCGCAGGATCACGTGGCCCATGCCCATGGCCAGTGCGGCGTCCGAGCCGGCCTGGGCAGGCAGCCACTCGTCCGCGAACTTGGTGTTGTCCGCGTAGTCCGGACTGACCGAGACCACCTTGGTGCCGCGGTAGCGCACCTCCGCGAGCCAGTGGGCGTCCGGGGTGCGGGTCACCGGGATGTTGGAGCCCCACATCATCAGGTAGGTGGCGTCCCACCAGTCACCGGACTCGGGCACGTCCGTCTGGTCCCCGAAGACCTGCGGGGAGGCCACGGGCAGGTCCGCGTACCAGTCGTAGAAGCTGTTCATCACCCCGCCGATGAGGTTGATGAACCGGGCGCCGGCGGCGTGGGACACCATGGACATGGCGGGGATGGGCGAGAAGCCGGTGCAGCGGTCCGGACCGTATGCGGCGATGGTGTGCACGTGCGCCGCCGCGGTCATCTCCACGGCTTCCTGCCACGAGGCGCGCACCAGTCCGCCCTTGCCACGGCCCTGCTGGAACGTGCGGCGCTTGTCGGGATCGTTGACGACAGACTCCCACGCCTTCACCGGATCTCCGTGCAGCTGCTTGGCCTCGCGGTACATCTGCAGCAGCACCCCGCGCACGTAGGGGTAGCGCACACGGGTGGGCGAGTAGGTGTACCAGGAGAACGCCGCGCCGCGGGGGCAGCCGCGCGGCTCGTACTCGGGGCGGTCCGGGCCCACCGAGGGGTAGTCCGTCTCCTGGGCCTCCCACGTGATGATGCCGTCCTTGACGTACACCTTCCACGAGCACGAACCGGTGCAGTTCACCCCGTGGGTGGAGCGCACCACCTTGTCGTGGCTCCACCGGTTGCGGTAGAAGGCATCCCCCGCGCGCCCGCCCTCGCGGAACACGGCGCGCCCGTCCGGGGTCTCGTCCCAGCGGGAGAAGAAGCGCCCCATCTTCAGCAGGGCGTCGGAGGCCGGGCCGTCGAGTCCGGCGGGGGTCTGCGTGGTTGCCATGGGCCCCATGCTAGGGGTTTTTGGTACTCATGATGCGTATTTGCCGCGGCGTGGCCCGCGCGTCGAAAACCCGCTCTGACCTGCGCAAATACAAGATATTTAAGTGCCCTAATAGAAACCGGGGCGCGGGGCTGAGGGCCCGCGGGCGACGCCGCCCGGCGGGGTTCCCGGCGGCCGTGGCCGCGCGCGGCGCCCACCCGGGTCCCGCCCAGTGCGCGCACCTAGAATGGTGCTCCATGAAGTCGTTCGTCGCCCCCGTCCTGCTCGTGATCACCGCGGTCGTCCAGGCCATGGGGGTCTACCCCTACGTCCAGGACGGCATCACGCTGACCGGGCAGCTGCTGTTCCCCATCCTCTTCGCCCTCGCGGCCATGTACCTCTCGCGCAGGGGCCGCCCCGGGGCGTTCGGCACCGCGCACATGCTCGTGCTGATCCTGTCCGTGCTCCTGCTGGTGCTGTCCCTGGTGGGCATGAGCCAGCAGCTGCCGTACTTCTACCCCACGATGATCCTGTACTACATCGCGTTCGTGCTGCTCGCGGTGGAGTGCGGGCTGCGGATCGCCGGGCTGCCCAAGAAGGAGCGCCCCGCGGACCCCGAGCTCGACGACGCCGATCCCGCCCTCTGAGCCCGTGAGCACCTCCCGCACCCCGGACCCCGGCCTCCGCGTGGACACCGTGGTGGTGGCGGGCGGGCACTCCTCGCGGCTGGGGGGAACCCCCAAGGCCCAGCTGCCCCTGGCCGGCACCACCCTGCTCTCGCACACGGTGGCTGCCGTGCGGGGGCTCGGCACCGTGGTGGTGGTGGGCCCCCCTGACCCCACCCTTCCGGCCGACGTGCTCACCACGTGGGAGGACCCCCCCTTCTCCGGGCCGGCCGCGGGGGTGGCCGCGGGCGTCGTCGCCCTGTCACGGGTGGCTGCACGCGCGGCCTGGACCGCGGTGCTCGCGTGCGACATGCCCCGGGTGGACCGCGCCCTGCCCGCGCTGCTCGCGGCGGCGGCCGGGGCGGCGTCGGACGTGGACGGCGTGATGGCGGTCTCCGCGCAGGGGCGGCGCGAGAACCTGGCCGTGGTGGTTCGCACGGCCGCGCTGGATCGGGTGCTCGCGGAGGTGCCCACCGTGGACGCCTCGGTGCGCTCGGTGTGGCGGCACCTGCGGTGGGAGGAGGTCACGGTGCCCGGTGGCTCCACCGCGGACGTGGACACGTGGGAAGATGCCCGTAGGCTCGAACTGGACTGAACCAGCACGCTGAGGAGACATGATGCCCGGACTTCCGCACCCGCACGATCCCGCCGCCCGTGAGGACCAGGAGCAGCCGCGCACCGACGATCCCGCGCGCGAACCCACCGTCCACTGGGCGCAGTGGGACGAGGCCCGCAGGATCGCCTACGGCCTCTCCCAGCCGCTGCCCTACATCCTGCTGCCGCTCACCCAGTGCCTGGACGAGACCCTCGCGGAGTCCGTGACCGCCGAGATGCCCGTGCCCCACTACGCCTCCGCCGCCGCGGACGGCTGGGCCGTGGCCGGTGAGGGCCCGTGGCGCATCCGCACACCGCAGCCCGCAGAGACGGACGAGCGCCTGCTCCTCACTCTGCCCCCGGACCGGCGCATGCTCCCGGTCGTGGAGCTCACCCCCGGTGAGGCCACCCACGTGAACACCGGCGACGCCGTCCCCTGGGGCACCCGGGCCCTGCTGGAGGCCCACCGCGGCCACGTGGTCCCCGCGGACCCGCACGCGGAGGTCCCGGAGGGCACCGAGCACGGGCGCAAGGCCGTGGAGGGTGACACCCTCGAGGACGCCACCCCCGCCGCCACCCTGGTGAAGAACCAGGACGTCCGTGCCGTAGGCGAGGAGATCGAGCAGGGCGACCTGCTGCTGCGCGCCGGCCGCAGGCTCAACCCCGTGCACATCGGTCTCGCGGCCAGCGCCGGTCACGACATGCTCCCCGTACGACGCCGCCCGCGCGTCACCGTGCTGCTCGGCTACGCGAACGTGGTGGAGGACGGCATCCCCGGCCCCGGTGAGGTGCGCGACTCCCTGGGGCTGCAGCTGCCCGCCGTGCTGAAGGACCTCGGGGCGAACGTGGACCAGGTGCGCCGCGTGGCCGACGGCCGCGAGGGCATGCTCGCCGCGCTCACCGAGTCCCCCATGGGCGCCAACTCGTTGTTGGACGCCCGGGCCGAGATGGTGGTCACCACCGGAGGGACCGGCCACGGCGAGGACGACCACGTGCGCCAGGCCCTCGAGGACCTCGACGCCCACCTCATTCTGGACGGCGTGGCCCAGGAGCCCGCGCACGGCGTGATCCTGGCGAAGCTGCCGGAGGACGGGCCCGTGGTGCTCGCCCTGCCCGGCTCGCCGCTGAGCGCCATGACCGGTCTGCTCACTGTGGGCCACGCGCTGATCGCCGGCGCCACCGGCGAGGGGTTGCCGGCCACCCGTCGGGTCACCGCCGGACGCGCCCTGGAACCCCTGGGCCGCACCCGCGTGATCCCCGCCTACCTCCAGGACGGCCGGGTGATCCCGGAACCCGCGGTGGGCCCCGCCATGCTCTCGGGCCTCGCCCACGCGGACGTGCTGCTGGTGGTCCCGGAGGACGGGATGCAGCCGGGCCAGGACATGGAGGTCGTCCCGCTGCCCTGGCGGGGGTGATTCTCACTCCCCCGTGACGGTGCGCGGGAGGGTGGTGCGGGGCCGGTGCGGTGCGGTGCGGTGCGACAGTCTCAAGTGGAGCAAATGCAGTTCTGGGCGGTCCGGGCTGCATTTGCTGCACTTAAAAGCGTTCCACCTGTGGTGGGTCGGTTGGTGGGCTGCCCGGTCATCGCGGGCAGTGGATTCAGAAAATCGGGTCAGCGCCACTTCGGTGCGGGCGGCTGCCACGTGCTCAGCCGTGGGAGGACGTCCTCGGGTCCGTCCGCAACCACCAGGGTGCCCCGGTCCTCGGCGCGCACGAACCCTTCGGCGACCATGTGGTCCAGCATGTCCAGCAGGGGCTGCCAGAACTCCCGGCCGCACAGCCCCACGGGCTTGGAGTGCACCCCAAGCTGCTGCCAGGTCCACGCCTCGAAGAACTCGTCCAGGGTCCCGCCGCCACCCGGCAGGGCGATGAACGCGTCCGCGAGGTCCGTCATGCGCTGCTTGCGCTCGTGCATGCTCCCCACCACGTCCAGCTGCGTAAGACCCGGGTGGGCGATCTCCCCCGAGACCAGGTGCTCCGGCATCACACCGACCACGCGGCCACCCGCCCCCAGGGCACCGTCCGCCACGGCGCCCATGAGTCCCACCCTCCCACCGCCGTAGACCACGGTGACCCCCGCATGCGCAAGGGTTCTCCCGAGGTCGGTGGCCAGCTCCAGGTACCGGGGTGAGGAGCCGTCGCGGGCTCCTGTGAACACGGCCACGGCGCTGATGTTCGGTGATGAGGTCATGGCAGCCACCCTACCCATGGCCCTCGCGCCAGCGCCGAGGAGGACCGAGGGACCGCACCCGGTGGCCGGCATCCACCCCGAGAGTTCCACGCTGCCCATCCCCGGGCACCAGGGGCCCAGGGGCCTGCGCCACGGAGTTCCGCGCTGTGAAGTGGAGCAAATGCAGCACACGGCACGCCAGGCTGCATTTGCTCCACTTCAG
>NZ_JAUMTZ010000012.1:0-55523 GCF_030530945.1 Kocuria sp. | reverse complement strand
CCATCACACGGTCACACCGGCAGGCCCTCACGCGGTCATGAAGCGATCACGAAGTAGACGACCGCCCCCACGGTGAAGGTCAGCGACGCCAGCAGCGCGCACGAGAGCTCCACCAGGATCCCCAGCCCCATGGCCTTCGCGGCCACCCATGAACTGGCCAGTGCGGTGGAGAAGTCCCTGTTGCGCACGGTCTCTGACAGCAGCAGCCCCGCGATGAAGCCGAGGAACAGCCCGACCACCGGGATCACGAACATCCCGATCACCGCACCCAGCACCCCGAGCAGCAGCGTGCGGTTGGGGATCTCCCGGCGCCTGAGTCTGCTGCCTGTGAGCACCAGGCTCGAGGACAGCCCGGCCACCAGCAGCGTGCCACCCAGCGCCAGCACCGCCCAGCCCTCCGGCGCCCGCACCACGAACGCCCAGATCACGAGTCCGACCAGCCCCACCACGGACCCCGGCAGCACCGGGACCACGATCCCCAGGCATCCGATGGCGAGCAGCACGGCGGTCACGACGGTGGCGATGATCTCTGCGGTCACCCGCCCCATCGTACGGGCGCGACGACGCCGCCAGGCCCCGCGCGCACGCCCGCACCCCCACCGGCCACGCACGCGGGGTGCGGGAGCGATGGGGGCGCGGGGCGGCGTCGTGGGCCGGTGGGGACCGCGGGGCTCAGTCCAGGAGCGCCCCGCGCAGGGTCCGCAGCGCCACCGAGAGGGCCGCGAGCTCGCCCTCGGAGTCGTCACCGGACATGGACTCGATCTCGTCCAGGACCTCCCGCAGCCGCTCCAGCCGGTCGGCGTTCTCCTGCTCCCACGCCCGCACCTTCTCCTGGGCGTCCACGCCGGGGAACTCGAGGGCCTGCGCGGCCAGTGCCACCAGGGTGGAGTACAGGTCCTCGCGCATGGCGATCCGGGCCATGTTCTCCCACCTGGTGCTCTGCGGCAGCGCGCTGATGCGGTTGAGCAGGTTCTCCAGCCCGTAGCGGTCGTAGAGGGCGAAGTACACGCGCGCGATCATCCGCACGCCGCAGCCGCCCACCGCCCCACCTGCGGCGCCGCCGGACGACGACGCCGCACCGGCGCCGTCCTGCTCCTCGCCGTCCTCCGACCCGGTTCCCGTCATGCCCTCGGACTGGGCGAGGCGGGCGACGTCCAGCAGCGCGAAGGCATCGAGCAGCTCGGCCCACTCCTTCGCGAGGTCCCCCGGAACGCCCTGGCGCTCGGCGAGCTCCGCCTCCGCGCGGGTGCGCTCCTGGGACTCCTGTGCCATGAGCCCCTCGGAGCCCGAGCGCAGCGCCACGATGGGCCGGTAGGTGTCCACGAGGTCCTGGATGTCCGCGTGGGTCTCCTGCCGGTGCAGGAACCACCGGACCACGCGGTCCAGCAGCCGCCGCATGCGCAGCGACATCTGGTTCCACAGCTCCAGCGGGACGTCCGCGCCCAGCTGGGCGTGGCGGGAGGCGTAGCTCTCCAGGTCGAAGATCTCCATGGCCGCCGTGAACGCGCGGGCGAGGTCCGCCAGGTCCGCGTTGGAGTCGTCCACCACGCGGTACGCGAACGCGATGCCGCCGTAGTTGATGATCTGGTTGGCCACCACGGTGGAGATGATCTCCCTGCGCAGCGGGTGGGTGTCCAGCTGCTCCCCGAAGCGTTCACGGATCTGCGCGGGGAAGTACTGGGACAGCGTGCGGTGGAACCAGGGGTCGTCCGCGAGGTCGCTGTCCACCAGGGCGGCCGTGAGCTGGATCTTCGCGTACGCGGTGAGCACGGACAGCTCCGGGCCCGTCAGCGGCTGGCCCTGGGCGGCCCGTTCGCGCAGCTGCTCGTCCGAGGGCAGGAACTCCAGCTCGCGGTCCAGGTCCGCGGTGTCCTCGAGCCAGTGCATGAGCCGGATGAACATCTCGGTGAAGGACACCCCGCGGGCGCGCTCGGTGGTGAGCAGCACGTTCTGGGCCACGTTGGTGCGCAGCACCAGGTCGGCCACCTCGTCCGTCATGGACTCGATGAACTCCGCCCGCTCGTCCTGGCCGAGCAGCCCGGCCTGGACCATGCCGTCCACGAGGATCTTGATGTTCACCTCCCGGTCGGAGGACTCCACGCCGCCGGAGTTGTCGATCGCGTCCGTGTTGACCAGGATCCCGTGCTGGGCGGCCTCGATGCGTCCCAGCTGGGTGGCGCCCAGGTTGCCGCCCTCGCCGATCACCTTCACGCGCAGGTCCTCGCCGTTGACCCGGATGGCGTCGTTGGCCTTGTCCCCCACCTCCTGGTGGGTCTCCGAGGCCGCCTTGACGTAGGTGCCGATGCCGCCGTTGTAGAGCAGGTCCGCCGGCGCCAGCAGCACCGCGCGCACGAGCTCCTGAGGGCTCATGGACTCCACGCCCTCGTCCAGGCCCAGGGCCTCGCGCACCTGTGGAGTGATCGGGACGGACTTCTCCCGGCGCGAGTACACGCCGCCGCCCTCGGAGATCACCGAGCGGTCGAAGTCCTGCCACGAGGTGCGCCCGGCGTTGAACAGCCGTTCGCGCTCCCGGTAGGAGGCCGCGGCGTCCGGGGTGGGGTCCAGGAAGACGTCCCGGTGGTCGAACGCGGCGATCAGGTGGATGTGCTCGGACAGCAGCATGCCGTTGCCGAACACGTCCCCGGACATGTCCCCCACGCCCACCACGGTGAACGCCTCGGACTGGGTGTCCACGCCGAGCTCGAAGAAGTGGCGCTTCACGGACTCCCACGCGCCGCGCGCGGTGATGCCCATTGCCTTGTGGTCGTAGCCCACGGACCCGCCGGACGCGAACGCGTCCCCGAGCCAGAACCCGCGCTCCAGGGAGATCGCGTTCGCGGTGTCGGAGAACGCCGCCGTGCCCTTGTCCGCGGCCACCACCAGGTAGGAGTCGTCCCCGTCGCGGCGCACCACGTCCCGGGGGTGCACCACGGTGTCCCCGGCCTCGCCGGAGGTCTCCGCGGGCTCGCTCCGCCCACCCCCGTCCTCCGGGGTGGCGTCCCCGCGGGTCCCGGGCGTGGCGTCCGCGCTGGCCGACGACGCCGCCGCGTCCCCTCCGGCCCCGTCCGTCACCTCGGCCGCACCGTGACCGCCGTCCGCCTCGGCCTCGGCCTCGCGCACGATGTTGTCGGTGACGTCCAGCAGGGAGGCGATGAACAGCTTGTACGCCTCGCGGCCCTCGGTGAGCCACGCCTCACGGTCCGCCTGGGGATCCGGCAGCTGCTTGGGGAAGAAGCCGCCCTTGGCGCCGGTGGGCACGATCACCGCGTTCTTGACCATCTGGGCCTTGACCAGGCCGAGCACCTCCGTGCGGAAGTCCTCGCGGCGGTCGGACCAGCGGAGCCCGCCGCGGGCCACCTGCCCGAAGCGCAGGTGCGTGCCCTCCACGCGCGGGGACCACACCCAGATCTCGTACGCCGGGCGCGGCTGCGGGGCGGCCGGAATGGCCTTCGGGTCCAGCTTGAACGCCATGGTGGGCCGCTCCTGGAACACGTTGGTGCGCAGGGTCGCGGCGATCACGTCGGCGAGCGCCCGGAACAGCCGGTCCGCGTCCAGGCTGGGCACCCCGTCCAGCACGGTGCCCAGCCGCTCGAGGGCCGCTGCGCGCGCGGCGTCGCGGGCGGCGTCGTCGTCCCCGAAGCGCTCGGGGTCGAAGCTCGCGGAGAACAGCTCGGAGAGCTCGCGGGTGGCGTCCGGGTAGTCCACCAGGGTGTCCGCGATGAACTCGAAGGAGTTGGGGTGGCCCAGCTGCAGCAGGTAGCGCACGTACGCGCGCAGCACCGCCACGGAGCGCCAGCCCATGCGCTCGGTGAGCACCAGGCGGTCCAGGGTGTCGGACTCGGAGCGGTGGGCGAGCACCGCGCACAGGGTCTCCTCGATGAGGTCCTCGGTCTTGGCGCCCTCGGGACCCTCGGGGTCCACGCCCTCGGGCAGCTCCACGCCGAAGTCGTACAGCTGGAACTCGCGGCCGTCCGCGGGGGTGACCCGGTAGGGGCGCTGGTCCAGCACGCGCAGGCCCATGTGGTGCAGCAGCGGCAGCAGCTCTGTGAGGGACAGCGCCTGGGTGAGGTAGATGTTCAGCCGCACCTGGCCGTCGGTGACCGCCACGCGGACCTCGGCGGGCAGGTTCGGGTCCCGGCCCCACAGCTCCTCGCAGCGCCTAAGGTCCTGCACGGCCTCCTCGATCTCGTAGTCCTCCCGGTACGCACCGGGGAAGGCGTTCTCCCACACCGGGCCCAGGACGCTCGCCTGCTCGTCGTCGAACGCCGTGGCGATGGCCTGGCTCAGGGACTCCGGCCACGAGCGCACCGCCGCACGCAGCCGCGACTCGAGGTCCTCGCGGTCCACGTCCCGGACCTCCCCCGTGTAGGGCAGGCGGATGCGGAAGAACAGCCGCGCCAGGGAGGACGAGGTCAGGCGGACCTCGAAGTCGATGGCCTCGGCGTCGAAGACCTCGAACAGCTGCGACTCGATGCGCTGGCGCACGGAGGTGTTGTAGCGGTCCCGGGGCAGGAACACCACGGCGGACATGAAGCGCCCGAAGGTGTCCTGGCGCAGGAACAGGCGGGTCTGGCGGCGCTCGTTGAGCCCCAGCACGCCGCCGGCGGTGTCGTAGAGGTCCTCCGCGGACATGTGGAACAGCTCGTCCCGCGGGTAGTCCTCGATGATGCCCATGAGGTCCCGCGCAGAGTGCGAGTCCGGGAGGAAGCCGAAACGCTCGGCCACCCGCGCCACCTTGTCCCGCACCATGGGGGTCTGCTGGGCCGGCACCGAGTACGCGTGGCGCGAGAACAGGCCCAGGATCAGGTGCTCACCCTCCACCTCGCCGTCCGGGGTGAACGTGCGCACGCCGATGTAGTCCAGGTACTCCCGGCGGTGGATCGAGGAGCGGCGGTTGGCCTTGGTCACGAACAGCACCTGGTGGTCCCGCGCGTGCACGCTGCCCAGCCCGGTGAGCTTCTGGGCGTGGCCCTCGGTGCCCTTCTCCCGCAGCAGCCCCAGCCCGGTGGCCGGGCGGGAACGCAGCACGGAGTCCGCGCCGTCCGACTCGAGGTCGTAGGCCTTCACGCCCATGACCACGAAGTTCCCGTCCTGCAGCCACTGCAGGAAGTCCCTGGCCGAGCGTGCGTCCGGCAGACGGGAGCCGTCCGGGAGGGTGAGCTCCTCAAGGGGTGCCAGCGAGTCCGCGATGCGCTGGAGCTCACGGTGCATGCTCTCCTGGTCCTCGGCCACGCGGCGCACGTCCGCCACGAGCGCCTCGATGCGGCCTCGCAGCTCCGTCCGGGCGCCCTCGTCCAGGGAGCGGTGCAGCTCCACCCGGATCCAGGACTCCACCGCGGTCCCGGACCGGTGGTCCGCGGCGGGCTCCCCGATCAGCTCGTCCGTCACGGGGAGCGAGGTGGTGTCCCCGGAGGACACCGCGGAGATGTTGGGCACCTCCCCCAGGGAGGTGAGCTCGTGGGCGCCGTCGCGGCCCGCGAGCAGCAGCGGGTGCACCACCAGCTCGGCGCCGCCCCAGTTCGCGGCGATCTCCGTGGTCAGGGTGGACACCAGGAACGGCATGTCCGTGGTGACCATGAACAGCACGGTGGACCCGTGGTCCTCCCGCACGTCGATCCGCAGCTCGTCCGGGCGCCGGACCCGCCCCACCTCCCGGTGGGCTTCGGCCCGCTCCGTGAGCACCTGCTCGTCCGTTCCTGCGATGTCCGCGTCCGGGACGGAGCGGTAGTACTCGTTGATCCATGCCCGCGCACCGCTCCACCGCGGTCGCTGCCACACCGCGGGGATGGCCTGGGTGGTGGCTTGAGGGGAGGTCACTGCTGCATCACGCCTTAGCTGTCGTCGAGTCGGGGTGTACTCCGCGGCGTGGCTCACGGTGCCCGATCGGACAGCCCGGTGCGTGCTCCCGGACCCGGTCCCCGGATCCGCGGCGCACGCCCCGCCCACGGCCACACTGCCGCATGTGCCCCAACCCTATGACCCCGCACGCACCGGGGCCAGACGGGCCGCGTGTTCGGTCCCGCGTTGCAGGGGTCCTACACTCGTGCGGTCACCCGACATTGCGCGCCCGCCCCGCACAGCTCACGGCGTGGGCGGCACGGAAGCACCCCAGCGGGCCGCCCACACCTGCGGCGGACGCCCACGAGCAGAGAACGAGAGAACCCCACCATGACCAATGTGAAACCCGCGGACGTGGTGCTGGACGCCATCGCCGCCGGCGAGGCCAAGGCCACCGCCCCCTCCGGCACCCTCGTGCTGCGCGGCGTGCTGGGTGGCGCCGTCCTCGGCGCCACCACCTCCTTCGCCGTATCCGCCTCCGTGACCTCGGGCTCCCCCGTGGTGGGCGCGCTGCTGTTCCCCGCCGGGATCACCATCGTGATCCTCATGGGCATGGAGCTGGTCACGGGCGGTTTCGCCCTGACCCCCATGGCCGCGGTGCGCGGTCTCGTCCCGTGGTCCGCCGTGGCGCGGTACTGCCTGATGGTGATCCTCGGACACATCATCGGGGCCGCGGCCTTCGCACTGCTCTACGCGGGCGTGCTCACGGGCTTCGGCTCGCACGACGCCGCCGCGCTGGGCCAGCGATTCGTGGAGACCGCCCAGGCCAAGACCACCGCGTACCGGGCCATGGGCGCCGCGGGCATGGCCACCGTGTTCGTGAAGGCCGTGCTGTGCAACTGGCTGGTGTGCCTGGGCGTGTTCATGGGCATGGTCTCCAAGGACACCATCGGCAAGATCGCGGCCATCTGGCTGCCCATCATGGCGTTCTTCGGCCTGGGCTTCGAGCACGCCGTGGTCAACTTCTTCATGATCCCCATGGGCATGCTCCTGGGGGCGGACGTCTCCTTCGGCGACTGGTGGCTCTGGAACCAGATCCCGGTGCTGCTGGGCAACTTCGTGGGCGGGTGCGTGTTCACCGGTCTCGCGATGCTGTACGCCCACCGTCCCGCGCGCACCCGCGCCCACGACGGCGCCGCTGCCGCCCCTGCCGCCGGCTCCACCGGTTCCGCGCCGACCACCGGGCACTGACACCGCCGGCGCGTCCCACCGCGCGGGGTCAGTGGGCGGCGAGCACCTGGTCTGCGGTGACCGTGAGGACCTGGCCGTTCTCCAGGCTGGGCAGCTCGGTGTCCAGCACGCGGTCCAGGGTCAGGCGGATGATCGTGCCGTGGGCCACCGCCATCACGTCCTGGCCGGGGAAGTCCGCGAGGATCTGGCGCAGCACTGCCAGCCCGCGCTGCACCACGGCCTCGGTGGCCTCGCCGTGCTCGTCCATGAGCGCGTGGCGCTCGTCGTCCGTGGCGCCCGTGCAGTCGTGGCCCTCCACGTCGCCGAAGCCGCGCTCCACGAGCCCCTCGTAGGTGCGGGACAGGGTCAGCCCGAGCTCGCTCCCGATGATCTCCGCGGTCTCGCGGGCACGTTGCAGCGGAGAGGCCACCAGCACGTCCCAGTGCCCGCCGGAGGCCGCGAGCTCACGGCCCACGGCGCGGGCCTGCGCCCTGCCGGTGTCGTTGAGGGGGATGTCGGAACGGCCCTGCAGGCGCCCCTGCAGGTTCCAGTCCGTCTGGCCGTGGCGGATCAGGGTCAGGGTTGTGTCACTCACCCGCCCAACCTACCCCCGGCGGGCGGCGGTCCCGGAACGCGGAACGGGCCGGCACCCCCGTGCGGGGGTGCCGGCCCGTTCGCGCCAGGGCGGCCGCGGCGCAGCCGTGGTCCCGCCCGCGGGCGTGAGGTTCGGATCCGGGGCTCAGGCGCGGGGGCGCTCGTCCTCGGTCTCGATGTCCACGCGCTCCTTGCGCAGGGTGTCCTCCACCACCTCGGTGTGCTCCACGCGCTTCGCGACGAGCCGCACGCGCTGGTAGGGCACCCGCACGGTCTGGACCACGGGCTCGGAGCGGTAGAGGATGACCTCGTCCTCGGCGAGAGCCAGCTCGTGGCCGTCCAGGAACGCCTGGCGCTCCTCCGCGGTGATGGGCGTGCGCACCAGGTCCGGCTCCTCGGTGCCGAGGGTGACCTCCTGGCGCACGGGCTCGGTGACCACGTACTTGCGCAGACGGGCGCGGCCCGTCTCCTGCTGCTCCCGGTGGATCACCAGCCGCTCCTCGTGCCGGATCACGGAAGCGCGGTCGTCGTCCTGCGGTGCTGCGTGGCGGAGCTCGCGCGGGTCCTGTCCCGGCGCGGAGTTCTGAACTGCCATCCTGACCTCCTGAGAGAGTGTGGGACCGAGATTATCAGCGTTCATCAACCGGGTGACGAGAAGACCCACCGAGTAGCATGGGGGGACTTCGATGCGCCCCGGGAGGACGGTCTGATGAGCGACGCGGACGACGGCAACGGCTTCTTCACACGAGCCCTGGACGCGGAGGACCGGGGGGAGCACGCGCAGGCGGAGACGGCGTACCGGCAGGCCATCGAGCTGTTCGAGGAGTCCGGCCCGGCGGACCGGGAGCTCGCGGCGTGCCACTACAACCTGGGCCACCTCTACACCGTCATGGACCGCACCACAGCGGCCATCACCGAGTACCGCGCGGCGCTGGAGCACTTTGCACGCCTGGGCGGCAGCGGCAGGCACAGGGCCCGCGCACACCTGATCCTGGGCTCGCTGCTCCTGGACACCGGGGACCTGGCGGCCGCGGAGACGCAGCTGCTGGACGCCCTGGGCCAGTACCTCGACGCCCCGCACGAGCCGCGGGACCAGGCGGAGTGCTACGTCAACCTCGCACGGGTCTACCGCGGGACCCGGCGCCGCGCCCAGGCGGTCACGGCCTACAACCGGGCGGTGGACTTCTACGAGGAGGAGCCGGGCAGCTGCCGGGACCGCTCCGACTGCTTCACGGAGCTCGGGGCCCTGTACGAGGAGACGGGCAAGCTCGACGAGTCCGCCGCGGCCTTCGCGGAGGCCGCCCGGCTGCGCCGCGCCGCCGAGCAGCAGGACGGCCGCGCGTGAGCACCCCGCTGGTCTACGGCTGCATGACCCTGGGCGGCTCGTGGGGCCAGGAGCGCACCGCCCCCGCCCAGCACGACGCCGCCCGCGAGGCCGTCCACGCGGCGCACCGCGCGGGGATCACCCTATTCGACCACGCGGACATCTACATCGGCGGGGACTCCGAGCGGGTGTTCGGCCAGATCCTCGCGGAGGACCCGCAGCTGCGCCGCTCGGTGCGGATCCAGACCAAGTGCGGGATCCGCCTGCCCGGCAGCACCGGACCCGCGGACTCCGTGGCGCACTACCGCCTGGACCGGGACACCGTGCGTTCCTCCCTGGAGGGCTCCCTGCAGCGGCTCGGCGTGGACCACGTGGAGCGGCTGTTCGTGCACCGCCCGGACCCCCTCACGCCCCTGCGGGTCACAGCCGAGGCCCTGGACGAGCTCCACGAGGAGGGGCTGATCACCTCCGTGGGGCTGTCCAACATGACCACTCACCACGTGGCGGGCTTCCAGCACCTCATGCGCACCCCGGTGACCGCCGTGCAGCTGCAGCTGAGCCTGGCCCACCGGGACTTCGTGGAGTCCCAGGTGCTCTCCAACCACCCGGGTGGCGCCGGGGTCTCCTTCCCCAGTGGGCTCCTGGCCCAGTGCGTGTGCGACGAGATCGAGATCCAGGCGTGGGGCGCCCTCGCCGGCGGTGTCTACTCCGGCGCCCCGGCGCCCGAGGAGGACGGGGTGGAAGCCCGCCGTGCGGCGTCGCCCGCGGGCGGACCGGAGACCGGGGGCACGCCCCGCGAGCGCACGAGCGCCCTGGTGCGGCGGCTGGCCGAGCGCATGGACGTGCCGCCCGAGGCCGTGGTGGTGGGCTGGCTGCTGCGCCACCCGTACGGCATCCGCCCCGTGGTGGGCACACTGAACCCGCGGCGGATCGCGGCGTGCGCGCAGGCACCACGGGCCGCCGAGCTGATGACCCACGAGGACTGGTACGCGCTGTGGACCGCGGCCCGCGGAGCGCCCCTGCCCTGACCGGCTCCGGCCCGCGCCCTCCGGGAACGCTCTCCCGGCGGGGGCCGCCGTCACCGAACGGTGACCTGCCGGTGCTTGAACGTCCCCACTCCCGGGGATATTTTCATGTGTGAAGAGGCCACGGCGGGCTGTCGTGGCACCGACAGGGAGATGGGGACCATGGACCACGACTGGCTCACCCGCGTGCCAGGACACGTCGTGTGCGGACCGGAGCGTTTCGGCTACCGCACGGACCTCGGGATCGTGGACGCACCCGTCACGCGCACGCTGCGCGTGGACCACGCCACCGAGCTGCAGCTGCGCGTGGGGCCCGGGCACCACCAGGTGGTGGTCACGTCCGCGGGGCAGCAGTGGGTGGAGACCGTGGGGGTGGTCGAGGGCCCGGCCGAGCTGCCCACCCTCACGAGCATCGCCCGGCCCACGTCGTTCGCCTCCCACGTGGAGGTGGGGTGCACCGTCACCGAGCACTCCCCCCGCGGGCTGCGCCGGGAGCTCCGGCGGCTGCGCGAGACCCTGGAGAGCGCACCGCTGGCGGTGTGCGTGCAGGACCCCGAGGAGCGCATGGCCGTCACCGCCGCCACGTGCCACGTGGATGCCGAGTCCCGTTCCCTGCTGTGGTGGACCTGGCGCGTGCTGCCCGAGTCGGGGGTGGTGCTGCGCACCCGCGCCGAGCTGCAGCTGCGGACCGCGCGGCCCCTGGCGGCCTGAGCCGCGGCACCGCCCCGCCGCGGCTTCCTCGGCATGGCCCTCCTCAGAACGGTGAGGGTGCCGTGTACGGCTCCACCAGCGCCCGCTGCTCGCGGGTGAGGCGCAGGACGGTGCGGGACTCCGGGACGAAGAACGCGAGCTGGGTCTGCGCGCGGACGCAGGCGGCGCCGTCGGCGGAGTCGAGGATCTCGAAGCCCAGCACCAGCGTGGCCGCCCGCGCCGAGACCACCCACACCCGCACGTCCACCGGCACGTTGCGGTACTCCAGGGGCCGCAGGTACCTCACCCGGTGCTCCGCGATCAGCGCCTGGGTCCCCTCCGGCAGCGCGGAGAACAGGGGGATTCGCGGCGGCACCACCTGCTCGCCCGTGCCCACCGGCACCCCGAAGGCGGCGATGCGGGCCTCCTCCAGCACCCGGATGACCTCCACGTTGTTCACGTGGCCGTAGGGGTCCATGTCTCCCCAGCGCAGCGGAACCGCGCAGGTCACCGCCCGGTCGCGGGCCTCGTTCATCAACATGGGCTGACTCCTTGCTGGGTGTTCGCCGTCCCGGGCGCGGACGCGGCGGGTGCCGCGGCACCGGGTGAGATGATATCCGCGGCATCACCGCCGAGCAGTCTCACCGGAAGGACATTCGTGGCACGCACCGCACAGGGACAGAACCCCGCCCGCAGGAGGCGGTGGCCCCTGGTGCTGCTGATCGCCCTGGCGCTGGCCCTCGCGCTCTGGCTCGCCGTGTGCCACGCGGTCCTTGACTCCCCCCGGGTGGACCCCCCGCAGAAGTCCGACGCGCTGATCGTGCTGGGACCCCCGGACCCCACGCGCGTGGAGTACGCGCAGGACCTGGTGTTCAACAAGCACATCGCGAAGACCCTGGTGATCTCCACGCCGGACGCCCAGCCGTTCGACCCGCAGGACATGGTGGACTACTACACCTCGCGCTCCTTCTGCGAGCCGCACGAGGGCGTGGAGGTGCTGTGCTTCAAGCCGGACCCCTCCACCACGCAGGGCGAGGCCATCAAGCTGAAGGAGCTCGCCGAGGAGCGCGGGTGGAAGACGGTGACCGCGGTGACCTTCACCCAGCACATCTCCCGCTCCCGGCTCATCCTGGAGCGCTGCTACCCCGGTGAGCTGCGCATGTCCGCGGTGGACTTCCACCTCACCGGCAAGAGCCTGTTCATGCAGTACCTGCACCAGAGCGCCGGCTACGTGAAGGCGTGGGTCACCCCGGGCTGCGACCAGCAGCTGCCGTGGAACCCCAAGTCCGCCGACTGACGGGTGCGCGGGCCCGGACCCGCGGGCGCTTATGCGGGTCGGAACCGGTCCCTAGCCTGGGGCTTCACCCCTTCCCCCAGGTCTGGAAAGGACCCCCGCATGCCCAGGACGCCCCGATGATGGGCCCCAGCCACGCCGCGTGCGGCGCCGCCGCGTGGGTGGCGCTGACCGGCACCTACACGGTGCACCTCGCGGACGTCTCCCTCCCCGTGGGCCTCGGGCTCATGCCGGTGGGCAACCCCGGGGTCCTCACCGGGGCACTGATCTGCGCGGGGGCCGCCCTGCTGCCGGACCTGGACCACCCCGGGGGCACCGTGGCCCGCTCCCTGCCGCCGCTGTCCACGTGGCTGGCACGCGGGATCGCCAGGATCAGCGGAGGCCACCGCCGGGGCACGCACTCCCTCGTGGGGCTGCTGGTGGTGCTCGTGCTGGCCGTGCTGTCCCAGCGGGCGTCCGTGCCCGTGGGCGACGCCCTGCAGTGGAGCGCCGCCTCCTCCGGCGCCGGGGCCGACGGCGCGGCGAGCCCCCTGCCCGAGGCCGCGGCGTCGTCCCTGCCCGGGCAGGTGTGGCCCCTGGCCGCGGTGCTGTCCGTGCTGCTGATCGCGTGCGCCGTGAAGGTCCTGGCGTTCGTCCCGGACCGGCTGGCCCACGCCAACTGGGTGGTGGGCATCCTGCTGGGCGCGTTCGTGGCCACCCACCCGCCGGAGTCCCCGCACTGGTTCGTGGTGGCGGTGGCCCTCGGGTGGGCCGTGCACATGCTGGGGGACCTGCTCACCACCCAGGGCATCCACCTGCTGTGGCCCCTGCGCCCACCCCTGCCCCTGCCCGCGTCCCTCTACCGCCGCCGCTCCTTCGTGCGCCTGCCCGTGCTCGGCAACGCCGGGTCCGCCCGGGAGATCCTGCTGCTGGTGCCCGTCACGGTCTACGCGCTGGCGGGCCTGTTCTGCGCGGCGATCGCCTGGGCGGGTCTCACCGTGAGCGTGTGACGAGCGGCCCCGCAGCCCCGATTCGCCAACCCGGCACGCGTGGGGTAATGTTTCCGTCGTTGCTCACCGGCGCAGGCCGAGTGGGACAACGAGCGCGAGTGGCGGAATAGGCAGACGCGCACGGTTCAGGTCCGTGTGCCCGAGAGGGCGTGGGGGTTCAACTCCCCCCTCGCGCACCGCAGAGAATCCCGTTCGACCGGTTGGTCGGGCGGGATTCTTGCATTCCCGGATGCACGCCGAGCTCCCGGGGGATCCCGCCGCTCAGTCGCTCCCGGCCACACCCTCCCGACCCACCTGCGCGAACAGCGGCAGCACCCGGTTCTGGAAGTGGGTCTGCAGGACGACGACGCTGCGGGTCCGGTTCACAGCGTCCGCCCCCGAGATGGAGTCCAGGACCCGCTGCAGGTCCTCGTTGGAGCGGGCCACCACCCGCACCGTCACGTCGTGGTCCCCGGAGACCGTGTACATCTCCACGATCTCGGGGATCTTCCGCAGGGCGGTTCCCACGGGGACGTGGCCGATCCCCTGGACGATCTCGATGGAGACGATCGCCATCACGGGGTAGCCGAACCGAGCCGGGTTCAGGATGGGCGCCGCGCCCTCCACCACACCCGCGGCCCGCAGCTTGTCCAGGCGCGACTGCACGGTGCCGCGGGCCACCCCGAGCTCCCGCGAGGCCGCCAGGATGCCCACGCCGGGGTCCGCGCTGAACAGCTCCACGATCCGCACGTCCAACTCGTCGATCTTCATCTCCGCACCTCACCACGACCGGAACGCTCCCAGGAGCGACACTTTGTGCACCGAACACCGCCAGAACCCCCACAATGTGGGCATTGTGCCCAGCATAGAATCATCCGGTTGTGCAGTACCGTGGGCTATGCCACTGTGACTGGCACCACAATTGCGTCAAGGAGCCACACGTGCCACACCAAGCCTCGCAGGACTCGGGCCGATCCTCCGTGTCCCTGCGCTCCGCACTGCAGTCCCTGCCCCCGTACAAGCCGGGGAAGTCCGCGGCGTCGTCGGACGTCGTGCAGTACAAGCTGTCCTCGAACGAGAACCCGTACCCTCCGCTGCCGTCCGTCCTGGACGCGGTCAACCAGATGACCCCGGAGATGAACCTCTACCCGGACATGACCTGCCGGGCCGTCACGGAGGCCGTGGCGAGCCGGTGGGGGGTGGAGCCGTCCTGCGTGAGCTTCGGCAGCGGGTCCGTGGAGGTCGCCTCCCAGATCATCCGCTCCGTGTGCGAGGAGGGTGACGAGGTGGTCTTCGCCTGGCGCTCGTTCGAGGCGTACCCCATCCTCACCGGCCTGGCCGGCGCCACCGCCGTGAAGGTTCCCCTCACGGAG
Organism: Kocuria sp.; assembly: GCF_030530945.1. Taxonomy (GTDB): domain Bacteria; phylum Actinomycetota; class Actinomycetes; order Actinomycetales; family Micrococcaceae; genus Kocuria. The sequence continues at coordinate 41,247 of NZ_JAUMTZ010000012.1, read as the reverse complement.
GACGAGCGCCACGACCTGCCCGCCATGGCCGCGGCCGTCACGCCGCGCACGAAGGTGGTGCTGGTCTGCACCCCCAACAACCCCACCGGGACCTCCGTGACCGCGGAGGAGCTGCACGAGTTCATGGCGCAAGTCCCGCAGGACGTGCTCGTGGTGGTGGACGAGGCGTACGTGCACTTCAACGTGGACCCCGCCGCCGCGCGCGGCATCGACTTCTTCCGGGCGTACCCGAACGTGGTGGTCCTGCACACCTTCTCCAAGGCGTACGGCCTGGCAGGGCTGCGGATCGGCTATGCGATCGCCCCCGACTACATCAGCGCCGCCCTGCGGGCCGTGGCCATCCCCTTCGGCGTGAGCAACATGGCGCAGCAGGCGGCCCTGGCCAGCCTCGGGGCGGAGGCCGAGGTCGAGGAGCGCATCACCGCCCTGGTGGAGCAGCGCGACCACGTGCACCGGCAGCTCACCGAGCAGGGCTGGGACGTCGTGGAGTCGCAGGCGAACTTCGTGTGGCTGCGCACCGGTGCGCGCACCGCCGAGGCCGAGGAGATCTTCTCCCGCCACGGCGTGATCGTCCGGGCGTTCGCGGACGAGGGCATCCGGGTGAGCATCGGCTCCCCCGCCGGAAACCAGACCTTCATCGTGGCAGCACAGGACGTGCTGAACCACCTCAACGCGGCAACGACGCCTCGGAACGGGAGCTGACCAGCAGATGAGCACCACCACACCTCGGGCGTCCACGCAGACCCCTGACACCTCCACGAAGACCGTGCGCGGCCTCAAGCCCCGCCAACTCACCATGATGGGCCTGGGCGGGGCCATCGGCGCAGGCCTGTTCCTGGGCAGCGGCAAGGGCGTGGCCGTGGCCGGGCCCGCCATCCTGGTCTCCTACATCGTGGCCGGCGCGCTGGTCGTGCTGGTGATGTGGATGATCGGCGAGCTCTCTGCCGCCAACCCCACCAGCGGGGCGTTCTCCGCCCACGCGCAGAACGCGTTCGGCCCGGTGGCCGGCTACACCGTGGGCTGGCTGTACTGGGTGCAGCTCGCCGTGGTCACCGCGGCGGAGGCCAACGGTGCCGCCTCGATCCTCACGGGTGTGCTGGGCGGGACCTTCCCGGACCTCGCCGTGCCGCCCACGTGGCTGCTGAGTCTGCTGTTCATGGCGCTGTTCACCGTCATCAACATGTTCGCGGTGAGCAAGTACGGCGAGTTCGAGTTCTGGTTCGCGTTCATCAAGGTGGGTGTGATCCTGGCCTTCCTGGTGGTGGGCGTGCTCATGCTGGTGGGGGTGATCCCCGGCCACGAGGGTGGGCTGTCCAACTTCAAGGACTTCGCCCCCACGGGCATCACCGGTGTGGGCGCCGGTCTGCTGATCGTGATCTTCGCGTTCGGCGGCACCGAGATCGTGGCAATCGCCGCCGGTGAGACCGCGGATCCGCAGAAGAGCGTGGCCACCGCCATCCGCACCGTGGCGTGGCGCATCTGCCTGTTCTACATCGGCTCCGTGTTCATCATCGTGGCCGTGCTCAAGCCCTCCCAGGCAGGCGACCCCGAGGGTCCGTTCGCGGCCGTGCTCAACGTGGCGGGCATGCCGGCCGCGGGGTTCATCATGGCGATGATCGCCGTGTTCGCCCTGCTCAGTGCTCTCAACGCGAACATCTATGCCGCCTCGCGCATGATGCACTCCCTGGCGCAGCGCAACTACGCCCCCGCCGGGATCAAGCGCACCGCGCGCAACAGCGTTCCCCGCCGCGCCGTCCTGCTGACCGTGTCCTTCGGCTTCGTGGCGAGCATCCTGGAGGCCATGTTCCCGGGCAAGGTGCTGGACACGCTGCTGTCGATCGTGGGCTCCACCGTCATCATCATCTGGATCGCCGTGGCCGCCTCGCAGATCACCCTGCGGCACCGGCGTGAGCGTGAGAACCCGGGGGTCCGGTCCACCACCTACCGGATGCCGCTGTTCCCGTTCCTCTCCTACCTGGCGGTGGCACTGCTGGTGCTGATCGTCGCGGTGGCCATGTTCGACCCGGCCGCCCGCACCCAGCTGCTCCTGACCGTTGCCGCCACGGTCCTGATCGGCGTCACCGGCATCTTCGTGACGCGCCGCACGCAGCAGCCCGCGGCCGTCCACGCGGACCTGGGCGAGTAGGAACGGCCTCTTGAGCACGCACGACGCCGCCCCCGCACCCCGCGAGCTCACCGCCGGCCAGGCCGTGGTCGCGGGGTTGCGGGAGCACGGCGTGGACACCGTCTTCGGGATCCCCGGGGTGCAGACCTACGAGCTCTTCGACGCCCTGCGGCAGGAGGAGGGCATCGAGGTCATCGGGGCCCGCCACGAGCAGGCCTGCGCCTACATGGCCCTGGGCTATGCGCAGTCCACGGGGCGTCCTGGCGTGTACAGCGTGGTGCCCGGGCCGGGCGTGCTCAACGCCGCGGCGGGAATGCTCACCTCGCTGGCCACGAGCACACCCACGGTGTGCCTCACGAGTGAGATCCCCACCGCGTTCATGGGCAGGGGGATGGGACACCTGCACGAGATGCCGGACCAGCTGGCCACGGTGTCCTCGTTCACCAAGTGGGCCACCACCGTGACCGACCCCGCGGGGGTTCCCGCCGCCGTGGCACGGGCATTCGCGGAGGCCACGGGCGGCCGGCCGGGCCCCGCAGTGGTCGCCGTGCCGTGGGACGTGCTCACGCAGTCGGCGGTGACGGAGCCGGTGGCGGCACCCGTGGCGCCGGTCGAGGGCGCGGAGGAGGACGCCGTCGCCCGTGCCGCAGAAGTGCTGGCCGAGGCCCGTCGGCCCATGATCATGGTGGGCAGCGGCGCCCGGCACGCCGGCGCGGAGGTGCTGGCACTGGCCGAGGCGCTGCAGGCCCCCGTGGTCTCCCTGCGCGGCGGGCGCGGGATCGTCCCGGACGACCACCCCCTGGGCTTCACGAGTGCGGCGGGGTTCGAGTGCTGGGCGGACACGGACGTGCTGCTGGGCATCGGCACCCGCCAGGAGCTCGTGTGGTTCCGCTGGCCGGACACTCCCGAAGGGCTGCGCACGGTCAACGTGGACATCGACCCCGCCCAGCAGGAGCGGCTCTCCCCGGACGTGGCCCTGACCGGAGACGCCCGGCGCGTCACGGAGCAGCTGCTGGAGGCGTTGCGGGGGATGCCCGCGCGACCATCGCGCGCGCAGGAGCTGGCCGCGGCCAAGGAGTCCGCACGGCGGGAGATCGCCGAGCTGAAGCCGCACCGCGAGTACCTCCGCGCGATCCGGGACGTGCTGCCCCGGGACGGGTACTTCGTGGAGGAGGTCTCGCAGATGGGGTTCGCCTCCATCTTCGCGCTGGACGTCTACGAGCCGCGCCACTTCATCACCAGCGGCTACCAGGGCAACCTGGGCTTCGGGTTCCCCACCGCGCTGGGTGTGCAGGCCGCGCACCGGGACGCCGTGGTGGTGTCCGTGACCGGGGACGGCGGGTTCATGTACGGCGTGCAGGAGCTGGCCACCGCCGTGCAGCACGGCCTGAACGTGATCACGGTGGTCTTCGACAACGGCTCGTTCGGCAACGTGCGCGCGGACCAGGTGCGGATCTACGGTCGGGACTCCGGCACGGAGCTGCAGAACCCGGACTTCGTGGCCATGGCCGAGTCCTTCGGCGCTCTGGGCCTGCGCGCCACCACGCCCGAGGAGCTGCGCGCGGCCCTCGAGCGCGCGGTGGCGGCGCGCCGGCCCACGGTGATCGAGGTGCCCATGCCGCTGTCCCTGGAGCAGAGCCCCTGGAAGTTCCTCATGCCCGCCAGCAGGGCGGAGGCGGCTCAGCCCGAAGGGTCCTGAGGGCAGGGGCCACCGGGGGCATTCAGCCCCCGGTCACCGTGACCCCGCCCCCGGCACGGTGCCAGGTGGCCACCCGCCCGGTGGAGAACTTCTGCGCCACTCCCCAGGCCACCGGGTACTCGTCCGTCACCGGGTACCCCCACCCGTGCTCGTACCCGGCCCGCTGCCAGGCAGCGCCGATCCCGCCCGTGAGCTTGACCGCGTGGGTCCCCGTCCGCGGCGAGTACAGCGCCCGGAAGCGGGCGCTCCCGAGCCGGAAGTCCTGGTACGCCCCGCCCGGGAGCGAGCGCTCCGCGGTGGCCGGGTACCCCCACCCGCGCTCGTACCCCACCGCACGGTAGGCGTTGCCGATGCCGCGGCCCCACTGCACCGGGTGCGCACCGGTCTGCGGGCTCCAGTAGTACGTCCAGCCCCTCGTGAACCCCTGGTACACACCGCCCGCCACGGCGCCCGGCTTCTCCGCGGAGGTGGGCTGCCCGTACACGGCTGCGCCACCCGTGGCGAGGTAGTCGCTCCGGATGGCGCCGCGCAGCCAGGACGCGGGCGGCGTCGTCGGCGCGGCGGGCAGGGAGGCGAGGTCCGCGCGCAGCAGGCCCACGATGTCGTACTCGGTGTGGTGCAGGCCCGGCAGCACGGAGAGGGAGGTGCGCGTGAAACCGTCCTTCGCGTAGCGCTTCTGGCCCGCAGTGGCCGCTTTCCGAGCGGACCACACGGCCGGTGTGGTGTCGCCGGCCGTGTCCACGGAGCCCACGTGCCACCGCAGCGGCAGGGCACGGACGCCCGCTCCGGGGGTGGTCTGCATGCCGGAGGAACCGCCGCCCCCGATGATCGTGGCGCCGCCGCCGCGGATCCAGCCCTGCCGGTCCGCAAGCAGCTCGTAGGTGATGAACTCGGCGCCGCCCGAGTACCCCGCGAGCCACACGCGGGAGGTGTCCAGCCCGTAGCGGGAGGTCAGGGAGGCCTGCAGCGCGCGGAACCAGTCGCCGTTGCCGTCCGCGTCCTCCCACCACGTGATGCCGTCGCCCGAGGCGTCCCGGTCCGGGGAGACGGGTACCACGAGAACCATGTTCTTGCTGCGCGCCGTCTTCGCCATGGCCTTCAGGTGCGGGTTCCCGGGGTCGCGGACCCAGGTCTCGCTCGCGCCGCGGTAGTCGCCGCCCAGGTAGTAGACCACCCCCACGGCCCGGGTCGGGTCGATCCCGTCCGCGTACACGTGGTAGGTGGACGTCCTGCCCGCGGCGGTGAAGCTCTGGTTCACCGCCGTCTTCGGCAGTGCGGCCCGGCTCACCTGCACCGGGGCGAGGTGGGTCTGCGGGGCGGCAAGGTGCTGCTGCGGGGCGGCCGTCGCGGCGGGCGCCCCGGCGAGCAGGGTCAGGAGGGCCGCGCTCAGAGCGGCTGCGGGCATGGCGGAGGAACGCAGGAGGGGCATGGGGGTGCTCTCTCGGGTGGGGGGACGTGCGGTGGTGACCCGGCCCGGTCAGCTCGTTCCGGGCGCGGCGGGAACCGGGCGTTCCGGGGGAAACGCCTGGTCAGCCCCCGATCATGCCAGCCGCGCGCGGTCAGGTCCCGGCGACGCGCCAGAGCCGTGCGTGCCTCGCGGCCCGGCCCCGATCACCCCCGATCACCCTGGGTCACTCCCCGGCGTCCGCCCGGGGCTCGCCACCCCGCCCGGACGACGCCGCCGCCGCGCGCAGGCGCTCCACGATCCCCCACAACCGCTCGGCCTCCGCATCACGGAGGTGCACCCCGAGATCACGGGCCGTCTGCACCGCCTCCTGCGGGGTGACCTGACGCCTCCGGGTGGGCCTCCCCGGCGAGCGCACGGTGACGGTCTGCTCGGTCACCGTCACGTGGCCCTCGTCCGTGTGGCGCATGACCATGAGGTGGTGGCGGAACACCGAGTCCGCCCCGGTGGAGGTCATCAGGTGTCCCATGCGCACGTCCGCCGGGTGCACGGTGGACTCCTCCAGGGCGTGCTCCAGCTCCCCGGCGCGGAACAGCCCCCACACGGGGAAGCCCTCGTCCCGGAGGCGGCCCACCGTGAAGGCGCGCCCGCCCTCGTCCCGGGAGGCGCCGTCGGCCAGCTCCACGGGCCCCGTGATGCTGAAGCCGAACCCCGGGTCGCACAGGTGTCGGACGCCGCCCAGGTCCACCAGCACGGTCATGTGGGTGCGCGGGCTGCTCAGCGAGCGCACGCGCCCCAGGGCACGGCGGACGGTGAACCCCAGCCGTTCCAGGGCCGCGGCGAAGAGCTGGGAGTGCTCGAAGCAGTAGCCACCACGGCGGCGCACCACGAGCTGGTCCCACACCGTGGCCGGTGCCACCCCGGGGTGCGCACCCAGCAGCACCTCCACGTTGCTGAACGGGAACGTGCGCACGTGGGCGCCGTGCAGCCGTTCCAGCAGGGCAAGGTCCCGGGGAGCGGCGGCGAGCGCGGCGGCGTCGAGCCCCAGGGCGGTCAAGTAGGCGGGGACGTCCATGTCCGCCACGCCCCACTCGTGTGCGGTGCTCTCGGTGATGTGTGCCTCCGTGGCCGTGTCTGGAATGTGCGTGGGGTGAGGGCGGGCGCCCCGGCTCGAAGCAGGCCGAGGGCTCAGCCCGCCAGGCCCCGCTCCAGCATGGACCGGGCGCCGTCCACCACGGCGGTGGTCCACGGGCGCGGGGTGAGGCCCAGCAGCTCGCGCTCCCGGGCGGTGGACACGCGCTTCACGTACCCCAGGTCCGGAACCATGTCCCGGGCCGCGGGGACCACCAGCGCGACCGCACGGATCAGGCCGGACGGGATGCGGCGCACGGTCTTGGCTGCCGCGGTATCCGGGAACGTGGTGCGCAGCAGCTCCGCGACCTCCCGCAGCGGGGTGGCTGCCCCCTGGGAGGCCACCAGGATCCGCTGGCCCGCCGCGGCGGGGGTGTCCAGCGCGGCGATGTGGGCGGCGGCCACGTCCCGCACGTCCACCAGCGGGACGGCGACGTCCGGGACACCGGGCATCCGCCCGTCCAGCAGCATCTGCAGCATGTGGTTGGTCCCGGACACCGCGTCGCTGAGCACGGGACCGACCACGGCGGTGGGAAGCATGGTGGTCAGCTCCAGCTGCGGGTGCTGCTCGGCGAACTCCCACGCCGCGCGCTCCGCGAGCACCTTGCTGCGGCCGTAGGCGTCCATGCCGGGCCCGTCCAGCGGCGACCAGTCCGCTTCGGTGAACACCCGGTCCACCGGGCCGTGGCCGAAGCCCACGGCGTGGAACGCGGAGGTGAGCACCACGCGGGGAACCCCGGCGGCCGCCGCGGCCCGCAGCACCCGCAGGGCGCCCTCGCGGGCCGGGACCACCAGCTCGTCCTCGTCCTTCACACGACCCGGCTTCACCGGGGAGGCCACGTGCAGCACACCGGCCACGCCCCGCACCGCCTCCGGCCATCCCGTGTCCGCAGTGAGGTCCGCCGTGGCGAACTCCAGCATCTCCAGGTTCTCGGCTCCCGCCGCCGCCAGGACGGCGCGGGCACGCTGGGCGCTCGCCTCGGACCGAACGGTGGTGCGCACCGGGCGCCCGGTGCGCAGGAGCTGGAGGATGCAGTGGCCCGCGATGAAGCCGGTGCCGCCCGTGACCAGGACGGGCTCGGTGGGATTCGTCATGGACCCAGTATGGCCCCGCCCGCGCTCACGCCCCGGAGCGGGTGGAGCCCCCGGTGCCGGGAGCGGGGCGCGAGCCGTCCGCGCGGGGCGAGCGGGCGACGTCGTCCGGGCCCTCGCCCTCGTCCCCCGCCTTGTCCGGGGCGTGCTTCGCGCCGAACGGCAGGATGTGGATGATCCCCACGACCACCGCGCCCCACACGAGGCCCAACAGGAACGAGAAGAACGTCTCCACGAGCCACGCCAGGGCGGCACCCACACCCGGGACGTGGTGGACGCCCTCGCTGAGGTGGTGGACCCACTCGTACGGTGCGGCGAAACCCAGGTTCGCCAGACCCGTGAGGATGATGTGACCACCCACCCAGAGCATGGCGACCACACCCACCACGGAGATCACGCCGAGCACCCTGGGCATCGCCTTGACCAGCCCCAGGCCGAACTTCCGGACCCCCTCGGAGTCCTTGCGCGCCAGGGCCACCCCGATGTCGTCCATCTTCACGATCAGCCCCACCACGCCGTACACGCCGATGGTGATGAGGACCGCCACCACGACCAGGATCAGCGTGCGCGCCAGCAGGGGTTCGTGGGAGACCTCGTTCAGGGAGATGACCATGATCTCCGCGCTCAGGATCAGGTCCGTGCGCACCGCGCCCGAGACGATCTTCTTCTCCGCCTCCGGGCCGCGGTCCGGCGCGGGCTTCTCCTCCGCGTGGTCGGAGGAGGAGAAGTGCTCGATGATCTTCTCCGCGCCCTCGAAGCACAGGTACGTGCCGCCCAGCATGAGCAGGGGCGTGAGGGCCCACGGCGCGAACTGGCTCAGCAGCAGCGCCACGGGCAGGATGATGACGATCTTGTTGATCAGCGAGCCGACCGTGATCTTCTTGATGATCGGCAGCTCGCGGTTGGGGGTGACCCCCTCCACGAAGCGGGGCGCCACGGCGGTGTCGTCCACCACCACGCCCGCGGCCTTGGCGCTCGCGCGCCCGGCCGCCCCCGCGACGTCGTCCACGCTCGCGGCCGTGAGCTTGGCCAGGGCGGCGATGTCGTCCAGCAGTGCGGCGAGTCCGGCGGACATGCGCGTACCTCTTTCGGTTCCATGGGGGATGGGGCTCGAGGTCAAGGGTAGAGGGTGGGAGCCACCTCGGGGTCTGCCGCCTGGGAGCCGACGTCACGGTAAGCACCGGCCCGGCCGCGTTGCTCAGCAAATGCCCCATCAGTCTGTAGGGTGATTTGGATTTCGATGTTGCACAACACACCGGGCACCCCCTCGCGTTCCACGCGAGTACGACCGCCCCGCCCCCACGGAGGTCTCACATGGAATTCACGGAACGACTGGCCGCACTGGCTAACAAGGTGGCGCACCAGAAAGCCTCACTCGAGACAGAGGAAGCCACCAAGAACGCATTCGTCATGCCGTTCATCTCCACCATCCTGGGGTATGACGTCTTCGACCCCGCCGAGGTCGTCCCGGAGTTCACCGCCGATGTGGGGGTGAAGAAGGGCGAGAAGATCGACTACGCAATCGTCCAGGACGGGCAGATTCAGATGCTCATCGAGTGCAAGCACGTGGGTTCACCACTGTCCCTGGAACACGCCTCGCAGCTGTACCGCTACTTCGCCGTCACGAATGCGCGGATCGCCATCCTGACCAACGGCGAGAAGTACCACTTCTACACCGACCTCGACGCTCCCAACCGCATGGACGCCAAGCCGTTCCTGGTCCTGGACCTCTCGGACATCGACACCACTCTGATCCCCGAGCTGCTGAAGCTGAGCAAGACGGAGTTCGACCTGGACTCCATCATCAATGCAGCAGGTGAACTCAAGTACGTCGGGCAGATCAAACGGGCCATCGCCGCAGAATTCAAGGAGCCCTCCGACGAGTGGGTCCGCTTCTTCACAAACCGCGTGTACGAGGGCGCTTTCACACAGAAGGTGCGCGAGCAGTTCACCCCTCTGGTCAGCAAGGCGTCCCAGCAGTTCCTGAACGAGCAGGTCAACAACAGACTCACGACGGCGCTCGGGGCCAGTTCCGTGCCCCCGGCCCTGCCCTTGGGGGAGGAGGTCCCGGAGACCATCTCCAGCAAAGACGAGGCCGAGCGGGATCTGGTCGAGGCTCAGGAAGACATCGTCACGACCGCCGAGGAACTCACCGGGTTCAACATCATCCGAGCAATTGTCTGCAACCAGGTGGATATGTCCCGGGTGTCCTACAGGGATGCGAAGTCCTACTGCGCCGTTCTCCTGGACAACAACAACCGGAAGACCATTGCCCGGCTGCACTTCAACCGCAGCCAGAAGTACGTGGGCATTCTGGACGACAGCAAGACCGAGACCAGGCACGCGGTGGACTCGCTGGAGGAAATCTACGGCCTCAGTGACGAGCTGCGCACGACGGTCGAGCGGCTGAAGAGCTGAGTTCGTGACGGCGGCTGGCTGGGCGGCACGGCGTCACTCGCCGCCCGCCGCCAGCACCGCCACCAGGAAGTCGCTCTCCTTTGTCCACGGCGCGAGGTCCCAGCCCCCGAGGGTGAGCTGGGGTGCGAGACCCTCCGCGGCGGCGTCGGCGAGGAAGTCCCTGGCGGGGTAGCCACGGCCCACACCGAAACCCACCACCGCCCGCCCTCCGGGGGCCAGGTGCGTGCGGAAGCCGCGCAGCACGTCCCGGCGGGTGCTCTCCGCGAGGAAGGTGACCACGTTGCCCGCGCACACGATGAGGTCGAAGGCCCCGCCCAGGGACAGCTCCGGCAGAGTGGCGAGGTCCGCCACCCTGTAGTCGGGACCGGGGTGGTCCTCCCGCGCCGCCTCGAGCAGCTGCGGGTCCACGTCCACGCCCACCACGGTGTGGCCGGCGGTGTGCAGGTACCCGCTGAGGCGACCGGCTCCGCAGCCGGCGTCCAGGATGCGGGCGCCGCGCGGTGCCATCGCGTCGACCAGGCGCGCCTCCCCCACGATGTCCTCCCCGCGGGCGGCCATGGTGCGGAACCGGTCGACGTACCACTGGGAGTGGCCGGGGTTCTGCGCCACCCGGGCCATCCACTTGCTCTGTTCCACCATGCGTCCAACCTAGTTGCAGAGGGCAGGCCATGAATGACCCGGGCCGGTGCACGGCATGCACACGCCCCCTCAGTGATGATCTGCCATGCGGCCGATCCCACCGACGGCCCTGGGTTGTTTGACTTCAAGCGCTTGAAGGTTTCTACCGTTGAGGTATGACCACAGCAACGCGGGGAATTTGACGCTCGTTCCGCCTCCGGCGGCCAGGTTCGGGGGCAGAGAATCGATCTCTGAGTTGACACTCCTTACTTTGCTTGCAATCCGTGCCGGGCGTAGACTTTCAGCTGCAATCATTTGTCCTGTTTTTTCAGAAAACTCGGTTGAAACCTGCGGCTTGCGTGCAAAAAAGAAAACATGGCCACTGCGCTGCACGAAGGAAAAAACATGGACTACAACTATTTGGGACGCTCCGGTCTGCTGGTGAGCAAGATCGGGCTGGGCTGCATGAACTTCGGTGACGCCACCGCTGAGCCGGAGGCGCTCGGCATCATGGACCGGGCCTTCGAGCTCGGCGTGAACTACTTCGACACTGCAGACGTGTACGGCGGACCCCAGACCCCGGACATGGAGAAGGGGTTCGGCACGTCGGAGGAGATCGTCGGGAACTGGCTGAAGAAGTCGGGGCACCGCGACGACATCGTGCTGGCAACCAAGCTCTACCAGCCCATGGGCCTCGGTCCCAACGACCGGCGCCTGTCGGCGTACCACATCCGTCGCGCCGTGGATGCGAGTCTGCGCCGGTTGCAGACCGATCACATCGACGTCTACCAGATGCACCACGTCGACCGGGCCACCCCGTTCGAGGAGATCTGGCAAGCAATGGAGCTGCTGGTCGCTCAGGGCAAGATCAGCTACGTCGGCTCCTCGAACTTCGCCGGCTGGGACATCGCCACGGCCCAGCAGATCGCCCAGCACCGAAACTTCCTCGGGCTGGTGTCGGAGCAGAGCCTGTACAACCTGACCAACCGGGCGGTCGAGCAGGAGCTGATCCCGGCGTTGCAGCACTACGGCATCGGCCTGATTCCGTGGAGTCCACTGGCCATGGGCGTTCTGGCCGGTCACCCGAAGGACGGCGAGGGCGTGCGTCGTGCCTCGCAGAGCGAGACGTACGAGGCGTTGGCCGATCAGCTGGACACCTACGAGGCGCTGTGCGCGAAGATCGGCCAGAGCCCGGCTGAGGTCGCCCAGGCATGGCTGCTGCACCAGCCGGTCGTGTCCACGCTCATCGCCGGGTCGCGCACGAAGGCTCAGCTCGAGGCCGCGGTGGACGCGGCGGACGTATCCCTGGACGCCGACACCCTGGCCGAGATCGACCGCATCTGGCCAGGCCCCGGCGTGGCCCCCATGTCCTACGCGTGGTGAGCCGTCGATGCCTGACCTGGCGGCCGGCAGCCACGACCGTCGACCCCACCCCTCACATGCTGCGAAAGGACCACACATGAACACCAACCCCGTCGTCCCGCCCACGATGAAGGCCGTGGTGATGAACGCGCCCGGTGACGTCGCGGTCGTCACCACCGACACACCTCGTGTCAACAAGCCCACCGACGTGGTCCTCAAGCTCGCCGCTGCCTGCGTGTGCGGCTCCGACTTGTGGCCCTATCGGGGCCACGAAGAGGTCGATCACCAGTACATGGGCCACGAATACGTCGGCACCGTTGTCGAGAAGGGCACTGAGGTGTCGAACCTCGACCTGGGAGATTTCGTCATCGGCTCGTTCATGCTCTCGGACGGCACCTGTGAAATTTGCCAGGACGGTTATCCCTCTCGCTGCGCCAACCCCGGAACATACACCGGCAGCCAGGCGGAATACATGCGTGTCGAACTTGCCGACGGATCCCTCGTCAAAGTGCCCGGTGGTGAACCCCGCGATCCCGACACCCTTGCGGACTATCTCGCAGCTTCCGACGTCCTCGGCACTGGTTGGTACGCGGCTGAGGCAGCCCACGCGGGCCCGGGTAAGACGATCGCCGTGGTCGGGGACGGAGCAGTCGGGCTGTGCGCCGTCCTTGCCGCGAAGGCGCTGGGAGCCGAGCGGGTCATAGCTTTCTCCCGTCACGAGGATCGACAGGCCCTGGCACGTGAGTTCGGTGCTGACGTGGTCATCGCCGAGCGGGGCGAGGAGGGGGCCGCGAAGGTGAAGGAGCTGACGAATGGCTACGGCGCGCACGGGGTGTGCGAAGCCGTGGGCACGCAAGGTTCCATGGACCAGGCACTCGCCTCAGTACGTCCCGGCGGCTACGTCGGATTTGTCGGCGTTTCGCACGACCAGACTCTCGAGGGACTCGATCTGTTCTTCCGTGAGGTTCACCTCGAAGGGGGGCCGGCGCCAGTACGCCGCTTCCTGCCCGACTTGATCCGACGCATCCAGGCAGACGAGATCCATCCCGGCAAGGTGTTCACCAGGCGTATGCCACTGGAGAACGCCTCCGAAGCCTACAAGGCCATGGACGAGCGCCGCGAGATCAAGGTTTTGCTGGAGGTGTGAGAGAAGCCGGGTCCGCGAGGCCTGGGAGCGCAGCTTTCCTACTCGCGGACCCAGCGCAGCTCTTCGACGTCGAGGCGCGGTTGCATGTCCAGAAGCACCTCGTCGTCGATCTTCCCCTGGTCCCGCAGGCTGACGACGGCGCGTCGCCGCACATCGATGAGGGCCAGCCTCAGTTGCGCGTAGCGTTCGGCGTTCTCGCTGGCTTCCGCTTCCCCGTCCTGAGACTCTCCGGCGGCGGCCAGGTTGCCCTTCAGTTCCATCCGGACGCGTTCGGCAACGTCGTCGTGGATCTCGTTCGCCCGGGCCAACTCGGGGAGGGCGTTCAGCGCGGCGCGGTAGCCGGCGACCTCGGCCTGCTTCGTCTCCTCGGCAGCAGAGTCGTCCTTGGGCAGCTTCGCCCATCGGACCACCGCCGGGAGCGCGAGCCCCTGGATCACGATGGTCCCGAACACCGCCACTGCCGTCGCGAAGACGATGACGTCGCGCGATGCAAGACCCTGGGGCACGGACAGTGCCATGGCCAGGGACACCGCCCCTCGGAACCCGCACATCGCCGAGACCAGCCGCGCGCGATTGGAGACACGCAGCTTGCGTTGCTGGGGACGTCTGTCGAGAGCCCGGATGAGGTAGGCGGACACCACCAGGAAACCGAAGCGCACGACGAACAGCGTCACGAGCAGAGCCAGGCCGAGGAGGATGGCCGTGGCGATCTGGACCGTGTGCAGTCCTTGGACCACCGAGGGCAGCTGCACACCGACCAGCACGAACAGGGCGCCGTTGAGCAGAAAGGTGGAGATGTTCCAGAAACCCTGAGCCGGCGCACGTCGCCGGGCGTCGATGTGCCGGGGAGACACCCGTGCCAGGTAGAGACCCGCCGTGACGACTGCCAGCACACCCGATGCGTGGACCGCCTCCCCCAGCAGGTAGGCGACGAACGGCACCAGGACCAGCACCATGTTGTAGTGCAGCGGCTCACGCAGCCGCTGCTGCACCCAGAAGGCGGCGAAAGCAGTGAGCAGCCCCGCTCCCAGTGCGCCGCCGATGGAGATCAGGAAGTCGAGTGCCACTTCGCCGGTGGTCACGTGCTTGGCGTTGCTGGCCGCGGCCAGTGACACGGCGAAGACCACCAGCGCCGTGCCGTCGTTCAGCAGACTCTCCGAACGCAGCACGGCGAGCGTGCGGTTGGGCAGAAGGCGTCCCATCGCGGCGACGACAGTCGCGTCCGTGGGAGCCACGGCCGCACCGAGCACCCATGCCTCCGGCCAGTCCAGGCCCATGGCGTGCGCAACGGCAGCGACGGCTGCCGCTGTGACGACGACCAGCACTGTGCTGGTCAGCAGAATTCCCCGGATGAAGATGCGCAGGGAGCGCACCGAGGAATTCAGCGCCTCCCAGAACAGCAGCACCGGCAGAAAAATGACGAGCACCATGTCGGGAGGGAGCTCGAGGGAGTGGAAAATAGGCACCAGCGCGAGCAGGAGACCGAGGGCCAGCAAAATAATAGGTTCTGCGACGCGCAGACGACGCGTCAGGATTCCGCCCAGCAGGACGGCTACGCCCAGCGCCAGCACTGGTTCAAGACCACTCACAAGAATTCCTCCCATTGAGGCCCGCAAAATGAAATTCACAGGGCCGCGCGACTGCCGCGCGCGCCATTACTGTACCAGCCGGCACACCGCCCACCTGCCCGAATACCCACAATGCAATTGCCCGCACTCTCGGAAATCGACGGGGAGCCGAGGTGGCCAATACGGAAACGAAATTTTCCGCAAAGAATTCTCGGCATGATGAACGGCACGGGATCTACTGATATGCGGCCGTTGCGAGGGGAATCGAACACGGGAAGCCACCCCGCCATTCTGAGCGAGAGCATCAGCGCCATCTCTCATTCGGCGGCGAGACGCCCGCTCCTCTCCCCATGCCATCACCATGCCTGCGACACGAACCTTGGGCGTCACACGTTCACCTGCGACCCCGCCGCGGTTCGTGGGAGGCTGACCCCCGCCACACCGTCCAGCCGAAGGGCCCGTGATGATCCTCCTTCTCGCCGCGCTGGCCGCCGTGCTGGTGGGCACCGTCCTGCAGCGGGTCTCCGGCACGGGCGTGGGCCTGGTGGTGGCGCCGGTGCTGTCCCTGCTCATGGGCCCGGCCGCCGGGGTGCTGGCCACGAACGCCGTCACCACCTGCTCGGGCCTCCTGGTGATGCTCTCCGTCCGCCGCTTCGTGGAGTGGCGCCACGCGGCCGTGCTCGTGGCCGCCTCCGTGCCCGGGATCCTCGCGGGCGCCTGCGTGGTGCACGTGGTCCCCGGGGCGTGGCTGCAGGTGGCCGTGGGCGCCGTCGTGCTGGGTGGGCTGGCCGTCACCCGCTTCTCCCCCGCCGTGCCGCACGTCTCCCGGCGGGCCGCGGCGGTCCCCGCCGGGATGCTGGGCGGCTTCTTCAACGCGACCGCGGGCGTCGCCGCCCCGGCCATGGTCATCTACTCGCGGGTGACGCGGTGGGACCAGGTGCGCTTCGCGGCGACCATGCAGCCGGTGTTCATGAGCATGGGCGCCCTCTCGGCGGCGTCGAAGCTCGCCGCGGGCGTGCACTTCGCGCTGCCCGTCCCCGCGCCGGTGGCCCTGGCCGCCCTCGTCGCCACGGTGCTCGCGGGCATCGCGGTGGGCTCGTGGGCCGCCCACCGGGTGAGCAAGGCCACGGCGCAGCGCCTCGCCCTGGCGCTCGCCGCCCTGGGCGGGGTGGTGGTCCTGGTCCGCGGCGTCACGGGTCTGCTCGGCGGCTGAGCCCTGCCCGTCCTGCCCCCTCCGCAGGAGGACGACGCCGCCGCGCCCCGTCCTGCCCCGCCGCCCGGTGCCCCCGTACTACCCTCGTAGCACCTCCCTCCCTCACCCGGAAGAACCGTCCGACCGTACGAGAGTTGCGCCACATGCCCAGTCACACGCACCGGCCGGGGTCATCCGAGACCGCCGCCGACCCCGTCACCACCCCCGCACGGCCCGCGCCGCGCGAGCGCCGCCGCAGCTGGCTCGCCGCACCGCCTGCGGCGCCGCGGCTGTCCACCGAGGAGGTCCAGCGCCGCTACCCGCGCCTGCGGCTGCAGGTGTTCATCGGCATCTTCCTGGGGTACGCGGGCTTCTACCTGATCCGCAATAACATCTCCCTGATCGCGCCGCTGCTGCTGGAGCAGGGCACCATCACCACCGTGGGCATCGGGCTGATCGCCAACGCCGTGCTGCTGGCATACGGCTTCTCCAAGTTCTTCTCCGCGACCATCTCGGACCGCTCCAACGCCCGCTACTTCCTGCCCGTGGGTCTGGCCCTGTCCGCGGTGGCGAACTTCGCGGTGGCGTTCATCCCCGCGGTCTCCGCGTCCGTGGCGGTGTTCGCCACGGTGATGTTCGTCAACGGCTGGGTGCAGGGCATGGGCTGGCCCCCCTGCGGTCGCGTGCTCGTGCACTGGTTCTCCACGAACGAGCGCGGCTGGAAAACCGCCATCTGGAACACTGCGCACAACGTGGGCGGCATGGGCGTGGGTGCCCTCGCGGCCCTCGGCCTCGCCCTGACCGGCGACTCGTGGCAGTCGGCGTTCTGGGTGCCCGCCGTGGGTGCGCTCGTGGTGGCCGTGGTGGCCTTCGTGCTCGTCCGCGACCGCCCCGAGGCCGTGGGCCTGCCGCCCATCGAGGAGTACCGCAACGACCCCGCCAAGGTGGAGGCGGACCAGGACGAGCTGGCGAACAGCTCCTACTGGCGGGTGATCGTCAAGCACGTGCTCCTCAACCCCACCATGGTGTTCCTGGCCCTGGCCAACGTGTTCATCTACTCGCTGCGCTACGGGGTGCTCAGCTGGGCCCCCACCTACCTGGCGGAGCACCACGGGATGTCCCTCGCGCAGGGCATCGCCGGCTTCTCGCTGTTCGAACTCGCCGGGATCTTCGGCACCCTGGCGTGCGGATGGGTCTCCGACAAGGTCTTCCGCGGCAACCGCAGCTGGACCGGCATCACCTTCATGCTGGGTGTGGGCGTGTTCCTGGTGGCCTACTGGCTGGCCCCCGTGGGCACCCCGTACTGGTTGCTCATGGTGTTCCTGTTCTTCATCGGTGCATTCATCTACGGGCCCGTGATGCTGATCGGTCTGCAGGCGCTGGACATGTCCGCGCGCAACGTGGCGGGCACCGCCGCCGGGTTCACCGGCCTGTTCGGCTACGTCTTCGGCGCCACCCTGGCCTCCACGGGTGTGGGCTGGGTGGTCCACCAGTTCGGCTGGGGCGCCACCTACGGGCTGCTCACCATCTCCGTGGTGCTCACCGTGGTCCTGCTGCTGTGCATCCTCCCCCGGGAGAAGCGGCTCATGGCCCACCACCGCTCGCTCAGTGCCGGGGAGTCCGCCGGGACCCGCGACTGATCCAGCACCACCTCCCTCGCCCGGGGCGGGGTCGTCCTCAACGGAGCCCCGCACCGGGCGCGGGTCCGCCACGGGAGGGTGTCAGTGCTCCTGCTCCCAGAGCCTGCGGGCGCGCACCCGCGCCTGGTGGCGCACCACCGCCTGGGAGCTCACGAGCGGGAAGCACGCGAAGCCCAGCCCGGCGGCCACGGCGTGGCCCACCGCCGTCCAGTCCAGGTCCAGCGCCAGACCCGCCACCACCACCGCGAGAACGCCGCTCAGCCACAGCAGCCGACGCCGCCGGGTCCCGTGGAACGTGGCCAGGGCCGCGAGCGCGAAGAACCCGTAGCTCGCCCCCACGTCGATGCGCTCGAAGGCCACGGCCGGCCCCTGCATCTGCTGGGCGGCCCACAGCTGCACGGGTGCCACCGCGAGCGTGGCGCCCATGTGGCCCACGGCGAAGCCCACGAGCACCCGCCGCCACCCCACGCGGTGCTCCAGGGGTGCCACCACCACGCTGAACAGGATCCACCACAGCAGCAGCTCGGGCGGCGTCACGTACATGGCGCTGCGCACCAGCACGGTCAGCGGCTGGTTGCTGAGCTGGTGCAGGCTCGTGGACTGCTCGCTGAGGAACGCGGTGCGAAGCCGCCCGTCCGTGTTCCACAGCAGCCACGTGGTGAAGGTCAGCAGACCCAGGTACATGTAGGTCAGCGGGGCGCGGCGCACCCAGGTCTTCATGGGGTCCGCGTGCCGCAGCCACCACTCACCGATCCTGCGGAACCCGGGCCACCGGTGCTCCACCGCGTACATGACGGCCACGGTCAGCAGGACCAGCAGGAGGGTGATCATCAGGACAGTATGCGCCCGGGAACGGGGAACCTCGCCCGGGATGCCCGACCGGCGGCACAGGACTACCCTCGCTGGAGGGCCGCGGCGCAGCGAACCGGTGCGTGAGCACGTGCGCGGCCGGCAGAACCACCGCACACGACGCACGGAAGAGGCCCACCACATGACGACCGCCGAGGCTGCGGGGGACCACTCCCCGCTCGCACACCGCACGGACACGCAGCGGACGGGGGTGGAGGGACCGGGCAACGCCCGCGGCGTCGCCTCCCCCCTCGTGGTGGTCATGGGGGTGTCGGGCTCCGGGAAGACCACCATCGGCACGCTCGTGGCCCACGAACTGGGCGTCGAGTTCCTGGACGGGGACAGCCTGCACCCCATCGAGAACGTGGAGAAGATGGCCGCGGGCACTCCCCTGGAGGACGAGGACCGCTGGCCGTGGCTGGAGACCGTGGGGCGGCGCCTGCACGAGCACGGTGAGCGCGGCGAGGGTCTCGTGATCGCGTGCTCCGCGCTCAAGCGCGTGTACCGGGAGCGGATCCGTTCGCAGGCGCCCTCCGCCCTGTTCCTGCACCTGGACGGCACCCTGGAGGTGCTGACCCGCCGGATCGAGGGCCGCAGCGGCCACTTCATGCCGGCGTCCCTGCTGGCCTCCCAGATCGCCACACTGGAGCCGCTGGAGCAGGCGGAGGGCGGATACGTCCTGAACATCGACCAGCCGGTCGCGGACATGGTCCGCGAGGCCGTGGGGCGGCTGCGGGCGATCACCGCGGCGCAGCTCTAGGAACCGGCACCGCCCCGGGACCGGGCCCCGCGGTCACGGACGACGGCGCCCGGTCCCGTTCCCCGGGCCCAGCACCCCCAGCACGCGCCCGCCCAGCCCCGGTCCCGCCCGCGGTCAGCGCCGCCGCAGCAGCACGGCCACCTCGTAGTGGTCCGTGTGGGGGAACATGTCCAGCAGCCGGGCCTCCACGGGTTCCAGGGACGGCATGCGGGTCAGATCCCGCGCCAGGGTGGTGGCGTTGCACGAGGAGTAGACCACGTGGGCCACGTCCGAGGTCTCCAGCCACTCGCACAGGGAGGCGTCCAGGCCCCGGCGCGGCGGGTTGACCACGGCGAGCTCCGGGTAACCCGGCAGCTGGGCGGGGGTGGCCGCGGCGTCGTCGGCGAGGAAGCGCACCGAGCCGGGACCGGCCTCCGGCAGCCCCAGGGAGCGGGCGGTGGCGCGGGCCGAGGCCACGGCTTCTGCGGAGATCTCGGTACCCACCACCTCCCGCGAGGGCGCGGCGGCGTGCAGCGCGAACCCGCCCACGCCGCAGTACAGGTCCCACACCGAGCGGGGGTCCACGTCCCGCACCCAGGTGCGCACCTGGTCGTAGAGCCGCTCCGTCACCGCCGTGTTGGTCTGGAAGAAGGAGCGCGGGCGGACGCGCAGGTCCATGCCGTTGAGGCGCACCAGAAGCTCCTCCTGCTCGGTGAGCAGGATCTCCTCGGGGCCCTCGATCACGGCCTTGTGCTCGGGCTGCAGGTTCACCGAGACCACGTCCGCCGCGGGGACCAGCTCGCGCAGCAGCCCCATGTTCTCGCGGATCTTGGGCAGCTGGGACGTGGAGCGCAGCACGAAGCGCACCATGAGCCTGCCCGCCGGGCTGCCCATCACGATCAGGTGCTTGAGCTCGCCGCGGCGCCTGGCCACGTCGTACGGCAGCAGCCGGACCCGCGCCACGAAGTCGGCGAGCGCGCGCACCGCCCCGCTCACGGGCTCGGGGTACAGGGGGCACCGGCGCAGGTCCACGCCGTGGCCGTGGTGGTCCAGGATCCCCAGGGTGGGATGGCCCACGCGCCCGCCCACCACCATCTTGGCCCTGTTGCGGAACCCCGCCTCCGCGGACGCCACCGGCTCCAACCAGCGGGGCGCACCGTACGGGTCCACGAGCTCGCGCACCAGCTCCTGCTTGCGGGCCAGCTGGCGCTCGTAGGGCACCTCTATCAGGGTGCAGGACCGGCACAGGTCCCGGTCCCAGTATCCGCATTCCATCCGCACGATTCTACGGCCGCGCCCGCCACCACGACGACGCCGACCGGCCGCCTTCCGCCCGGATGGATGGCAATCACCGCCGGATCGTGGCACGGTGTCAGGGACCTCCCGCCCGCCAGCACAGGACCCGCCGCCATGACCGCTCAGCGCCCCTCCCCCGCCGTGATGCGCGGCCGCAAGAACCCCGCTCTGGAGGTCCGGCCGGTGGACTACGCCTCGTGGCGGCCCGGCCCTGAGACACCCGGCACGGAGGAGTCCTCGGCTGCTTTGTCGCCTGCAAACACTGCGGCGTCCCCGCGGGGATCCACCGACCGCGCAACCGCGCCGGGACCGGTCGCGGGGAAGCATGCGGGCGCGACGGCGTCGTCGGCCGGGGACGCGGAGACGGGGCGGTCGCCCGGGACGCGGGCCACCGCCGCCCACACCGCGGCGGACGGGGCACCCAGGCCCGGCCCTGGTCCCCGGAGCGTGCCGGGGCTCGCGAACGCACCGGCGGCCCGTGAGCTGAGCGTGGACCCGCAGCTCGTGCGCTTCGTGGAGCTGCTGCGCGCGGGGGTGACCCCGGAGACCTCGACCCCCGAGAACGCGTACTACAGCGTGGACTCCGCCGCGGTGGGCGCCCCGGACCTGGAACTGCCCGCGGAGGGCGTGGACGTGCGCGGCGTGTGGGACGTGAGCGAGGAGGCCCTGCGCGCGGTGGTCGCCCGCCCCGAGGACACGTGGACCGCGGACCTGGGGCGCACCGACTACTACGTGCGCGGGCCGCTGTGCGTGCAGGTGACCCGGGCGGAGCACCGGGTGGTGGGGATCTACCGCAGCGGCTGGGCGGTCGCGCGCCGCCCGGACGAGACCTGGGCGGACACCCCCGACTCCCTGGAGCGCACGGGCGCGAAACCCGGTGGCGGCGGCACCCGCTACCCCACCAACCGCCGGCAGCTGCTGGAGCGGCTGCGCGGGGCGGGCTTCGAGGTGACCACGTCCGGGCCCACGCACGGGAAGATCACCCACCCGGACGTCCCCGGACGCTTCCTGCCGTTCTCCTCCACCCCGTCCTCCCAGCGCTACGGCCGCCACGTGGTCACCGCCGTGAAGCGGGTCTTCGGGATCGACGTGAGGTGAGACGGGCCGGGCCCGGAGAGCGCGCTGCTCTCCGGGCCCGGCCTTCGGGTGGGGTGCCGGTGACGGGCGTGCACCGCTCGGCACGCTTGTCACGGCTCAGGGGTCAGGACACCGTGGGCAGCTCGTCCACCCCGGTGCCGCGCCGGCCCCACGCCTGCAGGGCGTCCAGGTAGCGCCTGCGGAGGCTCTTCACGAGCTTCTTGCGCGAGCGCCCACCGTTCTTGCGGGCCTCCTTGAGGCCTTTCCTGCGCTGCTTGCGGGTGCCCGCCGCACTGGTGACGGTGGGATCGTCCAGGTCCACGTCCGCACTGCGCGCCACCGGCGACTGCCGCAGCTCGGCGTCAGCCCGGGACAGGAACAGCCGCTCCTGCCGCCAGGCCCACCGGGCCACCAGGATGAAGCAGGTGAGGGCCACTGCGATCTTGAGCACCATCAGGATGGCCGCCGCCGCCTGGGGGGACGGGGAGTTCCACCAGAAGTGCAGCCCCCACCCCAGGACGAACAGTCCCACGAAGCCGAGGATGCGGCGAGCCAGGGACCAGCGCTTCACGGTGCGGCCCAGCAGAACGGCCACCCCCACGCCCACGACCGCGGAGTACAGCCAGTGGGAGGAGATCCCGATCGCGCTGCGCAGCAGGGTCACGCTGAAGGCGCCCGAGAGGTCGTCGTTCGGATTGGAGGGCGCGTTGTTGGCGGCGTAGGAGACGTTCTCGAAGATCTGGAACCCAAGCCCCACGAACGCTCCCACCAGCAGGCCGTGCATGGGGCGGCGCAGGGTGTGGGAGGCGATCAGCATGATCATCACCACGCCCAGCATCTTCCCGAACTCCTCGCTGGTGGGTCCGGCCACGGCGGCACTCCAGTCCGCCCCCACACCGTTGGGCAGCAGCTTGGCGGTGATGGAGCTCAGGTGACCGTTCGCGTGGATGCCCAGCCAGGTGGGGACGGTGGCGCCGTAGAGCGCCGCCAGTGCGAGGATCCAGCCCCGCCGGGCGCGGTAGGGGTCCGCCCACAGGACGAGGACTGCGAAGAGGACCAGCGTGATCACGAAGACGGGGGCGATGGTCAGCAGCGAGTCCTTCGCCGCCGTGAAGGACTGGGCCACGGCCAGGGTGACCCCCGGGGCGCCCAGTGCCACCAGGATGCAGAAGACCCACCACACGGCGGAGCGCGGCTGGAAGAACTCGTGGCCGTAGGCCGGGCAGCCCTTGGCGCCACGGGAGGCCACCGCAGGGGACCCGGCCCCGTGGGCCTCGGGACCACTGCCGACAGGGCGATGTGCCGCCGGAACGGCGGACGGCGTGCTCACTGAACTCATTCTCCGCTCTCCTCATCCGTTCCGGCGGCGTCGCTCTGGGCCACGGTGAAGCTGTCCACGAGGGACTGCAGGTCCGGTGCCTGGTCCTTGCCGGTGCTCGTGGCGGTCACCGCCACCACGAGGTCGCCCTTGTGGACCACGGCGCAGGGGCCGGTGGCCTTGTCGTCGGGCTTGATGGCCACGCAGCTCTTGCCGGAGAAACCGCTCGGGGAGGTCACGGTGCCGCCGTCGAAGGCCGCGGAGGTGCCCGCCAGCGCCTCCTGGCGCAGGACGCGGTCGGCGGTGGTGTCGAAGTCCTTGCTCTGGTCCAGAACCGAGATGTGCAGGGTCTGCTCGTCCTTCGGCTTCGTGTACGTCACCGAGGAGCGGGTGCCGGACGGGGTGGTGGTCCATCCACCGGGCGCGCGGAAGTCCAGGACGGATCCGCCCGTGGCCTCCAGCGAGACGGTCTCCGAGGAGGTGGTGGTGGCCTGGGGCTCCTCGACCGCCCGGTCGATCGCCGCGGGCACTGCCCACGTGGCGGCGGCCAGAACGGCCAGCACAGCCGCGGGCAGCTTGTGGCTCAGCTGCATGCTGCGTGTTCCTTTCTCGTGCGGGGAAGGGGACGCAGGGAATTGTCCGGCAACCGGCTGGGAGCGTGCTGTCATGGCGGGGATCACAGAGGGCGGGACCAGACCACCGATCTGCCCGGGACGGCACTGAGCGGGACAGGGTGCGCCCGGGGCGGGGCCACCACCGGGACCGCAAGGATCACGCGGCCGCCTCGGCGCGGGCGCGCTCGGCGCCGCCGCGCGTCCACGCGCGGGCTGAGAGGCTCGTGAGGGCGTACACGGTCAGGAGGTCGATGGACGCGGAGAGCAGCGCGCCCGTGCTCGGCCGCCCGCCCTGGAAGAACGCGATCATCTGACCGGTCTGGGAGATGGTGACCAGCACGATCATGGTGAGGCGGGCCCGCTGGCTGCCCTGGAAGGTGCGCCACCCCAGGAACAGGATGAACCCCATGAGGAGCGCGAAGACCGCCAGGACCACGCCCACCGCGATGGTGTTCTCCAGCTGCGAGTCCCCCGTGGTGTCCACGTCGGAGAACAGGTCACCCGGGTTGAGCACGGTGTCCGCGGCGAACGTGAGCAGGGAGACCAGCGTGAGCGCCCATGCCGCCACGATCGAGAAGGGCCGGCGCGCGACGTCCTGGATGACGTCCTCGGGGGAGGACGCGCTGTCGGTGGCCCTGCCCGCGAGGCTCGTGGAGCCGGCGGTCTCCGTGGCGGGGACGTGCTCGAGCTGCAGCACGGGGAGATCACCGTCCGTGCGGACGGCGTCGCCGCCGCCGTTGCGGCTGTGGTAGCCGGTGGAGAAGTCCTCGATGACCGCCACCTCCGCCTCGGGGACGGCGTGCAGCACGCTGTCCACCACGTAGTCCCGCTCCACGTCGATGTCCGCGTCGATCTTGTGGGTCACCTGCAGGGTGAACAGGGACAGCCCCACGGCGCGGTCGTAGGTCCCCGCGGCGAGCCACTGCACGCGGTGGCCACCACCGGGCAGGGGCCAGTCCTGCGGGCACCGCCAGAAGCGGATGTGGTGGCGCTGGGCGGCGTTGCCGTCCACCTCCTGCTGGTACGCGAAGTCCTGGATCCTGCCGAAGAGCAGCAGGGGACTCACCGGAGCCTCCGGGTAGCTCTTGCGGGTCAGGGAGGACTTCACGATCCCCAGGCTCGAGCCCAGCGTCACGGGGTCCGCGAGCGTCCACCCCGCCTTCTGCATGGCGGTGTGGATCTGCCGCGCGGATCCGTTGACGGCCAGGTTCACCGGGTCCCCCAGCAGCCCGTCCGGAGTCACGGTCCGTCCGATGAAGTAGGACGGGACGTAGATGCTGGTCAGCGTGCGGTGCAGCCGCGGCAGGGCCAGGTAGGCCATCAGCGCCCAGAACACGATGCTGTAGCCGATAAGCGACCACGCACTGCCCACGCTGCGCAGGATCACGATGGCGAAGACCAGGATGAGGACCATCACCACCCCGAAGAAGATGTTCTCCACCACGTCCATGCCCACCCCGGAGCGCCGGCCCTGGACCTTCTCCGGTGGGCGGCGGTACTGCGCCGGTTCGCGTGACGCCTGGTGCTTCTTCATGTCGTGACCGTCCCCGTGGTGTCGTCGTCGCAGTGGTGTGTGGCCTGCGGGCCGGGAGCGCCGCACGCACGGCGCGGGAACCGAGGCGACCGCGGCGGTCCTGGCCCGATCCTAGGCGACCGTCCGCCCGCGGCCGCGGAGCGCGTGCGCCACCACCTCCGGGTGACCCCGGCGCCACCCCGTCAGCTGTCCCCCAGGCGCCCCCGCGCACCCCCCGAAGTGGGGGCGGAGGTCCGACCCACCCCGCGAGAACCTGAGCACTACCCTGGAGAAGTACATGTGTCCGCACATGCGCCCCGCCGCCCGGGGGAGAGAACGGCGGCGTGGCGGCGCGGTGCGCTGGCACGGGGCACAGCAGTCACGGGGGAGATTTCCATGAGCACGCCGTCACATCCACTTCTGTCGCGCGTCCGCAGGGCCGGCTCACCGGCCACCGCGGGCACCGCCGTCACCCACGGCTGGATCCCGGCGGGGGAACGCTGGCTCGCCGTGGACGTCCACGAACCGGCCGCCCCGTCCCGCGGGGCCACCGTGGTGGTGGCCGCGCCCCCGGGCCGCGAGCGCGCGACCATGAATCGCACCGTGGTCCACACCGCCCGGGCGCTCGCCGCGGACGGCTGGCGCGTGGTGCGCTTCGACTGGTCCGGCACCAACCAGAGCCCCACGCTGGAGGTGGCGTGCGACGCCCAGCTGTGGGCGGCGGACCTGCGCGCCGTGCGCGAGTGGGCCGGTGCCGGGGAGCCCGTGCACGGCGTCGGCTTCAGCGTGGCGGGCGCGTTCATGGCCGCGGACGAGGACTCCGGGTGGGTGCAGCGCGTGCTGATGGCGCCGGTGTCCGGCAAGCAGTGGCTGCGCCACCAGAGCGCGCTGCGGCGCATGGCCGGTTCCGACCTGCCCCCGCGCGTCACGGACGGCACCGAGCTGATGGACCTGCAGCTCTCCGCGGAGGGGGCCGCCGAGCTCAAGCGCCTCTCCGCGCCCGCCGACGATGTGCGGCGCGGCATCCGCGTGCTGTCCGAGGAGAGCACCGGCCCCCTGCCCCTGGACGTCCACCCCCGCGTGGCCACCGTGCCGGACGGGCTGCTGCCCGCCGTGCTCGCCGCCCTGGGGGAGCACGCTCCGACCCGCGGCGCCGCCGGGCACGACGACGCCGCGTGGCCCCGCCCCGCACAGCAGCTCACCGTGGACGTCCACGGCGTCCCCGTGCGGCTGGTCCGCACCGTCAGCGGCCGGGAGAACCGGCCCGCCGTTCTCGCGGAGCCCGTGCGGCGTGCCGCGCACGCACCGGGGCTCGCGCTGATGTCTCCGGGTTCGGACGTCATGGAGGGCGAGGGGGGTTTCTGGCTGCGCACCGAGCTGCTGGCCGCCGCCGCGGGGGCGGTGTGCCTGATGGCCGAGCGCACGGACACCGGGGAGCTGGTGCACCCGGAACGCACCCGCAACTCCAACCCGTACGCGCGGCTCACCGTGGCGGAGTGCCGGGAGCTCGTGGAGCACCTGGCGCGGCTCACCGACGGGCCCCTGGCCGCGGCGGGCATCTGCCTGAGCGCATGGGGGCTCGTGGCGGCGGCGCCCAAGCTGTCCCGTGAGGTGGCCGGACGGCTGAGCCTGTACGCGATCAACAGCGTCGCGTGGCAGGGCGAGCCGTGGCGCTACTGGCGCCAGGGGGTGCGCAGCGGCCCGCTGGCGCCGCGCATGCCCGGCGAGGGCGCACCCGCCCCGGCGCAGGACACCGAAACCGAACCCTCCGGCGCAGAGGCCACCGCCGCCGTGTCCGCCGGTGACCGTGCCCGGGCGCTGGCCCGGACCGTGGTCTCCCGCGGGGGCGACGTGGCCCGCGCCGTGGTGCGCGGCACCCGTACCCGCGCGCACGAGGCCTCGCCCCGGATCAACTCCCTTGCGGCCTCCCTGGGGATCATCGACGTCCCCCAGCCCGCACTGCGCCGCCTAGCCCGGGTCCCCGGGCTCCGGGTCACCGCCGTCTTCGGCCCCGCCGACGCCGCGTACGCCCACGTCACGAAGGCCCACCGGGACGGGCGCTCCGCCGTGGTGCTCCTGGACCCCCTGGACCACTCCGTGTTCGCCACGGCCTCCCGAGACACGCTCACCCGGTACATGGTGGACGAGGTCACCGGGCTGGCGGCCGCCGGGCGCTGAACCGGCAGGCGGCGGGCACGAGAGCGGGCGGGACCCACCGGGTCCCGCCCTCCGCCGTTCGTGCACCGCCGCGCTCCACACCACACGGTCCGCACCGCCGCCTCACACGGCGGGGCCGCGACCACCGGACGACACCCGCCGCGGGGCGTCAGTCCTCGCTGACCGCCACCGGGTCCGTCCCCAGCGCCCGCACGCGCGTGGCGCAGCGCACCGCCTCGTCCACCCGGCCGGTGACCGGCAGGTGCACGGTCTCACCGGGCAGCACGTGCACGTAGCCGTCCCGGCCACCGGGGCGTCCTGCGTCGCTACCGCCGCGGCGGCGGCGCCCAGCGCGGTGCCCACGACCGCGGTGCCCACCTCCGGGGCACCGACTAGCGACACGCCGTCCGTCGAGGCGCCCACCGGGACCGGCAGGTCCAGGGCCACGAACCGCGCGAGACCGGCGGCCGCCACGGCCACCCGCCACGCGCCGTCGGGCCCGCGGTCCCAGCGGGCGTCCAGGCCCGGATCGGCGGGGTCGTCGCGCCGGGGCCCGCCGCTGAGGTGCGCGTCCCGGGCCAGTTCGTGGCCGTGGCGGTCGAGCAGGACGGCGGACACGGCGTCGTACTCCCTGTCCCCGAAGCCGTAGGCGTGGTCGAGGTCGCGGAAGGTGCCGTCCGCGAGGTCCGCGCGCAGCACGGCCTCACCGTGGGCAGGCACGGCGACGGGCAGCTCCAGCGGAGGCCGGGACCCGCCCCGCACGGTGGCCACGGTGAGGCGCACGGTGGCGTCCAGCGGGCACGGACCGTCGTTCCACACGTGCAGCGCGAGCCCGTCCCCGCCCCGCGGCACGAAGCACAGGGCCACGGGAGCGCACGCCCGCCGCATGCCGTACCAGGCCGCCGTGGGCCTGCCGGTGACGTCCAGGACGCCCCATCCCGCGCCGGGGGCCGTGGACATGGCCGAGAGCACGAGTGCGCCCCGGCACGCGGACTCCTCCGCGCGCCAGTGCGCGAAGGTCCGCTGGAACACGTGCGCGATCGCGGCACGCTCGTGCTCCAGCAACCGCGAGTGGTTGTCCAGGAGACTCGTGGGCGCGGGACGGGCGGGCCGGGCCAGGCCTGCCTCCGGATCGCTGTCCCGGTCCAGGAACAGCCGGTGGACGTAGGTCACGGCGGTGTCCTCGAACGTCCACGCCGCGCCGGGGTCGTGCGCGAGGCCCGCGCGCCAGCTCTCCGCGGACGCCTCGCGGTCCAGCGGGCCGTCCACACCGAACTGCGCGCGCACCACCGCGGGCTCGGGCGGCACGGCGAACGCCAGGGACTCGGCCGCGAACCGCACCCCGCGGGTCACCGCGTCCTCGAGCGGGCGCCCGTACGCGCCCACCCCGAAGTAGTGGGAGACACCGTCCGCGGCGTCCACGGGAGAGACTGCGGGGATCCCGGCGGACGACGCCGCCCGCTCCCCCGCCGCCGTCTGCTCACCGTCCGCGCGGGTCGGCGCAGGCTGCCCGGCTGCCGCGTCGGCCCCGCCGGCGGAGGCCGCGTCGGGCGCCGTAAGGGCGGCGCCGGCGCGACTCTGCGCGGCACCCCCGGCAGAGTCGTCGGAACCGGCACGCGGCGACCGCCAGGGTGCGGAAGCGGCGTCGTACGCCTCGCGCGCGGCGTCCAGCTCGGCGTCGGAGCACGGCGAGGACGGCACGACCACCACGTCCGCACCGGCCCGGCCCACCGCCGCGGGGACGTCCTCCAGGAGCACGGGAGAGACCCACTGCTCCGCGGGCCTGCCCGCGAGCACGGGGGCCTGGACCACCTCGGTGCCCCCGGAGAGCACCACCGTGGACGGGTGGGGCGCCACCCGGGAGGCGAGGGCGTGGACCTCACGGCGCAGTCCGGCGCGCCACTCGGGGTCGTCGGGCGGGTCCAGGGGACCCAGGGCCACGTCCTGCCAGACCATCAGGCCCAGCTCGTCGCACGCCCGGTGGAAGTCCTCGCCCTCGTAGCAGCCCGTGCCCGGCAGGCGCACCATGGTGGCCCCCGCGTCCCGCAGCCGGGTGAGCACCGCGCGCACGCGCGCCGGGTCCGCCGCGGCCTCGAACGGATCCGCGCCGGACCAGAGCGCACCGCGGGCGAACACGGGAACACCGTTGACCCGCAGCGCCAGGCCGCGGCGGGTGGCGTCCCGTGGTTCGGCGGCCACAGTGCGGAACCCGGCAGTGGCCGTGTGCGTCACCGTGTCCCGGTCCGTGTCCGCAGCGTCAGCCAGGGCCACGTCCACGCGGTACAGGGCCTGCGCGCCCATCCCGTGCGGCCACCACAGAGCCGGACGAGGCACGGTGAGCTCCACCGCAACGCACCCGGAGGCGTCCGCGTCCGCGGCGGTCACGAGCACCTCCCGGTTCACGGTGCCGGACGCGGAGGCGCCCGGGACGGCGGGGGCAGGACCTGCGGGTGCCTCGGAACCGGAACCCGCGACGACCACCGGACCACGTCCTGCGGAGGCAGCGGCATCGGGCAGGGCGGTCCCCGTGGCACCGGGTGCGGACGCACCCGCGGAGCAGGTCTGCCCCACGCGGACCGTCACGGCGGCCGGGGCGCCCTCGCGGGGCAGCTCGGCCGCGGGCAGCAGCACGGTGAGCACGCCGTCACCGGCGGCGTCCACCCGGGTGAGCACCGAGAACGGCGCGCCGGGCGCCGGAGCGGGCGCGGCGGCGGCGTCGTCCGCGTGCTCCGGGGACGACGCCGCGGGGCCCGCCGCGAGCGCCGGTGCCGCGGGACGCGCGCTCAGGCCGCCCCACGGGCCCAGCACGGGCCGGGCCCCGGGCCAGTCGATGGCTCCGGTGAGCGGCGTGCGCCGCCAGCGCATCGAGCGGTCCGGGACCAGGGGCGAGAGGAAGCGGGCGCGGGGTCTGCGGGGCACCGGCACGGAGGCCAGGGGCAGCAGCCGCAGGACGAGCTCGCACTCCCCCGCGGGGAGCTCGACCGTGACGTCCCACGGTGTGAAGGCGGTGTCCGAGGAGTGCACCGGCCGCCCGGCCACGAGCAGGCGCGCCACCGTGGCGATCCCGGTGGACGTGAACCGGTGGGGTCCGCCCGCGGTGGTGACCCGCGTGCGGTACTCCCACACGGCGTCGTCCGAGCCCGCGTGCAGCACCGCGTCCACGGTGTCCGCCCCGAGGGCGTCCCGCAGGGCCCCCGAGACCGTCCCCGGGACGCGGGCCGCGATCCCGTCCGCCAGCAGCTCGGAGTGCTCGTCCTGGACACCCGAGCGGTGCAGCGTCCACGCGGCGCGGGCCAGCACGTCTTCCGGAGCCGTCATCACTCCCCCATGCCCACCGCGTCGCGCAGGCACTGCATGCCGGTGTCGTACCCGCCCACGAACTCGGCGGCGGACGCGTCGATGCGCGGGGTCCGCCCCCGTGCCACCCGCGCCAGCTGGAACTGCAGGGTCTTCGCGGCGGCCGCCGCGGAGTCCAGGGACTCGGCCGCCTCCCGCAGCTCCAGGACGGCCAGGTCGCTGGGCCAGCGCTCGGCGCCCTCCGCCAGGTAGCGGCACGCGTGCGCGGCCAGCCCGGCGGTGAGACCCGCCTGGCGGGTGGTGGCGAACGAGTACGCGTGGAAGTAGTCCATGCCGCGCTCGGCGAGCACGGGCAGCTCCGCCCGGATGGCCGCCACGAGGCGCTGCGCGGGGCTCACAGCCGGAGCGCGGCGCACGTGGGCCCTGGCGAGCTCCACGCCGCGGCGCCACAGCTCCTGCGGGTCCTGCGCGTGCATCCCCTGCACCCGCACCAGCTCCACGTACGGGTAGGGAACCACGCCCGAGCGGGCCCCCGGACCCAGGGTGTTCTCCAGGTCCTCCCCGCGCAGCACGTGCACGCCGTCGTTGTGCAGGTACACCAGCTCCCCGGCCGCGGGGTCCAGGCGCAGCGGCACGATGGACGTCTTGGTGTGGCTCGTCCCGTAGGAGACGCCCGCGGTGTCCGGGAGGTGGAACGCGTCCACCTCCACGATCAGGGCGTCCCCGCGGGACATCGCGCACTGCAGATGCTCTCCCAGGGGGCGCCACGTGTCGTACTCCCCGACCGTGAGGCCGTAGAGCGACTCGATGTCCTCCTGGCGGGGTTTGAGGAACTCCCACTGGTCCCCCAGGAAGTCCGCGGCGAACGCGGCCCCCAGCATGGGGACCGGGTCCAGCCCGAGCACCGCGGTGAGCCCGATCCACACGTCCATGTAGCAGTTGGTGGGTGACCACGGCTCCGCCGGGTCGTGCAGCACGGAGCGCGGCGCGTCCGCCGCGGTGAGCGTCTCGCAGCCGCGGACGGCCAGGACGGCGTCGCCGAACGGCGAGCCGGTGTCCTCGCCCGTCGCCGGGGCCCCGCGGTCCTCGGTGATGGTGGTCATGACAGGGACAGCTCCTCGCGCACGGACGCCGGCCAGGCAGTCACGTCGAAGCCGTGCCGGGCCGCGAGCGCCAGCGCCACGCGCTCCAGGCCGAAGCCGAAGCACGCGGAGTGGGCCACGGCGCCGTCGGGCGTGCGCATGCTGAAGGCCTCGCCGAAGTGGTCCTCGTGCAGGTTCGCGGAGGCGATCGCCGTGGGGTGGCCCGGGTAGACCTCCGTGAGGATCTCGTACTTCAGCTGCGCCTCGCGCTGGCCCGCGCTGAGAAGCTTGCCGGCCCGGCCGAAGAACGGGTCGTTCGCGGTGTCCGCCTCGACCGTGAGCCCCAGGGCGCGCAGCAGGTCCGTGCCTGCGGCGAGCCACTTCTCGCGGTGCTCCTGCGCCTGCTCCGGGGTGCCGATGCGCACGGCCTCGAACATCCGGAACGTCACGAAGCGCATGGGGTCAGGGCTGGGCTCGTGGCGGTAGCACTCACCCGTGAGCTCGTACACGGAGCCGTCCACCTCGGAGCCCTCCAGGTACGCGTACAGCGGGTGGCACACGGCCGGAACCAGCGCGTGGCCCGCGGGGGTGAGCTGGGAGGACCAGTCGCCGTGCTCCTCGTAGGTGGCCAGCAGCTGGCGGTGCGCCTTGTTGTCGCCCTCGAACGCGGCGATGGTCCCCAGCAGCTGCGGGAAGGACGCCACGTAGTCGGTGCGCTCCAGCAGGCGGGTGCCGTTGACCGGCGGGAAGCGCAGCCGCCGCGAGCCCTGCTCCGGGGAGAGGCGCTGGGCGATCTTCCGGGCGGCGGCCGCGATGCCCTGCACCACGTCCTCCGCCTGGGGGCCGAGCCCGTTGACGCCGTCGCCCAGGGTGGGCAGCAGCCAGCCGTTGGCCTCGAGCCCCTCGCGGAACGTGTCCTGCATGGTGCTCAGGTCCTGGTGGGTGTCGGTGGTGGTCATCGCTGTCCCCTCGAGACGAGTTGCATGGTGGCGGTGTGCTGCAGGATCCGGTCGTTGTTGACCATCACGGACGGGCCGATGCTGTCCCGGTACAGACGGGCCAGGCTCACCGGCGACTGGTTGGCGAAGCCGGTGATGCCCACGATCACCATGGCGTCCCCCACGATCTTCCGGACCGCTTCCGCGCCGGAGACCTTCAGGGTGTTCATGGCGATCGCGAACTGCATGGACTCGCACGCGGCGGGATCGTCGTACGCCGCCTCGTAGCGGGCCACGGAGGAACGGACCACGTCGGTCATGGCCTGCAGCTGGACCTCCAGCTCGGCCAGGCGCAGCGCGGACGGCGGGGTGGTCCCCGGGGTCTTGCGCGCGGCCTTCTGCACCACGGAGCGGGCGGTGAGCCCGGCCTGGGTGGCCATCCCGAGCCACGCGGAGGCCCACAGGCAGTGGGCACCGGGCAGCATGGTCTGCGCCGAGATGGTCTCGAACAGCGTGCGGAACATGGCGTCCTCGCGGGTGGTGGCGTCCAGCTCGAAGGACTCCGAGCACGTGCCGCGCATCCCCAGGGCGTCCCAGCCGCGCTGGCGCTCCAGCTGCAGGTCCGCCGCCTCGACCACGAGCACCACCTGGTCGCTCGACGCCGCGTCCTCGCTGCGGCGCGCGGTCACCAGGATCGCGTCCGCGTACGCGCCGTAGGAGATCACGGGGCAGGTCTTGTGCAGGTGCACGCGGCCCTCGCCGAGCGGGCGCACCGCGCACGTGGAGGTGCGGGTGTCCCCGCCGATGTTGACCTCGGTGGTGGCCGAGGCCAGCAGCAGACCCTCCGAGGCCACCCGGCGGGTGAACTCGTGCAGGTAGTCGGTGTCCGCGTGGCGGGTCAGGCACAGGGTCTGCGAGTGGTGCATCGCCAGGATCATGGCGGTGGACGTGCACTCGCGGCCCACGCGCTCCAGCATCCGGCACAGCTCGGTGATGCTGTAGCCCAGCCCGCCGTCCGCCTCGCTCATGGGCGCGGCCAGCAGACCCTGGGCGCGGGCCTCGTCGATCGCCTCCCGCGGGAAGCGGCCCTCGGCGTCCACGTCGGACGCGTGCTCCCGGGCCACGCGGGCCACGGCCTCGGCGCGGGCGGCGTTGCGCTCCGCGCGCTCCTGCTCCGCGTCCTGCGGGCGGGAGGTCTCCCTCAGCACAGTGGTCTCAGTCATTCTGGATCGCCTCCACGGCATCGGTGATGGACTGGATGGACGTGAACGTGGCCTTGGTGAGGCGCTCCTCGGGGAACTCGATGTCGAACTCGTCCTCGAGGCCGAGCATCACGTTCACGGAGGCGTGCGAGGTCATGCCGGCGCGGTACAGGTCCGCGTCCGTGGCGATGGCCTGGGCGTCCTCGGAGAGCTTTCCCTGCTCGGCGAGCACGGACCGCACGGTGGTCTCGATGGCGGTGGAATCCATGGTCTGTACCTCTTCCTGTTGGGTGTCTGTTCCTGTGTGCCGCGGTGCGGCCGGCTCGCGGCCGCCGCGGTGGTCTGGTGCCGTGGCCCTCGGGCTCACGGGGTCTGCGGGGCGTCCCCGGGGCGCGGCCACGGTGCCTGCTCCGCGGCGTCGCGGGGCCCGACGCCGCCGCCGGGGCCCGGGGGCTCGGCCGTGCACTGGGCGAGGGCCACCGCCATGGCGAAGCCGCCGTCGTGGGAGGTGCTGACGCTCCACTGCTCCACTCCCCGGCGGCGGGCCAGGCGCCGCGCCGCGTCCCGCAGCTGCACCCGGGGCTCGCCGTGGGATCCCGCGCGGATCACGATGTGCGGCCAGGGCACGGCGTCGTCGCGCCCCGGGGCCAGGGCCTTCATCACGGCCTCCTTGGCCGCGAAGCGCCCCGCCACGGACTCCGCCGACGCCGCCCGCTGGCCCGAGCGCGTCAGTTCCGCGACCTCCTCGGGCGCGAACACCGCGGCGAGGTACCGCGCTCCGCGCGCGTCCAGGGCCTCGGCCACCGGCGCGACCGCCTGCAGGTCGCACCCCATCCGCGGCGTCATGATCCCGTCCCGGAGGTGATGTGCTCGAACTGCGGGTCCACCGCGGGCTGCGTGGCCGTGCGCTGCAGCTTCAGCCGGTCCGCCCAGCGGCCCAGGGCCACCGTGGCGGCCGGGCGCCAGCACTCGAACGTGTGCCCGCCGTCGCACGAGCCCGCCGCACCGTACTCGGTGTACTGGTGGGAGACCCCCCGGGAGTCCAGCTCCCGGGCGAGCGCCGCGGTGCTGTCCCGCAGGGCGGGCTCGATGTCCCCGTCCTGGCCGTTGCCGGTCCCCGCGAAGAGCTGCACGCGCACGTCCTGCAGCTTTCCGCTCTGGACCAGTGGGTCGTGCGCGTCCCACTGCTCGTCCGTGGTGGTGGCCCCGTTGCCGAAGACCGAGTTCCACTTTCCCGTGACCTGCTTGGAGGCCTCCAGCAGGTTGTCTCTGGCCGCCTCGGAGGACAGGTCAAGCAGCCCGGACAGGCTCACGGCCTCGGCGAAGAGGTCCGGGCGGTCCTCGGCGTAGCGCACGGCGCCGTAGCCGCCCATGGAGTTGCCCAGCACCAGGCGGTGGTCTCGGTCCGCGGCGGTCGACAGGTGGGAGTCCACCCACGGCACCACCTGGTCCAGGTGGAACGTCTCCCAGTTCTGGGTCATCTCCTCCTGGTCGGCCCAGTTGGTGTACCAACCCTGTTCGCCACCGCTGACGATGACCGTGATGACAGGCAGGCCCGCGCTGACCTGCTCCGCCTGTCCCGCCTCGTACCACTGGAGGGCGGGGGCGTCCTTGGCGCCGCTGCCCGGCAGCATGTAGACCACGGGGTACTTCCGCGCGGGGTCGTAGTTCTCAGGGGTGACCACCACCACCGAGTTCCGGCCTCCGGGGGCGTCCCGTGACACGGCGTCGGTCGTGACCTCGAGCTCCACGGCGCGCTGCGACAGGCCACGCGCGGCGGTGACGGTGATCCCGTCCGCCTGCTGCCTGAGCTGCTCCGGGTGCTCGAACCCCGCCTGCTTCACGGCCTGGGCGTCGAACCCCATGGCCGTCGTGGTGGTGGCCGCGGGTTCCGGCTGCCCGGTCCCGCACGCCGTGAGCAGCACGGCCGTGAGCGAGGTCGCGGCGACTGCCCGCAGCACCGCCGGACAGCGGGCTCCCCGAGCGTGGGTGCGGTGTCCTGTCATGCGACGCACGTCGCCACCTCCTTGGTGTTGTCTTCGTGCCGGTCCAGGCGGGTGTCCCCCACCAGCCCCACGGCGTTGTCGATGATCTGCATCGCGGCGAGCCTCGAGGCATGTGCCTGCAGGGAGTGGTCCAGTTCCGGGACGTGATGCACCTCGACCCGGCGGCCCTGCTTTTGGAGACGCACCAGTCCCTCCTCACCCCGCTCCTCCCGGAAGACCTGCCCGTCCTCCGGCCCGAAGTACAGGCTCAGCTCGGCGCCGCGGGTGGCATACTCCATGACCACCTCGGGCACGTTCGGCAGGTTGCACCGCCCCAGGGCCAACCACACGGGGTAGGGCATGTGGCGGCGCACCCTGTTCTTGAGCCGGGTGCGCCAGGTCCGTGGCAGCGCCACATCGTTCATGGTCCGCAGCCTGTCCAGGACGGGATCCACGTCCCAGTCGCGGTAGAGCCGCGCGTAGTACCGCGAGGAGCAGCGCCAGGAGACGTTGTTGATCAGCACCCGCCGAGTCATGGCGCTCGAGGGAGGGGCCATGGCCACCAGCCACCCGCCCAGGCAGAGCCCTGCGCCGGTGACCTCTTCACCCGTGCGCTCACGCAGCCACGCGGCGCCCATGTCGAGGTCCGCCATTCCCTGCGCGGTGTAGGGGTTGACGTCCGCGAGCTGGTCGACTCCGGAGGCGTCCCCGCAGTGGTGGCGCTCCACGCGCAGGGTCGGCACACCTCGGGCGGCAAGGCGTCGGGCCTGGACGGTCCACAGCCCCGTGGGCCCGTCCTTGGGGTCCACCGAGGGCGGGGCGAGCAACACCGCACCGTTTCCCGTGCCGTGGCGCCCCACCGGATGGGTGTAGGTGGCCGGCAGGCGGTCCGGTCCGAGCTCGAGCAGCTCCTCGCTCACGTCCACGCCGAACTCCGCCACGTGCAGACGGGCCGCGGTCACCGGACGCCACCGACCGGCGTCGGCCCAGTCCGCCCGGGGCACAGCGGCGCAGGACGAATCCTCCAGACGGGCCACGAGAGCCGCAATGGCATCCGGGCTCGCCTTGGCGTAGATGGTCGCCACGCCGTAGAGCTTCTTGGCCACGGACCGGTCCTGCTCGCGCACCGGCACGAGTCCAGGGGTGTGCACCTGGCGGGGGTCCGGCAGGGCGCGCACTGCCGCGGCCTCGGCGTCGGTGAAGTGCATTCCCCCGATCTCCACCCCCTGCCCGGTCTCGGGTGGAAGCTGCAGTCCGCTCATGCGGCGCAGACCCGTGTACTGGCGCAGGTACGCGGCGCCGGAGACCGGCTCCCACAGCACCCGGGTCTCGAAGGGCAGGGGGGACGTGGCCAGGAGCGCCGAGCCGAGCCGCAGGCCGATCCCATGCACGGGCAGATCGGGGCCCACCAGCTCGCGGGCCGTTTCGTACGCCACGGCGAGGTCCCGGTGCCACACAGCCACCGGATCCCTGTCCGAGGGCCGCTCACCGGACTCGGAGGTCCCGCTCCAGGCGATGCGGACGGCGAGCCACCCGGCCTCCGCCGCCCGAGCCGCGACCAGACGCATGCTGCGGTGGCTCACCACCTCTTCCCGCGCAAGCGCGGGCGCCACAATCACAGCACCGCGGACGCGGCCGTCCGAGGGCCCGTGCACCCACGCATGAATGGTGTGCTCGTCCCCCGTCAGAAAAACTGCCTGACCGGCAATACGCATGATTCTCCCCAGTTCCGCCCCGGGTGCGCCTCAGCCGCGCCCCCGGTGCTTCGCTCCCGCCCTCCCGACGGGTACTTCCCGCGGCCGAGTCCCCCCGCCGCACGAGGTGCTCCACTGCCCGGATTCCGCGCTCCCCCGCGGTGACCGTGCAGCTTTGCACTCACAAATCATAGCCCCGGACCCCCGGGGAATATCCGGTCGCCATGTCCCCTAATGTGTGTTTTTCCATTATCCGGACTGTTTTTCCCGGCCCCACCTGCGCTTTTATCCGGTTGTACCTATATGGGCCCACACAGAATTGTCAACACTCCAGCGGTCCATTCGTTTCCGGGTGATTATGATGGTGAACGCCGACGGGCCCGTGTCACGGGGGTCGGCACCATTTCTCATTCCCGGGGGATCTGCCGGGAATGACGGCGGACCTGGGGAGGCCCGCCACAACTGGGGGAAGCCGGGGCGCCGCCCCGGCTTCACGGGGGAGGAGAGAGCGTGGCACCACGCATCCTGATCATCGGACTGAACTACTCACCGGAGCACACGGGCATCGCTCCGTACACCGCGGGCATGGCCAGCGCACTGCGCGAGGCCGGCTGGGACACGGAGGTCATCACCGGCCTGCCCCACTACCCGCAGTGGCGCGTCCACGACGGCTACTCGCACAGCGGTGGGCGCCGCGAGGCCATCGACGGCGTCCCCGTCCTGCGCGTCTCCCACCCCGTGCCGCACGACGCCGGGCAGCTGCGCCGCCTGGGCATGGAGCTCACCTTCGGACTGCGCGCGGCCACGGCCCCGTGGGGCCGCCCCGACGCCGTGGTGGTCATCACCCCCGCCCTGTTCGCCTCCGCGATCGTGCGGGCCCGCGCCGCACTGACCGGCACCCCCGTGATCGCCTGGGTGCACGACATCTACACCGCAGGGCTGGCGGAGACCGGCGCCGCGGGCGGTCCGGTCACGCGCGTCATGCGCGCGGTGGAGGGGACGTTCCTGCGCTCCTGCGAGGGCGTCGTCGTGATCCACGACCGGTTCTCCGACTACCTGCAGCGCCACATGGGAGTGCCCGGCGAGCGCATCACCACGGTGCGCAACTGGACCCACATCTCCGAGGCACCCACCGTGGACACGGATGCCCTGCGGCGCCGTTTCGGGTGGGGCACGGAGGACGTCGTGGTGCTGCACACCGGGAACATGGGCGCCAAGCAGGACCTCGCGAACGTGGCCGCGGCCGCGGCCGTGGCCGAGCGGCGGGGCGCCCCGCTGCGGTTCGTGCTCGTGGGCGGCGGCCACCAGCGCCCGCAGCTCGAGGAGCTCGCGGCCCGCACGCCGCGCTTCGAGGTGCTGCCCAGCGTGGACAACGACACCTACGCCGGACTGCTGCGCGCGGCGGACATCCTGCTGGTCAACGAGCGCCCCGGCCTCACCGAGATGTGCGTGCCCAGCAAGCTGACCAGCTACTTCACGGCGGACCGCCCTGTGCTCGCCGCCGTGGAGGCGGAAGGACCCTCCGCGGCGGAGCTCGAGGCCGCGGACGCGGGGATCCGGGTGGCTCCCGGTGACCCGGAGGCGCTGGTGGACGGCGCGCTCACGCTGCACCGGGAGTGGATCACCACCGGTGGAGCCACGCACCGCGGCGGCCGCCGCTACGTGCGCGACGTCCTGAGCCGGGGGGCAGCGGTGCGCTCCTTCGTCTCGGCGCTGACCAGGCTGCTCCCCGGGGTCCCCTCGGAGCAGCGCACACCCGCCGCCGCCCGGTCCTGACACCGGCACCGCGGCCCACACGCACCACACACCACAAGGGGAGAGAACACCATGACCAAGAAAGCGTTCATCACCGGCATCACCGGCCAGGACGGCTCCTACCTCGCG
The DNA here is from genome assembly GCF_030530945.1 of Kocuria sp. Classification (GTDB taxonomy): domain Bacteria; phylum Actinomycetota; class Actinomycetes; order Actinomycetales; family Micrococcaceae; genus Kocuria. The sequence continues at coordinate 2,205 of NZ_JAUMTZ010000012.1, read as the reverse complement.
GAGCTGCTGCTGTCCAAGGGCTACGAGGTCCACGGCCTGATCCGCCGTGCGTCCACGTTCAACACGTCCCGGATCGACCACCTCTACCAGGACCCCCACAACCCCGAGGCCCGGATGTTCCTGCACTACGGGGACCTCTCGGACGCGGCGCGCCTGGTCACCCTGCTGGGTGAGATCGACCCGGACGAGGTGTACAACCTGGCCGCGCAGTCCCACGTGAGGGTCTCCTTCGACGAGCCCGAGCACACGGGTGACACCACCGGGCTGGGCACGGTGCGCCTGCTGGAGGCCGTGCGCCGCGCCGGCGTGAAGTGCCGCTTCTACCAGGCCTCCACGTCCGAGCTCTTCGGTGCCACCCCGCCGCCGCAGAACGAGGACACCCCGTTCTACCCGCGCTCCCCCTACGGCGCTGCGAAGATCTACTCCTACTGGATCACCAAGAACTACCGCGAGGCGTACGACATGTTCGCCGTCAACGGGATCCTGTTCAACCACGAGTCCCCGCGCCGCGGTGAGACCTTCGTGACCCGCAAGATCACCCGTGCGGTGGCCGCGATCGCCGCCGGCAAGCAGGAGCACCTGTACATGGGCAACCTGGACGCCATCCGCGACTGGGGCTACGCCGCGGAGTACGTGGAGGGTATGTGGCGCATGCTCCAGGTGGACGAGCCCGAGGACTTCGTGCTCGCCACCGGCCGCCCCAGCACAGTGCGCGAGTTCCTGGAGACGGCCTTCGAGCACGCCGGGTTGGACTGGCAGGAGCACGTGCGCTTCGACGAGCGCTACCTGCGCCCCACCGAGGTGGACGCCCTGATCGGGGACCCCTCGAAGGCGGAGGAGAAGCTCGGGTGGAAGGCCACCGTGCACGCCCCCGAGCTCGCCCGCATCATGGTGGACGCGGACCGCGCCGCGCTCGACTGCGCCGGCTCGCCGTGGATCGACACCGTGGCACAGCACATCTGGACCCCGGAGAAGGCAGCATGAGGACTGAAGTGGACAACGAAGAAGAACTGGTGACAGCTGCGGTGCCCGGCTCGCAGTGGCCGCACACCGTGAGCGACCCCGCGGACGCCCGCACCAGCGACGACGTGACCTACACCCCGGGCGCGCTGGACCACTCGGCCCCGTTCTACGTGGCGGGCCACCGCGGTCTCGTGGGCTCGGCCGTGTGGCGCCACCTGGAGGCGCAGGGGTTCGAGAACCTCATCGGCGCCACGTCCCGGGAGCTGGACCTGCGCGACCGCGGGGCCGTGGAGGAGTTCATGGCGGAGCACAGGCCCCGCTACATGGTGCTCGCCGCCGCGAAGGTGGGGGGCATCGGTGCGAACAGCACGCGCCCCGTGGACTTCCTCTCGGACAACCTGCGCATCCAGCTCAACCTCCTGGACGCCGCCCGGGCGGTGGATGTGGAGCGCGTGCTCTTCCTGGGCTCGTCCTGCATCTACCCGAAGCTCGCGGAGCAGCCGCTGCGGGAGAACGCCCTGCTCACGGGGTACCTGGAACCCACCAACGACGCCTACGCCATCGCCAAGATCGCGGGCATCCTGCACGTGCAGTCGGTGCGGCGGCAGTACGGGCTGCCCTGGATCTCCGCCATGCCCACCAACCTGTACGGGCCCGGGGACAACTTCTCCCCCACCGGCTCGCACGTGCTCCCGGCCATGATCCGCCGCTACGACGAGGCCGTGCGCAACGGCGATGCGGAGATCGTGAACTGGGGCTCGGGCTCCCCCCGCCGCGAGTTCCTGCACGTGGACGACCTCGCGGCCGCCTGCCTGTTCCTCATGGAGCACTACGACGGCCCCCAGCACGTCAACGTGGGCACCGGCGAGGACGTCTCCATCAAGGAGCTCGCGGAGCTCGTGGCCGCGGCCACCGGCTACCGGGGCGCCACCCGCTGGGACGACTCCAAGCCGGACGGCACCCCGCGCAAGCTCATGGACGTCTCGCACCTGAGCGCCCTGGGGTGGACCGCCTCCATCGACCTGCCCACCGGGCTCGACGACGCCGTGGCCTGGTACCGATCACACCGTGAGTCCGCGCGGGGCTGAGCCCCGCTCACCACCGGTCGAGCACCGCACCGCACGAGAACGGCGGGCGGCCCCGCGCAGGGGCCCCCCGCCGGCCTCAGGCCCGGGCCCCGGGCCGCGCCCCAGGGGGGGGTCCGGCCGAGGACCGCGAACCACCACGCCCCCAGGCCCACCG
>NZ_JAUMTZ010000011.1:55350-66736 GCF_030530945.1 Kocuria sp. | reverse complement strand
GGTTGAACCCGCGACCTCCTGGACCACAACCAGGCGCTCTGCCGACTGAGCTACGCCCACCATGTGCCCTGCTAAGACCTTTTGGGTCCGCCGGGCAACGACGACCACTATAGCGCACCGGAGGCGGTTGTCCCGCATCCGCCCGGGTGTCTCCTCCACGGGGTGGGAGCTGGGCACCCGTGGGCCCAGCCGTGGCCGCGCGCGGCTGGCTGGCGCCGGCCCGCTCCGGGCAGCGCCGAAATCCTCAGTGCGCGGTGCGGGTGGGGGAGGCCTGGATGAGCGCGGCGACCTTGCGGGCGTCGTCGGAGGTGGGGCCCGGATCCCCGGGGAAGAGGATGTGGCGGTAGTAGCGCAGCTCGTCGATCGAGTCCTCGATGTCCCCCAGGGCGCGGTGGTTGCCGGTCTTCTCGGGGGCCTGGAAGTAGGCGCGCGGGTACCAGCGGCGGGCGAGCTCCTTGATGGTGGAGACGTCGATCACCCGGTAGTGCAGGTGCTCCACCAGCTCCGGCATGTCCCGCGCCAGGAACGTCCGGTCCGTTCCCACCGAGTTCCCTCCCAGGGGCGCCTTCCCGGGTTCCGGGACCCACTCCCGGATGTATTCGAGCACCTGGGCCTGCGCGTGGGCCATGTCCGTCCCGGACTCCAGCTCCGGCAGCAGCCCGGAGTTCTCGTGCATGGTGCGCACGAAGTCGCCCATCTGCTCGAGCGCCTCCTGCGGGGGCTTGATCACCACGTCCACGCCGCTGCCCAGGACGTTCAGCTCGTCATCGGTCACGAGCGCGGCCACTTCGATCAACGCGTCCTCGGACAGGGAGAGCCCCGTCATCTCGCAGTCGATCCACACGATTCTCTGGTTTCCAGTCGTCACCTCCCCAATCTATCGTGTCGTCGATCAGGAGGGCCGCGCCCCGTCCACCTGCACCCCGGGTGCGCACGGCGCCGCACGATAGGATCGGCCCCGGTGCCGCCCCCTCCACCGGCGGCCCCGCCCGGCTCGCCGCACGGCGGTCCGGGAACCACACCACCGGGAGGACAGTCGTGCCCATCACGTCCAGGACGGACCGCGGGACGACGCCGCCCGCGCGGCCCGTCGACGCCCCCGGGCCTCCGACGTCGTCCGCCCTGCCGCGCACGGTGGCACTGGGCGCGCTGGGGTCGGTGGCGGTGTTCCTGGGGTCCCTGGGGGTGGGATGGCTCGCTAGCGTCTCCGCGCTGCGGCGCGTCCCCCTGATCATGTGGATGCGCTTCGACACCCTGGGGGTGCTCGTGGCCATTACCCTGCTGGCGCTGGGCTCCATGCTCCTGGTGCGGCAGTGGCTGCGGCTCGGCCAGGAGCTGCGGCCGTGGGGCCCGGGCAGCGCACGGTGGGTGCTGATCGCGATCGCCGCCTGGTCTACGCCCATGCTCGTGAGCGTTCCGCTGTTCAGCCGGGACGTGTACTCATACATCGGCCAGGGCCGCGTGATGGCCAGCGGGCTCAACCCCTACGAGTCCGGCGTCTCGGCGATCGACAACTTCTTCCAGCTCGGGGCGGACCAGCTGTGGGCCCAGTCCCCGCCGCCCTACGGGCCGGTGTTCCTGTGGATCGAGCAGCTCGTGGTGACCCTCACCGGCACCCAGCCGGACTTCTCCGTGCTGCTCTTCCGCGCCCTGTGCGTGCTCTCGGTCCTCGCGTGCATGTGGGTCGTGCCACGCCTGGCGCGGCTGCACGGGGTGAACCCCCGCCGCGCGCTGTGGCTGAGCGTGGCCAACCCGCTGTTCCTCACCAACTTCCTGGTGGCCGCCCACAACGACGCCGTCATGCTGGCCCTGGCCCTGCTCGGCACCTACGCGGCGGCCGTGCGGCGCAACTGGAGGGGAGGGCTGCTCGGCACCACGCTGGTCACGCTGTCCGTGGCCATCAAGCCCATCACCCTGGTGTTCCTGCCGTTCGTGGGGCTGCTGTGGGCCGGGCGGGACGCCTCCTGGCCGCGCAGGTTCGTGGTGTGGGGCCTCACGCTCGCGTACTCCGTGACGCTGCTGGGGATCATGGGCGCGGTCAGCGGCTTCGGCTTCGGCTGGGTCTCGGCGGTGTCCACACCGGGTTCGGTCTACATCTGGTACGCGCCCATCGGCCTGCTCGGGCTCTTCGTCCAGCTCCTCGTCTCCTCATGGGGGCTGGACGGTGCTGCGGCCATGAAGGCGGTGCACAGCCTGGGCACCGCCCTCGCCGCGTGCGTGACGGTGGTGCTGATGTTCGTGGGGCGCGACTCCCGGATCTTCCGCCGCCTCGCGTGGGCCATGGCCGCGTTCGTGCTCCTGGCGCCCATCATTCAGGCCTGGTACGTGGTGTGGCTCATCCCCCTGTTCGCGGTCACGGGCATCCGCGACGACTGGCAGGCGGACGTGCTGCTCTTCGTCACCGGCTTCTTCACGGTGTACGCGGTCGCGGACCAGCTCGACATCTTTCCCTACCTGAACCTGGACCTCCTCGCCGCGAGGGTCATCTCCGCTCTGCTCGCGCTGACCTTCGGGGTGTACCTGTGGGTGCTGGACCCGAGCACCCGTCGCCTCCGTCGGCGCCCCGCCCCGCGGGGGTCCCGGGCCCCGGTGCTGTAGCGGACGACGTCGCCCGCGCCCGTCCCGCGCGGGTGGTGCGGCCCCCGGCCGCCCACCGTCCCGGCTCCTGCGGACCCAGCCCGCCTCCTGCGGTCCTGGACCGCGGGTGCGGGCCTCCAGCGCGCAGCGACCGGGGGCCCCGCTTCCGTGGGAAGCGGGGCCACCGGTGTCGTGCGGGGTGCGGCTCAGACGCCGTAGTAGAGCTGGAACTCCAGGGGGTGGGGAACCAGCGAGAGCGGCTTGAGCTCGAACTCGCGCTTGTACTCGATCCAGGACTCGATCAGGTCCTCGGTGAACACGTCACCGGCCAGCAGGAACTCGTGGTCCTCCTCGAGGGCCTGCAGGGCCTCCTCCAGGCTGGCGGGGGCCTTCTTGATGTCCTTGGCCTCCTCGGGGGGGAGCTCGTAGAGGTCCTTGTCCACCGGGTCAGCGGGCTCGATGCGGTTGCGGATCCCGTCCAGGCCCGCCATGAGCTGCGCGGAGAAGGCCAGGTAGGGGTTGCAGGAGGGGTCCGGGGCGCGGAACTCCAGGCGCTTTGCCTTGGGGTTGGTGCCCGTGATCGGGATCCGGATCCCCGCCGAGCGGTTGCCCTGCGAGTAGACCATGTTCACGGGGGCCTCGAAGCCCTTCACCAGGCGGCGGTACGAGTTCACCGTGGGGTTGGTGAACGCCAGCACGGCGGAGGAGTGCTCCAGCAGACCGCCGATGTACCAGCGGGCCAGGTCCGAGAGACCGGCGTAGCCCTTCTCGTCGTAGAACAGCGGCTCCCCGCCCTTCCACAGCGACTGGTGGCAGTGCATGCCGGAGCCGTTGTCGTCGAAGACCGGCTTGGGCATGAACGTGACGGTCTTGCCGAACGCGTCCGCGGTGTTCTTGATGACGTACTTGAACTTCAGCAGGTCGTCCGCGGCGGCGGTCATGGTGGAGAACTTGTAGTTGATCTCTGCCTGACCGGAGGCACCCACCTCGTGGTGGGAGCGCTCCACCTCGAGCCCCACGTCGTCCAGGGCCACGCACATGGCGTCGCGCAGGTCCACCTGCTTGTCCACGGGGGAGACCGGGAAGTAGCCACCCTTCAGGGCGGTCTTGTTCGCCAGGTTGCCGCCCTCTTCCTTGCGGCCGGTGTTCCAGGGGGCCTCCTCGGAGTCCAGCTTGTAGAAGGTGGACTCCGGGCGGACCTGGAAGCGGGCGTCGTCGAACACGAAGAACTCGGCCTCGGACGCGAAGTTCGCGGTGTCCGCGATGCCGGTGGAGGCCAGGTAGGCCTCGGCGCGCTCCGCCACGCCACGGGGGTCGCGGTGGTAGGGCTCACCGGTGCGGGGGTTCACGATGGAGCACGTGACCACCAGGGTCTTCTCCACGCGGAAGGGGTCCACGAAGGCGGACTGCGGGTCCGGGATCAGCTGCATGTCGGACTCGGCGATGCCCTGGAAGCCGCGGATCGAGGACCCGTCGAAGAGCTGGCCGTCCGTGAAGAAGTCCTCGTCCACCGCCTTGGCGGGCAGGTTGAAGTGCTGCTGCACCCCGGGCATGTCGGTGAAGCGCAGATCGACGAAGACCACGTCTTCGTCCTTGAGGAACGCCAGAACTTCTTCGGCTGATTGGAACATGGACCTGTTCTCCTTCTGTGTGGGCGTCCGGTCGACGCCGCGGCGCACCTCGGGGTTCGGGGTGCCGCGGTCGTCCGGTTCTGGTGTCCAGCGTAGGAACCCGGCGTTGCCCGGCCGTCACGCGTGTGTTTCGCGCGTGTAACGAAAACCGGGCGACGTCCTTGACCGGTGCGGTGCACGGACCAGTCTAGCGAGGACGCCCGGGGCCCCTGGTGCCGCCCGATAGGCTGGGACCATGATTTCTCGCCAGGACATGGGCTCGTGGCTCGACGGTGCACCGCAGGAGCGGGACCGCTACCCCGGTCGACGCCTGGGCCGCCCGCCGCAGGGGCCCGGGTCCGTGGCGCGCTTCCCCGCGCGCGTGGTGGCTCTGCTCGTGGACTGGGCACTGAGCGTTCTCGTGGCCTCCGTGTTCCTGAGCGCGTGGAACGGCTCGGGGCTCATGAACCTTGCGGTGTTCTTCGCGCTCAGCGCCCTCATGGTGGGGTTCTTCGGGCGCACCCCGGGACACTGGCTGCTGGGGCTGCAGGTGCAGACAATGGACGGCCGCCCCGCCGGGTTCGGCAGGGCGGCCGTCAGGTCGCTGCTGGTGTGCCTGGTGGTCCCGCCCCTCGTGGTGGACGAGGACCAGCGCGGGCTCCACGACCGCGCCGTGGACACGGTCCTGGTGCGGGTGCGCTGAGCGCACCCGTGGGGGCTCAGCGTCCGCGCATGCCCTTGCGGTCCGGGCGGGCCCGTGTGGGGTCCACGCCCTTGGGGATCGGCAGGCGGTTCTGCAGGCTGCCCATGCGGCGGTACACCACCTGCACCTCCTCCTTGGTGAGCTTGTTCTCCAGCCCACGCATCTGCTTGGCGAGCTTGTTCAGGGGCACCTGGCCCTCGCCGTTGCCGGACTTGACCACGTGGATCGGCACGTTCTTGAGGGCGGGGCCGATGCGGCGGCGCTCCCGCGTGACGAGCTTGTCCACGCGGTTCACGGGACCCTCGGTGATGAACACCACGCCGGGGCGGCCCACCGCGCGGAAGAGCAGGTCCTTGGACTTGGGGTCCATGGCGGCGGGCTCCTCCTCCACGATCCACCCGCGCTTGAGGGTGGACAGCGCGGCGCCGGCGGCACCGGGCTGGCCCTCGATCCGGGAGAACGCGGCCCGTTCCGCCCGGCGGGAGAGCAGGATCACGGCGGCCAGCACCGCGAACGGGATGCCGATGAGCAGCCACGTGATCCAGTTGCCCAGGGCCACCCCGATAAGCAGGAAGACGAGCAGCACGCCCAGACCCAGCAGGATCATCCACCACAGGATGTTCGGCTCCCGCTCGCGGGTCATCTGGAAGACCTGCTTCATCTGCGCGAACACGCCGGGCCCCTTGGCGGCCTTGCTCTGGCGCTTCTCCTCGCGTTTGCGGTCGCGCTCGACGGCCTTGGCCTTGGTGGACGTGGCTGGTGACACGGTCATTCCTCGCAGTCGGTGTCGGGGTTCGCGGTCATTCTAGCCGCTTGCGGGGCCCGTCCGGGGTGGGTGCACGGCTCCCGCGGCGCGCCCCGGACGCGGACGACGCCGCCCGGAAGCGGGCGGCGTCGTCGGGGTGGCGGGCGGTGTCAGCTCAGGCGGGCCAGCAGGGAGGAGGCCTCCTGGGTGGCGGAACCGGAGTCGTCGATGTGCGCCAGGTGCTCGGGGATCTCGCGACCCATCGCCTTCATGGCCCGGGCCCAGAGCTTGCCGGCCCGGTAGCTGGAGCGGACCATGGGCCCGGCCATCACACCCAGGAAGCCGATCTCCTCGGCGGCCTTGGACAGCTCCACGAAGGTCTCGGGCTTCACCCAGCGGTCGATGGGGTGGAACGTGGGGCCCGGGCGCAGGTACTGCGTGAGCGTGATGATGTCGCACCCGGCGTCGTGGAGGTCGCACAGGGCCTCGTAGACCTCGTCGTCCGTCTCGCCCATGCCCAGGATCAGGTTGGACTTCACGATCATCCCGTTGTCCTTGCCCTGCGTGAGCACGTCCAGGGAGCGCTCGTACGCGAAGGCCGGGCGGATCTGCTTGAAGATCCGCGGCACGGTCTCGAGGTTGTGGGCGAAGACCTCGGGCTGGGCGTCGATGACCTGCTGCAGGGCGTCGGGCTGGCCCTTGAAGTCCGGGATGAGGATCTCCACGCCGGTGCTGGGGTTCATGGCGTGGATCGCGCGGATGGTCTCCGCGTTGAGCCAGGCACCGCCGTCCGCGAGGTCGTCACGGGCCACGGAGGTCACGGTGGCGTAGCGCAGGCCGAGGTCGCGCACGGACTCCGCCACCTTGCGGGGCTCCGCCACGTCCACCATGCCGGGCTTGCCGGTGGCGATGTCGCAGAAGTCGCAGCGCCGGGTGCAGGTGTCCCCGCCGATCAGGAACGTGGCCTCACGGTCCTCCCAGCACTCGTAGATGTTGGGGCAGCCCGCCTCCTCGCACACGGTGTGCAGTCCGCGGCCGCGGGCCATGGACTTCAGCTCCGTGAACTGGGGGCCCATCTTGGCGGTGTTCTTCAGCCACGAGGGCTTCTTCTCGATGGGGACCTCGGCGTTGCGCGCCTCGACGCGCAGCAGCTTGCGGCCCTCGGGTGCGATGGTCATGCGTTCTCCTCGCTGGTGGCGCTGACAGTGCCCGCTCCCGCGGTGCGCGGGTCCGGGCCATGACGAATCTGTGGCCGCGGCCGGCTCAGGGGGCCGCGGTCGGAACGGGTGCTCCGGAGCTGCCGGTGTCCCGGCTCCGGGTCGTGCGCACGGGGGCCGCCGGTGTCTCCGGCTCGAAGGGCACGCACAGGTCGTTCTCGCGGGCGGAGAGCTCCTGCTCCATACGCTCCACAACGTCCGCGGGGTCGATCCGATTCCCGGTCTCCTGGCTGATGGAGGTCACCCCGGCGTCGGTGATGCCGCACGGGATGATCTTGCCGAACGGGCGCAGGTCGTTGGAGCAGTTCAGCGCGAAGCCGTGCATGGTGGCCCGCTTGGAGACCTGCACGCCGATGGCGGAGATCTTGCGGTCCGGGCCGCGCTCGTCCGCGAGCACCCACGCCCCGGAACGACCCTCCACGGTGGTGGCGGGCACCCCGAAGTCGCGGACCACGGCGATGATGACCTCCTCGAGGACGCGCACGAAGCGCACCACGTCCAGGGGGATGGGCAGCCGCACGATGGGATATCCCACGAGCATTCCCGGCCCGTGGTAGGTGAGCTTGCCGCCCCGGCCGATGGGCACCACCTCCGTGCCGTCCCACGGGTACTCGTGCTCCTCGGTCCTGCGACCGGCGGTGTACACGGGGTCGTGCTCGACCATGAGGACGGTGTTGCCGCGGGTCCCCGCCACGACCTCCTGGTGGACCTGCCGCTGCAGGTCCAGGCACTCGCGGTAGTTGACGAGGTCTGGCGCCAGACCGATGCGTTCGAAGTGCAGAGCCATCCGGCCAGCCTATCCCTTCCGGCACCCTGTGGATAACGTGAGCAGGAGCTGCCGTCACACGGCACAGTGGTGCCATGCGCCACGATCACACACCGCCCTCCGCGGAGCCCGGCACCGTCCCCGGCACGGCTCCCGGCACCGTCCTGGGCACGGGCGGCGCCGGTACCGGGCCGATCCCCGGCGGGCCACGACGACGCCGCTCCGCCGACGAGCGCGTGCGGGCCGCCCGCGCCGTCCCCGAGCGGGACCGTGGGCAGCTCACGGGGAACGCCCCCGCGGATGCACCCGTACCGCCCGGTCCGGGCCCGGTCCGCTCCGAGCCGCCCGGAGACGCAGAGCCGCAGGAGACCCGCGGGGCGGGGAACCCGGATGCGGCCACCCACGAGGCCGGCCTGGAGCTGGTGGCCCGGCTGGGGGAGGGGGACGGGACCCGCACGTGGCTCGCCAGGGAGCGCAGCACCCGCGAGGAGTTCACGGTGACGTTCGCGGTGAGCGAGGACCCGGAGCGGCGTCGTGGGCTGCAGCGGCAGTTCACCGATCTCGTGGCCGGCTGCTCGTGCATCACCCCGTCCCACCTGGTCAGTGTGCGGGCCACCCTGGGGGAGCAGGGGCGTGCCGAGGCCCTCGTCACCGACCACGTGGCGGCCCGCTCGCTGGCGGAGCGGATGCGCACCGAGGGGCGGCTCGCCCCGCAGGACGTGGCACCCGTGCTGCGCGCGGTGGCCCGCGCCCTGGCCGAGCTGCACGAGCACGGCTGGGTGCACGCCCGCCTGAGCCCGCAGCACGTGCTGCTCACCGAGGACGGACGGGTGCTGGTGGACGGGTACGGGGCGCCCTCCGGCGCGGACGGTCCCGGCCCGGCATGGGGTCTGGGAGAGCGTGACCACGCCGAGGGACCGGAGCCAGCAGCCGGAGCACCCGATTCCACCCCCGTGCTGCCTGCAGAGCCACCCACCGCGGCCGCGGACGTCTACGCGCTGGGCGTGCTCGGGTGGCGTGCCCTCACGGGGCGCCGCCCCGGACCGGACTCCCACCGCGTGCCCCTCACCCTGATGTGCCCCACGGCACCGCGGCCGCTCGTGCTCATGCTGGAGGCCGCGCTCGCCGACGACCCCGCATCCCGGCCCTCGGCCCGCGAGCTCGCGGCCGGGCTCGACACCGCAGCACCGCCCCCGCGGCCCGCGCGGCGGCCCCCCGAGCGCATGACGCCCGAGGTGATCCGCGCCGACGGCACGGTGGAGCGCTCCAGGCGCCTGCGGCGCGCCCGCGCGGAACGTGGCCACTCGCGGCAGTCCCGGCGTCCGCAGCTCCGCCGTGCGGAGCGCAGCCGCCCTGGGACCGGCAGCACCACTGCCGCGTCCTCGGCAGGTGGGACATCGGCGCTCACGCTCGCACACCCGCCCCGCCGGGTGTGGCTGGTCCTGGGAGCGGGAGTGCTCGTGACGGCCGCGGTCTGGGGCGTGGCCCAGTGGCAGGACGGGGCCGGGTCCGCGGAGCAGGCCCCTGCGGCGTCGTCGACCTCCACGGACGGGTCAGGTGCCACGGCCGGGACCACTGGCGGGGAGCGCGCGGGCGACGACGCGTCCGGGGCCCGGGGCTCTGGCTCCCCGGCCCCGAGCGCCGGTGCCACGGATCGGGGCGGTGCCACCGCCGCACCGGGAGCACCCGGGGCGAGCATGGCAGACAGGGACCGCGAGGCGCAGCAGGCGGTGCGGGACCTGGTGGCGGCCCGTGCGGCGGCGCTCGCGGCGGGGGACGAGTCCGCCGTGGCGGCGGTGTACGTGCCGGGCTCACGCCTTGCCGCGCGTGACCAGGACCTGATCCGCCGGGCGGCCGAGCAGACGGCGGCGAATCCCGGGAGCTCCGCGTTCTCCGGGTTGAGCATGGAGACCACGTTCCTCGCCGAGGAGCGGCCGCGCGGGCAGCGGCTGTCCCCCGCCGAGGCGGCGCGCACGCGCACGTACCGGGCCGTGGTGCTCACCCGCGGCTGGCGCGGAACGCTGCCCTCAGGGTCGTCCGTGACGGGTGGCACCGAGGGCGCGAGGCAGGCACTGCGGATCTCGGTGGTCCAGACCCCGCAGGGGTGGCGTCTCGCGGACGTGACGCCCCTGCAGGCGGGCGGGTGACCCAGAGCCCGGAAAGAGCCGACCGGGCGGTGGACCCGGCGGCTGCGGTGTCAGAGTGCTGCGGCCGCGGGTGCTACGCCCAGAAGACGGCTACCGCCACGTTGATGAGCGCCATCCCGCCCACGGCGTGCGCCAGGCCGGTGGAGACCGGCTCGCCGCGCTGGGTCTTGCGCATGCCGATGAACGCGGCCACGAGCACCGCCAGCAGGATCACGATCTTCACCCCGATCTTGGCGAAGTTCAGGGCGTCGTGCTGGCCGATCATCTCGTAGTACCCCACCAGGCCGAGGCCGGTGAGGAGCATGAGGACCGCGGACCAGAACTGTGCGACCGTCACGGTCGGCCGCTTCATGGTGTAGATCCAGGTGCCCACGATGATGGCGACACCCACGAGGTGCAGGAACAGGAGGAGGTTGTGGAGGAAGAACATGCTTCGAGAATAGCCACCCCGAGCCGTTGGTGATCAGACGATGCGGCCACCGTTGCTGGAGAGAGGCGCGGCAAGCACGCCCGCGGTCCCTCCGGCGCAGTGCCGGCGGCGTCCGGTCAGAGGCCCACCTCGGACTCGAACTGACCGGCCTCGAGACGCTTCTTCAGGGTGCTGAGGAACCGGCCGGCGTCCGCGCCGTCCACCAGACGGTGATCGTAGGTCAGGGAGAGGTAGCACATGTGGCGGATGGCGATGGTGTCGTTGCCGTCCGCGTCCGTCATGACCATGGGCCGCTTCACGATGGAACCGGTGCCCAGGATGCCCACCTGCGGCTGGTTGATGATCGGCGTGTCGAACAGGGCGCCGAACGAGCCGATGTTGGTGATTGTGAACGTGCCGCCGGCCAGGGCGTCGGGAGAGATGCTGCCGTCCTTGGCCGCGCCGCCGAGCTCGGCGATCTGCTTGGCCAGACCGCCCAGGTTGAGGTCACCGGCGTTCTTGACCACCGGGACCAGCAGCCCGCGGGGGGTGTCCACGGCAATCGCGATGTCCTCGGAGGAGTTGTAGACGATCTCCTTCGAGTCCTCCTTGAACGTGGCGTTCAGGACCGGGTGGGCCTGCAGGGCCTCGGCGACGGCCTTGGCGAAGAAGGGCATGAAGGTGAGCTTCGCGCCCTCGCGCCTCTGGAACTGGTCCTTGGCCTTCTGCCGCAGCTGCGCCACGCGGGTCATGTCCACCTCGGTCACCTGGGTGAGCTGGGCGGAGACCTCGAGGGACTCCCGCATGCGCTTGGCGATGGTCATGCGGATGCGGGGCGCCTTCTCCGTGGTGCCGCGCTTGGCGTCCGGCGCCGGCGCGGCGGCCGGAGCGGACGCGGAGCCCTGACGGGAGACGGCCGGGGCCATGTCCGCGCCGGTGTCCTGGATGGCCGGGGCGGAGGAGGACGCCGACTGCTCGGCGGCGGCCAGGACGTCCTGCTTGCGGATGCGGCCACCCACGCCGGTGCCCGTGAGGGTGCTCAGGTCCACGTTCTTCTCGCGGGCCAGCTTGCGCACCAGCGGGGTCACGTAGCCGGCCACGTCCTTGCCACCTGCGGAGGCGGAGTCGTCGGAGGCGGACCCGGAGTCCTGGGACTTCGGGGCCTCGGCGTCCGCGGCCTCCGGGTCCTAGATCTCCCGCGGGTGGACTGAC
>NZ_JAUMTZ010000011.1:18719-55340 GCF_030530945.1 Kocuria sp. | reverse complement strand
TCTGTCTTCGGGGCCTGCTCGGTCTCGGCCTCCGCGGCCTGCTCCGTGTTCTCGCCGGAGTCGGCGGTGGTGGCCGCGTCCTCGATCTTCTCGGCGGCGGGCTTCTCGGAGGAGCCGCCGTCGTCGGAGCCGGAGGGGGCGGACCCGGCCGCGGACTCGTCGCCCACGAGCGCCAGAACCTGGCCCACCTCGGCGTCCTCGTCCTCCTGGACCTTGATCTCCAGCAGGGTGCCTGCCACGGGGGAGGGGACCTCGGTGTCGACCTTGTCGGTGGAGACCTCCAGCAGGGGCTCGTCCACCTCGATCTGCTCGCCGACCTGCTTGAGCCAGCGGGTCACGGTGCCCTCGGTCACGGACTCGCCCAGCGCGGGGAGGGTAACCTCCACCGAGCTGCCCGAGGACTGCTTCGCCTCGGCCTGGGGGGCCTTCTCGGACTGCTCCGGCTCGCTCTGCTGCGCGGGCTCGGGGGCCTGCTCCTCGGAGTCCTGGGACTCCGAGGACTCGCCCTGGGCGGCGTCGTCGGAGCCGGAGCTGCCGGAGCCGTTTCCGATGACCACCAGCGCGCCACCGACCTCGACGTCCTCGTCCTCCTCGACCAGGATCTTCTCGATCACGCCGGCCACGGGGGAGGGGACCTCGGTGTCGACCTTGTCGGTGGAGACCTCCAGCAGGGGCTCGTCCACGGCCACCTGGTCGCCGACCTGCTTGAGCCAGCGGGTGACGGTTCCCTCGGTGACGGATTCGCCCAGTGCGGGCAGGTTAACGGTTTCAGACATTGTCTTGTCCGTCCCTCTCTAAAAGATCGTAAAAGTGTTCTGCGGACCCGGGCGGCTTGGGCACCGGGAAGGTGCCCCGGGTGCCCGCCAGGCAGGGCGGGCGCCCGGGGCGGTGACTCAGCCGTGCAGGGGCGAACCGGCGAGGGCCATGGCCGCCTCGCCGATGGCCTCGTTCTGGGTGGGGTGCGCGTGCACGAAGGCGGCGACGTCCTCCGGGTAGGCCTCCCAGTTGACCATGAGCTGGCCCTCGCCGATCTGCTCGCTGATGCGCGTGCCGATCGCGTGGAAGCCTACGATGGGACCGTCTTTCTCGCGCACAAGCTTGATGATGCCGCCGGTGCCCAGGATGGAGCTCTTGCCGTTGCCGGCGAGGTTGTACTCGAAGGTCTCCACGTTGTCCTTGCCGAACTTCTCCTCGGCCTTCGGCTGGGAGTAGCCCACGGAGGCGATCTCGGGCTCGGTGAACGTGACCTTGGGGACGTTGATGTCCGGCACGACCACGGGGTTCAGCCCCGCGATCTCCTCGGCCACGAAGCGGCCCTGCTGGTAGCCGCGGTGGGCGAGCTGCACGCCGGGGACGATGTCGCCGATCGCGTAGATGCTGCCCACGCCGGTGTGCAGGCGCTCGTTCGGGGTCACGAAGCCGCGGTCCATGGGGATGCCCTGCTCCTCGAAGCCCATGTCCGCGGTGTTCGGTCCGCGGCCCACGGCCACGAGCACGATCTCCGCCTCGAACTCCTTGCCGTCCGCGAGGGTGACCTTGGCGCCGTCGTCGTTCTGCTCGACCTTCTCGAAGAAGGTGCCCAGGTTGGACTTGATGCCGCGCTTCTTGAACTCGCGCTCGAGGGTCTTGATGATGGCGGGGTCCTCGTTGGCCACCAGGTGGGGCAGGCCCTCGATGACGGTGACGTCCACGCCGAAGGAGCGCCACATGGAGGCGAACTCGCAGCCGATGACGCCACCGCCCAGCACGATCGCGGACTTGGGGACGAAATCGATCTCCAGCGCCTCGGTGGAGGTCATCACGCGACCGCCGATCTCCAGACCCATGGTCTTGGAGACGGAGCCGGTGGCCAGGATGATGTGCTTGCCGGTGTAGGTGGTGCCGTCCACGTCGATGGTGTTCTGGCCGGTGAGCCGGCCGTTGCCGGCCACCACGTCCACCTTGCGCATCTTCATGAGGCCGGTGAGGCCCTTGTACTTGCCCTGCACGATCTTGTTCTTGTAGTCGCGCACGGCGCTCATGTCGATGGAGTCCAGGGTGGCCTTGATGCCGTACTTCTCCGACTCCCGGGCACCCTCGGCGAGCTCCGCCGAGTGCAGGTACGCCTTGGTGGGGATGCAGCCCCAGTGCAGGCACGTGCCGCCGAGCTTCTCCTTCTCGATCAGCGCCACGCTGAAGCCCAGCTGCACCGCGCGCAGAGCGGCGGAGTACCCGGCGGATCCTCCGCCCAGGACCAGGATGTCGTATTCGTTGTCGGCCACGTTGGCTCCCTCGGGGTTCGAGTTCATGGTTTGAGGTGTCCGCCCGAGTCCCGATCCGGGGGCTGCGGAGGACGGTCACGGCTGGTGTCAAGACTAACGCCACGCGGGAGGGGGCACCGTGCATTACGGGCCGGGGCCCTCTCCCGCGTGGGGCACGTCACAGGAGGTGCTACTTCCCCTGGGCGGCGGCGAGGGCGAGCATGGTGCGCACCCCGAAGCCGGTCCCCTCCCTGGGGGTGTAGCCCCACGGCTGGCCCTCGTTGAAGGAGGGCCCGGCGATGTCGATGTGGGCCCACGGCACGCGGCGGCCGCTGTGCTCGGGGACGAACTCGCGCAGGAACAGCCCGGCCACGAGCATTCCGCCGTGCTTGTCCCCCATGTTCTTCAGGTCCGCCACGAAGGAGTCCAGCGAGGGCCGCAGGTGCTCGGGCAGGGGCATGGGCCACGCGGGTTCGCCCGCGGCCGCGGCGGCGTCGAGCACGAGGCCCCGGGCGGCGTCGTCGCCCATCACGCCCGCGGTGCGCACACCGAGGGCGGCCATCTGTGCGCCGGTGAGCGTGGCGATGTCCACCAGCAGGTCCGGGTCCTCCTGGCCGGCGGCCCACAGGCCGTCCGCGAGCACCAGGCGGCCCTCGGCGTCGGTGTTGAGCACCTCGACCGTGTGCCCGCTGTGCATGGTGAGGACGTCCCCGGGGCGGGTCGCGGAGCCGGAGGGCAGGTTCTCCGCCAGGCACAGCCAGCCGGTCACGGCCACGGGCAGCTCGAGGGCCGCGGCCGCGAGGACCGTGCTCAGGACGGCGGCGGCGCCGGCCATGTCCGACTTCATGGTCATCATCGAGGCCGGGGGCTTGAGGGAGAGCCCGCCGGAGTCGAACGTGATGCCCTTGCCCACGAGGGCCACGTGCTTCGCGGCGCGCGCGGGGGACCAGCGCAGCTTCACGAGCCGGGGGCCGTTCACCGAGCCCTGGCCCACGCCCAGCAGACCGCCGTAGGAGCCGCGGGTGAGCTCCTTCTCCGCGAGCACCTCCACCTTGACCTTGGTGCCCTTGGCGGCCGCGGTGGCGAGCTCCGCCACGAACTCGGGGGTGGCAGTGTCCGGGGAGAGGTCCACGAGGGTGCGCGTCAGGCGCACGGCCCGGGCCACGTGGGCGGCCCGGGACACGGCGGCCGCGGCCTCCTTGGCGAGCGCCCTGGGCACGCACACGGTGGCAGCCGCCAGCGGACGCGTGTCCTGCGAGGCGGTGCGGGCCTTCTGCGCGGTGTACTCGAACGCACCCATGCCCACGCCCTCTGCCACGGCCTGCACGTCCCGCGCGCTGGTGACGGGCAGGGCCACGGTGGCGGACGCCGCGGTGCCCTGGAGACGGCGGGCCGCGGCTCCTGCGGCGCGGCGCAGGTTCTCCTCCCGCTCCTCGCCCTCGCCGCGTCCCAGGCCGGTGAACACCACGAGGGAGGCGCGGACGTCCTCCGGGGCCGGGGCCACGGTCACGCTGTCGAGCGCGCCGCTGACGTGCGCGCGCTGGGCGAAGGCCTCCAGCCGACGCCGCACACCCGCCTTGGCGTCGGCCGGCACCGCGAGCGCGCCGTCGTGGGAGACGCCGAGCACCAGGGCGTCCGTGGCGGACTCGCCCAGGGGCTTGGTGGTGGTGTCGAGGCGGACCTCGTGGGTGGAGAGGATCTCTTGGACTGTGGTCACTGCGGTGTCCTTTCACGGGTGGGAGGGAGCTCGCGTGGCGCCGTGGTGCGGGTGGCCGCGGCCCGGGCGCGGGGCGCCGGTGTGACACCGATCCTAGTCACGACCCCGGGGCCCCGGTGGGGAATAGGCGGTGTCCCCGGGGACGTTGCACCTCTCACGACGCACGCGCGCCCGTGAGCGGGTGGCGCGTCACCCCGCGCGTCCACGAGGAGGAGAAGTGCTGGATCCCACCGCCCTGTACGTGGGCAACCCCGCCCTGCTGGGCGACGACAGGCTGCGCGGGCTGCCCATGATCGTGGCGCTGTCCGGGTACGTGGAGGCCGGCCACCTGGCGGGTCAGATCGAGGCCGTCATCCTGGACTCCATGCCCAGCGAGACGGTGGCGCGCTTCGACCTGGACCAGCTCTACGACTACCGCTCCCGCCGCCCCCACGTGACGTTCGCGGAGGACCACTTCGAGGAGTGGGAGGCCCCGGAGCTGAACCTGCACGTGGTCACGGACGGGCTGGACCGGCACTTCCTGCTGCTCACCGGACCCGAGCCGGACACCCAGTGGGAGCGCTTCGCCTCCGCCGTGGTGGGCCTCGCCCAGCGGCTGCGGGTCAGCCTGGTGGCCCTGGTGGGAGGGATTCCCATGCCCGTGCCCCACACCCGTCCGGTCCTGGTCACCGCCCACGGCCCGCGGGCGGACCTGCTGCCGCGCCGGGAGGGCGGGCGGCCCACGTTCGAGGTCAGCGCCTCCGCCTCCCACCTGCTGGAGCTGCGCCTGCAGGAGGGTGGGATCGACCACGTGGGGCTGTCGGTGCACGTGCCGCAGTACCTCGCGGAGTCCTACCTCCCGCAGGCCGCGGTGGCCGCCCTGGAGCACCTCAGTGCGGTGACGGGGCGGACCCTGCCCACGGACGAGCTGCGCGAGGCCTCCCGGGACGTGATCCGCCAGATCGACGAGCAGGCCAGCGCCTCCGCCGAGGTGCAGTCCGTCATCGAGAACATGGAACGGCGATACGATGACGTGGTGGACGCGTCCGCCCGCCGCTCCATCCTGGCCGGGCCGGACGACGCCGACCTGCCCGACGCCGACGACCTCGGCGCGGCCGCCGAGGCGTTCCTCGCGGCCCAGGAGGACCCGGAAGGCCACCAGCACTAGGACCCCGGGATCCCACGCTCCCGCGGGTCATCCCAGACACAACCCCCGCAGGAGGCCCTGCAGAATGCCCGATCCGGTCACACCCCCACCCTCCCGGTACAAGGACTCGCCCACGGCGTGGCTGATCCTGGGGGTGGGGGTGTTCGCGTACTTCTCCGCCGTGGCCCAGCGCACCAGCTTCGGAGTGGCGTCCGTGGAGGCCGCGGACCGCTTCCAGACGGCCGCCTCGGGGCTGTCCCTGTTCTCCATGATGCAGGTGCTGGTCTACGCCGTGCTCCAGGTGCCCGTGGGCGTGCTGGTGGACCGCTTCGGCCCGCGGGTGCTCATCGCCGCCGGCGCGGTGGCCATGGCGGCCGGGCAGCTGCAGCTCGCCGCCGCACAGTCCGTTGGCGCGGGCGTGGTGGGCCGGATCCTGGTGGGCGCCGGGGACGCCGCCACGTTCGTGTGCGTGATGCGCCTGCTGCCGGTGTGGTTCTCCCCCCTGAGGGTCCCCATGCTCTCCCAGGTGGTGGGGATGACCGGCAACCTGGGTCAGCTCTTCTCCGTGATCCCCTTCGCCGCGCTGCTGCACGCGGCGGGGTGGGTGCCCTCCTTCCTGCTCATGGCGGGCATCGCGGTCCTGGCCGCCGTGCTCTCCGCCGTGCTGCTGCGCAACCACCCGCCCGGGGTGCACGACCTCGCCGACAGCATCTCGCTCTCCTCCATCCGCAAGTCCATGGGGGAGTCCCTCCGGGAGCCCGGCACACGGCTGGGGTTCTGGATCCACTTCACCGTGCAGTTCTCCGGCAACACCTTCGCGCTCATGTGGGCCTACCCCTACCTGCAGAACGCCCAGGGCATGGACCCCACGCGGGCGTCCGCCGTGATGACCGTCTACGTGGTCTTCAACGTGGCCGTGGCCCCGCTGGTGGGCAAGCTCAGCGCCCGCTTCGCGCGCCGCCGCTCGCGGCTGGTGCTCACGTGCTGCCTGGTGAGCTGGTCCGGGTGGGCGGTGCTGCTGCTGTGGCCCGGGCGTGCCCCGGTCGTACTCGTGTACGTGGCCGTGTGCCTGATCGCGCTGTCCCTGCCCGCCTCGATGATCGCCTTCGACGTGGTGCGCACCTTCAACCCGCCGCGCCGCGGCGGGACCGCCACTGGCCTGGCGAACGTGGGCGGCTTCGCGGCGTCCCTGCTGGCCATCTACGTGACCGGACTCGTGCTGGACCTGCGCTACGGCGCGGGCATCTCCACCACCCTGTACGACGCCGCGGCGTTCCGTCCCGCGATCGCAGCCCAGGGTCTCGTGGCCCTGCTGGGCACCACGGCCATCCTCGTCTGCACGGCCAAGGTGCGCCGTGCCCACGGGGCCGACTCGGTCTAGGCCCCCGGCGACGCCGCCCCCGGGCCCTGGCGTGGCGCGGGATCCTCGCCCCGCACGCCCTGCTCCCCGCACGTCTCTGCCCCGGCGGCCGCGGTGAGGACCGCGGCGAGCGCCCTGCACAGGAGGGGGTGCGCGGTCCGGCCGGGCGGCGTCGTCCCAGGTGCCGGGACCGGCAGTGCACCGGCGGGCCCGGACCGGTCAGCGTGGGGGCATGACCGTGACACCGGATTCCCGCCCGACCCTCCAGATCCGCCGCGCCGAGGACCTGCTGGCCCTGGTCCCGCACCAGCTGGGCCACGAGCCCCGCAATGCCTCCGTGCTGTTCCTCCCGGCACCCGAGGGCCGGGCGCTGTGCCTGAGCATGGACACCCCGGGTCCTGGGGCCGACCTGTCCGTCCTGGGGGACGAGCTGCTGGACGTGCTGCTGCGCGTGCCCCACTGCGGGGAGGCGGTCGTGGTGGTCTACTCGGACCGGGAACCGGCCCGCGGCCACACCTGCGACCTGCGCGCGCCCCGGGCGTGGCAGAGCGTCCTGGAGCACCTGGGGCTGGAGGTCCTGCGGATCCTGGTGGTGGGGCCCGCCCACTGGTGGGACCACGCCGAACCGTCACGTCCGATGCCCGTGCAGCTCATCCGTGACAGCGCCGTCAGCGCCCAGCTGGTGGCACTGGGAAGCGCGCTGGAGCCCGTGGCACTGCGCGAGGACCCCGCGTGGTGCGAGCGCCTGCGCGCCCGGGGCCACGAGCTGCTGCGGGCCCTGAACCGCTCCGGTGGGGAGCCGCGCACCGGGGCGCCAGCGGATGCCCACCACACTGCGGGTGCCGCGGTGGCGCCGGGGTCGCTCGCGCCGACGGGACCCCCGGCTGCGCTCGCGGCGTGGTGGCGCGCGGTCGAGCGGGTGGCCTCTGACAGGGAGCACTGGGTGGCCGCAGTGCTGGACACCCCCGTCCCCGAGCTGCGCACCCTGCTGGACGCGCTGCTGGACGACGCCACCCGGGACGCCCTGCTCTACGCCTGGCTCACCGGGAGCACCGAGCGCGCTGGTGCGGCGCTCACCGGCCTGCGGGCGGCGGTGTCACGGCTGAGGGTCGGGCGCGCCACGGCGCCCGAGACCCCGGCCGGAGCCGTGGAAGAGGCGCTGCGCTGTCTCACGGCGGTCTCGGGGGAGTGGGACGGTCCGCCCCACTGGGACACCCTCGACAGCGCCTACCGCGTGCTCCAGGTCCTCGATGGCCTGCTCGTGGCCGGTGAGCCCGCATCCGAGGGGGAATCCGCGGCGGCGCGGGGCGCGTCCGCCGCGGTGGTGGCCGTGCTCGCTCAGCTCGAGCAGTACCGGGGACGCTCCCGCACCGCCGCCGGGCTGCTGGACGCCGGCACGGAATCCTCCCGGTCCGCCCCGCGCGGACGCAGCGCGGCCGGCGACGTCCGGCGGCGGCTGGCCGGTCAGGCGGCACCGTGGTGGTGCGCGGACCCCCGCACCTCGTGGCCAGGGCGCCACGCCTGGAGCCGGGGAGCGGTCGACTGAGAGCGGGACACGGGACGGACGACGGCCTGAGCGGAGCAGCTCTGGTGCGGAACAACCACGGCACGGAACAGCCCCGGTGCGCACGGAGCCGTGGGCACGGGAGCTCCTGCGGCGGCGTCGTCCGGCGCAGCGGACACGGAGACGGGGCGGCAGGGGAGGGCAAGGGCACGGAGCCGCCGGGAACAATTCCGGAAGGGCCGGTGTTGACGAGTGCAGGACCCTCAGAGTCCCGGTGGGCGAGCACGTCTCGCGCGGGGGCTTGACAGGGTCATAGGTGTGTTGGCCACTCACGTGGTACGCACCCGAAGACGTGTCCAACGAAAGGTTCTCCGTGTCACCAGCTGCCAGCAAGACCGCGTCCGCATCCCAGGCCACTGCTGCGGAGCCGGACTCGGCCGAGAACGGCGCGAGCACGAGCGGCGCCGCCAAGAAGGCGGCCCCCCGGAAGAGCACCGCCGCGAAGAAGACCGTGGCCCGCAAGTCCACGGCCGCGAAGAAGACCGGGACCTCGGCCTCGAGCACTACCGGAACCACCGCGGCGAAGGCCTCGCCCGCCCAGGCCGCCACCAGCGCGCCCGCCGCAGAGCCGGAAGCCGCCGAGAAGCCCGCCGCGGCCACCCGGAAGACCGCCGCGAGCAAGACGGCCGCTCCCAAGCGCACCGCCACCAAGAAGACCGCGGCCACCAAGACCACAAGCGGCGGCACCCGCACCACCAAGGCGGCCACCGCGAAGACCGCCGGCGCAGCCACCGGTGACCCGGCCCCTGCCGCGGCCCCCAAGACCGCCGCGAAGACTGCGGCGAAGGCGGCCCCCAAGACCTCCGGCACCGGGCGCGGGCGCAAGAAGGCCGATCCCGTGGACGAGGTCCTCGCCGAGGACGAGCTGGTCCCCGAGGACACCGTCGAGGAGACCGAGGAGGAGGACTCGCAGGAGTCCACCCAGGCCTCGGTGGAGGAGTCCGCGCAGGTCATGAAGGGCCGCCAGGACAGGAGCGCCCGCGGCTTCGTCCTCACCAACAACGACGACGACGACGCCCCGGCGCAGCAGGTGGTCGTGGCGGGGGCCACCGCGGACCCCGTGAAGGACTACCTCAAGCAGATCGGCAAGGTGGCCCTGCTCAACGCGGAGCAGGAGGTGGACCTCGCGCTGCGCATCGAGGCGGGGCTCTACGCGGAGCACAAGTTCGCGGAGGAGTCCGAGTCCATGGACGCGGACACCCGCCGGGCCTACCGCTGGGTGATCCACGACGGCCGCCGCGCCAAGAACCACCTGCTGGAGGCGAACCTGCGCCTGGTGGTTTCCCTGGCCAAGCGCTACACGGGCCGCGGCATGCTGTTCCTGGACCTGATCCAGGAGGGCAACCTGGGCCTGATCCGCGCGGTCGAGAAGTTCGACTACACCAAGGGCTTCAAGTTCTCCACGTACGCCACGTGGTGGATCCGCCAGGCCATCACCCGCGCCATGGCGGACCAGGCCCGCACCATCCGCATCCCGGTGCACATGGTGGAGGTCATCAACAAGCTGGCCCGCGTGCAGCGCCAGATGCTCCAGGACCTGGGCCGGGAGCCCACCCCGGAGGAGCTGGCCAACGAGCTGGACATGACCCCGGAGAAGGTCGTGGAGGTCCAGAAGTACGGCCGCGAGCCCATCTCCCTGCACACCCCGCTGGGAGAGGACGGGGACTCCGAGTTCGGCGACCTCATCGAGGACTCCGAGGCGGTGGTCCCCGCAGACGCCGTGTCCTTCACCCTGCTGCAGGAGCAGCTGCACTCCGTCCTGGACACCCTCTCCGAGCGGGAGGCCGGCGTGGTCGCCATGCGCTTCGGCCTCACGGACGGCCAGCCCAAGACCCTGGACGAGATCGGCAAGGTCTACGGGGTCACCCGCGAGCGGATCCGCCAGATAGAGTCCAAGACCATGTCCAAGCTGCGCCACCCCTCCCGGTCCCAGGTGCTGCGGGACTACCTGGACTGATGACGGCTCAGGAGCGGGAGAACGGACACACGATGACCGAGCGGGACTCCCGGGTGCAGGGGATCTTCAACCGGGTCAACGCGTCCTACGACCGGGTCAACACCCTTATGACCCTGGGTCGCCACGCCGCGTGGTGCCGCGAGGTGGCCCGACGCGCCGGGGTGAACCCCGGTGGGCGGCTGCTGGACATCGCCACGGGGACGGGCGAGATCGCCCTGGCCGCGCGGCGTCGTGAGCCCCGTGCCGAGATCGTGGGTGTGGACTTCTCCGAGAAGATGCTCGAGGGTGCCCGGCGGAAGCCCGGGGCGGAGACCGTCACATGGGAGTTCGCGGACGCCCACCAGCTGCGCTACGAGGACGAGTCCTTCGACGCCGTGACCCACGGGTACCTGCTGCGCAACGTGAGCGACATCCCCCGGGTGCTCGCGGAGCAGTTCCGCGTGCTGCGCCCGGGCGGCCGTGTGGTGGTGCTGGAGACGGCGCCTCCGCGAGGTCTGCTGAAGTTCGCGGTCTCCACCGGCATGGGAGTGGTGCTGCCGCTGCTCGGTCGCGTGGTGGCCAGGGATCCCGACGCCTACGGCTACCTCAAGGACTCCACTCTGGGCTTCGTCCCGCCCACGGAGGTGGCGCGCCTGCTGCGCACGGCCGGCTTCGTGGACGTGGGGTACGAGACCAAGTACCTGGGAACCAACGTGATCTTCTGGGGCCGCAAGCCCACCGCCGGCTGACCGGACCCGGGCACGGAACGAGGCGCGCACCACGCGGTGCGCGCCTCGTTCCATGCTGCCCCGGGCCGGGACGGCTGCCGGAAACCCTGCGGGTGGAGGGCTTCCACCCGTGGGGTCTCAGGCCCCGATGTTCTGGGTCTCGTCCTGCCACGTGGCGGCCAGCGGGCGGAGCTTGCCCTCGTTGGCGCGGGCGTGGTGGGCGCAGAACAGCAGTTCGCCACCGGTCGACTCGAGGACCACCCGCACGTAGGCCTGTGCTCCGCAGGCGTCGCAACGGTGGGTCGCGTTCAGCTCACGCGCTTCGAGTGTCGCGTTCATGGGGATCCTCCTCACAGGTACGGGATGCGGCCGCATTCGTGCTCGGCCGCCGCGCGACGTCAGGAGGTCGATCCGTCCTGATCGCACGTACCAGTACAACCCACGGACCCCGCCGTTGCTTCCCCCGCCGGGGCGGTTTCGCCCACCGCGCACAAACCACGGGTGCCGTCTAGAGTGATGTGGTCCCCACCCGCCCCCGCGGCACCCCAACCTCCCGGGAGAAGCTCCACCGTGACACCGTCTCGCTCCGAATACAACGCCCGCCACCTCTCCGTGCTGGAGGGTCTGGAGGCCGTGCGCAAGCGGCCGGGCATGTACATCGGCTCCACGGACTCGCGCGGGCTCATGCACTGCCTGTGGGAGATCATCGACAACTCCGTGGACGAGGCGCTCGCGGGCTTCGGCCAGGACATCGCACTGTTCCTGCACCGGGACGGTTCCGTGGAGGTCCACGACGACGGCCGGGGCATCCCCATCGACACCGAGCCCCGCACGGGTCTCACCGGCGTGGAGGTGGTGTTCACCAAGCTGCACGCGGGGGGCAAGTTCGGCGGCGGGTCCTACACAGCCTCCGGCGGTCTGCACGGGGTGGGTGCCTCCGTGGTCAACGCCCTGTCGGCGCGCCTGGACGTGCAGGTGGACCGCGGGGGCAAGACCTACCAGATGTCCTTCAAGCGGGGGGAGCCGGGCACGTTCGCGGACAAGGGTGCACCCTCGCCGGACGCGCCCTTCGAGCCGTTCACCACGGACTCCCACCTGCAGGTGGTGGGCCGGGCCAAGCGCGGCGTCACGGGCACCCGCATCCGCTACTGGGCGGACGACCAGATCTTCACCCCGGACGCGAAGTTCTCCACGGAGGAGCTGGTGCGCCGGGCCCGCCAGACGGCGTTCCTGATCCCCGGGCTGCGCATCACCGTCACGGACGAGCGGCGGCTGCCGGGAACGGCCGGTGCGGACGGCCCGGTGGAGGAGGTCTTCCAGTACGACGGCGGCATCTCCGAGTTCGCCGAGTTCCTGGCGGCGGACGCCCCCGTCACGGACGTGTGGCGGCTGCAGGGCCAGGGCTCGTTCACGGAGCGGGTGCCGGTGCTGGACGACTCCGGCCACGCGCAGCTGCAGGACGTGGAGCGCGCGTGCGAGGTGGACGTGGCGCTGCGCTGGGGCGTGGGCTACGACACCACGGTGCGCTCGTTCGTGAACATCATCGCCACGCCCAAGGGCGGCACGCACCTGAGCGGCTTCGAGAACGCCCTGCTCAAGACCCTGCGCAAGCAGGTGGAGACGAACTCGCGCAGGCTCAAGGCTGGCACGGACAAGCTCGAGAAGGACGACGTCCTCGCCGGGCTCACCGCGGTGCTCACCGTGCGCCTGGCGGAGCCGCAGTTCGAGGGCCAGACCAAGGAGGTGCTGGGCACGCCGGCGGTGCGCCAGATCGTCGCCAAGGTGGTCGAGGCCGAGCTCACCCGCAAGCTCACCTCCACGAAGCGCGACGACAAGGCCCAGGCGGGGCAGCTGCTGGAGAAGATCGTCGCGGAGATGAAGTCCCGGATCTCCGCCCGCGTGCACAAGGAGACCCAGCGGCGCAAGAACGCGCTGGAGACCTCCTCCATGCCCACCAAGCTCGTGGAGTGCCGCTCGGCGGACGTGGCCCGCTCGGAGCTGTTCATCGTGGAGGGCGACTCCGCCCTGGGCACGGCCCGGCTGGCGCGCAACTCCAACCACCAGGCGCTGCTGCCCATCCGCGGCAAGATCCTCAACGTGCAGAAGGCGTCCATCACGGACATGCTCGCGAACGCGGAGTGCGCCGCCCTGATCCAGGTGATCGGTGCCGGCTCGGGCCGCAGCTTCGACCTGGACGCGGCGCGCTACGGCAAGGTCATCATGATGACGGACGCGGACGTGGACGGCGCCCACATCCGCACGCTGCTGCTCACCCTCTTCTACCGCTACATGCGTCCCCTCGTGGAGGCCGGGCGGGTCTACGCCGCGGTGCCCCCGCTGCACCGCGTGCAGATCGTGAACCCGGGGTCGAAGGCCAACGAGATGGTCTACACCTACTCCGAGCGGGAGCTGGACACGCTGCTGGGGAGCCTGGAGGAGCAGGGGCGCCGCTACAAGGAACCCATCCAGCGCTACAAGGGCCTGGGTGAGATGGACGCCGACCAGCTCGCGGAGACCACCATGGACATCCGCCACCGCGTGCTGCGCCGGGTGCGCGTGGCGGACGCGGAGGCCGCGGAGCGGGCGTTCTCACTGCTGATGGGTTCGCAGGTGGCCCCGCGCAAGGACTTCATCGTCGCGGGTGCCGCGCACCTGAACCAGGAGCAGATCGACGCCTGAGCCGCCAGGCCCCCGGCGCCGCACGGCCGGGTCCGGGAGTCGGGTCGCGTGGCGGTGCCGTCAGGCCGGGGTGGACCCGTCCGTCTCGGACGACTCCGCCGCCGGGTTCTCCGCCACCACGGGCAACCCGCTCAGCGCCGGCCCCACGGCGGCCACGGCGCGGTCGATGCCCACGCCCGAGCCGTCCCGGCGCCCGTACTCGGTGGGCAGGGAGCGGGCCACCCCTGCGGCGGAGACCGCCTTGGCCGGGCCGTGGCCCGCCCACGCGAGGGTGAGTCCGGACTCGCCGGTGAGCAGGCGCTGGGCGCGCACCCCGGCGGTCGCGCGTCCCTTGACGGGGAACTCGCTGAGCGGCGTCACCTTGATGGACGCCTCTCCCATCTCGGGCAGCTGGCCGTCGCTGCGGGCCTGGGTCACCACCACGGTGGACTCCCGCGGCAGCACCGCCGCGCAGAAGACCACGCGCTCGCCGTCGGCGAGCTTCATGCCCGCCACGCCGCCGCCGGTCCTGCCCTGGGGACGCACGGCGGAGGCGGGGAAGCGCAGCAGCTTGGCGTCCGAGGACACGAGCACGAGCTCGGCGGCGTCCGGTGCGGCGCTCACGCCCACCACACGGTCTCCGTCACGGAGCTTGATCGCGGGCCACTGGTCCAGGTTCAGGGGGTAGTCCGGGTTGACCCGCTTGACCACCCCGGCCGCGGTGCCGATCGCCACCACCTCGCTCAGCGGTACGAGCCCCACGAGCTCCTCGTTCTTCTCCAGGCCCAGGAAGTCCGCGGCGGGCACGCCGTCCGCGAGGCGGGGAACCCCGTCGAAGTCCTGGAGCACGGGCACGTCCACGCACGAGACGCGCAGCATGCGGCCGGTGGAGGTCACCGCAGCGATCTCCCCGCGGGCGGTCGCGGGGACCACGCTCGTCAGGGCGTCGTGCTTGAAGCGCCGGGACGCGTCCGCGAGCGGGGTGCGCGCCGCACTGCGGGCGATCCGCCCGGTGGTGGACAGGAACACCCAGCACGGGTCGTCGCTGATCTCCAGCGCCACGGACGCCGCGGGGGCCTTCTTGCCGGTCTGCGCTGCGGTGACCGCGGGCAGGTCCTCGGCCTCCAGCAGCACCGTGCGCCGGTCGTCGCCGTACGTGGCCGCGGTCTCGGACAGCTCGTCGGCGACGACGCCGCGCAGCGTGGTCTCCGAGCCCAGGATCGCCTCGAGCTCCGCGATCTCCGCGCGCAGCCGGTCGCGCTCGGCCTCCAGCTCCACGCGCGAGAACTTGGTGAGCTGGCGCAGGCGCAGCTCCAGGATGTGCTCCGCCTGGGCACGGGAGAGGTCGAAGGCCGTGATCAGCCGGTCCCGGGCCTCAGCGGTCTCCTCGGAGGAGCGGATGATCCGGATGACCTCGTCGATGTCGAGGATCGCCACCAGCAGCCCCTCCACGAGGTGCAGCCGGTCCTGACGCCTGGCCAGGCGGAACGCGGTGCGGCGGCGGACCACAGCGATCCGGTGGTCGGTGTACACGCGCAGCAGCTCCAGCAGCCCCATGGTGCGGGGCTGGCCGTCCACGAGCGCCACGTTGTTGATCCCGAAGGACTCCTCCAGGGGTGTGTGCTTGTAGAGCTGGGCGAGCACGGCCTGCGGGTTGAACCCGTTCTTGACCTCGATGACCAGCCGCAGCCCGTTGGTGCGGTCGGTGAGGTCCACCACGTCCGAGATGCCCGTGAGCTTCTTGGCCTGGACGGCGTCCTTGATCTTCTCGGTGACCTTCTCCGGGCCCACCATGTACGGCAGCTCGGTGACCACGATGCCCTGCTTGCGGGGGGAGACCTGCTCGATGCTCACCGTGGCGCGGGTCCTGAACGAGCCGCGCCCGGTGCGGTAGGCGTCCCGGACGCCCTCCAGGCCCACGATGCGCCCGCCGGAGGGCAGGTCCGGGCCGGGGATGAGCTTCATGAGCTCCTCCAGGGTGGCCTCCGGGTGCAGCACCAGGTGACGGGCACCCGCGGCCACCTCCCGCATGTTGTGGGGGGCCATGTTGGTGGCCATGCCCACGGCGATGCCCGTGGCGCCGTTGACCAGCAGGTTGGGGTACGCGGCGGGCAGCACCGCGGGCTGCTGGAACTGGTTGTCGTAGTTCGGGACGAAGTCCACGACGTCCTCGTCCAGGTCACCCGTGAGCGTCCGGGCGGCCGGGGCCATGCGGGCCTCGGTGTAGCGGGGGGCGGCCGGGCCGTCGTCGAGCGAGCCGAAGTTGCCGTGCCCGTCCACCAGGGGAACGCGCATGGCGAAGGACTGGGCCATGCGGACCATGGCGTCGTAGATCGCCGCGTCCCCGTGGGGGTGCAGCTTGCCCATCACCTCGCCCACCACGCGGGCGCTCTTGACGTGGCCGCGGTCCGGGCGCAGCCCCATCTGGTCCATCATGAACAGGATGCGCCGCTGCACCGGCTTCAGCCCGTCCCGGGCGTCCGGCAGGGCCCGGGAGTAGATCACCGAGTAGGAGTACTCCAGAAAGCTGGTCTCCATCTCCTGGGTGACGTCCACGTCCACGATGTGCTCGACGAAGTCCGCGGGCAGGTCGTCCTGGGGGGAGCGGGTGGCTGAGCGGCGACGAGCCATCGAGGGGCAACTCCTTGTCATCGGTGCGTACTCCTGTGACCGGAGCAGCCGGTTGGATACTCTGCATTCTATGGGTTCCCACGACGAGGCTCCGCAGCAGCAGTCCTACCCCGAGCACTGGGAGGCGGACGTGATCCTGCGCGACGGCGCCACCGCCCACCTGCGTCCCATCAGCCCCCGGGACCAGGACCTGCTGCAGGAGTTCCACTCCTCCCAGTCCCCGGACAGCATCTACCTGCGGTTCTTCTCCTACAAGCCGCGGCTGTCCCAGCGGGAGCTGGAGCGCTTCACCACGGTGGACCACGCGGACCGGGTGTGCTTCGTGCTGGTGCTCGGGGAGAAGCTGATCGGGGTGGGCCGCTACGACCGCACCACGCCGCGGGCCGCGGAGGTCGCGTTCATGATCTCCGACCACCACCAGGGCAGGGGCATCGGCTCCATCCTGCTGGAGCACCTGGCCGCGGCCGCCCGGGAGAACGGGATCGACCGCTTCACCGCGGAGGTGCTGCCCGAGAACCGCAAGATGCTCCACGTCTTCGTGGAGGCCGGCTACGACGTCTCCCGCCAGTTCGAGGACGGCGTGGTGGTCGTGGAGTTCGACATCGACCCCACCGAGAAGTCCCTGGCGGTCATGGCCGCCCGCGAGCACCGCGCGGAGGCCCGCTCGGTGAAGGACCTGCTCACCCCCACCACGGTCGTGGTGGTGGGCGCCTCCTCCCACGAGGACAACGCCGGGCACCACGCCGTGGAGGGCATCCTCTCCGGTGGCTTCACGGGCACCCTCTACGGCGTGGGGCACACGCCCTACGAGCGGGAGGGCCTCACGTTCGTGGCGGACGTCTCCGAGATCCCCGAGCCCGTGGACCTCGCCGTGATCGCCGTCCCGCGGGAGGCCGTGGAGGAGGCCGTGACCCGGTGCGGCCGGGCCGGCGTGCGCGCCGTCGTCGTGGTCACCGGGGGCTACGCCGAGGCGGGGCTGGAGGGTGCCGCGGAGCAGCGGCGGCTCGTGCGGATCGCCCGCGCCGCCGGGATGCGCGTGGTGGGCCCGGCCAGCCTGGGCCTGATGAACACCGACCCCGAGGTCTCGCTCAACGCCTCGGTGCTGCCGCGGCTGCCGCGGCGGGGCGGGCTGGGCCTGTTCTCGCAGTCCGGGGCGGTGGGCACCATGCTCTACGGCGCGGCGCTGCGCCACGGGGTGGGTCTCTCCAGCTACCTCTCGGCGGGCAACCGCGCGGACGTCTCCGGCAACGACCTCATGCAGTTCTGGGAGGACGACCCGGACACCACCGTGTGCGGGCTCTACCTGCAGTCCGTGGGCAACCCCCGCAAGTTCTCGCGCATCGCGCGGCGGCTGTCCCTGGGCAAACCCGTGATCGTGGCCAAGTCCGAGGTCACGGGCCTGCGCCTGCCCCCGGGGCACACCGGGCGCACCACCCAGGCACCGGCCGGCGCCCTGGACGCCATGTTCCGCCAGGCCGGGGTGATCCGCGCGTCCACCGCGGAGCAGCTGCTGGAGATCGCCGCCGTCACCGAGACCCAGCCCCTGCCGGCCTCGCGCCGGGTGGCCGTGGTCTCCAACGCCCTCGCGCTCGCCCAGCTCACCGAGGACACCGCCCTGCGGCTGGACCTGGAGCCCACCGTGGTGGACGGCTCCGTGGACACCTCCCACGGCGCCGCCGCCGCGCACGACGCCGTGCTGCGGGCCGTGCGCTCGCACCTCACCACCCCGGAGGCGGACAGCGTGGTCCTGGTGCTCATGCCCGTCCCCGGCCTGGACCGCGAGGCCCTGGTGCGCGAGATCGCCGTGGCCGCCCGGGACGCGCGGCGCACCACCGTGGCCGTGTTCACGGGCCAGTACGGCGCCGAGTCCATGACCTCCACCGTCCGCGCGTGCGACGACGCCGCCCTGCCGTGCTTCGACTCCCCGGGCGCCGCCATGCACGCGCTCGCCCGGGTGGCGGAGTACACGGCGTGGCGCTCGCAGGACCAGGGCGTGGTCAACGAGCCCGAGGGCCTGGACCTGGCCGGGGTGGAGGCGTTCCTGGAGCGTCAGCAGGAGAAGGTCAGCGGGGACACCCTCTACGAGCTGAGCATCGCCGAGCGCAACGAGCTGCTGGCCCACGCGGGGATCGGGGTGCTGGAGTCCGCCCGGTTCGAGGACCCGGAGGAGGGTCTCGCGGCGGCACGGCGCCTGGGCTACCCCGTGGCCCTGAAGACCACGGACCCGTTCCTGCGCCACCGCCTGGACCTGGGCGGGGTGGTGCTCAACATCGAGGACCCGGAGCAGCTGCGCGCGGCGGTGGAGACCATGCGGCGCACGCTGGCCGGGTGGAACGCGACCGGTTTCGAGGTGCAGTCCATGGCGCCCACGGGCCAGACCGTGGTGCTGCGCGCGGCGGAGGATCCGCTGATCGGTCCCGTGCTCTCCTTCGGGATGGCGGGTGATGCCGTGAACCTGCTGGACGACTGGGCGCACCGCGTCCCGCCCCTGACCGACCGGGACATCACCCGGATGGTGCGCGCGCCCAAGGCCGCCCGCAAGCTCTTCGGCTACCAGGGCGTGCCGCCGGTGGACACGGCGGGTCTGGAGGCGCTGGTCAACCGGGTGGCGTTCCTGAAGGACCGTTTCCCGCAGATCGCGTTCCTGGAGCTGAACCCGGTGGTGCTCTCCGGGTCGGTGCTGACCGTGCTCTCGGCCACCGTGAAGCTCGGGAACCCGGGCCAGCGCACCGACAGTGCGCGCCGCGCGATGCTGGGCTAGGCGCGCCGCACACGTGCGGGACACGATCGCCGGCCGCTTCGAGCTGCTGACGCCCATCGCGGAGGGCGGCAGCGGTGCGGTGTGGCGCGCCCACGACCTCCGCCTGGGGCACGAGTGCGCGGCCAAGGTGCTGCGCCAGCGCGACTCCGCGGACCTGCTGCGCTTCGTGCGCGAGCAGTCCGTGAACCTGGACCACCCCCACGTGGTGGCCCCCTACGGGTGGGCCGCGGAGGACGAGCACGTGGCGATCGCCATGGAGCTGGTCTCCGGAGGCACCCTCGAGGCCGCCCTGCAGGACAACGGCGCCGTGGCGGACACGCTCGCGGAGGAGCTGCTGTGGCAGCTGCTCGAGGCCCTGCACTTCGTCCACACCCGGGGCTGGGTGCACCGGGACGTGAAGCCGGCGAACATCCTGATGGAGCCCACGGGCGCCGCCAGACCCGCGACCAGGCTCACGGACTTCGGGATCGCCGTGCGGCTGGAGGACGCGCGGCTGACCCACACCGGCACGGTGGTGGGCACCCCCGGCTACCTGCCCCACGAGGCGTACGCCCCCGGCAACCCCTCCCGCGCACTGGACCTCTACGCGGCCGGTGTCACGGCCGTGCGGATGGTGCTGCCGGAGGTGGACCTCAGCGGCGACCCCCTGGGACCCGAGGCCGTCGCGCAGCTCGAGCTCTTCGCGGACTCCGAGGTCCTGCGCACCGGCGTGGCGGGACTGCTCCACCCGGATCCGCGGGCCCGCGCGGCCGCCGCGGACCGGCTGCTCGCGGAGCTGCGCCGCGGCGCGCCCGCGCGCGCGGAGGTGCCCGGGTGCACCGCGGACGGCGAGCCGTTCGAGATCTTCGACGTCCTGGAGCCCACCACGGAGCGTGAGCTGTCCCCGGTTCCCGACGCCGCCCGCCTGCCCCCCGGGGGCGAGCCCACCCGGGACGCGCCCATCGCCTGGCACGCGGTGCACCGCCGTGCCATCCCGCCCGTCGAGCACCCCGCCATGACCGAGCGCGGCTCGGACGTGCTGCGCCCGTTCGCCCCCGCCGCGGACGCCGTCCCGGCGAGCACCCAGGGCGCGCGCTCCGGGACGGTGCCCACGCGCGACACGTCACAGCCCGTGCCAGCCGCGGCGGGGGAGGCCACCGAGCGGCTGGACCCCTCGGCGCCGCCACCGCCCGTGGGATCGCACGACACCGGACCCACCGCGGTCACGGCCATCCCCTCAGCGGTCACCGAGGGCGTGGACCGTGGCGTCCCGGACCGTCGCGACCCGGCCACCCGGGCCCTGCCGGCCACCGAGCCGGGTGACGGTGCGGGGACGGGCGGGGAGCGGCGTCGTCGGCCCCCGCGGTGGTGGTGGCTGGCCGTGCTGGGCGCCGCCGTACTCGTGCTCGGTGCCGGGTACGTGTGGCTGGCACCGCTGCTGGTGCAGTGGGGTGACGGCTCGGCCCCCGTGCCCGCAGACCCCGCGGTCACCACGCCGGCGCCAGGGACGGACACCGGCGAGCCGAGCCCCGTTGACCCCGCGGCCACACCCGTGTGCACCCAGCTCGAGGACGGCACCGTCTCCTGCGTGGTCGCCCCGTGAGCGCGCGCCGCCCACGGCGCGGCGAGGTCGCGGCACTGCGGTGCGGGGTCCGCACGGCGGGAGTGGACGCCGTGAGCCCGCACGGTGTGCTCCCCGCTCCGCCGTGGAGGACAATGTCCCCATGACGTATTCAGCACCCGATGGCTCACGCCTGGTCCAGGACATCGAAAAGGCCGGGTTCTACCCGCAGCTCGTCGCGGACGTGGTCAAGGACTCGTTGGACGGCAGGCGCCCGGTCTCCCACCTGGTGCAGCTGGAGACCCACTTCACCAACACGGAGCTGCACCGCCACATCACCGCGCTCGTGCTCGCCGAGGACGTCCTGCACATCACCCACGTGGACGACCAGCAGCTCGACGACTCCGGCGCGGACACCGTGGCCCGGGTCTCCACGGAGACGGTCCCCATCTCCCAGATCCGCTCGGTGACCCTGAGCTACGCGTACCAGCAGCCGCAGAACTACCAGCCGGGCACGCCCATCATGGAGCTGAACCTCTCGGTGAGCTGGACGGGCACCCAGCAGCTGGAGCTGTACCCCGCCATGTGCGAGGACCCGGAGTGCCAGGCGGACCACGGCTACACGGGCACCGCCGCGAGCGAGGACGTGGTCATGCGCATCAGCTCCGAGGCGGACGGCAGCGACGCCGTGGAGGGCGCGCGGGAGTTCGCGCGCACCCTGCGCCGGGCGAACGTGGCTCCCCTGACCGACGACGGCGCCCGGATCGCCCAGGCCCCGGCGCACCCGGGCCCGCCGCGCTCCGAGCCCCCGGCCCCGCGCTCGCGCTTCGGCCACCGGCACAACGGCCGCGACGCGGGACACGCCTCGTGAGCGACGACGCCGCTCCGGCTTCCACGCTGCCCGGCCCGCCGCGCTACGGGACGCGCAGCGTCGCGGACGTGCTCTCCTCGGCGGCGGCCGCGGTGGGCGTGGCGGGCACCCGCAACGCGCTGAGCCTGCCGGGGGCGCAGCGCTACGTGGTGGTGCTCGTGGACGGGCTGGGCTCGCGTCTGCTGCGGGAGGTGGGCGGGTACGCTCCCACGCTGCGCTCGGCGGAGTCCCTGGGCGAGCTCGACGCCGCCTTTCCCTCCACCACCTCCGTGTCCCTGTCGTGCCTCGGCACCGGGGCGGCCCCCGGTCGGCACGGGATGCTCGGCTACGACGTCCTGGACCCGGAGCGGGACCGGGTGGTGAACATGCTGGGCCAGTGGCCCGCGGGCCTGGACCCGCTGGCCTGGCAACCGCTGCCCACCGTCCTGGAGCACGCCGCCGGGCAGGTGGACGTGGCCACGGTCAGCTCACCCCGCTTCGAGACCTCCGCCCTCACCCGGGCGGCCCTGCGCGGTGGACGCTTCGTGGGCGCGCAGGGCGTGCACGCGCGCACCGCCCGCGCCCTGGAGCAGCTGCGGGAGGGGCGCCGAGGGCTCGTGTACTTCTACTGGGACGAGCTCGACAAGACCGCGCACCGCGAGGGCTGGCGCTCCCAGACGTGGCTGGGCGCCCTGGAGGAGCTGGACTCCGCGCTGCGGCGCCTGGTCTCCCGGCTGCCCGCCAACACGCGCGTGCTGCTCACCGCGGACCACGGCATGGTGGACGTGGCACCCGAGCACCGGGTGGACGTCAGCGGCGTTCCCGCTCTCATGGCAGGAGTGCGGCACACCGCGGGCGAGCCCCGCGCCGTGCAGCTGCACACCACCGAGGACACCGATCCGGAGCACGTGGCGCGGGCGTGGCGGGAGCACTTCAGGGACGCCGTGTGGGTGGCCACCCGGGACCAGCTGGCGGAGCACGGGTACTTCGGGGCGGATCCGGACCCCGCGCTGCTGCGGCGGGCCGGGGACGTGTGGGTCCTGGGCCGCGAGGAGATCGCCCTCTACGACGTGTCCCGGCAGGGCACCCGGCCCCTGGAGATGGTGGGTCAGCACGGCTCCCTCACGGAGCAGGAGCGGCTGGTCCCAGCGCTGCTGTGGTGATCCCCAGCACGTGCTGACCCCGCGGCTCCGGCCGCGCTCCGTCGCATCCACTCCCTCGAATCCGCGCCGTCACATCCTCCGGTGTCGCACGCGCGGCACCGATGCCAGGCGTCGACGTCAGGGTGTCGTCTCCGCCGGACCCCGTGCTCAGGATGCCCGCGGGACGGTGCGCCGGGCAGGGGAGGGGCTCAGCGCAAGCCGCCACCCTCGGTGGGGTTCGAGCCCGCCGCAGCGCTGCCCGTTCCGCCCGTGGTTCCGCCCTGCTCAGTGCCCGCGCCAGCACCGGCGCCGGCTCCGCTGCCGGTCTGGCTGCCAGCACCGCTCCCGGACTGGCCACTGCTCCCGGAACCGCCACCGGAACCGCCGGTGGATCCACCGGTCCCGCCACCGTACGATCCGCCACCGGAGCCGCCCTGGCCCGTGCCTCCGCCGGATCCGGCACCGCCGCCGCTGGAGGGCTGCGAGGGAGCCTGCTGCTTGGGTGCGGCGCTCTGCTGCTGCTCGGGGGCACGGGTCTTTGCCGGGGCGGGAGTGGTCTTCGGGGCCCGGGTGGGCTGCGTGGTGGGCACGGGCTGGGGAGCGACCGGCTGCGGGGCGGGGACCACGGGCTGCACCGGGTTCGCCGGCGCCGCGGGGGCCTGGTACTGCTCCGCGGGAACCGTGGGCTCCGCGGTCGAGGACGGCGACGGCGTCGTGGACGGTGTGGGGGAGGAGGACGGCGTGGCATCCGTGATGCTGCTGCCCGGTGAGGGGGACTGGCTCGCGAAGTTCGCCGGGTCCGGCTCGTCGTGGCCGCCCGAGAACCCGGTGAACGCCACGGCACCCACCCCTGCCAGGACCAGGAGGGCCGCACCACCCAGGGCGGCGGGTGCCAGATAGCGGCGCGCGCCGGAGGCGCGTGCGGAGCCTGTGGCCCCGCCGGCCTCGGAGTCGTCGCCGAAGAGATCGTCCTGGATGGAGTTGCCCATGGAAAAGTTCCTCAAGATCGCCCGTGAACTCGCACGCCCGAGCGAAGTTCTCCCCTGAGCCCGGCGTGCTCACGAGACTTTACCGCCTGGGGCCCGGAATCTCCCACTGCCCCAGGTGGGACGGGGGTGGGGCCTACTCCCGGTTGGCGCCGAACACGATGTCGTCCCAGCTGGGCACCGACGAGCGCTTGGCCTTGGGTGTGCGGCCGCGGGGGCCGGGGGTGGCTCCGGCGTCGTCGGAACGCGCCGAGTCCTGCTCGGCCTCGCCGCCCTCCGCATCGGGTGAGGAGTGTCGTGGGTCGTGCGCCTGGTTCCCGTGGGAATCGTGTGCGGCCCTGTCGGCGTCGCCGTGCCTGGCGTCCGCGGTGAGCGCGGCGCCGGAGGTGTGCGCGGGGGAGGCCGTGTCCTGTCCGGCGGAGCCGCGCGCGTGCAGCTCCATGACGGGGGAGCCTCCGGCGGACGGCGCATCCTGCCCACGAGCCCGCGCGTGGTCCTCGGGTCCCTCCGGGGTTGCGGTGCCGCGCGGGTCCTCGGTGGTCACGTCCACCCAGGCCTCGGGAGCGTCCTCGTGGACGTTCTCGGGCGGCACGGGACGCGGAGCGGCAGCGGTGTCCCCGCCGGTGTCCGCCACGGGAGGGTCCTGGCGCAGGGGAGTGGAGTCGTCCACGATCTCGATCCCCTCCTCCTGCAGCGCGCGGTCCTCGGCCACCCGGGACGCGGCCGGCTGG
Organism: Kocuria sp.; assembly: GCF_030530945.1. GTDB lineage: Bacteria > Actinomycetota > Actinomycetes > Actinomycetales > Micrococcaceae > Kocuria. The sequence continues at coordinate 31,370 of NZ_JAUMTZ010000011.1, read as the reverse complement.
ATGGGCCGGTCGAAGACGGCAGAGTCCTCCGGGGCGTCGATGGGCCGGGGGCGGCGCTCCACCTGGCCCATGCCGCGGCCGAGGATCTCCGCGAGGCGGTCGTCCGCGGCCTCATCCGCTCCGAGTCGCCGGCCCCGCCGGGCCTGCAGCACGTCCAGCAGGTCGTCCGCCTGGCTGGCCTCCTGCTGCAGCTGGCGCAGCTGGGGGCTGGGGGCCACGGCCGGAGCGGCCGGTGCCGCCGTGCCGAGCGGGCCGGTCTCGCGGGGCTCCTCGCCGAGGGTGCGGGCCCACCCGTTCTCCGGGCGCAGGGACTGGGTGGCGGGGTTGTAGCTCCACAGCGCGGGGCCGTCCTCGGTGGTGCCCGTAGCACCCGGGTCGGTGACGATGAACGTGAGCTGGATGCTCCACAGCTGGTCCTCGCGCAGCCAGGCGTCCCAGTCGAAGGTCGCGCGGTCCACGCCCACCTGCGGTGCGCGCTCGGCAACGGTCTCCTCCAGCGACTTGGGATCGCCCTCGAAGACGGAGCGGTACCCGTCGTGCACCGGGTTGGTGCCGGTCACCTTCACACGGCAGGCCTCGGCCACCACGTGCGAGCGCTCCGCGAGGATGGGCCACTCGTAGCGCCGCACGCGATCGGCCTCCCAGCCCGACTCCGCGACGACCTCCTCCACGGTGGCACCGGCACGGAACCTGGCCTGGATGTCCCGGGGGCCGTAGGAGGCGCCACCGCGCCCGCGGGCGGGCGGCTTGCGGCGCGCGTGCTGGATGCTCTGACGCAGCTGCTGGTCGATCGGCAACCGGTACCGCGTGGAATCGGGGGTCTCCACGATGAGGCTCTCACCGTCGTCGTGCACTCCTACCAGGCGCAACTGCTCCATGCTGTCCTTCCCTCACCGGCGCGCCGCCCACGGCCTCCGTGGTGCGCGTCCGCGCGTACGTGGCGCCAGTCTACTAACACGGTCGCGGGCGGGGCCGGTGCAGGGGGTGGCGGGCGACGCCGCCGCGGCCTCGAGGTGGCCCGTGTCACCGGGGCTGCGGGACCGTTCCGCCGTGGGAGAGAAGTCTCCTGCGGGCACTGGCTTTTTGCGTCCCCATGGTGAACAATCTACGCGACACGGCCCCGGGGGAGATCGTCCGGGGCCCGTCTCACACAGCGATCTCGCGAATCCCGGTTGGAGCGGATAGACACATGGCCACAGACTACGACGCGCCTCGCAAGCAGGACGAGGACCTCAAAGAGGACTCCATCGAGGAGCTGCAGTCCCGGCGTTCGGACCACCAGTCCGGCAGCGTGGACGAGGACGAGGCCACGGCGGCCGAGAGCTTCGAGCTCCCCGGCGCGGACCTCTCCAACGAGGAGCTGTCCGTGGTGGTCCTTCCCGCGCAGGACGACGAGTTCACATGCGGCTCCTGCTTCCTCGTGCGCCACCGCTCGCAGCTCGCCGAGGAGCGCAACGGCGTGAAGTATTGCCACGAGTGCATCGGCTGATCCCACCGGTTTCACCACGACGGGCGGTCACCCGACCAGGGTGACCGCCCGTCGTCGTTCCCACGGCACGGCACAGCGCCGGGGCGCCGGGCCCGCTCAGGAACGGGGCCGAACTCCCTCGTTGACGGCGCGGGCCAGCTCCTCCGGGTGGCGCGTGGCCGTGAGCCAGTACGGGGTGGGGTCCACGGGGTCCACGATCTCGATGCGGCACAGGTCCGGGACCGAGACCCGGAAGTTCATGAAGGCGCGTCCGTCCAGCTGGGGTCCGCGCGCCTCCCGCGCGTCGGCCCCGCGCAGCGCCTCGGCGGTGCCCACGTACTCCCGCTCGATGTAGGCGCGGCCCACCCGCAGGTCCTCGTCCGTCAGGACGATCCGCGGTGCGCCCAGGTGCACGGCCAGGCCGATCGCGACCATCAGCACCAGCGCCACCACGACGCCCACCGCGATGCTGATGGGCGCCACGGCCACGAAGCCCGTGCCGCCCACGAACAGGACGATGAGCCAGACCCACCACGAGACCGAGAGTCGCTCCTCGTAGCGCACCCGGCTCCCGTCCTGCCCGGCCCGCGTGGCGGGCGCGTCCTCGGGTGCGACGCGCGGGCCGGTCGCGGCGGAGCCACGGCCGTCGGAGCCCGGGGTGGAGCGCCCGGCGGCACCCCCGGAGGCCGTGGCGGTGGACCCGTCGTGGTCTGCGGGACGGGGAGCGGGGTGGCCCGTGCCGGTGCGCGACGGGTCCCCGTCGGCACCCCGGGTGGTGGAATCGGAACTCATGGCTCCACCTTGGCACACTCTCCTGGGGACGGGCACGGACGGGACGGGCCCGGTCGTGACGGGTCCGTGGCTGGGACCCGGCGGCGTCGTCGGGGGCCCTGGCCGCGCGCGTGCCGCGCGTTAGAGTGGGCCACTGTGACTGACGAGAGCGAGCCCACCACGGTGGGCGTGGCACTGCACCTGCTGGACCCCGAGCTGCCCGCACCCGCGTACGCGCGCGCCGGGGATGCCGGCGCGGACCTGCGCGCCCGCCACGACGTGGAGCTCGCCCCGGGCGAGCGCGCACTCGTGGACACGGGGGTGGCCGTGGCCGTCCCCGAGGGGCACGTGGGCCTCGTGCACCCCCGGTCGGGGCTGGCCGCCAAGCACGGAATCACCGTGCTCAACGCGCCGGGAACGGTGGACAGCGGCTACCGCGGGGAGCTGAAGGTGTGCCTGCTGAACACGGACCCGCGCGAGAGCTACACGGTGCGCCGCGGCGAGCGGATCGCCCAGCTCGTGCTGCAGGAGGTCGTCACCGCGCGCTTCGAGCTGGTCGCCGAGCTGCCCGCGAGCGAGCGCGGCACCCGGGGCTTCGGCTCCTCCGGCACGCACTGAGGCCGCATGCACCGGCGGTGCGGACCCGGCGCCGCCGCCCCACACACCACCACTCGAGACCCTCTGGGAGCTGAGATGTTCGGACGTAGGAAGCGCACCCGCACGGAGGCCCACGAGGCCGCGCAGGAGCCGGGCACCACCCCCGGGGAGGGCGGACCCGTGGCGACCGGCGAGGAGGGCACCGGCCCGGACCCCCGTGCGAACGGCCCCTGGGACGAGGCCGAGTTCACGGGGGAGCGCGGCGAGTACCTGGACCTGGGTGCACTGCTGCTCAAGCCCACGTCCGCGGTGGCCGTGCGCATGGAGGTCGACGAGCGCACCCGCGTGCCCCGTGCCGTGAACATGGACTTCCGGGACGGCTCCGTGCAGCTGCAGGTGTTCACCGCCCCGAAGTCCTCGGGGCTGTGGGACGAGGTGCGCGCCGAGCTGGTGGCCGGACTGCGCCGCGACGGCGGGGATCCCACGGTCTCCCACGGGCCGCTGGGTCTGCAGGTGGACGCGAAGTTCCCCGGCACCACCCCCGACGGCCAGCAGGGCTACCGCCTGGCCCGCTTCGTGGGCATCGACGGCCCGCGCTGGTTCCTGCGCGCCGTGTTCACCGGCGGTGCCGCCCTGCCCGGCACCACCGCGGAGGTCCTGGACGACGCCGTGCGCGCGCTCGTGGTGGTCCGCGGCCAGGATCCCCACCCGCCGCGCGACCTGCTGGCCCTGAGCATGCCCGACGACGCCGCGGTGCGCCGGGTGGCGGGCGACGGCGCCGCGTCCGCGCCCGAGGCCCGCGGCACCCGCGCGGAAGCCGGGGCGTCGGGTGGGGTCGCGCCGTCGGGCCCGGAGGTCCAGAGCCCGCGGCGGGGCCCCGAGATCACCGAGATCGGCTGAGCGTGTTCGCCAACAACCCCCTGACGGGAGCCATCGACGTGATGGGCGGCCCCGACTCCGGGGAGCGCGCCCTGAACCCCTCCTGCACGGACGGCCCGCGGCGGCGCGCGGTCGTGGAGGGGATGGTCGTGGAGGTCACGATCGCCCCGGCCACGGCGCCCCCGCGTTTCCGGGCGCTGCTGAAGGTGCCGCGGGAGGGCAGCCCGGTGCCGTGCGCCGTGGAGCTGCTGTGGAACGGCCAGCGCAGCGTGCCCGGGGTGGTCGCGGGCACACGGCTGCGGTGCCTGGCCGTGGTGTGCTTCCCGGACGGTGTGGCCACCATGCACAACCCGCGCTACGAGATCGTGACCCCCAAGAAGGTGCGTCGGTGAGCCCGGATCCGGACCCCGCGCGGGGGCAGGCGGGGGAGGACCCGGAGGCCACGGTGGGCCGGGCGGCGCAGGACCTCGCCCGGCGCTCCGGGATGCGCCGGGACGAGAACGGCCAGCTGGACGTGCTCTCCGCGGTGGGCGGCTGGCGCGGCGTGCTGGAGTCCGTGCTGCCGGGCCTCGTGTACCTGGTGTGCGTGCTCGCCACGGGGCGGCTGCCGGTGGCGCTCACGGCGTCCCTGGCAGTGGCGGCGGCGTTCACCGTGCTGCGCCTGGCCCGTCGCGAGTCCGCCACGCAGGCCTTCGCGGGACTGGTGGGAGTGGGCATCTGCGCGCTGTTCGCCCGGGTGGGCGGGGAGGCGCTGGACTACTACGTGTGGGGCTTCGTCACCAACGCCGCCGGCGCGGCGGTGCTGGGGATCTCCGCCGCGGCGGGGTGGCCGCTGCTCGGAGTGCTCTACGGGTACGTGCGCGGCGAGGGCGTGCTGTGGCGGGAGGACCGCGCCCGCCGGGCGGCCTACCAGCGGGGCAACGCCCTGCTGCTCGCCATGTTCGTGGCCCGGCTGGCGGTGCAGCTGCCCATGTTCTTCGCGCGGGACGTCACCGCGCTCGGGGTCACACGGCTGGTGATGGGGGCTCCGCTGTACGCCGCGGTGCTGTGGGTGGCATGGCTGTGGACCCGCCCTCGTCGAGCGCCGCGTGCAGGTTGACGTCCCGGGCCGTGGTGAACATGGCCCGCAGCTGCGCCTCGCCCTCCGCAGTAGTGATGAAGAACAGCTCGTCGCCGCCCTCCAGCAGGTCGTCCCCGGACGGGGCGATGGGCACCCCGTCCCGCAGGATGGCCACGAGCGCCACGTCCGGCGGCCACGGCACCTGTGACACGGTGCTCGCCACCACCGGATGCTCCCGCGGCACCGTGTAGGCGGACAGCGTGGCCGCGCCCGTCTGGAAGCTGAGCAGCCGCACCACGTCCCCGATCTCCACGGCCTCCTCCACGAGCGCCGTCATCAGCCGCGGGGTGGAGACGGCCACGTCCACGCCCCAGGCGTCGTCGAAGAGCCACTCGTTCTTGGGGTTGTTGACCCGACCCACGGTCCGCGGCACCCCGAACTCGCTGCGCGCGAGCAGGGAGACCACCAGGTTGGCCTTGTCGTCCCCGGTGGCCGCGACCACCACGTCCGCCTCCTCGGCACGGGCCCGCTGCAGCACGTCGAGGTCGCACGCGTCCCCCACCACCCACTGCGCGCCGCGCAGGTTCGAGCGCCCGATCACCTCCGCGGTGGCGTCCACCACCACCACCTCGTGACCGTGGGAGAGCAGCTCCCGTCCGATCGAGGACCCCACCGAGCCCCCGCCCACGATGACCACGTGCATCAGCTGCCCCTCCGCGAGTCCCGGGTGGCGGCCAGTGCCACGGCCTCCACGACCTCGTCCGACGGCGGCCGCGACAGGATGCGCGAGACCCGCTCCACGTCCTCGACCCGCATCATGGCGTGCACGATGTCCCCCTGCTGGTAGCTGGTGTCGCTCGCGGGCAGGATGCCCTCCCCGAAGCGTGTGACGAAGGCGACCCGCACCCCGGCGGCCTCCTCGATGCGGTCCAGGTGCAGTCCGGACCAGGAGTCGTCCAGGGGCAGCTCACCCAGCTGCAGGCGCCCCGAGGCCTCCCGGAAGTCCCCGGTGATCGCGTGCTCCGGCAGGATCCGCCGCAGCACCTGGTCCGCGCTCCACCGCACGGACGCCACCGTGGGGATGCCCATGCGCTGGTAGAACTCGGCGCGGGTGGGGTCGTAGATCCGCGCCACCACGTGCTTGACCTTGAAGGTCTCCCGGGCCACGCGCGCCGCGATGATGTTCGAGTTGTCCCCGCTGGAGACCGCCGCGAAGGCGTAGGCGTCCGCGATGCCCGCCCGCTGCAGCACCTCGCGGTCGAAGCCGTGGCCCGTGACCTTCTTCCCCTCGAACGAGGGCCGCAGCTTGCGGAAGGACCGGTCGTCCTGGTCGATCACCGCCACGGTGTGCCCCGAGTCCTCCAGGGCGTGCGCGAGGGTGATCCCCACCCTGCCCACGCCCATGATCACGAAATGCGCCATGGGCCACAGCATAGGTCCCCGCACCGCGGGACAAGGACCCGCTCAGCGACTAGCGTGTTCCCACGTGTATGCGTCCCAGATGTTCCGCCGCGCGCTCGTGGGCAAGCCCATCCACAACGAGCGCGCCGCGGGCACCGTGCTCTCCAACGGCACGGCGCTGCCCGTCTTCGCCTCGGACGCGCTGTCGTCGGTGGCCTACGCCCCGGACGAGATCCTGCTCACCCTGGCGCTCGCCGGCTCCTCCGCGGTGGTCGTGTCCCCGTGGGTGGGCCTGGTGGTGCTCGTGGTGCTCGCGGTGGTCATCACCGCCTACCGCCAGAACGTGCGGGCGTACCCCTCCGGCGGCGCGGACTTCGAGATCGCCTCCACCAACCTGGGGCGCCCCGTCGGGGCCGCCGTGGGAGCGGCGCTGCTCGTGGACTACGCCCTCGTGCTGGCGGTGTCCATGGCCGCGGCCGCCCAGTACCTGGCCCTCGTGCTCCCGTGGGTCGCGGAGCACCGCACCGCGGTGGCCGTGGTCGGCATCGCCCTCGTGGGGCTGCTCAACCTGCGCGGGCTGAAGTTCGTGGGCCGTGCCTCCGCGGTGCCCACCTACGCCTTCGTGGGCGTGGTGCTCGTGCTGGTTCTCACGGGCGTCCTGCAGGACCTGGGCGGCTCGCTGGACCGGGCGCCGTCGGCGGGATGGCAGGTGCGCCCGGTGGACGGCGGCACCGGCGGTCTGGTGGGCCTGGCCGGGGCCGTGCTCGTGCTGCGCGCCTTCTCCTCCGGGGCCGTGGCCGTCACGGGCGTGGAGACCATCACCCACTCCGTGCCGTTCTTCCGGCGGCCCAAGGCCCGCAACGCGGCGCGCACCCTCGCCGTGCTGGGCGCACTGTCCGCCGTGCTGCTGCTCGGCGTCCTGCACCTGACCCGCCGCACGGGTGCAGTGGTGGTGATGGACCCCGAGCGGCAGCTGCTGATCGACGGCCACGCCCCGGGCCCCGGGTTCTTCCAGGTCCCCGTCCTCGGCCAGCTCGCGCAGGCTGTGGCGGGGCCCGACTCCGTGTGGGTGGCCGTGCTGGCGCTGGTCACCGTGGGGGTGCTGTTCATGGCGGCCAACACCGCCTACTCGGGCTTTCCGGTGCTCGCCTCCCGGCTGGCCTCGGCGGCACTGCTGCCGCGGCAGCTGCAGAGCCGCGGCGACCGCTTCGCGTTCACCAACGGGATCGTGGTGCTCTCCGTGGTCGCGGCGGTCCTGACCCTCGTCTTCGGCGCGAACGTGAACGCCCTGATCCAGCTGTACGTGGTGGGGGCCTTCTTCGCCTTCACCCTCACCCAGGCAGGCATGGTCCGGCACTGGACCCGCGAGCGGCGCACGAGCGCGTCCCGCACCGCACCGCGCGAGTTCACGCTGCGCCTGGCCGTGGCGTGGATCGCGCTCATGGCCTGCGCCGCGGTCTTCGTGGTGGTGCTGGTCACCAAGTTCGCCCAGGGTGCGTGGCTCACCATCGTGGCCATCGCCCTGACCACTGCGCTGATGCGCTCCATCGCGCGCCACTACCGTGCGGTGGACGCGGAGCTCGAGGTGAGCCCGGACTCCTCGGTCCGCGCCCTGCCCTCCCGCGTGCACTCGATCATCGTGGTCACCTCCGTGCGCAAGCCGGTGGTGCGTGCGCTGACCTACGCGCGGGCCTCCCGCCCCTCGAGCCTCGAGGCGGTGGTGGTGGACACGGACCGCGCCCGCACCGAGGGGATCGTGAGGCAGTGGCAGTCGCTGGAGATCCCGGTGCCCATCACGGTCCTCGCCTCGCCCTACCGGGCCACGGTGGGTCCGGTGATCGCCCACATCCGCGGCATCCGCCGCAAGTCCCCGCGGGACCTCGTGATCGTCTACCTCCCCGAGTACGTGGTGGGCCGCGGGTGGGAGCGCTTCCTGCACAACCAGGCCATCCGCCCCCTGCGGACCCGGCTGCACTACGAGCGCGGGGTCATGATCGCCTCCGTGCCCTGGCACCTCGAGTCGGTGCGCGAACTGCAACTCACGGAGAACAGCCGATGACAGAGACCCCCGAACAGCTTGTGGTGCGCCTGGGCGAGGTGGCCCACGGGGGCCACGTGGTGGCCCGCACGGACGAGGGCAGGGTGGTCTTCGTGCGCCACGGGCTTCCCGGCGAGCTCGTGCGGGTGCGTCTCACGGACGCGCCGGCAGAGGCCTCGTTCTGGCGCGCGGACGCCACCGAGGTGCTGGAGCCCGCCCCGGGGCGCCGCGCCGCCCACGTGTGGCCCGACGCCGACGCCGTCCGGGCGGCCGCCGCGCACACGGCACCGCTCGGCGGGGCCGAGTTCGGCCACGCGGAGCTGGGCACCCAGCGGGAGCTCAAGCGCCGTGTGCTCGCCGAGCAGCTCTCCCACCTGGGCGGGTGGCAGTGGGACGGCGGCGTCCAGCCGGTGCCGGGGGAGTCCCCGGACGGCACCGGGTGGCGCACCCGCCTGCACCTGGACGTGGCGCCGGACGGCACCCCCGGCATGCACCCGCACCGCTCGGAGGCGCTCACACCGGTCACGGACATGCCCCTGGCCACGGACGCGCTGCGTGCCCTGGCTCCGTGGTCCCTGAACCTGCGGGGCGCGTCCCGCGTGGACGTGGCCGCCCCGGCCGGCGGGCAGCGCCCGCTGGTGCACGTGAGCCTGCGCGAGGACGCCACGGCGGCGGAGGTCGCGGCGCTGCGGGAGCGCCTCACCGCGTGGGGGCGGGAGCACGCGGTGAGCGTCACCGCCCGGTCCACGGACCACCGGCGCACCGACACGTGGGCCGGTGCCCCGGAAGTGGTGGAGTCCCTCGCGGTGGCCGGACTGCCCGGGGTCGAGGGTGAGCCGCTGCAGTGGCGGGTGAGTGCCACCGGCTTCTGGCAGATCCACCGGGAGGCACCCGCCACCCTGACCCGCGCGGTGCTGGAGGGTGCCCGGCTGCGCCCCGGGGACACCGTGTGGGACCTCTACAGCGGCGCCGGTCTTTTCTCGGCGCTCGCAGCGCGGGCGGTGGGGGAGTCCGGGGCGGTCTTCGCTGTTGAGGGCTCGCCCGTCACGTCCGCCGACGCCGCCCACAACCTCGCCGGGTCCCCGCACGTCACCACCGTGCGCGGGGACGTGGCCCGGGTGCTCACCGGGCGCGGGCGCGCCCGGGGCGGGGTGCGTGGGACCGGTGCGCGGGCGGCGTCGTCCCGCGGTGGTGGGTCTGCGGCCCCGCGACCGGACGTGGTGGTCATGGACCCCCCGCGCGCCGGGGCGGCCAAGGAGGTGCTCGCCGCGGTGGACCACGCGCAGCCGCGCAGCATCGTCTACGTCGCGTGCGACCCGGCCGCGCTGGGCCGGGACGTGGGACGGCTGCGCCGCCGGGGCTGGCGGGTGGACGGGGTGGAGGGGTTCGACCTCTACCCCAACACGCACCACGTGGAGGCCGTGGCCGTGCTGCACCGGGACTCCTGAGTGCCGTGGCCGCTCCGCGCGGCCCGTTGACCCGGTGCCGCACGTGTGGGGTTACCCGGCAGTAGACCCGCCACGGGCTACACTGGGGCCGACCGTCCACCGCGCCCGGGCAGGCACTTCGCCCCGCGCGGCGGACGCAACCAACGGTGGCGAGAGGAGTTCCACACCATGACTGTGGACAGCTTTGGAGCCAAGGGCGTTCTCAACGTCAAGGGCACCGACTACGAAATTTTCCGACTGAACGCCGTGGAGGGTGCACAGAAGCTCCCCTACAGCCTGAAGGTCCTGCTCGAGAACCTGCTGCGCACCGAGGACGGTGCCAACGTCACGAGCAAGCACATCGAGGCCCTGGGCGCCTGGAACCCGGACGCCCAGCCCGACACGGAGATCCAGTTCACCCCTGGTCGCGTGATCATGCAGGACTTCACCGGCGTGCCCTGCATTGTGGACCTCGCCACCATGCGCGAGGCCGTGGCGGACCTCGGGGGAGACCCCTCCCGCGTGAACCCGCTGGCCCCCGCCGAGCTGGTCATCGACCACTCGGTGCAGATCGACGCCTTCGGCTCCGCGGACGCCATCGAGCGCAACATGGACATCGAGTACCAGCGCAACGGCGAGCGGTACCAGTTCCTGCGCTGGGGCCAGACCGCGTTCGACGACTTCAAGGTGGTGCCCCCGGGAATGGGCATCGTCCACCAGGTCAACATCGAGAACCTGGCCCGCGTGGTCATGACCCGTGAGGTGGACGGCACGCTGCGCGCGTACCCGGACACCTGCGTGGGCACCGACTCGCACACCACCATGGAGAACGGCATCGGCGTGCTCGGCTGGGGCGTGGGCGGCATCGAGGCGGAGGCGGCCATGCTCGGCCAGCCCATCTCCATGCTGATCCCGCGCGTGGTGGGCTTCAAGCTGACCGGCGAGATCCCCTCCGGCGCCACCGCCACGGACGTGGTGCTCACCATCACCGAGATGCTGCGCGCCCACGGTGTGGTGGGCAAGTTCGTGGAGTTCTACGGCGAGGGCGTGGCCGCGGTGCCGCTGGCCAACCGCGCCACCATCGGCAACATGTCCCCCGAGTTCGGCTCCACCGCCGCGATCTTCCCGATCGACCAGGTGACCCTGGACTACCTCAAGCTCACGGGCCGCTCCGAGGAGCAGATCGCCCTGATCGAGGCGTACACCAAGGAGCAGGGCATGTGGCACGACCCCGCCAAGGAGGTGGCCTACTCCGAGTACCTGGAGCTGGACCTCTCCACGGTGGTGCCCTCCATCTCCGGACCCAAGCGCCCGCAGGACCGGATCGAGCTCAGCCGCTCCAAGGAGCAGTTCCGCGAGGACCTCGTGAACTACGTGGTGGAGGACGAGACGGTGGAGGTGGACACCAACGTGGTGGAGTCCTTCCCCGCCTCCGACGCGCCGTCCCACGACGCCGCCACCGAGCAGTCCCCGGCGGACGAGCCCCGGGAGACCACCGCCGCAGAGCTGCGTCAGCGCGTGGAGCACCCGGTGGAGGTGAAGATGCCCGACGGCCGTGACTTCGAGATCGACCACGGCGCGGTGTCCATCGCCTCCATCACCTCGTGCACCAACACCTCCAACCCCTCCGTGATGATGGCGGCGGCCGTGCTGGCCCGCAACGCCACCCAGCGGGGCCTGAAGGCCAAGCCGTGGGTGAAGACCTCCATTGCCCCGGGCTCCCGCGTGGTCACCGAGTACTACGAGAAGTCCGGCCTGGTCCCCGCCCTGGAGGAGCTCGGCTTCTACATCGTGGGCTACGGCTGCACCACGTGCATCGGCAACTCGGGCCCGCTCGAGTCGGAGATCTCCCAGGCCATCCAGGACAACGACCTCGCGGTGACCTCCGTGCTCTCCGGAAACCGGAACTTCGAGGGACGCATCAACCCGGACGTGAAGATGAACTACCTGGCGTCCCCGCCGCTGGTCATTGCCTACGCCCTGGCCGGGACCATGGACTTCGACTTCGAGAACGAGCCCCTGGGCCAGGACTCGGACGGCAAGGACGTGTTCCTCAAGGACATCTGGCCGGACCCCACCGAGGTGCAGAAGATCATCGACGCCTCGATGGACACGGAGATGTTCGACCGCGAGTACGGCACGATCTTCGACGGCGACGAGCGCTGGCAGAACCTCGACACCCCCACGGGTGACGTGTTCCAGTGGGATCCCGAGTCCACCTACGTGCGCAAGCCACCGTACTTCGAGGGCATGAGCATGGAGACCACCCCGGTGGAGGACATCACTGGTGCCCGCGTGCTGCTGAAGCTCGGCGACTCCGTGACCACCGACCACATCTCCCCGGCGGGCTCCTTCAAGTCGGACACCCCCGCGGGCCGGTACCTCACCGAGCACGGTGTGGCGCGCAAGGACTTCAACTCCTACGGCTCCCGCCGCGGCAACCACGAGGTCATGATCCGCGGCACGTTCGCGAACATCCGCATCAAGAACCAGCTCCTGGACGGGGTGGAGGGCGGCTTCACCCGCGACTTCACCCAGGAGGGCGGCCCCCAGGCCGCGGTGTACGACGCGGCCATGAACTACCAGGAGGCCGGCGTGCCCCTGGTGGTCCTGGGCGGCAAGGAGTACGGCTCCGGGTCCTCCCGTGACTGGGCGGCCAAGGGCACGTCCCTGCTGGGTGTGCGCGCGGTGATCGCGCAGTCCTACGAGCGCATCCACCGCTCCAACCTGATCGGCATGGGCGTGCTGCCCCTGCAGTTCCCCGAGGGCGAGTCCGCGGACTCCCTGGGCCTCGACGGCACCGAGACTTTCTCGATCGAAGGGGTGACCGCCCTGAACGAGGGCACCACCCCCAAGACCCTGAAGGTCACGGCCAGCAAGGAGGACGGCTCCACGGTGGAGTTCGACGCCGTGCTGCGCATCGACACCCCGGGTGAGGCGGACTACTACCGCAACGGCGGCATCCTGCAGTACGTGCTGCGCCAGATCGCCAAGTAGTCACCCGTTCCGC
>NZ_JAUMTZ010000011.1:0-18619 GCF_030530945.1 Kocuria sp. | reverse complement strand
CGTTCCGCCTCCCGGGTGTGGCGGCGCCGGGGGTGCGGGCGAGTAGGATCGGACGAAGCATTCGGGCGCCCCGGGCCCCGCGGCGGCGAGCCACTCCCGACCGCGGGCGGAGCACAACGGCGCCGAGAGACCCACGGAGAGCAGGCAATGACGCTTCTGGACACCATCGAGGGACCCGAGGACCTCAAGCGCCTCGACGCTGCGGACGTGCAGCGGCTGGCGGACGAGATCCGGGAGTTCCTGATCAACCACGTCTCCGCCACCGGCGGGCACCTGGGCCCCAACCTCGGGGTGGTGGAGCTGACGCTCGCGGTGCACCGGGTGTTCTCCTCCCCGCGGGACTCCGTGGTCTTCGACACCGGGCACCAGTCCTACGTGCACAAGCTCCTCACGGGTCGCCGGGACTTCGCCTCGCTGCGCCAGGAGGGCGGGCTTGCGGGCTACCCCTCCCGTGTGGAGTCCGAGCACGACATCGTGGAGTCCTCCCACGCCTCGTCCTCCCTGTCCTGGGCGGACGGGATCTCCCGGGGCTACCAGCTCACGGGCCAGGAGGACCGGCACACGGTGGCCGTGATCGGGGACGGCGCGCTGACCGGCGGCATGGCCTGGGAGGCCGTGAACAACATCGCCTCGGACCGTGACCGCAAGGTGGTGATCGTGGTCAACGACAACGGCCGCTCCTACGCCCCGACCGTGGGCGGCGTGGCGAACCACCTCAAGGACCTCAAGGCCAGCGTGCAGCAGGGCGTGGACGCCGTGCGCACGGATCGGCGCTACGAGCAGACGCTCGAGAAGGCCAGGACGCTGCTCACGAGCTCGGGTCAGCTCGGCCAGGCGGTGTACCGCGGGCTGCACGGCATGAAGCAGGGCATCAAGGACGTGGTGGTCCAGCAGGGGATTTTCGAGGACCTCGGCATGAAGTACGTGGGCCCGGTGGACGGCCACGACCTCGCGGCCATGGAGCAGGCCCTCATGAACGCCCGCAACTACGGCGGGCCCGTGATCGTGCACGCCATCACGGAGAAGGGCCACGGGTACCTCCCTGCGCGCCTGGACGAGAACGACCAGTTCCACTCGGTTCCCGTGATCGACCCCGAGACCGGCAGGCCCACGGGCACCGCCTCTGCGCGCACGTGGACCCACGTGTTCCGCGACGAGATCGCGGCGATCGCGGACGAGCGCCCGGACGTGGTGGGCGTCACCGGGGCCATGCTCATCCCCATGGGGCTCCAGAAGATGCAGCTCGCGCACCCCGAGCGCGTGGTGGACGTGGGGATCGCCGAGCAGCACGCCCTGACCATGGCGGCGGGGATGGCGTTCGCCGGGCTGCACCCCGTGGTGGGCCTCTACGCCACGTTCCTCAACCGGGGCTTCGACCAGCTGCTCATGGACGTGGCCCTGCACCGCGCGGGTGTCACGGTGGTGCTGGACCGGGCGGGCGTCACCGGTCCGGACGGCCCGAGCCACCACGGCATGTGGGACCTGGCCCTGCTGCAGATCGTGCCCGGGCTGCACCTGGCGGCCCCGCGTGACGAGGCGACCATGGTGGAGGAGCTGCGCGAGGCCGTGGCCATCTCGGACGCACCCACCGTGGTGCGCTACCCCAAGGGAGCGGTGGGAGCGCCCCTGCCCGCCCTGGAGCGCCGCGCGGACGGAGTGGACGTCCTGGCCCGCCACGGCGAGGGCTGCGGGGAGAACGGCCAGCACCGGGACGTGCTGGTGGTGGGCGTGGGCGCCATGTGCGTCACCGCGCTGGACGTGGCCGAGCGGCTGTCCGCCCACGGCGTCTCGTCCACGGTGGTGGACCCCCGCTGGGTGCTTCCCGTGGCGGAGTCGGTGGTGGAGCTGGCTGCCGAGCACCGGATCGTGGTGGTCATCGAGGACGGCGTCCGCGCGGGCGGCATCGGCTCCCTGATCCGCCAGCAGATGCGGGCACAGGGCGTGGACACCGCCCTGAACGAGGTGGGTCTGCCCACGGCCTTCCTGGACCACGCGAGCCGCGACGCCATCCTGCGGCACACCGGCGTCACGGCCCAGCGGATCGCGCAGGACACCCTGGCCTCCGTGCTGGGCACCAAGGTCCCGTACGCGCGCCCCGCCGCGGCCGACGACGCCGCCCCGCTCACCACCCCGCGCTCCGCCACCGAGGCGCGCCGGACCGATTGAGTCCGGCCGGCAGGGTCAGCCCACGATCACGCGGCCCTTCTCCACCTTCACGGGGTAGGGGGTGAGCCCGGTCTGGGCCGGGCCACCGGTGACGTCCCCGCTGGACATGTCGAACACGGAGTTGTGGCACGGGCACACGAACTGCTTCTGCCCGGGGTTCACGGTGCAGCCCTGGTGGGGGCACACGGGGGAGTAGGCGGTGAACGTGTCCTCGGCCGGGTGGCCCACCACGGCCTGCACGCCGTTGGTGTTCACCGAGATACCGGAGCCCACGGGCACGTCCGCCGCGGCGGCCACGTCCGTGGGGGTGGCGGGTGCGGAGGGTGCCGCGGCGTCGTCGCCCCCTCCCGAGCCGCACGCGCTCAGGGCCACCGCTCCCACCGCGGCCGCGCCCACCAGTCCGACCGCGTGGCGTCGGGACGGAGCCGCCGGGGGAGCGCAGGAGTCCGCCGCTGCAGCTGGGACCGGCTCGTCCCCTCCTTCCCGCTGTGCGCTGGGGGTCTCGGTGTGACGGTGCCGTGCCATGACGGTCGCTCCTCTCGTGGGTGGTCCTGTCCCATCCTAGGACGCGACCCACCCGCGGGAACGTGGTGGGCGGGCGGGCATCCATCAGTACCATGGGGGCAGGAGCGGGCCGGTCCGATCCGGCCCGCACAGACGAGAAGGAGACAACTATGATGAAGCGTCTTGCGTTCGTGGCCGGATTCGGCATCGGCTTCGTGGTCGGGTCGGCGTCCGGCCGCAAGAGCTACGAGTCCCTGCGGGAGAGCGCGATCAACACCTGGAACGATCCCAAGGTCCAGGCCAAGGTCTCCGAGGGCACGGACTGGGTCAAGTCCGAGGTTCCCGTGGTGGGCGAGAAGCTCGCCGAGGGCGCGCAGAAGGCCACCGGCGCCGTGGCGTCCAAGGCGTCCGAGGGCGCCGCCGCGGTGAAGGACAAGGCCACCGACGGCGCTGCGGCCGTGAAGGACAAGGCCCCGGACGGTGCCGCTGCCGCCAAGAGCAAGGCCCAGGACGGCGCCGCCACCGCCAGGGAGAAGACCCAGAACACCGCCTCCTCCTCCAAGGGCACCGACGCCAAGCTGCCCAAGCCCGCGACCACCGAGAAGAACGTGGACATGGAGCCGGCGCACCCGGCACCGGAGCCCAAGGACATGAAGAAGAACTGACCCGCTGACGGGCCCGGCACTGCCCGGGTCCGCAGCTTCCGGCGGCCGCGCACCCCAGGGTGGGCGGCCGCCGTCGTTTTCGCGGGTGGCTCGTGCCCGCCCCGTCCGCTGCGTGCGGGGACCACTGCGGGCACGACGCCGCCCAGCTGGCGTCCGCGGGGCCGGGTGGCTCAGTCCTGGGTGTCGCCGGAGCGGTCTGCTCGGCGCTGCGCGCGCAGCTCCCGCCAGCTCGCACCGATCACGGGAGTGACGTGCTCCACCTGCCACGGACGGGCGCCGAGCTCGCGCAGCCGCTGGGCCACGGCGTCGTCGGACGTGGAGCGCGGGGGCTGCCAGCAGAACCGCCGCAGCGTCTCCGGGGTGAGCAGGTTCTCCGTGGGCAGCTGCAGCTGCTCGGCGAGCTGCGCCACGGCGGGCTTGACGGCCTTCAGCCGCGCGGACGCCTCGGGCCGCTTGGACTCCCACCCCTTGACGGGCGGCAGGGCGGTGGAGGGGATCGTGGCCGGGACGGGCTCCTCCGTGAGCCGGGCCTCCTGCACCGCGGCGAGCCACCGGGGAGCCTCACGGGAGGCCAGGCGGCCGTGGAAGCCGGGCGTGGCCATCAGCTGCGGTACGGTGCGCGGCATGGCGTTCGCGGCCGCCACGATGGCGGAGTCCGGAAGCAGCCGCGTGGGGGCGAGGTCCTTGTGCTTGGCCAGGGACTCGCGCGCGTGCCACAGGTTGCGGGCCGCGGTGAGCTTGCGCCGTCCGCGCACGTTGCCCAGGCCGTGGGTGCGCCGCCACGGGTCCTGCCGGGGTGCGGGCGGCGCGGCCGTGCGCACGTGCTCGAACTCCTGCACGGCCCACTCGAGCTTGCCTGCCTCCGCGAGCCGGTCCTCGGTGGCCCACCGCAGCTGCACGAGCACCTCCACGTCCAGGGCGGCGTAGTTGAGCCAGTCGGTGGGTAGCGGGCGCTGGGACCAGTCCACCGCGGAGTGCTCCTTGGACAGGGTGAAGCCCAGCAGCTCCTCCGTCATGGACGCCAGCCCCACCTTCCGCAGCCCGAGCAGTCGTCCGCCCAGCTCGGTGTCGAACAGGGCGTCGGGGTGCATGTCCAGCTCCGCGAGGCACGGCATGTCCTGGGTGGCGGCGTGCAGCACCCACTCCACCCCGCGCAGGGCCTCGTCCACCTGGGCCAGAGAGCCCACGGCCTCGGGGTCGATGAGCACGGTGCCTGCGCCCTCCCGGCGCAGCTGCACCAGGAACGCGCGCTGGCCGTAGCGGAAGCCGGAGGCCCGCTCGGTGTCGATCGCCACGGGGCCGGTGGCCTGGGCGAGCTGCTCCGCGGCGCGGGCAAGGCCCCGCGCGGTGTCCACCACGCGGGGGATGCCCTCGGCGGGGCCGTTCAGGTGCACGGTGGCGGGCACCGAGAGGTGCTCGAATCCCGGCACCAGGATGTCGGAGGGGCCCGGCTCGCGGGCGGGGGTCGGATCGTCGGCTGCGGTGTTGATGGGTTGTTCCTCGAGGGATGGCGTGACGGCGACGGAGCCGGCTCCGTCTGCCGTCCGGGATCTGGTGGATGGACGGGAGGGTGGTGTCAGCGGCGCTCACACACGGGCGACGCCCTCGTGGCGCGGGGGCAGGCCGGCGGCGGTGCACAGCACCTGCGTCCACGCGAGCAGGTGGGACTGCGCCCAGTGGGGCGTGCCGTGGCGGGGCACCGGGGTCCACGAGGCCCGCAGCTCCACCTGGGCCACGTCCGCACGGTCCGTGAGGCTGCCGAAGTGACGCTCCAGGACCCGGGAGGCCGTGCCGCCCTCGGCCGTGAACAGGGCCCCGTGCTGCACCAGGTTGTCGGTGAGCCAGGCCCAGCTGACGTCTGTGAGCAGCTCGTCCCGCCCCATCTCGGGATCGGTGCGCGAACGGAACCAGCTCACGATCCGGAAGGGCCCCTCCCACGGGTGCGGGCAGGACTCGTCGTACAGCACCACGAAGCGGCCCGAGGCGGGCGCGCGGCGTGGCGCGGCGGCGTCGTCGTGGGCGCGGTGCGGGGTGTGCCCGATCTCGGCGGCGAAGGAGACGGCGTGGGGCGCCAGCCCGCGCGGAGCGGCGATGCGGCTCAGGGCGACCTCCGGGCGGAGGCGGGCACCCTCCAGGGACCGCACGACTGCGCGAAACACGTCCGGAGTGCTGTTCAGCTCGGTTACCGCTCCCACAGGGTCACAGTAACCACAGGCTCGGACACCGGAGGGCGTTTGGGTGCGTGTCGCCGGTGCGTGGCGCCCGGTGTGCCCGGGCTGCCGCCCGGGGGTGCTACTCGGCTGGGACCAGGCGCAGGGACACGGAGTTCATGCAGTAGCGCAGGTCGGTGGGGGTGCCGTAGCCCTCGCCCTCGAACACGTGGCCCAGGTGGGAGTCGCACGTGGCGCACCGGACCTCCACGCGCTTCATGCCCAGCGTGGTGTCCTCGATGTAGCGCACGCGGTCCTCGGCCAGGGGCGCGAAGAAGGAGGGCCAGCCGCAGTGCGCCGGGAACTTGGTCTCCGAGCGGAACAGCTCCGCACCGCACGCGCGGCACTCGTACACCCCCTCGGTGGTGGTGTCCACGTACTCACCCGTGTGGGGAGCCTCGGTGCCCGCCTGGCGCAGGACGCTGTACTCGAGCGGGTTCAGTGCCTCGCGCCACTGCGCGTCCGTGCGCGCGGCGGCCTCCTCCGGGCTCAGGGCGCGGGGGGTGTCCCGCCGCTGCGGTCCGTCGTTGCTGTCCACGGTGTGTGCCTCCGATGGTCGTGGGGTTCTCGTACACCTCCAACCACGCCGCCCCCGCCGTTATGCCCGCCGCGCACCGCGGTGGGGTGACGGGGCCGTGCCACAATGGCGCCATGGCTAGGCTGACCCCTGCTCGGCAGGACCCGGACCCCGCCCGTTCGTGGCGCCACGGCGCCCTCGTGGGAGCCGCCGCGAGCATCGGCGCGGCCTCCGCCACGTTCGCCGTCTCCGGCGGGGCCGCCGCGCTCGTCGCCCGGCACGTGGTGACCCCCTCCACCCGACCCGGCAATGTCACCGTGCTGAAGCTGGAGGAGGACCCCCACTCCGGGCTCACCCTGGTGACGCTGCCCGCCACCCCGGACACCCGCGTGGCGGGAACCTACGCGCTGCGCTTCGACGACGGCGCCGGGCTCGCCCGCATCGGGTTCGTGGTGCGCCAGACCGGAGCCACCGTGACCCGGGTGGTGGAGCGCGTGTATCGCGGCGAGCTCACGGTGGGCACCCGGGGACACTGGACCGGGACCGTGTACGAGCGCCCGTCCGACGCGGGCCTGGCCCACGCCACCGTGGAGATCCCCACGCCGCTCGGGGCCGCCCCCGCGTGGCTCGTGCCCGCCGACGGCGACACCGCCCGCCCGGACCACGGGGGCACGTGGGCGGTGATGGTCCACGGCCGCGGCGCCCAGCGTCCGGAGTGCATCCGGGGCGCCCGCGTGGCCCACGAGCTGGGCCTGCACAGCCTGATCCTCTCCTACCGCAACGACCGCGAGGCCCCGACCACCCAGGACAACCGGTACGGCCTGGGCTTCACCGAGTGGGAGGACGTGCAGGCCGGCATCCGCTGGGCGCTGGAGCACGGGGCCTCGGACGTGGTGCTCTTCGGCTGGTCCATGGGCGGGGCCATCGTGCTGCGCACCACCGAGCTGAGCGAGTACAGGGACCGCATCCGCGCGCTCGTGCTCACCGGTCCCGTGGTGGACTGGTACGAGCTGCTGGCCCACCAGACCCGCGCGCACCGCGTCCCCCGGCGTGTGGGGCGTCTGGCGGCGGACATGATCTCCCACCGGTGGGGTCCGCGGATCACCGGGCTCTCGGCCCCGGTGGACCTGCACGCCCTGGACTGGCTGACCCGCTGGGAGGACATCGGCACGCCCACCCTGATCCTGCACTCCACGGACGACGAGGTGGTGCCCGTGGCGGGCTCCGTGAAGCTGGCGGACCTCAGCCCCCACGTGGACTTCGTGGGCTTCTCCGGGGCACGGCACACCAAGGAGTGGAACATCGACCGCAAGCGCTACGAGCGTGCGATCGGGGACTGGCTGCCGGCAGTGCTGCGGGCCGGGACCTGAGTCCCGGCCCGCGAGCCGCGCCGTGGTGCTCAGGCGCTCTGCTGTGCGGTGATCTGCCGCTTGATCCTGCCCAGCATGGCGGACATCCCCCGCATCCGCAGGGGGGAGACCAGCCTGGTCAGACCGAACCGCTCGGGCAGGTCGTCCGGCACGTCCAGCACCTGCTGCGCGGGGAGCCCGTCCAGGCCCTCGTGGAGGATGGCGGCGAAGCCGCGCGTGGTGGGCGCCTCCGCCGGTGCGGAGAAGAACAGGCTGACCGGGGCCTGGGGGCCGGTGCCGTCCAGCTCCACGGTGAGGAACAGGGCCGACTGGCACTCGGTGACCTGCTCGAGCTCCTCCGGGTGCTCCCCGAGACGCGCGGGCAGCTCGGGAAGGGACCGGGAGAACTCCAGCAGCAGCTGCAGCTTGTCGGGCTCCGGCACCTCCCGGAACTCGGTGACGAGCTCGGCCAGCTGGGAGGGAAGGTCCTGGGTGCTCACCGGGCGGCTCCCGGGGCCTCGCCGCGCTCCTCGCCCTGGACCACGGGCACGCGCACGGCATTGCCCCACTCGGTCCACGAGCCGTCGTAGTTGCGCACGTTCTCGAAGCCCAGCAGGTGGGTCAGCACGAACCACGTGTGGGAGGAGCGCTCGCCGATCCGGCAGTACGCGATCACGTCCTCACCCGGGGTCAGTCCCACCTCGTCCAGGTAGATCCCCTCCAGCTCCGCGCGGGACCTGAACGTGCCGTCCTCGGCGGCCGCCCGGGCCCAGGGGACCGAAGCGGCGGTGGGGATGTGCCCGCCGCGCAGCGTGCCCTCCTGGGGGTAGTCCGGCATGTGGGTGCGCTCGCCGGTGTACTCCTGCGGGGAGCGCACGTCGATCAGCGGCACCGAGCCCAGGGACGCCAGCACGTCCTCGCGGTAGGCGCGGATCGCGGAGTCGTCCCGCTCGACCACGGGGTAGTCGGTGGGAGTGACCTCGGTGGGCTCCGTGGTGAGCTCGCGGCCCTCGGCGATCCACTTGTCGCGGCCGCCGTCCATCAGGCGCACGTCCTCGTGGCCGAACAGGGTGAACACCCACAGGGCGTAGGCAGCCCACCAGTTGGACTTGTCGCCGTAGACCACGATGGTGTCCTCGCGGGAGATGCCCTTGCGGGACATCAGCGCGGCGAACTGCTCGCCGTTGACGTAGTCCCGGGTGTCCGGCTCGTTGAGGTCGGTGTGCCAGTCCACCTTCACGGCACCGGGGACGTGCCCCGTCTCGTACAGCAGGACGTCCTCGTCGGACTCGACCACGACGACGCCCGGCTCGCCCGCGTGCTCGGCCACCCACTGGGTGGAGACCAGCCGCTCGGGGTGTGCGTACTGTGCGAAGGCGTCGTTGTGCTCTGCGTCTGCAGCCATGGGAACCTCTCCTCGTGTCCTGGTGCTCTCGTGCGTGCTCTCGGTGCGCGGCGGACCGTGCACTGCGTCCCTCCCCAGCGTAGTGCTGGGCCCGCGGGGCGCGCATGCCGGAACGCGGCGGCCGCCGTGGACGCGCGCCGTGTTCACCACGGGCTGACCGGTAGCATCGGGGGTGAACGGGGCCGCTGCGGCGCGCCCCCACCGTCGTCCGTCCACAGCAGGGCCGGGGCCCGGCGCGTCCTCCACGGGAGCGGCCGGGGTGCCGGCCGGGAGGCCCTCTCACGTGAGCACTCAGATCGAACACCTGGTGGAGCGCAACCCGCGCGTCTCGGCCGACGAGCTGCTGGACGGGTTCCGGCCCTCCGAGCGCTTCGGCGAGGTGTCCTTCGACACCTACCGCCCGGACCCCTCCCAGCCGTCCCAGGCCGAGGCCGTGGAGAAGCTCAAGGCCTTCGCCGCCGGCGTCTCCGGCGGCGGCGCCCGCGGCGGCGGCGGCTTCCTCTCCAGGCTCTTCGGCGGGCAGAAGGCTCCGGCCGCGGCGCAGGGGATCTACCTGGACGGCGGCTTCGGCGTGGGCAAGACCCACCTGCTCGCCTCCCTGTGGCACGCGGTGCCCGGGCCCAAGGCGTTCGGCACCTTCGTGGAGTACACCAATCTGGTGGGCGCGCTCACGTTCCGCCGCACGGTGGACGCCCTGAAGGAGTACGCGCTGGTGTGCATCGACGAGTTCGAGCTCGACGACCCCGGGGACACCGTGCTGATGTCCCGGCTCATGCGCGAGCTCGCGGACGCCGGGGTCAAGCTCGCGGCCACCTCCAACACCCTGCCGGGCTCGCTGGGGGAGGGCCGCTTCGCCGCGCAGGACTTCCAGCGCGAGATCCAGGTGCTCTCCTCGCAGTTCGAGGTGGTCCGCATCGACGGCGAGGACTACCGCCACCGCGGCCTCCCGCAGGCGCCAT
The DNA here is from genome assembly GCF_030530945.1 of Kocuria sp. GTDB lineage: Bacteria > Actinomycetota > Actinomycetes > Actinomycetales > Micrococcaceae > Kocuria. Next base: position 8,844 of record NZ_JAUMTZ010000011.1, on the reverse strand, counting down.
CGCCCCTGCCGGACGACGCCGCGCTGGACGCCGCCGTGGAGCAGCACTTCGCGGGCAGGCGGGTGGCCGTGGACGACTTCGACGCCCTGGTGGACCAGCTCTCGCGCGTGCACCCCTCCCGGTACCGTGCCCTCATCCAGGACCTGGACGCGATCGCGTGGCGCGGGGTGCGCACCATCGACCAGCAGGCCGTGGCGCTGCGCTTCGTGGTGCTCGCGGACCGGCTGTACGACCGCGACCTGCCCATCCTCTCCACAGGCGTGCCCTTCGACCGCGTGTTCACGGAGGAGATGATGGCCGGGGGATACCAGAAGAAGTACTACCGCGCCGTCTCCCGCCTCACGGCCCTTGCCCGCGAGGCCGACGAGGCCTGAGCGGGTCCTGCGCTGCCCCCGCACGGCGAGAGGGCCCCTTCCCGTGGGAAGGGGCCCTCTCGCCACCGCTGGGGGTGGGTCCTACTCGTTGCCGCCCAGGTGATCGCGCACGGCGTCCTGGCCCTTGTCGACCTGGCCCTCGAACTTGCTGCCGGTCTTCTCGTCCACGGCGTCACCGGCCTTGTCGATGCCGTCGTTGACCTTGTCCTGGTGGTCGCCGGCCATGTCCTTGGCCTTGTCAGCGAGTCCTCCGAAGTCAGGCATGAGCTCTCTCCTTCTCGTTGCTGACCCAGCCCTGTTGCGGGTCGGTGGTTCCTCATCCTGCACGCCCCGGGCGGTGGAGGAAAGGGGCGCGGGGGCGCGTTCGCCGTGAGGGAAACCACGCGGCGTCGTGCGCGGCGTCGCCCACCGGACCCCCTGAAGCCGGGGGTCGGCGTGGAGTATGGTGGGAACTCCTTTTCCACGCGGACGGCCCCGATGCCCCACACGCGCATCGCTTCCCCGAGCGACCGCCGCGCCCCCACACCGTTCACGCGAACACGGGTTCGCACCGACGAAGGAGCCAGCGCGCACCATGACCACCGAAGAGGTCGAACTGCTCCGCCACCCGGCGGAGGCCATCAACTGGAACCGCGTCCAGGACGAGAAGGACACCGAGGTCTGGGACCGCCTGACCTCCAACTTCTGGCTCCCGGAGAAGGTCCCGCTGTCCAACGACGTCCAGTCCTGGAAGACCCTCACGGCGGAGGAGCAGGACCTCACCATGAAGGTGTTCACGGGCCTGACCCTGCTGGACACCATCCAGGGCACCGTGGGCGCCGTGTCGCTCATCCCGGACGCCAAGACCCTGCACGAGGAGGCGGTGTACACCAACATCGCGTTCATGGAGTCGGTGCACGCCAAGTCCTACTCGTCCATCTTCTCCACGCTGTCCTCGATGAAGCAGATCGACGAGGCGTTCCGGTGGTCCCGCGAGAACGAGCACCTGCAGCGCAAGGCGGACATCGTCCTGCGGTACTACAAGGGTGACGACCCCCTGAAGAAGAAGGTGGCCTCCACGCTGCTGGAGTCCTTCCTCTTCTACTCGGGCTTCTACCTGCCCATGTACTTCTCCTCGCACGCGAAGCTGACCAACACCGCGGACCTGATCCGGCTGATCATCCGGGACGAGGCCGTGCACGGCTACTACATCGGCTACAAGTACCAGAAGGGGCTGCTGCAGGAGACGCCCGAGCGCCAGCAGGAGCTCAAGGACTACACCTACGAGCTGCTGGACGAGCTCTACGAGAACGAGGTCTCCTACGCCGAGGCGCTCTACGACTCCGTGGGCTGGACCGAGGACGTCAAGAAGTTCCTGCACTACAACGCCAACAAGGCGCTGAACAACCTCGGCTACGAGGCGCTGTTCCCGCGGGAGATGACGGACGTCTCCCCGGCGATCCTCTCCTCGCTGTCCCCGAACGCGGACGAGAACCACGACTTCTTCTCCGGATCCGGCTCCTCCTACGTGATCGGCAAGGCCGTGAACACGGAGGACGAGGACTGGGACTTCTGAGGCCCTGAGCCTTCCGGGCCCTGCCCGGCAGCGGCCCGCCACGGTGCACACCGTGGCGGGCCGCTGTTCTCTGCGCGCCGGTCCATCCCGCGGACCGGGGGGGCGACGCCGCCCGGGCGCGCGCCCGGGATGCGCCCTTCCACCCCGGGTCGCGCTGCCTGCGGTGCTCGCCGATCGGGGGACATTCCCATGTCCCGTCCCCCAATGTGCGACTGTGATCGCCGCGGCCGCGGTGGCTACGATCGAGGTGCAAGGGGAGAAGCACCCCGCCAGCGCCCAGGTGATCCGGGGGGAACACCGTGCTGGCGGGGGCACAATCGACAACCGCGGCGGGCCTGGTCGTCCGTGCCGCCACCGCGGAAGACTGTCATAGGGGGCTTGTGATGATGCGTGCTGCATCCACCGTGAAATCCGCACTGTCGATGGCCGAGCTGTCGGCGCTGAACCGGCTGATGCGCGGCACCGGAACCGTGGAGGCGTTCGAGCGCGAGCTCGTGACCCGCGTCTTCACCGGGGCCATGGCCTGGCTGGACGAGCTGGAGGGCAGGGAGCTGACCCGCGACCAACGCAGGCGCTGGAACGCCGCGGTGCGCCGCGTGAACCGGTACGTCCCCCGCGGGGGCGTGACCAGGACGTGCCGCGCACTGAGTCCGCTGAACCAGTCCCGCGACCTGCTGGATGACCACCACGTCCTCAAGACCGCGATCGTCGCGGCGGCCGCTCACGGGCCCGTCACCACGACCCGGCGACCGGTGACCGGCGCGGGGGAGCGCTCCGCGGCGTCGGCGACCCCGCGCCTGGCGGCCTCCGGCGTCTGAGGCGGGCGGCGGCGTCGCCCGTGGTGCGTGCTCCCCGCGGGTGGCGCCGGTGGTGCGCGGCCCGGCTGGTCTAGAGTTGGCGCCAGCATGAAACTCATACGTCAGCGCGAGTCCCTGGGCGCCGAGCAGGACTACCGCCGCGCCCTCACCCTCCTGGACGCCGCCCGCGGCGGCGCCACCGAACCCGTCCTGCGGGTGTACCAGCCCCGGCCCACGGTGGCCTTCGGGCGCCGGGACGAGCTGAACCCCGGTTTTGTGCGTGCCCGCCGGGCCGCGCTCGACGCCGCGTTCACCCCGCTCGTGCGCCGGGTCGGCGGTCGCGCGGCGGCGTACCACGGCGGCTGCCTGGTGATCGACCACGTGGAGCCGGACCCGGACCCCAAGACCGGCATCAAGGACCGCTACCGGCTGTTCGGGGACATGGTCGTGGCGGCGCTGGAGGAGCTGGAGATCCCCGCGCAGGTGGGGGAGATCCCCGGGGAGTACTGCGCGGGGGAGTACAGCGTTCACGCACCGGGCACGGCCGCGGACCCGCGGCGTCCCGTGAAGCTCGCCGGAACCGCGCAGCGCGTGGTGGCCGGTGCCTGGTACTTCTCCACCGTCCTGGTGGTCGAGGAGGCGGAGCCGCTGCGCGGGGTGCTGGAGGACGTCTACGCGTGCCTCGGGATCCCGTGGGAGCCCTCCACCGCGGGGTGCGTGGCGGACGTGCGGCCCGGGACCACCGTGGCCGAGGTCGAGGCCGCGCTGCTGGACGTCTACGACCGCTACGCCACCTACATGGGCCACGGCCACGTGAGCGCCCCGGCCGCGGGCTGAGCGCGGGACGGGGAGGAGCACGCGATGTGCGGACGGTACGTGGTCGCCAGGACCCCCGGGCAGCTGGCGCTGCCCTTCGACGCCCGCGTGGACGAGTCCGTGGGGGACGCCGTGGGCCCGAACTGGAACGTGGCCCCCACCCACACCGTGCCGGTGCTGCTGGAGCGCCTGGGCGAGGAGGGCCAGCTGCTCCCCGAGCTGCACGCGGCCCGCTGGGGACTCGTCCCCCCGTGGGCCAAGGACATCACGGTGGGGTCCAGGATGTTCAACGCCCGCTCCGAGACCGTCACGGAGAAGCCCTCGTTCCGCTCGGCGGTCGTGGCGCGCCGCTGCGCCGTTCCCGCGGACGGCTACTACGAGTGGAAGGCCCCGGACTCCGGGCGGGGCAGGAAGCAGCCCTGGTTCGTGCACCCGGAGGACGGCTCCCCGATCTGGTTCGCCGGCATCTACGAGTGGTGGCGCGTGCCCGACCACGCCGCGGACGCCGCGCGCGCGGAGCAGACGAGACCCGGAAAGCACCCCGAGAGCGACGACGCCGCCCGCTGGCTGCTCTCGTGCTCCATCCTCACGCGCGCGGCACCGTCCGCGCAGGACGAGGACCCGCACCTCGCGGCCCTCGGCGCCCTGCACGACCGGCTGCCTGTGGGCATGGGCGAGCAGTTCGCGCGGGAGTGGATCACCCCGGACCGGGACAGGGAGCGGACGCGGGCACTCGTGGACCGGGCCGCCCAGCAGTCCCTGGTGGTGGCCGCGCAGTGGCGCATGCACCCCGTGGGCCCGGAGGTGGGGTCCGTGGCCTCGCAGGGGCCACACCTGGTGGAGCCCCTGTCCACGCTGCCGCTCTGAGACGCGTGCGCCCCGGTGACTAACGGGGGCGCCGCCCCTACAGTGGACCGTGTCGGACGAGGGCGCGCGCACGCGCGCGGAACAGGGGCTGTCATGGTGGAGCTGGGGAACAACCTGAACGAGCACGGGCGGTGGCTGGTGGAGCACGTGCGTGCCGCCGGGGCGGCGGTGGTGGCCAGCAACAGCGGCACCGGACATCCCGAGTCCGCCTACATCCGCGTGGCGGCCACGGACGCGGGACGGATCGTGTTCGGCGCCAACGTCGCGTCCCGCAAGGTCTCCAACATCACGGCGGACCCGCGGATCTCCATGGTGGTGATGCGGGGAACCACGGACGAGGTGCAGCTGGAGGGGGAGGCCCGCGTGCTGGAGGGCTCCGAGGCCGCCGGTGCGGCGCAGACCCTGGAGGCCCAGCACCCCGGCTCCACGGACACCCGCGACCCGGACAGCCTGCGTCTGGTGGAGGTCACGGTGCGGTGGGCGCTCCACACGGACGTGGGCGCCCAACCTCCGGTCCGCGAGGAGCTCAGCCTGCGCTGAGCCGCGCCGGTGGGCTCAGAGCTCGTCGTGCTCCGGCGTCCAGCGGTTGAAGTCGAGCGTGAGGTAGAGGGCCAGTGCCGCGGCGTTGTCCTCGGGGATGCGTACGCAAACCTCCTCGTACCCGTTCTCGTGCAGGGACGCCATGACGCTGCGCACCAGCTGCTCGGCGAGCCCGCGGCGGCGGTGGGACGACGCCGTGAAGAGCTCGAAGAGGTAGGGGGCGTCCGGCAGGTGTGAGTCCGTGCGGCGCTCGAGCACCATGGCCGCGGCCACGGGGTTGCCGTTCTCGTCCTCCACCAGCCGCGACTGCTCCGCGAGGAACGGGCCGAAGGCGCCCTCCAGGGCGTCCTGGACCATGGTCTCGGCCTGCTCCTGGGAACCCGTGGCCGCGGAGCCGTAGGCCTCGCGCAGCAGCTGGGCCAGTGTCGCGGAGTCCTCGCGGGTCACCGGACGGCTGGGGGCCGTGGCCTCCCGCGTGCTGGGCACGGTCCGGGCGATCAGGGTGATGTTTCCAGTCATCGTGGCCTCCCACGGGGCGTTGGGGAACGAACTCGTACGTGCCACTCAGGGTAACCGAGAAGCCCGGCAAGTCCACGGGAGGGCTACCGTGGACGGTGGGGCGCCCGCGGCGCGCGGGAGACGGCCCCCACCGCGGCAGCGAGGAGAGCGAGCACCATGACGCAGCACACCGAGACCACCTCCACCCCCGAGGGGGAGACCGCCCGGATCTGCCGGGAGCTCATCCGCTTCGACACCTCCAACTTCTCCAGCGGGGAGGCCAAGGGCGAGCGCCAGGCCGCCGAGCACGTGGCGGCACTGATCGAGGAGGTGGGACTGGAGACGCGGTACTTCGAGTCCGCACCCGGCCGCGCCAACGTGTTCACGCGGCTGGAGGGCTCAGACCCCACGGCGGACGCGCTGCTGGTGCACGGCCACCTGGACGTGGTGCCCGCGATGGCCCGGGACTGGTCCGTGGACCCCTTCGCCGCGGAGGTGCGGGACGGGATGATCTGGGGCCGCGGCGCCGTGGACATGAAGGACATGGACGCCATGATGCTGTCCGTCCTGCGGCACATGCGCCGCACCGGGGCCGTGCCGAAGCGCGACATCGTCTTCGGGTTCTTCGCGGACGAGGAGGCCGGGATGCGCTACGGCTCCAAGTTCATGGTGCACGAGCACCCCGAGGTCTTCGAGGGCGTCACGGATGCGCTGAGCGAGGTGGGCGGCTACTCCACGACCATCGGCGGGCGCCGGGCGTACCTGCTGCAGACCGCGGAGAAGGGCCTGATGTGGCTCAGGCTCCACGCGCAGGGCCAGGCGGGCCACGGCTCCGGGCTGCACGAGGACAACGCCGTCACCACCCTCTCCCGGGCCATGGCGAACATCGGCGAGTACACGTGGCCCGTGGAGCTGACCAAGACCACCCGGGCGTTCCTGGACGAGGTCACGGAGCTCACCGGCGTGGAGTTCGACCCGCAGAACCCCCAGAAGCTGCTGCGCGAGCTCGGGGACGTGGCCCGCTTCGTGGGTGCCACCCTGCAGAACACCTCCAACCCCACCGTGCTGGACGGCGGGTACAAGACGAACGTGATCCCCGGATCCGCCGAGGGCGCGGTGGACGTGCGCTTCCTGCCAGAGCAGAAGGAGCACGTGCTCGCCACGTTGCAGGAGCTCGCGGGGGAGAAGGTCCGCATCGAGGCGGAGTTCGAGGACATCGCCCTGGAGGTCCCGTTCTCCGGCAACGTGGTGGACGCCATGGTGGACGCGCTCGCCGCCGAGGACCCGGACGCCGTGGTGCTGCCCTACATGCTGGGCGCCGGCACCGACAACAAGTCGCTGTCCACCCTGGGCATCACCGGGTACGGCTTCGTGCCCCTGCAGCTGCCGGACGGGCTGGACTTCACCGGCATGTTCCACGGGGTGGACGAGCGCGTCCCCGTGGCGTCGCTCGAGTTCGGCTCCCGCGTGCTGGACCGGCTGCTGCGCACCTACTGAGCGCCGCGCGTCCCCGGCCGTCCCCGCACACCGCCGCCACCGGCCGCGCCCGCCCCCGACGACGACCGCCCCCGGCGGCGCGCCCCGAGCGGGCGGCGTCGTCGCCCCCTTCCGAAAGGACCGTGAGATGGACCCCGTGACCGAGCTGCTGCCCGATTCCCTGCTGGCGGAGATCCGCGGCCGGGCCGCCCAGACCGACCGGGAGAACCGGTTCTTCGAGGAGGACTTCGCCGCGCTGCGCGAGGTCGGCTACCTGCGCATGCTCGTGCCGGAGGAGTTCGGCGGGCTGGGCTTCAGCCTGGAGCAGGCAGCCCGTGCGCAGCGCCGGCTCGCCACGGCCGCACCCGCCACCGCGCTGGGCATCAACATGCACCACGTGATCGTGGGGATCGGCTACACCCTGCACCTGCGCGGCGACGGGCGCGCACAGCGGCTCTTCGAGGACGCCGTGGCCGGGCACGCGTTCGCGTTCGGGATCTCGGAGGCGGGCAACGACTCGGTGCTCTTCGACGCCGTGACCCGCGCGGAGCCCACGGACGGGGGCTGGCGGCTGCACGGCACCAAGATCTTCACGTCCCTGTCCCCGCGCTGGACGCGCCTGCTCGTCCACGCGCGCACCCCGGGGGACGACGACGCCGCGCGGCTCGTGGTCGGTCTGCTCACCCGGGAGCACCACGGGGACCCGGTGCCCGGTGTGGAGACCCGCGCGGACTGGGACGCGCTGGGGATGCGGGCCTCGCAGTCCTGCACCACCGTGCTGGACGGTGCGCTGCTGCGGGAGGCGGACCTGCTGACCACCACGCCCGTGGGGCCGAACCCTGACCCCGTGGTGTGGGGGATCTTCGGGTGCTTCGAGCTGCTGCTCGCCGCGGTCTACACCGGGATCGCGGACCGCGCCCTGGACGTGGCGGTGGAGGTCGTGGGCTCCCGGCACTCGCTCGCGAAGGACGCGCCCTACTCGGACGACCCGGACATCCGCCGCCACATCGCCCGCGCGGGGGTGCTGCGGGACGGCGTGGAGCTGCAGCTGCGGCAGCTGTGCGGGGACGTGGACGCCCTGGGCACGGACCGGGAGGTGGCCCACGGGCAGCGCTGGTTCATCCTCTTCTCCGGCGTGAAGCACCGCGCCACGGAGGCGGCGCGCCAGGTGGTGGACCTCGCGCTGCGGGCCTCGGGCGGGGCGCAGTACCGCAGTGGCTCCGAACTGGAGCGGCTCTACCGGGACGTGCTCGCCGGGATGTACCACCCCTCGGACGAGGAGTCCGTCCACGCCGCCACCGCGACCTCCCTGCTGGGGCCGGTCACCGGTTGAGCCGCCCGCCCTGCGTTCCAGGTGGACCACCCGGATCCCAGCCACCGGACCCGGGGGGCGGGGGCGGTCTGCGCTGCCCCGGCGCGGGGCTCAGAACGTGCGCTCCACCCGCATGATGCGCCGCCGCAGGACGTAGCGCCGGGCGCCGCCGTAGAGCACCGCCGAGCGCATGAGCTCCCACTTGCCGTACTCGGCGTGCTCCTTCACCCGGGTGCGGGCGTCCGCCAGCTTCTCCCGCGGGTCCACCGTGAGGGACAGGTACTCGTAGCGCTCGTCCCGTCCCGTCATGGTGGGATGGCCGGTCACCGATGTGTGCTTCAGGCGTTGTTCTCTCATCGCTCCCATTCTGCTCCCACAGCGACTAACGTCTACCCCATGAGCACCGATCCTCGCGCAGCACTGCAAGCGCTCGTCAACGCCCTGGAAGAACACCTCGCCGCCGCCGCCAACCGTCGTTCCGACGACGACCCCTCGGTGGACGGCGCCTACCTGGCCATCGCGAACTCCTTCGAGTCCTACGAGGAGGCCCTCTACGACGCCTACGACGAGGTCACCCCCCTCACCGTCTTCGCCGAGGACGACGACGAG